>CACZZZ010000009.1 GCA_902785825.1 uncultured Bacteroidia bacterium
CCCGATAGTAAACCTGATTTCCCAATCCCATCATCGTGCCAACTGCCTCAATGTTGGGGCTGGACAACCTGATTCTTTCAATCATCGGCCGGCAGAAATTGGAAGAGAACAGTCCGTCATCCATCCAGTTGTTCTCCATCCGGAACACCTGCCCGTGGCCCTCAAAATTGGCATCATAGGTGGCATCCCACCGCACCTGTACCATCAGGATCATCGCCGCGGCAAAGGCCACGCTCATCCCGAGGATATTGATTAGCGTTGAAACGCCTGTTTTTCTGAAAATCTTCATATTCTACTATTCATTCTTCAATGATTCCACCGGGTTGGCGCTGGCGATGCGGAGGCAGTTGAGGACGACTACGCCCAACACGATCAACAACACCAGTACGGCCCCGCAGATAAAATACAGCGGATTCAGCGGAACCTTCTCGGCAAACTGTTCCAGCCACCTGCGGGCCACGAAGAAGGCTCCGACGCAGGCGATGACAGCCATCACGGCGGAGAGTTTCATAATGTCCATAGCGAATATGCCCAGAATGTCTTGAGTCGTGGCGCCATTGATCTTGCGGACAGCCATCTCCTTACTGCGGCGCAGCGATTCGTCCTTGATGAAGCCAATGAGACCCAGCAGCGCGATCAGCAGCGAGAACACTGACCCGAGAGCCATAGTATCGCGCATCTTCTTGCTGTCGTCGTATAACGCCCGCATCTGCTCCTCGTAAGAGAATATATTGATTTCACGGCCTTCCAGGGCTGATTCAAGGGCTTCCTTTGCCATCCCGAGCGAAGTCGAGGAATCTCTTAATTTGAACAGCACATGCGGCATCCAGGAAGACATGCTCCCTATCTCACCATAGAATAAGGCACTGGGACGCTGGTCCACGCCAGTCAGGTTGCCGATAATATAACTCTTATATACACCTGAAATAGTGAAATAACGCCGCTGAGAATCACGTGAACGGTCGTGACCGGTGATGAATACCTGCTTGCCGACCGCGCCATCGCTCCAGTCCGCAAACTCGGCCATCTTCTTCACAAACTTCTCATCCACAACAATTTCCGAGGAATCACGTGGAGCACGGCCTTCCAGGAAATCAATGCCCATCAAGTCGTAGAAACCGTCGGAGCATTCGTACTGGTCGGCGATATTGAACAGTTCGCGGTCATCGTCAGGAAGATAGACATTGTCGCCATTGGAGCCCTGGAAAGGAAGGTTATAGGCAGTCGCGACACCGCTCACTTCCGGCAGGCTCTCCAGAGTGCGGACGGCACGGGTGATGGCCTGCCTGTCGCCATCGAAAATGCTGATATAGTATAAGTTATCGTAATCGTATCCAGTGTCGGCATGAGAAATCTTTTGGTACTGACGCCCGATGATAAGCATCATCACCACCAGGAACACGTTGATAAGCACCTGTACGCCCAGCAGGCCGAGCTTCCAGTTGCGGGAGTTTTCCGTATAGTTCTTCAGTGCCGCATAGACCGGAATCCGCTGGTATAGCTCCGCCGGGACGACGATAGAGATGATGAGGACGAATACAAGTACCGCAGTTATGGCAAGGATGCTCTGCGGCACCAGCAGCGTTGTAAACGGTACTCCCAACAAGTTTTCCACGATGCTTCGGCCGGCGAAAATGATGATGGCGGCAAGGGCCAGCGATAGGAAGATATGAAGAGATGCTTCCTTCGTCAGCATTCCGTAAATATGCTTGCCCTCAGCTCCATAGCACTTGCGGACACCCACTTCCTTGGAGCGCTTGACCATTGAAGAAATCACAATCAGGATATAGTTGAGCAAGCTGATCAATATGAGCAGTGCCGCCACAATCGAAAGCAGAACCACCTGCGACTTCACCTCGGGATCGGAAGTGTGCATCTTGCTGAAGGGCTTCAGGAAATATCTCAGGCTGGTACCCTGGGCCTCTATCTGCTCCAGAGGCTGGTGCGCCTCCTGCATCTTCCGGATAGCATCGGTCAGCGTGGCTGGATCAACGCCGGGCATCAGTTTCACATAACCCTTGTACCGGTCGTTGCCCAACCAGTTATCAGTGCTCTGCTTGCCGTAGGTGTCCATTGAGAGGAGGATGTCGTAGTCCAATGTGCCATTCTTCGGAAAGTCCTCAAACACGCCTTCGATGGTCAGTTTCAGGTCAGGCATGTCCTCGTTGTAAATTTGCTTGCCGATAACGGTGGAAATGTCATCCTGAGCGGAGCGAAGGATCTTTTCCGCGAAGCTCCGGCTCACCATCACGCTGCCCCACTTGCCCAGCGCCTTCACCGGATCACCGGCCAGGATCGGCCTGTCGAAGACCTGGAAGAAACAGGTATCGGCACAGACGAGCGTGCCTTTCAACTTGTTTCCATCTTCGTCCATATAGGTGTCACCGTTAAAAACGAAAGTGGTGCGGGTACCGGCCTCGACTCCCGGAACCTCTTCCATAAAGCCCACCGCCACGGCGCCGCTCACCTGGCCAAAATCCTTTTCGTCCCCTAGCCTGGATATCCAGGTATTGATGGTATATACCCGGTCGATGTCCTTGTAAAAGCTGTCGTAACTCAGCTCAAAGAATACCTTGGCAATGAGCACAATCCCCACTGCCAGCCCCATGCCCAGGGACAGTATTTTGATCAAAATGTCGCTTTGTCTTCTCATTTCCTTTACACAATCATATTTCCCCTTATCCGCAACATCCGCTGTGCCATAATACTTAAACACCTAATTCACAACAACTTCCGCACAATCCAAAAGTGTAAAGGAACTGTAAAGCTTTACACTTTTTGTAAAGTTCTTTACAGTTTCGATTAAAGATTTTCAAGTGGTTCCGCATTGTTGTAATGGAATAATCGTTATCTTTATGGAGTATTGTATCTAAATGTTTAAACTATGTCAAACGAAATGATTCTTATTCAAGACCTGATCCACGAAATCCGTGGAAAGAAGGTGATGCTGGACTTCGATCTGGCAAGGTTCTTCGATCTGGCAAGGTTATACCAAGTGGAGACAAAGGCCTTAAAGCAGGCCGTTCGAAGAAATCTGGACCGATTCCCTGATGACTTCATGTTCACATTGTCCCAAGAGGAGTATAACGCATTGAAACTCAATATAAGGTCACAATTTGTGACCTTAAACGAATCCTCAATAGGTAAGTATCCAAAATATCCTCCTTTTGCTTTTACAGAACAAGGGGTAGCCATGCTGTCTTCTGTTTTACGCAGCGAAACAGCCATACAGGCCAACATCGCAATTATGCGAGCCTTCGTCCAAGTACGGGAATATCTTCTGACCGCATCATCGGTTTCTTCTGAATTAAAGGAATTGCGAGCCAAAGTGGACCTGTTGGCGAGTCGGGAAGACGAAGACAGAGGGAATATCGACACATTGTCCTGGAAGAGCGGAAGAAAGAGCCAAGGCCCCGTATTGGTTTCAAATAAAACATATTATTCCTTCTTCAGTTCCGTGGCGGGGTTGGTGCGGGCGGCGCGGAGGGTCTGCCAGAGGACGGAGAGCAGGGAGATAACCAGCGTGATAAGAACAGCGACCACAAAGATCCACCAGTAGCCCTCCAGCCTGTAAATGAAATCCTTAAGATATTCCTGGACGGCATAGACAGCGATCGGTATGCCGATGAGACAAGCTATGCCGACAAGGATCATATATTCCCGAATACTTCGCCAAGCTTCCGTGTCCACAGTGCCGCCGAAGACCTTCCGCACCGCTATGTCCCTTGACTTCACACCCGCATAATAAGTGCTCATGGCCAGCAGGCCCAAAAGGGATATGATGATGGAAAGCAACATGAAGATTTCCATCAGGCGCATGTTGTTGAAGGCTGGTTTCCAGGCTTCGGCGATGGTTTCGTCAATCCAGGAAGGGTAATTCAAATACACCTCACGGTCCTTGGCGTACGCCTCATAGGTCTCCATGATTTTTGAATATGCCTCCTTCCTATCACCCGTGGTCTCTATCAGATAACTTCCTATCCAAATGTCTTCAGGCCGGACAACACAGACAATGGCATGTTCCTCTTCTCCCATATTGGCATTGTTCGTCGGGAAAGCCTTGAATACGCCAGCGAGATTCTCGCACCCGCTCGCGCGCTGGCTCAGCACACTGATGTCATGATAGTCCTCGTCAAAACCGGTAGCGGCAAAGCTCTCGTCAGAGAACCACACACTGTTGAATATAGGGGCGTTATAATCCTTAAGTATTTTGAAATCAAACATCTGGAACGCCGTACTGTCCATCCGGTAAAGGCGGTACATTATGTCTTGTCCGTCCCTTGTCTTGCTGTATTGCCCACCGGTGCCAATACCCGGCACTCCAGAGCACCGGCCAACACGCTTGACAAAAGGAAGGCGCTCCAGGGCATCTTTCAGTGGAGCCTGGTCTTCCCGGGTGATAAAAGAAAGGCTGAACTTGTCTTTCACATCGATATTCATCGGGCGGGTCTTCGTCTTGCGCATCTGGGCCTCCATCGTAATGGCGAGGGCGATCAGGATGACAGCCAGCGCATTCTGCAGAACGATGAATACCTTGCTGAAAACCATCTTGCTCTTTCGCCGGTAGTCTCCCTTCATCACTTCCAGTGAATTGTATCTTCCGGCCATGACCGCCGGGATAATACCGCATATTATTCCTACTACAAGGACGATCCCAACATAGGCACAGATGTAACCCGGCTTCCAGGCCACCTGAATGGGGACGTCAGGATTGCTAAGCAGCCGGTTCATCAAAGGGCAGAAAGCCTCGGCAATCAGCAGGCCGGCACCGAAACAGGCCGCCGTGAATACGATGGATTCCGTGATATATTTGCCGACAACCTGGCCTTTAGATGCTCCAGACAACTGCCTCACGGCCATTTCCTTGGCTCTTTTCCCGGTAAGCGCCACGGTGAGGTTGACATAATTGAAAATGGCGGAAAGAAGCAGTAGGAGTCCTACCAAAAGAAGGGTCCTGATTGTCTTGAGGTCACCATGTAGGAACAGGTTACCTGTCTCTTTGAAAAACAGCTCGTCATAACGGGTCAGTTCCAGATGGTCGAAAAATGATTGCCCGTAAATATCTGGATAAACCTTCTTGCAGACCTCCTCCAATTTATCATAAAGCGCCTGTCTGTCCGCACCGGGACGAGTTTTGATAAAGCAGATGGTACTGCCGAAATTGTCAAAGGGTTGCCATGCGCCTTTGTAGTTTTCGACGGGCAGGAAAGCCTCTACGACCTTCATGACCGTTCCCCGGGAATCTTCAAAAATGGCTCCGACAGTATATTCCTTGTCACTCAGTTCCAATCTGTCTCCAAGAGTCAGATTCAACCTTCTGGCAAACGATTCCGAGACAATGATATTGGACAGGGAAGACAACGCGTCGGCGCTCCCTTCCACGAAACGGTAATTTGGCAACAAATCGAAAAACTGGCGGTCAACGGCCGCACCCCACAGGACCTCGTTCTTCCCATAAGTGGGAGCCACCTCACAAAACCTGGAAACAGTCTCTATTTCAGGAATTTCCGTAATGACATCAGGGAATGCGTACGTAAGCCCCGGACAGCCAGGCATCCCTGGGAGGTAAATATTCTCCCTGTTGGGGTTTTCCCGTGTGACGGCGAATTGTTGCCACACGTATGACCCGATGATTATAACGAACGCGAGGCTCACAGCCAGTCCTACGAACTCGATGGCCGTGTACAACTTATTGCGGGATAAGAATTTCAGGTAACTATTCATATTCTACTCTTTTTTGAGTTCCGTGGCGGGGTTGGTGCGGGCGGCCTTGAGGGTCTGCCAGAGGACGGAGAGCAAGGCTACGGCAGCGGCAAGGATAACGGCAACAGCGAAGACCCAGCCATAGCCGGAAATCCTGTAGGAATATTGCTCCAGAAGCTTGCCCGAGAGCCATACCGCAAGGGGCACCGCCACGACGGCCGCGATGGCCATCAAGGTAAGATATTCAAGGACAGTCTTTTTGACCTCTCCCTCAACAGTACTTCCGAAGACCTTGCGGACTGCGATGTCACGAGAGTTCTCGCCGGCATAGTAACCGCTCATGGCGACGAGACCAAGGGCAGAGAGCAATAAGCTCAGAAGCATGAACAGTCTGACAAGCGACAGCCTGTCCTTCACCTCCGCCAGCGTCTCCGAAATTATCTCGGGAATATACCCGAACATGTAGGGCTTGTCCTCGATCCCGTTCCGCTCGACGCAAAGATCCCTGTATAAACCATAAAGACTCTTCCGGGCTTCCTTCTTATCCCCCATCGTCTCGATCAGCAGGCCATATTGCTCCTCGGAACGACCTATTCTCACATAACTACCGGTTCCGGAGTCGTACCTCAGCACATCGTTCGGGGCGAAATCCCCGATGATTCCTCCGATAGAGCGGCCCATGATGTGATGCTGCACGAGATTCTCCGTGTTCCTGTCCACCCCGAAACGGGTCATCTCCTTCTCCGAGATCCACACCGTACTCACAGCAGGCTCCTCAAACTTCTCCTTGATGTCAAACCCGAACATGTCAAATGCCGTGGCGTCGCAATTGAGAACCGCCAAGGTCAGTAGTTTGCCTTCACTGTCCTCGGTGACCATTTCCTCGACCAACCCGGGGAAATAGGTGCTGTGTCCGATTCTGCTGACGCAGGGCAGGGAGGCCGCCTTTTCCTTGAAAGCCGCCGCAAGTCCCGGATCAGTCAACTGGACATAGAAATCATTCTCCACATCGGCGCCAAGCGGACGGTTAACCATGTGTGAGACTTGAAGACTCATTATGATTGCCAGCGCCAGGAGTATTACCGAGAACACATGCTGCAGGACAATGAAAACCTTGCTGAACACATGCTTATTCTTTGCCCGGAACTCTCCTTTAACAACGGAAATCGCTGGAAATCTGGCGCTTATCCAAGCTGGAAGGCTTCCCTGAATGAACGAGACGAGAATTATGAATATGGCATATACCGCCAGCCATCCCGGCGAGTACCTGACCCGGACCGGCACGCTGGCACCGATAATCCTGTTGAACCACGGCGAAAGCGCCTCTGCGAGAAGGACAGCGAGCAGGAAGCAGATGGTCGTGAACAGGACCGATTCAAGGATCCTGTTGCCGAACAGGCTCTCTTTTGAAGCTCCCAGCACCCTTCTGGTCGCCATCTCCCTGGCCCGTTTACCGGTCATGGACACGCAAAGATTGATGTAATTGAATATCGCGGAGACAAGCAGGATGATTGTAATCAGCAGGATAATCCTCGTGTAGAAACGGCTTCCGCTTTTAAGGCTCTGGTTGTTGGCCGGTGAGTACCAGACCTCATCGTACCTGACTAATCCGCTGTCTTCCAAGAAGTTCCTGGCTCCAAAAGCGTCGAAGGCCTTTGCTGCCAGGGAATCCGCCTTAACCTCGAGCTCCGCCCTGTCGGTCCCTTTCCTGACTTTCACAAACGGAATCACATCCAGCATGTGCGGCCTGTTTTTCCTGTTGGTAAGGTTCTCGATACTGACTATCACGTCCGGCTCTCCGAATATCGGATTGGGAGTGTCTTTGATGATAGCGCCAATGGTGTATTTCCCGTCGATAACCTTGCCGATGGCCTCCGACTCGCCTCCGAGCAAGTTGGCGAAAGACCTGGAAATTATGGCGTTAGAGGCATCGTTCAGGGTTGTCGCGTTCCCCGCCTCGAACTCAGCCGGGAATATATCGAAAAAGTCTCCACCGACCATGCACTCCTCGACATGGTATTTAGTTCCGTCAATGTCGATGGTGCTCTCTTCTTCTGTCATCGCTTTCCAGAACATGGCCGCCTTCTCCACTTCAGGAATATCCTCCTTCGCCTGAAGGGCGGTTCCCCAGGAGAACCCGATGCCGGAACTGCCTCGCATCGACCGGTAGAAGGTATATACATCCTTATAGTCCGGGACGTTCCTGGTCATCTGCCTTTGCTGCCACACGAAGTGCCCTGTCAGCAACACAAACGCCAGGCTCACCACAAGACCCACCGCCTCAATGGCCGTGTACAACTTGTTCCGGGATAGGAATTTCAGGTAACTTTTCATATTCTATTCCTTCTTGAGTTCCGTGGCGGGGTTGGTCTGTGAGACTACCAGGGCCATGGACGAGATGACGGCAACGGTGGTTCCGATGACGATGAGCCAGGCGAGGAAGAATATCCAGGCCGGGACGGGCGCCTTCTCGGAGAACTGCTCCATCCAGCGGCTGATTATCCATATTCCCAGAGGAACGGAGACGGCGAACACAACAGTCCCGAAAACAATATACTTCCGAGCCATCATCCAAATCAGGTCTTTGGTGGATGCTCCCATGACTTTCCGGATCGCGACTTCCTTGCGGATGGTCTGAGCCTCAAGATAAACGAGTCCGAATATTCCCAGAAGCGCGAGCAGCAACGAGAAGATGGAGGATGTCTTTACCAAGGCGCTCTCCGCGGCGTTCCCGCTATAGAGTTTCCTTGCGGACGAAATGAGAAGGGACACCCTGGCATCCTTTGTCCCTCCTATTTTGTGCAGGATTCCAGCCAACCTTCCGGCCACTTCTCCTGATTTCCCTTCAACGGTTTTCACTTCAGCCCGGAAATATCTTGGTGTCAGGTCTCCTTTTTGACTCGGCTCGCCGGAACAATAGAATGCGAAAGGTTCTATCGGGTGTGTCAGGTCTTGATAATTGAAGTCTTTTACGACTCCGACAATCTCCGCATCCGTATCAGGACAAGCGACCCTGATTCCTTTCATGTGAGATCCTACCTTGATCTCCGGATAAGCTCTCATGAAAGCCTCATTCACCACATACACCCCTGTTGAGGCCTCTCCATCTTCTTCAGTGAAGCCTCTCCCTTCCACAATATCGAAACTAAAGAAATCCAGATAGTTAGGACTGACATCAATCCCTGCGAAACGGGCGGTGACCCCATTGGATTCCCTGGTGTTCAATCTAGGGGATTCCATCAGAATAGACTGGTTGGCAAAAGCGATATCGACAATATCCTTGTCTTTCAGCAATTCTTCCCTGACCGTCTCTTTTTTGGCCGCGGTTTCAAAACCAAGCCAGCAGTGTGCTATGTCCTTTATCTGGAATCCAAGATCGAAATTCGAGACATAATTGTTCTGTATTCCTATCATCAGGCCGACTTCGATGAAAAGGAATGAGAGCAGGAATTGAAGGGCCAAGGTTCCTGTCCTGAACTCCTTGCCCTTCCCTGACAGGCTGATCCTTCCTTTCAGTACAGAGGAAGGGGAGAAGGAGTTGCCATAGCGGGATGGCAGGTACGTGACAAGAAGCGATCCGGCCAATGCCACCAGGAGGCAACAAATGAGTACCGGACGAAGCGTTCCGATCCTAAGGGGAACAGTGAGGAATGATGCCAGAGGTGAGTTGGACACGAATATGGTGATGATAAGCGCTACTCCAAAAGACAGCAGGCAGAGGATGGCGGCTTTCATCAGGTCTTTTCCCAGAATCTGGGAGTTGTCAGCCCCGAAGATCTTCCGGACGCTGTTGCCCTGTATGCGGAACGGGAGCTCGGCATTAGTAAGATTAAGGACGTTAAGCAGGCCGACAAGAAGGAATATAAGTGCGATGGCTGTCAGTATGAAGTCCCGGCTACGGCTTCCAGCACCGTTTAAGAATGGGTCGTAATGCACTGAATGCAAGGTGACAAGCCTTGAATCATTCAGGACTCGTTCCCTTATGTCCGAAGGAGTGTCCTGGTCTTCCCACAGGACCCAGTTCCTTTCGAATGCCTTTGCCAGGACGGGGGCAATCTTCTTAGGATCCGCTCCTTTGCGGAGCTTGACAAAAGCCTCGAAAGACTCATAGTTCGGGTCATTGTTCCCGGCATACAGGTCGCCAAGCTGCCCGAATGCTCCGATTCCCGCAATGAGCGAGTTGACCGGGAAATCCTTGAACACACCTATGACGGTAACTTCCTGGATCCCGCCCCTTTCCAATTTCAGATGCTTTCCTATAGCCTGGCCACTTCCTCCGAATAAGGTCTTGGCCGAGGTTTCTGACAGCAAAAGGGATTCAGGGTTGTCAAAACCGTTTACCGTTCCCGCCACCATGCGGAAAGGGAAAACATTCACGAAATCATTATCAACCAATGCCGCCACAGGGAACTCCATCGGGGTGTCATTGTTGGGATCGACCAGCATAGATTCGCTCATAGTCCCTACTGCCTCCACTTCCGGAGAAGCATCCCTGATCGCCTGGATCTGGGGCCTGTTCATGAGAATCTGGTAAGGCGCCTGATCCCTTGTACGGCTCTGAGGCCTTTCGAAAAAATAAATCCGCCCGCTTCCAGGGTATGATCTGTCGAATGTGACATCGTACCACACCTGACTCATCAGCACGATGAACACAGTGAAAGAAATGACCAGACCTACCGCCTCGACCAATGTGTTCAGTTTGTTCCGTGATAATAATTTCATAATTCGTTAGTTTAAAATTACTCCTTCTTCAGTTCCGTGGCGGGGTTGGTGCGGGCGGCCCGGAGGGTCTGCCAGAGGACGGCGAGGAACGAGATCACCAGGGCGATCACGGCACCGACCACGAACACCCAGCCGTAGCCATCAATCCTGTAGTAGAACTGCCTTAAGTAACGCTCGGAGAGGAATATCGCGACCGGGACCCCGATAAGGATAGCCACTCCGACAAGGATCAGGTATTCAGAGACTGACCTGCGGGTCTCGGAGGCGATCGTTCCGCCAAAGACCTTGCGCACGGCGATGTCCTTTGTCTGCATCCCGGCATAGTAGGCGCTCATGGCCACCAGTCCGAGGAGCGAGATCAGAGCCGCGAGCAGCATGAATAACTCTATCATGCTGATGAAGTTCCGCGTCTTCTCCAAGGTCTTTTCGATGAGTTCAGGAATATATCCGTAAACCTTCTCGCCAATATCCTCATCTCCTTCGATCCTAAGGCCCTCCTGGCGAGCGATCTCCCTTAGTTCTGCCCTGATGTCCCGATCGAGCCGGTTAAGCTCAAGCACAACATCAGTCCCATTTATCCTCTCACTGACATAGACCATACCCACCTGGTTACCAGCGATTTCCGAAGGGCCTTTAAGGGCAAAATCCTTGATTATTCCGGCGATTTCCATCTCACCCCAGATCACGTTGACAAAGTCGGGCGCAACAGGGTTATCCTCGTCAAAAGAGAACACATTCGCCGCGGTTTCGGTAAGCCATAAACCATTCTTTTGAGGAAGGTTGAAGTCCTTCAAAACCTCAAACCCGAACATCTCGAAAGCGGCCTCGTCACAACGAAGCAGTCTGACATCCACTTTCTTCCCCTCAAGGGTTGTGCTAACGCTCACATTACCGTTACCTGGGTATCCTTGGGTCCGGCCAATCCTGTCCACGTAAGGTTTGGCAGCCAAAGCGTCCATTCCCACGGTACCGCTGGACAGGTAATATAGATTATCCACGTTAGCCCCTATAGGCATATTCACAAGATGGGTGTATTGCAACTCCATCACGAGAGCCATGGAGATTAACGCCACCGTTATGACATTCTGGATGACTATGAATATTTTCGAGAACACCGATTTTGTCTGGCGCCTTTGCTCTCCCTTTATGATGGAGACCGGATCGTGCTTCAGTGTCATCCATGCCGGAATAAGTCCGGAGATCAGTCCGATCAGAACAGCCAGCAAGGAGTAAACGGCAAGATACCAAGGCGAGAACGCCACTTTGAGCCCGATGTCTCCGGCCAAGTACTTGTTGAATGTGGGTTCCATGGCTTTGGCCAGAATCATGGCGAGGGCGAGACAAACGGCCACGAACAGGATAGCTTCGGAAACAAATCTCCATAAAATACTCCTTTTGGACTCTCCGAGGGTCGAGCGGATGGCCATCTCCTTAGCCCTTTTTCCAGCGAGGGCAACACTTAGGTTGATGTAGTTGAACAGGGCCGAGGCCAGAAGGAGGATCCCGACGGCGATCAGCACATAGACAAGCGTCGGATTGCCTTTTTTCAGCGAATCGCCAATGCGTTTCGAGAAATACAACTCCTTAAAAGGAACTGCCAAACTGTGCTCAGGTTTATTGATACTGTAATAGGATTCAGCGAATTCCTTATGGAACATAGTGTCTATAACAGGCCCGAGTGTTTGTAAATCAGAACCTTCCCTAAAACGGACAAGAATAAGGTCATACGGAGTGACAAACGGGGAAGTGCTGGGGGCGTCTTTTTCTTCGAAGCCTCGATAGACGTCCCTTTCCTTTAAGATTGAGTTCTCAGAGATTTTGACGATACCTCCTATCACGCAGGTATCTTTAAGTAGTATGATGGTCTTACCGACCGGATCCATGTCCGGAGACAGTTTCCGCGCGAAATTTTCCCCAAGAATGACTTGGCTCCTGTCTTTCAGAACCTCTACCGATCCCGAAATGAACTCCTGGGGCAGGAACTCGAAGATCTCCGGATCCACATTAGAGATGTCCAGAAAGCCCGGGATCTTCTTCCCATTATAAGTGACATAAGTGCCATAGTTACTTATCCTACCTCCCTTCTCAAACTCTGGAATCCTGTCATGGACCATCGACAGCTGCCCGGGATAAGCGGAAAGGTACTCATCTCCCGCCCCTGTCAGCGCGCAAATCCTCTCATAGTCAGGAGCTTCCTTCGTGATCGCGAATTGCTGCCATGTGTAGCAGGCGATAATAACCACGAAGGCGAGGCTCACTATGAGCCCCACCGCTTCGATGGCCGTGTACAACTTGTTCCGTGACAAGAATTTCAGGTAACTTCTCATATTTATTCTTTTTTCAGTTCCGTGGCCGGGTTGGTCCGGGCGGCTTTGAGGGTCTGCCAGAGGACGGTCGCGAACGCGATGGCCAGCGAGATGATACCGGCAACTATGAACACCCAGCCGTAACCCTCAATCCGGTAGGCGAACCGCTCCAGATAAAGCCTTGAGGCCCAGATGGCCAGTGGAATGCCGATAATGCAAGCCACTCCCACCAGCACCATGTAGCTTCGGACCGTCCGCCAGGTCTCGTTGGAGACATTGCTGCCAAAGACCTTCCGCACCGCGATCTGCTTTGTGTTCTCATCCGCGAAGTAGGTGCTCATGGCCAGCAGGCCAAGCAGGGAGATCAATACCGCCAGCACGGCAAAGAGTTCCACAAGGCGCAAGGTCCTCCGTACAGGGATCAGCTGCTTACGATTGATGTCTTTGATGAAGCCGTACCGCCAGGCAGACTGTTCCACACCCAAAGTCTCCAAACGGAATTCCTTGTAGGCCTGAAGGATTTGGTCTTCATAAGATTTGTCCTCCCCAGTGGTCCCTATTAGAAGACAATTGGAATATTGTAGTTCTTCCACACGGGTCACGATGACACCACCATTGGGATTGATCTCACCTTCTGAGGCGGGGCGGGTGGGAAAGTCCGTCACTACTCCTCCGATGAACTCCGGCTGGGCACCGTTCATGTTGATCTTCCGGGGGAATACAGTTGAGGTGTCGGAGACTCCGGCCCCGTTGAAGGCTGAACGGCTCATCCACAGCGAATGCGTCAGAGGGTGACCGAAATCCTCCTCCACTTCCAACCCCAGCAGTTTGAAGTAGGTGGAGTCGCACAGGATGACGGGCATACTAACTCTATGCTCCTCGTCAACCTTGACACCCACCGTCATATTGATCATTCCTGGTATTCCTCTTCCTACTCCAGCTTTGGTCACAAAGGGCAGCCTCTCCACCTTGTCCTTGAAAAGCTTCATCTGATCGTAGTTCTGGGCGGAATATTCGATGTAGTAGAGGTTCTCCGTGGCGGAGTGCATAGGCCGCGAAAGCATGTGACTCATCTGCGTTTCCATCACCAGGGCCAGCGCGATCAGAAATACTGAAAGCACGTTCTGCACCACGATGAATACTTTACTCAGTACCATCTTGTTCCGACGCCGGAGAGTGCCCCTGATCACGTCTATGGGCTGGTAACGTGAGGCCGCGAAAGCGGGAAGCAGGCCGTTGATGACACCCAGGACCAGGATTCCTGCCAGATATGCCAGGATATACCCCGGCGTGAGCATGAATGAAAGCCGCACGCTGGTGTCGGTTCCCATCAACATGTCGTCCGGATCACGGGTGGAGACCAGACTGTTCACCATTGGTTCAAACAGATCCGCAAGGAGCATGGCTGCGGCGAAACAGATGGCTGTGAAGACCACGGATTCACTGATGTATTTCCAGAGAATACCGGATTTGTCCGCTCCTAAAAGCCGCCTGGTGGCCATTTCCTTGGCCCTTTTGCCTGTGAGAGCCAGGCTGAGGTTGACATAGTTGAATATGGCGGAGAGCAGGAGCAACAACACCACGACGGTCAGCAACCGCAGCATCTGGGCGTTTCCCGAGCGGATGAGTCCGTCGCTGGCGCCAGGGAAGAAAAAGGCTTCGTCCATGCGGTAAGCTTTCCACTTATCCACCTTTTCGGCCTGCCAGATGGAGTCATAGTTCTTATGCAGGAGGGCCTTCACCTTGGACCGCATGGCATCAAGGTCCGCATCCTTTCTCACAAGGAACCATGTGGCGTAATTGCCGATGCTGTTAAATGCCTTTGACTGCTCAGCCGCCCATGTGGCGGAGATATTCGTGATGATGTCCATGGGCATGAAGAAGGTCTCGTCAAAGTCGGCGAAGATGCCTTTGATCATGCGATCAGCGTCATCGATCTTTAGAGTTTGGCCGACTTGCTTGCCAATCTTCCTGGACAGAGACTCACTGATGAGAATATCATCCTTCCCAACAAAGTCCTCCAGGCTTCCTTCCACAAGATGATATTCCGGGAACACCTTGAAGAAGTCGGCGTCGGCCTCCATGCCGGAGGCGTGAATCGCCTCTTCCCCATTATAGATGGCCGGCTCCCACAAAAACGCGATGTGCGTCGCCGCCTCCACTTCCGGAATATTCATCTGCAGTTCTTCCTTGTCCCAATAGGTCAGGCCCAGGAACTCGTCATTTCCCAGCACGAAAGTGCGTTTCCACTCGGGAGACTCATGCGCCACTTTGTAGTGCTGCACCACGTAGGAGCCGATCAAGATCACGAACGCCAGGCTGACGGCCAGCCCCACCGCCTCCACAGCGGTGTATAACTTATTGCGACTTAGGAATTTCAGGAAACTTTTCATTACAGCTCGTTCTTAACGTCGGAGACGATCTGGCCGTCGAAGAGGTCGATGGTCCTCTGCGCGCGGGCAGCGTCTTTCTGGGAGTGGGTCACCATCACGATGGTGGTGCCTTCCTGGTTGAGTTCAGATAGAAGGTCCATCACCTCCTTGCCGTTCTTGGAATCCAAGTTTCCGGTAGGCTCATCAGCAAGGATCAGCTTCGGACCGGCCACGACAGCACGGGCGATAGCCACCCTCTGCTGCTGACCTCCGG
Source organism: uncultured Bacteroidia bacterium (assembly GCA_902785825.1). Classification (GTDB taxonomy): domain Bacteria; phylum Bacteroidota; class Bacteroidia; order Bacteroidales; family UBA932; genus Cryptobacteroides. The sequence goes on from CACZZZ010000009.1 coordinate 15,378, forward strand.
AGAGCTGCTGCGGGAAGTGCTGGGCGCGGTGGCTGATGGCCATGCGCTTCATGATCTCCGTGACTTTGGCCTTGCGCTCTGAAGCGGAGATGTTCTCGATCAGGTTGAAGCTCTGGAACACGAAACCGATGTTGCCTTTGCGGAACTTGGTGCGCTCTTTCTCCTTGAGTCCGCCCACCTCTGTGCCGAGAAGCTCATAACTTCCCGAAGTGGGGTTGTCCAGAAGACCGAGGATGTTCAGCAGGGTTGACTTACCGCAACCGGAAGGACCCATGATGGCGACGAACTCGCCGTCCTTGATTTCGAAAGTGACGCCGTTAAGGGCTGTGGTCTCGATCTCCTCAGTGCGGAAGATCTTGGAAAGGTTGGTAACTTTAATCATAATGTTTTGTATTTAAAAATTTAACTATTCATTCTTCAAACTATCAACCGGGTTGGCGTTGGCCGTATTCCAGCTTTGGAGAGTGACCACGGCAAGCGTGATCAGCAGCACGACCACGAAAGCGACCGCGAACAGCCATGCGGGAATATTGGTTCTGAAAGCGAACTGGCTCATCCACCGCTGGGCTATGGCGTAAGCGAGAGGAGTGGCAATCACAAAACTTACCCCGGCGATCAGGATATATTTAAGATTGATCTTCGTGAGGATATCCTTTGATGAGGCTCCGTTTACTTTCCTGATAGCCACCTCTTTCCGCATGTACCGGGTGTCGAACCACACCAGTCCGAGAATCCCGATCAGGGCTATTAGCAGAGATAAAAGGGAAGACATTTTAATGAGTCTGGTCTGCCGGATCTCCTGCTCGTAGAGTTTCTCGATGTCCTTGTTCAGGAAACCGGTCTCAATGTCACTCTCGTCAAGATTCCTTATGCTGCGGTAAATCTCCGAGGACTTGGCCAGAATGCCGTTCACGTCAGCATCTTTCTGGACCCTGATCATGAAGGAGTTGTAATTCGAATTGTCTTCAACGAAAAGGGCCAGCGGAGAATAGGTGTGCTGGAATGTCCTGGCGTGGAAGTCCTTAAGCACCCCGATGATTGTCGCCTCACCGTTATAATTGTTTATGGTCTTGCCTACTCCGTATGACGGCAATGCCTCCACGAAAGACTCATTGACAAGGGCGACTCCGTTCTCCCCTGGCAGCGGCATTCTCCCTTCGACGAGTTCGAGATGGAAAAACTCAGGATATTCAGGAGAAACATTCCTGATGCTGAACTGCACCACATTGTCGTTGTCCTCGTTCCTGATCTCCGACCTGGAAGACGGGTTGTCTTGAATAGGAGACTCTCCCCTGGTCACGTCAACCACTCCGGGGATCTTCCTTATCTCGTCCGCCACTTCCTTGACCGGGCTGAACAGCTTGCTATCCATCTTCAGCACAAGATCGTAGTCAAAGCCCAGGTCGTTGTTCTTGGCCATGAAATTGGTCTGCCGTTGAAGGACAAGCGCTGAGATTATGAATATGAATGACAGGACATATTGAAGGATCAGCGTGACAGTCCTGAGTCCGCCGCCTTTCGCGGTCATCGAAAACGCACCCTTCAAGACCAGAGCGGGCTGGAAGGACGTGCTGTAATATGCCGGAACAAGACCTGAAACCAACGCCACTGCCACAGCTACAGCTCCGCCAATCAATATTACCGGAATATTCTTCCCTGGAGCCATACTTCCGGAAAGGAATGTGGCCCAAGAGGTTCCGCTAAGAGTCCTCATCGTGAGGACACCGAACAGGAAGGCTACTCCGACTATTCCGAAAGCCAGGAGAAGTTGCCTTAGGATAAGGGACCGCCGGGTGGCTCCATACACTTTTCTTGTGTTTATATCCTTAATACGGAACGGGATGGAAGCCATCGCGAAATTGATGTAGTTGAAGGCAGCGATCGCGAGGAAGAGGATGGCGATCGCGAGCAGGATATAGCACATCAGCTTGTTTCCACCGGTCTTGTTGCCGAAAATATCGCTGTCCCACATGAACCAATGGGAGTGCAGTTTGGTGATACGGTATTCCGTGTCCTCACTAAAGACCTTGACCTTCCGCACGGCATCACTGACGGAACGGACGTCGGCTCCGTGAGCGAGTTTCACATAACACATGTGAGGATTGTAGTTTGGAAACTCCAGGTCAGTATCACCTTCATGGATCAGGATTCCATTTACCATGGTCTCGTTCTCTTTCCTGTCTTTGTAGATGCCTACGACCCTGCACTCGGACCTGCCGAATTTATTGTAAAAGATCTCACCTATAGGATTCCTGCCGGGGAAGTAGAGCTCCGCAGCCGACTCAGAGACAAGAGCGTCACCAGCGGCCGCGAAATCTTCCTTTCGTCCGACCAGCAAGGTTATGTTGAAAACATCAATGACGGAAGTCTCTGTTATTCCGTAATTGATGCCTTTGACCCGCTCATATTCTCCGCTCTTTCCTTTAATCTGGATTATTCCGAGCTGGTCGCCTTTCCTCCCGAAAAAGTCACAGGCGGCTACTATGTCCGGGGAACAGTCCTTTATCTTCTGCACCGCGGGACGCATGACCATGGGAGAGAAATTACCATCAAAAGATGATAAGTTTTCAACTATATAGACATCTTTCCCGCCTTTGAACCGGTCATATCGGTAGTCCCACCAGACCTGACTCATCAGGATCAGGAACACCGCGAACGCTATTCCCAACCCGATGATGTTCATCAGCGCCGAAATCCAAGTTGTCTTGAATATTCTCATATCTTTGAATTAAAACACCAGCACATCAGAGTCGCCATAAGTGTCATAGCCCGAAGTGATGACCTTCTCGCCAGGCTCCAAACCCTCCAGAACCTCGTAATACTGAGGGTTTTGCCTCCCGATGCGAATCTCCCTCTTGACGGCCTTGTTGCCATCCTTGCTGACCACATAGATCCATTTTCCTCCGGTCTTCTGGTAGAAGGTGCCGCGCGGGATGATGACCGCTTCCTCAGGCTGGCCAAGCTGGAGGTTGAGGTAATATGTCTGGCCGGCGCGGATGTTGTCCGGCTGCTCGCCGTCAAACTTGAAATCCGCCTTGAACTTGCCGTCACGCACCTCAGGATAGACCTTGCGGATGACCGTAGAGAAGGTCTCGCCCTGACGCTCGAAAGTGGCTTCAAGGCCGGATACGACCCTGTCGATGTAATGCTCATCTATCTGTGCCTCAACCTTATAAGTCCCGACAGAATTGATCTGGCCGATCTTCGTGCCGCTGGCGATGCTCTGTCCGAGGACCACGTCCAGCAGTCCAAGCTCTCCGTCGATCGGGGCCTTCACGATGAGGTTGTCCTTGCGCTTGCGGATCATGTGCATGTTCAAGAGCATGTTCTCAAGGCTCTCCTCCATCCTGTCAACCTGGGTCCCGCGATAGAGGCTATCCTGACGGGAGCGCTCGCGGATGAGGTCATATTTCTTGATCGCGAGCTCATAATCCTCCTTGGCCTTAAGGTACTCCTCTTTGGCGATCAGCTTGTCATCGTAGAGAGCCTTCTGCTGCTCGTAAGCCCTGTGGAGTTTCTCGACATTAGTCCCGTACTCCAGCTCGTTCTGACGCACGTCCAGTTTCTGCTGCTCCATCTGGATCTGAGTGTTTCGCAGAATGTTCTCTTTCTCAGCGAGTTCCGCCTCGGCATTCAGAATCTGAAGGTCAAGGTTGTCGTTGCTCAGCACAAGAATCGGATCCCCAGCCCTGACCTTGGAACCTTCTTCGATCAAGATAGACTGGACTATTCCACCCTCTTGAGGGGAGAGCTGGATAGTCGTCATTGGCTGTACCCGGCCGCTGACCCGGATGTAGTCGTTGAACTCTCCCCTGGTGGCCGCGCTGACGGTCAAAGTGTCCTTGTCCACCCGCAGGGTCTTGTTGTTGGGACGTGCGATGAGATAGATTATGAATATTCCCAAAAGCGCTCCAAGCCACCACGGCACTGCCTTCTTTGTGAACGCCACTCTCCAACCTGTTTTCTTCTCGATGATCTTATCCATATTATTGGTTGATATATTCAATTCCACTATAGTACTTGACGACGGCATCCTTGATGAGATACTTGAACTGGCTGTTCATCTCGTCCGCCTTTGATTTCAGGTAATTGTTCGTCGCTGTCTGAAGCTCGAGAGGCGAGATCAGTCCCTGCTCCATCTTCTTGAGGTTGAGGTTATAAGCCTCCTCTTGGATCTCGGACTTGTAACGCGCCTGCTCGTAGGCCGCCTCGCTGCCGTCACGGTCCTGGACTGCCCTTCTGACCTCGCTCTCCACATCCCTGCGCTTCTGGTCGTACTCAGCAGTGGCCTTAGCCAGGGCATTACGCTGCTTGGCTATTCTCGACTGTTTCTGCATCCTGCCCCAAATCGGGATCGACATCGACATCTGGACATATTGTCCGCCATTATTCTTTAGCTGGTCCCTGAAAGAAGCTGTCTGGGATCCGGCATAAGTGTAATAGGTTGTGCTCCAGCCGCCGTACACGCTCAAGGAAGGGATCAACTGCCATTTGGTCGTGTTGAGCTCACGCTTCGCATTGAGCATCGTGCCTTCGGCAATCAGGAGCTGCGGGTTGTTTTCCAGGGCGTAGGAGACGATAGATTCTTCTATTGTGTCATCCTGAGCGGGAGCGAAGGATCTGACATCCGTGTCAATCACAAGCTCCTCCTCCACCGGCCAGAACATCAAGTCCCCCAGCGTCATCAGCTGATCCTTATATGAATTCCTCATGTTGGTGAGGTCATATTGCCTGTCGGCCAGCTCGGAGCGCATCTGCACCACATCCGCATGGCCTTTTTGCCCAAGTTCCTCCTGCTTCTCGGCTTTGCGGAGAGCCATCTCCGCGGTTCCGATCTGCTCCTCGTAGATGCCTACCAAACGCTTGTAGTACACGACATTGTAATATGCCTCCATCACCGCCAGGCAGATGTCAGCCTCGACTTGCCTCTCCTGCGACTCGCTGATCGCGAGGCCAGTCTTGGATATTTTCAGATTGTTGACAGCTGAGAATCCGTCGAAAAGATCAATTCCCGCACTGAGGCTGTAGCCATTGTGGAAAGAGGTCTGGGTGAAATAAGTGTTGGTCTGCGGGTCGATCGAACGTCCGAAGTTGTAATAAGCGTTCGTCCCGGTGCTGAGACTCGGAGTAAAAGCCTGAAGGATGGCGTCCCGGCGGGCGATCCTCGCGTCGCTGGAAGATGCCTGCTGGATCCTCATCTTCGTGGAGTTCGAGATGGCGTACTCCATACACTCTTTCAGAGTCATCGGCTTTGAAGACTCCTGGGCCCGGGAAGCTACCTGGAACCCAAGAGTCATCACTAAATACACACAAATAAAAGCTATAAAAAGGGTTTTTCTCGTCATATCCTAATTTTACATTTACACTTTCGCTCCAAAAGAAGACATTTTCCGTGCCATTGAAGCTAAAATGTTGTTTATCAATAATTTCCGGAAATATGACGAGTGTAAAAAGTGTAAAGGACTTTACACTTTTCTGTAAAGTCCTTTACACTTTTAGGGTATGAGCCAGAATCCTGGCTTACTTCTCTTTCGGATGCAGCTTCTTGTAAAGCTTAAGCGAGCTCAGCAAACTTCCGAAATCATTCTTGCCGATATGTGTTGCACGGACGAGTGGCTGAGTGCCTTCGGTGGGCAGGCTGAACTCCAAGACCTTGGTCACAAACTGCCTTCTGGTGACCTTGACAGGTATGATCTCGTTGTTCGGATATGCCACGGCGAAGCAACCGTTGAGTTCCATGGTTGACTTCCTGGGAGCTTTATAGAAATTCTTGATTTCCTGCATCTTAGCTATCGCCTCATCAAGAGTGCCACCAAGGGGGATAAACAACTCGAAGACAGGATCAAACTGGACCTGGATTATGTCAGTACCAACCCCGAGATGTCCGAGTGAGAGGTAGTACATGCGGGGATTCTCATCATTCATGTAGAAAACTTCCAACTCTGTAGTAAAGGCCTCATCGATTTCGGTCTCCACTTCCACAAGCTCAATTCTGGGACGGATGATTGACTGTTTCTGACCGAAGGCCAGGAGCGCCACACAAGCAAGGGCGACGGTAGTGATGATTCTTTTCATAATGTTCTGCATTTTACGACTAAGTTTTCAAATATAATCATTTTATATTTAACTTTGACGGGTTCAGCCTTGTTTTCTTATGATGAAAAAGAGCGGTAAAATACTTGTCGTGGACGACAACCTGGGGATCAGACAGGCACTTAAAATATTGCTGCCCATGTGTTTCGATGCGGTGGAGACAATAGCTTCGCCAGCGACCCTGGTCTCAACCTTGGAGAGTTTCAGGCCGGATGTGGTGCTTCTTGACATGAATTTCAACACCAGCATAAACACCGGCAATGAGGGGCTTTACTGGGCAGGAGAGATAAAGAAAATGGCCCCGGATGTGGAGGTTGTGCTGTTCACCGCCTACGCCGACATCCAGCTGGCAGTCGAGGGAATGAAACGGGGCGCTTTCGACTTCATCGTCAAGCCCTGGGACAACGACAAGTTGGTGGCGACTTTGACAGCTGCCCGGGATAAGGCCCGGAAGGCTATGGGGAGGGATGCCCGATCGGGGTCGGGCATGACGGAAGGCTCGACCGGGAACGTCATTGCCGGCTCGACCGGCAATCCCATGTTCTGGGGTACAAGCCCCGCCATGAAGGCCATCCGCAAGACCCTGGACAAGATCGCTCCCACCGACGCCACGGTCCTGATCACCGGAGAGAACGGCACAGGAAAAGACGTTCTGGCAAGGGAGATCCACGCCCACAGCCTCCGTAGCGATAGACAGATGGTTGCGGTGGACGCAGGCGCCATCACAGAGACTCTCTTCGAGAGCGAGCTGTTCGGCCACGTGAAAGGCGCTTTCACGGACGCCCACACTGATCATGTCGGCAAATTCGAGCAGGCAGATGGCGGTACGCTCTTCCTTGACGAGATCGGGAATATTCCTTTACACCTTCAAGCGAAACTCCTGAGGGTGATCCAAAACCGCAGCGTCATCCGTGTGGGTGGCTCTGAGGCAAGGCCTGTGAATATCCGTCTGATCTGCGCCACGAACATGGACCTGGAGGCGTTGGTGCGGGAAGGCAGGTTCCGGGAGGACCTGTATTACCGGATCAACACTGTCCATATTGCCCTCCCTCCCCTGAGGGAACGCCCGGAAGACATCATCCCCTTGGCGGAAAGGTTCATCAGCGAGTTCGCCAAGAAATATCACCGCCAGCTTACCGGACTGGACAGCGGCGCCGCCGAGATTCTTAAGGCCCAGCGATGGAGCGGGAATATCCGGGAGCTCCAGAACGTGATCGAGAAGGCTGTCATCCTGAGTGAGGCGAGGACTCTGACGGCCAATGACATACAGATAGATGGGGCAAGTCATTCCAGCCTTGGTCGGGAATTCCTTGCCGAAGATGAGGAACGCTTGGTCCGGCAGGCCATGGATCGTACAGGAGGCAACATCTCCGCCGCCGCCAAAATGCTTGGTGTGAGCCGGCCTACCTTTTACGCGAAACTGAAGAAATACGGCCTCTGATGTCCACTTGGCAAATCATAATCCTCTGCGTCATCGTCGCCACTGTAGCAGCGGTGATAGCGATAATACGAACCCGCCAGAGGACGATCCGGAAAGTGGCGTACATGATGGACGCGCTGGAGGACGGCGAACTGAACTTCCGGTTCAAGGATTCCAATAAGCTCAACCGTACCCTAAACCGAATAAGGACTATTTTCGAGCGCCAGCGTCAGCAGCACGAGCAGGATTCCTGGACAAAACTCATCAGGGTCCTCACGCATGAGATCATGAACACGGTTTCCCCTATCTCCTCGTTGAGTGATGCCCTGGCCAAGTCAGTTGACGAGAACGGCCACAGCGACCTTGACATCAAGGCGGGACTGGAGACGATCTCGGATTCCTCCAAGAACCTTATCGGTTTTGTGCAGACCTACCGGGAACTCTCCGGAGTGGCAAAGCCAATCAGGAAGGCGTTGGATCTCAGGGAGTTAATTGAGAGTGTCATCAGTCTGAACAGTGAATATACAGCCTCCCTCGGAGCCGTTTGCCAGTACAAGCTGGAAGAGGAGGATCTGATGATTTACGCTGACGAGGGTCAGATCTCCCAAATATTGATCAATCTCATAAAGAACGCCCTGCAAGCCGGTGCGAAGCATATCGACATCTCCGCCAGGATGGGCGATGAGGACGATGTGATCATCGATGTGGCCAACGACGGAGATCCTATCCCTGTCAGCGGGCAGGAGCAGATATTCATACCGTTCTACACCACAAAGAAAGAAGGTTCGGGAATAGGCCTGAGCATCTCCCGCCAGATCATGCGCAACCATAACGGCACTATCGAGCTGACTCGCAGCGATGACAGTCAAACCGTCTTCGAGTTGCGGTTCTGCTAGTTATCAGGAGATTTCCACCCTAAGGTCTTTGGCGAGGGTGAGTATTTTCTTTGAGGTCTCAGTGCTTTTCAGAAGCTTTGTACGGACTTGAAGGATGGCTTTCTCGTCGGCCACGATGAAAGAATCGATCTCTATCTTCTTGGCCTTGGCGGAATCCATGAACTCCAACAGCCTCTCAGAAGAGACCGGGGACAGGGAGACGGTGATTATCCGCTCGCTGTATTTGCTGGTTATGAAATGCATGGCTTCAAGGCATATTACCGTAAGGAGCATGGCCGCTATGGCGATGGGGTACATTCCGGCGCCACAGGCGAGGCCTATGGCAGCGGCGACCCACAGACCGGCAGCGGTGGTGATGCCCCTTACCACGTTTTTCTGGAATATGATCACTCCTGCCCCGATGAAACCGATTCCGGAGACGACCTGAGCGGCGACCCTGGAATGGTCATATTGCCCCGAGAAGGCATATTGGGAAATAATCATGAACAACGCGCTGCCGAGAGCGACTATGAAATGGGTGCGGACCCCGGCTTCCTTGGCCCTGAACTCCCGCTCGAAACCTATCGCCCCGCCCAGGAGACCTGCAACCAGCAGCCTCAGTATAAAATTCCAATCTATTGTCATATCATTGTCAGTTTAGAATAATCCAGGAGTGATGTGCAGCCACTTGAGGAGCGTCTGCCCAAAGAGCAGGATGAGGAACCAGGAAAAAGTCATCATCGTGATTCCGAACTTGAACGCGTCCGTCTGGCTATATTGGTTTGTATTATATAGAAGCGCCGCAGGCTTGCTGTTGAAGGGCAGCACATAGCAATGCTCGATTAGCATCGAGACGGGAAGGGCCAGGCTCATGGGCATGAACCCGAAACGCTGCTCAACACCAAGGGCTATCGGCACGAAAACCATCGTGCGGATGGTCTTGCTCTGGAACACCAGCCCCGAATACATCATCAGGAAAGTGAGTATCACGTACAGCACCCAGAACGGCGTGTCCGAGGTTATCCCCATCGAGTCGAATGCGGCGTTGACCATGGTGTTGGGAAGGTCAGTGGCGTTCAGGCCGCTTCCGAGGACATACGCTCCCGCGGAGAAGAGCATCAGGTGCCAGGGGATGTCAACGTCGTTCCACTTCACGACCCCTATTCCTGGAAGCAGGGCGAGAACCGCTCCGATCAGGGCGACGATGGTCTCGTCAATATTGTGGAAAGTGCCTTTCGTGACCCATAGGAAGAGGACTACCAGGAATATGCTGACCGCCCTCCATTCCTGGGCGCTCATCTTTCCCATCGCGTCCAGCTCGACTTTAAGTCTCTCGATTCCGCCCTCGATCTGGGGTTTTTGCTCTTCCTTCCTCATCGGAAAGAACACGTACATTCCCATCAGGAGTCCCACGACCAGGATGATCACGCTCATCGGGCCGACAGCTATGAGCCAGTCTGAGTAACCGAAGTCGCAAGATCCAAGGAAGCCGGCGATAAGGGATATCGCGAGAAGGTGGGCCCCGGACCCGGTGTAGAAGGCGTTCGCTCCGATATTGACCTGGAACAAGTTCTGGATCACCAAGTTACGCCCAAAGTTATTCCTATGCCCGTCAGAGGCTCCGTAAATCGCGCAGATCACCATGAAGATAGGCAGCATGATGGTAGCCTTGACTGTGGTGGCCGAGATGAAGGCCGACAGGACGAGGTTGATCAATAGGAAACTCCACAGCACCCCCTTCGCGCTACGGCCGAACTTAATCACGAAAGCCAGGGCGAACCGCTTGGCGAACTGTGTCTTGACAAGCATGGAGGCCAGCACGAAACTGAGGATATTCAGCCACATCACTGGGTGACCGAGTTGTGCGAGAGCCTCTTTCTGGGTGGTCACGTTGAACAAGACGACTCCCAGGATCAGGATCAGAGAGGTCAGATAGTTTGGAAGGGCCTCCGTCATCCATAGGATAAGGCTGGCTACGAATATCGCCAGCATGGCGTAATTGGCCCGGATGAACCCGTCCAGGCCGAGGACCCCAAGCCTTTTCTGGGCTGTCGCCGCAAGAGATGTGGTGTCCAGGTTGTCGATGAAGCCGATATGGCAGAACCAGCATATCCAGACAAAGGCGACGATAGCCAGGGGCCCGCCAAGACGGGCCATCCAAACCTCGAATTTGGATTTCCGCATCTTGGGCAGCTTCTCGATCTTGTAATTGTTCATGTCCAGCGGATCGAACGCGGTCGCCGCCTTTGTCCCGATATCTGTCGCCATGGTTACTTCCAGTTCTTGTAAGGGTTCTTCATCAACATGGAGTTATAGTACTTGGGATCGCCGGTGACCTCCTCGCCAAGCCAGGCGGGCTTGTCGAAAGTGTCATTCTCGTCGGCGAGCTCGACCTCGGCGACCGTCAGGCCGTCGTTGTCGCCATAGAACTCATCGACTTCCCAAGTGTGCTTGCCGTCAGTGTTCTTGACGAGATAGCGCGTCTTGTCGATGACACCGGGCTCGGCGAGATCCAGCAGAGCCTTGACTTCGTCAACAGGGATCTCCTTCTCCCACTCGAAGCGTGAGGCTCCGGAGGCGTTGCCGATGCCCTTTACGGTGATGAATCCCTTGTCGCCCTTTACCCTGACGCGGACAGTCCTCTCGGGGACGCTGCAGAGGTAACCCTGGGTGATACGCGTGGCCTTGAAGGCCTCATCCTTGAAGTCTCCCTTGACCAAGAATTTCTTCTCTATTTCCTGACCCATAATATTACTCGTTTGCTAAAGGTTTATCTATCATGCCGATGACCCTCTTGATGGCCTGGAGGTAATTGATGTTCTCAACACCCTCGAGACCGCAATCGGCTATGGTCTTCTTGATGTCCTCGATCTCCGTGGACTCGGAATTGATCGTGACCACTTTTGCTCCGTTGATGAGCACGTTGCCCACCTCGCAGATGGTGTCGTTGACCATGTAGCCGAAGCGCTGCTTGTGGACCCTGACGGCGGCCAGGTCGGGGCAAGCCTTGACCATGGCGATGAATTCATCATAGGTGTAGGTGTCTTTTGTCAAAGCGGGCATCTCTACCATGAAAGCAGGGAAAACCTCTTTTTCAAGAACCTCCCTTGAAATAGGGAACTCCCCTTTCATCAGCGGGTTCCACTGCTCGAGGCCATCTACTGTCTGGACATAGGTCTTGATGTCCATCTTGCCATTGCGGATCTTGGTGTTGTTGATGTCGTTCTTGGCGGAGATGATGTATATCTCGTCGCTTGTACGCTCCCAGACCTTCTCCGGCACGGGGACGGAAAGACGCGCCATTCTCTTGTGGGCCTCACAAAAGTTCTGCCCGAAACTACGGAATTCAAAGCGAGGCTTGCTCTGCTCGCCGATTTTAAGTTCTGCCATATTATTGATATTTAAGTTAAACGTCTATTGCTTCACATCCGGGTCATCGGTGCCGCTTGTGCTGTTCGCCTCGCCGGGAGTGAACTTCTCGGTCTGCATCCACTTGCCGCTGCCGTCAGGGATACGGCTCCAGGAGCCCTTGTTGTTGGACAGGGAGGCTCCCCACTCACCGGTATCCATCTTCTCGCCCCTCTGGAAGAAGTCGATCTTGTTGCCCTTCGTGTCGAAAAGCTCGATAAGCACGCTCTTCTTGGCGGAGAAACCGCTCTTGAATCCCCTGGGGGTAGTTCCCTTGCCGCCGACAATGGCGAAGTAGCCCTTTGCCGGGACGACCTCGCCGTCTATTCCGGTCCAAGTCAACTCCTCATCCTTGTTGATCGTGACCCCCGTGAGCTTGATCGGGAAGTCCCCGGCATTGTACAGCTCGAAGAATTTCTCCTCATCTGCTCCTGCGCCATAGACCTCGTTGAGCCTCAACTTGGTCCAGTCGGTGGCCGGATCGCCGACCTTGTAGGAGAACTTGTCTGAAGTGGTCGCGAAACCGGCCTCATTGTTGACAGTTATCGTGAAATTGACCTCGGTGCCGTCAGCCATCGCCGGGATCGTGGCGGTGAACTGGGTTCCGGAACCGGTCATCTGGACGTTATTCCCGTTGTAGTTGAGCGTGGCCGATGTCACAGCCTGCAGTCCTGAAACCGTCGCGGTCACATTGACAGGAGCGATTGAGGTCGGTGCCTCTGGAGTGAACGCCACCTTGTCGATGCTTGACGGGCCTTCGAACATCTTGTCTTCAACGCATCCGAAAAGAGCGATGAGAGCCGCCGATAATAAAAGTATCTTTTTCATAATCAATTATTTCTTAATGTGGTTTTACTAGAAGTCGATCTCGAAGCGAAGAGCCAGCATGTGGTAATCAACTCCCGCCTTTCCGGTAGGGGTAGCAACCTTGGTGTAGTCTTTGGTAGGCTGTCCTGCCGAATCTTTGCCGACATTGAGCTTGCCCTTACCGTTAGCGTAACGGTCGTTGTTGTTGAACTGGTAGTTCAGCTGCATCTTGACATTCTCGTTCACCCAGTAGTTGAGACCAAGGGTGTAAGCCTCAGCCGCTCCACCATAGACATTGCCGAAATTGAGGTTGCAAGTCTCGTAACGGGCGCAGAGCTCGATGTCGCCCCAGTCGTGGGCGCGCTCCACCTTGGTGTACTTGCCACCCATTGAGTCATAGCGCTGCTTTCCGCCGAAGAGCAGATAGCCCGCCTGGGCGTACCATCCACCGAAGTTCTTGGTCTCGGGATCAGCGGCTTCCGGCTTGAAATGGACGTTGTCGCCAATATAAGCGGCCTCATAGCGCAGTCCGCCCCAGTGACCGGCCAGCTCGACAGTCCAGAGATTGTTGTGGTCGAAGCCGGGAAGGTTATTGGTGTCGATGTACTTCTTGCGGTTGATGCTCGTGGAGTTACGCGCGCTTGCCCTGTATGTGCCCCACTCGCCGGTGGCAAGGTCGGTGGTCGTTGTCCTGTAGGAATATGCCGCACCGATGTGGAGGCTGGCGTTGTCAAGCTTGTACAGGGGACGAAAGACCAGCTTGGTGGTAAGGGAATAACCTGAGCTGCGGCCGAAATCCTTGTTGTTGTCTGCCACATTGGTCCATTCCTCCTGTCCGGCGATCACCTGAGAGAACGCTCCGGCGGAGAACCAGATCCAATCCTTGGCGTACTTGGCGTTGAATCCAAGATGACGGGACGGTGACAGGGCCGAGCAGACCATAGGGCGCTCCATGAACTGGAGGTAACGGGAGGTCGTGTTCCTCTGGATAGAGAAGTTCTCCTTGAAGTTTCCTACCTGGAGATCCAGGTTGGGGACACCTGTATAACGGACGATGGCATCCTTCAGCTCGGCAAGGCCGTTGGCGAGATCCATATCGAACTCTCCGTACCAATTCTCATCGATCTGGCCTTTGACCGCGAAACGGGCCCTGCGGATCTGGACACCGTTGCCGATCTTGTCGGCATAGTCGGGAGCGCCGAAAAACACTGCCCCGTCAGCTTGCGCGCGGATATCAAACCACAGCTTGTAACCACTTGCCGGAGACTCCAGGACAAGGATTCCGTCCTGAGCCTCAACGTCAAGCCTGTCGGATTTTACCTGTACACCGTACTGGTTGTACTTGACTCTTTGTTGCGCGGTGGCCGCCGGAACTACCAGCAGCAGCGTCGCGACTATTAAAATTATCTTACGCATAATTGGTTAGGATAAATGTTATTGTAGTTAAATCGCTCTTATGAATTTGATAAGGTTGTCACTTCTTTGGAGACCCAGCTTGCAGCGCAGGCGGTAACGGTTGATCTCCACGCTTTTGGGGGCTATATTCATCAGCGAGGCTATGTACTTGGAGGAGAATCCCTGGCGGAGAAGATTCGCGAGTTTCCTCTCGTTTTCGGTGAGGTTGGGATATGCCTCCGAGAGGCGCAGGTTGAAATCCCTGTGAAGTACCTCGCTACGGGCATAGAAGTCGTTCATCTCGCTCGTGAAATACATCCTTTCCCTCATAGAGGACAGCAAAGAGTCTGTCCGGGCGTCTTTCTCCTGCCCGTCAGGCAGGGCCCGAACCTCTTTGAGATCCTCATAGAAGCTCTCCATGAACCGTTTCTGGTCCCCGATGCCCACGGCGAAATCCACGAGTTCCTTCCTCTTTATGTCCAGTTTGTTAAGAAGGTCTTTCTCAGTCATTTCCGCTTTTACCTCAAGGGCTGACAACGACCGCCTGGTACTGTAAAGCTGGCTCTCTCTCGCCCTGAGAATCCGCTTCTGGATGTCCCTGCCGCCCTGCCAGCGGAAAAACAACGTCATGCAAAAGCCAATAGCGGTGAGCGTGAGGGCGATAAAGGAACCGATGGCGGTCCCGTCAACGACCTTGGCAAGGCAATATGAGAGCATGAAGGCCAGGACCGGAGCCAGAGCGGCCGAGACAAAGGTCCCCGCTATGACTTTGGTTTCCGTGAGCGCCCGCTGGCGGATCACGCTTATTCCTATAAGGGCGGACACGAACAGGATCCCGACCGGTAGCGGGGTCGCCGCCATTCCGATCTTTCCCGGCAAGGGACTTGAGAACAGGGCAAGGACAACCGCCATCGAAAGGATCACTGAAGATATCGACTGGGAATTGATATCTAGCTCATAATCAGAAATATTCCATGTGTCGATGGAAACCTCTTTCCGCATCAGAAGGTATAGGAGGACCACACATCCGCATGAAGTCAGGATCCTGACCCAGGCAGGGGCAGGAGTCGCCTGAGTGAGATATGAGAACAACAAGGAATAATTGACGGCAAAGGCCGCGAGAAGGAGGAATGAGGCTATCATCGATATTCCAAGAAGACGGGCGTCCAGTACCGCGAGATGGGTCTTCTTGTTTCTCAAGGCCAAAGTGTAAACCCGGTATATACCAGCCGCTAGCAACGCGCACAAAACAGGTGCCGCCACCCACGAAAACAGGTAGGAACCGGCCACGATGAAGTTCAAGTTACCTGTGTTCGCTAGCGAGACACCGGCAAGTGAGGCAATGAAAGCGAAAGGTACGGCAAAATAACGGCCAAAACGCCCCGCCACTATTACCGATATCGCAGTGGCCAAGCCGACGGGAAGAATGTCAGTGGTCGAGGATGGGCTGAGTATATTGATCGCGGCATCCGAAATAGGGTCGCCGGCCACCAGACATGGGGCGGCGAGACCTGCCAACAGGACAAATGGCCAGAAAAACCTTGTCGAAAGCCTTTCTCCAGCCCCTGAAGCCAGGACGGCCCCGTTGACGACCGGCAGATCCCTCAGAACAGCCAGGGAACCAGCCAGCAAGGTGGAGAATATGACGTAAACAAGGATATCCATGATTTGTCACAGGGCTCTTTTGATCGCCATCACCGAGAGCTGCTCAGCGACCTTGACTGCCGCTTTGGCAAGATCCTCGATGTGCAGGGCGAAATACCTCAGATGGAATTTCTCACTCAGCTTAAGCTCATCGACCATGTCATGAAAAACCGTGCGCTTGATGGACTGGGAGAGCTTCACGGCCTCTTTCTCGTAGAAGTAAACCCGCTCGGTGGTCTCGGCCACATCCTCGGGCTGGGTGAAGTAAGCCTTCGATCCCGGAATGGTGCTCTCGACCGCCATTGAGGCAAGCTCACTGAGCTTGAGGAACTCCTTCCTCAGCTCCGCCGGAATCTTGGGATTCTCGATCTCGAACTGGACCAAGTCCACACTTATAATAGATATAATATGGTCAAATCTCTCGAGTAGCCTCATGATGTCTCCCCTGGAACGGATGAGATACCCCCGGGAATACAGGGTGCTCTCAATCTCCCTGATCCTGGCCCCGGCCTCAGCCTCCAGCGAAGCCATGGACGAAAGGTTGTCCACAAAGGACGACTCGTCATTGTAGAGGTAATTCTTGACACCATCCCTGAAGACAAGGAGCGACTGGTCAACAATGCCCAGAAGCTTGTCCATGCTTCCCACAAGGCCATCGGCTTTCTTTTTGGAGAATATATCGAAAAGTCCCATACCCGTACTGATCTTTTGTAATTATAGTGTTTTTCGCCATAAAAACAAAACTATGTAGAGAAACAAAAGGGCCTGTACATGCCGTACAGGCCCTTCAAATAGGGATGATATAGAGTAATTGTAGAGTTTTTAAAAAGGACTATACAACCACTTGTAGAGTTTCAGATTGCCTTGAAACCTTACTTGGCCGCATCTTTCAGAGCCTTCTCAAGCTGCTTCTGGACCTCAGGATCCTCAAGGGCTTTCTCGGCTTCTTTCATTGTCTCGTCGAAGCTCTTCTGGAGTCCTTTGTACATTTTCACGGAATAGCCAAGCTTCGTGTCGTTCTTCTCCAGGAGGCTGACTTCGCAGCGGTGAAGGACTCCGTCCCTTAGGAACGACCAGCCATAATCGCCGATGTAGATCTCGATGCCGAGAATCTTGGAGCCGGCATTATCCTTTATCATTTGCTCCAGATCCTTCTCGGAATAGGCCTCGTCCTTGTCGGACTTGTCCTCGAAACCATAGACATTGATCCCGTTGTCAGCGACTTTTTTCGTCACGGCATAGATCCGACGCACATTGTTCTCGTGCTGTTCCTTGGTGTAAGTGTCACCGTCCTGGATCTTGAAGTTCGCGAGCACATCGTGATCATCACCATAATAAGTGTACTTGCTGGTCTCATTGAGCTTGTACTCTGGAACCAGGTCCGAGAACTTGATGCCCTCGTTCTTCTTGAAATAGTACTCGGCGGCCTCCTTGGAGTATTTGTCCCCCTCGAAGGCTTCCTTGATCATCTTCTCGGCGACCTTCTCAAGGTCCACCTTACCGTCCTCTGTGACGGCACTACTGGCCTTCTTGCCGCCCTTTCCCCCGCAGGAGACCAGGGCCAGAGCGCAAGCCAAACTCATAATCAAAACAAGTAAACGTCTCATTGCCATCTATTTTAAAGGATTAGTCATTAATATGAATTCAGATTATTCCGGCCTTGATGGCCTTGCTTACCATCTCGACGGTGGTCTCAGCCTCAAACTTCTCCTTCAGCCTTTTCCGGTACCATTTGATGGTCGGAAGGCTCAAGATCATGATCTCAGCAATCTGTGGACTTGTCTTTCCTTCAGCGATAAGGGAAAGGATCCTTGTCTCCTTTTTGTTCAAAATGATTCTTTTCGGATCTGTCGGTCGCATGTTCATTGACATCTTATTATCGCGAATTTCGTCAATCATATTCTCGAAAACACTACCCGAAAGGATAGAATAAACTATCCTAAAGGATAGATTTTTAAGTTGTTGAGTATTGATCAAGGGTTTTTTGCTATCTTTCAGACATGAATATCCGACCTGTCCTGACCATAGCCATTTTCCTCTCTATCACATCCGCTAATCTTCGGGCGGAGTACACCGACCACCGCCGGAAGAACCTCGACTCCCTGGAGAACGTAGTGGTGAAATACACTCCCGACAAGATTGGGAACGCCACTGAGCAGGAACTGGAAGGGTTGATCAACGCCTATGACAACCTTATGAACGGCTACCTCCAGATCAACCGGGAGCGAAGCATGCTTTTCGCCCGGAAACAGATCGCCCTCGCTTCGAGAAAAGGATGGTATGTGAAGAAATCGGACGCGGAGAAGACTCTCGGAAAGCACTTCTGGGCGATGGAGCAATACGACAGCGCCATGTTCTATTACATGACGGCCTTGCGCGATGTTGACAAGATCGCCAAGATCGCGGCCGACCCTGACAATCCCAACGGTTACAGCCAGACCACCGCTGACAACAGTTATTCAAGCCTTTACGGAGCCATCGGGAACCTTTACAACATGATGGACTCGATCCCCCAGGCGATGGAATATTACCGGATGGCAGGAGAGATATTCGACCGTTACGGCTGGAACGAGAGCAACTCGATCCTTTACCACAATATCGGAGAGACCTATCTTGACCTGAAGGACTACCCGCAAGCCCTGGAAAACTACGAGAAATCCATCCATTACGCCCTCGCGTCAGGGGACACTCTACAGATATCCAGTGCCTACACCGGCCTGGGAGCCCTGTATCTTGAGCTTGGACGCACCAGGAAAGCCCTGAAATATCTGAAAGAGGCCGACAACTATTACTCTCTCCACGAGGATCAGGAGTTCAGGTCCAGGATTGAGACTTTGGACTTGATGGGACAGGTGCTTTCGCTGCAGAAGAAACAATTGAGAACCATCACTTTAACAGCTATACTTCTGGCTCTGCTGACCATAATTCTCGCGGCCGCGCTGAGAAAGGCTTGGATATTCCGCAGGCAAAGGGACGCGGCGGACGAGGCGATCGATGAAGCCCTGGGAGAAGAAGACGATATAGCCGTTTCTTACAAAGATAGTGAATCAGTCCTGACAGCAAGGGAATCCGAGATCCTGCCTCTGATCGCCGAGGGCTTGACAAGCCAGCAAATTGCCGACAAGGTGTTTTTGTCTTTGGCCACCATCAAATGGCACCGCAAGAAACTCCTTGAGAAATTTGAGGCCGCCAACACCGCTGAACTTATCTCAAAAGCGAAAGAGAAGGGTTTCATTTAATACAAATTAGCGCTATATTAGCGTCATGGCAAAGATCTATGTGGCGTCAAGCTGGCGCAATCCCTACCAGCCTGAAGTCGTGAGACGACTCCTGGAGGCTGGACATGAAGTGTACGACTTCCGTAATCCTGTCGCCAACCCTGGTGGCTTCCACTGGGCGGACATCGCCGAGAACTGGCTGGAATGGAGTGTCGATGAATATATCGGCAACCTCACACACCCCATAGCTGAGAAAGGCTTCAAGGCCGACTTTGACGCCATGCTTTGGGCAGACACCTGCGTTCTGGTCCTCCCATGCGGCCGCTCGGCCCACACAGAGGCCGGCTGGTTCGCTGGAAAGGGCTTGAAGACAATCGTTTATATTCCCGAAAAACAGGAGCCGGAGCTGATGTACAAGATCTTCGACAAGGTGGTTGGCTCGATCGACGACCTGCTACTCAACCTCAATGATGTCGTAAATCTCGAGGGAAGGTAGCTTGAAGGTCACCTTGCCGTTCTTGTACTTGAATTTCAGGTCTTTACCTTCCGGCTGGCAAACTATCCGGGAAGGTTTCTCGGGAAGTCTTATGGCAACCTCGATGTCTTTGACCGGTTCGACAGAATCGAAGATAGGGGTGTTTCTGTGGTCTCCGGAGGTGTTCACCAAGTGAACCTGCAGCTTTCCGTTCAAGGTCCTCAGGGAAACGTCCACATAAGGAGAGGATGCGACCTCTACCATAGGCTCCGGAAACAGCTCATTCACAAGGATATTAACCTTTGCCCTGATTCCGTCCGAGCCCTTTCCGGACTCGTAATCTCCAGCGATCTGAGTGGGGATGAATCCGATTTTGCCAGAACCCAAAGCGGCGCTGAACCATTCTGATTCTTTAAGTCCGATCCCGGAGGCTTTGGAGAAGAATTCGCACATGCTCTCTCCGGCCACAAGGAGCGATCCGCCCGCTTTTACATATTCCAGAAGATCATCCCTGAAGACTTCCGAAAGGGTCACGCACTCCGGCACAACGATCAGCGGGAAACGGCTCATGTCTGGCTGAAGGGTGGCCTCTCCGACAAGATCCACGCTGTACTGGGCCTCCAGAAGGCATTCGAGAATCCCGGCTGCCCCGCCTGTGGTGTTGGGGAACAGGGCATCGTTCCGGTGCTGGTAATCATAAGTAGAAACGAGGACCGCTACCTGCGGAACAGAGACGGAGTGATGGCAATAAGGCTGCCTTGCCCTTGCGAAAACGGCCACATCAGCCATTGGCTTCAAATTATCGACATTGAGCGAACCGTCCCTGTTTTGGGTGTAATATGCCTGGAAACCACCGCCTTGGGAGAGCGTCACCGCCGCCTCTCTCATAAGCTGGGCGGATGGTTTATAATATCTGACTTTGTCCACGTCAGCAAAACCCCAGGCCATCAGGTCCCACGGCACTCCCTGCCAGGCAAGGTATCTCGCGGCCACCCTAGCGGAGTTGACGCTGTTTCTCGCGGAATAATCCCCTGAAAGAAAATCCACTGGAGCCGAGACAGGCTCGGACATGTGGTGGGTATATGCCCAGTTGCTGCATATCTGGAATTCCGGGTACTCGCTCTTGACGGCAGCGATATAGTGACGAAGGTATCTCCTGTACGCCTCCCTGCAGAACTGCTTCCACTCGAACCAATGAGGTTCCTCCGGGGAGGTCGGGGCATCGAAACCGGTTTCTTCCTTGAAGAGCCTGACAGCTTTCTCCCCATAATCAAGGGTGGTCGCCCAGCATTCTCCGTCAACCCACATTCCGTCAACACCGTACTTCCCGGCGAGTTCCTTCAGCTGGGGGACGAGCAATTTGTCAACATAGGGGCCGAATACGGAAGTGATTCTGTCACTGGGGTTTCCGGATGGATCCTTCACTGCCCAGTCCGGATGGAGTTCGACAGCTCTCGCATCCCAGACACCGGAATAGTGCATGTAAAGTCCGACTCCCCGGTCAGCCGTAACCTTTCTCCAGACAGCCAGCGGATCAGTCACAAGACCAGGGGCTGGATTCCCCACCTCTGTCGGATAGCTTGAATAACCGGGGTGACCTTTGCAGTCAACCTGGATGTAATCCGGATGAACCATGTCCAGGATGGTTCCGACCATCTGGGGAGTAGTGTTAGCACCGATGTTCTTGTCCGCGGCACCGGCATGGAAATCAAAGTGGACGCCAAGGAAACTCTGGTCCCTGCGAAGACGCTCTTGGCCACTGGCGGAAAGGCAGCTCAAGATTACAAAAATGAAGAGGATTGGTTGTTTAGCTTTCATGACAAAACAAAGATAACGATTATTGAGGAATAATGATTATCTTTGTCTTCTGGTTTGAAATGAGATATTTATAATCCAATATTCATTAAATCATGAGAATTATCCAAGTTACAGGAAGGGAGATCCTCGATTCAAGAGGCAACCCCACAATCGAGGCCGAGGTGGTCCTCGAAAGCGGTATTATCGGCACAGCGGCTGTTCCTTCAGGCGCTTCCACCGGTGAGAACGAGGCTCTTGAGCTTCGTGACGGCGATCCCAAGCGCTACGGCGGCAAGGGTGTCCTCAAGGCTGTTGAGAACATCAATGACAAGATCGCTCCCGCAATCATCGGCATGTCCGCTCTCGAGCAGAGGGCTATCGACAAGACCATGATCGAACTTGACGGCACCCCCACCAAGAGCAACCTCGGAGCCAACGCCATCCTCGGCGTCAGCCTCGCCGTCGCCAAGGCCGCCGCTGAGTATCTCGGCATTCCTCTTTACCGCTACATCGGCGGAACCAACGCTTATGTCCTTCCTGTCCCGATGATGAACATCATCAATGGCGGAGCCCACTCTGACGCTCCCATCGCTTTCCAGGAGTTCATGATCCGTCCTGTCGGTGCCGCTTGCGAGGCTGAGGCTGTCCGCATCGGAGCCGAGGTTTTCCACGCTCTCCAGAAGGTTCTGAAAGGCCGCGGCCTTTCCACCGCCGTGGGTGACGAGGGTGGTTTCGCCCCGAAGCTCAATGGTATCGACGACGCTCTCGACTGCATCATCGAGGCCATCAAGAAGGCTGGCTACGAGCCTGGTAAGGACGTGACCATCGCTATGGACTGCGCCGCTTCCGAGTTCTGCTTCAAGGAGGGTGACACCTTCTACTATGACTACAAGCAGCTTAAGGACGGCAAGCAGAAGGATCCTAACGGCAAGAAGCTCACCAGCGAGGAGCAGATCGCTTACCTGGAGCAGCTGATCACCAAGTACCCGATCGACTCGATCGAGGACGGCCTCTCCGAGGAAGACTGGGAAGGCTGGGTGAAGCTCACCAAGGCCATCGGCGGACGCTGCCAGCTCGTCGGCGACGACCTCTTCGTCACCAACGTCAAGTACCTCCAGAAGGGTATCGAGATGGGTGCTGGTAACTCCATCCTCATCAAGGTCAACCAGATCGGTTCCCTGACCGAGACTCTCGACGCTATCGAGATGGCCCACCGCAACGGCTACACCACCGTGACCTCCCACCGTTCCGGTGAGACCGAGGACACCACGATCGCCGACATCGCCGTCGCCACCAACAGCGGCCAGATCAAGACCGGTTCCCTCAGCAGGACCGACCGTATCGCCAAGTACAACCGCCTCATGAAGATCGAGATCGAACTCGGCGACGAGGCCCGCTACGGCTACAAGAAGATCAAATAAGACATCTTCCGGTAATATAAGAGAAGCGGTGGCCAGCTAAGGTCACCGCTTCTTTTATATTCATTCACTTGATTATCCGATCATATTCTCAGGATCGAGAGCCTTGTCAAGAGCCTCCTTGGTCATGACGCCCTGCTCGAGGACGATGTCATAGACGGAACGGTTGGTCTCCAGAGCCTCCTTGGCGATCTTGGTGCTGGCCTTGTAGCCGATGATCGGGTTAAGGGCGGTGACGATGCCGATGCTGTTCTTGACCATGTCGTAGCAACGCTCCTTGTTGACGGTGATGCCCTCGACACACTCTTTACGGAGAGTGTTCATGGCATTCGTCAGCCAAGTGATGCTTTCCATAATCGACTCAGCGATAACAGGTTCCATCACATTAAGCTGAAGCTGTCCGGCCTCGGCGGCGAAGGAGACAGTCGTGTCATTGCCTATAACCTTGAAGCAGACCTGGTTCGTGACCTCGGGGATAACCGGGTTGACCTTTCCTGGCATGATTGAAGATCCTGGAGCCTTGGGAGGCAGGTTGATCTCATGCAGACCGCAACGCGGACCGGAAGCCATAAGACGAAGGTCATTGCATATCTTCGAAAGTTTGACAGCCAGCCTCTTGAGAGCGCCGGAGTAGCTCACATACGCACCTGTGTCAGGGGTAGCCTCTACAAGGTCGGGGGCCGCGATGAACTTCTCTCCTGTGAGTTCTGTCAAGTTGGCCGCGCAAAGGGTAGCGAAACCGGGCTTTGCGTTAAGGCCTGTACCGATAGCGGTCCCACCCATATTAATCTCATAAAGAAGATTCACATTCCTCTCAAGGTTAGCGACTTCCTCCTCAAGATTGGTGGCGTAAGCGTGGAATTCCTGACCGGAGGTCATAGGAACGGCGTCCTGAAGCTGGGTACGGCCCATCTTGATTACATCCTTGAATTCCTCGCCTTTGGCCTTGAACGCGCCGATCAGATCCTTGAGGCTCTTCTCAAGCTTGCGGTTCATCCTTATGAAAGCGTAGCGGAAAGCTGAAGGATAAGCGTCGTTGGTGGACTGGGCACAGTTGACATGGTCATTAGGAGAGCAGTATTTGTACTCACCTTTCTCATGTCCCATGATCTCAAGAGCCCTGTTGGCGATAACCTCATTGGCGTTCATGTTAACCGAGGTTCCAGCGCCGCCCTGCATCATATCGACAGGGAACTGATCGTGGAACTTGCCGTCAATGATTTCCTTGCTGGCCTCCATGATAGCGTCAGCTATGACAGGATCAAGAGCGCCGAGCTCCTTGTTAGTCTTCGCGGCGGCGTATTTGATGCAAGCCATCGCGATGACATAATCAGGATAATGGCACATCCTGGTCGTCGATATCTTGTAATTGTTCAATGCCCGCTGTGTCTGAACTCCGTAATAAGCGTTCACCGGAACCTGAAGCTCACCGAGCAAATCAGACTCAATCCTGAATTTCTCACTCATATTTCAATCTTTAATTTAAAAACGTATTATGTCGTACAAATATATATAATAAATATAAAAAAAGCGCCAACCACCTGGCTGGCGCTTCAATATTCTTAATAATTCTTACTTCTTGGAAGACTTCTTCGCAGGCTCAGCCGCGGCAATCTTCTTCTGACGGGCGACGGTAGCGTCGTACATCACAGGGGTACCGATGAAGATGGAAGCGTAAGTTCCGATCAGGATACCGAGGATGAGGGCGACCGCAAGACCCCTGATGGACTCACCGCCCCAGATCGCGATAGCGAGCATGGTCACGAGAGTGGAGACAGAGGTGTTGACCGTACGGGTGAGGGTCGCGTTCAAAGCCAGGTTCGTGTTGGTCTTGATGTCCGTATTCGGATGCAGGGTCCTGTACTCACGGATACGGTCGAAGATAACCACGTTATCATTGATAGCGTATCCGATGATCGTCAGGATAGCCGCGATGAACGTCTGGTCAACGTCGAGGTTGAACGGCAGGATGCCGGAGAACAACGAGAAGAAACCGATGACGATGATGGCGGTGTGGGCCAGGGAGACAACTCCACCAAGACCCCATGTCCATCCCTTGAACCTGAAGGCGATGTAAGCGAAGATAACGATCAGGGCGAGGATAACAGCGATCACAGCGTCCCTCTTGATGTCGTTAGCGATGGTAGGACCAACCTTGTCAGATGAGATGATACCGTTGGCGTTCCCGAGAGTTGACTTGAATTCATCAATCGTCAACTTCTCAGCGAAGAACGGAGCGAGAGCGTTGAAGAGCTTGCCCTCGACCTCAGCGTCAACCTCAGAGGATTCCTCATCATTCTTATACTGGGTCGTGATCTTCATCTGGCTCTCACCACCGAACTGCTTGACCTCGACAGCTCCGTCGAACTCCGCGATAGCGGCCTGACGGATCTCCTCAGCTGTGACCGGCTTGTCGAAGCGGACCACATAGGTACGACCTCCAGTGAAATCAACACCATAGGTGAAGCCCTTGGTGAAGATGGACACGAGGGAGATGAGGATCAAAACGCCGGAGACAATGTAAGAGACCTTGCGGGCGCTGATGAAATCGAAGTGGGTGTTCTTGAGGAAGTTCCTCGTGAGGCTGTTCTCGAACGTGATGTTCTTGCCCTTCTTGATACGGTCGTCAAAGATAAGACGGGTGATGAAGATAGAGGTGAGAACAGAGGTGATGATACCGATGATGAGCGTGGTGGCGAAGCCCTGGACAGGACCGGAACCGAAGATGAAGAGAACGATACCGGTAAGGAGGGTAGTGACCTGACCGTCGATGATGGCGGAGTAAGCGTTCTTGTAACCGTCAGCCACAGCCTTGCTCAGGCCCTTGCCGGCGGCAAGCTCCTCCTTGATACGTTCATATATAATAACGTTGGCGTCAACAGCCATACCCATCGTCAAGACGAGACCAGCGATACCTGGCAGGGTCAGGACAGCTCCGAACGACACGAGAACTCCGAAGAGCAGCAGGACATTGCACAGAAGGGCGATGTCAGCGGCGAGACCGGCTCCCTGATAGAAGAATATCATATAAAGGAGAACCAGCAAGAAAGCGATCAGGAAGGAGATCATACCAGCCCTGATCGACTTGGCACCGAGGGAAGGTCCGACGACCTGCTCCTGGATGATGGTGGCGGGAGCGGGAAGCTTACCGGACTTGAGGACGTTCACAAGGTCGGTGGCCTCCTCAGGGGTGAAGTTACCAGTGATGGAGGACTGACCGCCGGTGATGGCGCCGTTGACGTTAGGATAGGAATACACCATACCGTCGAGGACGATGGCGATCTGCCTTCCCACGTTGTCACCGGTCATACGAGCCCAGATATTGGCACCCTCAGCGTTCATGCTCATCGAGACTGAAGGCTCACCATTGGTTCCATGGTCATAGACCACGCGGGCGTCGGTGACGACACCACCGTCAAGCTTGGCCTTTCCGTTACGGGAAGTGGACTTGATGGCGACGAGCTCGAAGATATTGTCGGAGTCGAACATCTCTGAAGGCTTGACTGACCACATGGGGATGAACTCGGCCGGGAAGATCTCGGCGATCTGAGGCATCGAGAGGTACCTGTTGACCTTCGCGGTGTCGATTCCGGAGGCGAAACCTATGCAGGCGTTGCCGGTGTACTGTGAAGGAGTAAGGACAGCGTACAGAGGGTTCTGCTTCTTGTAGGCCTCAAGATCAGCGTCGGCAGCCTGGTTCTGGGCGATCTCCGCGTCAAGCACGGATTCAGGTTTGGCCTCTTCTGTCTTGACAGAATCGGAAGCCTCGTTGCCAGAGAGGATCTCAGCGAGCTTGGCGTTGGCCTCAGCGAGGTAGCCGGAGATCTCCTGATTGGTGAAAGTCTCCCAGAACTCGAGGGAAGCCGTGCCCTGGAGGAGTTTCCTCACACGCTCAGGCTCCTTGACACCAGGAAGCTCGACAAGGATACGTCCGCTGTTTCCAAGCTTCTGGATGGAAGGCTGGGTCACACCGAAACGGTCGATACGGTTCCTCAGAACGTTGAAGGAGTTAGCGACCGCGCTCTCGGCCTCACCACGGATAACTGTCAGAACCTCAGCGTCGGTAGATTCGGGCTTTACCTTGTCCTTCATCTCGTAGGTTCCGAAAATCTGGGCAAGCCTCTGTCCGCCGGCGACCTCTTTCCAAGCGTTGCCGAAGAGGGTTATGAAATCATCCCTCGAATTGACGCTACGCTCTTTGGCAAGAGAGAGAGCCTTCTGGAACGCCGGGTTGGGGTTGTCACCCGAAAGAGCCCTGACAAGATCCTGCAACTGGACCTGGAGCATGACGTTCATACCTCCCTTGAGGTCCAGACCAAGGTTGATCTCCTTAGCCTTGCAGTCCTTGTAGGTGTTCCAGAGATAAACTTTCTTTGAGGAAACCGAATCAATGTAGACCCTGTTCTGGTCTTTTCTGATGGAGTCCAGATAATAAGCCTGGTTCTCCGGGGAAACATTGGCGAACGAGGCGGCGTTCATGGCTGCTTGGGCAGCCTTCTCCGCGAACTTGTCCGCTTTCCTTTCCTGGATGGTCGTCACCGCCGTGAAAGAAAGCTGCCAAATCGAAGCGATGGCGAGCAATATGGCGACGAGCCTTATCCAACCTTTACTTTGCATAATGTTTTAGTTTATATTTTTATTGTTTTCGCTTTCGGGCATAAAAATAAGGGTACAAATTTAGCATTTTTTTCTAAGAAAGAAATTATCTGCCAAGTATTTCTTATTTTTGCAGACGCATTGACTCCGATTTTCGGAATGAAAAAGATAACTCTCGGTTTTTTCCTCATAATTTCCACCCTGCTGATGTCCGGGCTGAAAGCAGGGTCCCAGACGATCGTCGATCGGATCATCGCCCAGGCAGACTCGGCGAGACTCTCTTATGATTTTCCTAAGGCGGTAGAGCTTTGCCAAAAGGCAGCCGAGCTCGACTCCACTGCGGCCGTAAGGGTTGAGGATCTTCGGATCATCAGCGATAACGGATTGTCCATGATGGACTTCTGCAGCCGTCCTGTGGTGGTTGCCAGGCAGGCGTTTCCTTTAAAGGACTTCCTCCTCTACTATCCTCTGGCGAACCATGGCTGGAGAAAATCTCCCAACCAGCTGGACTCACTCGGAGGCGATGGATTCTCCCAGGCGGTATATTTCCCGGAAGGTTCCAGGGACCTTTACTACTCAGCGGCGGACGAAAACGGCATCAGAAATATCTACAGGACCGTTTTTGAAGACTCCCTGTGGACGGCTCCGACACTGATCAACGAGCAGCTGACCAGCTCATCAGACGAGATATACCCGATGCTTTCCCCCGACGGGGAATCCCTGTTCTTCGCTTCAAAAGGGCTGTACGGGATGGGCGGCTACGACCTGTACGTCTCGCATTGGAACTCCGAGACCGGAGATTGGGACATTCCCGTCAACATGGGTTTCCCATATTCCTCGCCCTACGACGATTTCCTTTTCATGAACACCGAGGACGGGAAGTATTCGATATTCGCCTCGAACCGCGGCTGCGGAAAGGACAGCGTGCTTATCTATGTTCTTGAATATGACAGCATGCCGGTAAGAGAGGCTGTCAGCGACATAGCTGCCTTGAGGAATCTCTCTGACTTGACTCCGGCACGTGATCCCTCAAGGATGGATAACGGATCGGCGGTCGAAGACAACGACGCTTCCGGAGAGGAGGCGAGGAGATATATGGACAAGATGAGGGAAGTCCGTTCCCTGCGCGACTCCGTATCACGGTTCAATAAGGGTCTCGAGAGCCTAAGAGCCGAGTTCTCCGCCGCTTCCGATGAAAGAAAGGCATCTCTCTCAGAGGTAATTCTCCAGAAAGAGCTCCAGCTCCCGGCCCTTAACGATTCGCTGCAAAAGGCCGTCAAGGGTTTGCAGGCCCTGGAGATGGAGTTTTTGGCCAACGGAATAGTCTTGGATATCAGTAAATTACAGGCAAGGGCAGACAAAGACGTCGTCGGAGCCGCCTCGGGTTACACTTTCACCCGCAACAGCTACGGTCCTTCCCCGAAGCTTGCCATGAGGGAGCCTGAAAGGAAATTTGACTATTCATTCATGATTCTGCCGGAAGGCCGTTTCGCCGAGGATAACACTCTGCCGGAAGGCATTGTGTACCAAATACAAATGTTCACCCAGTCCCGTAAAGCGACTGTCGCTGACCTCAAAGGCTTGAGTCCGGTCTTCGAGAAGAAGTCAGGTAGCAGGTACATCTGCTCTGTCGGGTTGTTCAGGACCTATGCCGACGCCCTCTCGAACCTCAACAAAGTCAAGAGGCAGGGCTTCCGCACCGCCGAGATCAGGGCATATAAAGATGGCGAGACAATAAGCGTGACTTCCGCCAGAAAGCTTGAGGATGAACGCCTGTACACCGTTGTCTTCTATCCGGAGAACGGCCAATCCCTGCCTGACGGGGCGATGGACGCTATCCGCAAGACAGGGATGGATGTGGCCAAGAGTGTTTTGAATGGATCCGTGGTCTTCACGGTAGGTCCGTTCCACGACAAGACCGAGGCTGAGGAACTCGTGAGCGCCTTGAAGTCCCTCGAGGCAGGGGACTGCTCGCTAACGCTTTCTGGGAGCGAATGAGACCTGGTCCTCGACCTGACCGGTCAGGACGTTGTGGACTGTGACATTAAGCTTGCCTCCCTCCACCTTACCTTCTATCACCGTGGGGAAATGCTTCTCATCCAATTTCGGACCTCCTCCGACAAGTTGGGTCCAACTCCTTCCCGGAGTGGGGTCGTCTCGGCGGTAAGTATGCTCATGGGCGGTTATAATCAATTGGCAATGAGCTTTTTCCAATAGCGGAGTCCAAAGCTCCGCACAGGTGCGCTGCCAGATGGCGAAATCATGGGTGTACTTCGGATCCTTGTCGTCCGGAGCCACATCACCGGGATTGGACTCGGGTCTGGAGTCGAATAGCGGAATATGACAGAAAGCCACAAGGTAAGGAGCCTTGGCGATGTCCTTCCTTTTGAGGGCGTCACGAAGCCAATCCACCTGCGCGAGGCGATAGGCGGCACTGTTGAACAATCCCGCGAAAATCGGGTTGGTGTCCATCTTGTCCTCAGCGGTATCCAGTCCGATAAGGGCGACATCACCCATTCTCACTGCGAAATTCCTGCCCAGGTCCCAATCCCTTGAAGACCTTTCCTCAGGCTGGCGATACATCCAAACCCTTTCCAGATGACGATTTGCCATGCCCCTTGAATCGTGATTGCCAGGACTGAGAAGGTAAGGAATCTGCGAGGCGTAATCCTTGGCGGAAATCTTTGGATCCAGGAATATTTCTATCTGACTTTCAATTGTTTCCTGAGTATTAGAAGCGTCGCCGTTCCAAATCACGCAGGAAGGAGCCAGGGAGTTGACCTTAGATATCGTCTTCTCGATGCCGGGCCAATGTACATGGGTGTCGTTTATGACGCAGAAATGTCCCTCCGAGGCCTTCCCGGCGGTGGTGAAACTGTAGGTTCGCGGATCCTCCTCAGTGCCGAGAATCTTCATGTCATAGCCGCCACCATAATGGATCCTGTCGGCGCCGATCTTATAGAAATATTTGGTGGAAGGCTTCAGGCCGGTTACCCTGATCTGGCTTACCTTGTCGCTGATCTCAGTCAGGCGGTAGCCGCCGCACTTGATTTTCCTCGCGTCACTAAGGTCCGGTTTCTCCCCGATAAGAACATATCCGTTGGCAAGAGCCCCGACAGCGAAAGCCACTCCGATAGAATCTTCCGCATAATTCTGCAGCATAGGGGCCGAAGTGATCAGTTTCCCGTCCCCGTCGGTAGCATTACCGTCATGACCGGTCATCCCGTCCTCTGTCATCCTGATCGGAGCGAAGGATCTCTCCGCCGCTTTAAGCGCGTTCCCAGCACCGGCGGCCGCTACCAGAATCGCCGAATCCTTGATGAAATCTCTTCTTTTCATATTGCCGTGTTTTATAATTAATTAGTATTCAGAAATCACGCATATAAGAACGGACTTTATTCCAAAGATCGTCGCCGCGAAGATCCCGCTCAAGGATCGTCCCGTCGGGTCCGATGAGAATAATATACGGAATGTAATTGAAGCCATAAGCCTCGGGAACCGTTTCAGGCACGTTCAGGATCTGCTTCCAAGGCACCTCGAACTCAGCGACCGCCTCCTGGGTGTTTTCCACCTTGTCAAAGACCGGCACTCCGACAATGTCAAACGGTTTGTCTTTGTACTGGTAATAGATATCCTTAAGACGCGGGATCTCCTCCCGGCACGGACCGCACCAGGACGCCCAGAAATCCACAAGCACGTATTTCCCCTTGCCGACGAAATCCGACAGTTTGACGGACTTGCCATCAGGCTGCGAGGCCGTAAAACCAATAAACTTACCTGCTTTGCCCCCGGTATTCTGTCCCGCCGCGGTAATGAAGCAAAAGGCCGCGATCAATGCGGTCAATATGTATCTTCCTTTCATATATTTCGCAATATACAAAAAACAATCGAAGATCTAGAACTGGAAGTATATGAAACTCTGTAGATCAGCGGTGATGAACTGGCAGATGATGAAGACGGCGACCATGCAGGCGAGTACCATCAGCGCGAGAGGCATCTTGGCGAACCAGATGCGGTACCGTCTCTTGAAATTCTCCGGGAGCCAATGAATCAGCATTCCCACGATGAACACCAGGATAATGCTCCGGTGCTGCCAGGCCATCTGTGGCACCAGAGACCAATCCCACTGCCCACCGATCTGGTTGACCATGTTCTTGGCCGTGCTCCAAGCCTTCTCGTTGGCCTCGGCGGGATCAAGGTTGGATCCGCTGCGGAAGAAAAGACGGGTGAAAGTGATGAATATGAATGTCATCAGCACCGCCCAGGCGTCACTGATCCATCTGACGGCCTTTCCTTTCTTGACTTTATGGAAAAGCATCCCGACGAAAGCGCCCAGGAGAATTATCACGGTCCACCAGAAGAACATATTGAACACAGGCGCTCCGAAATAATATTTCAAAGCCCCGAAAGCGGCCACAATGAGCCCGATAACGAGAACCTTGAAATAGGCGTTGCAGCTGGCCCAGAAGCGGTAGATAAGCATACCAAGGCCGTTAAGACCTCCCCAGATCATGAAATTCCAGCTGGCTCCATGCCAGAGGCCTCCAAGGAGCATGGTGTCCATCCTGTTGATGTCCGAGATGAGTTCCTTCCGCCAATTTTTCTTGAGGGCGATGAGAAGGGCGATTATCACCGTCAGGACCAGCACGCTGCCGAACACCCACCAGCTGCCGGCCAGGGCAGAGGCCAGGAAGGCTATTCCGAGGATGATGGCATAAGATCCGAATGTGCCGTTGCGGTTACCTCCAAGGGGTATATACAGGTAATCCTGCAACCACTTGGAAAGGGAAATGTGCCACCTTTTCCAGAACTCCCCGGCGTTCCTCGCCTTATAAGGAGAGTTGAAGTTCTTCGGAAGATAGAAGCCCATCAGCATAGCCACTCCGGTAGCGATGTCGGTGTAGCCTGAGAAGTCCGCATAAACTTGCAAAGAATATCCGAACAGTGCGGTGAGGTTCTCAAATCCGGTGTAAAGAAGCGGGTTCTCGAAGACTCGGTCGCAGAAATTCACCGCAAGGTAATCGCTGAGAATCAGTTTCTTGGCCAGTCCGTTAAGGATCCAGAAGATGGCGAAGCCAAACTGGGTACGCCCGAGGAAGAAAGGCTTGTGGAACTGGGGAATGAATTCCTTTGCCCTGACGATCGGGCCAGCTACAAGCTGAGGGAAGAAGCTCAGGTAGAAGCCGAAATCCAGGAAATTCCGCACCGGCTCGATGCCGCCCTTGTGTTTGGATGTGGATCCACCTCGGGAGACATCCACGACATAGCTGATAGCCTGGAAGATAAAGAAGGAGATGCCGACAGGGAGGAAGATCGAATCAACGCTGAAAACTCCGGAACCGACCACCGAATTGCCCCAGGAAGCTATCCAGTCTTTCACGACGAACGAAGTGCCGAACAGATTGTTCAACACATCAGTTATGAAATAGGCGTATTTATAATAACAGAGCAGCGAAAGGTCCACCACGACGCTCGTCACCACGACAAAAGTCCTCCAGAACTTTCGCTTGCAATATGGCAACAGCAAGCCTGCCAGATAGTTATAGACTATCACGAAGACCAGGAGCATCAGGAACAGCCCGCTGGTCTTGTAATAGAAGAACAGGCTCACGAAGAAAAGGAAGGCGTTCCGCAGGAGAGTCTTGTTCTTGAACAGGCAAAGGAAAGCCAGGACTAAGGCGAAGAACGCCCAGAAGTAGAACTGGGTGAACAGCAACGGATGGGCCTGATCAAAAGCGAACAGGTCCCTAAGAAACCGCAGCGACACTTCTCTCAAACCGGCCATGTCCTTCTCCTTAAATGTTCTATATATTTAGCCATGAAGGCATTGAACAACAAGTCCCCTATAATCGTGTAGCCTTCGTCCGTGAAGTGGATCTTGTCCCGGCGGGCGAGCCCGGCCTCTTCCCATTTCTTCATAGACTCCAGTCCTCCCATTATCCCGAAAAGGTCCCAATAGCCCCCGCCGCAATCCTGGCAAAGGCGGAAAAACGCCTCCTGGACCTCAAGACCGTTGCGGTTGACTGCGTACACCCGGCGACGCACCCTTTTGTAACTGTCGTTGTTGGTCACAAAGAGCAGGGCGCAGTCTGGATTGACCGAACGCACCCGGGCTACCAAGGTTTT
The DNA here is from genome assembly GCA_902785825.1 of uncultured Bacteroidia bacterium. Classification (GTDB taxonomy): domain Bacteria; phylum Bacteroidota; class Bacteroidia; order Bacteroidales; family UBA932; genus Cryptobacteroides. Next base: position 48,650 of record CACZZZ010000009.1, read on the forward strand.
GTATTTGGCGATAAAATCCTCTTGGGTAAAATCCTTTCCAGTAGCGTCATTGATACCGATAGCGAATATCACCAAGTCCGGATTCACCATCCGAAGATCCCTTTCCAAATCCTCACAGCGGAGGTACGACGGCACGGCCGCGCCGTTGACGCCGATTCCGGTCACGGATATTCCCGGAGATGGATTGTCAAGATATATTCCCGTCAAGGTCAATTCTCCTCCCTTCCCGGCCACCGCCACTTTGACAGAGTCCATCGGCTCAGGCAACAGGTAGGACCAGCAAGACCGCTCCTCGACCCGAGTCCCGCGAAGGGTGTCACCCGTCTCCAAAACCACGACCGGAAACCGCTCACCTCCAGAGGCATAACCAAGAATATCCATGCGGTCGAACCAGAAGTCAGGATCCGCTGAAGTGGCGTTTCTGGCCTTAAGGACTATCTTCACCGATGCTGTGGAATCAGAAGTCGTGACGGCCATCCCTGTGAGACCGAGTCTCCGAGGCAGATCCCTCTTGATATTTTTTGTGGCCTCCCACTCCCCTTCATAACGGGAGCGGTAACTGCTTGGAGTGTTGGTTTTGGCCGCTGTGAAAGGGAAGACCATTCCCCTTCCACCATCTATCCCGTCCCCAAGGGCAAGGAGATTATTGCGGAAACGTCGCGTCAGGGTGCCCCCCTGGACATGCGAGCCGCCAATATGCATGATCCTGAAGTTCCCGGAACCGGAAAGCAATGCCGCGTCCATCTTCGAGAACGCTTTCTCGAAAGCTGAACTGTCGCCAAGGAAAATGATTTTATTGAGGTCGAAACGGGCAAACTCCAATTCAGGAAGCTCCTTGCGCACCGTCTGCCCAGAAAGGACAAACGGAAACGCCAACAAAGCCAGAATCAGTATTCTCCCAATCTTCATCATTATCCATTCCTTGTCATTCTGAGCGAAGATAATCCCTGACCGCCTGCTCAGAAAGCGTAGCCCGAAGTCTCCGGAAGTCGTCGTACAAAAGCAGGGACTTCGCGAGGGCGCTTCCGACCTCGGCCGCTCCCTTGGTAGTGAAATGAATATAATCCGGTCCGGCCAGCTGTGGGCTGTGGTTCACCCATTCCTTCATTGAACCGACCCCTCCCATCATGTTGAAGGTGTCCCAATAAGCGATGCCGTTGTTGAGGCAATGGACCTTTAGCGAGTCGTTCAGGTCGGGGAGCAGCGGCCATGTCACAAGGCTTCCGTTAACGCTCTTGCTCATGTCGGCCGGACCAACAAAGAGCAGCTTGGCCCAAGGAGCCACACCTTTAAAATATTCAAACTGCTTCTCCAACTTGTTCATATAAATGGATATAGCCTTCCTCGATCCGATTCCCGGCATGGCGTTGCCGCCGAACTGGAGGATGATCAACCTGGTGTCCGTGTTCTCGTAGGCGGCTCTGAGCGATGTGGAATCTATTCCCGAAAGAATGGTTCCGGAGCAGCCTCGCATAGCCACATTGTCAACAGTCACACCAGGACCGCCGTCAAGCATGATCCCGTAGATCTCCGCCGTTCCGCTCAAGGTCAAGGAACCCTGTTTCACACTTTTGGGAAGGTCCCATGAGACGACCGACACCCCATTGACAGCGGAATCAACCGAGGCAGTCATCAGGGAAAGGGTGTCACACTTCAGACTCATCTTCAACCCGGGACCGCTATGCCCGAACAAGACTCCGATCCTGTTTATGGATTTGACCCTCTCCTGCGCGTAACGGTTCTCGGCCCTCCTGAAATTGAAGCGGGCCTCGCCGGAAAGTACGGCATAGCGAGTCAATGGACCATAACGATGTGTAGAGGACCATCTGGAAAGGGTGTCCGAGACCAATGAATATCTTGTCAGGCTCCCGGTAGTGTTTTGTGAAACGGAAACCGAGGACATGGGTTTCAGGATAGGCACCATCCCTGGTCCTGAGCCTCCGAACCTGTCCTGGAGCATCTGACGGAGCATCGAGGAGATGCGATCCATCTCCAGCTGGGAGTCGCCATAATGGACAATCCTGGCAAGCTGCCCTGAGGAAGCGGCGGTGTCCAGCCCTTCGAAAAAGGAGTCAAAAAAGGTGTAATCGTCGCCTGGAAGATGGATCTTGTTCGGGTTGGATGTGATATATTCCTTATAAAAAGCGAGCGTGTCTCCCTGCTCCCGAACCATCTCATAGCTCTTCTGGACAGCCAGCAAGACGGAGTCAACATCAACCGCTGAATCCCCGTTCCGAAGATCCTCAAGCGCTTTCTCGTAAGAAGGAAACCTCAGCTTCACCCCGCCCACATCAACTCCTTCCGCCGGAAAGAAGTACCAGCAAGCGAACATCAGCGCGAACAGCGCCAGAAAGAACAGCACTATCTTGTGAGGCTTCATTTGTCGTCAAAAAACGGCGTCAAAGTTACAAATTTATTATATTTGTAGGATTGTAACTGTTGCAATATGAGAAAATATATCCTTATCCTGCTCTCGCTCACACTCTTGTGCTCCTGCGAAGTTCATCATTTGATAAACGATCCCAACTACCGTCGCCAGATGGAAAAAGACCTCCAGGCCAGGATCGACGGCAAGGGGAACCTCGGACAATTCTACGATGTGGAGGATCTCATCATCACCACCGAGGAGAAAGAGGCCTTGCAGTTTCTCTATGCCTACATGCCTCTGGCTGACTTGACTGATTACACGACAGAGTATTACCTGTCCAACGTCAGGTCTTCCCTGGACACCAGAGACGAGATGGGATGGAACGTGCCTGAACGGGAGTTCAGGCATTTTGTCCTGCCGATAAGGGTTAACAATGAGGATCTGGACTCCTCGAGGGTCGTGTTCGCGAGGGAGATCAAGCCCAGGATAAAGGGTATGCCGATGAAGGACGCCATCCTTGAGGTGAACCACTGGTGCCACGAGAAACTCACCTACAAACCTTCCGACGCTAGGACTCTGTCCCCCTTGTCAAGCATGAGAAGCTCCCTGGGACGTTGCGGTGAGGAATCCACTTTCACAGTGGCCGCCCTCCGCTCAGTCGGCATCCCCGCCAGGCAGGTTTACACTCCCCGCTGGGCCCACTCCGACGACAATCACGCCTGGGTGGAGGCTTGGGCTGACGGCACATGGTACTTCCTCGGAGCCTGCGAGCCTGAGGCTGTGCTTAACCTCGGATGGTTCAACACCCCCGCGAGCCGTGGCCTGCTGATGCACACAAGGGTTTTCGGATGCTACGATGGGCCGGAAGAGAAGGTCATGGAAGGTCCCAACTACACTGAGATCAACCTGATAGACAATTATGCCAAGACAGCGAAAGTGGATTTCATAGTGAAGGATGACTCTGGCAATCCTGTTGACAGCGCCCTCGTGGACTTCGACATCTACAACTACGCCGAGTTCTATCCCGCTCTCGCGAAATACACCGACAAGGAAGGCAAGACCTTCCTCACCGCCGGCATGGGAGACATGCTTGCGTGGGCCTCTAAAGACGGGAAATATGGCCATTCGAAAGTCTCTTTCGGAAAGGATTCCCTCGTCACCATCGTGATAACGGCCAACCATCCCGACGAGTCTGAGAGCATGATGATAGTCCCTCCCGTCGGCGGAGCGAATATTCCAGAAGTAACTGAGGAACAGAGGAAAGCCAACGGCGAGCGTACCGCTCATGAAGACCAGGTCCGCAAGGCCTATATGGCCACCTTCGCCAAGGATGACGGCACTCCTAAGGGACAGTTCCTCGTCAAGGCCGCCGGCAACCACGGTGTGATAGAGGGCTTCCTGGCCGCCCATCCGGACCAGAGGGCGCTTGACCTGCTCGCTTCCCTTTCCGACAAGGACATGGTGGATGTGACCAGGGAAATCCTGGAGGACAGCTACCAGGCCACCGACGCGATCCTCTGCCCCAGAGTGGCAAACGAGTTCCTCTCCCCTTACAAGGGATTCTTCAAGAGCGCGCTGACCGCTGAAGAGCAAAAAGAGCTTTCCAATCCCGCGAACCTTATCAAGTGGGTTAAGGACAACATAACCCTTGTTAACGACACTAAGGCATGGAGGATCACCATGTCCCCGATCGGAGTGTTCAAGTCGAAGCTTGCCGATCCCAAGTCAAGGGAGATATTCTTCGTGGCCTTGGCCAGGACCCTCGGCATCGACGCCAGGAAGGATCCCGTGACCGGTAAGGTCCAGTACGCTATGGCCAGCTCAGAGCCCGAGAAGAATTGGATAGACGTGGACTTCGAGTCCGCCAAGGAGGAAGTGACCCCTAAGGGAACCGTGGTCCTCAAATATGTCCCTACCCAGAAGCTCGCCAACCCTGGCTACTACAGCAACTTCACCATAAGTAAGATCCAAGACGGCCGGACCAACCTGCTCGCCTTCGACGAGGGTCAGGTCGATATGGACGGCGGAGTCAGCTGGGAGAATGTCTTCAAGAAAGGAACGACCCTTGACACCGGAGATTACATCCTTGTAAGCGGTAACCGCCTCTCGGACGGCAGCGTTCCTGTGACTTTGAAGAAGTTCACCGTCAAGGAAGGTGAGACTGTGACTGTCGATCTCGTGATCGAGATTCCCGACAACAAGCTCAGCGTGATCGGCGAGTTCGACTCTGAGACAAGATACAAGAAATCAGCCAATTCCGAGCCCGTGTCGGTTCTCTCCACCACTGGCCGCGGAGTGTTTGTCATCGGATTCCTCACCCCTCGCCACGAGCCCTCGGTCCATGCGGTCAACGACCTGATCGCGGCCAAGGACGGTCTCGAGAAATGGGGACGCCCGATCCTGCTCCTGACGAGCGAGGATGGGCTTGAGTGGGTAAAGGAATATGCCTCGCGCATGCCCGCCAACGTCCAGTACGGCATCGCCCCCAAGGAGATGCTCGATGGCACGATGCCTCGGGTCATGATCGCCGACACATTCAACCGGGTGTTCTTCAAGACCGAAGGTTATACGATCGGTCTCGGCGACCAACTGCTCGGAGCCATCGCCAAATTGTAATCAAGAACTGATTATGAGAAAAATCATTATTATCCTCCTGGCCGCTCTCGGAGCCGGCCAGGTTGCTTATGCCCAGAGATCCGCGGCTATCGACCTCCTTCGTTCAAAGAAACCTACTGATTATGTGTGGGTATCGGCCCATAGGGCGGATTGCGTTTACGCTCCGGAGAACTCCCTCGAAGCCCTCGAACACGCCCTGTTTTTCGGCTCGGACATCATCGAGACTGACGCCCGAATCACAAAGGACGGCCATATAGTCATAATGCATGACTACACGGTTGACCGGATGACCGACGGCACCGGGACTATCTCGGAAATGACTCTCGACGAGATAAAAAAGCTCCGGCTGAATACCAACTGGGGAGGAAAGACCTCCCTTGAGGTTCCCACTCTGGAAGAGTTCATCAAGGTCGCCAAGGGCAAGGCCTGCCTTTATCTTGACAAGGCCTCCTACGATCTCCCAGGCAACGAGCCCGGCACCTTCGTGAAGGAATTGCTCCAAGTCCTCAGGGAGAACGATGTCCTGGAAGAAGCCATCTTCGTCCTCGACTGGCCTTATGAGAAAGCCAAAAGAATATTCGGAGACGACCTTGAGAAGGTGATATATTGCCCGGTGATAGACGATAAGATCCCGGATCTGGAAAAGTACGTTGACGAATATCTCAACAAGTTGAAACCCATCGCCTTCCAATTCCGAATGGACACAGTTGACTCTGTGACTTACCGGCTTCTTCCCAAGATCCTCGCCTCTGGATCAAGAGCGTTTATAGCGGCCACTTGGGATCACCACACCGCCGGCCACAGCGATAACGCATCGATCTTCAAGCGCCCGTCCGAGGGTTGGGGTTGGCTGGTCTCCCAAGGATTTAACATTCTGGAAACCAATTACCAGAATGACTTGCTCCGCTTCCTCAAAGCGGAACATCTGCGGGATTTATGACGTTTGTTTTAAAATTATCTCTTTTTGCGAAAAAATCATCGCTTCTTTAACTAAAACCAGTCCACGTATTTTATATTTTAAATTTTTACTTATCTTTACATCCTATTTCGATAGCACCACTCATTTTTGAAAGAGTAAAAACCAAACCATTCAAAACCATTTTTATGTTTAAATCAACACTCAAAACCGGACTGTCGCTGGCCGTGGCCGCGATAGTCGCAGGAGGGTGGCTGTTCCAGGCGCAAGCCGCCGGAGCCGATTCCCAAGCTATGGTCCAGCAGAACCAGACATGCTCGGGAGTCGTCGTCGATGAGGCTGGAGTGCCGGTAATCGGAGCGGCCGTCCTTATTAAAGGAACCCTCAAGGGAACGTCCACAGATGTCGATGGACATTTCACGCTTCCCCAAGCCAAGACTGGCGATGTCCTCGAAGTGTCCTCTGTCGGTTACCTTCCGGCCGAGGTCACTTGGAACGGCAGTCCCCTAAACGTGACCCTTAAGGAAGACAAGCTGTCCATCGAGGAGTCTGTCGTCGTGGGTTACGGCGTGCAGAAGAAAGTCAACGTCACCGGTGCGGTGAGCATGGTCGATTCCGAAGTGTTCGAGTCCCGTCCTGTACAGACTGTCTCCCAGGCCCTCCAGGGTCAGATCCCCGGCCTCAACTTCGGTGTCACGACCGGTGGTGGTGAGCTCAACCAGAACATGAGTTTCAACGTGCGTGGTACCGGTACCATCGGTGACGGTTCCACCGCCTCCCCGCTCGTCCTCATCGACGGCATCGAGGGTGACATGAACACCATCAACCCTAACGACATTGAGACCATCTCCGTCCTCAAGGACGCCGCCTCCTCCTCCATCTACGGAGCAAGGGCAGCTTTCGGTGTGATCCTCATCACCACCAAGAGCGGAAAGGCTGGCAAGACCCACGTCTCCTACACTGGTAACGTGCTCTTCAACAGCGGACTCCATCTTCCTGACATGATGAGCTCAGATAAGTTCGTGCGCTACTGGAACCGCGCGAGGGCTAACGACGGTACAGCCGCCCAGTTCTCTCCTGAGGTTGTCCAGAGGGTTGATGACTACATCGCCGGAAAGATCACTACAGGTACTGTGGCTCAAGACAACGGCCGTTGGGGAACCTATGGTGTTGGTAACGCCAACACCGACTGGTTCGAGGAGTTCTACGGCAAGAATGTTCCCTCCCACAACCACAACCTCAGCGTGAGTGGAGGAAACGACCGTATCAACTACCGTGTCAGCGGATCCTTCATGAACCAGAATGGTCTGCTCCAGTTTGGAAAGGACAAGATGAACCGCTACACGATTGATTCCAAGATCAGCGCCAAGCTCACAGACTGGGCCCGCCTGGACTACACCAACAAGTTCGTGCGCGAGGACTACACCCGTCCTACCTACCTGACTTATCAGGGCCGTCTGTTCATGCACAACATCGCCCGTCGTTGGCCTAACGTTCCTGTTTACGATCCGAACGGCCACCTCATTGGTGGTATGGAGACCGAGACCCTCCGCGACGGTGGTGAGCAGCTCACCCAGAAGAACTACTACACCAACCAGCTCGCTCTCGTCTTCGAGCCCGTCAAGGATTGGCACATCAACATCGAGGGCAACATGAGGACCTACACCAACCGTGACCACCAGGTCTTCCAGCCCGTCCTTTCCTACGACGCCAACAACCAGCCTTACTATGACAGCTGGGACAACGGTGTGGGTTCCATCTCCCCCGGACAGAGCAGGGTCTATGAGTATCGTTACACTCAGGACTACTTCACGACCAACATCTACTCCGACTACAGCTGGACTCTCGGCGGGAACCATAACTTCCATGTGCTGGGCGGTTTCAACGCCGAGCTCACCAAGTACGACCAGATGAGCGGCCGTGGTGACTACCTCGTGGATCTGTCCGTGCCTTACCTGAGCCAGACCACAACCAACCCGATCATCACCGGCGGACGCGAGCACAACTCTGTGGCCGGCTTCTTCGGCAGGTTCAACTACAACTACGCAGACAAGTACATGCTCGAGCTGAACGGCCGTTACGACGGTTCTTCCCGCTTCATCAATGACAAGAGATGGGCTTTCTTCCCCTCTGTCTCAGTGGGTTGGAACATCGCCAAGGAAGACTTCTTCGGTTCTCTCGCCGATACTTTCAGCACCCTGAAGATCCGCGCTTCCTATGGTCGCCTCGGTAACACCAACACCAACAACTGGTACCCGTTCTATCAGACCATGCCCGTCAGCACAGCCGCCGGAACATGGATCCTGAACGGAGAGAAGCCCAACATCGCCACGATCCCCGGTATCGTTTCCGCTCTCATGACCTGGGAGACCATCGAGACCTGGGACGCCGGTCTTGACATCACAGCTTGGAACGGACGTTTCAACGCCACCTTCGACTACTTCATCCGCAACACCCTGAACATGGTCGGCCCGGCTCCTGAGCTTCCCGCCGCCCTTGGAACCAGCGTGCCGAAGGTCAACAACGCTGATATGAAATCCCATGGTTGGGAACTCGAGATCTCCTGGCGCGACCAGATCGGCAAGGACTTCTCCTACGGAGCCCGCCTCGTCCTGTCCGACGCCATGCAGGAGATTACCCGCTATCCCAACAAGACCAATTCCCTCTCGACCTACTATGTGGGCCGCAAGATGGGTGAGATCTGGGGCTACCAGGCCGATAACCTCGCCTCCTCACAGGCTGAGATGGATTCCTGGCTCCAGAGCAACCGTCCTTCATGGGGCTCCGGCTGGGGCGCCGGTGACTTGATGTACAAGGATCTCAACGGAGACGGAAAAGTCACCAACGGATCCAACACCCTTGACGACCACGGCGACCTCTCCATCATCGGTAACAACACACCCCGCTACAACTTCGGTATCACCCTTGACGCCGCTTGGAAGGGAATAGACTTCCGCGCCTACCTCCAAGGAGTCGGCAAGCGTGACTACTGGTGCTCCGGACCTTACATGTTCGGTACCAGCGGTGGTATGTGGCAGTCCGCCGGTTTCGAGCAGCACTGGGACTTCTGGCGTCCTGAAGGCGACGAGTACGGTGCCAACCTCGACGCTTACTATCCGAAGCCCTCATTCAACGGAAACTCCAAGAACCAGCAGACCTCCACAAGGTACCTGCAGAACGCCGCTTACATCCGCTTGAAGAACATCCAGCTCGGCTACACCCTGCCTAAGAAGTGGACCGAAAAAGCCGGAATGTCCTCGGTACGCATCTACACTTCCGGAGAGAACCTCTTCACATTCTCAAAGATGAGCAAGGTCTTCGACCCTGAGACCATCGGTGGAGACTGGGGAGACGGAAAGGTCTATCCTCTCATGAAGACTTATTCCTTCGGTGTCAACATCAACTTCTAAACCGGGAAAGACATGAAAAAGATATTTACAATTATAGTATCCGCCGCTGCCCTTCTCATCACCACCGGTTGTAACGACTTCCTCGACAGGCAGCCTATCACCAATATCACGCCCGAGAAGTATTTCAAATCGGCTGACGAGCTTGCGGCTTACACCGTGGCATATTATGAGACTTTCTTCCCCAGCTACCGAGGCAACTACAACGTCGGTGTGATCTGGGAAGACGCCTGCACTGATAACCTCGTGAGAGGTGGCTCTGACTTCGCCACGGCTCTGCAGTATTTCTCTTCAAGCAACGGAAGGTTCCTTGTCCCTACCGGACAGAACACCTCCACCGCTTTCAACAGGATCAGGGTCTGCAACTATTTCTTCGAGCAGGCTCTCCCGAAACTTGAGGACGGCACCCTCTCCGGAGCGGACGTCAACCACTATGTCGGTGAGATGTACGTGATGAGAGCCCTGGCTTATTTCTACGCCCTCCGCAACTTCGGAGACTTCCCGATCATCGAGACTGTCCTTCCTGACGACAACGACGTCCTGGTCGAGGCCAGCAAGCGCGCCCCCCGCAACGAGGTTGCCCGCTTCATCCTCGCCGACCTTGACAAGGCTGCCGGCCTGCTGAGCAACGGCGCCAAGAACAGGATCACCAAGGATCTCGCTCTTCTGATCAAGTCCCGCGTGGCTCTTTACGAGGCTACCTTCGAGAAGTACCACAAGGGTTCAGGCCGAGTCCCCGGCGACTCCAACTGGCCCGGCGCTTCCAAGAATTCCGGCAAGTCCTTTGATATTGACGGAGAAGTGAAATTCTTCCTCCAGCAGTGCCTTGACGCCTCCGCACAGGTGGCTGACGCTCACTCTCTCGTGGCGAACTCCCACGTGATGAACCCCACTGCGGCCAACCCTCATTACGGATGGAACTCTTACTTCGAGATGTTCAACCAGCCTGATGCCAGCAGCATCGACGAGGTGATCCTTTACCGCGAGTACAGCCGCGATCTGAACGTCGCCGCCGGCCATGGTCCTTACATCCTTGAGGGCGGTAACTGCGGTCCTACCCGCAGCCATGTGGACGGCTTCCTGATGAGCAACGGTCTCCCGATCTACGCCGCAGGTTCCGAGTACAAGGGTGACGAGACACTGGATCTCCAGCAGGAGGGCCGTGACGAGCGTCTCCAGCTCTTTGTGTTCAACAACAGCGACCTTCTCGTGCACGGGGAAACCGGAGATCAGAATTTCGAGGCTCCCGCTTTCCTTGAGCAGCCTGAGCATAGGGATGTGACCGGATTCCGTATCCGCAAGTCATACACCTACGATGAGGCCCAGACCGCTGGCGCTCATGGTAACATCATCGGTACCAACGATATGGTCCTCTACCGCGCCGCCGAGGCTTACCTCAACTACATTGAGGCTTACTACGAGCTCAACGGCAACATCGGTGGTAAGGCTGACACCTATTGGAGGGCCATCCGCACCCGCGCCGGTGTCGATCCCGACTACAACAAGACCATCGCCGCCACCGACCTCTCCAAGGAGGATGACTGGGGCAAGCGCAGCGGGGAGACCCTCGTGGACGCCACCCTGTTCAACATCCGTAGGGAGCGTCGTTGCGAGTTCATCGGTGAGGGCTTCCGTTGGAACGACCTTATCCGCTGGCGTTCGTTCGACCACCTGATGACCGAGAAGTGGATTCCTGAAGGTGTCAACCTCTGGGAGAGCCCTCTGAAGGACAATGAGAAATACCTGAAGAAGGACGCCGCCGGTAACGTTACCACCGAATCCGCATTCGTGGAGTGCGCCAGCGGCAAGTCCGACGCCAACATCTCCGCCAGGACCGACAGCAAGTATGTACGCCCGCTCCGCGTCATCTACGACAACAACGAGCTCTACAACGGTTACACCTGGCACAAGGCCTACTACCTGCAGCCTTACGGACTCCAGGATCTCACCCTGACCTCAACTGACGGTTCAGTGGAGAATTCCGTGGCCTATCAGAACCCTTACTGGCCGACCCAGGCCTCCGAGGGAGCTATCGAATAATCAACATTTCGCATAGATTGAGGTTGCCCTGCGGGGCAACCTCTTTTTTTAAAAAAACATCAAATAGACTGCAGATTATGAAACGGTTACTTTTTGTTTTGGCTACCCTGGCCATGGTCTCATGCTCCCATCAGGAAGGATGGACCCTGGTATGGACAGAAGACTTCAACGGCCCTAAGATCGACGAGAATGTCTGGACAAGGGTCGAGAAAGGTGGCAGTGATTGGAACGACATGATGTCCCTGAGGGAGGACCTGGCGTTCATCGAGGATGGACAGCTGGTGCTCCTTGGCAAGGTCAATGACGGAAGCTCTTCAGACACAACCGCTTTCGTGACAGGTGGCGTCAGGAGCAAGGGCAAAAAGTCCTTCATGCCCCTCGCCAAATTCGAGATCAAGGCAAAGTTCAACAGCGTTGACGGATTCTGGCCGGCCCTTTGGCTTATGCCCGACTATGACATGCCAAAAGACGTGTATGCCGAGATCGACATCATGGAGCACCTGAACAGCGACACATTCGCTTACCAGACCCTTCACTCAAGGTATTCCCTCGACGTGAGCCGTGAGAATCCGAAGAACTTCGGTACCGGCCCCATAGTCAAGGATGATTGGAATATCTACGCCGCTGAGGTGTACCGCGACAGCATTTGCATGTACACCAATGGCCAGAAGACCCTGACCTATCCCAGAGTCGAGGGCAAGGAGAAACAGTTCCCCTGGCCGGACTATCCTTTTTATTTCATCCTTTCCAACCAGCTCGGCGGAAAATGGGTGGGCGATGTCAAGAATCCCGACCAGCTCCCTTCAGAGCTCCGGATCGATTGGATAAAGGTATATCAGTGGAAATAATATGAAAGGGAGACTACTGTGGCTGGCCAGCGGAGCGTTGGCGGCTGCCTCATGCGCCACGGACAAGGCTGATAGACAAATGCCTAATGTGGTTTTCATCCTCGCCGACGATCTCGGCTGGGGAGACCTCAGTTGCTATGGGCAGGAGCGCTTCGAGACACCGAACATCGACGCGCTGGCCGCCAATGGCCTCCGTTTCACTCAATGCTATTCCGGGACAACGGTAAGCGCTCCCTCACGCTCCTGTCTGGTCACAGGAACTCATAGCGGTCACACGGCCGTGAGGGGCAATGTGGAGCTTCCTCCAGAGGGACAGTTTCCGCTTCCAGAGGATTCCCGGACGTTTTTCGATGACCTGAAATCTGTCGGTTACTCTACCGGGGCCTTCGGCAAATGGGGACTCGGAGGAGTGGGATCCACTGGGGATCCCGGACAACAGGGAATCGACACTTTCTTCGGCTTCAACTGCCAATTGCTTGCCCATAGCTACTACCCGGACCACTTGTGGGACAATGATTCACGTGTGGAACTGGAAGACAACAGGGACGATATTCCTTACGGCCAAGGCACATACGCCCCGGACATGATCCACGAAAAGGCCCTGGAGTTTCTGGACAACAGAGCGGCTGACGGGAAGCCGTTCTTCCTGTGGTACCCGACCACCATCCCCCATGCGGAACTGATAGTCCCGGAGGACAGCATTATCGTCAAATACAGGGGGACCTACCCGGAGAAGCCCTACAAAGGTATCGACGACGGGCCATATTTCCGGAAAGGAGGATACGTGTCCCAGGAATATCCCCACGCCACTTTCGCCGCCATGGTCTCCCGGCTCGACACTTATGTAGGACAGATTGTGGAGAGACTGAAGGAACTTGGCTTGTACGAGAACACGATAATCATGTTCGCGAGCGATAACGGCCCCCACCGGGAAGGAGGCCATGACCCGGATTTCTTTAACAGCAACGGTCCCTGGAGGGGCTACAAGAGGGATGTCTATGAAGGAGGGATCAGGGTCCCTATGATCGTCTCATGGCCTGGACACATCCGGAAAGGAGAAACGGACTTCATGTGCTCGTTCTGGGACCTCATGCCGACACTCAGGGACCTGACAGGCTCCGCCCCTTACGAGAATATGGACGGAATCAGCCTCCTTCGTCTGCTCGAAGGAAAGAAAGGGCAGAAAGAACACGACTTCTTATATTTCGAGTTCCAGGAACTTAATGGCCGTCAGGCCGTAAGAAAGGGACCCTGGAAACTTGTCCACATGGACATCAGGGGAGAATCCCCGAGATTCGAACTCTATAATCTCGACAGCGACCCTGGCGAGACTGTTGACCTCGCTTCGGATATGCCTGAAAAAGTGTCCGAGCTGAGGACAATCATGAGAGAATCTCATGTCCCCAGCCCGGACTTTCCACTTCTTCCTGAAGAATATTAGTCCTCGTCCTGCTCCTGAGCGGCGTACTCGGCGAGAAGCTTGGTCTGGACATCAGCAGGAACCTGCTGATACTCAGCGAACTTCATCGTGAAGGTAGCGGCACCGCCAGTGAGAGAGCTCAACGTGGTGGAATACCTGTAGAGCTCGGCAAGAGGAACGCGGGCATGGAGGATTGTGAATCCCTTATCCATGTCCTGATTCATGATCATTCCCCTACGGCCGTTGAGGTCGGACATACAAGGACCGACGAACTCGTTCGGGGTCAGGATATCGACGTTGTAGATAGGCTCAAGGATCTTCGGGCCAGCGTTACGGAAGGCCTCCTTGAAGGCGTTACGACCGGCGATGATGAAGGCGATTTCCTTGGAATCCACCGGGTGCATCTTACCGTCATACACATAGACCCTGATGTCACGGGCGTATGATCCGGTCAGAGGGCCCTCGCTCATCTTGTCATTGATACCCTTGAGGATAGCGGGCATGAAACCGAGGTCGATGGCGCCACCGACGACGCAGTTGATGAACTCGAGCTTGCCACCCCACTCAAGGTCGTAGGTTTCCTGGGACTTGATGTTAAGGATGGTCTCCTTTCCATTGATCATGAACTTGTTGCCAGCAGGCTCACCCTCGACGTAAGGGCAGACGAGGAGATGAACCTCTCCGAACTGACCGGCGCCGCCGGACTGCTTCTTGTGACGGTACTGGGCCGTAGCGACCTTGGTGATGGTCTCGCGGTAAGGCACCTTCGGAGCAAGGAACTCGATATTTAGCTTGAACTCGTTGTTCATCTTCCACTTGACAAGGTTGATGGCCTGCTCACCCTGACCGCTGAGGATGGTCTGGCGGAGCTCCTTGGAATACTCCACATTGATGGTGGGATCCTGGGCGGCGATCTTGTTCAGAGCCTCGCCGACCTTGGCCTCGTCGTTCTTATCGACAGCCTTGACAGCGCAGCGATACCTGGCGTCAGGGAATACCATGTGCTCGAAAGCTTCCTGGCCGGGAGCCGCGAGGGTCACATCGGTCTTTCCACCCTTAAGCTTCATGACGCAGCCGATGTCACCGGCGGAGATGGAAGAGACTTTCTCCTTCTTGTCACCAGCGACGGCGTAGATGGCTGAAAGACGCTCTCCGTTGCCGTTCTCAGGGTTGACAAGGTCAGCACCCTCCTTGAGGACACCGCTCATCACCTTGAAGTAAGAGACATCTCCGAGATGCTGCTCGACAGCGGTCTTGTAGATGAATATGCTGACAGGACCAGCGGGATCGCAAACGACCTCACCGCCACCGATGGTAGCGTTGGTCTCTCCAGCGGGAGAAGGAGCGACATTGATGACGAACTCCATGAGCCTGCGGACACCAGCGTCCTTGCGGGCGGAGACGCAGAAGACCGGCATGATCTCCCTCTTGGCCAAACCAGCGCGCAGACCGGCCCTAACCTCGTCGATGGAGAGTTCCATGGTCTCGAAATACTTCTCCATGAGGGCGTCGTCACCCTCGGCGGCCTTCTCGACGAGCTCCTGATGCATCTCCTCAGCCTCATCAGCGTACTGGGCGGGGATGTCAGTCTCCTCGAACTTGCCGTTATCGTCGGTGAAATGATAGAACTTCATCGTGATGACATCGACGATGCCGTCGAAACCAAGACCGGGATTGACCGGGAACTGGGCGAAGACGATCTTCTTGCCGAAAGCCTCCTTGAGGGTGTCACGGGTGTGCTCCCAATTGGCCTTCTCGGTGTCGAGCTGATTGACGGCCACGACCATGGGCTTGTTATACTGATCAGCATAGCGGGCGAAAATCTCTGTTCCCACCTCGACTCCCTGAGCGCCGTTGACGGTCAGGATAGCCGACTCACAGACCTTGAACGCCGAGATGGCGCCACCGCAGAAGTCATCTGAACCAGGAGCGTCAATGATGTTGAACTTGGTGTTCATGAACTCGGCGTAAAGCGGAGTCGCATAGACGGACTTCTGGTTTGTCTGCTCGAACTCAGTGTTGTCGGAAACAGTGTTCTTTCCTTCCACCGTACCCCTGCGGTCGACCACTTTGCCCTCAAAGAGCATGGCCTCTGACAACGTGGTCTTTCCGGACTTGGAGCTACCGATGAGGACAACGTTGCGGATGTCTTTTGTTGAATATTCCTTCATTTCTATAAGTGATTAATTATGATCAAAATTTGGCTATAGGGTATATCCGGGCAAATTTAAGAAAAAAAGCCCCATTAGCAAAACTTCGACCGATAAAAGTCCACTGTCTCTCGGCCATCGAGGCCGATTTCGCTTAAAATCAGTCTGTCAAGGGATTCGGCGTCGGCTCCGATCGCCTCACATATCTCCTCGAAACACAAATCCAGGTACACTTTGTCCCGGTTCATCGCCCGCTCGAAAGCGGCATAATCTTCCATCAACTTTTCCATATTTTTTCCTTTCATTCTTTCACTCGCCGGTGGCGGCGAAGCAAAAGTCAGTATAAAAAACCATAAGTTAGTGGGAGACGAGGGGGTATGAAGAGAATTATTTCTGTTTTTTATCAAAAATATATGTTTCTTAATAACTTTAGCTTTGTGATACAAACCTGTAGTATATGAATTAAGTGGGAGCCGTTGGATATCTTCGCGTTTAGACAGATTATCCCTGATGATAGACGACGGTCAGATATTGGATGAATCCTTGATGAGAGAGAACCTCCGGGCGGCGAGGATCGCGAGCGGCTTGTCCCAGGCCGCTGTCGCCGGCATTCTCGGTATCTCCGTCCCAGCCTACCAAAGGCTGGAAAAAGGTAAAACCCACCTCCTCAACGAGCACTATCAGCAATGCGCGGAGATATTCGGAATATCGCTCGCGGAACTGATCAACGGTTTCAAACCTGTCCGGAACGCTGACGCTGTTCTGACTGACATGAGGGAGTCCTATGGCCGAAAATTCAAGGAGCAGGAAAGCGGACATCTGAACGAGATCCGGCTAAGGGAACAGGAGATGGAAAGGATGATCGACAGCCTAAAAGAGAAGGACGATTTGATAGCGACCCAGAAACTGCTGATCGACCAGCTCATGAAGATGAAAAAGGACTGATCGGGGTTTTTCATTATATTCGCGGTAAGAGGGAACACTTAAGATGCCGCGAGTAAACAATCTTTTACCATTCATGGAGGCCGGAAGGCTGGAGGCGGGCTGCGACGAGGCCGGCCGGGGACCATTGGCGGGACCAGTCTATGCCGCCGCCGTGATTCTTCCCCCCGATTTCCACCATCCTCTTCTGAACGACTCCAAGCAAATGACTGAGAAAGAGAGGGATATCTTGCGCCCGGTAATTGAGAAAGAGGCCGTGGCCTGGGCTGTAGAAGCGGTTGAGGCTGAGGAGATTGATCAGCTAAATATTCTCTGGGCCTCTGTGACCGGGATGCAGAGGGCGGTGCTCAGGCTGGACCCGAGGCCGGATTTCCTGCTCATCGACGGAAACAAATTCAGACCGTTCGAAGGTTTCGGATTCAACTCATACAAGACCGTTATCCATGGAGACGCCACATATTCCTCAATAGCCGCCGCCTCGGTGCTGGCGAAAACGTGGCGGGACGAGAAAATGAGGGAACTGGCGAAGGAATTCCCAATGTATGGTTGGGACAGGAACTTCGGTTATCCGACTCGGGAGCACATTGACGCTTTGAAGGAATATGGCCCATCCCCGTACCACCGGCGCAGTTTTCATCCTAAAGAGCTTGAACCTTCGTTATTTTGATTATTTTTGCAAATACATAATACGAACATGATGAAAAGAATCTTTTGTTCCATCGCCGCCGCTCTGGTGATCGCCACGAGCGCCATGGCTGATGAGGGTATGTGGCTTCTGCCCCTCATTCAGAAACTCAACGCCGGAGCCATGAAAGATCTCGGTTGCAGGCTTACCCCCGAGCAGATCTACAGCGTCAACCACTCCTCCCTTAAGGACGCCATCGTCATCTTCGGAGGCGGTTGCACAGGAGAGATGATCTCTGACCAGGGTCTCCTTGTGACCAACCACCACTGCGGCTACGGTACCATCCAGGCCCTTTCCTCCGACGAGCATAACTACCTTGAAAACGGTTTCTGGGCAATGAGCCGCGAGCAGGAGATTCCGGCTCCCGGACTCTCTGTGACCTATCTCGTCAGCATGACCGACGTGACAGACGCGATGGCCAAAGCCGAGGACCAGTTCGCCACAAGGCAGGCTCTCCAGAAGGCCGCTGAGGACAACAACCCCAACTGCAGGGTGCAGGTGACCTCGTTCTACAACGAGAACGTTTGGTATCTTATAGTTTACAAGACTTACACCGATGTCCGCTTTGTCGGCGCCCCTCCGGCATCTGTCGGAAAGTTCGGTGGCGAGACCGACAACTGGATGTGGCCCCGCCACACCGGCGACTTCTCCATGTTCAGGGTCTATGCCGGAGCTGACAATGAGCCGGCCGCGTATTCCCCGTCCAATAAGCCTTATGTTCCCGCCCAGTCCCTCAAGGTTTCCCTCAAGGGCATCCAGCAGGGCGATTACGCGATGATCATGGGCTACCCTGGCAGCACCCAGAGGTTCCAGACTGAGGCACAGCTCAAGGCCATGCTTGACCGCCAGGCTGTCTCTATCGACGCCAGGACCCTCCGCCAGGACATCATGTGGAAATGGATGGAGACCGATCCTTCTATCCGCCTGAAGTATGCCAACAAATACGCCGGCAGCGCCAATGGCTGGAAGAAATGGCAGGGCGAGAGGCTCGCTTTCAAGAACTTGGGAATCATCGAGAAAGAGCGTCAGAAAGAGGCTGACTTCATGAAATGGGTCGGCAAGAACAAGAAGCGTCAAGCCAAGTACGGCGACGCGCTCGAGAAGATCAAGAATGGCGTAGAGTCCAACACCACGGCTCTCGATATGCAGCTCATAGGCGAGACTGTCGCCAACATTGAGCTTATGGGATTCTCAAGCGGCATTCAGAACGCCATGTCCAGAAACCTCAGGAACGGTCAGGACTCCACCGCCGCCCTTGAGGCCGCGATCGCGTCACAGGCCAAGAGATATCAGGACTACTACGAGCCCCTCGACCGCGAGGAGGCCGCCGCCCTCATCAAATATTATCAGTCGAAAGCCAAGCCCGAGTTCTCTCTCGCCGGCTTTGAGAATGTCGATATCGACGCATACGTTAAGGATCTCTTCGACAACAGCATCTTCACCTCTCCCGAGAAAGTGAAGGCCGCGGTAGCCGAGAAGGGGTTCAAGGCCATCCTGAACGACCCTGCGAACCAGCTCATGAACTCACTTTTGATGACCTACGCCAAGATGGGTCTTGGTGGTGGAATGGGCGGTCGTCGTCCTTCTGGAGGCAACGCCGGTGCTGACGACATTCGGGAAGGCTCAAAAGCCTTCACCGCCGGATTGCTCGAGTGGCAGAAAGGCAAGGCCACCTATCCTGACGCTAACTTCACCATGAGGCTCACCTACGGCAGCGTGCTGCCATATTCCCCGAAGGATGCCCTCATGTACAACTACTACACAACCCTGAAGGGCGTGATGGAGAAAGAGGATCCTGACAACTACGAGTTCAAGGTTCCCGCCAAGCTCAAAGAGCTTTACAACGCCAAGGATTATGGCCAGTACGCTATGGCTGACGGCAACCTGCCGGTCTGCTTCCTGACCAACAACGACATCACCGGCGGAAACTCCGGAAGCCCTGTGCTTAACGCTGACGGCGACCTGATCGGACTCGCGTTCGACGGCAACTGGGAGAGCATGTCCAGCGACGTCATGTTCGAGCCTGACCTTCAGAGGTGCATCTGCGTCGATATCCGTTATGTCCTCTTCCTGATGGACAAGCTCGGCGGCGCCGGATACCTTCTCAATGAAATGAATATTGTTAAATAAATGACTGATTCTGAGATTAAAAGCTGGCTCCTCGAGGTGGTTCATCCCGCCAAAGGGAGCCAGAATATTGTAGAGTTGGGGATGGTCGATGCCATCTCCGTGGACGAGAATAAGGTCACTGTCACGCTCGCCTTCCCAAAAAGGCGTGACCCCCTCACTGAATATCTTGTGGGAGCCACAAGGGCAACCATCATCCGGAACGCCCCTCAGGGAACCGAGGTGGAGGTCAAGGCTATTGTCAAGGATGAGGCTCCCAAGAAGAAACCCGGGCTTGACCTCGGAATGGAGGAAGTCAACAATGTGAGGCATATCATAGGAATAGCCTCTGGCAAAGGCGGAGTCGGCAAATCAACAGTTGCGGTAAACCTGGCCGTGGCGCTGGCCCGGCTGGGCTATAGGGTTGGCCTGGCTGATGCCGATGTGTATGGCCCCTCTGTCCCGCTTATGACAGGCACCCAGAACGAAGTTCCAGCGGCTGAGGAAGCCGGTGAAGGTAAGGAAGTTATCCTTCCGATTGAGAAATACGGAGTCAAATGGATGTCGATCGGCTACTTTGCCGAGCCCGGGCAGGCCTTGATCTGGAGAGGACCCATGGCCTGCAATGCTCTGAAGCAGATGATTCTGCAGGTGAGATGGGGCGTCCTGGATTTCCTTCTAATCGACATGCCCCCCGGAACAGGAGACATCCACATTTCCCTCGTGAACGACATCCCGATGGAAGGAGCCTTGATCGTCACTACTCCCCAGGATGTTGCTCTTTCGGATGTGGAGAAAGGAGTCAACATGTTCCGCAACGAGAACATCAACCGCCGGATTTATGGCCTTGTCGAGAACATGGCCTGGTTCACTCCAGAGGAACTACCTGAGAATAAGTACTATATATTCGGGAAAGACGGCGGTCTCAAGATGGCTGAGAAGTACGGGATCCCCCTTCTGGGACAGATTCCGATTGTCCAGAGCATAAGGGAAAGCGGCGATTCAGGAGAACCGGCCGCTCTTTCCACACGTCCCGACGCCCTCGCCTTCATCGACCTTGCCCGTTCTCTGGCCGAGGCAGCCGGGTGATCCGGATTATTTTGACCTTGTGAAAGTGAACCCGGTCTTCATGCCGTCATAACTGTCGGCGAGCTTGGAGATCGCGGCGAAATTCGACTGGCTTGAGGAAGCCATGCCGACAACCTTGACCAGATTCAGCAAAAGGCTGGAATCGTAAGTCATCGCCATCTGATTGTTCACTATTGAAAGATAGCAAGGAGGAAGGGGAATTATTCCGGCTTTGAGAGACAACTTCTTAGTCTCGTCATCAAACTCATAAGTGCCGTCTATCGTCTTTCCAGCGATTGTGATGGCGCAAGTGTTGTCCTCCATCAAATCCAACGCTATCCCTCCCGGTTTGACACCGATAGCCTCGAAATAAGGCTTGATGTTATCGGCGACATTCTGACTGGCCACCACTCCACCAGCCATGTCGAGAAGGTTCTGGCTCTCAAATTGGATTGCCGGCTCCTCATAAACCCAGGAGCCCACCAGAGACTTCTTGGTGGTTGTGTCATAGAACTGGCCGATCACCGAGCCGATGATCTTGACCAGAGTGACCACAGTCGATGTTTTCTTGGCTCCGAAAAGCCTGCTAATCTTGCCTACGGCCTTGAAAAGGCTGCACCCTGATACAGTCAGGGCGCAGCAAATAAGGGCCACGGCGGCAATTCCGCGCCGTCTCATAATTAAGCCTCTTTCTCGTCTTTCTTCTCCTGGATCTTCTGCTTGGCCGTGTCGATCTTGTCGGCGGCCTTCTCTTTCAAGTCAGCAGCCTTGTCCTTGGCCTCAGCGTAAAGTTCCTTGCTCTTGTCAGCCACTTTCCCGGCAACCTCCTTAGTCTTGTCCGCTACCTTTCCGGCGACCTCCACGGTCTTCTCCTTCGCATCGGCATAGACTTCCTTGGCCTTCTCGGCGGCCTTACCAGCGGCATACTGGACTTTCTCGCCTAATGTGACTTTTCCGTCCTGATTCAGATCCCTGGGATCGAATGTCTCTTGGGTTTTGTTCTCTTCCATTTTATTCAGTTTTATTAGAAATGTTTGATTCATCTTCTTTTCTCTCGCCCACAAACAACATCCCAGCCACAGCCATAAGGATGAGCAGCAGCAATGTTATTGACGAAGCCTTCGACACCTTGGCGCTCATTGGATAGACCTTAGGATCGAAACGCATCACTATGTCATGCTCGCCGGCGGGAAGGACAGCTCCCCTGAATATCCAGTCTGCCCTGAAGAGTTCCAGCTCAGTCCCGGAACCATTCGAAGGATCCACACTGGCGTGCCAACCTTTCGGGTAATAGATCTCACTGAATATCACCGGGCGGTCAGCGGAAATATTGTAATGGTAGTGGAGCTCATTGGGGCTGTAATATGTCATCTCGATATGATCCTTCGCTTCGAGATCCTTCGCTTCGCTCAGGGTGACAAGAGAGGAACTTTGGGAACGAGACGGGATGGATCCCTTGAAGTCGGCGCCGATGATGGCGGTTGTCCTGAGGTCCGTGGAGGCGATAAGACCTATCTCGTCATCCGGAGTCGCGGCGTCCACGAAGTTGTCCACGAACCAGGCGTTGCCATAGGCATAACGGTTTACAATAGGAGGAACCTCCTCTCCCACAATAAGATAACGAGTATTAAGAGCCGAGAGAACCTTTAGTTCCGGCAGGGCATTCTCCATGTCGCTATAGGTCTTGGCTCCTGAAAGGGCGCTGTAAGCGCTGTTGATTTCTTTGGAAAGATACCTGTCGATCAAATCCTGGTAGCGCTGGAGCTTAGCGGGGCTGTAACCTCCGATGTTCTTATGATAATAAGAGTTGTAGGAATCATTGAATATGTCCGTTGTGAGGTCCGCGACCCTGTATGAGGGATCCTTGTCTTCCAAAATGATCTTGTCAACGGGACGCATGTCAAAATGTTTGGCGGACTGCTTCGGGGTTATAAAGCTGTCATCGTTGAGATATCTCTTGCTGATCACAAACATGTTGACGAAGACAAGCAGACATATTCCGACCATGGCCTCAACCCTCCTGGCCTTTCCGATTTGAGGATTGGAGGCGTATGTCTTAGGAGCCTTGGGCGGAATGCTATAAGCCCACAGGACAAGACCGAAGGTCATGACTATCAAGATCATAGACCATAAAGCGTCATTGACGAGCAGATGCCTGCGATCCGCTTTCAAAGCATCGACCAACACATCCTGCATGTTGGAATCCGAGGCTCCGGTGAACGATCCGGCAATCCCGGGGAAGAGGACGCAAAGCAGGCAGAAGCCAGCCGAAAGGGCAAGCGCGATCCATCCGGCTTTCAGGAACTCTTTCTTTGAATATTCATTCTTCAGGATGCGATCCAGCACCAGGAATCCGAGCATCGGGAGAGTGAATTGAAGAATAATCAGGGCCATTGAGACTGTCCTGAACTTGTTGTACATCGGAACATAGTCATAGAACAGCTTCGTGAACCACATGAAATGGCTTCCCAGTGCAAGGAACACGGCAAGAATCGTCGCCGCGAGCATCCACCATTTCTCCTTCCCCTTATAGAGGAACAATCCGAGCAGGAACAAGAACACTGTTATAGCTCCCATGTACATAGGCCCGGCAGTGAAGGGCTGCGGTCCCCAATAGAGCGGAAGGGACTTGGCTATCTCCCGGGGATTGCCCTGGCCGGCGCGCTTGAAGAGCTTGACCACCTCGGACTTGTCCGGATTGACAGATCCCGCGGAAGAACCTCCGTTGAAATTGGGGATCATCAGGTTGGGCAGCTCTTCCCAACCGTATGACCAAGATGTGGCGTAATCGATCTGGAGACCATCCTTGCTGACATTACCTCCGGTAGGGTGCGAGAGCTCAGTCCCGCCTCTCATCGTGTATTTGGTATATTCG
Source organism: uncultured Bacteroidia bacterium (assembly GCA_902785825.1). GTDB lineage: Bacteria > Bacteroidota > Bacteroidia > Bacteroidales > UBA932 > Cryptobacteroides. The sequence continues at coordinate 72,091 of CACZZZ010000009.1, forward strand.
TAAAGCGGAGCGAGCTTGTTGGCGTTGGTGCCGATTCCAGCCAATCCCAAGATAAGCAGAGCGAAAGAAGCGGCAAAGAACCGGCCGATCTTGGAACGTGATTCCTTGTTCGCGACAAGACTGATGAACAAGGCCACCACGTAAACGACTATCATCAAAGCGAGGTAATAGGTGATCTGCTGATGGTTAGCCTTGATCTGGAAGCTTAGGAACAGACCGAAAAGAGCCGCTCCCAGGAGAGTCGCCGGAAGCCACTTCTTCCAGCTTCCCTCTTTTTTTATCGCTTGCTTGTACGTGAATATCAGAGTAGCCAAGACCCAAGGCAGAAACGCCAAAGCCTGCATCTTGGTGTTGTGGCCGACTTGGATGATCTGGAAATTGTAGGAGCAATACGTGACAGCGATGGCTCCTCCAATAGCGAGGAACTTATCGACCCCAAGAGCCAGCATGAGCAGGAAAGCTCCAAGTAAAGAGATGAAAAGCCAGTTGGCCGGTCTTTTCCCCTTTAGCATGAACCAATAAAGGTCGGAGGTAAGATCCCCGTCGCTTGAGGAACTGAACGAGGTGTTAGGCATGCCACCGAACATCGATCCGGTCCATCTGGGAGTGTCTCCGGGATTCGCGTTGTTGAAGTTACTGGTCTCCTTTGCCATGCTGTGATAGCCCACGATGTCGCTTTGGTTTACAACCTTTCCTGACAGAACCTGCGGGACCGTCATGTAAGCGAGAAGCAAGAAGAAGACCGCGATGCCGAGATATAAAGCGGCATTTTTAAGTATCTTGGAATCAAATTTCATCACGTTTATCTGGCTTTTGTCATTTCATCTAAAAACTTTGCAAGCTGCCTTGTGGTCGTACGGCGGTCATATTTGGAGATGTCCGAGGTGTTGTCCCTGAGCTCGTCGTTCTTGAACTCATCCCAGCAGAAGTCGATATAGGTACGGATATTCCTCTCCTCATGCCAGTCATAGACCACTCCTGAACCGGTCTCCCTGACCACATTCGCCATCGCCCCAGCTGTCTGACCGATCCCGAGAATAGGGCGGCGGGAAGCCAGGTACTCGAAAAGCTTTCCTGGCAGAACCGCCTCATATTCAGGCTCTTTCCGTAAGGGAAGAATCAACACGGAAGCGTTGCGCTGCTCTCTGACAGCGACCTCATGGCTTTGATAGCCTAAATTTATGAGATTATCTCCGAGGCCGGCCGACTGAATCGAGTCGAGAATCTCCTTATCAGTCTTACCTACTATCCTTATCCTCAACAAGTTCTTGAATTCCAAATCTTCCCGGCATTTATCCGACAAGACCTTCCACAAGACGTCCGGATTACCATCCGAGGCGAAAAGACCGGTGTGGGTAATGTTGAAATTCTCGTCGAAATCAATCTCCTTATTGAAGTCCTCCGGATCGAACCCGTTGGTTATCAACTCGACAGGAGTTGAGGTCATCTCCTGGAACTCTTTCTGGACCATCGGCGAGACGGAAATCACCTTGGAGGCTCCGTCAAGAACCTTTTTCTCCAGTTCGCAATGCTTTGCCTCAGACTTTGGAGTCAGGCCCAAATGCTTGAAATAAAACATCTTGGTCCAAGGATCCCGGAAATCCGCCAACCACGGAAGTCCAGTCGCTTTGGAAAGTTCCAGGCCGATCAGGTGCATACTTTGCGGCGGCCCTGTGGTCACGATCGCGTCGACAGGATGATCCTTAAGATAAGACTTGAGAAATCTTACCGACGGGCGGACCCACAACACTCTGGGATCCGGAATAAAGAAGTTACCGCGGATGTACAGGGAAAGGCGTTGTTTCCAAGACTTCTTTCCTCCGTTGACCGGATTCACCTCTCCACCGTCAGAACCGGCTGTTAAGGTTTTAAGGTCAGTCGAGCTGCCTTTACCCATCAGCGCCCTATAGATTCCATAAGGCTCGAATATTCGTCTTTTAACAATTTCCGCCTCAGGCGGAATCTCGGCGGCAAGAGTCTTGTCCACAGCCGTAAGTTCCGGATTCTCAGGAGTGTATATGACGGGCTGCCAACCTTCATTCGGAAGGTATTTGGCAAACTTGACCCATCGCTGCACTCCGGAACCTCCGGACGGCGGCCAATAGTATGTGATAATCAAGACTCTTCTCATCGTGAAAACCGGCTTTTCACCAATTTTCAAAGTTAAGAAAAAAGACGGAATAATACCATACGCCTACACTCCGAGCTCGTCTTTCATCGAGCGGAGGAGATCGAAGGCCTGAAGAGGCGTCATGTTGTTCAGATCGGCCGAGGAGAGCTGGTCCCGAAGGGAAGAAAGTGTCGGATCATCCAGCTGGAAGAAAGACAATTGGAGAGATCCATCGCTCTCTAGGGTTCCTGCTTTGGTCTGGACAGGCTTTTTAAGCTGGCCCTTCTTGGAACTGACAAGGTGCTCTGAATCATTCATTTCCAAGGCTTTCAAGGTCTTCTCGGCACTTTGTACGACCTCCTTCGGCATCCCGGCCATACGAGCCACATGGATCCCGAAACTGTGGGCCGTGCCGCCTTCCTTAAGTTTGCGCAGGAATATAACTTGAGTACCGACCTCCTTTACCGCGATATGGAAGTTCTTGACCCTCGGGTATATCTCCTCAAGGTCATTGAGCTCGTGATAATGGGTGGCGAAAAGGGTCTTGGCGCCATGGCCATATTCATGGATATACTCCACGATCGCCCTGGCTATCGACATGCCGTCGTAGGTCGATGTTCCCCTTCCGATCTCATCCAGAAGGACAAGGGAGCGGGAAGAAAGGTTGTGGAGGATCATGGAGGTCTCCAGCATCTCGACCATGAAAGTTGACTCGCCGCGGGAGATGTTGTCGGAGGCACCGACACGCGTGAATATCTTGTCGAAATACCCTATCCTGGCGCTTTCAGCCGGGACGAAGGATCCGATTTGGGCCAACAGCACGATCAAGGCGGTCTGGCGGAGCAAGGCCGATTTACCGGCCATGTTGGGTCCGGTGAGGATGATGATCTGCTGGTCCTTGTTGTCCAGGTGGACGTCGTTGGGGACATATTCCTCGCCCGGGGGCATCAGAGTCTCGATCACAGGATGACGACCGCCCTTGATGTCAAGGGTCAGGTCCTTTGTCATCTCCGGACGGCAATACTTATTCTCGACCGCGAGAGTCGCGAATCCTCTCAGAACATCGATCCTGGCGATTATCCGGCAATTTGTCTGGATCGCCGCGATGTTCTTTTGGATCTGGGCGACAATATCTGAATATATCTTCGTCTCAAGCGCGTAGATCCTGTCTTCAGCGCTCAGGATTTTCTCCTCATATTCCTTCAGCTCGCCGGTTATGTAACGCTCGGCCCCCACAAGGGTCTGCTTGCGGATCCACTCCGGTGGAACAAGGTCCTTGAAAGTGTTGCGAACCTCGATATAGTAACCGAAAACGTTGTTGTAACCTATTTTAAGAGAGGTGATTCCGGTTCTTTCAGCCTCACTTTGCTGAAGCCTGAGAAGATAGTCTTTCCCGCCGGAAGATATGTCCCTGAGCTCATCCAGCTCCTTGTCAACACCCTTGCCGATAACCGGTCCTTTCCCCACAGCGGCGGCAGGCTCAGGATCCATCACCCGGACGATCTCTTCCCTTAAGGCGGAGCAGTCTCTCATGCCCGCGGAAAGGGTCTCCAAGGCCTTCACCCCGCTGTCCTTGCATATTCCGGACACAGGCACCATCCTCTCAAGACCGCGGCTGAGCTGCATCACTTCCCTTGGCACAATCCTTCCCATCGCGGCCCGGGAAATGATCCTCTCAAGGTCACCTATCCCACCGATCAGGTCGCGGACACTCTCCCGCTGCTCGTCATTCTTCGTGAAATATTCAACAACATCCTGACGATCAGATAGTTCCTTCACATCCATCACCGGCATGGCAATCCAGTTCCGAAGGAGCCTGGAACCCATGGGCGAGGAGCATTTGTCGATCACGGAGACAAGGCTCACGCCTTCCCCGCCGGCCGCTGAACCCAGCAACTCTAGGTTGCGCATGGTGAACTTGTCCATCCAGACGAACTTGTCGCCATCGATCCTGGAAATTGAACAAATATTCCCGAGACCGGTGTGCTGGGTCTGCTCAAGATACACCATCAAGGCCCCGGCGGAGCAGATCCCGAGGGGATATCTCTCTACTCCGAATCCCTTGAGGGAGTCCACCTTAAATTGCTTTTTAAGCCTCTCGAGGGCAGCTTCATATACGAAAGCCCACTCCTCAACAGTAGAGATGTAGAGGTTTTCCCCGTATCTTTGGCGCACACCTTTATCGTAACCTCTCTGAACTACAATCTCTTTGGGATTAAGGGACGACAAGAGGGTTCCGATATAATCCAGTGAACCCTGAGCCACCTGGAATGAGCCTGTGGACACATCCAGGAAAGCCGCCCCGCACTCGTCCTTGTCGAAAGACAGCCCGGCCAGGAAGTTGTTCTCCTTTTGATTGAGGAGCTGGTCATTAAAGGCGATTCCCGGGGTGACAAGCTCCGTAACTCCCCTTTTCACGAGTTTTTTGGCGAACTTGGGATCCTCAAGCTGGTCACAGACAGCGACTTTGTACCCAGCCCTGACAAGTTTAGGAAGGTAAGTGTCCAGAGCGTGGTGGGGGAATCCCGCCATCTCGACATAACCCTTGTCTCCATTGGATTTCCGGGTCTGGACGATACCGAGAACCTTGCTGACAAGCACCGCGTCGTCCGAATATGACTCATAAAAATCCCCGACCCTGTAAAGCAGCACCGCCTCGGGGTACTGTGCCTTCACAGAGAAGAATTGCTTGATCAGCGGGGTGTCCTCGGGAGCCTTCCCTTTCGCCATGGTAAAAGATTTTACTACCACAAATGTACGAATTTTATTAGAATTGTTTATTTTTACACTTCAGAGTCACTCTGACCACAGAATTCAAGAATTATGGGTAAAACACTGAAATCATTATTCTGCTTCGCCATCCTGGCGATATGCATTCCTCTGACGGCATTTGCCGCGAAGACGTCCTGGACTCTCGCTTCGCCGAACGGAAAGATTAAAGCCGAGATAAAGGCTGATGGAAAAGTTTCATATTCAGTCACTTTCGAAGGAAAAACCGTCCTGGCTCCTTCCGAAATAGCCATGGTTCTGGACAATGGGTCCACCTTTGGAGAAGGCAAAGTCAAGAAAACCTATTCCTGGAAGAATGAGGACAAGGCTATTCCTGCCATCGCTTACAAGAAAGCGACCGTGGATGACATCTACAACTGCCTCGCGATAAGCTTCAAGGACTATTCGATCGAGTTCCGCGCTTACGACAACGCCGTCGCTTACAGGTTCGTCTCCACCGCGAAGAAAGGCAAGTTCAAAGTCAAAAGCGAGAAAGCCGAGTTCAATTTCCCTCAGGATTGGATGGCTTGGGTGCCATACGTCAGGGACGGGGAAACATTTGAGGATCAGTTCACTAATTCTTTTGAGAACTATTACCAGCACATTAATCTATCAGCATGGGACACAAAGAGGCTGGCGTTCCTTCCGCTTGTGGTTGACGCTTTTGACGGGGTCAAGGTGATGATCACCGAGTCTGACCTGCGTGACTATCCGGGTCTCTACCTCAACGGTAAAGGCGGAAAATCCCTTTACGGGGTCAACGCCACTGTTCCCGACAAGACAGAGATCGGCGGCCACAACATGCTTCAGGGCGTTGTGAAGAGCCGTCACGACTACATCGCCTCCGCCCAGGCCGGCAGGAGTTTCCCCTGGAGGATTGTGGGAATATTCGAAGAGGAGAAGGACCTCGTGAACTCTGACCTGACCTGGCTGCTCGGCACCCCGGCCGACAAGAACGCCGATTGGAGCTGGATCAAGCCCGGAAAGGTGGCTTGGGACTGGTGGAACGACTGGAACATCTACGGTGTTGATTTCAAGTCCGGAATCAATAACGAGACTTACAAATACTACATCGATTTCGCCTCCAAGCACGGCATCGAGTACGTCATCCTCGACGAGGGCTGGGCTGTCAACAAGAAGACGGACCTCTTCCAGATCGTGCCTGAGATAGACCTCAAGGAACTCCTCGCCTACGCTAAATCCAAGAATGTGGGACTCATCCTCTGGGCTGGCTATAAGGCCGTTGATAAGGACATCGAGGGTGTGTTCAAGCACTATTCGAAAATGGGTGTCAAGGGCTTCAAGGTCGATTTCATGGACCGCGATGACCAGCTTGTCATGCAATTCTACGAGAATGTAGCCAAGACAGCCGCCAAGTACCACCTGATGATAGACTTCCACGGAGCCTTCAAGCCCTCAGGGCTCGAGAGGACTTATCCGAATATTATCAACTACGAGGGTGTCGCCGGATTGGAGCAGATGAAATGGGGCGCCAGGGAATATGACCAGGTCACCTACGACGTGATCATCCCGTTCGTCAGGATGGCCGCCGGAAGGATGGACTACACCCAGGGTGCGATGATCAACTGCACAAAGGGCAGGGCCTATCCCAACAACTCCTCACCTATGAGCCAGGGCACCCGCTGCCGCCAGCTCGCCGAGTACGCCATCTTTGAGGCCCCGCTGACCATGCTTTGCGACTCCCCGTCCAATTACATGTCTGAGCCCGAGTGTACCGACTTTATCGCCGCCTTCCCGACCGCGTGGGACGAGACCGTCCCTGTCTGCGGCAAGATCGGGGAATATGTCGCCATCGCCCGCCGCAAGGGCAACGACTGGTATGTGGGAGCCCTCACCGGCTGGGATGAGAAAGACCTCGTCCTCGACCTCGGCTTCATCGGCAAGGGCAAGATGACCATCTTCCAGGATGGTGTAAACGCCCACAGGGCAGCCCAGGACTACAAGAAAGTCATCAAGGACCTTCCTGCTGACGGTAAAGTCCAGATCCACATGGCTCCCGGCGGTGGTTGGGTCGCCAAGATCTCCAGATAGTCTCCAAGATAGATTCCAAGAACCTATTGGTTATGAGAAAGTTATTTCTGTCTATCGTCTCCGTGGTGGCGCTGGTTCTGTCCGGCGCCACCGCCGGGGCGAAAAGCGAGGATCTCAGCCTCATGACCTTCAATATCCACGGACAGGAGAAGGACGAGGCCGGGGATTTCAGCTGGGAAGCCCGCAAGAAGGGCTGCCTGAAGGCCATCAAGAAATTCGATCCGGACGTGTTGTTCTTGCAGGAGGCCTACGCCTACCACAAGGCCGACATCATGAAGGAGATGAAGAAGCACATGCTGGTTGACCGCAGCGCCAAACCCGGCACGGTTGACCAGGATATCAGATTCAACGAAAACCCCATCATGTTCAGGGCCGACAAGTTCGAGCTCCTGGACTACGGCTTCTTCTGGCTCAATGAGAACCAGGAGGCTGACACTCCGGGCTGGGACGCTGACAACGTGAGGAACGCGACCTGGGTCAAGCTCCGCTACAAGAAATCCGGGCTCATCTTCTTTTGCTTCAACACACGGTTCTCAGTCAAGGAGACCGCGGGAAGGCGCAGCGCGGAACTCATGGTTGACAAGATCAAGGAGATAGCCGGGGATGACGCTGTCGTCTTCGTGGGCGGGGACTTCAAGATGTCCGCACAGGACAGGCTCCTCTCGTCTCTGGTCTCTTATGCCAAAGACGCCAACTTCTCGATGAAAAAACCCGACACGAGAGCTTCCTACAATGGATATGGGAAGTCTGTTGACTCGGTACGTTGGCCTGATCATATCCTTTTCCGCAATGCGGAAGTCGATGAATATGAGGTCGTTGACAGCAAGTTCGGTCCCAAGTTCATCTCAGACCATTACCCGGTTTTAGCTGAGTTTGAGATCCCCATCCCGAAAGGGAAGTAATTGACAATCAGCTTATTTCCCAGTGTACTGGCCGATGAAAAAGATTGCGCCAGTGCTGATTATTAATAATAACCATCATAAGGAGTTTTGCCCGCGAATAAGATTGAGATTATGGTTCCGTCTTTCAAAAGAATCCGGATGTCAATCTTTCCGTCATCATTTATCGTATAAAGGTCTTCCTGGTAAGAAGAAAAACTATACGAATTGATCTTCACATCCTTGACAAGGTCACAACCTCCTTCGTACTTGCCTTGATTCATGGGAATAATCAGAGAGTCGCCATAACCCAAAGTCTGATCCATCGCTATGCCAATGAAATCAATACACTGGCCAGGGGCTTTATAATCAGTCCCATTGTGCCAGAACCCGCGGATAAAGACAATAGGATTGACCTGATCCCAATTTGGACCTTCGGTGAAAGGCTCCATATAGAAATGACAACGGTGCGAAGCTCCTTTGGAAGGATCCGCGATCCCGCCTCCGACAAAAACAGAACCGATCGGATAGGATTCTTTATTTCCTATCGCCAGTTTATTTTTAGTTTTGACCTCTGTACCATCTGATTTGGTAATGACAAGTTCCTGGTTCAGGAAATCGTCATCATCGGCCGGCCATTCTAATGTCTCATTGCAGGAGACTAAACCTATAGAGAAAAGCACGACGGGGAAAACCAGCATTAATCGTCTCATATTTATAAGTCTTTATCTTATAAACGCAGAAAAACCGAAAACGCGTCTCGAAATACTTTATTTTTCCATCAAATTGATATATCCAAGAAGGGATCCCCAATGATAGAAGCGATCACTGTTACCGACGTCGTCGCCCTGCCCCGTGACAGCATTCCAGTTTTCGTAGATGTAGCCTCTTGCAAGCCAATCTTTCATAAGGAGCTTGTTTGATTTCTGGGCGAACTCCTTCCTGACATCTTCGAACCCATATTCCCGCAACCCAAGATAGACCAGGAAGTTGGTAGGGCCCCAGATGCGACCCCGCCAATAATTGTTGTCCTTGAACGCGGGAGAGTTTCTCGGAGTGACCGGGACGATCCACTCGCCCCAGAACTCATTGTCATTGGTCAGATGCTCCTTAACCATGCGCCTAGCCTGTTCGGGCGAGGCCGCGCCGCAAAGCATCGGATAAAAGTTCGTCGCGTCCATCTTCTTGACCAGCTGGCCGTTCCTTAAATCCTTGCAGAAGAACATACCGTCTTCCTCACTCCAAAGCGACTGGAGATTCTTCTTGTAATATTCTCCCCTTTGACGGATCTCCCTGGCGTCCTTACGGCACCCCAACTCATCCGCGATCTTTGCGAGGAACTCGCAGTCCATCACATACATGGCGCTCAATCCGACATCATTGTAGCAAACGACATTCTTGTCGAGAAGGAACCTCGAGTCGTCGTACACCCAGGTGTTGTCCAAGCCGCTCTCATAGATCGCCTGCTGACGGGCTGTCGGCTCATCAGTGTGAAGCGACCCGTTCGCGGGAGTCGATCCCCAGCAAAGTAAGCCCTCCTGATCACGGTTAGCCGGCCACCACAGGTTCCACCTCAAGAGTCGCGGATAGAGTAGTTCAAGGAACCAACGGTCGTGGTAACGCTCGTAGATTGTCCACACGGCCCTGGATCCCACCGGAGGTTGCGAACGGTCCACCGAACAGCTGTTGGATGTCGTGAAATTAGGGACAAAGCCGCATTTATCAGCCGCGAGTGTAATCTCAATGGCATTACAATAAGCTAGTTCCCTGTTGTCCACCGAGAACATCTCGCTTGCGAAATAAGTGTCCCAATCGAAAAGCACGTACGCTCCCATTATGTCACTGACCGTGGAATTGCTCATGTTCCAGTTCCGGCTCACGGGAGTCACGACGATCCCGTCCATAGGGTCATATACCGTGTCCCAGGCCAAGATGCTCTGCATGGCGTGGTAACTCTCATATTTGTCCCCCCACTTCGCCTTGCCTTCATTCACGAACTCCTCCTTGCGGGCCTTCATAAGGGCCTCCGCCTCCTCAATGGAGATGTCATCCCCAGTGTAAACCAGCACCGGAGCGTCGGAATCGCACAGGTAATATCCGTTGTTTGAGCCAGTCTGGACGAAGCGCTTTCCTTTGCCTACGACCTTGCCGCTCATATCATTGGAGCGGAACTGGGAGAAGAGGTCAAATCCATCCTCGGAGACCTTCCAGCCGCCATAATAGGTCGGCATTCCTTCCCAGTTCTGACCGGCTCTTATTTTAATGCTGCCCTTATTACCGTCCTCTTTCGGGGTCAGCAGCATGACAAGGCGCCGTCCCTCAGCCGAACAGCGGAGTTTGACGGAAATCCCATGCCAGGTGGCATCCACCTCGCTGTAACGTCCGTCATAAGTGTGGTCGTAAGGATGGACAACCGCGGCGTCATCGCTCATATTCCCGATCCGGATCTGGTCAAATTCCTTCCCTGCGGCATCTACAAAGGACATCCTGATACCCACTTTGTCCTCGCTCCAAACCTGGGTGAACACACTCCTGGTGTCCCAAGTGTTCCACCCGGCGGCAAGTTCTTTCTTGATTTTAGTGTATTCCCATTCCGGATAATCTGAAGACTCTTTCCTTGACTCAACAGAACAAGATGCCAGCGTTATCAAAAGGACCGGCAATAATTTAGATAATCTCATTTTATTGAATATTAATTACTTCTAATCGGCAAAGTTTTTTCTCGGAGCCACTGGGAGATCTCCGGAGAAAGGCGTGGCGATAGGGTGCGGAAGACTTTTTCGTTATAGTCGTTCAGCCACTTTATTTCCGAATCGTCCAAAAGATCTTTGATGATGATTGACGTGTCGAAGTGGCAAAGGGTCAAAGGCTCGAAGCGAAGCCAACGGCCAAAGTCATTCTCTCCGGCATCCACGCAAAGGACAAGGTTCTCGTGACGGATCCCGTGCCGGCCTTCCCGGTATATTCCAGGCTCTATCGAGGTCACCATCCCGGGCAGCATTGCTTGCTTGTTGAAGCTCTGCCGGATGTCCTGCGGACCTTCATGCACATTCAGATAGAAGCCGACGCCATGACCTGTCCCATGTCCGAAATTACGCATCGAGTTCCAAAGTGGAGCCCTGGCGAGAACATCTATCTGGCATCCGGCCGTACCCTTCGGGAACACAATCTTAGACAAGGCGATATGTCCCTTCAAGACAAGAGTGTAGTCTTCTTTCTCCAATTGGGAGCATGGTCCAAGCGGGACGGTCCTGGTAATGTCGGTCGTGCCGAAAAGGTACTGACCTCCTGAATCGCAAAGATATAAGCCGTTTGAGTACAACTCGGCGGAACCTTCCTCAGGTGTCACGTAATGAGGAAGCGCAGCGTTAGGGCCATAAGCTGAAATCGTCTCGAAACTCTCTCCCCTGAAACCCTCTATCTCCGAACGGAACTCATGAAGCTTAGCCGAACACTCATATTCATTGAGCGGCTCTCCGGCCTGGACCATCGCATCAAGCCAATAGAGAAACCTCTCCATCGCGAGCCCGTCCTCGAGGTGAGCCTCCCTCATTCCGGAGATCTCGACCTCGTTTTTCACGGCCTTCCGGAGGGCCACCGGCGATTTTCCGGCCACAACGTTCTCATTAAGAGTGTTTTCCTTCAAGATACCGTAGAGGTTGTAATTGAGTGTCGAGGAATCTACGAACAGTCTCTTGATGTAGTCGTCATCCACCATTCCGGCAAGAGCCATCCCTATGTCGGAATAGTCCTGAATATTGACTCCGTCCGCGGTCAACTCGTAGAAACTGTCTTCAGTCTCATGATCGCCTTCCGGAATAGGGCCCTTCCTGACAAACCATTGGACGGTGTCGAGGGTGACGAGAAGATACGACATGACAACCGGATTGTAAGCCACATCACTCCCACGGACATTGAGAGTCCATGCGATCTCGTCGAGAGCGGACAGCAAGATAGCGTCGAAGCCCTTGTCTGCCAACCATTTCCGTAGCCAGACAATTTTCTGCTTTCGGGACCACCCCACGGTTTCTGTCCCTAAGGTGATGATCGGGGTACACGGAATCTCTGGGCGGTCCGTCCAAAGAGGAGAGAGCAGGTCCGGCACATTCGCCACCGCAGTCCTGTCCTTCCCGACAGCCCCACGGATCTCCTCCACGAAAGAGGCGCTCACTCCGAGCCCGTCAACAGCGACAACAACCTCGCTGAAATCCTCAAACTGCCTTGAGAGCCACTCGGGGATAAGCACCTGGTCCTGAACCCTTGTCTTATGAAGCTCAATCCCGGTTCCCTCAAGTTGCCTCTCCGCTTGGATGAAGTACCGGGTGTCGGTCCAAAGTCCCGCATGGTCCTCGGTGATCACGATATCACCTTCACCAGTGTAACCGGACACCCACTCGACCTGATGCCATCTCGGAGCGGAATACTCACTCTGATGAGGGTCGTTCCCTGTCAGGATGACAGCGTCCCAACCCCTTGATCTCATCATGTCCCTTATGGCCCCGATTCGGCTTCTCATTTCAGCAACTTGCGCTTAAATATTCTTACGGTTGACAAAAGTAGTTGATCTATAGGAATATATGAGGATATAGACCTAAGCCCTGAAAGCAGCATATTGCTTGGAGTATAAGACTCCTTCAAGTCAGCGAATGAACTCTTGACCGCACCTTCCTGGCTGGCGATGCGTTCCTGGACACGCTTTTGGGCTTCCTCAAGCTGGTCCATTGTCTTTATGTCTCTGTACTTCATGGCCGGGATTATTTTTTATCCTCAAAGAAGAGATCTATGAAAAGAGGAACGAAGGTGTTGCGGAACAGCCTCTTTCTCAAAAGGACGAGAACTCCAAGGACAAGGAGGAAAAAGGCGGCGACGATGGCCGCGCCACCGGCGTAGCTGCCTACCATTTCTCCGATCCACATCACCCCTCCGACCGCTATGGAGATCATAATGATGGACACGACGAACAAGACAAGCAGCATGTACAGCAACTTGCTCAGGGTCAGGGACAGTCCTTTCGCTGTCTTGAGTTTAAGCTCGTCAACACGAAGGTCGATGTATTCGGTTGTCTTCTGCCCGAGATCCTCGACTGGTCTTGTGAAATCACTCATTATCTTAAGCGTCTTGCTCGTTCCACCGGTCCTCCGTCTCGTCAGGATCCTTGGAAAGGGCCTTCTCAAGTTTATCCAGCTGGGCCAGTATCTTCAGACGGGCCTCTTCCTTAAGGTCAGTAGCCTGATCCGACAATGTCGCTTTCAGATCCTTGAGATCCCTGCGTGCGAGCCTGGCTCTGGCCCTGAGTCTTGTTGTGGCGCTCTCAGCCCCTTCTTTGACATCATTATATGTCTCTCTAGCTTTCTCCCAACCCTCATCGGTGGCATCGACAAACTCGTCCCACCCTTCTGCGGCGGCGGCTTTAACCTTGCGACGAGTCTCTTCACCCTTCTCAGGCGCGAACAGCAAACCAAGTGTCAACCCGGCCGCTGCACCGGCAATCAAAGCAAACAAAGAATCACCTTTCATAACTTCGAATGTTTAATGTTTGGTATTTACAAATATAACAAAATAGAGTAAAAACAAGCCTTTTGAAGCTCTTGCTTGTAAACCATTTTTTCGATAACTTGCAAGACATTTAACAAAAAACAGACCTGTAACCATGAGGAGAATCGTATTTTGCTTTGTTTCATTGATTTGGCTGACACTCTCGGCCAATGCCCAGAGCTTGGTGGTAAATGATGCTAAATTCAGCGTCGGGGACTCTCCGGAGTGGAAGGCTCCTGGATTTGACGACAGCGCCTGGAAAACCCTCTCGCTGGATAAAACTTGGGACGATCAAGGTATCTCCAACGACGATTCTTACGCATGGTACAGGATCCATGTGACGATTCCTTCCTCTATTCTAACCGGCGCCGCTTTTCCTGATAAGGTATTGCTGGCTCTTGGGTCCATCGATGACTGTGACGAGACTTTTCTCAACGGAAAGCTGGTCGGAAAGACCGGAAGGACCCCTGAAGACAAAGGAGGATATGAAGGCAAATGGGACACACCCAGGAAGTATCTGGTGGATCCGAAGGATATCCTTTGGGACAAGGAGAATGTGATCGCCGTCAGGGTGTATAACGGCGGCAATCCCGGAGGCTTTTTTGAGGGTCCTGTCTATATCGGTCAAGTTACTCTCGACGCTATCGCCGCCCTGACCGTCACACGCGCCAATAACGGCTGCGATGTCAGCCTGAGCGCGACAAGCAAACTGGATGGCAAACTTGAGGTTGACGCGACCGACCCGATCACCGGCGAGACATCAACCGTCAGCTCCAAGGCGGTGAAACTCACTCCCAAGAAAGGCCACACCTCGTTTGTCCCCGCGGTTGGACAGAATACCCTGACGATCACCTACCGCGACAATCGCTCCGGCGAGACCTTGAGCGGCACTTTCTGTCCGGCTTACATCCTGACCCCGAAGGCTCCGGCCACTCCACGCTACAACGGGCCGAAGGTGTTCGGAGTAAGGCCCGGATCTCCAGTTATCTTCCGCCTGGCTTTCTCCGGCGATAAACCTATGAGGTACTCGGTCCAAGGTCTTCCTGAGGGTGTGACCCTCGATCCTGAAAAGGGAGTCCTCAGCGGCAAGGTCCTTAAGGAAGGGGACTACAAACTCACTCTGAAAGCCACCAACTCAAAAGGCGCCGCCGAGGCTGATTTCACCCTTAAGGTGGGATCCAAGATCGCCTTGACTCCCCCCATGGGATGGAACTCCTGGAACTGCTGGGGAACCAGCGTCTCGCAGGAGAAGGTCATGTCTTCGGCTACAGCGTTGATAAACAGCGGCTTGGCTGATTATGGATATTCCTACATAAACATCGACGACGCATGGGAAGCCGAAGAGCGCGACTCTGAAGGCCGGATCCAGACCAACGACAAGTTCCCTGACATGAAAGGCCTGGGAGAGTGGCTCCATTCAAATGGCTTGAAAATGGGAATATATTCCAGTCCGGGCGACCGTACCTGCGGAGGTTACCTCGGCACCCTCGACCACGAAAAGCAGGACGCTGAGACTTGGAACGAATGGGGCGTGGACTACCTCAAATACGACTGGTGCGGCTATTGGAAAATCTTCGAGCCGGATCCCGACAAGTCCGTCGCGGCCTACGTGCGCCCTTACCTCAAGATGCAGAAGTTCCTCAGGGAGCAGCCCCGAGACATCTTCTACTCTCTTTGCCAATACGGAATGGCGGATGTGTGGACCTGGGGACATGCGGTTGACGCCAATTCCTGGAGGACCACGGGAGACATCACCGACACCTGGGAGTCTCTCTACGACATCGGATTCAAGCGTCAGACCGGTCTTTACCCTTATGCCGGGCCCGGCCACTGGAACGACCCCGACATGCTTGTTGTCGGTAAGGTGGGCTGGAGCGACAACCTCAGGGACAGCCGCCTGACTCCGGACGAGCAGTACACCCACATCACACTCTGGTCGCTGCTGGCTTCCAACATGCTGATCGGCTGCGATTTGGCCCAGATAGACGACTTCACCTTCAACCTGCTCTGCAACAACGAGGTCAACGCCGTCAACCAGGACATCCTCGGAGAGCAGGCCCACAGGGACGTCGATGAGGACGGGATGCAGATGTGGAGTCGCCGCCTGTCCGACGGGACAATAGCGATCGGTATATTCAACCTCAATGACGCTCCCGTGCCGACCTTCCTGAAAGGCGCGCTCGGAAAAATCGGGATTGAGGATGTTGCCACCGTCCGCGACCTCTGGCGCCAGGAGGACATCCCCACGGACGCCACCTACATAATTCCCTCCCACGGAGTAAGGTTCATCAAAGTTAAAGTCCAGGAGGAGCTCTAATGTCTTTCGTACACCTCCACGTCCATACCCAATATTCGATTCTCGACGGGTTCTCATCGATAGCGACCCTCTTCGACCGGGCCGAGGCAATGGGCATGCCCGCCCTTGCCATCACCGACCATGGCAACATGTACGGTGTCAAGGAATTCTTCAAGTTCGCGGACAAGCACCGCGACAAAGAGACCAAAGAGTACAAAGTCAAGCCGATCATAGGGTGCGAAGTGTACGTTACCCGGCACTACGACCCGAAACTCAAAGACAATGAGCACAGGGCGTACTATCACCTTATCCTCCTCGCGAAGAACTATCAAGGCTACAAGAATCTCTCGAACATAGTGTCCCTGGGCCACATCGAGGGTCTGTATTACGGCAAGCCGAGGGTAAGCCATGAGATCATCGAGAAATACCATGAGGGACTGATCTGCTGTTCAGCCTGCCTGGCCGGAGAGATCCCTAAAGACATCGTGGCCGGAGACCTGACGGCCGCCCGCAAAGCCATAGAGTGGCATAAGAATGTGTTCGGGGAGGACTACTACCTGGAGGTTATGCTCCATAAGACCGAGGTTCCTGGGCTCTCGCTGGAAGTATTTGAGCAGCAACAGATAAGCAATGCCGGCATCTTCAAGCTAGCCGAGGAGACCGGGGTCAAGGTAGTGGCTACCAACGACGTGCATTTCGTGGACAAGGAGGACGGTCCGGCCCACGACCACTTGATTTGCCTGAACACCGGCAAGAAGATATTCGAGGAACCGCGTCTCCATTACACCCAGCAGGAGTACCTGAAGAGTGAAGAGGAGATGGCGGCCCTATTCCCCGACCATCCGGAGGTCCTCGCCAACACTCTTGAGATCGCCGACAAGGTTGAGGTTTACAGCATCGACCGAGACCATGTCCTTCCAAAATATGAGATCGATCCCGCTTTCCTTTCCGACATAGACAAATACCTTGAAAAGTACAAGGATGTCATCGACGCCGGAAGGAATGACAAGAAAGGCACTTATCGTGGAGACGAGTTCTGCCGGTCGGTGGCCTACCTCTGCCACCTAACCTACGAGGGAGCCAAGAGACGCTACGGGGAAACCCTCAACGAGGAACAGGCGGAAAGGCTTGATTTTGAGCTCAAGACCATCTGCCGAATGGGCTTCCCTGACTATTTCCTTATCGTTCAGGACTACATTGCCGCTTGCCGCAGGATGGGCAGCCTGGTCGGTCCGGGACGTGGGTCAGCCGCAGGATCGGCGGTGGCTTACTGCCTTGGGATCACCAATCTGGACCCGATCAAGTACCAGCTCCTGTTCGAGCGTTTCCTCAATCCGGACCGAATCTCGATGCCGGATATCGACGTGGACTTCGAGGACCTTGGACTCGCCCACAAATATGTTGATGAGACCTATGGCAAGGATCATGTGTCGCGGGTGATCACCTTCGGTACCATGCTCGCGAAGGGAGCCATCAAGGATGTGGCTAGGGTGAGGGACCTGCCCCTCGATGAGTCCAACCGGCTCTCAAGCCTGATCCCTGACCGCCTCAGCGAGAAAGTCGAGAAGGAATATCCCTTCAACCCTAAACTGGACGAGCTGAAGCCTGGCTTCAAGTCTTATGAGAAGGACGGACATTGGTTCCAGAAGGGAATGGAGGACACGGATGTCAAGATCACCCTCAAGAACTGTTATCGTCTGGTACCTGAGTTCAAGGACCTTCTGGCAAATGGATCCGATCAAGTCAAGGCTGTGCTGAACTACGCCTTGAAACTTGAAGGATGCATCCGTCAGGTAGGCCAGCACGCTTGCGCCACCATCATCGGCCGAGGCCGTCTCACCGACTATATTCCAATCTGCCTTTCGGTGGAGAAAGAGTCTGGAGAGCTGGTTTGGACCAGCCAATACGACGGCCATTACATAGAGGATGTCGGAATGCTGAAGATGGACTTCCTCGGTCTCAACACCTTGACTATTATCCACAAATGCCTGGACAACATAAAGCTTCGTCACGGAGTGGACATCGACATCGAGGCGATTGACATAAACGACAAGTCCACTTACGAGCTCTACAGCCGCGGCGACACTGACAGCGTGTTCCAGTTTGAGTCTCCCGGCATGAAGAGCAACCTGCAAAGGCTTCATCCGGAGCGTTTTGAGGACCTCATCGCTATGAATGCCCTCTACAGGCCAGGCCCGATGGATTATATTCCGAACTTCATCGACAGGAAGCTTGGACTGGAACCTATTGAGTATGACCTTCCTGACATGGAAGAATACTTGAAAGACACCTACGGGGTCACTGTCTATCAGGAGCAGGTCATGCTCCTCTCCCAGAAACTTGCCGGTTTCACCAAAGGTGAGGCTGACAAGCTGCGTAAGGCGATGGGAAAGAAGCAGATAGCCATTCTGAACGAGCTCAAAGACAAGTTCATGACCGGGGGAATGGCGAACGGCCATCCGGAAAAGACCCTGGACAAGATTTGGAAAGACTGGGAGAAGTTCGCCCAGTACGCTTTCAACAAGTCCCACGCCACCTGTTATGCCTGGGTATCCTACCAGACCGGCTGGCTCAAATGCCACTACCCGGCGGAATTCTTCGCCGCCAACCTCTCCTGCAACCTTGGTAACACCTCCGAGATCCGCAAGATCCTGTCTGACTGCAAATCGCACAAGATCAAGGTCAAGAGCCCTGATGTCAATGAGTCATATTCCCACTTCACGGTCAACAAAGCCGGCGATATCCGCTTCGGACTCAAAGGAATCAAAGGGTTCGGCACCAATGTGGCCGACGCCATCATCGCCGGAAGGGAGAGCGACGGTCCCTACAAGGACGTGTTTGATTTCGTGGAGAGAATGGGTGGAGTCTTGAACCGTAAGGCAATGGAGTGCCTTGTCTATTCAGGCGCCTTTGACTCTTTCAAGATCAAACGCAGGCAATTCTACATGCCATGCAAGAACGGCAATTTCTTCATCGACGAGCTTGCCCGCTACGCCACTCTCTACAGCCAGGATTCGGTGGATTCAGGAGCGTCTCTATTCGGAGATATGGAAGAAATGAAGCCTGTCCGTCCGGAAATACCTGAGAATGTGGAGGTTGACGATGAGCTTGATATCCTCCAGAAGGAGAAAGAATATGTCGGGATGTATATTTCCTCCCACCCGTTGGAGAAGTATTCTTTCGAGATGGAGACCTTCACCAACCAGGAGCTGGCTACCCTGGACAACCTTGTGGCCGACTGCGACAAGAACAAGAAAAAGATGAAAGTGGCCGTTGCCGGCCTGGTGACGGAGACCGCGACCATGACCGCGAAGAACGGGAAGCCATATTCCCGGACAAAGCTGGAAGACTATAGCGGCTCCTACGAGCTCTCCCTGTTCGGCAAGGATCATGAGACCTTCATGCGGTACCTCCAACCTCACGCCAGTCTCTACATTGAAGGAGAGATTGACGAGAAATTCCCTCTCCGCCAGGAAGAGAGGGCTCAAGGCAAGACCGCTCCTTTCGGCTTCAAAGTCAAAGGAATATCCCTGCTCGGCAATGTAAACGAGGGGAAACTCGCCGGTTTCTCGATCAACGTCACCACGCCCATGCTGACGGAGAAATTCCGCCATGACCTGGTAGGACTTGTCAGTGCCAACAAAGGCAAGACACCGCTGAAAATGTTTATCTATGATCCTGTCACAAAGTACAATATCGAGTTCCACTCAACCAAATTCCAGGTGTCCGTCACCTCGGAATTCGTCTCCGCTCTCAAGCTCCTCGGCGTACAATGCTCACCAATCCTTAAGTGACCAGGGAGATTACGGAATAATACCGGCCTTGGTCATCAATTTTTGATAGATTGCGAAGTCAAAGGGTGGTTCTCCGTAGAGATAGTGGTTGCGGAGTTGCTGTCCCGCCGTCTCATATTCAATAAGCAGAACTCCTTGACCTTCAGGGATTGGAAGCCCGGTGACCAGAGAACGGCCATTGGCGTCCACGCTGAACTTCCCCTTGAACACAACCTTGCCGCTGCCTACGTCGGTGACCTTCACCTTGCCCTCCGCGGGCTCCATGGAATCATTGACAGCCTTAAGGGGCAGCACACCGTCCTCCGGATCATTGATCAGCAGACATACCGTCCTCTGGGCGTTCCAGAGGTAGTCGTAAGCCAGTTTCTTGGAATTGTAGTAGTCCACGATGGCGTCTGAGACTATAGGCCAGCCGTCCCTGACGTTCCACCAGATCATACCGGTGCGGTCGAACTTGGCTCCCCTGAACTTCTCCACGAAGTACTTCATGGCTTCCGCCTGAGTGCTCTGCGAAGCGGCGACGAACTCCTCGAGAGTCTTTGGCCGGAAACCAAACAACAGATTTATTTGCTTGGTCATCAAGTCGTTCCGTCCCACAAACTCATCGAAGAATGGTATTGGGCGGACTGATTTGGTCAGCCATTCCTTGTTCCACTCACCGTCTTTGGTCCAGGGATAGCGGCTGTCCTTGGTAAACATCTTTTCTATCGACTCTATGTTCGGGGCTCCATGGTAACCGATCTCGCTCACGAATATCGCCTTGGCATCCTTGTAGAACGGATCTTTATAGTAGCCCCTGGGTCCCCATAGATGATCCTGAGGCAGGTCTGAGCGCTGGCATCCGTTCTTGAACGCTTCCTCACTGAAATACGGAGAGCTCGGCAGGTACGGCCGGGTCGGGTCGAACTCATATAGCACCTCCGGAATCATCTTCCGGCTGATCACATCCCTGTTCGGATCGATACGGAAAGTCGGCAGGGTCCAGAGAAGGGAGTTGTCATTCTCGTTATTACCGGACCATATAGCCAAGGAAGGATGGCTCCGGAACTTCAGGACAACGTGCTTGATCTCTTCCCTGACCTTGGAGACAAAAGCCTCGTCCTGAGGATATATGATCCCGGCCATCGAGAAATCTTGCCAGACCATGATTCCCTCTCGGTCACAGCGGTCATAGAAAGGAGTGTCCTCATAGACATTGCCGCCCCAGCAGCGGATCATATTGCAGTTGAGATCCACAACCATGTCCAATGTGCTGTCCAGCCACTGGGCGTCCCTGCTGTGGAAGCCGTCAAGCGGCACCCAGTTGGTTCCCCGGACATATATTTTCTCCCCGTTGACATAGAAGCAGAACTCTCCCTTCCCATCTTTGTCAATCATCTCGCTCCGCTCAAGGGAAACAGTCCTGAAACCGACCTTGCGGGTGTCTGAGGCCAAGACCGTACCGTTCTCGTCAATCAAGCTGACCGTGCCGTCGTACAAGGCCGGTTCCCCATAACCCTTCGGCCACCAAAGATCCGCCTTATCAAGTTTGAATTCCGTCCTCCAGGCGTATGTGGGAAGAATCCGCTCGTTTTCATAGGCGGCTTTCCCATTTCTCTCCAGCTTGACGTTCAGCTTAACCTTGTCGATCTTTGAGGCAGGATATTTAACCTGGACATCCACAAAAGCCGAAACCTCCTTGGTGTCAGGATCCGTACTCACCGTCACCCAATGCACATCGCTGATACTCACTGGGTTCTGGACAATTAGAGAGACATCCCTCCAAAGGCCGGCGCTCACAAGCCTCGGCATGATGTCCCATCCATAGCAATGCCTTGGCTTGCGAATCCACACACTTTCAGTGTAATGCCTGAAACTGTAGGTACCGACAAGGTAGTTTTGGGCCTCGAGGACAGCGGAGCGGAGGATGACCTGAAGCTTGTTCTCTCCTTTCCGGATCTTGGATGTGATGTCAAATTTATGGGCGATCATAGCGTTCTCCGCGGAGCCCACTTTCTCTCCATTCAGCCAGATATCAGCCAGGCAGTCAATTCCTTCGAAATCAAGGATAATTTTCTGTCCTTCAGATATTTCCGGAGCCACGAACGACTTTGAATACATCCACAGGCAGAACTCATAAGGGCGCAGGTCGTAGATGTTGTTCCCGATCTGGGGATCCTTTACCATACCGGCGGCTTGGAGATCCAGCTCCACGTTACCCGGAACCGTAGCGGAAAGTTTGGTTGTTTCCAACGCGGCTACTTCGGACGGATCCGTTACCGTCTCCCCTTCTTGTGGCCAGAATTCGAGATTCCATTTGCCGTTAAGGGATATCTTGTCCTGAGCCGGAACGCTCAGGCAAATGGCCATAAACAAAGCCACAGTGGAAAGGAAAAGCACTTTTCTCATGGTTATTGGTTTGAATATTCTTTATTCAGTTCCTCGAGAATGGTCTTGGCGAGAGCCGGGGAAACCATTGTTGAAAGATCCTCAAGTGAAGCCGCGGCGATCCTGGCAACGGAACCGTAATGCATCAGCAGGCGGCTCTCTGTCTGCTCCCCGACTCCTTTAATTGATCTTAAAGCGCTCTGTATCTGACCTTTGCTACGAAGTGAACGATGGAACGTGATACCAAAGCGATGGGCTTCATCCCTTATCTGCATCAAGACCTTCAAAGCGTGTGAGTTCCGGTCGAGGAAAAGCGGGTACGGATCATTGATCCTGATCACCAGCTCCATTCTCTTCGCGAGACCCACGACCATAAGCTTGTCAAGCAAACCCAGCTCGGCAAGAGCCTGCCTGGCGAATTCCAGCTGCCCCTCGCCACCGTCAATCACCACAAGCTGTGGCAGATCATCCGGAGCCTCGGCAAGCATCCGGGAATACCTGCGGTTGACAACCTCTTTCATCGAAGCGAAGTCATTGGCCCCGATGACTGTCTTTATCTTGAATTTCCGGTAATCTTTCTTGGAAGGGACTCCGTCACGGAAGACGACACATGATGCCACAGGGTTGGTACCTTGGATGTTGGAGTTGTCGAAGCACTCGATATGCTTTGGTAATTCCTTCATTCCCAACGCCTTCTGAAGGTCTTCCATGACCATGCGCTTGTATTCGTCCGGATCCGTCCGCTCTTTCTGCTTCAGAGTGTTAAAGTGGTATTCACGGGCATTCTTGGCGCTAAGCTCAAGGAGGGACATCTTGTCGCCCTTGACAGGGATCCTGAACTCCACGCCCTCAATCTCCACATCAGGAAGGAAAGGGACTATCACTTCTTTCGCCAAAGCCCCGAATTTTGACTCGATCTCAGCGATGAATGTGCTCAACACAGAGGCTTGCTCCTCCTCTATGTTCATCTTGAAGCCGAGATTGAGGGACTGGATCACGGCCCCTCCACGGACTCTCAAGAAATTACCGAAGGCCTCGCTCCCGTCGAACACAAGAGAGAACACGTCGCAGGAAGCATCTGAAACAGAGGAAATTATCGACCTTGAATAATGCTTCTTAAGGGCATCGATCTTATTCTTGAAAACTTGCGCGTCCTCAAAATGCCACTCCGACGCGGCCGCCTTCATGGAGGCCTCGTATTCCTTAATGATGTCGTTCACCCCGCCTTTCAAAAGCCTTGTGATCTCACTGATCCAAGACGAGTATTCCTCCCTGCTGACTCCCCCGACACAGCAGCCCTTGCATCTGCCGATGTGCATCTCAAGGCAAGGCCGGAACTTACCCCTCATGACTCCATCTCCGGTGATCTTGAGCTTGCAGGAACGCAGGGGATAATTCTTCCTGAAAAACTCGATAAGATAGTTTGCATGGGTCACTGAACTATATGGCCCATAATAAGTTCCGGACTTACGATCCACCCTCCTCGTAAGGAATACCCTGGGGAATTCCTCGTTTGTCACGACTATCCAGGGATAAGTCTTCGAGTCCTTGAGGAGGATGTTATAGTGGGGTTTGTATTGCTTGATCAAGTTGTTCTCCAAAAGCAAAGCGTCCGCCTCGGAGTCAACAACAGAGAACTGGGCGTCAGCAATCTTGGAGACGAGAAGCCGGGTCTTGATGTTCAGCCTCTCCGGAGGCACGAAATATTGGGCTACCCGCTTATGGAGATCCTTTGCCTTACCCACATAAATCACCTTCCCCGAGGAATCGTAATAGCGATAAACCCCCGGGGAATGTGGAAACAGGGAGATTTTCTCCCTGACAGTTAGATTCTTATCGTCCAAGATTACTTGACGGGCTTGACATACTTGGCCACCTCGGCCTCGATGTCGTCCCCGCGGAGATCCCTCTTGACAATAGTGCCATCAGGACCGAAAAGGATGATGTGGGGAATGCCGTCGATTCCGTAGAGTGTGGTCGGAACACGCTGCGCGTCAATGATCTGATTCCAAACGATACCCTGCTTCTTGGCAGATTCGATAGTGTCTTCCTTCTTGTCCCAAACAGCGACGCTGAGAACATCGAATTCTGGTCCGGCGTACTTCTGATAGACATTCTTGATGTTCGGCATCTCAGCCTTGCACGGTCCGCACCAGGAAGCCCAGAAATCTACAAGGATGTACTTGCCCTTGCCGACATAGTCGGAAAGACTCTGGCCATTAACAGTGAAATCAGAGAATTTCTGACCCTCGGCGGTCTTCTTTCTAGCGGCGACTGTCTTGGAGATCGTCGAGATTGAAGGAACCTTCGCCAGCACAGTGTCGATGGTCGTGAGGACAGAGTCCAGCTGGTCGTTTGTGAGCAAATAACGAAGGTTGTCAATCGCTGAGACAGCGGTCAGATTGTCCTTGTTGGCGTCCACGGTGGAGAGGCAAAGCTTTCTGACATCGTTCTGGAAATCGTCATAAAGCTTGTCCTCGGTCGCCTCATCTTTCGCGGCCTCGATCTGAGGCTGGTAAAGATTCTGCAGATCCTGCATGGACTTGTTGAACGCGTCGTACTTGGCCTGGACAGAGAGTTTCGGATACTTTGATACGACGTTGAGAGTCTTATCCTCGTTGAAACTGATTGTCAGAGGTGTACCGTCCGAGACGAAGCTGGAGGTGATGTTACCGGCCTTCAACTTTGCCAAACCGGCGGTGTACTTAGGAACCTCTACCTTAAACTGACCGTTCTTGACCGGAACAGGCTGATGGAAGCCAATAGACTTAATGCTGATTTCAACCATCTCCGGGGCGTCAGCACCCAGATTACCTGTCACTACTGTCTTGTCTGAGACTTTCGGGCCGCATCCCGCTATAAGGAGCGAGAGGGCAGCCACCAGAAAAATCGATCTTGTCTTCATTTTTCGTTTTATAAGTTTTACTTCTTGTCACCAAGGTCAAGGATTCTGACATTGCGGATCTTGAGACCCTCGCCATGACCACAGAAAGAAATGTATCCCTTCTTGTTGAACATTCCGGGATGGTTCCTGTGATCAACGGTGTAAGGGTTCGTATCGCTGCCGGCGGGAGCCATGTTGTGTCCCTTGCAAGCTGTACGGATATTCCCGTCCACAATAACCTCTCCGTTCACGGTCACCTTGATGCGGTCTCCTTCGACCCTGATTTCCTCGGTGCTCCACTCGCCGAGAGGCTTATGCTTGATCCTCTTGGCAGGTATTACTCCATAAACCGAGCCATGAACTTGATATTCGCGCAAATTCGCATACATTGGCGCGTCATGATCAAGAATCTGAACCTCGCACATGGCGTCGTAAGCGGCATCGACACCCATCGGGGTGCGGATTCCGACACCGTTGTTAACTCCCTCACGGAGGAAGCAGAACTCGAACCTATAGACGAAATTACGGTACTCCTTCTTGGTGTAGAGGTTGCCCGTGCTGCCATAATTTGCGCTCACATAGATAGTTCCATTGACGGGAATATATCCCTCAAGATCGCCCTGCCACTTGTCGAGGTTAGTTCCATCGAAAAGCATCTCGAAACCTTGCTTCTTCTCCTCGGCGGTGAGCTGGGAAGGAGTGAAAGGCTCGGCAGCCTCAAGGAGCTGGTCAATCTCGCTAACAGCATAACCATCATCAGCGTTGCCAGTGCCCTTGAAGACATCGGCGGCCTTGGTCAGATAGTTCTTCAAATCAGTGTAGTTGATCTCCTCCTTAGTCTTGGAGGCGATGTTCTTGACAGCGTTAGCCGCAGCATAAGAGGCGTCCTTGTCTCCGAGATATTTGCCGGCGAGCAAGAAAGCTTTCATCGTGGGGACTCCCGCAAGGGCTCCCAAAGCCTTGGTCTTGAGATCCTTGGTGTTAGCAAGTCCAAGAGCCTCACCAAGATTGGCGCGCTTCTTCTCAGGATTGGTCTCGAACTGATCCACCATCGAAATGTAGCGGGGAAGGAGCGAGGCGATCTTGGAAGAATTCTGTTTGGCGGCCTTGAGAAGGATAGGGGCGGCCTTGAAATTATCCACAGCAGCGAGAGCGTCAAGGGCGGAAGCGCTGCCTCCGTTCCAAGCTTTCTCCAGATCAGCGACGGCCTCGTCGGTGCCGGTTGATGCCAAAACAGGATAGAAATTGGCCACATTCTTGGCGGCTTTCATCAAACCGCTTATCTTGGAATATTGCTCAGCGGGAGCGAGAGTGTGGACAGCCGCCTTAAGGGCGTCCTGATAGCTGGCTACGCTGGCGGCATCCTTGGCGGCGTCAAGAAGACCTCCGACCTTGGCGACATCATTAACGCCAGTGAAATTGGCCAAAGCCTTGGTAGCCATGGAAGAGAGGTCCTTATCGGAAGAGCCTATCATCGAATAGACGATCGGGGCCACATTCTTCATCTTCCTGGCGGAAGCGAGACTCATAAGGTCTTTGACGGCGCTGGAGTTAGAGCCAGAGGCAAGTTTCTCGGTGAGGGCAGCGGCCACATCATCCTTGATATCCCCCTTGAAAGACTTGAGAGCAGTCAGGGCATCCTGGCCAAGATCACCGCCAAGCTGGCCGATAAGAGCCTTTGCGGCGGCGGAACCTCCGATCTTGCCGGCGGCGGCGATAGCGGCCTTAGCCACGTCACCACCTTCTCCGATAGCGGAGTTGACAAGATTGGACACAGAGGATATCTTGTTGTTTCCAAGCCAGTTGAGAACATCAACCTTAGTGTCGGGAGCGAGTTTCTTGAACTTGCCGGTGAGAACAGGAACAAGAGCGGAGGCACCAAGAATCTTGGTGGCGTTTCCGATCACAGAGTTCCTGAATATCTTGTCGTCACTCTTAAGGGCGGAAGCCACTGTCTTAATAGCCTTTTCGGGCTGGGCGTTCATCAAAGACCAAGCGGCAAGGCATTTCTCATGGGTGGCGCCGGACTTGAGGAGGGACTTGGCTTCCTTGACGGGCATCAAAGCCTCAGACTCTGGAGCCACATAATCGCCAAGCATCCTCTGAAGCGAGGTCAGAAGCTGCTTGTTATAAGTGTCCGAGCAAGCGGCGGCCGCATCCTGAAGACCCTTGAGCACGTCAGCCTTCTTGGCGGCGTGAGCGGGATCGTTCACATATGAGACCAGTCCCTGAAGGGCATATTCATAAATAGCGTTCTTGACACCAGTGCCGGCAGGCTTCATCAGCTTGGCCACCTCCACGACAGACTGGGGGGCAGCAGCTGCGAGATCGCCCATCTGGGTGGCGAAATCGGAGCTGTTCTGGGCCGGCATAGCGGCCAACACGTCAGCGACAATGGTCTGCACGGTCCTCTGCCTGGCGTCCTGAGCGTACATGGACACCGAGAGGGCCAGAAGAATCAATATCGAATATATCTTTTTCATGTCTTATCCGGTTTTAAATTGACCAAGGGGCACGCATCGGCTGGTTAATCAGCAAATTGGCGGCATCGTCATTAATGAATAACTGCTTGTCAGGATCGAAATGGAGCGTCCTTCCGAGACGGAGAGCGCAGGAACCCATGTTGACGATCGTGCAGCTGTGGTGGCCGTTCTCCTCGTTGAGAGCGAACTTCTGGCGGTTCTTGACACAGTCAAGGAAGTCAACCTGGCGAGGCTCCGGATCAGGAAGCTCATTGATGACATCCATGACATTAGGGATCGTGCATTCGAATCCCTTGTAAACCTTTCCGTTAGGACCCTCAAGATAAGGAACCTTACCTGGACTCTCGAAGCCCTCGCCCTCGAGGATGATCTTGCATCCGTCGGCATAGGTGTAGGTAATGCTTCTCCAGATACCCACGGCATCGGGATGCTGCTGAGGAGCGTCAACCTCAACCTTGACAGGAAGGTCATTGTCTTTGCCAAGGAAATACTGGACAGGGTCGATATAGTGCTGTCCCATGTCGCCGAGACCGCCGGACTCATAGTCCCAATAGCCGCGGAAACTCTGATGTACACGATGGGGATGATAAGGCTTCACAGGAGCAGGTCCAAGCCACATGTCATAGTCAAGCTCCTTCGGAACCGGCTGAGGCTCAAGGTTTTCACGTCCGGTCCAATAGAACTTCCAGGCGAATCCCGTGGCTCCGGAGATCCTGACGGTGAGAGGCCAACCGAGAAGGCCGCTGTCCACGAGCTTTTTCAAAGGCTCGACTGTCGTGCCGAGACCGTAGAAGGTGTCCTTGAAACGGAACCAAGTGTCGAGACGGAATATGCTGCCATACTTGTTCACCGCCTCAACCACCTTCTGACCTTCACCGATAGTCCTTGTCATCGGCTTCTCACAGAAGATGTCTTTCCCCGTCTTGGCAGCCTCAACCGCCATAAGTCCATGCCAATGGGAAGGAGTGGCGATATGGACTATATCCACATTGGGATCATGAACCAGGTCCCTCCAGTCATGATAAGACTGAAGTTTTGTGCCGAACCTCTCCTCACCCTTCTGAAGAGCGTTGTCGAGGTGCTTCTGGTCAACGTCGCAAACAGCGACAAGGCGGCAGCGCTCATCGCTGACAAAATGGAGGTTGCTCATGCCGATGCCACCGACACCGATGATACCGCGGGTCATCTGGTCGCTCGGCGCGACAAACTTGCTGGAGGAGTCTCCCATCTTGCCGAATACTTCACGCGGAAGTATCGTCAAGGCGCCGATTCCCAGACCAGCTTTCTTGATAAAATCTCTTCTGGATTGTGCCATAATCAATTATGTTATTGTTTTAGTCTTTTTCTCTCGGCAGACCCTTCGCCACGCTCAGGGTGACGCCGTGCTATAACACGGCTAAATTAATAAAAACCAGTGAATTTGACAACGGATTGTCAGAGTTTCACATCCACGAAAACCGGCAAATGATCGGAGGCCACCTCAACGTCTCCGTTCCCGAACTTAACCGGAACATCGGAACCTACGACAGAATACTTGGCGCCGTTTCGCAACGCAAGTATAAAATCTATGCGCTCATAAGGGGTCACAGCGGAGAAAGTGTTCTTCCCGCAAGACAGCACATCCCATTCTTTCTCAAGCTCGTTGAGGACATCGCTACCTGATGTGGCGTTCATGTCGCCAGCAAGAAAGACGGGTTTTTTCGATTTGGAATATTTGCCGGCAAGCGCCTCATTTATGGTTCTCGCCTGAATCACCATGGAGGGCATATCCTTATAGTCAAGGTGCGTGGTGGCAAGGACATAACGCTTGGTCTCCACAACGCCGCAAGCCCTTGGCTCCGTACCCTTCCCTTTGGGAAGAGCAACCGTGAAAGCGCTCAGGATCTTCTCCGGGACGACTATCCCGACTCCATAAGCGCCACCCGCGAAAGGCATCGCCCGGCTAAAGCGATATTCCCATCCTCCCATCGCCTCCGCGAAATCAGCCAGCTGATAATTCCCATGACGAGTGGTGCAACTGTCGAGCTCATTGAGCGAGACGGCGTCAGCGCCAATCTCACTCATCATGGAGGCCACCATCGGGATACTATTCTCAACCTCCTTGGCAAACACCCCGACATTGTACTGGACTATGCGGGTCACATGTTTCTCTTTTGGATAAGTACCGTTCACGGACGGCCTCCCGTCCTTACCGCCACAACCGCACAGTAATGCGATGGCGAGAATGGTGAATATGTGTGGATTCCTATTCATTGAAGCGAAATGTTAGCAGCTTTAAAGTTACCAAAAAAAAGAAAAACCGGCACAAACTGTACCGGTCTTTCTTGATATTGAAGGATTTCGCTTACTCGGCGCTCCTGGAGTCACGACGAGGGCTGCGGCCACCACGACGGTCGCCACGATCTCCACGACGCTCACCCCTGCGATCTCCGCGTTCACCGCGAGGACGGCCACCACCCTGGGCATTAGCAGCTGAGGGGGCGTTAGGAGTAAGATCCTGCTTGCCGTAACGCTCACCGTTGCAGATCCACACCTTGATTCCGAGGCAACCGACCTTGGTGCTGGCGATAGCCAGAGCGTAGTCGATGTCAGCACGGAAAGTGTGCAGAGGAGTACGGCCTTCCTTGAACATCTCACTGCGAGCCATCTCGGCGCCACCGACGCGGCCGCTGATCTGGATCTTGATGCCTTCGGCACCGACCCTCATAGCGGAGGCGATAGCCATCTTGATAGCCCTGCGGTAAGAGACGCGTCCCTCGATCTGACGAGCGATGCTGTCAGCCACGATATGGGCGTCAACCTCAGGCCTCTTGACCTCGAAGATGTTGATCTGGACATCTTTCTTGGTGACTTTCTTGAGCTCTTCCTTGAGCTTGTCAACCTCCTGTCCGCCCTTTCCGATGATGAATCCGGGCCTTGCGGCGTGGATAGTCACGGTTATGAGCTTAAGAGTCCTCTCAATGACGATCTTGGAGATGCTGGCCTTCGCGAGACGGTTGGTCAGGTACTTGCGGATCTCATAATCCTCGGCGATCTTCTCGGCGTAGTTGCCGCCACACCAGTTGGAGTCCCATCCACGGGTGATACCGATTCTGTTGGAAATAGGATTAGTTTTCTGTCCCATAATTAATTCTCCTCTACTGTAGCGGGTTTGACATCGAGAATGATGGTGACGTGGTTCGAACGCTTGCGGATCCTTCCGGCGCGGCCCTGAGGGCAGGGACGGATTCTCTTGAGCGTACGGCCTTCGTTCACCATGATGGTCTTGACATAAACATTACCGTTGTCCAGCTCCTTGCTCTTGTCAGGGTTCTTGGCTTCCCAGTTGGCGATAGCGCTGCGGAGAGCCTTCTCGAGCGGGATTGACGGATGCTTCTTCGAGAAATGAAGAAGGTCAAGCGCGCGGTTCACTTCCACACCTCTCACAGTGTCGGCCACAAGGCGCATTTTGCGAGGGGATGTAGGCACATCGTTAAGCTTTGTTATAGCGGTATTCTTTTTGGCTTCCTTGAACTTCTCAGCCATAAGTCTTTTACGAGCTCCCATAACTTAAATCTCCTTAAATGATTACTTATTGTTGCCCGAATGGCCTTTGAAAGTTCTGGTAGGGGCGAATTCGCCAAGCTTGTGTCCGACCATGTTCTCAGTAATGTAAACAGGAATGAACTTGTTCCCATTAT
Source organism: uncultured Bacteroidia bacterium (assembly GCA_902785825.1). Lineage (GTDB taxonomy): Bacteria > Bacteroidota > Bacteroidia > Bacteroidales > UBA932 > Cryptobacteroides. Next base: position 102,939 of record CACZZZ010000009.1, read on the forward strand.
GAACTGCCACTGTATGGCCGACGAAGTCAGGGGAGATCATGCTGGCGCGGGACCAGGTCTTCACGACCTCCTTCTTCTTGCTACCATCATTCATAGCAAGAATTCTCTTCTCCACGACTCATAATCTTGATTTCTGTTTAATTACTTCTTCTTCCTTCTTTCGATGATGAACTTGTTGGAGGACGCCTTAGGATTACGCGTCTTGTAACCCTTGGCAGGCAATCCCTTGCGTGAGCGAGGGTGTCCTCCGGAGGCACGGCCCTCTCCACCTCCCATAGGGTGATCGTGAGGGTTCATGACAACACCACGGTTGTGAGGCCTGCGGCCCAACCAGCGGCGACGTCCAGCCTTTCCATGAGATTCAAGATTGTGGTCACCATTACCGACGGTACCGACGGTAGCGCGGCAAGAGGTAAGGACCATCCTGGTCTCACCCGAAGGGAGACGAAGGATAGCGTAGTTTCCCTCGCGGGCCGCCAGCTGGGCGAATGTGCCAGCAGAACGGGCCATAGCGGCACCCTGTCCGGGACGAAGCTCGATATTGTGAACGAGCGTACCGACAGGAATCTCAGCGAGAGGAAGGCAGTTGCCAAGATCAGGAGAGACGCCTGATCCGGACTCGATGATCTGACCGACCTTCAGTCCGGCAGGGGCGATGATGTACTTCTTCACACCATCCTCATACTCGACCAGGGCGATACGGGCACTACGGTTAGGATCATACTCGATGGTCTTGACGGTGGCCTTGATGTTGTCCTTGTCGCGGAGGAAGTCGATGATACGATACATCCTCTTGTGTCCGCCACCACGGTAACGGATGGTCATCTGACCTGTGTTGTTCCTTCCGCCGGTGCTCTTAAGGGGCTCCAACAACGGTTTGTAGGGCTTTTTGGCGGTAATCTCGTCAAAAGCGCTGATAGCCTTGTTCCTCTGTCCAGGGGTCGTGGGCTTGAATTTTCTAATTGCCATTGCCTTGTCCCTCCTTAAATATTAGCGTAGAAATCGATCTTGTCATCACCAACAAGAGTGACATAAGCCTTCTTGTAGTGGTTGGTACGGCCAGTGAGCATCCCAGCTTTGGTGTAGCGGGACTTTCTCTTTCCGTGATAGTTGATCGTGTTGACATCCTTCACGGTCACATTGTACATCTGCTCGACGGCGCTCTTGATCTGAAGCTTGTTGGCGTCTTTGTCGACGATGAAGCCATAACGGTTGTACTTCTCAGTCTCAGCCGTCATCTTCTCGGTCACTATAGGCTTGATTAAAATTCCCATTTCTCTAATCTTTTAGCGGTTAGCCCTTTCCGAGAGGATATCCTGGACTCCGTCAACAAACACCATGGAATTGGCGTTCATGATGTTGTAGGTGTTGAGCTCGTTGACAGTGATAACCTTAACCTCAGGGAGGTTACGTGACGAAAGGAAAATGTTGTTGGAATTCTCCGGGAGAACAAAGAGAACCTTGCGGCTACCGGCCTTGAGAGCCTCGATAATGCGCATGAACTCCTTGGTCTTAGGGGCTTCCATGGTGAAGGGCTCGACGAAGACGATAGCGTTCTCCTGAGCCTTGTATGTGAGAGCTGAATGACGCGCGAGCTCCTTGACTTTCTTGTTGAGCTTGGTCCTGTAAATACGGGGCTTAGGGCCGAAAACGCGGCCACCGCCGACGAATATGTTGGCCTTCAAGCTTCCGTGGCGCGCGCCACCGCCACCTTTCTGGCGGCCGAGCTTTTTGGTAGAGTGAGCGATCTCACTGCGGTCCTTGGTCTTGGCGGTACCCTGGCGCTGGTTGGCGAGGTACTGGACGACATCAAGATAGATAGCGTGGTCATTGGGTTCGACACCGAAGACCTTCTCGTCAAGGACAACCTTCTTTCCGGAATCAGTTCCGTCTATTTTCAATACTGGTAATTCCATAACTAAAACTCCAATGCTACATATGAACCCTTGGCTCCGGGAACGGAACCCTTAATGACAAGAAGATTGTTCTCAGGGATGACCTTGACAACCTCGAGGTTGAAGACCTTGACCCTCTCATTGCCCATGTGGCCGCCCATCCTCATTCCGGGGAAGACGCGTGAAGGCCATGAGGAAGCTCCCAGTGAACCAGGTTTGCGAAGACGGTTGTGCTGACCGTGAGTGGCTCCGCCGACACCGGCGAAGTGATAACGGTGGACAACGCCCTGGAAACCTTTACCTTTGGAAGTACCGACAACATCGACGAATTTGACATCGTTCATGATGTCTCCGACAGTGATGGTGTCTCCGAGCTTGAGCTCACCCTCGAAGTCCGCCGGAAACTCGACGAGCTTACGCTTGGGGGTGGTCCCTGCCTTTTTGAAGTGCCCTTTGAGGGGCTCGCTGGCGTGTATCTCTTTGATTTCGTCATAGGCAAGCTGCACGGCTTCATAGCCATCTTTCTCAAGAGTGCGCAGTTGCGTGACAACACACGGACCAGCCTCGATGACGGTGCATGGAATATTTTTTCCATCAGCACCGAAAACGGAAGTCATTCCGATTTTCTTTCCATTGGTTAATTAATTGTATATAAATGTATTACATTATCCCGCCTAAAATTGCGGGCTGCAAATGTACGAATTTTATTTTAATTAACAAAGTTTTCCACAATCCTAAGACCTCATAATCAAAGAGAAATCGTTATCTTTGCGGTACAAAATGAGCGTAATGATAAACCATATATTATCAATCTTCGGTTTCCTCAACCTGTCCGCCGCCGACTGCCTGGACATCCTGATGGTCGCCGCCTTGATTTACCTCGTGTTCCGGTGGATCAGGGGATCCGCCGCCATGAGCATATTCATAGCTGTGATCCTCCTATTCGTCCTGAGAGTTGTTGTCGCGGCGTTGAACATGAGGCTGATGAACGCCTTGCTGGGCACCTTCATAGACGTGGGCGTGCTGGCCCTGATCGTGATCTTCCAGCCGGAGGTACGGCATTTCCTGATCAAGCTCGGGTCCACCTACGGAGCCGCCGGAAAGGGCAGGGAGATGATAGGGAAACTCTTCGGAATCAAGGAACAGAAGCTTGCGGGAGAATCTGTAAATGAGATCGCGGAGGCCTGCAGGGCCATGTCCGAGAACAAGACAGGCGCCTTGATAGTGCTCCCCCATAAAGATTCCTTGAACCATATTATCGAGACAGGAGACACTGTTGACGCGAAAGTCTCCAGAAGATTGATAATGAATATATTCTTCAAGAACTCCCCTCTCCATGACGGAGCCATGATAATAGAAGGTGACCGGATCGCCGCCGCAAGGTGTACCCTTCCCATCACCCAAAGATCAGACATACCCCCGAGCTACGGCATGAGGCATAAGGCCGCTATCGGAATCTCCGAGGAGACGGACGCCGACGTGGTGGTAGTGTCAGAGGAAACCGGTGGTGTTTCTTTTGTCAGCGGGGGAGTCCTTATTCCGATAGGAAATATCAACGAGCTTAAACTCAGGTTGGGCAAGAAAGAGGACAAGTGATGGAGGATAACGGAATAGACAGGAGGCTTGAGGGCAAGCTGGGGTTTGACAAGGTCAGGGCGATGGTCTCTGACCGTTGTTCTACTGAATATGCCGTGGGCAGAGTGGCTGAGGAGACTTTCTGCTCTGACCCGAGGACTATCCGGCACAGGTTGGCCTTGACGGACGAGATGAGGCTGATCATGATGTTCGAGGAGAGTTTCCCGACCAATGGCTACATTGACTGCCTGTACTTCCTGAAGCCTCTCGCCCAGGAGGGATGGTACATAGACACCGGGTCGCTCGGGAAACTGCGAACCATGGTGGAGACGGTCCGCAAGCTGACCAACTTCTTCATGTCCATAAAGGATGGAATATACCCCAACCTCAAGAAAATGAGCGCTCCGGTGATGAGTTTCCCGGAAGTTCAGAGAAGGATAGACGCCATCCTGGATAAGTATGGTGACATAAAGGACACCGCATCCGACAGCCTGATGCAGATACGGAAGTCGCTGAAAGCCAAGGAAGGAGCCATATCAAAGAGAGCAAACGCCATCCTCGCCCAGGCGAAAGCGGACGGCTTGGTGGATGAGGATGCCGGTCTTTCTGTCAGGGATGGAAAGCTGCTTATCCCGGTGAGCGGCTCGAGCAAGAAAAAGATTCCCGGATTTGTCTATGACACTTCCGCTACTGGAAAGACGGCCTTCGTGGAACCCGCCGAGATCATTGAGATTGAAAACGAGATATTCACTCTAAAGGCCGAGGAGGCCCAGGAGATCCAGCGCATCCTGGCCGCCTTCAGCGATTTCGTACGGCCTTACGTACCCGATCTCATCAACTCGGCCGAATACATGGGCGAGATGGATTTCCTGATCGCCAAGGCTCAAGTGTCCCTTGACTTCAAGGCCGGCATGCCTGTCATTTCTGAAGAAGGGGAGATGAATCTGAGAAAAGCCAGGCATCCGCTACTCGAGAAAGCCCTTGCGAGGGAGAAAAGGGAAATCGTCCCTGTCACCATAAAACTAACGCCCTCAAAGCACATCCTGCTGATTTCAGGCCCTAACGCTGGAGGAAAATCCGTCTGCCTTAAGACCGCGGGACTTCTCCAGTACATGTTCCAGTGGGGCATGCTCGTCCCAACTTCGGAATCCTCTGAGCTCCCGGTCTTCGACAGAATCATGGTAAGCATCGGAGACGACCAGAGCATTGAGAACGATCTGAGCACGTACAGCTCTTTCCTCGAGGACATGAAAACCATGCTCAGGGAGGCTGACTCCAAAACATTGGTCCTTATCGACGAATTTGGTTCCGGAACCGAGCCGACAGCTGGTGGAGCTATTGCGGAAGCTATTCTTAGTGAATTAGATAAGCGGGGAGTTTACGGTGTGATCACAACCCACTACACCAATCTCAAGCTATATGCCTCCGGACCTGACACCGGAGTTGTGAATGGTGCGATGCAGTTTGACGCCGCCAAGATCCAGCCGCTTTTCAAACTTGACATCGGAATGCCCGGAGGATCCTTCGCGTTCGAGCTCGCTAGGAAGATGGGGCTCCCGGAGAACATCGTCAAAGACGCCGAGAACAGGGTCGGTGAGGAGTTCGTCGGCATGGAGAGGAACCTCAGGAAGATTGTTCGCAACAGGCGGGCTCTGGACGAGAAACTTCAGAAGATTAAGAATACCGACAGGACTCTTGACAGCATAACCGAACGCTACCAGAAAGAGCTGGAGGGCATAAAGCAGACCAAGAAGGAGATTCTCGAGCAGGCGAAGAAAGAAGCCGAGGAGATAGTTCTTGGCGCAAACAAGACTGTCGAGAACACGATCCGGACCATCAAGGAATCGCAAGCCGACAAAGAGAAGACTTCAGACGCCAGGAAAGAGCTGCAGGACTTCCTCGGGGCCTTGCAGACTAAAAAAGAAAGTGACAAAAAAGACCACGACGACTACATAGACCGTAAACTCAAGCAGCTTTCTGAGAGGAAACGCAAGGCAGAGGCCAGGAAGGGAAGCGTGAAAAGGGAGATGGAGACTGAGGAGAAAGACCGTTTCAGACCTGGGCCACTGAAAGTCGGAGAGAAGGTGAGGATCAAGGACAACGGAATGGTGGGCGAGGTCACAAGGGTGTCGAACAAGGCCGTGACTGTGGCGATAGGCAACATCACCAGCAAGATGCCCGTGGACAAGGTTGAGAGAATATCTTCCAATGAATATAAAGCCGCCAGGAAAGAATCCATAAAACCCGTCTCAACTGTTGACAATTCGGGATTAAGGGAGCGCAGAATGAGATTCTCTCCCGAGCTTGACGTAAGGGGTGAGAGGGTGTCCGACGCCTTGGACATCGTCATCCACTACATCGACGACGCTATTATGCTCGGGGTGGGCTCGGTCAGGATCATCCACGGAAAAGGGACAGGAGCCTTGAGAGATGAGCTTCAAAAGTATCTCAGGACAATCCCCGGGGTGAGTTCCGTCCATGACGAGCATATCCAGTTCGGCGGCACCGGCGTCACCATCGTGCAATTTGATTAGCTTTACTTATTAATATGAATTATGAAAAACAAAGAAAGAAAACCGACAGCGAGGATGCTGTTGGGGAAGAAGGGTGAGGATGTGGCCTGCAGGTTCCTGGAAGGCATGGGACACAGGATTGTTGCCAGGAATTACAGGTCCGGACATCTTGAGATTGACATCATCTCAACCCAAGGGAACGGCGTACATTTTGTAGAGGTAAAGAGCCGTGTGGCTCCCGTTGCCGTGGCTCCGGAGGAAAATGTCACACCTCTCAAACAGAAGAAAATAGCGAATGCGGCGCTGAAGTATCTCCATGGGTCCAAGGATCCCGGAGTGACCTGGGGAATGGATGTGAGCTTCGATGTTGTGGCGGTCACTTTCGACGGAGGGGAGGAAAAGCTGGAGTGGTTTCCGGACGCCTTCATTCCGATGTATGTTTGAGAAGGTTTTTGCGATTTGACCCATAATATGACAGATAAAAGATATTGCGTGATTATGGCCGGTGGTACGGCGAACCATTTCTGGCCGATAAGCAGGGAATCCAAACCCAAACAATTCCTGAACATCGCCGGAGGCGGGAAATCCTTCCTGAGAATGACCTTCGAGAGGTTTTTGAGAATCATCCCCCTTGAGAATATTATAGTTGTGACTTTGGACCGGTTCGGAGACCTGGTCAAGGAGCAGATCCCGGAGCTCCCCGCGGAGAATCTCCTGCTTGAGCCCCACAGCCGCAACACCGCTCCCTGTATCGCGTATTCCACTTTCACAATCCTGAAAAGGGATCCGGAGGCGATCATCCTGACCACCCCGGCGGACCACATAATTACCGACGAGGACGCTTTCCGGAAGGCTGTTGACGATGTGATCGAATACGCCACCAAGAACAATGCCTTGATGACCTTGGGAATATCCCCCACCGGACCTGAGACCGGATACGGTTACATCCAAGTCACCGGAGGAAAGACCGGGGCCAAATCTGGTAAGCCCGTCAAAGTCAAGACCTTCACCGAGAAACCAGACAAAGATCTGGCGCAAGTCTTCTACAACAGCGGGGAGTTTTTCTGGAACTCAGGAATCTTCGCCTGGAAAGCTTCCACGATTCTCGCGGAGATGACAAAGTATCTCCCGGATGTTGTCTCGGTTTTCAAGGGATGGGAGAACATTCTGGGCGGACCGTCAGAGAAGCCTTTCCTGGAGAAAGCATATTCGGAATGCCCGAAGATCTCCATCGACTACGGAGTCATGGAAAAGACCGACCTTGCTTGGCTTTATTCCGGTAGTTTCGGATGGTTCGACATCGACAGTTGGGAATCCCTGTTCAAGACAACGCCCTCCAAAGACCAGGACGGAAACGCCACAAACTCAAAGAAAAACCTTTTCATGGGAGACGAGGACAACCTGGTCGTGACCGAAAACAAAAAGAAGATCTACGCCATAAAAGGCCTGAGAAACTTCATGGTCATCGACACCGACGACGCCCTCCTTATCTGTCCCAGGGACGACAAGCAGTTCAAGGAATTCATCACTGGGCTCGGGATGCCCGGATACGAAGAGTTTCGGTAACAGCTATCCAGGCGAACACAAGCTTCACAGCGTGCATCGGCATCCAATAGCGAAGCGCTATCGGACTGGCGAAAGTCACCGTTCCGTAATATACCAACCCGAGAAGGAACAACATCCAAAGAACCATCCTGGTGTCTCTGGATAGTTCCTCTTGTTTCTTTGTGAACACGAGGAAACCCGCCGAGGCAAGGAACACGATCCAGGTCAGGAGTTCTATCCATTTATACAATGGAATGAATATGTCTGTGTACAGGCTTCCCCTTGCCACGTAAGCCTTGTCTTCGGGAATATTGAACCAGCTCACCATTTCTTCTTTCCCGGCCGGAATATCATTCCCGCCATCATTCATCTCGATCTGTGTAGTGAAAAAGACCTGCTTGATATTCGGCAAGAGATAATGCTTCAAAAACAGTCCCGGAAAATTGAACATCAGCCACTTCCCGTATTTTTTGTACACACCGCTACCGAGTTTGACCCACGCCATGGAGTAATCATTATCCTTGCCGATGTGCCGGTAATGGTACTGCTTCAACGGGCATTCATCTATCCAGATAAAAGCGGCGGTGGCTTTTTTCCCTCCCTCGGTGCTCTCGATAATCTTCTTGTTCCTCATCTCATATCGGACCACGAAGACATGCAGGTCTTTGACCTCAGGGTCTTTGGGAACCTTGATCTTCTTCGTGTCCTCTGTCTCTATGAAAGGAATGACATGAATCCCGTTATTAGCGAGCTGCCAGCCGTCAAAACCTGTGGAGAACTGCCTCAACCCATAATATTGCTCCATATTGTCGAGCGTCTGGACATAAAACACCACCAAGGTGGCGATCGTCAATCCGACCGAAGCCACCCGCATGAGCCATTTTCCGTTGAGCAACAGGATCGGGATAAAGGCCGCTGGGAGGTAAATGCTGGCATATCTGGTGTGCAGTGAGCAGAATAGAGCCGCGATGTAAATGAGCATTGCCACCCAGGAACCATCCTTGATCATAAGGATGAGCATAGCGATGATGACGAACAAAAGGGCACACTGCAGCGCGTCTGAGAGAATCGTGTCAAGCAGGAAAAACGCTGTCGGACTGAATACCACGACCACCTCGAACAAAATGAAGTGCCACCTTTTCTTTCCCGGCCAGTATTTCTTCACAGCGAGCAAAAGGACACTCGCTGATAAAGCGTAGATTAAAGCCTGCGAGACAATGATGGAAAAGAGGCTTTTGGAGAAGACGTGCAATATTCTCAAAAAGAACGAGTACCCGAAAGGCCTCATGTGGGTGAACTGGTTGTTGAGAGCGGCCCAGATGTACCCATAAGAGTCAGAGGACATCCTCGGGTAAGGGAAGGTAAAAGTCACAAGCAAGCACCCGGCCAATACGGTCAGGAATACGACCAGCCAGTCAAGAGCTTGCTCCTTCCGGAATATAAAATGGAGAAAGCTCTCAGGCTTTGGCTGTTTCGTGATATTCTTTTTCGGTGTTGACTTCCCAGACATTGTCCTTGGATGATTTATTCTCCTTGACGCAGCGGACGGCCTCCATGGCGGTTAGCATTGAGTGGTCCATATTATTGTACCTGTGCTGGCCATTCCTTCCTATGCAGAACAGGTTCTGGAAACCGTCAAGCCACTCCCTGACTTTGGAGATCTCCTTATATGTGCCGAAATAGGCGGGATATGCTTTCTTGACTTTAATCCTGTCAGCTTTAAGCACATCGCTCCTGTCCGCGACCCCGATTTTCTCAAGCTCTCCAAGAGCCATTTCCACGAAATCAGCGTCAGGCATATTCCACATCCCGTCCCCCTCGTCACAGAAGTATTCCATCCCGACGTACATGGTTCCTTTATAGTCAGAGACCATGTAGGGAGACCAGTTGTTGAATATCTGGAGACGGCCAACTTTGACATCCCTTTCCTGGACATAAATCCAAGTGTCCGGCACCCTGCCCTCGTATGTCTTTATCTTTGTCCCGTTGGTGATCTTCAGTTTTTTCACCAGGACACCGACCGTGATAAAATCCCTGTAAGGCAGCCCGGAAGCCACTTCTGCCACCGCTGATGGTGTCTCAACTCCCTTGACCGCGGCCACAAGATCCTTGACCGGCATGCTGGAAAAGAGATAGTCGCAAGGGATCGTCTCCTGGACGCCTCCCGACTCCACCTCAACGGCCGTGACCTTTCCTTCCTCGGCGACAATACCGGTAACCTTAGACAGCATACGGATCTCCCCTCCGGCTTTCTCCACCTCGGAAGCGACGGTCTCCCAAAGTTGACCTGGGCCATATTTAGGATATATAAATCTCTCAATAAGAGAAGTTTCCACTTTTTGCTGGTCTATGCTCTTCTTCCTGAAAGGCTTTGTCAGGACATCTTTCAAGATTGACATGACGCTCAGACCCTTAACCCTCTGAGCTCCCCAGTCGGCCCCTATCTTGCTGGGATGGACTCCCCAAACCTTCTCGGTGTAGTCCTCAAAGAACATCTCGTACAGGGGTCTTCCGAAACGATTGACATAGAAGTTCTCAAGAGAGGTCTCCGGCAGTTTATGGAGAGTCGAGACCAGATACCCCCAGCCCACACGTATCGTGTTCCACAACCCCATACCCGCGAAAGTGGACCATTTGATGGAGATGGGATAATCAAAGAAATGACGCAGGAAGAATATTCTGGACACCCTGTCCCTTAGGAGCATAACCCTATCCTCTTTCTCAGGATCCGGTCCTCCCTGGACAAGTTCCTTGTCCCTCTCAAGCAATATGTCATCAAGAGACGGAGAACCCTGGATGGGCATCATGGACTCCCACCAAGCCATCACCTCCTGGTTCTTGGAGAAGAAACGGTGGCCTCCTATGTCCATCCTGTTGCCATCGTTATTTACCGTCCTGGATATTCCGCCCACAAAGGAGCTCTCCTCAAGCACTAAGGGTTTGATGTCTGTCTGCCTCAGAAGCTCAAGGGCAGCGGTCAATCCGGCTGGACCGGCTCCAATTATCACGGCTGTCTTTCCCATGCCACATCAAGATTTGAAAACCAGGAACCTCCTGGCGAGAAAATTCCAAAAAAACACGATACCTGTCGAGACAATCTTGGATAACATGTAGTGGAAACCAAGCCCGTCTGTGCAGGCAAACATTATAAGCTCGTTCAGCCCGAGGCCAATCACCCCGATTATCGCGAACGCGGCGAATTCAGCCCACGCGTTCTTGAGTTTGCTCTCACCAAATACCCAAGCCGTGCTGAGCAGGTAATTGCAGATCAAGCCGAGGATAAAAGCGATCGCGGCCGACCAAAGATAAGGCAGCCCAGCCTTCTCGGTAAGAAGCCACAGGCTGCCATAATCGACCACAAACGAAATCCCCCCGACAACAGCATATCTGAAGAGTTGCCCGATAAGGCTATCGGGCTTTTCTTTCAAAATAGTCTTAAGCGAGGGAATACCAGCCATTTAGCAATTCATAGCACCACAGCAGTGGATAACCTGGCCGCTGACATAACTGGAGAGATCGCTGGCGAGGAACAGGGCCACATTAGCGACATCTTCCGGCGTGCCACCCCTACGCAGGGGAATCTGCTTGATCCAAGCGTCACGAACCTCCTGTGAAAGAACATTGGTCATATCAGAGATGATGAATCCGGGAGCGATGCAGTTTGCCCTGATGCCGCGGGGACCCATTTCCTTGGCGATGGACTTGGCAAGTCCGATCATACCAGCCTTGGAAGCGGAGTAGTTGCACTGTCCCGCATTGCCTGAGACACCCACGACGGAGGACATGTTGATGATGCTTCCTCCCCTCTGGCGAGCCATTATAGGGGTGATGGCGTGGATGAAGTTGAAAGCGGACTTAAGGTTGACTCCGATGACCGCGTCCCACTGCTGCTCCGTCATCCTCATCATCAGGCCGTCTTTCGTGATGCCGGCGTTGTTGACAAGAATATCGATCTTTCCGAAATCAGCGAGGATCTGCTCCACAACCGTGTGGGTCTCCTCAAAATTGGCGGCGTTCGAAGCGTAACCCTTTACCTTATGGCCGAAGGCCTCAAGTTCCTTTATAGTTTGCTCGGCCGCCTCGTTGATCACGAGGTCAGTGAAAGCCACATCAGCTCCTTCGGAAGCGAATTTAAGCGCGATCGCTTTACCGATTCCTCTCGCGGCGCCCGTCACAAGGGCGACTTTTCCTTCCAATAATCCCATAACAGTATTTATTCTTTTATAACAGTATCTTCTTTTCCGCCAGATTCTTCGCTACGCCAGATTCTTCGCTACGCTCAGAATGACAGGATTAGCTGCAAAAATAACGTTATTTGTCAAGAGGGGCAAGAATAAATGGCTATATTTGCACCTCAAAAATAAAATAAAAGTGACAAGAAGCGAAATACGCGACCCCAATTCATGGGAAAGCGGAGAATTGAAAATCAGTTGGGTAAGGCATCACATGCCCCTTTTGGAGACTCTTGACAAGGAATTCAAGGAGACCAAACCCTTCAAAGGCTTAAAGGTGGCTTTGTCCGTTCATCTCGAGGCAAAGACAGCCCGCTTGTGCGAGGTTCTCTCCCACGGAGGTGCCGAGATGTATATCACGGGGAGCAACCCCCTCTCAACCCAGGATGATGTGGCGGCAGCCCTTGTCCACGAAGGACTCAATGTCTTCGCCGTCCATGGAGCCACTCCTGATGAATATGAAAGGGGCATCCGCAAGGTAATCGAGGCCGGTCCTAACATAATCATCGACGACGGCGGGGATCTTGTCGGCATGATTCACGAGAATTACCCGGAACTGATTCCGAATGTGATCGGAGGATGCGAGGAGACCACCACAGGGATCTTGCGCCTGCAAGCAATGGACAAGGCCGGAAAACTCAAGTTCCCGATGATGCTGGTCAACGACGCCGCCTGCAAGCATTTCTTCGACAACCGCTATGGTACCGGCCAGTCGGTCTGGGACGGAATCAACCGCACCACCAACCTCATCGTGGCCGGAAAGGATGTCGTGGTTGCCGGTTACGGCTGGTGCGGCAAGGGTGTCGCCATGAGGGCTAAAGGCCTGGGAGCCAGAGTGATAGTCACCGAGATCGACCCCGTCAAGGCAATGGAGGCAGTGATGGACGGCTTCAGGGTCATGAGCATGAAGGAAGCCGCCGCGATAGGAGACATATTCGTGACAGTCACCGGCTGCGAGGATGTAATCACCAAAGAGCATTTCCTCATAATGAAAGATGGTGCCATCTGCTGCAACGCAGGTCATTTCGACTGCGAGGTGTCAGTCAAGGACCTCAAGGAAATCGCTGTGGACCAGAAACCGGCAAGGGCGAATATTCAGGAATATGTCCTTTCAAACGGCCGGCGGATCTACATCATCGCCGAGGGCCGGCTGGTCAACTTGGCCGCTGGAGACGGCCATCCCGCCGAGATCATGGATATGAGTTTCGCCATTCAGGCGCTAAGCGCCAAGTACCTGGTGGACAACAGGGAGACCATCCGGCCCTTCGCCCCCGCTCAGGTACCGGAACCGATGCTACATAATGTTCCTGCCGAGATCGACCGCGGGGTCGCGCTTCTCAAACTCGCCGATTGGGGCATCTCAATCGACAAACTTACTGACAAACAAAGGATTTATTTATACGGAGAATAAGAATCATGAGACTGTTCCCTATCTACACTTGGACTAAAGGCATCAGAAACTTCGACCATCGCAGACGCAAATTCTCCAACCAACCTTGGGCGCAGGGAGTCATCCTCCTCGCATGCGTGGTTGTGGCCATGCTTCTGGCTAATCTTCCCTTCACTAAAGAAATCTATCACAATATTCTCGAGACCAAACTCTCCCTGTTCTTCAAGACCCCGGGAGGCAAAGATGTCTGGTTCCCGAAAGGAATGACTGTCGAGAGTTTCATCAACGACATCCTGATGACAGTCTTCTTCTTCACTGTCGGCCTTGAGATCCGACGTGAGATGAAGAACGGAGAGCTCTCCTCCGTCAAAAAAGCCCTGATGCCAGTGATAGCCGCATTCGGCGGAGTAGTGGCCCCGGCTTTGATATTCACACTCGTCAACCACGGCACCGCCGCCTCGTCCGGATGGGGAATCCCCACAGCGACTGATATAGCTTTCGCGGTAGGAATACTCTCAATCCTTGGAGACAAGGTCCCTGTCTCGTTAAAGGTATTCCTGACCGCTCTCGCCATCGCCGACGATCTCATCGCAATCCTCGTTGTCGCCCTATTCTACGGAGGAACAATCAATTTCGGATTGCTCAGCATAGCTGTGGTGTTGATTGTCGCCATCCTCATAATGAATAAGTTGGGAGAGAAGAGAAGCTGGTACTATTTCATCCCGGCGATGGTCATCTGGGCGCTGTTCTACTACTCAGGAATCCACTCGACCATGTCCGGCGTGGTCATGGCCTTCCTCGTCCCTATGACTCCCCGCTACAACGAGGCGTACTTCCACCGCAAGAGGATCCAGTACATCCAGAGGCTCAATGAATATAACGGCATCGCTTCCACCTCGGCGGAATTCCCCAATGGCCCGCAGAGGCACTGCCTGCGGAGAATGAGCGTCATTTCCAAGGGCGCCATCCCGATGAGTTACCGTCTCGAGCACGCCCTTGGGCCATGGGTCAACTTCCTGATCATGCCCCTATTCGCCCTCGCCAATGCGGGAGTGGAGATCCCCGACGTGTCTTATTTCAATGTGTTCCACATTGATCCGGCACTCGGTGGGGTGAGCATGGGAATATTCCTTGGGCTCCTCATCGGGAAACCTCTCGGAATCTCCCTCGCCAGTTTCCTGGCTGTCAAGCTCAAGGCGGGAGAAATGCCGGCTAACGCCTCTTGGAAAATGCTCATTGCCGTGGCTTGTCTCGGCGGTATCGGCTTCACCATGTCCATCTTCGTGGACACCCTCTCGTTCGGCGACCAGACCCCGGAAGTCATGGCCAGGCTCCGCGACATGGGCAAAGTGGCCGTCCTGATGGGCTCCCTCTGCGCCGGTCTGCTCGGAAGCCTGCTGATCACAGTCATCAACAAATTTGAGAAGAATACTTGATTTCCAACACCATATGAAAAGCTTTAGATTCTTTCTTGGGGCTTTTGTTTTAATTCTCTGTGTTTCTTGCGAAAGAGGGAGGATTAGGGTTGATTTGGGCAATATAGAATCGATCATTGATCATCATCCCGACAGTGCCTTGGTGGCTATCCGCCAGATAGACACCACAGCCCTCCGCAGACGTTCGACAAAGGCAAAGTATTCCCTTCTCCACGCCATAGCGCTGGACAAGAATTACATCGACACTGCAGACACCCGCGTCGTGCAGCCCGCCGTTGACTGGTACTCCCGCCACGGCAACCCGGAAGAGAAACTGAAGGCGTACTATTACCTTGGGGTAAGTCATTTCAATGGAGGACGTTACAATCAGGCTATCATCGCATACACGAGAGCGGAAGAGTACTCTGAAGAAACAGATAATAATAGACTTCTGGGACTTCTTTATACTGGTCTTGCCGACACGTTTACAAAGACAAAAGAGTTTTCAAGATCCTCTCCGTATATAGATAAGTCAATTGGATGTTTCGCAAGTTGTGGAGCGACATCTTATGTTATCCATCAACGGTTCCGTAAGGCCCAGAACCTAGTTAATATAAAACAATGGGATGAGGCTTTACCATACTTTGAAGATCTTCTTTCTGATCAAACACTTCGCTCTCCTTTGAAAGAAAGTGTAAAGGCGAATTATGCGATAGCATTAATGATTTCTCCAAATCCGGATATTCCTAAATCATTGAAGCTTTTCAACGATGTGATTACCGCAACCGGGTCTTTGGAGGATCGTAATCAGAAAGGCGCTTATGCTTTTGCCCTTAAATATGGAGGACAAGACCAGGCTGCGGAAGACGCATTCAGAACCTTATGCTCTGAGGGAGGATCTGAAGATGTGTACTACAAGTATTGGAGGCATCGCTCTTTGCTCCTCGATGGTGATTATGAGGCTGCGTATAGATCACTAAGATCTTCCATGTGGCAGTCGGACTCTCTTGCGATTCTCTCTGCCGCTCTTTCTGCTTCTAAAGCCAGGGACGAGTTCTTGTCGAATGATAATGCTAACAAGGCGCTTATCATTGAGAACCACAGGGAGAAATCCATAATAGCCTTGCTTCTTTTCATTTTGGCAGGCACAATCGTATCTCTAATAATTAGAAGGTATTTGGCTGCCGATCGCAATGAGAAAGAAAGGATGGCAGCTACCATCAACGCTTATGAGGACGAAGTAAAAAAACTCGAATTGGAAAACAAAACCCAGAAAGATTCGATTGGGCGGCTTAGTAAAAAGAATAACAAGGCTCGGTTCGCATTTGTTTATGATCTATTTATGTTGATTAAAAGAAGGGGTGATAAAAGCCCTGAATTAATTGCCAAAGACATTATAGATCATGTTCAATATCTTCACTCCAATCCTGAAAGTCAAAATGCATTTGAGGGTTTGCTTAACAAAGAATGCGATGGAATAATGAAAAAATTCAGAAAAGATTTTCCATCATTGTCTGAAGATGAGTGTAATCTTGCGAGTTATATTTTTGCCGGATTTGATAATAATTTTCTTACTATTCTAATGAATAGTGTCTCACAAGATAGCATGAGAATGGCGAAAAGTCGTTTGAAAAAAAAGATTGCCATGTCTTCTTCTGATATGAAAGACGTTTATCTAGGGTTCTTTTGATCCACGACAAAGAGGGCTCTGTTACGCTGTTTTGATAGGCGGTTACAATTTTTTATCTCTATAATTAATAAACGGGCATTCAAACCTTTGTGTGGCCGTTTACGTTAGTGTAGCATGTTACAAAAGTCCTTTCGATGTTACACGATTCTCTTTTCCTTTTAAATAAATTTGTGAAAAGTAAAGCTATGAAAAAGTATTTATTAATTCTCCTTTTAATTTCATTTGCTGCGACCGAGATGTCGCTGTCTGTTCAGAGTTCTTTTGCGGCTATTTCAAGCTGGTCCCCTTCTGCCAAATACTCTGCGGACTCTGCCATTGTTATCTCTCCTATTACTGATTTGGATTCTGGATCGCATGGCCCGCGTGCGCCGATGATCGTTCCCATCTCCGCTTCCTACGAGAGGCTGATTTCTTCTGTTATCCTGGCGTTCAACTCGAATCTTGGTGAGATAGAAGTTGAGGTTGTGAACACCACTACCGGTGGGTATGATGCCGGTACGATAGACACGCGGCTTCTTTACGCGACTGTCCCTATTACTATGGGGCCTGGTCACTACCTCATAATTTTCACCCTACCGTCAGGACGACAATACAAGGGAGAATTTGATATTTAATTATTTTTCAGGAACCATCAACGCAAGATTTCTTTAATTCGGGATTTATTATTATGAGAGCCATGAAAACAAGTCTAATCACTTTATCAGTGTTTATATTTTGCTTGTTCACAATGCAGGCATGTTCATTTGAAGACGGTTTTGATCATATCGACGCCGACTTTTCCTCTCATACGGATGTTTTAACAAGAAGTGATTGTTCTGAGAAAAACCTCTATGCAAGCAGCATCCTTAAAGATAAAATAATCACTGAAGAATTCGTCCCTGTTATACTGTCCGACTTCATAGATAAGAGCCTTTTCAAAGATGTTGATAGATATAGCATTCAAAAAGTTACCAAGGGTAATAAGAATCTTATGTATGTGGTTAACTTTGACAAAGGCGGTTGGGTGATTATCTCTGGTAGGTTTAATGTGGATAACATTATCCTTGCTAGTGGATCTGAAGGTCGTTTTGATCCTAATCAGATAGATTGTCCGGAAGTGCGTTTTTGGCTTGAGATGACTGAAGAGATGGTTAATAATGAGTTGGAAGAAGACGAGGTGCTTGATGAGGAGGAGAACGTACGGTCTGGACCTTATGACAATGAACCTTATGTTTGGGTTAGAATACCCATAGGATATGTGAATTCTTCTTCTTTATTGTCATGCGTCGATCCTCTTACCATTACGAAATGGAGTCAAGGTTGGCCTTGGAATTACAAAACGCCTTTCGTTAATGGCTATAAAACTCCTCTAGGATGTTTTCCTGTAGCCGCTGCCCAATTAATAGTATATCTACATAATACCATAGGACATCCTGCAGGAAGATACCGCCAAATAGACACCAGCTTTACATGGAATGGATACGATGGATATGTTTCCCATGTAACAAGATCTGATTATTCGAACAATTGGTATGTGATGGCCCTCGAGAATCCTGGGTTTCAAAGTTCCTTGACCGATAATGTTGGGGATTTGATTATTGATGTTGGAGACCGTTTTCAGGCTACTTATTCTTATCCATATACCTCAACAAGCGTTTATTCATACAACAACTTCAGCTATTTCGGTTTGAGTTGTTCTTTGAAGGATTACGATTCTTATTATGATGTTGATGAGGTCATCTCAAACTTGGAGAGCGATCTCCCTGTAATTATGAACGGATGGAAATCTAATGTAAGTGTAAACATAAACAAAATAGGTCATGCATGGCTCATTGATGGTTATAAAAAATATCACAATATCTCTGATTATCAACAATATCTAAGGATAATCCCAACGGATTCCTTGAGCTGGTATACAAACCTTGGATACGATGCTATATATACTGATAGTGAAAAAGAATCTCTGTATCCAGGAATCGAGGAATATGAGATTATTCATAATGAAACTCATTATTATCCAGTTCAATTTCATATGAATTGGGGACATGGAGGAACTTATAATGACTATTACTCCATAACTCCTGCCACATGGATAACAGACACACCAAACGCATATAAATATGGCTTGAAAATAATGTATGACTTTGTGTCTATAGAATAATATCCGCCTTTTTTCATATCCTCTTTTATGAGAGACACCATTATTCAATACATACTTGCTGGTGTGGTGTCAATGTCCATTTTCTGCTCTTGCGTCGAAGACGTTGAGATAGACACCAAAGAAGACCTGCCAATAGTTGTTGACTGCATCTTAAAAATGAAGCCAATGCAGGAACTGCATCTTTATAAAATGAGGAACGTATATGGAGATGAAATTGAACCGGTGACTGTTGCTTCCGTAGAATTATTTCTATGCAATGGTAATGGTGATGAGTACTCAAAGGTGTCAGACTTCAAATATGTTAACAATGGAAAATGGGAGGCAGATTTCAAGCCTGACTACGAGAAATCTTATAAGCTGAAGATCTCCATTCCTGGCGAAGAGGTAATCGTTGCCACAACCACTTTCCCGCCAGACCTTCGGCTGGTTTTACAGTCAAAATATCTTGCGGATAACAAAAATCTCACGTCAGATAATGATTCTTCCTGTTATACGGCGCAAACAGCGGATGTTGCTTTAGGGACCATCTTGACAAAAGAAGATTTTGAGTTTTTCGGAAGGTTTGAAAAATACTATAGACCTAATTACTATCCCGATTCTTTTAAAGCGTATATTCCAGACGACACAAAGGCCTGCAAAATGTGGATATATCCACATGCTGATACAACTTTAGTATTGGAGAATCTCAATTATTACACAGCACCATGGGAGGTTTCTAACCTACCGTTCATTGAGACATCGCAGCCTTTTTGCGATCTTGTCGTGACAGATCATCCCGGGGCGGATAATTTCAACCTGGTCTCTGGCTCTGTTTCTGGTCTTGACATCGTAAATGTGCCAATAAACACAGAAACAGTTTCTCATTATTTGCCTCTTGAGTATGGTCCTCCGGGTTCTTTATATCTGTCAACGAAACTTGTCGATAATTATTCGCAATGGTGCAAAATCCTCTGCCCAAATCTTCCCGTGCACAAGCAATTTGTTCGAATAGACCATCCTTCGGGATTTTGGAACGGAATCAAAGAAGAAGATCTTAAGCGCAGTTATCAATTCTCAACAAGTAGTTTCTTAATTTTGGGCAACTACACCAATTATTCTTCCGGCTTGGAACCTTTTCTGATTGAAGTTCGATTTCTTTCAGATGAGTATGACTCTTTTTTGAGAGATCTTTATGTCAAAAATCTATCAAAGGACGATTTTATTCTCTCCACTTACAATCGTTATAATATCTACACAAATATTCAGGGAGGAGTAGGTGTATTTGGTGCGGAAAATGACACATGGGCCGAACGATCATTTTTCAGCAGTACCCAATTTGATGAAATAAGCCTATGAGACACCTTTGCTTCATAACCACCACCGCTTTTTCTCTGGCTTTTAGTGCGCTTGCGGTAGCCCAGGAGATCAGAAGAGACACTCTTGATGCATCCAGAATTACAGCTGCACAGCGCGATCTCACAGGAACGTGGGTTGTCAGCGGAACGGACATCAAAGGAATCACAACACCCCTTGGTGATGGTAGCGCAATCAAATTCATCCAGACTCTTCCTGGAGTCTCTACAGGTGCTGAGGGATCCTCGGCCGTATTTGTCAGAGGAGGCAATCTCGGTAGTAATCTGATAACTCTTGACGGAGTTCCGCTATATGGATCAGGACATCTTCTCGGATTCTCTACCTCTTATTCTCCAGATATCGCTGCCGAGACCCGTTTCATGGTCGGTGGCTTCACTTCCGAAGAAGGTAACCTGACTTCTTCACATATCAAAGTATCCACACGGGACGGTGACTTTGCAAAACTCTCTGGCGGAGTATCCGCCAGTCCTTTTATTCTAGGAGGATTCCTGTCTGCTCCCGTCGTTAAAGAGAAGGTTTCCTTATTCGCAGCCGCAAGAGTAAGCCCTATGGGAATGGAACTGAATGCGATCAAGGGTTTAACTAGCGCTTTAGACAGCACCTCTGGGATCAAGGCTGTGGTTTTCGACTTTTTTGGCAAACTCAAATTAAGAATATCCCCTGCCCAAGATCTCTCTTTTAGCGTTTTCAGAAGCCTTGACTCGTACGGATACAACTATGGCAGAGACTCGGAGGACAGAATCAGATGGGGGAATACCATTATTGACCTCAAGCATGATATCTCTCTCGGAAAGAACTGGCACATCATGAACAACATCTCTTATGACAAGTTTGAGAACTATCAAGGGATGCGTAAAATACTTGGAGAAACTGAGAACTCTTTGGCATTACGAAGCGATTTGGACGAAGCATCTTTCCGATCTGAAGCGATTTGGACAGGTGACAACGGGTGGGGAATTCATACAGGAATAAAAGTCAGATCCGCTAAGTTGAATCCTGGAGGTTCAAGCGAGTTTTCTGATAAGCTCATTTCTCACCTGCCAAAATACGAGAATCCTTGGACTGGAAGGGTCTTTCTCGCAATGGCACATGCGCAAGTAAGTAAAACTAATGAAGGCAAATATAACTTCAGAGTGGCTGGCAGGTTCAACAAGTACTCATTAGCTAAGAGAGTTGCGGAACGGAGGAGAAACTCTTTCACCTCACCAGAACTGTCTATAATGGGAAAAGTCTTCTTTGTTAAATGGGCTGGAGTGGAAGTAACTGCTGATCAAACTGTTCAATATTATCACACATTGGAAGGAATACCAATAGGGTGGTCTATGGATATGTTATTGCCTTCTGACACGGACCTCCCGCCAGAAAAGACATCTCAAATATACTCGGGATTATTCGCCTCTATAAACTCACATCGGGTGTCGATCGGAGGCTACTACAAGAAAATGGACAATCTTACCTATTTCAGGGACGCTTCGCAGCTATTCAGTCCGGCGGCGGCAGGTTGGCGCGATAATATCAATACCGGATCAGGCTCATCGAAAGGAATCGAGGTTCTTTATGCGACAACATTTGAAAAATTCTCCTCAAAGGTATCGTACACACTATCTAAAACAGACAGAGTTTTCCCTGATCTGAACGAAGGAAAGGCTTTCCCCGCTAAATTCGACCGGAGACATATCCTTAATGTCAATGCCGAATACACCCTTGTTAAACAAAAGGACAGAGAATTTGGCATGAATACTTATTTCACATATCAATCTGGCCATTGGACAACCATACAGGCTGGACAGTTCAGCAGGTGGATAGAGTCAAAAACAGAAGTGGTTATCGATTACTATACTTCCATCCATAATTGGCAGATGCCGCAATACATAAGGTGGGATGTTGGTCTATTTTGGCGTTACAGGACAGGTTCAAATAATCCAGGCACCTTGAACGTGGGGATCTATAATTTGCTCAACCGGCATAACCCGTACAACATCACTTTTGATCCAAAGGATCGGAAGTGGAAACAACTGTCAATATTCCCGATAATGCCTACTATTTCATGGACAATGGAGTTCTAAAAAAAATGAGGTTCGACGCTTCCCGCGTGGACCCTCACTCTAACCACATAATTAATAACACTAAAACTAATAACCAATCGGGTTGTCAGTGGAGAGAACCTCCATCCTCAACCCGATGCAAAGGTACGTCTTTTTTTTATTTATGCAAATAATTTTATAATAAAATTTTTAAAATCTTTGTTTAAACGGATTTAAGTCATTGATTATTCATTGTATAAACAATTACAAAATTTTAAATCGCTTTTAAAGTATCCTCAAATAGAGAGAATCCAAAGGCTATAAAAAACGTTTAATATCCAAGATAAACTGTTTTAGTTACAATTTATCAGTCTCCTACGCAAGCCAACGTCGCCACCGAGATCCGGACATCCGGTCCCGTCACGCCTTTCAAAACTTTACGACAAGAATTGAGCGTAGCCCCTGTCGTGAACACATCATCCACCAGAAGGATATGTGAAGTCCCTGACAAGTCCGCCCCCCTCCGGATCTTAAAAGCGCCTTCCACATTGGATCGTTTCCCTTCTATTGACAGTCTTGTCTGGGTCTTCGTCCTACGGGAACGTTTGAGAATGTCCAGCCGCAAGGTGGCTCCAAGGCGCCTGGCTATTACTTCCCCTATTTCAGCCGCTTGGTTATATCCCCTGGACCAACGCCTTGTCCAATGCAGAGGTACTGGAATCACCGTGTCAACATCCGAATACAACTCTGAATCAGCCATTTCCTCCGCGAGCATACCGGAGAAATACCGTCCGGAAGCGATATCCCCGCGGTATTTCAAGCCCTTTGTTATGTCCCGATAGCCTGTCGAGGCCCTATAATAGAATAGCGAGGTAGCGTACGAATACGGTTCAGCTTCGGTCAAATCCCTCTGGATAAGGTCATTGAGCCTGTCCGCCATCCGGTTTCTCCGCATTTTGGAATAATAAGTCCTCGGCAAGTCGGCCAGACAGTCAAGGCAGATGTGATCCTCATGAAGGGAGAGCGACCTTCCACACACCACACACAATCTCGGAATAAACAGGTCAAGAACAGCCCTCCCCACATATCCACTCATCTAAATATCAGATTTGAATAGTAATTGAGCCCCCTTCGGTCAAAGAGATTCCCTTGGCGACGGGCTTCGCCCGACCAGTCAACGTTAAAGACTTGAGATCAAGAGAACCCTTCATGACTTTAAGTTCCACAGAGTTCCCGCTCACCTCACAGGTTCCGAAGGAATATCCGTTACTCCAGAAATAACGTCCTGGCTTCGAAGTGAAATTCATTGTCTTATCCACGCCCGAATAATGGAAATCGCTCAGTGCCAGGACAGCGGCCCAACTGGCCATTGAGCGGGCATAGTGCTTGCCGCACTCCGGCTCATCAAAAGGATTCCGCTTCGCCCCATCAAAACGGTCCCTGATCGACTTGATGCACTTCAAACCATCATCAACCATCCCCTCCTGAATCATACCTACCGCCGCGCAGTACTCAAACCCGGTCATCGCCTCAGGAAAATAAGGGAAAGGAACCTCGAGCCGTCCTTTCGGCCAGGAAGCCATCATCAAAGCCGCCTCATGTCCCATGACATAAGATCTCATATTGTTGAATTCCCCACTGACATCAGGAACATAATTGTACTTCATCACGCTCTGGAGGGTTTTCCGGATATGATCCTTGTCTCCAAGGTAGCCGAGCCCACAGATATGCGCCATGTACTGGCCGACAAGCTGATCCACCAGGCAACCTTTGCCAAGCTGGAACGGAGGGGTCTTATCAGAGCCCTCAGGGAGGAACTCGAACGTCTCGGGATCTGTTATCTTGTGCTCATAATATTCCCCATTGAAAAGATTGGCGTCCATCCACGCGCTTCCTTTTTCGAAAAGGCTCCTGCATTTCTTGGCGAACTCCTTGTCTTTCATCTCTTTCGCCATCTCCTCAGCTGCCCTCAAAGCGCCCATATACCAGAATCCCATCTGGGGATTGGGACCGAAATAGTTGACATCCATAGTGTTATGCTGCGAACCTTCCATAACCCCGTCCTGATTGCCGTCCCAACCTTTCTCTTTCCAAGCGAAAGACAAAGCGCTTTTACATGCTGGCCAATAGCGCTCAAGGAATGCCCTATCCCCGCTAAGCTGCCATTCCCTATAGAGCTTCATGACGCAGCCCATCTGGCCGTCCGCGGCGATCTGAGCAGGGTCCGGAGCGGAGCCCAATGGCAGGTTGACCCTGAAATCCATAGCTCCGTCCGGATTCATCGCATAGTTGAATTCGACATCCCGCATAGTCCTGGCAAGGTCACCGAAAAGGAATGCGGTGGCCACCTCGTAGTTCCAGACATGGGTGCAAGATCCGGCACATGAGCCGTAGTGATCCATAACACCCTCCCAGCCAAGCATGTGGCCGTCCTCGACCCTGAACACGGTCTGGGAACGGAGAACAGCGAGGTTGTACAAGGCGGCTTCCTTGACAACATCCGGAATAGAGGAGGATAAGAATGTGTTCACAAACGACAATGTCTTATTTTCGAGTTCCCCAATCCTGGGGATGAGCTCACCTGCTGTCTTCCAGGAATCAGGATAACGCTTGCTGTAATAATTGCCGACAACTTCTTTGGACCAAGCCATCCTGTTGGGGAAATTCCAAGTCAGGAAGAAATTGAACCGGTGAGTTTCCCCGGGGCCGAGAACAGCTTTGACCGACAACGCTCCCATAGGATCGATGTCACGGCCAACAGTGTGTCTCACGCTCGCCTTCGGGTTGGAAATCAAGCCGTCATCACTGAAATCATCCCAGAAATTTAGCATGGCGTTCGACCAATTATTGTCAACCGTGAATGTCCTGAAGGTCACCTTGTCCCGGCTGTCAGTCGATAAGGACATATTCCCCCACGCTTTATTCTGAGGATCAACACCTTCCGTGTAATAGTATATTCCTTTAAGTCCTCTTGACTCCCTGTACTCGTTCTTATTGTCCTTGGCTCCGGTAGGAATCCTGTCGCCCTTCCAATTGAGGGTATAATCCTGCCCGTCTTTACCGATGAAGTTGCGGATCGCGCCGCAAACAGCCACTTCTATCTCGTTTCCGGAAGTATTTGTCACTTCGTAAGATAATACCGCCAGCGGTAGACCACTGGACTCCGAGTCACCCGGCACCAGAGGGTTGAATCCCTTGATCTTGACTTTCACGGGGAGTCCTGGATCACTCAGGTTCACTTGGCCGAAAGGATAAGCGGCATCGAACGAGGCCTCGTTGAACCTGGGCAAGCCATGGTGGTTAACAGGCCGGCCCTCATAATGGAGGTATTCTTGAGGATAAAGCGGCCCGGCAAGGAGCCTGGTGGCGCTTCCGCCATCCTTTTGTTTCGTGAATATGGCGAAAAACGGAGCGTCGTTCCCGGTTGTGACAGTGCTGTTGCCCTTGCCGGGGACATTCATGATCTCCCAGTCCCTTATCTCGCCACGGCCCCCAAGGGAGACTGTTCCTGTCCCGATCCCACCAAGCGGAAGAGCCACCTGCTGGAGGTGGGCGGAATCATAATGAGTCAACACGGGCCATGCGGAAGGAACCCACTCCTGGGCGGATAGAGCCACCGAAACGAACAAGGCGGCGAAAGACAAGATTGTTCTCATATCGTTCAGTGTTATTAAGACTATTTAAGTCACAACCGCAATTTAACTTTTTTCGATTAATTTCGCGCATAGATGAGGGGGTATTTCTTCATATTCGCCGCACTCATGGCTTTTTTGGTCCCTTGCCATTCAAGGGCCCAGGAGATCACCTATCCGGATGCCGTCAAGGCCATATTCGAAAAATCCGATGCCGCCATCTCCACCACTGTCCAGGCAAAACAGGCGCCGTACGGTGGTTCGACTCCGCTCACCAACCGCGTTAGCCGGGCCCTGAGCGGAGTCGAAGGGCTCCTCCCCACCATCGCCATCCCCGACTGCCCTCAAAAAGAGATGCTTTCCGAGATGGTCCGAAAAGCCGGAGGCCATCCGGTGGTAGTCCCCGGTGATTCGGTCTCACTTGCCACCAGCCGACTCTGGTCACTGGCGGCGCTCTGGGACGGAGCCGTGATCCCTGACGGATGGGTGCGGGCCGGAGACGAGTACTCCGTCCTGTTTTACAAGGCCATAGCTGACAGGAATATACCCCACGTGGGATCCTCCACCTTGACTGAGGCTATCGACAAAGGGCTCCGCAAGATGCCAGGAACAATCGCCACAATGGATGGTCTCATAGAGAAGGCGAGAACCTTCCGGAAGGCCAAAGAATTGATGGACAACTGTTTCTCTATCGACACCCACTGCGACCTCCCGGATCTTTATCACCTTGGATATTCAGTTGGCACTCGCTCGAAATCCCTGACCGGTATCCCAAAAATGATAGAGGGCCACTTGGACGCGCAGATCCTGATCAGCTTTCTCTGGCAAGGGCCGCTGGACAACGCATCCTCCGATAAAGCCGTTAAGAAAAACCTGGACAAGATCGCCCAAATAAAGTCGGATGTGGAAAAGTATTCCCAACTGTGCGGCCTGGCCAAGACCCCAGCTGAGACGGATTCCATTAAATCCCTTGGCAAAAAAGTCTTCATGATCGCCCTTGAGAACGGGTACGGAATAGGCAACGACCTTGGGAACATAAAGAAAATGAAGGACTTGGGAGTGGTCTATATTTCCCTATGCCACTTCCGGGACAACGCCATCTGCAACACTTCCTCCCGACACGGAAGCGATCCCTCCAAAGGTCTGACAGACTTCGGAAGGCAGGTGGTCGAGGAGATGAACCGCCAGGGGATCATGATAGACTTGTCCCATCCTTCGGCCGGAACTTTCTGGGACTGCGTCAAATACAGCAAGGCTCCGATTATCTGCTCCCATTCCGGAGCCAAGGCGGTTTACGGCCACGACCGTGGGCTGGACGACAAACAGCTCAAGGCTCTTGCAGAGAACGGAGGCCTGATCCAAGTCTATAGTGTCCCTGAATATCTCGGGAGACCCCGCGGCTCGATGACCATAGACGACATGATGGAGCACTTCGACCATTGCGTCAAAGTGGCTGGAGCTGAGCATGTTGGGATTGGGAGCGACTTTGACGGAGGAGGCGGAGTGTGGGGTTGCAACGGGGACAATGACCTTATCAACCTCACGGTCAAAATGCTGGAACATGGCTACACCCCGGAGCAGATCAAAGGCTTTTGGGGCGGAAACTTCATGAGGGTTTGGAAAGAGGTTCTCTCTAAAGCAGATCAAGACTGAGCTGGGGATCGGATTCCCTTCTCAACCGGTCATACTCCTCCACGGCGGCGAGATCAGGATTTATAATCACATCCAGGTTCTGGATGAGAATCCTGTCCCCGTTGTAAATATTAGCGAGACAGCCCTTTACCCCTACGATGGCGGGGATTCCCAGCCCCCTCGCCAAAAGGCTCGGATGGCCCGTAAGGTCCTCTTCCTCAAGAACCATCGCCACCACGTTATTGAAATTGATCATCACGGAATCCGCCAGAAAGACAGTCCGGGCCACAAGGACACTCCCCGGAGGAATGTCCTCATAGGGATTGCGCTGGCCGTTGTCAACCACGACGAACGCCTTCCCTTTGGCGAATCCGCCAACTCCCGAACCCCTGATAGTCATGATCCCTTAAACAATCTCCCAAGCCCCTCCAGGAGCGAACACAGGCTCGACAATCTGATCGTAGAACATGCCTCTCTTGGCAAGAT
Organism: uncultured Bacteroidia bacterium; assembly: GCA_902785825.1. Classification (GTDB taxonomy): domain Bacteria; phylum Bacteroidota; class Bacteroidia; order Bacteroidales; family UBA932; genus Cryptobacteroides. The sequence continues at coordinate 130,461 of CACZZZ010000009.1, forward strand.
CCAGGACGTTCATCCTGTGGCGCATGAGCTGCACGATGGGGAACATGTCCTTAAGCTGCCCTCGGGTGACTCCGATCATGGATGGATCATAAGGAGCTCCCGCTATCTTGAACAGATCCCGCATCTTCTCGAAGGTATATACCTGACCCTGAAGCTTTTTCTTGAACTCTGGCCAGGTGTCCCTGACTCTCGTGAGCTGATCCCGGACAGTTTCCGCATCATTGTATTTCTTAGTGATGTTGTCGTATCCCAGGGTTGGAGCCGGAAAATCCTTGAATATTTCCATCGCCCTGGCCTGCTCCTGCTCAAGGCTTGGCCATGCCTTAACACAAGCGTCCACATCCAACTTTGTGAGATCCAGCTTGAAAAGCTCGTCAAAGACGGCGCACATCGTCAGAGTTCCAATCGCTACCTGGAAACCATGGGACTGAAGCTTGCCCTTATACCTGTGATGGGTCATGTCCAGAATGTGGCTGAAAAGGTGGTCACAGCAGGATGCCGGACGGCTGGACTGGGCGGCCTGCATAGCGAAACCGCTGAGAGTCAATCCCTCAAACAAATCCGCTATAGCGGCCGGATCCCCCGCAGCGACTCCCGCAGGATCCGAGAGCAAGTCGTCAAGATAGTCCTGAAGCACATGCCAGGCGTCCGGTTTGATTGGAGCGGTGCCCATCAGGTCAGCGACCATCCACTCAGCCCCGGCGGGAACCTTGGCGGCAAGATCGGCGTAGCCAGCAGCTGTCATCTCCTTGGGAGCGGCGGCGATCACATCGATGTCAGCGATTATGGCGACCGGAGCAGGGCAGGAAAAAGTCTGCTTTGAGTTCTGGTAAGAGATAGAGGCTCCGAACGAGGAATATCCGTCCACGGAAGCCGCGGTCGGTAAGGTCAGATACTGCTGCCCATGATGGTGCGAGCAAAGCTTACAGAGGTCATTGATGACTCCGGAACCAACTGACACAGCGATATATCCGCCATCCAGCTCCTTGTCCACCATCTCGACATATTCCCATTCCGCATGGAACTCCTCTTCCATGATGATGAACTTCTCCGTCGGGATCCCCGCCTCGACAAACAGGCCGTAAACCTTCTCCCCGAGAACCGGCCAGGTGTGGACGTCGGCTATTATCTTCGCCTTGCGGCCGAGAAAATATTCCTTGAACACTTCTGGAGCCATTTGGCTGGCCCCTCTTCCCATCTCGAACACCTTGGTGTCGGTCGCCACCTTGAGCGCTTTCGCTATCCTCTGTTTAGAATCCATCTCTCGATCATTTACAGACCATAAAGGTACAAATTTTTTTGTACCTTAGCGGACACATATCCTATAAACAAAACCACAATCATGAACAGCATCAGAAAAACCGTCTTAGCAGCTTTGGCCCTGGCGTTGATCTCAACCGGTCTGAACGCCCAGGAGAACCCCATAGCCCAGATATCAAAAAATCCGGGATGGTGCTCGATTTTCCACAAATGGGGCTTCATCGGAGACTCCCTCTGCAGTGGAGAGCATGAATACACCAGGGCTGACGGAAAGAAAGGGTGGAATGACAATTATGAATATTCATGGGGCCAGAGGATGGTGGCAGCGATCGGCGGAGCAGAGGGGGAGAACTATTCCCAGGGCGGAGAGACAGCCAAGGGTTGGATCGACCATTTCTGGAACTATCCCCTGAACCGAAATGCGGACGTTGACGCCAAAGCGAGACCGAAACAGGTCTATATCATAGCGTTAGGCGAGAATGACGCCAATGTCAAGGCAGAACCGGGGGATCCGCTGACCGACATCAACCGGGAGGATTATAACCTCAACGCCGACACTTTCTCCGGAAACTACGGCGGGATCATCCAGAGGGTCAAGAGCATCCAACCAGACGCCCGCTTCTTCGTGGTCACCATGCCTAAAAGCGACTCAAAGGCTAAGGCGGAGCTCAACAAACGAATCCGTAAGATGCCGGAAATATTTGATAAAGTGTATCTTATCGACCTTGAGAAATACGCTCCTGACTACTGGGCGGAAGACTTCCGGTCTAGGTATTTCGTGCTGGGGCACATGAACGCGGCTGGTTACCAGTGGACGGCCTGGATGTTCATGACCTACATCGATTGGATCGTGGAGAACAACATCGAGGACTTCGCGGACATCGCGTTTGTACGATAAAAGAATGGCGGTTTCCCTTGAAATGCTTAATTTCGCGGGCGGAAAAAACGAAAAACAAAAAATATCTGAAATGACACAAGACGAACTCTTCAAGGTGCTGGTGGCGCATTGCAAGGAATACGGATTCATATTCCCCTCCAGTGAGATTTATGATGGACTGGCCGCCGTCTATGATTATGGCCAGATGGGCGTTGAACTCAAGAACAACATCAAGCGTTATTGGTGGGAGGCGATGACCCGCCTCAACGAGAATGTCGTGGGAATAGATTCCTGCGTGTTCATGCACCCTAAGACTTGGGTTGCCTCGGGCCATGTCGCCGCTTTCAACGACCCTCTGATCGACAACAAGGACTCGAAGAAGCGCTACCGCGCTGACAACCTGATCGAGGACTATCTCAGCAAGATCGAGGAGAAGATCGAGAAGGAAGTGGCCAAGGGACGCAAGAAGTTCGGCGACGCCTTCAATGAGGAGCAGTTCAGGGCCACCAATCCCAATGTCCTCCGCGAGAAGAAGAAATACGACGAGGTACACGAGCGCTACAAGGCCGCCGAGGACGCCAACGACCTCAAGGCCTACCGCGACATCATCATCGACTGCGGCATCGTCTGCCCCATCTCCGGTACCGCCAACTGGACCGAGGTCAGGCAGTTCAACCTGATGTTCAGCACCCAGGGATCCACGACAGGTAATTCAGACGATGTCCTTTACCTCCGTCCTGAGACCGCCCAGGGAATATTCGTGGAGTACCTCAACGTCCAGAAGACCGGCCGTATGAAGATTCCTTTCGGTATCGCCCAGATCGGTAAGGCTTTCCGTAATGAGATCGTGGCCAGGCAGTTCATCTTCCGCATGAAGGAGTTCGAGCAGATGGAGATGGAGTTCTTCTGCCGTCCCGGAACCGAGATGGAGTGGTTCGCCAAATGGAAGGAGAACCGCATGAAGTGGCATGTCAACCTCGGTATGGGCGCGGAGAACTACCGCTTCCACGACCACGAGAAGCTGGCTCACTACGCCAACGCTGCCACCGACATCGAGTTCAACTTCCCCTTCGGCTTCAAGGAGCTTGAAGGCATCCACTCAAGGACAGACTTCGATCTCGGGAACCATCAGAAAATCAGCGGGAAGAAGATCCAATACTTCGACCCGGAGACCGGTGAGAGCTATGTTCCTTACTGCGTGGAGACCTCGATCGGAGTGGACCGTATGTTCCTCGCCGTCCTGAGCCATTCTTACAAAGTGGAGCAGTTGGAAGGTGGTGAGACCCGCGTGGTCCTAAGCATTCCCGCCCCGCTCGCCCCTGTCAAGGTGGCTATCCTTCCCCTTGTCAAGAAGGATGGTCTGCCGGAGAAGGCACAGGAGGTCGTGGATCTTCTCAAGTACGACTTCGCCTACCAGTATGACGAGAAGGACTCCATCGGCAAGCGTTATCGCCGTCAGGATGCCATCGGAACTCCGTTCTGCGTCACTATTGACAACGACACGATGAACGACAACACTGTCACCGTCCGTGACCGCGACTCAATGGAACAGGTAAGGGTCCCTATCAGCGAGCTCCATGAGATGATAAACAAGAAGGTCAACATGGCCAACCTCCTCAGGAACCTTTAATTTTATGAATATCAAGCATTTCTTGGCCGCACTTTGCGCTGCGGCCTTTTTTGTTTCCTGCGCCGGGGAAAAAACCACGGTTTTGTTTAACGGAAAAGATCTTTCCGGCTGGAAGGTCGTGCTTAAATCCGTTGAGGGTGAAACCTTTAATGGCGAGACCTTCTCTGTCCGCGACAGCGTGCTCCATGTGACCGGAAAGCCGTTCGGCTATCTCCGCACAGAGAAAAAATATTCCGACTACCGCCTCCATCTCGAATGGAGATGGGCCGGTGCGGAAGCTGTTGACGGCGGTGTCTTCAACCGTCTGCAGGACGGGGATAAGGTCTGGCCGCTCGGTGTCCAGCTTCAGATGACTCCCAAGGACATGGGAGTCTTGATGGGAGGAATCAAGATAGAGGGGCTGGAAGGGCCTTTCTACAAGAAAGACCGCATCGTCGAAGAAAGCGCGGAACTACCTGTAGGAGAATGGAATGAGATGGAATTTCTCTGCAAGGGCGGATCAATCAAAGTCTGGCTGAACGGCGTACTTGTAAATGAGGCTGTCTGCGACGCTCTCGACGGCTACATCGCCATCCAGTCCGAAGGCGGCCCCATGGACTTCAGGAATATATTCCTGTCATTCTGAGCAAAGCGAAGAATCTATTCAAACCTCACTTTGCAGACGGAGAGGTAGTAGGTGGCGTTGAGGGATTCCTTGCCCTGGTAGAATAGGTACACCTGGCCGTCGTCATCCTGGAATACTCCGGGGTGACCGCTCTCGAAAGCGTTCCACGCACCCTCAGGGCCGTGCCTGAAGAACAATCCGTCCGGAGCTATCCTCTCGTAGTGGTACCCGTCAGTCGAGGTGGCCAGACCGATCTGCTGGCCCTCGTGATTATATGCCCCGGCGTAGAACATGTACCAGACACCTTTGTGTTTCACCACCGTAGGAGCCTCGGTGCAGCTCATTTCCCAGGGATATTCAGGCTTCATCAAAGGCCCATCGACAGAAAGCAGGGTCCATTTATCCGGTCCATAATCACTTCCGTAAGGAGCCTCGGCCATTCCCATGATCTGGTAAGTCGCAGTAGTGTCCCTGGTCGCGAATAGGAGAACCAACTTATCCTTCACCTTGTAAACCTCCGCATCGATAGAGCGCTTGATCGACCATTTCGTCTCCGGGACTATGATCGGCCTGTCGCAGGTGTTGGTGAAGGTGATTCCGTCCTCGCTCGTGGCATGCCAGATATTGGCGATCCCGTTTGTCTCTTCCCAGGCCATCTGGTAGAACATGTGGATCTTGCCGTCAAGCTTGCGGACACAAGGGGCCACGGCACCGTGGAGAGGGTTGCCCTTGGTGTCCCTAAGATCCAGATCCCCAACTCTTTCCCAATTCACCAAGTCAGTGCTGCGGGCTATAGCGGCGTGCCAGTCATTGAACTTCGGTGGCTTGCTGTTGTCTTGCGGAGCGGGATCGAAGGGCATCAGGGAGTAGTACATGAAATAACCATCCCCGTGATGAATGACGGTGGGATCCTTAGCGAAAGGATATTCCTGAACCTTGGAATTGTCACCATATCGCATCGGCAGTGGTTCCAGAACCACTTTCATCGGTTTGGGAGCGCAGGCCGAAAGGCAAACCGCCGTCGCCAGCGCGAAAAGTGAAAAGGCTCTCATCGTCAATTATTTTTCCTGATAATCAAAATATTCGAAACTGGCCTGGCCGCCTTCGGCGAAGAGCCCGAGCATCACTCCCGTAAAACCTCCGACCACTTCGGAGCTCAGCAGGGATGTCTCAAATTCCCCGAGAGACTTTCCTCCGGCGAAGAACTCATACCTGTTGCCATCTTTGGATTCCACTTTGAGGACAGTCTCCTTTCCCTTGACCGGAACCTCACCGAGAATGGTGTCAATAGATTTCAGCCTGAACCTCAAAACAGCCTTGCCACCACTGACCTCAATTGCGGCGAAGCCATTATAGTCCTGATAAACAACCAGTCCGGCCTTTCCGGAACGGGAATCAAGACGGACCTTGGTCTCGGCCACAATCCCCGGACTCTCCTGACGGACTCCGACGAATGTCGGATGGTCACGATCGTCAAGAGGTTTGGCTCCCGCAAGGATAAGACGACCCTTATCCATCTTGTAACGAGACATTTCCGGATTCTGGATATAAACCCACTCCGGGCCCAGGGGAGAGTCAAACTCCTGCCTCCACGCCTTCTTTTCCGGAGTCTTGGCAGTCCAGCTGGCGGGAACCTCCATAACCGCTTCTATCGGAGCCCCGTCGTTGATCACGGGCCACCCGGCTACCCAGGTCACAGGAGCGATAAACGTCTCGCGGCCAAGATGATGGAAATCCCCTCCGAAACGCCTGAAACCAAGGAAAACTACCCACCAGGATCCGTCGGGAGCTTGTACGAAGTCCCCGTGACCGGTTCCCTGAATCTGATGTCCCTGGGAAACCTGACGGAATTGTGTAAGGATAGGATTGACGGGATTGGACTCGTAAGGACCCCAGATGTCACGGCTGCGTGCGACTGTGAGGCCGTGCCCCATCTCTGTACCACCCTCGGAAATCAGCAGATAGTACCATCCGTCTTTCTTGTAAATATGCGGTCCCTCGGCATAGCGTCCGCCTGTTCCGTACCACAGTACTTTGCTCTCTGTCAACTGTTTCCCAGTCACAGGATCAATCTCGCAAAGCACGATCCCATTAGGATTGGAGACCATGTAGCACTTGCCGTCCTCAAAGAGGAAAGAGGGGTCAATTCCTCCCTGCTTCAAATAGACAGGCTCTGACCATGGTCCTTTCGGATCCTTTGCGGTCACAAAGAAATTGCCTCCCGTGGTGACATTCGTGGTGACCATGTAATATGTCCCCTCATTATAGCGGATCGTGGTGGCGAAGATTCCGCCGGACGAATTCGAGTTCATAAGGGGAAGCTGGCTCTCCCGGTCAAGGACATTGCCGATCAATTCCCAGTTGACCAGATCTGTCGAATGGTAAATCGGCACCCCGGGGAAATACTGGAAAGAGGAATTAACTATGTAATAATCGTTTCCGACCCGGCAGATGGAAGGGTCCGGATGATACCCGGGAATAATAGGGTTGTGAATCTCAAGGTTGCCGCTTTGGGCAAACGAAAGCGCCAAAGAGAAAATGGCGATAAAGGCTGTGGTTATCAGACGTTTCATAACAAACGTAAAGTTAACATTATTTTCATAAATTTGCTTGATATAAAAGGTTGTGCATCCATGAAAAGACATTTGACCGCCGCCATCCTTGTGATCCTGGCGCTTCACGGTTGCGGCTCACCCCGCCCGGACATCCCCAAAACCACTTTTCAGACGAACGCCGCGTGGAAACCCGTAACGGACATCAGGGCCGATGCCGTGATGGTCTATGGGACTGGTCCCGCCAAAGGCGCTGGGGGAAATGTGGAAGACCGGTTAAGCCGTTGGAAAGAAAAAGGTTACAGGACAGACTTCATGACCGGAATAGCCTGGGGAGGCTATCAGGATTATTTCCTCGGACGTTGGGACGGACAACCTCACTGGGAAGACGGACAGGTCGATTCTCAAGGAGACACTATCTGGCACGGAAAGAACGTTCCCTACATCGTCCCGAGCCGGAAGTATCTTGAATATTTCAAGGAGACTCAAATCAAGAGGATTATCGACGCCGGGGTTGACGCCATTTACCTCGAGGAGCCCGAGTTCTGGGCGCGGGCAGGCTACAGTGACACTTTCAAGAAGGAATGGGAAGACTTCTACGGAACTCCGTGGATGCCGCAGGACAGTTCCCCGGAAGCCACTTATCTGTCCAACAAATTGAAGTACCATCTCTATTACAGAGCCTTGGAAGACGTGTTCACCTACGCCAAGGAATATGGCAGGGAGAATGGCCGCGAGATAAAATGCTATGTGCCGACGCATTCGCTGGTGAACTATTCAATGTGGGAGATCGTCAGTCCGGAGGCCAGCCTGGCCCTTCTTCCTTGCGTCGATGGTTACATCGCCCAGGTTTGGACCGGAACATCCAGAACGCCAACATATTACAATGGGCGGATGGCCGAGAGGTTCTTCGAGACAGCCTTCCTTGAATATGGCAGCATGGTCTCCATGACCGCCCCCACGGGACGTGATCTTTGGCTTCTCACGGACCCGATAGAAGATGGGGTTCGGGACTGGGAAGACTACCGGAAGGGCTATCAAGCCACCTTCACCGCCCAGCTTCTCTACCCGGAAGTCTCTGATTATGAAGTCATGCCATGGCCGGACAGAATCTACGAGAGACTGTACCCGGTGAGCGCCGGTTCTTCTGAGATGAGTCATATTCCGGCTCCTTACGCCACAATGATGGGAGTCATGGTGAACGCACTTCAGAATATGCCTAAGAGCCCAGGAAAGGTTGAAGGCCCTAAGGGAATCTCAGTCTTGATGGGTAACTCATTGATGTTCCAGCGTTTCCCTAGTCATTGCGATTATGAGGATCCGCAATTGTCCGACTTCTTCGGGCTCTCCCTGCCTCTTCTGAAAGCGGGGATCCCTGTAGGAATAACCCACATTGAGAATATCCCTGGATCATTGAAGGATGTGTCGGTCCTGCTGATGACATATTCCAACATGAAGCCGCTGTCTCCGGACGCTCATGAGGCGCTCCGCGACTGGGTCAATGCGGGAGGAAAACTCATCTATTCCGGACGGGACGAGGATCCTTTCCAGAACGTGAGTGAATGGTGGAACCATGATGGACTATCCTACCAGGCCCCTTCCTGTCACCTTTTCGAGTTATTGGGTCTGGGAAAAGAACCGCAAGAGGGGCGATACAAAGTCGGGAAGGGAGAGGTGATGGTCTTAAGGGCCGATCCCAAAGAATTTGTGATGACTCCCGGCGGGGAAACCGCTGTGTTGAAGGCGGTTGAGGATCTCTATGGATCCCTTTCCAAAAAGAACTACCTGAGACTGGAGCGAGGACCATACCTGGTCGCGGCAGTGATGGATGAGACCCCGGACATGAGTCCTTTGAAGCTGGAAGGTAAATACATTGACCTCTATGACCCTTCACTGCCAGTACTGGACGGAGCCACCTTGCCTCCCGGCTCCAGGAAACTGCTTTACGACCTTGACAAACGCCCCGATGAGACGGCGATTCTTGCCGAGGCAGGAAGGTCAACCAACTTGCGTAGAACCCGTAACAGCCTGTCCTACATCACGAAAGGACCGGCCGGAACCGTTAACCGAAGCAGGGTCTCCCTTCCCAGGAAACCTCAAAATGTCGAGGCGGAGGGAAGTTCCTGGACATGGGACGAGGACAGCCGGACCATACTCCTCGAGTTCAAGAACAATCCAGACGGCATCCCAGTCCTTATCAAATGGTGAGACTGACGCTGTACGTCTCCCCGGGCTTGGTGTCCTTAGTTATCACCTTGCCGTCCTTAGGGGAACGGATGCGGAGAGTGCCTCCCTTCTCCGAATATACGCTTATCATGTAATCCTTACCGTCCTTCAACTCAGCCGAGACAATGAAGGCTCCCATAGCCCTCAAGCGGTTGAAACTCACATTCTTCCAATCCTTCGGGATCGCTGGGAACACCTCGATCACACCGCTCTGGCTCTGAAGCAACATCTCCTGGAGACCGGACGCGTAGGCGAAGTTGCCCTCGAGCGTGAACGGCCTGTATGTGAATCGGGATTTACCACTCTTTGTCTGGTCACCGTTGGCGTGGAAAGAGTTACGGAGAACAAAGCATTCAGCGAAGGTCCTTAGTGCCTCGGCGGCTTCTTCCCCATGCGCCGCCCTGGCCTCCATATTCGCAAGCCAGGAATAGGAATATCCGCACCACCAGTCGGGTCCGTTCGCATGGAGTCTTTCCAGGGTGGCATCGATTATAGTCTTTTCCTTTGGTCCGTTATGAATGTCCAGAAGGCCAAGCGGATGGATCGCCATCGCATGGGAGAAATGCCTGTGGGACAAGTCATAAGACTTCCCTGGGGCGATCGAGAGACCCCCGTCCTCGTCGATGGCGTAATAAGGCAGCTGGCCACCGTCTTTCTTCCAGCGGGCGGAATCCTCAACCAATCCGAGCGAGTCGGCCATCTCTGCCGCCGCCGTGAAGGCGAACTTGGTCAGCGCCAGGTCATAGTTGGTGATCACAGGGAAGAACGCGTCTATCCTGTTGTCGTTGATCTCAGGGCTGGAGCTGTATTCAAAAGTCCTCGTGCCGTCCGGCTTGACTTCCGTCTCCTGCTCCAGGAACAAGGCGACATCCCTCAAGAACGGATATGCCCTCTTCTTAAGGAACTCATTGTCAGCGGAATACTTCCAATGGAGATAGAAATGCTGGCCGAGCCAAGCGGAAGTGGTGGGGGAGAATCCGTACTGAACCCATCCGGCCATGGCATCACCCTCAAGAGTGCAGTATCCCGGCACCGCCAGTCCGTCTTTCCCGAAGAAGACCCTTGTGAACTCCTTGTACTTACCCACCTGGTTCCAAAGCGTGTTCAGATAGCCCAGGCCCTCATCAAGATGGTTGCCGATATAAGCTGGCCAATAACTCAGCTGGGTGTTGAGGTCGTTGTGATAATCGCCCTTCCATGGCGGCAGGAAACCATCGTCCGCTGTCCAGACAGATTGCAATGAGATTGGATAGGAGTCCTTCCTGGTGGCTGAGCCGAACTTGTACATCTCCCTGTCGTACTGATGTTGGATGGTCGCGTCAGGGACATTCACGGAAGATCCTTCCCAATAAGGCTCCCAGTAGCCCATGTGACGCTTATAAGCCTTTTTAGGACCCTCGGCCAATGCCTTGTCGACCTCCGACGCGGCTTTTTTACCGGAAATGGAAGAGGTGACGCTCCAGACAGCGATCACTTTGCCGCCAGCACGTTTCCAATCGACGGCGACATCGTAGAAATAGTCTTTCCAGCCTTGCTGGTGATAGGTAACGCGGTTGCCCTCCCGCTTGACCTCTCCCTGAGGATAACCAAGGAGAGCAAGCGAAGAGCTTCCGAGTCCGGCCTCTTCGGCTCCCTTGACTTGATATTCAGGAGGAACCAATTGAATGTCAAACGATTCAGGAACATTTTCAAAAACCATCCAGCCCACGTCACCATCGGCCTGGACAAAAGTCTTCATTGAGGCTCCATTCTCCCAGAGCACCTCGCATAGGGCGTTATCCAGGTATAACCTGTTCTCCTTGACCGGGCCCCAGGAAGATATGTCGATCTCCAACGCCGCTCCCGGGATTTTGGACGGGGCGGCGAGATAAGCCTTCTTCTCGAACTTGTCCACCACGGGATCGTAATCCCCTTTCCGGACCTGGTTCTTCACCCATTCGAAAGTATAATCCTCGCCTTTGAACGCCTCGATCGGCCGCATATCCCAGAGATCAATCCTGTCAAGGGAAAGGCGCAGATTGTCACCTTTCTTCCAAACAAGCTCCCCGACAGTCGCGTTCCCAAGGGGCATAGCCTCATCCCACACCGCTGCCAAATCATTGAAAACCAGATCGCTGTCCGAAGGCTGAACCTCCATTTTTGAGCAGCCGAACAGACAACTTAACGCAAAGACACAAACAAAATAAAACGCCCTTTTCATTCTTTTATTTATAAGAATAAGTCATCAAGAATCAACGTTTTCTGGAACACACTTGAGTGAACCCCGTATTTCAAGCCAAAGGTAGTTATCAATGTTAAAAACACGTTTCCCCTTACGTGAAACGCGGTTTTAAAGTTTTCTACCCGGTTTCTTAGCCTAATGTTTTCTTCCTTGTCCACAGAATAGTCTGAAGAATAGAATTTCATTTCACAAAGATTCACATTACGATCTGCCCGGTCTATAACCAAATCAATCTGAGAACCGCTTCTATCACTAATGGACGGGATGATCATTTTAGAAGCAACGGTAGTTATTCCATGGATGCCCAACGCTTTTTTCAGGCTCTCAAGGTGTGTAAAACAAACCTGCTCAAAAGCGATACCCTGCCATGAAAGAATCCCTTTAGTACCTGAACTATTCTGCCAGAAATGCTCATCCAAGTCTTTTTTCCCATCAATGAATCTCAAATAGAATAAGCAGAAACTATCTTTCAAACGGAAATAATCAATCCTTGCGTTTGACAATACCGGTTTATACCGTTCCACAAAATCAGTCTCAACCAAGTTCTCAAGATACTCAGATAGCCCACCTCCTGCAGATATTCCTGTAATATGTGATATTTCGCCTTTCGTATAACCATAATTCCTTTTAGACAAAGCCCTAACTATTTTGATGTACTTATCAGAACCCGTGAATAAGGTATTGAACAAGCGAACGAATTCTCCTTGAAGAGGTGAGTTCTCCTTAAAAAAGGCATTGTCAATATTCTGCTCCACGCTGGCACCTGGTTTTAAATATCCCAAATAATATGGAATGCCCCCAAAGGCCATATATGTCCTGACAATATCATATCGGTCATAATGAACATTATTCTCCGACAGAAACTCTTCTGTCTCCCGCAAGGTGAATGGAGACAATTTGATTTGACAAGTGAATCTGTCATATAATCCGCCTTTACTACGTACAATATTCTTTAATATCCACGAGCTGGATGAACCGCAAACAATAAGCAAAATGTCATCTCGCAAAGATGCCCAGCCGTTATAAAAACCTTCGAAAGCGGAGATGAATTTTGATTTTGGAGTATCCATCCAGGGTAATTCATCTATGAATACTACCCTTTTACCTGTCCCCGCTTTCTTTTCAAGAAGATTCTCAAGCCGATAAAATGCCTCTATCCATGTTTTCGGTACAGGAACATCCTCACTCAGGCCATATCGTATCAAAGAATAATAAAAAGCCTGGATCTGGTCATTCATAGTTATCTTGGATGAGCCTTCATAAGGAGACCGCCCTGTATGTTGGAAAGCGAAAGCATCTTTAAAGGTTTGGGCAACCAAAAACGTCTTCCCGACCCTTCTTCTACCATAAATAGCGACAAATTCGGATTTATCACTATGATAAAGGGACAATAGTGTTTGCTGTTCCTCTTTTCTGCCGATTAATGACATGATAATTATATTTTGCCGTAAAGTTATAAAAAATCACACTTATGGCAAAATATAAAATTATAATCTGCCATATATGGGTAAAAAATACGCTTCATGGCAGATTATACTCAAATATTAATTACCAGAAGGGACCGCCAACACGCAAACAGGATGAGGGACCTTTATGTCTTTCCCTGTGTCGGTCAACAGGCCCGTCTTAGGATCACGACGGAACACTTGAACCGCGTCGCTGTCACGGCAAGCCACCAAAACAAACTGCCCATTAGGCGTGATAGCGAAGTTACGAGGATGGACTCCCGTGTTTTGATACCCAACATTGGTCAGAAGGCCAGTAGCTGGATCCTGACTGAATATCGCCAAACCGTCGCCTTTCAGGCGGTTGCTGGCGTAAAGGAACTTCCCGTCAGGGGAGAAATGGATGTCCGCGCTTCCCCGTGCATGGAGAGGATCAGCCTCGATCAGCTGGATCTGTTTGAGGTCTCCTCCATTGTAGTCATACACGATGACATTTCCCTCAAGCTCGGTGAGGACATACATGAAGCGGCCGTCTTTGGAGTAGGTGAAATGTCGGGGACCCTCGCCGGCTGGAACCTTGATCTTGACAGGTTCAAAACTGGTGACTTTTCCGTCAATTACGGGGTAACGATAGATGTAATCGCCTCCCAAGTCTATGACAAACAGGAACTTCCCATCTGGTGAGACCTGTGATGAATGAATATGCGATCCGGCCTGGCGGACAGTGTCCGGGCCACTCTCGAAGAACTCCAACAAGGTTCCTTCCTCAAGGTTACCATTCTCGTCCAGAGGAAAAACCGTCATCCCGCCTGAGGAATAGTTTGTGGCGACAACGTCCTTCCCGACCCAGGTGACGTGGCAAGTGCCCCTGCCATGAGTCAACTGTTTGTTCCGGAAGGTGAGTGTTCCCTTCTCGACATCAAAGTCAAAAGCGGACACGGCGGCATCCACCTGCTGCTCGGTGACAGCATAAACCATCTTGTTGTCCGGCGTCACAGCCAAGAATGACGGATTCGGAATGTCAGTAATGGCAAGAGCCGAACTCTCTCCTGTGGTCTGGTCAAACTTGAAAGAGTAAATACCCTTGCTGTCGGTGTCGGTGTAAGTGCCCACCAGCAAAGTAAGAGTATCGGACTTATTCCCGCAACCTAAAACTGTCATAGCGGCCATAATCAACAACAAACACTTTTTCATATCCTCAGCTCAATGATCTAATCAATATGATAGTCCAAAGTTACTGATTTTCCTTTTTTATCCTTGTATGTGATCTTGTAATCTCCCTTGAATCCTCTCCAGGAAATCTTGCCATCCTTGGGAGCCTTGAAAGTGAGATTTGTCCTCCACTCGTGGTTAATCAACTGATCCAGGGCCTCGTAAGCTGGCTTCTTGTTCATATTCTTATCAAACAAACCGGATATTGAAGGTTCACCTGGAGCGGCACCGCCATCGACGAGATTCCACCATGTGATTCCCGCCACGCAAGGATGACTGAACCACAGGCGATACATATTTCTTGTGAGAATTTTCTGGATCTCCAAGCCTTTAGGGGTGTCCTCCGGGGCACTGATAGTCACCTCGCTGATGAATATCGGCCTTTCGATATTTTTCAGTTCCTCCAACGTGGCCCAAAGACGATCAGGAGACAGTTGGCCGTTGTCGGTTCCCTCGGCTATCTTCGTCGCCTCGGCCGGGTTGAAGATATGCATCTGAACCCCGGCATAATCCACTCTGGCTCCCCGGTCAATCAGGTTCCTGGCGATCTCCGTGTACCTCTTTGTAGGCCCCCAATGCATGTCGCACTCATTGGTGTTGAACTTTACGGAGGCAGGGAAATATTTCTCGGCCCACTTGAAAGATTTGTAGGTGTAGTCGTCGGGCATAAGGCCGCGATTGGCCTGATCGTAGCACTCGTTGACCACATCCCAGTCCTGAATCCTACCCTTGTAGCGCCCGGCAAGGGTTTTGATGTGCTCCTCGAACTCCTTCTCCATCACATTCCTGTCCTCGGGCAGCCATGTCGGGTGTCCCCAAGACCTTATCCCGTAAATAATAGCGTGGCCCTTCATGTAGATCCCTTTCGACTCGCAGAACTCCACCACCGGATCAGTGGCCGGGCGGCGGTACTCGTACGGGCTGTCAGCGGCGAAGCGGATCTTCCCCTTTTCCGGCTCCAAGGTCTTCCAGTAGAAAGCGATCGTAGCCTGATTGAACAGGTCTCCGAAAGCATCCTTATACTTCTGGTTCTTCTCGGGAGAGTCCAGCTGGTCGAAAAGGAAGATATTGCTTCCGAAAAGAAAATCGCTCGAGACTTGTTCGACAGTCACTACCGAACCTGGTTTGACGTTTTCGAGAATAAGCTCAGCATCCGCTTTGCGGTATTTCTCAATGTTCGCGTCAATGGCGTTCTGGAGGCTGTCGTTCCATGTCTTGTAGTAAGCCTCACTCATGACAGGACTCTTTTCCTGAGCTATGACACTGGCCACCGAGATCGCGCATACAGCCAGTGAAAATACGGTTTTCTTAAACATTAATCTATTGGTATTGAATTGGTTTTAGCGTTCCAAGAGGAAACTGTGATCTTGAAAGGATCCCTCTCGCCAAGCGATCCGGCCTTGGTGGAGATCCTGACCTCCTTTGACTCGCCGCTGTCGAGCCAGAAGAAATTGTCGCTGCAGTAGAAGATACGGTCGTAAGGGTAGGCCATGCGGGTGCGGACTCAAGGTAAGTCTTGTAATATTCCGGATCCTCCATCTGGGGAATAGTCCTCGGCCAATAGACAGTACGGGAGATAACGCTTCCCGTCTTGTCGATAAGCCTCGCCACGACAAAGAAGAACCTTGAACGGTAATCGGACGGTATCTGGAACTCCCCGATCTCTGCCTTGGTGACAGACGTTCCCTTTGACACGGAAACCGCTTGTTCATAAGACTTTAGCTCTTTGAATTTGTCGTCCAGGACCTTCACCTCAACCTTACCGGAGAGCGCCTCGGCGCATGCTCCATTAAGGACATTCACCTTAATCGGAATCTCGTCTCCCGGGGCGAACAACATCCTCGGGAAGTCAACCAGGATATGGGTCTTCTCGTAGGTGCGCTTCAGGAAATAATATGGCGCTGTCGGCTGGCCGTAATAGTCCATTATCTGGATCGCGGCCACGACCGGCCAAGGACGCTTGAGAACCCAAGGCATAAGGCCTGTGGTCACGGGATAATTGCCTTGAAGGCCCTCTGACATGATCTGGTAGAACTCACCGGCTCCGACCTGGGAAGCCTCGACAATGTTCTCGTACAGAGGATCGGACATGTTGTCGATGTGCGAGGCACGGCTAAGCATGCGAGGCACGCGGGCCGGCCAATATTCAGCGAAATGGTGGACGAAATCCGGATGGGAATTCCTGAAGGTCTCCTCAAACATTCCTCCAAGGCCTTTGAACTCCTCGGCAGCTATTATTTTCCGGTTGTTTCTGGGAGAGCTCATCGTGTGGATCCCACTCTCAGCCACGAAGGGCATCCACTTATAGTCTTTGTAGTGGTTGGGATCAAAGTCAGGGTACAGATGGTCAGAGCCACCATCGGGAGTAGTGCGCCAGAAGGGCCTGGTCGGGTCAAATTCCCGAAGGTTACGCTCTATAATCCCGACCGAAGCGGTGTTCCCGAGGCAATAAGGGTTGAACTCGTTTCCTCCGCACCAAACTGCAAGGGCCGGTTGGTTACGAAGCCTGAATATATTCTGGCAGACCTGAGCCTCCCAGACCTGCTGGGGCCACTCGGGAGTGTCGCTGTTGGCCATTGTGAAGTCCTGCCAGACCATAATCCCGTACTTCTTGCAGATGTCATAGAAGGCCTCCGTCTCCATATAGCCGGATCCCCATATCCTCAAGACCTGGACTCCCATGTCCCTGGCCGCCCGAATCGCCCACTCATATTTCTCGTAAGGAAGGTCGGAAATAGCGTCCAGAGGCAGCCAGTTAACACCTTTGACGAAGATCTTTTCCCCGTTGATGACAAACTGCCAGTCGTTCCAGCGGTCCTCCAGACGCACTCCTGCGCTACGGACATGCTCGATAGTCCTGACTGCGAAATCAAACTCGATTTTGTCAATTGGCTTGCCGTTGACCTCCAGCTCCACAGAGGCCTTGTAGTAATTCCCGGTTCCTGAGTTTGTCGAAGGGCCCATCCCGTTTGGCCACCATAACTTCGGATTATCCAACTCAAAACTCTCCTCCAGCCAGCAGCGGCCGTTGACGGCCATGGCATCAAAACTCCTGACATAAGCCTCCTTACCGTCGTCAAACAGACGTACGATAACCTTCAAGGCATCTTTCGCCACAACGTTCTGACGAGCTGCCGAGGCTCCTTGATGGTTGTGCCAATTGTGAAGGATGTAGTCTTTGGAGTTCTTGCCAGTGAATATTTCCGTAGTGAAATCAATGACCGCTTTGCCGTTCCCAATGGAGCGTGTGGCCAGGAAAGGACGCTCGAGATGATAGTATGGAAGCACATCAATGCGGGCGCCGTTCCACATTCCAAGATGGAAAAATGGTGTAACGTTGTCGTTGGAGAAGAACCATGTGCGGACAAACCGTCTGGGAGCCCTTCCCTTATATTCAGGGAACTTGTAATTGGCTGATTTGACCTCAACGACAAGGTCGTTGTCGGATCCGTCAGATTTCAGGTAATCGTTGATCTTCACTGTCGGCCCCCCGAACATTCCCTCATGCTCTCCAAGCAGGTTTCCATTAAGCCAAACCCTTGACGCATAGTCGATTCCGTCAAAGGAGAGAATCACATGACTTTTATCTTCGTGCCTTGGAGTCGGGAAAGACTTCCTATAGTAATGCACCTTTTGCTCCAGGAAATGATACTCATTGGAATTGAGATTCTCATAAGGAGCTGGCAACAAACCGGCTTTGTAATATGCCATCTGCACAGAAGTAGGCTCCGCCACATCAATCCATTTCTCCCCGGAAAAGGCAGCGGGACTCTCAAGAGGGGCATCCACGGAGGTCAGCTTCCAGTCCGCGGACAAATCAATATGTTGCCCTCCTGTCCTCGGAAAAACATAGTAGGGCGACTCCAAACGGTTAACTGTTGCCTTATCCTGCGCCTTGACTAAGAACGGCACAAAGGTCAATAAGGCTAAAAACAAAGAATAAATAGTTTTCATTTACTTAATTTCTTATAATAAGGCAACCTCTCAAGAGGTACATTGTTCAGTCGCAACACCTTAGGGCCTCGGAACACCTTTCCCTGATCATCTTTCCAACGGCCTTTGGGGAGTTCCACAGTTACCGAGTCATCCTCTCTCACGACAGGAGCCACCAGATAGTCCGGTCCAAGCATGAATTGCGGAAGACGACGGTCGAATCCCTGACCAGGAAACTCATATTCCATAGTGCGGACAATCGGCTCTCCGGTCTTGGCGGCGTGACGCACCTGCTCCATGATATAGTCCGAAAAACTGACATGCAGCAACGCCATTTCGCGGCAGATGTCACATTCCTCCGGAGTGAGAACCCGCCATGGGGCCATGGAGAACTGCATCATGGGCATGAGGGCCTGCACCTGGCAGGAACGGATCACATATTTATGGGACAGGCCTTGATCATTCTCAAAAGAACTGTTCAAGCCTCCTCCAATCATGTCTCCAATGGTATAGGGCAATCCCATCAGGCCTGACACCTGGACATTATAAATCACATTAGGAAGCTTGTCCCAATTGTGAGGGACATCTTGAAGACGTACTATGACAGGCTCACCACCATTACGGTAGCCCACACGGAACTCGTTGTAAGGGAATTCTTTACATAGCTCACCGTAGGCATGGACATAATCACAGGTCGAGGCTCCGCCGTGGAATTTCCCGTTCTTTCTGAAATACTCCGCGTCAGCACCGTCAAATTTGAATCCGTCCAGGCCATATAACTCCTGACAATCCTTAAGCTGCCCGACAAAAGCATCCCGGCCTTCCGGGTCAGTCAAATCCAACGACACACTCTTCCCGCTCCACCAATGAATGATGCAATCGTCTCCAGGCCGGTCTTTGCTCTCCACCATCAATGGTTTCTTCCTGGGGTTGGTACGGCGATAGTCTAAATATGTCCCCCGATTGTCGGCTGAAACATAAGGACTTATCCAGAGCATGCCCTTATAACCAAACGACTTTATCAAGTCGAACATTCTTTTCCCATCAGGAAAAATATAGGGATTGAAACGCATTGTGCCATGCTGGATCAACCACCCGCCATCGATCATGACAATCCCGCAAGGGAAGTCGTTTTGGAATATTCCTTCCACATATCTCTCGGCACTTTCCTGATTGATGCCGGTCATAACAGACTCTATCCAGTTATTGAACTGTGGTTTGGTGAAGAACTCTTCCGGAGGCACAGTGCCGTCGAAGGGGAAATGTGCCTCACAAGCAGCGAGATAGGCATCCTTCAGGGTGCTTCCAGTCTGAACAATCTCCAACGGGGCGGAAGAAGTCCAAATCTGAAGCACTCCCTTTTCGCATGACACCCTGAAAGGGCTGTCACACCAAATGTAGCGTCCTTTATTTGAGATCAGAAACGGAACGGTCTCACCCATGCGGCTCTGCTCCGCCAGATCCAATACGGGATAATCCACGAAGGGCTGTTTGCAGCCATCGGTGTTGGAGAGCCCCCACCAAACTTCCCCGTCCAAAGGCTCAACGCGTTCCTGAGCCTTGGACGGAAACAAGACAAATACACAGAGAATAACTGTCAGGAGTCTGTTATTCATTGTTTAAAACTACTTGATCGGAGTCGAAATGGATTTCGCGTTCCAGGAAGAGACAATGATCTTGAAAGGATCCTTCTCGCCAAGCGATCCGGCCTTGGTGGAGATCCTGACCTCCTTTGACTCGCCGCTGTCGAGCCAGAAGAAATTGTCGCTGCAGTAGAAGATACGGTCGTGCAGTAAACATCTGGCTCAGGGGATGTGATGGGGCTGACGGACAATGTCGTCTTGCTCTTCGCCACCGTCGGCTTCAGCCAAGGACCCTTGTCAAGGGTAGGCCATGCGGGAGCGGACTCAAGGTAATTCTTGTAATATTCCGGATCCTCCATCTGGGGAATAGTCCTCGGCCAATAGACAGTACGGGAGATAACGCTTCCTGTCTTGTCGATAAGCCTCGCTACGACAAAGAAGAATCTGGAGCGATAGTCGGCAGGAATCTGGAATTCCCCGATCTCTGCCTTAGTTACAGACGTTCCTTTGGACACGGAAACAGCTTGTTCATAAGACTTTAGCTCCTTGAACCTGTCGTCCAAAACCTTCACCGCAACCTTTCCATCTATAGGATCCGTGAAAACGCCGTTCACGACATTAACCTTCATCGGAATCGCGTCTCCCGGGGCGAACAACATCCTCGGGAAATCCACAAGCACATGAGTCTTCTCGTAAGTCCTTGTGAGGAAATAATATGGGGCGGTAGGTTGCCCATAAGCGTCCATCAGCTGGATAGCGGCAACAACGGGAGTCGGCCGTTTATAAACCCAGGGAATCAAGCCCGTAGTGATCGGATAATTGCTCTGGAGTCCCTCAGACATGACCTGATAGAACTCGCCGGCTCCGACCTGGGAGGCCTCGACTATATTCTCATAAAGAGGGTCTGACATATCGTCAATATGGGAGGCGCGGCTCAACATTCTTGGAACGCGGGAGGGATTATATTCAATGAAATGGTGGACAAAATCTTTGTGCGAGTCTTTAAAAGAGGCTTCAAACATACCTCCAAGATTCTTGAAATCGTCCGCCGCTATAATCTTACGATTGTTCCTGGCGCTTGTCAAACAATGGATTCCGCTCTCCGCGACAAAGGGCATCCACTTGTAGTCTTTATAATGATTTGGATCAAAATCCGGATAAAGATGGTCAGAGCCTCCGTCTGGTGAAGTCCTCAGGAAAAGTCTGGTAGGATCAAACTCCTTGAGGTTTCTCTCAAGAATGCCGATAGACGTTGTATTCCCCAGACAATAAGGATTGAACTCGTTCCCTCCACACCATACAGCCAGGGCCGGTTGATTACGGAGCCGGAATATATTCTGGCAAACCTGGGCCTCCCAGACCTGTTGGGGCCACTCCGGAGTGTCGCTATTCGCGATGGAGAAGTCTTGCCAGACCATAATCCCATTCTTGGCGCAAAGATCATAAAAATCCTGCGTCTCAAGGTATCCGGTACCCCAAATCCTGAATATCTGGACACCCATGTTCTTGGCCGCTTCAATAGCCCACTCATATTTCTCATAGGAAAAATCAGAAAGCCCGGCAACCGGAATCCAATTGATTCCTTTCACGAAGATCTTCTCTCCGTTGACGACGAACTGCCAGTCGATCCAACGGTCTTCCAGACGCACTCCGGCGCTTCTGACATGATCTATCGTGCGGACTCCGAAATCGAAGTCTATCTCATCTGTTTTCGCGCCGTTGACATGCAGTTCGACTCTCGCCTGGTAATAATCCTGCTGACCCATCCCATTAGGCCACCACAATTTCGGGTTGTCAAGCTCAAAGCTTTCCTCAAGCCAGCAGCGGCCGTTGACGGCCATGGCATCGAAACTCCTGACATAAGCCTCCTTACCGTTGTCAAATAGACGCACGATCACCTTCAGGGCATCTTTGGAAACCTCGTTCTTGCGGGCTACAGCCGATCCTTGATGATTGTGCCAATTGTGAAGGATAAAATCCTTGGAGTTCTTCCCGGCGAAAATCTCAGTTGTGAAGTCAATGACCGCCTTGCCGTTCTCAATAGATCTCGTCGCGAGGAAAGGCCGCTCGAGATGGTAATAAGGGAGAATGTCGAGCCTGATGTCATTCCACATTCCCATGTGGAAGAATGGGGGCGCATTGTGCTTTGATTTCGAGAAGAACCAGGAATGAATATGGTGCCCTTGTATTCTCGGCTCCATGTTTGGATTGCCGTAATTGGCCGACTTCACCTCAACGATGAGTTCGTTATCCTGGCCTATAGGCTTCAGGAAGTCGTTGATTTTCAACGTAGGTCCGCCGAACATGCCTTCATGCTCTCCAAGAAGGGTTCCATTGAGCCAAACCTTGGATGTGTAGTCAACCCCGCTGAACGAGAGGATGACGTGATCCGATTGTTTATGACCGGGTGTCTTGAAAAGCTTTTTGTAATAATGGATCTTCTGCTCAAGAGGCTCGTACAACTCAGAATTGAGGTTCTCATAAGGCGGAGGAAGCATCCCGGCCTTGTAATAGGCCATCTGCACCGAAGTAGGCTCCGCCACATCAATCCATTTCTCCCCGGAAAGGGCTGCGGGACTCTCCAGAGGGGCATCTACGGAAGTCAGCTTCCAGTCCGCGGACAGGTCAATATGCTGCCCTCCATTCCTCGGAAAAACATAATACGGTGATTCAAGGCGCTTAACTTCCGCCTTATCTTGAGCGTCTGATGAAGAAGGCGTTATCGCCGCATGGAAACAACAGACAGCCAATAAAATACAGATAGTTCTTCTCATACTATGTGGTTTTATAATTATCTCATGTCAAATTCTACGAATATAGGCAGATGGTCTGATGGTCTGACGCCATATTGGGTATTCCAGTCCCTCAGTGGAGTAGTGTAACTGTCCCAAACAAAATCAGCATATTCCAACCTGTCAATCAAGGGTTTGGTGCAATACACAAAATCAATTCTGGTGTTTCTTCGCCAATAGCCTGGCCTGAACTCGTCAGGGTGACGGTCTTTGACGGCATCGATATAGGGCGTGTTGGAAAGGATATAGTCATGCGGCATGAAGGCGTTCGAATTCTCATCCAGACCATAATAGTCGTTATCCAACCTGGATTTTGAGTTGAAATCCCCGAGCATTATCCAGTTTTGGTCTTCCGCATTGGAAGATGTCCCGAGAGTATGGTCGCAGATATACTGGACCTCCATCGTACGGTATTCCTGGCCTCCTTTTGGAGCAAGATGCAGCGCCACAAAATTGACTGTCTTTCCATTGATCTCCACACTCGCCCAAAGGGCTCCGTGTTTTATGACTTTATCTGGCTCTTCCCCAACAATCTGGTCAATGACCGTTATTGGATATCTGGACGTTATTACTTGTGGCCAGTTGTCGTGATAACCTCCTATAGCCCAGTATTTATGGCCATAGCGGGCCGCAAGGTCTCCCCAATGCTCCACCAGATAACGATCTTCCGGTTCCAAACTGTCATTGGTGTTTGTTTTCCAATATGACTGCGCTTCGCACCAAACACAGACATCGGGATCCTTGCTTCTGACAAAAGCGACAAAACGATCATAGTTGTCGCCCTGTCCGTCCCACATACCATGCAATATATTCCAATACAGGACCCTGAAAGGAACCGGTTCCTTGTCACGGGAGTTATAGAGGATCGCCGCCAAGACGATGACGGCGATCCTGAACAACTTTTTCATGACTCTAGAAATAACCACCCTTCTCCTTGATGGAGCGGATGCTGTCGCCGGAGTGTACCCATGAATAGATCTTCTTCTCGTTCTCCCTGATCTCCTCAGCGCGGATCAAGACATCATAAGCGATGTCCCTCGGGACAATCAACACACCGTCGATGTCGCCCAAAACAACATCACCAGGCCGGATCGTTACATCTCCGATCTTGATCGGAATCTGGTAGTGGGTAATCAGGCAGCGGCCAAGACTTCCGTTGGAGATCCTATATTCATAGAACACGGGAAAATCCGCCTCGAGGATCTGATGGGTGTCACGGATTCCACCGTCGATGCAGGCAGCCTTGACCTTCTTACCCTTTGCGGTGGCTGTCATGACCCCTCCCCAAAGAGTTGCCTTCTGGTCGCGGCTGGTGTCCCAGACAATGAAGTGATCCTCGCCCATCTCGTCCAGCATCTGCGTGCGGAACTCCATCTCTCCCTGGATCTTGACATTAGGAGAACTTTTTACCGTAAAGGCAAAGCCCGCCACCGTCCGGTACTCCCGAAGAGACTTGATCCTGTTTGGAAGAGCCTGCTCAAGAAGGCAGAACTCACGGAGAACGTCGTTCACGGCGCCCAAGTACAACTGCTCGAATCGGGCCAGCAACTCCTTGTCAGGAATAGGGAACTTGCAATCGGGAATATACTCACGAGACTGGATCAGCTTCTCCAGATTCATCATCCCGACTTCTTTTTTATATTGATCTACACTCATGATATTGTTTTAAATAATTATTCAAAACTAATGACAAAGATAGCTCTATTTGACGGTTATCTCATACCAGACAGTCTGGTATTTCTGGCCGATCTCAACTACGGCTTTTCCGTTAGAATCCTTACCCACAGGAACCGCCTCCTTCCTGGCCCCGCTCTCGTCAAGAGCCCAGCAGGAAGTGGCGTCGGCATCTGAAGGCAGGGTGACCTTGGCGGGAATCCCTTCTGTCATAATAGGACCGGTTCCCCAGTCGTACCAGCGGCTGGAAATGGTCATTGTGGGATTGCCGTCCTTGTCCAGCTCCCTCTTGAACTTAGCGTCCTTGTTATGGGTGTAACCAGTCGCCACAAGAAGAGCCGTGGAGCCTTTGTCGAAACCGTTTCCGGCCTTGCTGGTCAGCGAGATTGTCGCCCAGCCAAGCTTGGTCTTGCCGATGTCGAGCTTCACTCCATCTCCCAAGTCAGCCGTCCTCCCCTTAGGGAAACCGCTGAATACCTTGACATTAGGAGCCTTGACCATGAACATGCCGTTCTCAGGATCTTCGTTGTTCCACTCAATCTGCCCGGTTGAAGACACCTTGACAGGACCGGCTTCCTTGAGATTCGCGGGAACCGCTTTCTCCGCATGGGGATCCACGGTGATCTTGTGCTCAAGCATGTTTGCCATGGTAACGCCCGTAGCCTCCTTAATGAGGTTGCTGATATTACCTGACCTGGAGGGCTTGCTGACCCAATCATCCTCAAAAGCCTTGAGAGGAACTGAGGCGGTAACCCCTTCAGAAGCCTCTTGGACATCACCTCTCAGGAACATGGCGGCGCAGGCGTCAAAATGAGCGAGGCAGTCGGTTCTTGCGGCATAGGAGAAGAAATACTCCATCGACTGGGGCTCCTCGTTGATCCTGTTATTCCAAGAATAAGCGAACACACCGTCCCAACCCTGGAAAGCGGCATAGGCGTGCAGCATAGGCTGACCCTCAGCCCCGTAGAAGCTCGGGTACGGATGGTTGTACTCGGAGATGGTGTAAGGTTTGCCGGCGAAACGTCTCGCCGAAAGCCCTGTCAGAGATCCGCCGTCAGGGTTATTGACCATCGAGCTTGTGTTCTGTTTCCAGAAAACTCCGATAGTAGGATGGAGCCAGTAGGCGTGGTTATCGTAGAAATCCATCCCGTCGAAAGTAGAAGGCTGGGAATATGAGACCTGAGTGGAAGTCACGGGAGCCATAAGGCCGAGATCCTTCTTAAGGTAAGTCCTCATGTTGTTCCAATGGTCAGCCTCGTACTTGAGGAGAGTCTTGTAGAACTCCCTCTTCTTCGCCTCCGGCATCTCGGTACCCTTGATGTCAGCGATGGCTGGCCAGCCAGGAAGCCTCAGATTACCACCAGTATAGGTGGTGAACAGAGCGTCCTCGTTGTTAAGCTCAACCACAGCCACGACAGGATCCTTTGTCATAGGAAGACCGGTGTAAGGATTCACATGCGTGAGGAGGTCCTTGGCATATTCCCTCTCTTTGGCCTGGATGAAGGTGTTGATGGCGTTCTGGCCTTTGTAGTGGTACTGGTACCTGGCCACATAGAGGTTGACATCAACGTATATTCCTCTCTGCTTGAACTGATAAATCAAATACTCAAGCCTGTCCAGCATCTCCGGATCAAGGTTTCTCTCCGATCCATCCTTTGCGAATATGCTGGGTTCCTTAGCGAGAGGGAAGCCTTCCGGACCGTATGGCCAGTCCATGTAATGGAGTCTGACACAGTTTATTCCGAAGTTAGCGATACGTTCTGCCACCCTTTCCGCCTGCTCATGGGTCGGGAAATTGGCCGCAGCGGTGAGATTGGTGGCGTTCAGCTTGACAATTCCCTTATCGTTGACAAAATGGCCGTTTTCGACCCGGATGAATCCGTCCTTTCCGGCCGGAGCCTCAAGTAGTGTGGAAAAATCCGTCGCCGCACCCTTTGACATCTCATAGGAGATCACGAAAGGGAACAGACCTTCATCAGAAGGAATCAGATCGTCTGTCGCCTCTACCGCTGGTTTACAGGCGAAAGCCGCCAGTAACACGGCGAATAATATGGTCGTCTTTCTCATGCTTCTATCTGGTTTTAATCTCGTACCAAACGGTTTTGTACTCAGGTCCGATCTCGATGATGGCCTTGCCGTCATCAGCCTTCTTCACCGGAACCTTGGCACATCTCTTTCCTCTCTCGTCCAGAGCCCAGCAACGGGTCCTGCGAGCCTTTGAAGCAAGCTTTATGGTCGCCGGGATGCCCTCGGTGAGCATCGGGCCGGTTCCCCAGGCCTCATGACGGCAGTGGATGTAGGTTGAAGGTTTCGACGGATCTTTCGGATCCGGATCGACAGTCAGAGTCTGGTTTGAATGCTTTGTATAACCTGTCGCGACAAGCAGAGCCTTGCTTCTCTTCAAGAAACCATTGGCTTTCTTGCTGACAAGAGACATAGTGGTCCACCCAAGTTTTGTCTTTCCGACATTAAAGGATATCCCGTCACCCCAGTCGATGGTTCTTCCGGCAGGGAAGCCGGAGAACAACTTGGTGTTGTCTGTCCTGACAATGAACATTCCTTGTTCGGGATTCTCGTTATTCCACTCGATCTGGCCTCCTTCGGTGACCTTGACATCCGGACGGGTCTCGGTCGGGAAAGTCTTCGTTTCCTTGGCGGTATAGTCCGTGGCCACCCGGCGAGTCAGCCTTTCCCAAGGAAGGAAAGTACCATCCGTGGCGTCCGAAAGCATTCCAGCGACCTGATGCTGAAGTCTTTCCGCCCATCTCTTCTGATAAAACTCATAGGGCAGATTCTGAACTGTCTGCTCCGTAGCCTCATCAATATCGGCTCTCAAGAACATGGTGCCGCAGCAGATGAAATGGGCGAGGGCATCAGTTCTCGAGGTGTAGGTGAAATGGTACGGCAGGAAATCCGGCTCCTCGTCCGAGAGGTTGTTCCAAGAATGGGCGATCACTCCGTCCCAACCCTGGAAGGCTCCGAAGGCCCGGAGCATCAGCTGGCCCTCCGCTCCATAAAGATTAGGGAACGGGTGGTTGTACTCAGAGATGGTATAAGGCCTGTCTGAAGGACGGTAACTTGCTAAAGAAGAGAGGTTTCCGCCATCGGGATTGTTGATCATCGGAATGTTGTTGATGGTCCAGCGATCCACATCCCTCTGGTTTGTCGGATGACACCAATAGGCGTGCATGTCGAAATAGTCCATGTCCATCAGGGCCCAGGGAGAAGTGTAGCTCACCTGGGTTGAGGTCACGGGAACCTTGACTCCCAACTCGTTCACAAGAAGGTCTTTCTGGCGGTTCCAGTGGTTCCTGTCGGCGTCCTCGAGATTATGGAACATCTCCATCCTGTCTTCTTCCGAACCGTTCTGGAGCTCCGCGAGGGTCTTCCATGCCGGTTCACCTTTCTCTGGAGACCACTCCTTACGGTTGCGGTAAGACGTGAATATGGCATCCTCGTTGTTCAGCTCAACCATAGCCATAGCGGGATCCTCCGGAAGAGTCAGACCGGTGTATGGGTTCACATGGGTAAAGAGAACACGGGCGTAGTCAAGTTCTTTTTGCTGGATGTCCTCGTCATAGGCGTTCTTACCCTTAAACGGGCGACCAACGAGGAGATTAATGTTATAATAGACGCCGTGTTTTTTGAGCTGATAGAGCAGATAGTCAAAAAGATCTGTCTGTTCAGGGTTGAGAGTGCACCATGTGCCGTCGTCCTCTAAAAGACCCTTTTCATTATATGCCCTGTAGTTATAATTGAACAGGTCAAAAAAGTGCATCCTGGCGCAGTTGATTCCGAAATGGGCAAGACGCTCGGCAAGCCTTTCCGCCTGCTCATGGCTGGGGAAACAAGCTCCTCCGACAATGTTGACTCCATTAAAACGAATCCTTCCAGCGTCATTGACAAAGTGCTGACCTTCAATCCTGGTGAACCCGTGTTTTCCGGCAGGGGCATCCAACATGGCGGAAAAATCGGTGATTCCTTTAGCCATGTCGTAGGAGATCACAAAGGGGAATAACCCTTCGTCAGAGGGTACCGCTCCTACCCTGGGATATTCCTGGGCAAGGCAGACTTTTGGAAGCGCCAGCGACAGAACCGCAAGCGCCGAAAGGATAATCCGTTTCATAACTATTTGAATATTACAATGTTATCCCGTCTCCGTCGTTTTTGAGATAGAACTCCTTGGTCATGACATTTCCTTCGGCATCAGTCCAAGAAATCTTGTAGTTGCCCTTGAAGCCGCGGAACTTGATCACACCCTTCTTTCCGGCCTTGACATTAAGGTTGGTCTTCCACTCATGGTTGATCAGGTTGTCAAGGGCGTAATAGGAGGCCTTTGGCTTCATGTCGCGGTCGAAGAGTCCGGACACCGAGGGCTCACCGGGTGCTCCACAATCGTCCACGACGTTCCACCAAGTGATTCCCATCATGGGCTTGACGCTGAACCAGAGCCTGTAAAGATTCGTGGCTATGATAGCCTGGATCTGACGGCCATGGGCGTCATTGCCGGGAGCCGTGATCGTGATTTCGCTGAGGTGGATAGGTTTTCCGGCCTGGCCGAGACGCTCAGACCATTCCCACACCTGTTCAGGAGTGACCGCCTTTCCGGGGATGACCTCCTTTCCAGCCGCTATATCAAGGCACTGCTGGGGATCGAAAAGGTGCATCTGCGCTCCCATGATGTCAATCTTGCATCCCCTTTCCGTCAAGTCTTTAACCTGGTCCAGATATTTCTGACCCATGTCAAAGTCATTGATGTTGAGCTTGACCCTGTCAGGGAACACCTTCTGGGCGGTTTGGAAGGCCTTGAAAGTGTAGTCGGCGGGCATAATACCGTAAGAGCTCTTTATAAGCCTACCGCCAGGATTCATCTTCGGGAAGTCCGTGGCGCTCTCATTAACGACATCCCAGCTGTCGATGCGGTTGCCGTAACGTTTCGCAAGATCCGTGATCCTCTTCTCGAACACCGTGTTGAGAGTCTTGGTGAACTCCGGAAGGGCGTCAGAAAGCTGGTCGTTTGTCAGGGCCTTGTAGGTGTCGGTATATTTCTCGATAGCCCTGTTGTTGCTCGGGTTGATAACTTCGGAGACATAGGTGTCAAGCTTAGCCTTCTCCTCCGGGGTCGCCATTTTCTCAATCAGCCAGTGGGGATGCTGCCAGGTGCGGTTACCCCAGATAATGGTGTGTCCGTGGAGACGGATACCCTTGCTCTCGCAGAACTCTACCACCTCGTCTGTCGGAGGCCTGCGCCAATGCGGCTGCATCTTGGGATCCGGGCAATTGTTCCAGAAATCCTCCGTGTCCCAGTACTCGGTCACGAAACGCATCCTGTTCGGCTCCATCTCGAAGGTCTTCCAATAAAAGGCGATCGAAGCGGAGTTGAACAAGGTTCCATACAGTTCCTTGTAGCGCTCGTTGCGCTCATGGGTTCCAAGTTGGTTGAAATTGAAGATGTGGGCTCCAAAGATGAAATCGTGGGAGACCTGCTCAATCTTGACTTCGGTTCCGGCAGGGACATCACCAAGATTTATCACCGCATCCGCTTTACGGTTAGCCTCGATGTCCGCGTCAATCTTTGCCTGAACTTTCGGATTCCAGATCTTCCAGTATCCCTCGCTCATCGTCTTGTCCTTATCTTCCCTCTGGGATCTAGGGAAGGAGTTCTGGGCAAAAGCGCTGACACTCAGACTAATAGCCGCTACAATTAATAATGTTTTCTTCATAAATTCTTCTTTTGATTCAAGAAGAGGCTGGCCGTTGGCCAGCCTCCTTCTCAACAAACCAATTATATTAACCACTTCTAATAACCGGGATTCTGATCTTTGCTTGGATCGAGAGCCGCATTGTAATTGAACTCAGATTCAGGGATACGGAAGAGCATCATATTAGGATTGATGTCCCTGCCCTTGTACTCCTTGACATATTTGTTGGCTAGTCCGGTCCTCACGAGGAAGTTCCAGCGCTTGGCCTCGCCGATGAACTCGTAGCTGTGCTCCTTGACGAGAAGCTCCATGAACTTATCCTTCGTGTTGTAGTCGGCCAGCTTGTAATCAACCTCTGAAGGCTGGTTCGGAGTATAACCGTAAGCGCGCCTGTGAATCATGTTGAGGTACTCCATGGCCTGCTCGTTAGGTCCGCTGGTCTCGTTGATGCACTCAGCCTCCATGATGAGGATGTCGGCATAACGATAGATCGGGTTGTCGCAGGTGCAGGCGTAGGATCCGCTGTGCTCGTGATCATAGAACTTGACCATCAAGGCATCAAGAGGAAGGCCGTCGAACTCTCCCATCCTCTGGAAAGGAAGGATGACGAAATTCTTCCTGAGGTCATTGTCGTCCCACTCCTTGATCCATTTGTTCTCGGAGCTGAGGCAGAGACCATACCATCCGCCGGACTTGAGCATCTTCCCGCCATTGACAATGGCGCTCGGATGAGAATACATCATGACCATCGCGAATCCCATGGCTCCGACATCGGAAGTCTTACCGTAGAACACTTCCTCAGGGGTGCTGGTAACAGTGTAACCGAAGAGGTTGTCAAAATCACGGGAAGTCTTGACAGGAACAAGGGAATACTTGCCACTGCTAATGATAGCCTCAAGAAGGGGTTTCGCGGAAGCGTGATCCTTTTGGATCAGGTAGAACTCGGCGAGGGCGGCCCTGGCGGCGTCCTTTGAGGGACGGTTGTCCGTGGCGGCCTTGTCGGGGCAATTCTGGACGGCGAACTTCAAGTCCTCAAGCGCGAAATTGTAGATCGTGGCACCGGGCGTGAGCGGCTGGTCCCATTCCGTCATGTTCTCCTCGGTACGAAGCACGGCCTTCCCATAGTACCTGGCGAGGCTGGTGTAAGCGTAGCCGCGGAAGAAACGTGCCTCCGCAATGTACGATGTCTTCTGGGCTTCCGTAAGATCAGTAGCTTCCGGAATCCGGGAGATAACGATATTGGCGTCACGGATAATGGAATAAAAATTATTCCAGAACCCATCCGAACGGCCATAATTGGTAGGATTCAGAACCGTGTATTCGCTGTTCGCCGCCCAAGATCCACGACCATAGATGTTGTCGGCGAAACACTCCAGCATTGAAGGGAAGTTGAAGTCTCCGACATAAGTATTATAGAACTTCCTGGAGACAGACGCTATTGCGGCGTCGGCTTCGGCGGCGGTGTTGTAGAACGTGTCTGTAGCTATGGAATAAGGGTGTTCCTCAAGCCATTTTTCGCAAGAGGTTGCGAATGGCATCAAAAGTACTGCCGTAAGGAATATGGATATATACTTTTTCATGATGTTCGCTTTTTAATTAAAATTGAACGTTGACTCCGAAGGACACGGTCTTTGTGCGAGGGTATCCATGCCAGTCAATTCCGATAGTAGTGTCACTTCCGTAAGCGTTGACCTCAGGGTCAAGACCGGAATATTTGGTGAGAGTCAGATAGTTCTGGGCGCTGACATAGACGAAGACCCTGTCAACCCAATCTTTCTTCAGAGGAAGAGTATATCCGAGCTGGATGTTCTTGAGCCTCAGGTAAGAGCCATCTTCGATGAGGTTGTCAGAATGCTGGACATTGCTGTTCATCGCTATCTTCGGATACTTGGCAGCGGCATTCTGCTCAGCGCTCTTGTTAGGATCCCAGTGGTTGTAATAGACATCCTTAGGCATGTTCAGGCCATATCCATAGTCGTAGAACTGGGACTTTGTGACGCAGTAAATGTCGTTGCCATAGCTTCCCTGCCAGAACATGGAGAAGGACAGGCCCTTCCACGTGACTTCCGTGTTGAATCCGCCGATAAACTTCGGATGAGGGTTGCCGAGGATAACCTTGTCCTCAGTGTTGAGCTTGCCGTCTCCGTTCTGATCGACATATTTGAATTTTCCTTTCTCGTCAAAACCGTCGGCCTTATAGACATAATAGACACCCATCGGCTCACCCTCGCGGAGGAGGTTAACCGTACCTGAGAAGAAAGACATTCCCAAGTTGTTGCCGAATATGTCGTCGCCATTGGCCAGTTTCTCAATCCTGTTACGGTTCATCGAGATATTTCCGCTCGCGGTCCAGCTCCAGTCCTTGGTGCTGATGATCTCGCCTTCGAGCATGAACTCAAGACCCTTGTTGCTCATGGAACCGATGTTCTGGAGAGTTGAGGTATAACCACTGGACCTAGGAAGGTTGATCGAGTTCAGAAGGTCGGTGGTGAGCTTGTAGTAAGCGTCAGCCGTGAAGCGCAACCTGTTGTTGAACATGGCGAGATCAACACCCACGTCGTACTGCGCGGTGGATTCCCATTTCAGGTTGCCAGGATAAGATGAACTAGCCGTATAGTAAGTGATAGCACCCTTGCTTGATCCGGGAGTGACTCCGGAGGAAAGCATGTTCATGGTGGCGTAAGGACTGATGGCCGTGGATCCGGTCACACCGTATCCAGCGCGGATCTTAAGGTCGGAGATAGTCCTGTTGCCCTTGAGCCAAGGCTCCTCGGACACACGCCAGGCGATTGCTCCGGAAGGGAAGAATCCCCATTTCTGGCCCTCGCTGTAGCGGCTGGATCCGTCGTAACGTCCGCTCAAGGTGAGCAGGTACTTGCCCTTGTAAGCGTAGTTGACACGGGCGAGATAGGACATCAGGGACCACTTGGAGTAGCTTGAGGAAGGTATTCCGGGAGTTGTGGCGGAGCCGAGGTTGTAAGTCTCCTCGGCATCGCTGAGGTAACCCTTACCGCTTCCGCTCAAACCCTTGGAAATGCTCTGCTGATAGGTGAAACCGGCCATAAGGTTGATGGAGTGGTCGCGGGCGATCGTCACGTTGTAGTTGGCGATGTTCTCGTTGATAGCTGTGGTGTTGCGGGTGAAGCTGACCGATCCGCTTGTGCCTCCGGAAATGATCTTGGAGCTGGTGTAGGAGTCGCCACGGTAGTCATTGTTCTCCATTCCCCAGGAAGACTTGATTGAGAACCCCTTGAAAGGCTTGAACGTGACAGCTCCGTTGATGTCGATCAGGTTGGCCTCCGTCTTATTGGTGCTGGCTTCCATCGAGTTGACCGGGTTGATGATCGCGTTACCCATGAAGGTGTAGGAAGTCATGATGTTCCTGTAAGATCCGTCCTCGTTGTAAGGAGTCAGGGTAGGAGGAGCGAGGAAGGCCGCACTCACGATACCACCGCCTCGGTTGGATCCGACACCACCGCCCTTGCTCATGCGCTGGGTGTAGGCATATCCCATCTTCAGCTGGACGTTCCACATCTTGTTGATGTCGTGGTCGATGCTGGAGCGGAGGTTGTACTTGTTGTAGAAGGAGTTCTTGATGATACCGTCGCGAAGCATCGCGGAACCGCTCACCGAGAATTTGGTCTTATCGTTACCTCCGCTCACGCTGATGTTGTGCTGCTGGGTCGGAGCGGTGTGGTAAACGGCCTTCTGCCAGTCAAAACCATCACCCTGGCTTGCCGCCGCGGCGATCTCGCTGTCGCTGAAATATGCCGCGCGGCCGTCATTGACGAGCTGGAGATTGATCATCTCCATGAACTGCTGCACGTTGCACATGTCGTAGGTCTTGCGGAGATCAGAGATTCCGTACTCGAAATTGTAACGGACCTGGGTCTTTCCGGCGCGACCACTCTTGGTCGTGACGAGGATGACACCGTTCGCACCGCGGGATCCGTAGATCGCGGTTGCGGAAGCGTCCTTCAGAACCTCAATGGACTCGATGTCGTAAGGGTTGATTGAAGAAGCGCTGGCGGGCATACCATCAACAATATAAAGAGGGCCGTTGTCACCCCTGATGGAGTTGGTTCCGCGGATACGGATGTTGAAATCTCCGAAGGGATCTCCAGTGTTGGTAGTCAGGTTCAAACCGGCCACCCTTCCCTGCAGAGCCTGCATAGGGTTGGAGACCGCAAACTGAGTCAGCTCTTTTGCTTTGACCTGGCTGACGGATCCGGTAAGGTCTCTTTTCTTGACCGTACCGTAACCGATAACCACCAACTCATCCAGGAGGTTGGTATCTTCCTCAAGGAATATCTCAAGAGACTTGTTTCCGGCGACAGGAACATCCTGTGTCTTGTATCCCACGAAAGAGATCTCAAGAACCGCGTTTGCCGGAACATTGTTCAAGGTAACTACACCGTTGGCATCCGTATTGGCACCAATAGTGGTTCCCTTCACAGCGACATTGGCGCCGGCAAGGGCGCCCATGGCGTCCTTCACCGTCACATTGACCGAAGTCGGTCGCTGAGCATGAACATTGACACTCAGTGTCAAGCCGAGTAGCGTCACGAATGTGAGCCACATAGCTTTACAAAGCAGTTTTTTGTGATTCATGTTGACTTGGTTTAATGGTTATTTCTTAGTATCGTGTGGTCTTACCTTTACGCAATTTAGCAAGACCCTGCGCCATTTCAAACCAAATCGTTTTTTATTTGGAGGGTGTTTTATAATATAAAACTAAAAGACACTACTGATAAGGTGCGCCGGAGGCGTCCAGAATTCCCTTTATATAACCTATTCCGAAGACCATGCCGACGGTAGGGTAGCCGGGAGTCCCGTTGTCATCTCCCGCCATCGAAGGCACATGATCCGAACGGACGAGCCCATCAAAGCCTTCTGACACATATATTTTAATAAGGTCAGCCATCTTGTGGGGGCCATTGTCGTGGAAAGTTTCCCTGAAATGGTCCGGAGTGCCATCGACATCTCGCAGATGAATGAATGCTATCCGGTCTTTCCACTCCTTGAAAAGTGCCTCAATGGCAGCTCCCATAGTGAGATATGTCCCCTGGCAGAACGTGAGGCAATGGGAAGGGCTGTCACTTAGAGTCAACGCTTTCCGGACAGCTTCCGGAGAAATGAATATCCTCTCGACGCCTTCCACAGAAGGCACCGGGGGATCGTCCGGATGGAGAGCCATCCTAACCCCAGCGGCCTCAGCGGCCGGCATAACCTCTTTTATGAACCATTTGTAATTCTCCCAAATCCTGTCCGCACTCACTGGGGCGTATGGTTTCGGAGGAAGTAATTCAGCCTCAGCCAGATCAAAACCCGTCACCAGGGCTCCGCCTCTTTCCGGAATATCTTTTCTCGTCCTGAACCATCCCGTCTGCATGAAATTGTAGCATAAGGTAGTGATTCCAAGCTTTCCCATATTCCCGAGCATCATGCGGTAACGCTCCGCATCCTCCTCCCTGCCGGGAAGACCCAGCTTTATCCTGGTCATGTCGAACTGGTCTCCCTCCAGGGCCACCAGATCAAGTCCCCTTTCAGCAAAGCGTCGTTTCGAGGCGGCGAGAGAATCAAAATCCCAAACAGGCTTATTACCAGTTAGTTCCGGAGCAAGTTTAGCAACCGCGTAACGAACTCCCATCTGGCGGCAAAGATCCCACCGGATGTCAGGAATGTCCGAGAAAAAAAGGTTGACGAGCTTCATTTCTTTATTTTATATTATAAAACGCCTATCTCTATTTTATAATGTTGAATAAAAATATCCCTATCTTTAAAGGTAGAAAATATTGTTCAAAATGAGAAAACAGTTCCTTAGTTTTTTGGTTGCCGTCTCCGCGGCCCTGCTCTTATCAGCGCCTTCGTTCGCCGCCAAGACCGCCTGGACTCTCTCATCACCGGACGGGAGGATAAAGGCGGAGATTTCTTCTAGCGGAAAGACTTCGTACTCAGTCACTTTCCGAGGAAAAACCATCCTTTCTCCTTCTGAGATCTCCATGACGCTTGAAGGCGGAGAGGTCTTTGGAGAAGGCAAGGTGAAAGGAGTGAAAACAGGGAAGGTTGAAGAAAGAGGACTTCCGGCCATAGCCTACACAAAAGCCCAGGTAGATAACATCTACAATTATCTCACACTGAGCTTCAAGAACTGTGACATAGAGTTCCGGGCCTACGACAACGCGGTGACTTACCGCTTCGTGTCCACGGCCAAAAAAGGCTCTTTCAACATCTCTTCAGAAAAAGTGGAGCTCAAATTCCCGGAAGACTGGAGTTCCTGGGCTCCATACCCTATAGGGGCCGATAAACAAACCATCGAAAGACAGTTCCGGAACTCATTCGAGCACTTTTACGACATCCAGAAGATTTCCGAGTGGAGTGACAAGAAGATCGCTTTTCTCCCGGTGCTGGTGGATGCGGAAGACGGAGTCAAAGTGCTCATCACGGAATCAGATTTGAGAGGCTATCCAGGACTGTTCCTGTTCCCTGGCGGAGGGCATTCCCTTAAAGGAGTGAACGCTCCTTATCCTAAGACCGTAGAGCCGGTAGGAGTCCGGGGAATAGTAAAGGAGAGGGAGGAATATATCGCCAAAGCAGAGGCCGGCAAGACTTTTCCCTGGAGAATCGTCGGAATATTTGACAACGACAAGGATCTCCCTAATTCAGACCTCACGTGGCAGCTGGCTAAACCTGCCGACCCTGGAACAGACTGGAGCTGGGTCAAACCGGGCCACGCCGCATGGGAATGGTGGTCCAACTGGAACCTCTACGGAGTTGATTTCAAATCAGGAGTCAACACTGTCACCTACAAGTACTTCATAGATTTCGCGGCGAAATTCGGACTCGAATACGTCCTGATGGACGCCGGTTGGTATGACGGGAAGAAAAACGACCCGATGGCGGTGATCCCTCAGGTTGACATGGAAGAGCTTGCCCGGTATGGGGCGGAAAGAAACGTGGGGCTGATCCTTTGGGCTGGCTATACCGCGATGGCCAATGACTATGAGAAGATTTTCGAGCACTATTCGAAAATGGGGATCAAAGGATTCAAAGTCGATTTCTTCGACAGGGACGACCAGATGATGGTTGAGTTCTTGGAGAGCATCGCCAAATCGGCGGCTAAGCACCACTTACTCATTGACTTCCACGGAGTGTTCAAACCCTCGGGACTTGAGAGGACCTATCCGAATGTCATTAATTACGAAGGTGTCTATGGCCTTGAGCAGATGAAATGGGGCGCTGATGAATATGACCAGGTCCTTTACGACGTGACCGTGCCTTTCATCCGCATGGCGGCAGGAAGGATGGATTACACCCAAGGCGCCATGATCAACCGGACGAAAGGCAACTCATATTCCGACAACTCAAACCCTGTCAGCCAAGGCACCAGATGCCGCCAGATCGCTGAATATGTGGTCTTTGAATCGCCACTGGTGATGCTTTGCGACTCTCCTTCCCGGTACTATAAAGAACCTGAATGCACCGAGTTTATCGCAGGAATCCCGACGACCTGGGACGAAACCGTTCCTCTGAAAGGAAAGGTCGGGGAGTACATCGCTTTAGCCAGAAGGAAGGGCGGCGACTGGTTCGTCGGAGCCTTGACGAATTGGGACGAGCGGGAGCTTGAACTCGATCTCTCTTTCACCGGAGGCGGTAATATGACCGTTTTCCAGGATGGAGTGAACGCGACCAAAATGGCTGAAGACTACAAAAAAGTCGAGACCACTCTCCCTGCCGAAGGAAAAATCACAGTCAAGATGGCCCCTGGAGGCGGTTGGGCCGCAAAAATCTCAAAATAGAAGAATATGATACTCGTAATAGGAAAAGCCCTTAATATCCTAGAACTTTTGGCGAGGAACACAGGAAAGGAGTTCCCGCTCGGAGAGATAGCCGACACCCTGAAGATGGACCATGGCACGTGCGCCAACATCATCAAAACCCTCGCTTCGAGAGGATATGTCCAACAGACTGGCCCGAGACAAGGCTATAAGCTCGGTTACATGGTGTATAACCTAGCCAACTCTTCGGTCAACAACGATGACCTCACGAAGATCGCGAGGGAAGATGTCATGGCGCTTGGAAATCTCCTCAACGAGACCGCGATTCTCTCCGTCATCAGGAACGACAAGCGGGTAGTCTTATTCAGCACCGAACCCAACAGGGAAGTGGTCGTGAAGACAAATATCGCCAAATCAATATATTCCGCTAACACCGGACGGGTGATATTGGCCAATTATTCCCCGGCTCACCAGGAAAAGTTCATCATCAGGAACGGGATTCCGACTCCTAATGAATGGCCGGAAATCTACGCTTCTGACAATCCTTCCGGAGAACTCATGAACCAGCTGGCGTCCATCCGCCGTAACGGCTACGAGATATTCATCGACAAGAATGACATTGAGGGTTTCGCCGCACCGCTGTTCGCCAACGGCCATGTGGTCGGTAGCGTAGGTTGTTACCTTCCGGCGTACAGGGCAAAAGACAAGAACGCCATTTTGAATAGCGTTCTTGACTGTGCCTCCAGGATCAACAGGAAGATCTCACAAACAGAAGGCTTGGAGAACCTCCACTGATTCAGTGATTTAACTCCAGATCCTATCGTTGGAGAATTCCTTGTTCCACTCGTCGGTGGGTTCCCAAAGTCCAGGGATGTCAGGGTTGATTTTCTCGGCGATAAGCTCCTCGTTGAGACTCTCTATTCCAAGGCCGGGACCGTCAGGAACGGTGATAAACCCGTCTTTGACAAGAGGTTCCGGAAGACCCTTCACAAGATCCTGCCACCAAGGGACATCGACGGAATGAAGTTCCATCGCAAGGACATTGTGCATCGCCGCGGCCGCGTGAACCGCAGCCATGCAACCTACGGGGCTCTCAGCCATGTGGATCGCCACGGCGACACCGTTCTCGTCCGCCATGTCGGCGATCTTCTTGAGCTCAAGCGCTCCGCCGCATGTCAGGATGTCGGGATGGATCACAGAGACCCCGTGGCCCTTGATAAGCGGCTCGAAATTCTCCTTAAGATAGATGTCCTCTCCAGTGCAGACAGGAACGCACGTGGAGTTCTTTAGACGAATGTACTGGTCTGTGTACATCCACGGGATCATGTCCTCCATCCAGGCGATGTTGTATTTCTCGACCCTGCGGGCGAAACGGATACAATCCTCAACGCACACGTGACCGAAATGGTCTATCGCCAGAGGTACCTCATAACCAATTACTTCCCTCACATCCTTGACATATTTCTCAAGGATGTCGAGGCCCTTCTCGGTAAGGTGGATGCCGGTGAAAGGATGGGCCGTGGTGACAATGTCGTAGCTTCTCTGCCTTTTGACCATCTCGGATGTCACGGAACCGCTCTGCACATTCAGGATGTGTGGGGCATATTCCTTCATGTCGTCGATAAACCCAAGGGGAGCGTTGATCGCCCCTGGCTCGTCCATCAACAGGCCTATTCCAAGATCCATCTTAAGGAAGGTGAAGCCCATCTCCATCCTCTTCTTCAGGGCAAGACCCATAGCGTGGCCGTCATTGTCCTTGCCGTCCGCGTCGGTGTCGCAATATACCCGGATCTTATCCCTGTACTTGCCGCCAAGCATCTGATAGAGAGGTACTCCGTAGGCTTTTCCGGCCAAGTCCCAAAGGGCGATTTCCACTCCTGAAACTCCTCCACCTTGACGGGAATGTCCTCCGAACTGTTTGATCTTGTGGAACAAACGATCTACGTTGCAAGGGTTTTCCCCGAGAAGACGGCTCTTGAGCATCAGGGCGTAGGTCTTGCTCGAGGCGTCTCGCACCTCGCCGTAACCGACAATGCCCTGATTGGTGTAAATCTTCAGCAACGTGCATCTTTTGGGAGCCCCATCGATGTCGGCGAAGCGAATGTCAGTGATTTTTAGGTTTTGTGGATCAATATTGCTCATATTCAACTATTTATCAAGTGAAGGGAATTGACATGCCACCATCGACAGGGATGTCCGTACCGGTAATATAACCGCCTTCGGCAGAGCAGAGAAGCAGCACTGTGGCCGCGATCTCGTCCGGCTGGCCGATATAACCTACCGGGATGGAGTTCTCGATCTTCTTCCGGTAGGCCGGGTCAGACAACGCGGCGACATTGCGGATGGTCTCTATGCACCCAGGGGCCACATTGTTGATGTTGATCCCGTCCGCCGCAAGCTGGACGGAAAGGGTCAGCACCAGGTTGCGGATTCCGGCCTTTGATGCCGCATAGACAGCCATCGCAGTGTTCGGGCGGTATTGCTGGACGCTACCGATAGTGACGATCCTGCCCCAATGTTTCTCCCTCATTCCTGGAACGCAAGCCTGGATAAGCGCGAGTGTGGAGTAAAGATTAACCCTCATCTGGAAGTCGAACTCATCCACGGTAATATTCTCCCAAGCATTCCTGATCTGCACCGAGGCATTCAAGACGAGAATGTCCACCGTAAGGTCGTTTTCTTTCATGAAAGCCTCGAAATCCTCTTTGACCGTAGGTTTCGAGAGATCATATTTCCATGTCAGGAAATCAGCGCCCTCAGCTTTGAGAGTCTCGATTGTCTTGGCCGCGACTTCGTCGTTGGACCGCCAATTGATTATAACCCGGGCACCTTGCCTCGCGAGAAGCAGGGCAGTGGACTTGCCGATTCCTTGTCCGCTTCCGGTCACAAGTGCCGTTTTTCCTTTAAGATCAAACATTTCCGTATAGAATTATTGAGTTGTAACCATGTCTTTCTTGGCGGTAAACACCAAGGCGATTATTATGCACACCGCTCCAGCAAGAGCGAAAATGGCCAAAGAGGCGAAGGCTGTCCTGATCGAGAAAGCGTCGCTCAACACACCCATCACAAGCGGTCCGAGCGCTCCGAAAAGGCATCCGCCGCTGCCGAATATTCCGGTAGCCATGGCCCTGTATTTGGGATCTATGACTTCCAGAAGCGCGGCGTAAAGATTAGAGTCATAAACACCTGTCGCGAAGCCGAAAAGAAGGATCGTGATAATCATGACCGTCAGTCCGGTAGCCCTGGACATAATCAGGATGAAGGGGATGCAGAGCA
Organism: uncultured Bacteroidia bacterium; assembly: GCA_902785825.1. Lineage (GTDB taxonomy): Bacteria > Bacteroidota > Bacteroidia > Bacteroidales > UBA932 > Cryptobacteroides. Next base: position 171,226 of record CACZZZ010000009.1, read on the forward strand.
AGATACCGGCAAGCTCGACAATGAACCTGATAGTCGGTTTCTTCGGTTTCATCTTGTCGGAATATCTTCCGGCCAGAGTCACACCGATGAAAGCTCCGAGATAGAACCAGAACACACCATGGAACACAGCTGTCAGGGGAGCCATCTCGGGGAAAGCCCTCATCATGAACACAGGAGTCCAAAGCTTGACTCCGTAAAGGGCGAAGAAATAGAAACCGAGAGCGGCCATCATCCATAGGGCTGTGGGCTTGGAGAAAAACGCCGCAAGTGCCTTTTTAACAGAGACTTCTCCCTTTCCTCCCACATTCGGGGTGTCTTTCAGGAACAAGACAAGCACCAGGGTCCAGAGCAAGCCGATCACACCAAAGACCCAGAAGGCTTTTCTCCATCCGTCGGCGGAAGTTCCAGCCAAACGGCTAGCCGCCAGTGAACAAACCACGATTCCCAGATAAATCGCTCCTTGATAAATGCCAAACGCGGTTCCTCTCGTATCGTCGTGAAACTGCCCGATTAGGGAAGAGTTACAAGGAGGCATGAGAGACTGGCCGACTCCGTTCATAATTCCGTAGGCGATAAGAAGAAGGCCTATTCCCGAGGCGAAACCTGAAAACAGGATGCCAAGTGAGAACAGAAGGCTGCCAGCGACAAGGATCCACTTTCTGCGGAAGAAATCAGCCGCCAGGCCAGCGAATGGCATCACAATTCCGAAAGCCCAAGTGAAGGCGCTTCCTACAAGGCCCAAGGAAGTGTCTGAGACACTCCCGCCAAGGGCGGCCTTAATGTCCGGAAGGACAGCCGCATATATCTGACGGCTGCCCTGGGCCAGGAAGTACGCAGCTGAAATCAGCGCCAACATGACCCATTTATAGTCAACTTTCTTCATGTGTTTTATATTCTAAAAATAAAAGAAATCCTTTGTGGCTTATACAAATATAAACCATGGCACCCATAAAATAATAAAATGCGGGACTTTTTATCCCGCATTTTATTTTATAAAACAAATCCAGAGGATTAGATGCCGAACTTCAAGGCAACCGGCTCCTGCTTCATGCCTTTAGGAAGCTTGACTGTCACAACACCGTCTTTGACTGTGGCCTTAACCTTCTTGCCATTATTAAGGATCGTGACCTTTCCTCCTTTGGGAAGGTTGCCGCTCCAACTCAGGGTAGCGGGCAGAACCTCTTCATCCTTAAGAGCATAGATCGCATAGAGCGTCTGTCCGTCCTTGGAAGCGTTGAACCAGATGTCCCCGTCGTTGTAATTCTTAGTGATGCGTGTTGAATATATCGCCTCGCCGCAGCGCCCGAGCCATTCGCCGATCTCCTCGAGAATCGGAATGGCCCTGTCCTCGATAAGTCCCTGAGGAGTAGGGCCTACGCCAAGAGCGAGGCAGCCGCCCTTCGCGGTGATCTCGGCGAGGATGTCGATGACTTTACGAGCGGTCTTGAAAGTGGGGTTAGGTCCCCATCCCCAGCCGTGGGTCAGAGTGATGCAGGACTCCCAAGGATGATTCTTCTGCTCTTTGGGAATGCTCTGCTCTGGAGTCTGATAATTCTCGTTAGGCCCCTGGATGGTTCTGTCAACGCTCAACATTCCAGGGTTAAATGCGCGGGCTTTCTTTAGGACATCGTTAAGGCCGACCTGATCTCCCTCAATCCAGCCTCCGTCAAGCCAAAGGATGTCGATCTTGCCGTATTTCCCGGTAGTGAGCTCAAGAAGCTGGTTCTGGGTGAAATCGACATAGCTCTTCCACCACTCGGGACGCTTCTCGATGTTGTAGTTGGGATGACGGTCAGGAGTGGCGTAATAGGGGTTCCAGAAGCCATGGTGGTGCCAATCCGGCTTTGAGAAATAGGCGCCGATCATGAAATCCTTCTTGCGGAAAGCATCGAAAACGTGCTTGGCCACATCCCTCTTGGGATTGCTGGCGAAGGGACCCTTAGCAATGCTGAAATCGGTGTACTGAGTGTCGAACATGCAGAAGCCGTCATGATGTTTCGTCGTAAATATCATGTACTTCATTCCGGCTTTATTAAAGACGTCAGCCCACTGGTCCGGGTTGAAATCGACCGGGTTGAACTCCTTGGAGAGATCCCAGTACCACTTCTTATAATCCTCATAGACAGAGCCTTCCGGACGACGGATCCATTCCTCGTTGCAGATGGCCCAGGACTCGACCATGCCCTGGGTGGCATAAACGCCCCAGTGCATCAAGACTCCGAACTTCAGGTCCTGCCACTGGTCAAGTTTCTCAAGGACCTGGGGATCGGTCGGCCACTCGTAACCGTCGGCCTGTTTGACGATGTCGCCGCGGTTTTGCGCGAAGGCCAGACTACCGGCCAGAAGGGCGCATGTGATAATCAAAAATTTTCTCATTCTTTTAACTATGGTTATTTTGTCATGAATTCAAATTTATAATCGCTGAAGGACCAGACTTTTCCGCCTTCCGGAACAATGGCCTTGCCACTTCCCGAGGCCGGATCGGCGCTCAACCTGATCCAAGTGAAGGCACCCTTCTCGTAATCGTAGGTCTGGCCGTCGTCGTCGTACAAGTCAAACGTAGAGGCCTTGACGCCGTAATGGCGAACGATCACAGGTGCCTGGCCTTCCGGAACCGCTGTCATCGGCTCATACATAGGAATCATGCCACCTTCCCTGACAAAGACCGGAATCTTGTCCAAGCCAGGTTTGACTGTGATTTTCTCACTCTCGCCGACCAGTTTTCCGGTGTAGAAATCATACCATTTCCCCTCCGGAAGCACAACCTCGCGCTTTGTCTCCCCGGCGAAAAGGGGAGCCACAAGAAGACTCTCTCCCACCATGAACTGGTCTTTCATCTCCTGGCGTCGAGCCATCTTGTACGGATTGTCCGTGGAATCCAGAACCCCCTGATCATAAGTCGCTTCCATCTCGAAACCAGGCTCAAGGTTCATTGCCCTCACTGGAGGAATACCATCGAAGGCGTAGTGGGCGAACGCGGTGTAGAGATAAGGAATAAGGCTCATCCTGAGCTTCATCACCTCCTTCACCTGCCGCTCGACATCCGGGAATGACCAAGGCTTCGTCCCGTCAGCCCAGGCGTTGAGCATGGCGAGCGGGGAGAAGCAGACAGTCTGCATCCTCCGGAGCCATTCCTCTGAAGTTTTGGAGGCCCTGACTTCAGGCGTCCATAAAACTCCGATGAAAGAGCTGTTTATCAAGGCCGTGATGAAATCACGATGGTTGTAATAGTCATTGTAAATAACAAAGGGATAGGAAGTTGTGCCGGCATTTCCAGCCCTGACAAGGCCATAGATTCTCTCGTTCTTCTCCTTGTAGAGTCCTGTCATGAAGCTCTGCATAAGTGAGCCGTAAATCTGCCGCATCTGCTCTCCGGAGATCCCGGAAGGGTATTTGGCCACATCGGGGGCGACCCAAGAGTCGTAGCCGTCATTCTCATCCATCTTGAACCCGCTGACTCCCTTGCTGATGACATTCTTCTTAAAATGCCGTCCCATGATCTCCTTGGTCTCTTTCATCGAATAGTCCGGAAGCATCCCGTTCCACTCGGTGTGAGTGCCGGTGAACGGCTCGATCTCGGAGGCTATGTCGCAGTCAGGGGCCACTCCTGGATTGACCCAGAGATTGACCTTTATCCCTTGAGCGGACATATTCTTGACAAAAGAGTCGGGGGAGGGGAACCTTTCCGGATCCCACTGGTAGGTGCAGGGATATGACCGAGTCATCCAACCCGGCTCAAGGCCGATTACCGAAAGCGGGAAGTCTCTCGTTTTAAACTCGTTAACCTCTTCCACAACTTGTTTGTCGGAATATAAGGTCGGAACTCTCTGCCAGAAGCCGAGTCCCCATTTCGGAGGAAGGACACCGCCGCCGTTGTAGAGATTGAATCTCCGAACTACATCGAGCATATTTTTCCCGGCGAAAAACACCAGCTCGACCCCTTCTGCCGGCACCAGAAACTCGAGATTGTCGGAATATGGCTGGGGATTCCAGTCCCTGTCAGTGTTGCGGTTCTGGAGCTTCGGGGGATTCTTGGAGTCTTTCCGGACAGAGGTTCCCGCATAGACATCAATATATCTCGCCGCGTTGATCAGCACCCCATAACCTTTGCTGGACACGAAGAACGGCACCGGGGCATGAGTGCGCCCATTATCCGAGCCGCCATAATGGTCCACATGGAGCCTTGTTATCCTGCCACGCTGCTGAACAGATTTGAAATTAAGCCCGAGGCCATATATTTTCTCTTCCTTTTCAAGGGGGAAACGAATATATGTCTTTCCGTCAAAGACTTCCGTCGTGATCTCGGACTTGTCAACCGGTAGATCAACCTCTTCGATGGTGTTGATGGCGTTAATCTTTGGCGTGAATTCCAATTCGCTGAGCAGGTTCACCTTGTCCGGCTTCCCAACCTCAACCTTCCACACCCCGGACGCCACCTTTTGGTATTCCATTCCGCTTCCTGAACTGGATTCTCCGGCCCCTGAAAGGGCATTTCCGGTCCCTGAGCGGAGCCGAAGGGCCGTTCTAGAGCACCCAATGCAAACCACCAACGCGATAACAAATCCAGCGAATAAAATCCCCTTCCTCATTTGTTCAATTTTTTAAAATATTCCGGAAACGCGTCCCGCAAAGACCGCCTGGCGATCTGCCGCAAAGGAACCATGACGAAAGGCCGGTCCGCAATGCCTTTATGCGGTATCGTAAGTTCTGGAATATCAATTATTTCTCTTCCGTAAAACAAGATGTCTATGTCGATAATCCTGGAATGGTAAACCCTTTTCCCCTCGGAGTCATATTCCGGAGGATCCATCCGCCCCATCTCCCGCTCGATTGATTTTATCATGTACAGCGTCCATAGTGGGCTCTCTGCGGGGATGCGGTACAGAACTGCCGCATTGAGGAACTTCCCGCCGGAGAACCCCACCGGCTCAGTCTCAATCAGACTGGACAACGCTGAATAGTGAACCCCGAAAGCCTCATCCATCCGGCGCAAAGCTTCAAGGATGTTGGCTTCCCGATCCCCGAGGTTGCTTCCAAGTGAGAAATAGACGTTCACCACCATCCTACAACTCCGCCTTAAGCACCACTATTGACTTGTCTTTGAAAAGGTTTTCCGGTAGCGAGACCTTGGTGGCTCCATCAGCGGAGACACACTCCAACGGCTGGCCGGTCTCAAGGGAAGATACTCCTTTTGACAACACGGAAGGTATTGTTACAGAGGCTTTTGTCTCTGCGATAAAGACATACAGGAATCTCTTATCCCCTTCTTGTTTCTCTGTCAGGTAAACATCCGGATCATCAACCTTGAGGCCTGAAGGGACAGCGCCATAGACCGCCTCTCCGTTCGCTCCGAGCCAAGCGCCCATCTCCCTCAACCTCCGGATCGCCGGCGCGGGAAGGGTGCCATCAGCCTTGGGGCCTACATTCAACAGGTAATTGCCTCCCATCGAGGTGTTATTCACAAGATAGCGGAGCATCCTGGAAGAAGGCTTCCAGTTATAATCCTTTCCATGATATGCCCATGAATTCTGCATAGTCGCTGGAGTCTGCCAAGGTTTCGAGAGCATCTCCTTAGGATAGGAGTTGTCGTGCATCTCCAGGAAGTCGATGTTGTCCCCTGGATTGTCATAACATATTCTTCCGTTGATCAAGCACTTGTCGCTGAGAGAACGAACAAGGCGGATCAGCTCGTCCCTGCGCTCCGGAGTGATGTGGGTCTTCCAGTCCCATGTGTCGAACCAGAGGAGATCCGGATCGAATTTCTCTATCAACTCCTTGACTTGTGGAAGGGATTTTCTTTGCCAATATTTCTCGAAATCCTCGTCAGGCCTCCAAGGGTACCAATAGGGCATCGCTCCATCAGGATCTTCCCAATCCTGCCAGTGGGAATAGTAGAAACCGTATTTCAGGCCATATTTCTTGCAGGCGGCGACGAGCGGGGCGATAAGGTCCTTCTTGTACGGGGTGTTCATTATGTCGAAATCCGAGACATCTGAATCCCAGAGGGCAAACCCGTCATGGTGTTTAGAGGTGATTACCAGGTACTTCATGCCGGCATTGGCCGCTTCCCTCACCCAAAAATCCGGGTCGTAATTAACGGGATTGAACTCATTGATAAGACCGTTGTAATAGTCATCCGGAACCTCAAGGCGAGGCTTGATCCACTCTGCGTACCAGCTGTTCCCCTGCGGGAAAGTCGTGTCCGGCATCGTGTGGCCGTTGTAGGTCCCTTCAAGAATTGAATACAGTCCCCAATGGATGAACATCCCGAACTTAGCATCCTTGAACCATTCCACCTTTTCCGGAGAGAGGCTCATGGAGACCTCCTTGTTTTCCTGTTTTTTTTCTGAGCATCCCGCCAAAATAATCGCCAGCAGGACGCAAATAGAGTACATTTTTCTCATAACGAACAGCGCCTTACTGCGAATATAGTCATTATTTTCGAAAGAATTGTTTTGCTATCTTCGCGCCATGAAAACTAAAAAACTTCTTCTTATTCTTTGTGTTTTAGCGATAGTGTCGTGCGGAGGGAAAAAGAATATGCCTTTAACACGACTCAATGACATCGCCTCGTATCTTGACGATCATCCGGACAGCGCTCTTAATGAGCTTAAATCTATTGACACTCTGATACTTAAGTCAAAAGCCAGCAAAGCCAAATACAGTGTTCTTCTCGCAGCCGCCCTCGACAAGAACGACTTCATCACGACTGATACTAGGATCGTGGAACCAGCCGTCGATTATTACGACAGGCACGGAAGCCCAGAGGATCGTCTGAAGGCCTACATGTACTTAGGCACCGCTCAGTTTAATAACGAAGACTACAGCAATGCGATCGTGTCTTATTACAAAGCTGTTGAAAGCGTACCGGAGGTTGATAATCAGAAGCTTGTAGGGATCCTGTACACGAGGATCGGAAGGACTTACGGATACACGAATGATTTCTTACAAGCAGCAGAATTTTTTGATAAATCCATCGCTTGTTTTAAAGAAAGCGGAAACAAAGACTTTGAAGGTTGGTCTAAAACTCAGACCGCCAAACAAATGTCAAATCTAAAAAAATGGGAAACAGCAGATAGCCTTTATCGGGATCTATTATCGGACACCTCAATCTCTATTACGTTAAGAGCAACGGCTGAACTCTCTTATGCCAACTATCTCCTCACAAAACCAGTTTCTGACGATACAAAAGCTTTGGAATACTATACTCGCGGAATTAATGATGGGGGGATAATCGATAATATTGATTATTTATATGGATATGCCTATGCCTTAAAAGTAGGAGGGAAAGAGGAAGAGGCCGAGAAAGTCTTGCACCAAATTAAACAAGAAGGAAAATACGACTATTCTTCAGACGTTTACTGGCGATATAGACTGGCGCTCCACGAAAAAGACTATGCGACGGCTCACAGGGCTTTATGGGCAGCTACTCAATCGGTCGATTCCGCTATGACGGCGACGCTCGCTACATCAGCAGCTAATGCCCAGCGAGTCTTTTTTGAGCAAAAAGACATTGCCTCAAGACTTAAGATCAACAACCAGCGAAAGTTGATAACAATTGTTGTTCTCGCCTTATTGATCAGCATTCTGACAGGCGTATTACTTAATACCATAAAGAAGAAATCAAAACTCGAGGAGAGAGACAAGATGAACCGCTTGGTGGATTCTCTAAACCGGCAGATTCAAGAGATGAAAAACGAGAAGAGAACCGCCAAATTTACCCTCATGGCTGATGTCTACGAAGAGGTTTACCGCTTCTCAAACACAGAGGAATCATCTAAAGATCAATTATTTGCTAGTCTTAAGTCCCGATTTGGAGACCTGCGCTTAGATAATAAGGCACAGTCCAACTTTGAGCGAATGCTTGACAAGGATCTGGACGGGATAATGAGCCAATTCCGGCAAGACTATCCCAACCTTTCCGAGGACGAGTTCAAACTGGCCAGTTACTATTTCGCCGGATTTGACAACACTACCGTGATGATGATCCTGGGACTGCCCAACCTTGAGACCACCCGTAAAAGGAAAAGTCGACTGAAAAAGAAGATTCTTGACTCCGTGATCCTGAACAAAGAGAAATACATCTCAACTTTCGAGAAACACTCTTAAATTATCAATCTACCTCTCGTCACGGTCACGCTAAAGACGTGACAAAGCATTAAAAACGGCTCCACACCCACCTGTAGGGCCGTTTTTATCATTCTTTTCGGTCACGCCATTTCGCCACACTTATGCTTTTATTCTGTCCAATCTCCCGAACTTCGCGACGAAAAAAATGACTTCATTATGAAAAGATTTTATTGTTTACTCTCCCTTCTCGGAGCACTGTTTTTTGTCTCTCCTTCTCATGCGCGGAACTATTTAGTAGAGTCTGCGGATAGTATTATATCTGTAAAACCAGATAATAAAAGCTCACAGACAACTATTCCTAAAGCTCCTATCCGAATTCCCATTTCGGCTTCCTTCAATCGCTCTATTTGTTCAGTCCAACTCTCTTTTCTCAATAGCTTTGGAGTAATCGAAGTTGAAATCTTGAACACATCAACAGGACACATTGAAACGGGCTCCATTAATTCCGCCTATCTATCAGCGATTATCCCCCTTTCTGGCGGGCCAGGACATTATATAATATATTTCTATTTACCATCGAATAAAAAGTACTTCTGCGAATTAGACGTATAGTAATACTAAATATTTTTCAACAAACATAAAAAAACCAAATTATGATCAAAAAAAAGTTAGTGAAAGCCTTTGTTTTGGCTCTTTCGTTTATAGTAACTGTTGCTTGCGAAAAGGAAGCTTATGAATCCGAGAACATTGTCACATATGATGAGGGAACCTCAATAATGAGGTTTAAAACATATGAAGATGTTGTTGCGGCTTTAAATAACGGCGTAAAGAATATAACAACACGCTCAAATGACAGCTTTGTCTCATATTTAGAAACTGTAATGGACGAACCGGAATATGACGACAAACCTTATGCTATTTTAAGCGAGTCTTTTGGTTCTATATTAAATAAAGACGGAGAACTCATCTTTGATAATAATCTCGTTCATGTGTCTCATTATGGAATCCTTTACGGTCCCGCCGAAAAAGCAGATGAAATTCGTTCTCTCGCAATTAATGAGACCCTTCCTGATCTTTGTAAAACACGGGGATTCTATGCGCCGCTCTCAAATTCTAATTTTTACAAGATCGAAGGTTATGAAGATATCTATTTATATGATACTTTCAAAATCATAGAGAAACCATCTGAATCATCATATATAGAGACAAGAAGCGGGTACAACAATTTGTCCGGTTCTCTAAACGAAGAGCAAATAACTGCAGCTTCTGTTGGTTTCAAAGTTCGAGAAAATGAACTTTGGAGGTATTTCTGGAATAAAACTTTTACCGAACCATCCGCCTCTAATCAAAAACAATTCTTCGCTGATGGAAAACATTGCAATGATACTAAAATTTACCATCAAGATTATGGTATTGGAACAGATACTGGTTTAAAAACAAAAACCATGAAAAAGAGGGCTTTGGGATATTGGGATAAAATCTCAGGAGACATGGAAGCCGGAATCATTGAATTGTCTCTATTCGAAGAGCTTCCCAATAAAGCAAAATTCCCAAACGAAACAGTAAGCACTGTTTACTACGGATCTAAACAATATCACGTAGTGAATAGATATGACTTTTATAATAAATCTATTGATTATGTTTTAAGATCCGTAACAGACCCTACAATTAAGAATATAGCTAACAGCAATAATGCGAATGCTGTAAGATATATAATAAACAACACACAAGCCGTCACTGTATTCCCATATAATATTGAAAAGAAAACAGACCCTAAAATTGAAATGGGATTCGTGGTTCCCTTTGGTGGTTACACCGCAGGGAAAGACTATGTAAATGGAAATTTCCATGTTATTCACCAGAAACTGTTCGGGCTTACAGTAAGAGATAATGAAATAAGGGGGACTGTGATTGAGTATAACTTCTAATATTGATTCTAATTTATAATTTTAACAAAATGAAAAAGAAATTGTCGATTTCATTGATTTTCATGTGCTTTGTCGTGATGGCTAATGCTCAAGAAGCCGTGAACTCTAGTTTTAAGAAAGGCCCTGCGGGGATAGTGGAAGTCGGGACAATGTTCAACCAAGGATTCAGTGGAGGTTATGCGTCGGTGTCGTCCGGCTATAACGTCTTGCCAGGATTGTTCACTGGTGTCGGAGTCGGGTTCAAAACCCAGAAATTCTCTGTTCAAGATGTGAACTCCCTTCTTGTTCCTGTTTTTGCCCAGGTTCGTTATAGTCTATTGAACAAAACTTTCAGTCCATTCATTGACTTGAAGGCCGGCCTTTTGGCAGATTACACAAAGTCCCTGAAAACTATGAAAACTCCATATCCCGATAATGGTTGCGGACATTTCTTCAAGGCCGCGGTCGGTGTGGATTACAAGCGTTTCTCCCTTAGCGTCGGAGACGACTGGGGTAAAGTCAACGGAAAAGACAAGTACGCCTGGACCGTAGGTTTGACTTACCGATTTTAGTCGCAGCTTTTCCATTATTAACAAAGGTTCCGGGAATATCTCGGAACCTTTTCGTTTTCAGATCCTTCGCTGCGCTCAGGATGACAGGTCGGCCCTTCGGCTCCGCTCAGGGACCGGAGGGGTTGGCCCTTCAATCCTTCGACAAGCTCATGGCAGCACTCTGCTCAGGGACCGGATGGGTTGCGATTAACAGGCAAGGTCTAATTTTGGGTGGGAGACCTTGCCTGGGGAATGTGGCCCTGGCGGTGCTGGGAAGCCGATTAGGGAGGCAAGGTCGAAAGGCTATTTTTAGACCTTGCCCGACGCTCCGCTCAGGGAGCGAGCATCTACTGGTGCTGAATCGCGGCGGGCTTGTCGGAGTAGATGATCATGGAGCGGACCTCAACGGGATGGGCCGTGTCTGGATTCTTGACCTTGAAGGAGACCTTGTGGTTCCCGAGAGGAAGATCATACTTGAAATAGAGATCGAGCCTGCGGCTGTTGTTGTCGGCGGGAAGTTTCACCGTCTGGTCCAGAGCGCCGTCGAGATATACCTCAACCTCAGCGACATAGCCAGTCGGAGCATCTCTTTTGTCCATCGGCATGAGATAAGTGAACACGACTCCCTTGCCGTTGAATTCCTGCTCGCCGCAATCAGCTATCTGCTTTCTGATCTCATTTCTCTTGATAGGCCAATGACCCTCAAATCCCTGCTCCAGACGGACAGCCTCAGGAGTCTGGGTCTTAATCGTGACTTCGTCGGAACCGACTTTGCCATCATATCTCTCGATAACCTTAAGCGCCTGATTGAAAGACATTTGGTAAGCCTTGTTCATGGATATATCCGTGTAGGCCAGATTCCTGTCCTCAACCTCGGCCATGCCTTTCTTCCAATAATCAGGGATTCCTTCATACCCGAGAATAACGCCAAGGATACCGCCAGAGGATGCCGGGTTGCAATCAGAGTCCTTTCCGCAGCGGGTCGAGACATCGATCGTCTTGTAGAAATCGCCCTCGCCGTAAAGGAGTCCCATGATGATGTAGGCGCTGTTGATAAGGGCGTCGATATTAGTAGTGCCGAAAGCTCCCTCAGAGCAACCGACGTCGAAGCCCCATTTGCGCTCGACTCTGGCCCATGTGAGTTCCCAATTGTCGGGATATTCCTCATGCCACTTAATGACGTCAGCCATGCACTGGTAGTACTTGCTCTGCTGAGGGATGGTCTTAAGTGCCTCTTTGACAATATATTCCACATCGTCAGTCACAAAAGCGAGAGAATACATTGCGGCGACATAGACTCCGCCGTACCAGCCATCTCCGTAGTTCATCATGTGGCCGATGTCGTCCGTGAAATGAGTCGCGGCGTTGACCATTCCAGGAGCCATAAGGCCGGCGTAATCAGCCTCGATCTGGAAGTCGATATCGTCAGAATGGGGATTGTTTTTCCAGAAACCGGACTCAGGAGGCATGATGCCGTTTCGGATGTTGTTCCTGGCAGCCTGGTTGGCGTGCCAAAGGGGATAACCGGCAGTGGAAAAAGCTTTGGCAAAGCTCTCAACCGGAGCGTCAAGTCCCTCTTTCTCAAAAACTTCCACAAAGGTAAGATCCATGTAGATGTCGTCGTACAGTCCGGGAGCCTTGTCATAATACCATTTGATCCGATGTTCCGGCCATTGGATCTGGATGTTGTCGTTAATCAGCGTACTATAGACAAACTCAGTCGGGCCGCCGTAGGTGCAGCCGATCATCTGGCCTGCCCAGCCACCTTTAATCTTGTCCATCAGCTTTTCCTTGGAGATAGTGACTTCCGAAGGAAGGCTTGTAGGTTTCGCGGGCTTATCACCGCAAGCACTGGCGAGCACAGCCAGCATCGCAATGGAAATGATTGATAATATGCGTGTTCTCATATTCATAAAAGTTTATTCTCGTGGTGTTGTCAGATTCTTCATTCCGGGATAGAGGTACAGGTCCTGCTCGATCTTGCCGCCGTAAAGACGCACCCATGTGCGGAACCCGTCGTCTCCCTCCTTAAACTCAAAGACCCTCGCCCCGTTTGGTTTGAGGTCATTATAAACAGTGTCGCAACCGCTGAAGCGGCCGTAAATGAAGAAGAAGTCCCGCCATTTCATGACGAAATCATCGTTGTGGTCGTGCCCGGTGACGATAGCCTGCACGTCGCCCATCTCTCTCATGGCGAGATAAAGGCCGGAATTGACCGACGGAGAGCATGGCTCCTCTCCGATGTTGCCCATAAGCACCTTTGAAGGATCCCTCAAAGCCTCATTGTATTCAGGTACAGGAATATGGAAAAATGCGACCGAAGGGACCGGCTTGCCGCCGTTGGCTTTAGTGAACTCGCGGCTATGGTTCTTGTACCATGCGACCTGGTCCTGGTGGACATATCCCCAGCCGCTGACGCCGCCCACTTCTTCCCTATTGCCGGAATCGAATAAATACAGGATCCTGTCAACTCCCTTGCTTCCGGAAATAGTTATGATGTCGTTGGAGCAGCCGGATATTCCGTCGTCATCCACGGTGTTTACGTTACCAGGAATCGAGCGCAGAACCTTGAACATTTCCGTCCTTGAAAGGTCGAAATCACTGTCGTGGTTGCCCATGGCCACAGCGAAGGGAATCCTTCTCTCCACAAGAGGCTGGAGAATCTCCCTTGCTGACCGCCCCGCAGGCTTCCCGAAGACAATATCTCCGGTATGTATCACAAAATCAGGTTTTTCCGCATCCAGGGTCTGGATGACAGTCTTTAGGGCCCGCTCGGAATCCGGATCACCGGTGACGTAATGTGTGTCGGTGAACTGGACGATCTTTATCTTGCCGTCCTTATTATACTTCAGGCGGTGGGCAATTCCGTCAGCGGGGGTTTTCTCTTCTTCGCCAGGCTTTTGGGCTCCAATCGCTCCGATACCAGGAATGGTCATCGCCGCCCCGGTCAAGGCAGCTGAAGCCGAATTCTTCAAAAAATCTCTTCTATCCATCAAACTAGTTATTAATCAACTATTTCCTTTCTATAAGGCATAGCATTTTGTGCTCCGGGACGCTGGACTGCCAGGGCAGAGGCTTTCGTCGCGAACTCCGCAGCGGCCTCAAGGGTCTCACCTTCTGAGAGAGCCACGCAAAGCGCCCCGCAATAGCAATCCCCCGCTCCTGTTGTGTCCACGGCCTCCACCTTTCTCGCGGCCACGAAACTTGCCTGATTCTCCCTGCAAATCAAGGATCCTTTGCTGCCCATGGTGACTATTATATTCCCGACACCACTGGACATCAGCGCCCAGGCCGCCTGTGCGGCCGAAGCCTCATCACTTACAGGAAGTCCGGAATATTTCTCAAGCTCATTCTCGTTCGGAATAAACAGGGATATGTACCTGAATATCTCTTCCGGCAAATCAAGGGCTGGAGCAGGATTGAGTACCACGGTCTTTCCTGCCTCATGAGCTATCTTCGCGGCCTCGACAACCGCAGGAACAGGAATCTCAAGCTGCATAAGCAGGATGTCACATTCCTTAATCGCTTCGGCGCAGCCATGAATATCCTCGACCGAATAATCATTATTGGCTCCAGAAGCGACCACAATGCTGTTTTCAGCACTCTCATCAACAGTTATCAAAGCCACTCCTGAAGGCTTACCGGAGACCATGACGCCAGATGTGTCAAGACCTTCTTCCTTGAAATGGCGGATGGTATTCTCTCCGAATATATCGTCTCCGACCTTGCAAATGAACTTAACGTCACCGCCAAGCCTTTTGGCGGCGACGGCCTGATTAGCTCCCTTTCCTCCAGGACCCATCACGAAGTCGTTTCCGAGCACCGTCTCTCCGGGAGCAGGCATCTTGGAACAGAATGCTGTCATGTCGGTGTTGGTGCTTCCAATCACCAGAATCTTGCCTTTCATTTTGGTTATAAGTTTATTATAATCAATTATTTCCTATTTGCAGGACGGGACGTGATCATCTCAATGAAATGAGCTAGGATCGCATCCGCCTGCTCTTGGTTAACCTCGAGATAACGTCTCGAACCATTAGCATCAGGGGTGAAAATGGTGCCTCCATCTTCAGTTACCTCGATGTTACCAGGCTCCGAAACCTTGAACCATTTATCTCCCTCAACCGCATAAAGCACTGCGGTAGGATCCCAAGTCGGACGGTCATAAGGCATCTGGGCGTATGCTTTATACGCCTCTATCATCGGGTGCGGACCGGCCCAACCAAAATCATTCTCAATGCTCTTGGACGGATATTCGACAGCGCATCCGACGGCGAAAGGAGACGTTACGATGGGCGTCGGCCATTCGGCGAAAACCTTCCGCGCCGCGGGGACGTCCCTGATTATGTTATATTCATGATACTTCGGATCCGAAACCTGCCCTGCCATGGTCACGAGCAGTTTGACCTTCTTTTCGACAAGAGCCTTTCCGTCCAGCTTTGAATATTCATCAGGGCCGGTCTCAAGGAGCCGGGCAAGATTGGTTGAGAACCCGACAGAGGCTATCGTCACCGACTTATCCTTAGCCTTAGAGAGGATTTTCCTGTAAAGCTCCGGAGCTTCCGGAAGATTGTCATATCCCTTTAATGATCTGGCAAACAACGGCTTCCCTTCTTCGTCCTTCAGGTTTACAACCGCCTTAGCATAGTTGACACCGTCATTTTCGCAAAACGCCCCTTTGCGGATGATGCCGATAGGAATGTCAGGATGACCATACCATGTGTTAAGAATATCGGTGAACTCTCCTGGAGCGGGACCTTCTTTATTAATACAAACCGCAAGAAGATTGATTGTTCCGGCGTCATGGTACTTGTAGAGCATATCCATGGCCAAGGCGTCATCGACATCGTTCCCGATGTCCGTCTCCATTATCAGGTTAATGACCTGGCTGTCTTTCTCTCCCTTGTTTCCGCACCCCGCGACGAGAAGCGGAATCAAAGTGATCAATAATAATATCCTTCTCATGGTTATGTGGTTATTAGTTATTATTCAAATATTCCTGTATTATCCGTCCAAGCCAAGCTCCACCCGCGCTTCCTCTGAGAGCATTGATTGATCCCACGGCGGCTCAAATGTCAGCTCGACCTCACAAGCTTTAATTCCAGGTACATCCGCGACATTTTTCTTGACTTCAGCAAGCACCTCGTCAGCCATGGGGCAGGTCGGGGCCGTGAATGTCATTTTAATGAAAGCCTCGTGCTTTTTATTGATGACGAGCTCATAGATCAGCCCCAAATCATAAATATTGACCGGAATCTCGGGATCATAGACCTGCTTGAGAGCGAGCACCACATTATCATACAATGGAGCCAATTCCTTCGCGTCCTCGGCTGTCAAAACCTCGTCGTTCTTTGGGGAGGAATATGACTCGGCAAGCTCTTTAATCCTCGCTATCATCGAGACGAGTCCGTTGGCCCTTGTCGGAGAAAGATTCTCCTTAAGCCCAATCTCATTAATGAAGCCAAAATCATCCTCCGCAATCTCCTTCGGATCTCTTCCGGAATATATGCTTATCAAGAGAGAAATGATTCCTTTTGTGATAATGGCGTCACTGTCGGCCTTGAACACAAGTTTTCCGTCTTCAATCCCAGCATCGAGCCAAACTCTTGATTGACAACCTTTAATCAATTTGTCATCAGTCTTATCCTCGTCTGGATAAGGCTCGAGATTTTTACCTAAATCAATGAGATACTCGTATTTATCGAGCCACTCATCGTACATCGAGAAATCTTCTATTACAGCTTTTTTAGCTTCTTCCAACGTAATCATACCTATCCACTTAAACCAGCATTGAGATCGCTTTTTCAAGCGACTTAAAGAAATATTCAGCCTCTTCCATAGTATTGTAAGGAGCAAGGGAAACTCTTACCATTCCTGTCACTCCGAACCTGTCCATTATTGGTTCCGCACACATTTGCCCAGAACGGACCGCAATACCCATTTTGTCGAGAATCAACGCTAGATCCTCATGATGAGCACCTTCCACGCAGAATGAATACAGCGGAATCTTAGTTTCTGTTCCACGTGGAACCCCATAGACCTTTGTCATCCTGAGCGAAGCGAAGGATCTCTCCACATATTCCTTCACACTACTCAACTCCCCCTGTAACTCACTATCCCTCAACAACTTCAAAAACTCTATAGCCGGCTTCAAAGTAGGTGTCGCATTAATGTTCTGGGTGCCGGCCTCAAACTTTCCGGGAAGAGGGGCATACGTGGTGCCTGAGAATTTAACGGTCGAGATCATCTCTCCGCCGCCTTGATAAGGGACCATTTGCTCCAGCCATTTTTTCTTCCCATAAAGGACTCCCGTTCCGGTGGCCGCATATATCTTGTGTCCTGAAAAAGCGTAGAAATCGCAATCAAGATCCTGGACATCTACCCGCTCGTGGACTATACCTTGCGCACCATCAACGAGAACAGGGCAACCTTTTGAGTGACAAATATTTACGATTTGTTTAATCGGGTTTACAATCCCAAGGACGTTGGAAATGTGAGCTACCGCGAAGAGTTTGGTTCGCTCGCTGATCAGCGACTCCAGTTCCTCTATTTTAAGGTGTCCTTCGTCGTCAACTCCAAGAACTTTAAGCTTCGCTCCCTTTCTTTGGCAAAGCATCTGCCAAGGAACAATGTTGGAGTGGTGCTCTTCCTCCGAGACAATGATCTCATCACCCTCCCCAACCAGGATTTCTCCCAGTGAAAAAGCGACAAGATTAATGGAAGCCGTTGTTCCTGAGGTAAATATGATTTCCTCACGAGAAGCGGCATTGATATATTCACGGACAACGTCGCGGGTACTCTCATATTCCTCTGTAGCGTCTGCCGCCAGCTTGTGAACGGCCCTGTGGATGTTGGCGTTCACTCCCAAAGCAAGACTATCCATCTTATCCACGACGGTCTTTAGCCTTTGGGCCGTGGCCGCATTATCAAAATACACCAGTGGCTTGCCATAGACTTTGCCGGACAACGCCGGAAACATTTCCCTTATATCCTGGATTCTCATCTGACAATTCAATGCTCTATCCTACAAATTTAACAAATCATTCTTTAAGATTTTGTATATTTGAGAATAATTACAAAGACACATGATAGACTACATCAAAGGCACCATCACCGAACTCTCCCCCGCCGAATTGACTTTGGAGAATAATGGCATCGGATACAGCATCCTTATTTCCCTGCAAACTTATCAGGCCCTCCAGGAGAAAAAAGAGGCGAAGGTTTATATCTTCCATTACCTGCGCGAGGATATGGAGGATTTCTACGGATTCGCGACCAAGGACGAAAGGGAACTGTTCGAGTTGCTGATCAGCGTCTCTGGTATTGGTGTGTCTTCAGCAAGAATGATGCTTTCTTCTCTTTCAGCTGAAGAGATTCGTCAAGCGATTCTGTCCGAGGATGTGGCCAGGATAAAGAGCGTGAAGGGCATTGGCGTAAAAAGCGCTCAAAGGCTTATTATTGAGCTCAAGGATAAGGTTGTCAAGGGCGAGGGAGCGGACTCTTCAGAACTGTTCGGCGGAGCTGGAAGAAGCGAGATAGTGGAAGAGGCTTCCAGGGCTCTTGTAATGCTCGGTTTTGCCAAGCCGGCCGTCAATAAAGCCATCCAAGCCATCCTTAAAGCCAACCCCAACGCCAAAGTCGAGCAGATCATCAAGTCTGCCCTCCAGATGATGTAGGTTATGTCATTCTGAGCGAAGCGAAGAATCTATCTTCCGAAATAAACGAGGAGGATGGAGATGTCAGATGGAGAAACGCCGGAGATTCTGGAGGCCTGGGCGATCGTTCTAGGTTGATAACGGTTAAACTTCTGACGGCATTCTATAGATAGCCCGGAGATATTATCAAAGTCAAATCCTTCAGGAATACGCAAGTTTTCCAGCCGGGAAATTTTCTCCGCAACCGCACGCTCGCGCTCTATATATCCCTTATACTTGATCTCGATCTCCACTGATTCTACAACTTCTTTAGAATAATTTGTTCCACGTGGAACAATTTTCAGCAATTCCGACAAATTAACCTCTGGACGGGAAGCCAGTTCAACCAAGCGTTTTGAGTCTGTCAAAGGAGTGGATCCTCGTGATTCAAGATAAGGATTTACAACTTCCTTTTTTAACTTGATATTCTCACACTTTTCTCTGAGAATCGCCACCTCATCACGCTTGGAGGCCATTTTGTTATAACGCTTTTCTGAAGCGAGACCAATTCTGTAAGACCTTTCTGTCAAACGGAAATCGGCATTATCCTGCCTTAAGAGTATCCGATATTCAGCCCTGGAAGTAAACATCCGGTATGGCTCATCAACCCCCTTCGTAATCAGGTCATCAATCAAAACACCGATATACGATTCGTCTCTTCGCAGGATGAACGGATCTTTCTCCTGTATCTTCAACGCCGCGTTTATACCGGCCACAAGGCCTTGCGCCGCAGCTTCCTCATATCCAGTGGTACCATTAACCTGGCCAGCGAAATAAAGACCCTCGATATCCTTCAACTCAAGCGTGGCCTTAAGCTGCGTCGGATCGAAATAATCATATTCAACAGCGTAAGCCGGCTTGAATATTTTGGCTTCCTCTAAGCCCTCTATCGCATGTAAGGCATCCAGCTGCGTTTGAAGAGGAAGAGATGAGGAGAATCCTTGCAGATAATATTCGTTAGTGTCTCTTCCTTCCGGCTCCAGGAATAGCTGATGAGAATCATTATCCGGGAAAACACGCAGCTTATCCTCGATGCTGGGACAGTAGCGAGGTCCTTTTCCTGTGATTAAACCATTAAGAAGCGGCGAGTCTTTAAATCCCTCCCGAAGGATGTCATGAACCTTTCCGTTGGTATGAAGAATAAAGCAATTCATCTGGGGATCCCCACCTTGAATGGATGATGGGACATCAAGGTATGAGAACCGCTCAGGATCCTGATCCCCTAATTGCGGAAGAAGTCTGGTTGTGTCAACAGAAGAAATGTCAATCCTGGGAGGAGTGCCAGTCTTCATCCTTCCTGTCTTCAAGCCGAGACTTGACAATTGTTCCGTCAATCCATGAGAAGAAAGCTCCCCTATCCTGCCTCCTTCAAAAGTAGTCCTTCCGATGAACAGTTTTCCATTCAAGAAGGTTCCGGCAGTCAAAATAACCGCTTGAGACTTGAAAATTGCCCCGGTAGTTGTACGGACGCCGACGATTTTTGAATTCTCAAAGAGGAAAAACTCCGCAAAATCTGCGTAAATATCTAATTTACAATGAGTTTCGAGAATTTTGCGCCAGCGTAGAGAAAAGGCTTGTTTATCGCACTGTGCCCTTGGACTCCACATCGCCGGACCCTTTGAGCGATTAAGCATCCTGAATTGAAGAGTCGTGGCATCCGTGACAAGACCCATCATTCCACCGAGCGCGTCGATTTCCCGGACGATCTGTCCCTTCGCGATTCCACCCACCGCGGGATTACAGGACATCCTGGCGAAACTTCTCAAATCGGCATTAAGCAGCAGAACCGAACAGCCAAGGTTAGCTGCGGCGACCGCTGCCTCACAACCGGCATGTCCACCCCCTACTACTATTATATCATAAACCCCTTGCATCAGGCTAAACAACAGAACGCAGTTTCAGATAATAATCTTCCTTCTCGTGAATCGTCTTCTCATCCTCGGGGGTGTGATCATCATAACCTATAAGATGAAGAAGACCATGGACCATCACCCTGTGAAGTTCCTCATCAAACTCGACCCCATATTCCAAAGCATTCTCCCGGACAGAGTCAACACTGATGAACAGATCACCTGACAGAGTTTTTCCTTCACAATAATCAAAGGTGATTATGTCTGTGAAATAATCATGTTGCAAATATCTCATGTTGACATCCAGAATGTAATTGTCGGAGCAAAATATTATGTTAACATCACCGATTGTACGGATCTCGCTTCCGGCGACCATCTTCAGCCAACGGTTATTGGCTAATTTGTCCTTCAATACAAATTTCACGTCCTCTGTAAAATACCTTATCATAGCATGATGTTTGCAAAAGTTTGCACAAATCTACAACTATTAATTCAAAAAATTTGAAATGAAAATTATTATTTATAACTTTGGAAGCCTAATGTAGACGTATAAACTCACTGAATATGGAAGTTAAGAAAACCGAAAAAGCCAATCTTGAGAACAGGAGACTGCTCTTTACAGAGATCGGACTCGTGGCTGCGCTTCTCGTTGTCTGGGGAGCTTTCTCCTATGGAACAAAGGAGAAAACAGTCGCCATGTTCGACACTGACCAAGAGGTTGTGGAAGTCGAGGAGATGGTTCCTATCACCCAGGAGACCCCTCCCCCGCCGCCTGAGGCACCACAGATGCCTGTTTTGTCAGACCAGATCGATATCGTCGAGGATGACATCAAGGTGGAAGACAACTTCATGAGCCTTGAGGACGACGCCAACCTCGGTGTTGAGATCATGGACTATGTTGAGGAAGTCAAGGAAGAAGTCGTTGAGGAAGAGGCCATTCCTTTCCAGCTTGTGGAAGAGAAGCCTTCTTTCAACGGTGGAGACGCCAACGAGTTCTCCAAGTGGGTCAACTCCAAGCTCGTCTATCCTGAGATCGCCAAGGAAAATGGTGTCCAGGGCCGTGTAACCCTTCAGTTCACGGTTGAGAAGGACGGTTCAGTGACCAATGTCAAGGTCCTCAGAGGTGTTGACTCATCACTTGACAAAGAGGCTGTCCGTGTTGTCCAGAGCTCTCCCAAGTGGAAGCCCGGAAAGCAGCGTGACCGCGCCGTCAAGGTTACCTACACCTTCCCTGTGATCTTCCAGCTCCGATAATCAAGGAGCAAATGACTTAAAGGCCGTCCCCAACCGGATGGCCTTTTTTGATAAGATTCTTCGCTTCGCTCAGAATGACAGAATAGTATTATCAGAATGGCAGAAAAGAAAGAAATAATAGAAGAAAGGACAGAAAAGGCGGTGTTCATAGGAATCATACGCCAGAACGATGATGAGAGGAAGGTTGTGGAATACCTGGACGAGCTTGAATTTTTGGCCGAAACCGCTGGGGCAATCGGTGACAAAAAGTTTGTCCAGAGGCTGGACAAGCCCGAGAAATCGACCTACATTAGAAGTGGAAAACTTCAGGAAATAGCTGATTATTGCGAAGATAACAATATCACCTACGCTATTTTCGACGATGAGCTGACCGGGATGCAGCAACGCAATATCGAGAAGGTCATCAAGACCGCTTCGGTTATTGACAGAACAAGCCTTATCCTCGAGATATTCGCTCAAAGGGCAAAGACCTCGTACGCCAAAATGCAGGTGGAACTCGCAAGGTATAACTATATGCTGCCTCGTCTCGCCGGCATGTGGACTCACCTTGAGAGACAGAGAGGTGGTATGGGAACACGTGGCGGTATGGGTGAGACCCAGATAGAAATAGACCGCCGTATAGTCAAGGAAAGGATTTCAAGGCTTAAAGAGCAACTCAAGAAGGTGGACCGCCAGATGGCCACACAAAGGGGAAACAGGGGCTCTATGGTGCGTCTGTCGCTTGTAGGCTACACGAATGTGGGTAAAAGCACAATCATGAACCTGCTGGCTAAATCAGACGTGTTCGCTGAGAATAAACTCTTCGCTACCCTCGACACAACCGTCAGAAAGGTGGTGATTGAGAACGTTCCATTCCTTCTGAGCGACACTGTCGGCTTCATAAGGAAACTTCCGACTCAGCTTGTGGAGGCCTTCAAGAGCACTCTTGACGAGGTTCGTGAGGCTGACATCCTCCTTCATGTTGTGGACATCTCACATCCCGGATTCGAAGAGCAGATGGAAGTTGTTGAGAAAACACTTAGGGACATCGGGGCCGCCAATAAGCCTGTTTATGTGATATTCAATAAGATAGACGCTTATCAATATGAGGAATATGACGAGTTCTCTCTGACGCCGAAAGGAAAAGAGAATCTGACTCTGGAGGAACTGAAGAACTCGTGGATCGCCCAGGAGAAGACTCCTTGCATATTCATGTCCGCCATAAACAAGACAAATATTGAGAAACTCCGCAACGATCTCTACAAGATGGTGGCGGAGATACATGCGGGAAGATACCCGTTCAATAATTTTCTATGGTAAAATCAGATGGAACCTCTTCACAACGAAGAATTTACATCTATAAAGGAAATATTTGGACAAGCTCCCAAGATTCTTAAAAGCCTCTGATAAATTGAACTGTCTCAACACGCGGACAGAGTCTCTGGTATAACACATACGAGAGATTAATTTAGCAAGCTTGTAAGGGTCTATATCGCCTTCTATGAACTTAGTTGGAAAGAAGTCCGGAAGTACCTCAGAAAGAATCTTTTTGGCTATATAAACGGCCTCCACGGTGTCTGTGGCAATGGCTTCGGAGCGGATGATTTCCCAGTTAAGAGCCCCATTATATTCCTTAAGAAACTTAAGGTCAAAACACAGGTTCGCCACACTGTTATCGCTGGTCCTTTCCATGACATTCTTCCAGAAATTGACTAAGGAAATAAAGACCATATCTTCTGGAGCAGGTACACGGACGGTCAAAGAAGAGAATGGAAGGGAGATTGAACGGCGGACAAGGTCTTCATTAAGTATCTTTGCCTTGACCGTCCCTATACCGACAAAACGGTGGATGTCCACAAAAGCCTGCCTGGTAGCGGGATCCTTAAAGCCTGTGCTGTGAATGCTTTTGAAAGGAATATAACCTATTGACTCAATGGTTTCCTGGGCTTCTTTATACCTTTCCTCAGGCACAAGAATATCAATGTCTGCGGTCCATCTGGAGAAATCTGGACGATAAACCCTCATGGCGCCACCTTTCAACAACAAATAGTCTATGCCCTTGCTATCGAGAACCTTGATTATCTTAAGAAAATGAGACAATATCATCAGATATCGTTCCCTGCAGGAAAGCTTAATGTCCTGGAGTGTCTTCAGATACTTTTCCGGAAAAGAGATTTCCGGATGGGTTTTAGCCAAATTAAAAGCGATGGTGCGACATTTAATGTCTTCTTGATTCAGATCCCAGCCTTTTAAAACCGAGTTAAGACGCTCCTGCGAAACAGACGGTGAAAAAGCGAGATGCAACATGTCAACCTCATGATTATTAAATACTTCATGAGATATTCTTTCTAGTATTTCATCCGCTCTTTGGCTTCTCATAATCTTATAATCAGACGTTAGTCCTTAAAGGATTCTGCGAAATTATGAATTTATTCTGTATTTTTGCTAAATATGAATGAAATCGCCATCCAATTTGATCACGTTGGTAAGCTGTACCGCCTAGGTCTTGTCGGTACAGGAACCCTTCGTAATGACCTTTATCGCTGGTGGCAGACAAAGATTCTTGGCAAAGAAGACCCCTTTATGAAAGTGGGGGAAGTCAATGACAGGACCCGGAAAGGTAATTCAGATTATGTTTGGGCATTGAAAGATATCACTTTCGATGTCAAGCAGGGAGAAGTTGTAGGTATTATAGGAAAGAATGGGGCGGGAAAATCCACCTTGCTGAAGCTTCTTTCCAGAGTTACATCACCCTCCACAGGAACTATCAAGGCAAGGGGAAGGATCGCTTCTCTTCTTGAGGTTGGAACCGGTTTTCACGGTGAGATGACAGGAAGAGAGAATATCTACATGAATGGATCTATAATGGGGATGACCCGCGCTGAGATCAATCGTAAGCTGAATGACATCGTAGAATTCGCTGGCGTGGAAAGGTATATAGACACCCCCGTGAAGAGATATTCCAGCGGAATGACCGTGAGGCTCGGTTTTGCTGTTTCTGCTTTCCTGGAGCCGGAAATACTTGTGGTTGATGAGGTTCTGGCCGTTGGTGACGCCGAGTTCCAGAAGAAGGCTATCGGCAAAATGCAAGATGTGTCCCGCGGGGATGGGCGTACTGTCCTTTTCGTCAGCCATAATCTTGGAGCCATTAAGAATCTGTGCGAAAGAGGGGTTGTCTTGAACAACGGAGAAATGATCTTCGACGGTAATGTGGATGATGCTGTTGAGTTTTATCTGCAGGATGCCGGAAAGATAGTGGAAGGAAAAATAGTTGACGCTATTAGTTATAGAAAGGATTATATATCAATATCTTCCATATCAATTAACGGTAGTGAGTCGAACCGGCAATCCATAAATAGAAGGCAAGATTTTCTGGAAGTGGCCATCAAAGGAGAGACAGATAATCCAATCAAGTGCGAGATCAAATTGATTATAAGAAAGGTTGACGGGACTCCTGTCGCAAGCTTTATTGAAGGAAGATATTCGGATAAGATTATAAACCTTTCTCCTGGTCCATTTGAAATAGTCAAACGCATCCGCTTGCCAAAGTACATAGCCAATGGAGATTACCTGATAGACTTAGGTTTGAATCAGCCCTTGACTCAGGACTTTTTCCGAGCCGGTTCTTGTATGAGTCTTCACATTGAAGGTTTCTATGATCCATATTGCCATCCCCTGATCTTGAGGAGAGATGGCTTTATCGGGCTTGAATCAGAATGAGGCTGGAAAAACGCATAATAAATAACCTTTGGGAACAAGTATTAAAGTCGATAGGAACTATTGACCAGGGATTATTAAGACTTGTTCTCGAAGATAATGGAACACAGGAGGATCTTGACGCCTTTCTGAATGGGTGGGACATAGAGAAAGCGCCTATAAGGTGTATTATTCTCTTGGCCAATGTGATGAAAACCCGTCCTGATTTAAAGTTTCCAGGTAATATAATTCCTCGTCTTAATGGGGTTTTATCTTACAGCAGATTCAAGAATTTACGTTCCGAGGTAATACTCGACAGGCTTGTTAAATCATTCAAGGATAAAGGGATACACTTCAAGGTTGCTGGGGATATGGCGATACGGTCTCTATTTCAGGAAAAACCTTGGTGGGTTGACAATTTAGAGATTCTCGTTTCCGAATCAGACCTTTCTTCCGCTATAGAGACAGCGAATAAAATCGATAACGAAGAAATTATAAGAATATCCTTAATTCCTGTTTCTGAATCAATTATCAACAGATTCGCTCCTGAGGACTTGACTTATTACGCGTTAGTCAATATTCATGACAACCTCATGGAAGGACAACCTCTGCAGAGCTGCCTGACCACTATTCTCGCTGTCAAGTATCTTTATAGAACAAAGGACAATTTTGACAGGAGTATTGTATCTGAAGACGCTGTTTTAAGCGAGAATGGTTTTCAAATATCCCTTGCCTCAAAAGCGATAGAATCTGTCGTGCCTGGTCTTTTCACTGAAGATATGACACATCACCTATCTGATAGAAATCTTCGTAAGAGGCTTATTAATTTCCTGTTCAGAAGGGATGTGTTAGCTAAGAAAAGAAAAGAAGGAACCAGTAGAATCCCGATTCCTTCTTTTATAAAGTATTTAACTTGGCTTTTAGTCTCTAAACTTGGCCTTTAGGAACTCGCGGTTAAGGCGGGCAATATGGTCAATGGATATTCCCTTAGGGCATTCCATCTCGCAGGCCCTGGTGTTGGTGCAACCTCCGAAACCAAGTTCTTCCATCTTGGCAACCATGTTCTTTGCCCTTCTGGCAGCCTCAGGACGTCCTTGAGGAAGCAGAGCGAGGGAACTGACCCTTGCGGCGACGAACAGCATAGCAGATCCGTTCTTGCAAGTGGCTACGCAAGCTCCGCAACCAACGCAAGCGGCGGCATCCATACTCTTCTCAGCATCCTCGTGAGGAATGAGAATAGCGTTGCCGTCTTGCGCGGCACCAGTACGGACAGAGATGAATCCTCCAGCCTGAAGAATCTTGTCAAAGGCGCTGCGATCCACAACCAAGTCTTTGATTATAGGGAAAGCAGGGCTTCTGAAAGGCTCAACTGTGATGGTGGCTCCGTCCTTGAAATGACGCATGAAAAGCTGGCAAGTGGTCACATGATCATCCGGACCGTGGGCGCGGCCGTCAATATACAATGAGCATGCTCCGCAGATACCCTCGCGGCAATCATGGTCGAAAGACACGGGACCGCTGCTCTGGCAGCCTCTCTCAACGGCCACAGGATCGTTTCCTTCCCGGATAAGTTGCTCATTAAGAATGTCGAGCATCTCGAGGAAGGAGGCATCCTCCTCAATTCCAGAGATGTGGTAGGTCTCGAAATGACCCTTCTCATGGGCGTTCTTCTGACGCCATATCTTAAGATTGAAATCCATATCCGGTTATTCTTTGTAGTTTCTGGTTTTAACTTCGATAAACTCGTACTTGAGAGGCTCCTTGTGGAGTTCAGGCTCCTTATCCTCACCCTTGTACTCCCAGGCGGCCACATACATGTAGTTGGCGTCATCCCTCTTGGCCTCTCCTTCCTCGGTCTGGCTCTCAATACGGAAATGACCTCCGCAGGACTCATTCCTGTTAAGGGCGTCACGCGCCATCAATTCTCCGATCTCGAAGAAGTCCTCAAGCCTCAAGGCTTTCTCAAGTTCCTGGTTGAACTGGTACTGATCGCCAGGCACACACACATCCTCATAGAACTCTTTCTTAAGTTCCTTTATTTCCTCTATGGCTTTCTTCAGACCTTCCTCACTGCGGGCCATTCCGACATACTCCCACATAATATTTCCAAGTTTCTTATGGAGAGAATCAACTGTCTTCTTACCCTTTATTGAGAAGAGTTTGTCAATTCTGGCCTGGACTGCCTTCTCAGCCTCATCGAAAGCGGGATCGTTGATGTCCGTCTTAGGCTCGGCGAACTTGTTGGAAAGGTAGTCAGCGATGGTGACAGGAAGCACGAAGTAACCGTCAGCAAGACCCTGCATAAGAGCGGACGCGCCAAGACGGTTTCCACCATGATCTGAGAAGTTGGCTTCTCCGATAGCGTACAGACCAGGAATAGTGGTCTGGAGATCGTAATCAACCCAGATACCTCCCATAGTGTAGTGGATGGCGGGATAGATCATCATAGGCTCTTCCCAAGGGCTGACGTTATTGATCTTGAAATACATGTCGAAGAGGTTGCCGTAGCGCTCCTGAACCCTCTGATGACCAAGTCTCTTGATAGCGTCAGAGAAGTCAAGGAACACCGCCAAACCTGTCTCGTTCACACCATAACCGGCATCGCACCTCTCCTTAGCGGCACGTGAGGCCACGTCACGGGGAACAAGGTTTCCGAAAGCGGGATAACGGCGCTCGAGGTAGTAATCACGGTCTTCCTCTGGTATCTGGGAGGGCTTGATCTCCTTTTTGCGGAGTTTCATGACATCCTCCATCTTCTTGGGAACCCAGATACGTCCATCATTACGAAGAGACTCGGACATCAAGGTCAGCTTGCATTGCTGCTCTCCATGAACGGGAATACATGTGGGGTGAATCTGAGCGAAGCAAGGATTGGCGAAATAAGCTCCTTTCTTGTAGCACTGCCAAGCGGCGGAACCGTTGCTGTTCATAGCGTTAGTGGAGAGGAAATAGGTGTTTCCGTATCCTCCGGTAGCTATTACAACGGCGTGAGCTCCAAATCTCTCGAGTTTGCCTGTCACAAGGTTACGGGCGATGATACCCTTAGCCTGACCATTGACAATCACAAGGTCAAGCATCTCATGACGAGGATAACTTGTCACGGTTCCAGCGGCAACCTGACGGTTCAAAGCGGCATAAGCTCCAAGGAGAAGCTGCTGACCGGTTTGTCCGCGAGCATAGAAAGTACGGCTCACCTGGACACCTCCAAAAGAACGGTTAGCGAGATATCCGCCATATTCACGGGCAAAAGGAACTCCCTGAGCCACACATTGGTCGATAATAGCCGCGCTAACCTCAGCCAGACGATAAACATTAGCCTCCCTGCTACGATAGTCACCACCTTTTATGGTGTCATAGAAGAGCCTGTAAACGGCATCATTGTCGTTCTGATAGTTCTTGGCGGCATTGATACCTCCCTGAGCGGCGATTGAATGGGCCCTTCTGGGAGAATCACTGATACAGAAAACTTTAACATTGTAGCCAAGCTCACCGAGGGAAGCGGCTGCGGAAGCTCCTCCCAATCCGGTACCGACCACGATGATCTCAAGTTTTCTCCTGTTGTTAGGGTTAACGAGACGAAGCTCCGACTTACGCTTGGTCCATTTTTCAGCCAAGGGTCCGTCGGGGATCTTTGAGATTAATTTATCGGCCATATTTTAGAAATTAATGATTAGCTAAAGCGAAATCAGTCTGCAATTTTAATCATTTTTATCGTATAAAACAATTCAAGACACCACTTTCGGCAATTTACGGAGATACATCATCTTATATTTCCGATAAGCCCTTCTGACGAAACGGTCATATCTTGAAGATGACATATTATTTGAAAAACCGTTGTCTATGAATTTTTCTACCTCTACACATTCTTCCGAGCAGCCATGCTCAAAACCGTATATTCCCTTGATAACCAATGATTGACTGCATATCTGAGCCTCATCACCACCTCTATAATCTTTCATGAAAGAGGGAATATGGTCGCTTCCGAAAACCTTTAGAGGAATATATACGGAAGTGGTAGGACATCCCAAAACAGTCCAGGCGACAGTATTTGAGGGATCCTCTCCGGGAAGCACTCCCTCAAACACTATAGATGAGACGGATATGTCTCTCATGATCGGTTTTCCAGAACGTGAGATGCCGTTAAGAAGTTCCTTGTGACCAGCTGTTGAAATATCCATTCCTTTGAGGATCTCAACAGCCTTGGCGAACCTGTCCTCACCTTTTCTCTCAGCCGGGCGGCCTGATCTGGTGAAATTGGTCACGACCATGTAACCTTCCGGCTCGTTAGCCACATCATAACGGCGATATGAATAGTTATTTACCTCATAATAAGCGGCTTCCCCTTTAGCGTCGATTATCCCGAAATTAGCCTCCACTCCCCAAGGTTTAGGCAAAGACTCCAGAAGGCGCTCAAAATCACGGAGGTCAGCACATTGTCCGAGAGCCTTGAACATGACTATACCTTCCTTATCCATCTCAGAATAAGGTACCTCATCATCTTTAAGATCATAAGTGGCGGTATTCATAATACAGAAACCAGCTGAATTGGTTCCTGACCACACTTCACCTCCTTTTGAGGAAGAGTTGACAAGACCTATGAAATCATATTGCGGTCCCTTGAACCACCGCATCATATTATTGAGTTCACCGGTGTCCCTATGCTTCAGCATCACTGGTCTTCCGTCAACCCTGGCGTTGCCGGAAATTATCACTGAAGTGCAGCAGAAAGCCTGAAAAGAGACAACGGTCAAGGCCGCGGTCAAAAACCATCTAAAACAACGTGCCATTCTCTGTCCTGTTAGATTCAAGTTCAGCGTCCAAACCAAGATGGCGGTAAGCCATTTCGGTGGCTATCCTTCCCCTCTGGGTCCGCACTATGAAACCTTCCTTGATAAGGAAAGGCTCATAAACCTCCTCGTAGGTACCTTGATCCTCACTGATAGCGGTAGCTATAGTATTGGCTCCGACAGGGCCTCCCTTGAAAGTGTTGATTATAGTCCTAAGTATCTTATTGTCAATGGAATCAAGCCCTCTTGTGTCTATCTTGAGCTTGTTCAAAGCGTATCTCGCTATATCAAGATCGATATGACCGTCACCCATCACCTGTGCGAAATCACGAACCCTCCTCAGAAGGGCATTCGCTATTCGAGGAGTCCCCCTGCTTCGGAGAGCTACCTCTTTCGAAGCCGCGTCGTCAATTGTGACATTGAGAATCTGAGAACTCCTTTTAACTATTCTCACAAGATCTGTAGTGTCGTAATACTCTAAAGGACAAGTGATTCCAAACCTGGCTCGAAGAGGCGCGGTCAATAGTCCGCTTCGGGTGGTGGCTCCTACGAGAGTGAAGGGATTGAGGGATATGCGCACGGATCTCGCTCCAGGTCCCTTGTCAATCATTATGTCTATAACATAGTCCTCCATGGCCGAGTAAAGATACTCCTCCACTTCCGGAGAAAGCCTATGGATCTCGTCTATGAAAAGCACATCTCCTGTCTCAAGCGAGGTGAGAAGACCTGCAAGGTCACCTGGTTTGTCCAAAACAGGTCCGGAGGTCACTTTCATATTGACACCCATCTCATTAGCTATGATATGCGCCAATGTGGTTTTACCAAGACCAGGAGGGCCGTGGAACAGGACATGATCCAGGGCCTCCCCTCTCATTTTGGCCGCTTTAATATAAACATTGAGATTCGACACTATCTCCTTCTGGCCAGTGAAATCTTCCAGTTCCCTCGGGCGGATAATTCCGTCCAAATCCTTATCTTTGTCAGCGTTTGTGTCGCGAGGATTGAAGTCTGTCATCAGAGAGTCAATTATCAGATACAAATATATTGATATTTTTTATAAGATTTGATGGTTTTGTTTTAGTTGTTGAAATGTTTATAACTATAGGAATATTCTAATAATCAATTATTTAATGTATCAATTATATTAGTGTTTGACTATTGGAATATTCTTTAAAAACTGTTGATAAAACCTCCGTATCCCGAAAGTGACAATTAAGGTAGGAATTTCAACATAGGTTTAAACAGGTTTTCAACACGCATTTGGCCATTAATGTTGATAAGTAAAAAATCGACATCGGAGTTAGCCTCAGGACTAGCGGTAAGGAAAGAAGTTTATTGTAAAGGGCTTTTCCTTTCCGCGAGATGGTTCGTATTAAGTCAGGTAGCTAAGACCGGGACACATGTCGTCATTCTCCCTGATAAAGAAAGCGCTGAGTATTGCGCCTCCGACCTTTATGACCTGGTTGAAGGAGATATTGTTTTTTATCTGCCTGACAGTGGTAAGGTGGTGGAGAAGAGCAATTTCAAGTCTTCTGTCGGTGTCCAGAGAACTTCCGCTATAGGTAAGCTTATATCTAACGGCGATAATTCCCAGAGACTTTTCATAGTAACTTATCCGGATGCCCTGAAGGAGAGGATTCCTTCCGGCAATAAGATAGAGAAATCTCTTCTGACAATAAGTACCGAACAGGAAATATCTCATGACAAAATAAAGGAAATACTTGTAACACAAGGATTTGAAAAAGTTGATTTTATTTCCGCTCCCGGGCAGTTCTCAATCAGGGGATCTATAATAGACGTTTTTTCCTTCTCTTTCAATTATCCTTTCAGGATATCATTTTTCGGGAATGAGGTGGAAAGTATCCATGTGTTTGACTGCAACACCCAACTCTCAAAAGAAGAACGTGAGAGTATAGACATATTCCCTGATCTTTCTTCGGATGAGGAAGAAAATCTGATAAGTATTTCCCAACTATTCCCTAAAGGGACGGTTGTTTGGGCAGACTCTTCTGACATGTATAGAAGGGATGATTT
Organism: uncultured Bacteroidia bacterium; assembly: GCA_902785825.1. Taxonomy (GTDB): domain Bacteria; phylum Bacteroidota; class Bacteroidia; order Bacteroidales; family UBA932; genus Cryptobacteroides. Next base: position 203,045 of record CACZZZ010000009.1, read on the forward strand.
CTTCAAGGAAACGGATCCCTTCAAGAAAGTATTTCTGGATGTTCCCCTTGAGGTTGATAACGATGAGGTAATAAAGTTCGACATATCTCCCCAGCCTGTTTTCAACAAGAATTTCGAGTTGCTTTCGGCTGACATAGCAAAGAATATAGAAAGGGGATATAAAGTATTTATATTCAGTGAGAAAAAATCCCAGATAGAACGCCTCTCCTCCATTCTTAAGGAAAACAAGGGACTTGTTCCTGATTTTGTCCAGGGAAAGAATATCCACGCCGGTTTCATAGATAACCAGGATAAGGTTTGTTGTTATTCCGATCATGAGATATTCGACCGTTTCCACAGGGTGAGTGTCAGAAGGACTGTTGAAAAGAGCGAACAGTTGACCCTCAATGACTTGACCGCTTTCAATATAGGAGATTACATAGTCCATATTGATCACGGAGTGGGAGTTTTCGGCGGACTTGTCAGGATGAGGGATGACAAGGGCAGGATGCATGAGGTAGTGAAACTCATGTATAAGGATGGGGATGTGGTGTTTGTCTCTGTACATTCCCTTAACAAAATATCCAGATTCCGCTCGAAGGATGGAGAACCTCCGAAGATAAACAAACTCGGATCAAAGTCTTGGCAGACTCTCAAGACGAGCGCCAAGTCCAAGATAAAGGATATAGCTAAAGACCTTATCCAACTATACGCTAAACGGAAGTCCTCTAAAGGTTTCGCTTTCTCCGCAGACAGTTATCTTCAGGAAGAGTTGGAGTCCTCTTTCATGTATGAGGACACTCCGGATCAGGAAACAGCTACCAAAGCGGTCAAAAGGGACATGGAAGATCCCAGTCCTATGGATCGCCTAATCTGCGGTGACGTTGGTTTCGGAAAGACTGAGATAGCGGTAAGGGCAGCTTTCAAGGCTGCTACAGACGGAAAACAAGTAGCGGTTCTCGTACCGACCACGATCCTTGCCCTGCAGCACTACACGACATTCTCTTCAAGGTTGAAAGATTTCCCCTGCTCGATTGATTATGTCAGCAGGTTAAGGACAGCGAAAGAAGTAACTGATATAAAAAACAGGCTGAAGGATGGTTCCCTGGATATAGTTATAGGGACCCACAAAATGCTTGGGAAAGGATTCGAATTCAAGGACTTAGGTCTTCTTATAATTGATGAGGAACAAAAATTCGGAGTTTCAGCTAAAGAGAGGCTGCGTCAACTCAAGTCTTCTGTTGACACCCTGACCTTGACTGCTACTCCTATCCCCAGAACCCTGCAGTTCTCACTTCTCGGAGCGAGGGATCTTTCGATAATAAATACCCCACCTCCAAATAGGATTCCCACCCAGACGGAGATAATCCTTTTCAACGAGGATGAGATAAAGAGCATAATCAATTATGAGCTTGCCCGTGGCGGACAGTTGTTCTTCCTTCACAACAAGGTAGAGGAACTTCCCTCTATTTATGAGATACTTCATAGGCTGGTTCCTGATATGAAGATATGTGTGGCTCATGGCCAGATGGAACCTAAAGAACTCGAAAACAGGATGCTTGATTTCATAAGGGGCGATTACGACATGCTCCTTTGCACCACTATTATAGAGAACGGTCTGGATATTCCCAACGCTAACACCATAATAATAAATCAGGCCCAGAACATAGGATTGAGTGATCTGCACCAGCTTCGAGGCAGGGTCGGAAGATCCAACCGGAGAGCTTTCTGTTATTTGATTGTACCTCCACTTATTTCAATAACAGAGGATGCCAGAAGAAGGCTCAAGGCTATAGAGGAATTCTCTGATCTCGGGAGCGGGTTCAACATCGCGATGCAGGACCTTGATATACGTGGAGCCGGTAATCTTCTTGGGGCAGAGCAGAGCGGTTTCATAATGGATATGGGTTATGAGACATACCAGAAGATTCTTGCCGAGGCTATGGAAGAACTTGGTGTAGAGACAGGTATGAAGTCCAGGGAAAGCGGGGAGTCTTACTCGAAAGACTGCACTATCGAGACAGACCAGTTGGCCATGATCCCGGATTCTTACATAGACATAACAGCCGAGAAGATAAGAATTTACAAGCAGCTTGACAATATATCCCACAATAAGGAGATAGAGAGGTTCAGGGATAGCCTGATAGATCGTTTCGGAGCTTTGCCTGTCGAGGCCGAGAACCTATTCGACGTGGTTAAGATCAGAAATCTCGGCGGACAACTGGGATTCGAGAAGATTATAATAAAGAACGGGATGATGATCATGTTCTTTATATCAAATCCGATGTCTCCGTTCTTCAAGACAAAGATATTCTCGGATATCCTCGTTAAAGTCAGCGCTAACGAGAAGTTGTTCAATCTTAAGCAGACAGAAGGTAAACTGAAGATAGTGTCAAGGGGAATAGACTCGCTTCCGGTGGCATTGTCCACGTTGCGTCGATTAACATGATGAGTTATGCCGAATTTATTGGTTGAGATAGGGAATACGGCTCTTAAGGCGGCATGGTCCGAGGGAATGACCCTTGGCAAGACTTTCCGTTATCAGGGAGAGAAGATGTTCGGGTTCATTGATTCTCTGGTCAGTAAGGAGAAACCTTTCGTGATGGTGATATCTTCAACTATCGACATAAACCCGTCGGAGGAAAAACACCTTCAAGGAATCTGTGGAAAACTTATTATAATAGACATAAATCACACAGCCACAGCTATTTACAATAATATTCCTGAATATATTTCCCCGGACAGGATAGCTTCCGTGGTAGCCGCCAGGTACCTTTTCAAGGGAACAGGAAGCATAGTGTTTGACTTCGGAACCACCCTTTCAATAGACTTGATAGATCCGGAAGGGGTTTATGAGGGAGGAAACATTTCTCTCGGATGCAGGACAAGATTCAAGGCACTTAACCGTTATTCGAGGTCGCTTCCGCTTGTGGACACACCTACAACAGTCAATCCCATAGGAGATTCTCTAATTTCTTCAATTGAGTCCGGAGTGATTGGCGGCATAATGTTTGAAATACAGGGGTACTTGTCTCAATTTCCTGAAAAAACCCCTGTTTTTACAGGTGGAGACGCTTTATATTTTGCAAAAAGAATGAAAAACTCCATCTTTGTAGTCTGCAATCTTGTGTTGATGGGGTTAGCGATAATTGCTGACAATTATGCGGAAAGGAACGATTAGAAACATACTTCTTGGATTTGCCTTGATCTTTTGCTCCCTGGATTCCTGGGGGCAGGAAGAGGCATATACCTCCTATTCCCCTTACTCAATGTATGGGGTAGGTGATGTCTCAAGATTCGGATCGGCCTATAACAGGAGCATGGGAGGAGTCGGAATAGCGACAAGGGACAGAAGGAATATAAACATTCTCAATCCCGCTGCCGTGACCGAGAGGGACATTCAGTCCTTTATGCTTGATTTCAGTCTGGTTCAGGGTAACAGGTATTATGGCCAGGGTGACATCAAGAGTTCAAACAACACCTTCAATGTAAACAGCATCACCCTTTCGTTCCCGGTGTGGAAGTCTTTCGCCATGTACGGTGGTTTGTCACCTTACAGCAGCATCGGATATAATATTTCCTCATGGGAGAAAGATCCGGCCGTAATAGCCGTCACAGGTCCTATTCTCAACACAGTGCAAGGTTACGGCAGCTTGTCCAAGTTGTACCTTGGCGGAGGTTTTACCCCCTTCAAAGGCTTCTCTTTAGGCGGCGAGGTGCAGTATATTTTCGGAAACCTGCACAAAGACAACTCGTTCACGATGTCAGACTCCTCTTTCAGGAGCATCAAGAGCGGTTACACCCTGTGTCTTAATTCCTTTAAGGGAAAGTTCGGGATTCAGTACGCCTTCCCGATATCCAACAAGGCTTCGGTGGTTCTTGGAGCCACCTATGAGCTTGGTGCTGACTTGAAGGGAACAGTTGACAGGTTTGAGGTTCAGACCATCTCCTCAATCAACGATTCAACACCTTCCCCGCGTTCTTTTTCAGAGAAACTGGCCAAGGGACAGGTCAGGCTCGCCAGCGAGATGGGTTTCGGTATAGCTCTTAAGGGAGGGGACAAATGGACAGCCGAGGTTAATTACATCCGTTCCGATTGGACCTCCACGGGAATGGACAAGGTCGCCGGGTTCGCCAATGTCGGAAATGCTGTTTTCGCCGCGACTCAAGCCCAGTCCGTCAGGGCCGGAATGTCTTATGTTCCTAATAGAAACGACATCAGGTACTATAGGAAGAAAATTACTTATAGGGCCGGAACTTATTGGGACCAAGCGTATTGCACCATTGACGGGCAGAAGATAAACGCTTTTGGTCTGACTTTTGGAGCGACCCTTCCAGTATTCCAGCTCAACAACGGAGTTACACTCGGAGTTGACATAGGGCAGAGAGGAGCTTTGAGCGGGAATATGATTAGGGAACGATACATCAATTTCAACATAGGGTTGAACGTGCATGACATCTGGTTCATAAAACAGAGATACGAATAAAGATAATAACGAATATAAAACAGAAAGACCATGAAAAAGATCACTCTTGTACTACTGGCTTTCGCCATGACGCTCGGAATGAATCTTTCCGCGCAGGACAAATACGGTCCCAACAAGGACGAATGCATAAAGTATCTGTCTTATTACCAAGAGTATTATAAGGCAAAGAACTATGATGACGCCCTTCCTAACTGGAGGACCGCCATGAAGCTTTGCCCTCCTACCGCAAGCCAGAACATGCTTCTTAACGGTATGACCCTGCTCGGAAAGGAGATTAACAAGACCAAGGATCCCGCCGCCCGCGCCGCTCTGGTTGATTCGCTCCTTATGCTGAACGACCTCAGGGCTGAATATTATCCCAACTATGCTGTCGCGGCTATGAACACCAAGGGACAGTACATGACCCAGTTCTACAAAGATCCTAAGGCCCTGTACGAGGGTCTGAGCAAGATCGTCGCTGTCAACCAGGAAAAGACAAAGCCCAGCCTCCTCCTTCTCCAGCTCAATTCCGCTATTGAGATGTATAAGGATGGAAACCTCGGCGCCGAGGAGGTTATCAATACCTATCAGAACGCCATCGCTCTTGTCGGCAAGGCCGAGCAGACCGAGGAGGTCTCCAAGACCAAGTCTGACATCGAGGGTCTTTTCATCACCAGCCAGGTGGCCAGCTGCGACAACCTTATCGCTCTGTTCACTCCTCGTTACGAGGCTGATCCAGACAATATCGAGCTTGTTACCAACATCGTCAAGATGATGGGTAACACCGAGGGTTGCCAGAACAACGACCTCTTCCTGAAGGCGGTCACCAAGATGCACTCAAACGAGCCGTCAGCCGCTTCCGCTTACTATCTTTACAAGCTTCACGCTTCCAAGGATGAGAACGACACCGCTGTCAAGTATCTTGAGGAAGCCCTCGCTTTCCCGGATCTGGATGCCCAGGCCAAGGCTAACTACCAGCTCGAGCTCGCCACATTCTGCACCAAGAACGGAATGAACGGAAAGGCTTTCGAAGCCGCCAGGAAGGCCGCTGAGCTTGATCCCGCCAACCAGGGTAAGGCTTACTACCTGATCGGAACCATTTGGGGTTCTGTCCGTTGCGGAGGAAACGAGGTTGAGAGAAGGGCCAACTACTGGGTCGCTGTTGATTATCTCCAGAAAGCTAAGGCCGCCGATGAGTCCCTCACCGCCGACTGCAACAAGCTTATCGGATCCTACAGCGTTTACTATCCTCAGAAGGCCGAGGCCTTTATGTATGACATCGTGGACGGACAGTCCTACACCGTCAACTGCGGAGGAATGCGCGCCACCACAACCGTAAGGACCCAGAAGTAGCCGATAAGGTTGAGACACCTGTCACATATGCTATCGATGATTGCAACCGCCTGGGCGGTTGCTTTCGTCGTATATTCATGTACGAATAAACTTTCCGAGGCCGCTCATCTGAATTTGGAAGACACCCCGCTCCAGACTGTCGATAGTTTGTTCATGGTTCAGACTCGCGATGGAGGGCTGAAAATGAGGGTTGAGGCCGATGTAATGGAAAGGTACGAGAATGACACCAGTTCCTATGAGCTGTTTCCGAAAGGGCTTCATGTGTTTGCGTACTCTGATGACGACCAGCTAGAGACCGTGCTTCATTCCAACAACGCCAAGCATTTCAAATCCAAAAAGGGGACAAGGGAATTCTGGTCCGCTTTCGGGAATGTCACGGTACAGAACATCGTGAAACAACAGACTCTTCAGACTGACACCCTGTATTGGGATCAGGCGAATAAAGAGATATACACAGATTGTTACGTGCGTATGTTCACCCCGGACGACTTCATGCAGGGATATGGTATGCGTTCAGACGAGATGGCCAGAAACTCTGTGCTTTACAGGCCGTTCAATAGCTATGTGTATGTGCTTCAAGACTCAACGAGGGTTGTTATTGACTCTGTGAACTTTATAGGGCCTTTCCTTAAAAAAAGATGATTAATTGAATAAAAATCACTATCTTCGCACCCCAATACCTATTTGTTGAAATTATAGAATAAAACAATACAAAATGGCGATTCTTCAAAAAACTCGCGAAAAGGCCGGATTGGCGATATCCATTATCATCGCCCTGGCACTTTTGTCGTTCATTATCGATCCGAGTACTCTTGAGTCCGCGGTTCAGATGATGTCTTCTAAGAACAATGTCGGTGAGATCAACGGAAAGGCCGTGACTTACATGGATTTCCAGCAGGATATTGAGAATTTCACCGCTATCAACGAGATTATGACCGGTTCCACTGCCCAGAATGAGCAGCAGCAGGAGCAGATCCGCAACGCCGCCTGGCAGAACCTGGTTGACAGGTATCTTTTCACCAAGAAAGCCAACGAGGCTGGTATCAAGGTCGGTGATGACGAGAAGAAAGCTCTTCTTTCCGGTGACATGGTGTCTCCTATTATCTCCCAAAACCCCGCGTTCATGGATGAGAACGGTGTTTTCTCAAAGACTGCCCTCCAGAATTTTATCAGCAATATCTCTCAGGACAACACCGGAAGGTTGGCCGCTTACTGGGACTATCTCCAGAAGTCTGTCACCACTCAGCAGTATTATGCCAAGTATGGTTCGCTCTTCAACCAGAGCAATATTCAGAACCCGTTGATGCTCAAGAAGGCCATTGAGGAGAACAACGTCACGACCAACGTCGATTTCGTTATGGTTCCCCTTGGATTCACCCCCGACTCCACCATCAAGGTTCAGGCTGCTGACATCAAGAAGTATTACGAGGACCATAAGGACATGTTCAAGCAGAACGCTTCAAGGGATGTTGAATATGTGGTCTTCGAGGTTAAGCCTTCAGATGCCGACATTCAGGCTACCCGTGAGACTATGGACAACCTCTATGAGGAGTTTACCGAAACTGACGCGATGAAGTCTTTCCTCGCCAAGAATTCCGAAAGGTCTCTCGACGAGCGCTGGTACAAGGATGGCGAGCTGAACACCGTCAACACTGACGTCAACACCTTCGTTTTCAGCAACGCCGCCGGCACCTCCCCGATCTTCCAGGACAACAACAACGTGTTCTATGCCGCCAGGATCATGGATGCCGCCCAGATTCCCGACTCCGTGTACGTAAGGCACATCCTTCTCCGCGGAACAAACCAGGCCCATCTTGCTGACAGCCTTCTCAACGTCCTTGGCAAGGGTGAGAATTTCTCCAACCTCGCCGCATCATATTCCGATGACACTCAGTCCGCGACTGACGGAGAGCAGGGTAACCTTGGTTGGATGACCCAGAATTACATGGTGGCCGGATTCAATCCGATTTTCACCGCCCAGGTCAAGAAGCCTTTCATCCTCAAGACCCAATACGGAACACACATTATTGAGGTTACTGACAGGACAGCTCCTATTGCCAAGAAGCAGGTCGCGATCCTTTCCAAGACCGCTCTCGCCAGCAACGAGACCTTCAATGACTATTATTCCAAGGCCAGCAAATTCGCCAACCTGGCCGCCGGTGGTTATCAGAACTATCTCGCCGCCGTTGACTCTTGCGGAACATATTCCCACCCGATGAATGGTGTTCTCGAGAGCACTTCAAACTATGGTGCTATCGATCAGGCCAAGGAAGTCACAAGGTGGATTTTCGACAACAAGGAAGGCAAGGTTTCTCCTATTATCACGGTGAATAACAACTACTTCTTCATCACGACTGTCAAGAAGATCCATAAAGAGGGTATCGCTACTCTCGCCGAGGTTAGCCCTATGATCAACCAGCAGCTCTACGGAGAGCTCGCCAGCGCTAAGGCTGCCGCCACCGTGGCTGAGAAGATCAAGGGTCTGAATGACCTTCAGGTCATCGCCGACACCCTCCACAGCATTGTCAGCTCAGGAGTCGATGTCAGGTTCGCCTCTCTGGCCGGACAGGGTCTCGATCCCAAGTTCATCGGTGCCGCCTCCGTGGCTCCCGAGGGCCAGATCTGCGGCCCCGTCGCCGGAACGATCGGAACCTATGTGTTCAAGGTGAATTCCCGCGAGACGGAGTCCTTCTACACCGAGGAGGATGCCAAAAACTCAGCGACTCAGATGAGTTCTTACGCTTCACAGATGATTCTCCCTGTGATGATGCAGGCCGCTGATGTGAAGGACTACAGGGCTCGCTTCTTCTAGTAGAGATCAAATAATATAAAAACAGGCAGACCAACCGGTCCGCCTGTTTTTTTCTTATTTAAGGAGTTTATTCTAATCCGAAGATCTTTGAGAGGGCCTCAAGTTTTTCCCTAAGTTTCGCTGTGTCAATGCTTTCTGTCAGACCCTCTACAGATTTGCGAAGTCTGGCGGTGTCGATACTCTCAATGATTCCCTCAAGCCCGCTCTTGACATCTTCAACGCCTTTCCTGATTGCGGTGGTGTCGATGTCGTTGATGATTCCGTTGATAGTCTCAGGAATGCTTTCCAAGACAGTTCCAAGAGCCTCAGAGGCACCCGAAATCTCATTTTGCAGGACGAGAGAGCCGTATTTGCCCATAGCTTTCATGCTCCGCACCTTGTCGGAGGTTGAGAAAGAATCATAGTTCTCTTCAATCTGGGCGGAAAGAGCCTCGAACTCCTCTTTGGATTTCTTCCAATCGTCCTCGGTGTAATTCTTATATTCCTTTTCAGTCTTCTCGACGAACTTGTCAAGCTGGTCAGGAAGGCTCATTGTCGTGGCGCATCCGATGGTTATGGCCAGGGCCGCGGCCAAGGCGGCGAAAACTTTAGCTTTCATATTTCTTGAATATTCTAAACGTTAAACAGGAAATGCATTATGTCACCATCCTGGACCACATAATCCTTGCCTTCCGTAGCGAGTTTTCCGGCCGCTCTGGCGGCACTTTCGCTGCCAAGTGATACATAGTCCTCGTATTTGATAACTTCGGCTCTGATAAAGCCTCTTTCGAAATCAGTGTGGATGACTCCGGCGGCCTTCGGGGCCTTATCACCCTTATGGATGGTCCAGGCGCGGCACTCATCGGCTCCGGCGGTAAAGAAGGTCTGCAGTCCGAGAAGGTGGTAGGCGCCTTGGATCAGCCGGACAACACCGGATTCTTTAAGCCCCATCTCTTCCAGGAACATCTGCCGGTCCTCGTAGCTGTCCATCTCGGCGATTTCAGACTCAGTCTTTGCGGAGATGACAAGTATCTCGGCGTTCTCGTCCTTTACGGCCTCTCTCACAGCCTCCACGTAGGCGTTACCAGTGGCGGCAGAGGCGTCATCCACGTTGCAGACGTACATTACAGGCTTGTTGGTGAGCAGGTAGAGGTCTTTGGCCATAGCGGCTTCTTCCTCGTTGACTAATTCAACAGTCCTGCATGATTTTCCGTTCTCAAGAGCCTCTTTATAGCGCTGAAGGAGATCCACAAGTTTTCTCGCGTTTTTGTCACCTCCGGTGGTGGCTTGTTTTACGGACTTCGCGAGTCTCGACTCAACAGTCTCCAAGTCTTTGATCTGAAGCTCCAGATCGACAACCTCCTTGTCTCTAACCGGGTCAACACTTCCGTCCACATGGACCACGTTCCCGTCATCAAAACAGCGGAGTACATGGAGGATGGCGTCAGTCTCACGGATGTTGGCAAGGAACTGGTTTCCAAGACCTTCTCCCTTGCTGGCACCTTTGACAAGGCCAGCGATATCCACTATGTCAACAGTCGCTGGAACGACGCTTTTCGGCTTGCACATGTCCGCGAGAACCTCAAGCCTTTTGTCCGGCACGTTCGTGGAGCCCAAGTTTGGCTCAATCGTACAGAAAGGAAAGTTGGCGCTTTGCGCCTTTCCCGAGCTCACGCAATTAAACAATGTTGATTTCCCGACGTTAGGGAGTCCTACTATTCCACATTTCAAGGACATATTCCTCTGATTTATAGGTTCTGTTAAATAATATTTAAGACAAAGATACTAATCAAAAGAAAATGTTTTTCTGTTTCTGTTCAATTTTTCCGTTTCCTTCGCGCATATTCGTTGCCGGACACAGGTGATGTGTTTCCATAGTTATAAGTTTAAGTTAAGTGTTTTTATGTCTTCTCTTGGCGGTCTTTCTCTGGCGGGAGCCACAGGTGCCCGTCAAGGAAGACTCTTTGTTAGTGATGTTCTGGAACCTGGAGAACTTCTTTGACTGGAAAGTGGATACAACGGTTTCAAACACCTCTGACGAGGAATTCTCCTCTTTCGGGAAAAGACACTGGACTAAGAGACGCTTTCTTGTAAAATGCGGCTCTGTGGCAAAATCCGTCTTTTGGATAGCGGACAGACACGGAATGCTTCCCGATGTGATAGGGCTGGCCGAGATAGAGAATCGCTTCGCCCTTGACAGGTTCTTAGCCGAGACTCCTTTGAGAAGGATGGACTATGGTATTGCCCACTATGAATCTCCTGATCCAAGAGGGATAGATGTGGCTCTCCTGTATCGGAAGCGACGGCTTAAACCCCTTGTGTCCAAGCCGTTAAGAATAAAAAACGAAGACGGCTCACCCCTTTTGACCAGGGATATCCTCCTGGCGGGATTCCTAAAGTCTGACGGGGACAGCGTCGTGTTTCTCGTGAATCACCATCCTTCGAAATATGGGGCGAACTCCTCCTGGAGAAGGGAGGCTGCGATGAGCCGGCTCGGAGAGATCACGGACTCCCTGAAAGGAGTAGGGTGGAGGAATATTGTCGCGATGGGGGACTTCAATGACACTCCGTCATCCACCCTTGAATATTCCAAAACCATGGTCAACCTTGCGGCTCCATTGGCAAGAAAAGGCCACGGAACCATCAAATATTCAGGTAAATGGGAGATGATCGACATGTTTTTCATCTCTCCTGAAATCATGGCCGCAAACCCTGGAATTGACATGACGATTGAACGGATCCCATTCCTTACGGTCAAGGATAACACCCATTCCGGAGAAAAACCCTTAAGGACTTACTCCGGTCCGCGATACCTTGGAGGGGTCAGCGATCATTGCCCCATAACGGTCGTAATCAAATAATATTTTATTATATTTGTGAGAATGGAATATTAACGCTCTAATCGCATAATTATGGAAATGAAAACCAAAATCAGGGAGAAATTCAAAGCCCTGTACAAAACAGAAGGTGAGGTGTTCGCCTCCGCCGGAAGAATCAACCTTATAGGTGAACATACCGACTATAATGGCGGTTACGTGTTCCCTGGAGCCATCGACTGCGGTATCATGGTCGAGATCAAGCCCAACGGGACGGACAAAGTCCGGGCTTTTTCAATTGATTACGACGAGTATGTGGAGTTTGGTCTTACCGAGGAAGATAAGCCTCAGCAGCACTGGCCCCGTTACATTTTCGGCGTATGCCGTGAGATAATCAAGAGAGGCGGCAAGGTTGAGGGATTTGACTGCGCATTTGCCGGGGATGTTCCTCTTGGTGCCGGACTGTCTTCTTCCGCCGCTTTGGAAAGCGCTTTCGCCTTTGCCCTTAACGAGTTGTTCAACGGAGGCTCTATCGACAAGTTTGAGCTTGCCAAGATCGGCCAGAGCACAGAGCACAACTATTGCGGTGTTAAGTGTGGAATCATGGACCAGTTCGCCTCTATTTTCGGAAAGAAGGGCTGCTTGATCCGTCTGAACTGCAAGACTCTGGAGCACAAGTATTTCCCGTTTGATCCCCAGGGTTATAAGCTGGTCCTTATCGACTCTTGCGTGAAGCATGAGCTCGCTTCGTCAGCGTACAACAAGCGCCGCGAGTCTTGCGAGAATGCCGCAGCAGCGATCAAGAAGAACCATCCTGAGGTTGACTTCCTGTCAGACGCCAAGAGAGTTTGGCTGGAGGAAGTCCGCGAGGAGATTCCCGAGGAGGATTTCCTGAGGGCTGAATATGTCATCGGTGAGGTCCAGAGGGTTCTGGATGTCTGCGACGCCCTTGAGAGAGGTGACTATGAGACCGTTGGAGAGATGATGTATCAGACCCACTTTGGAATGAGCAAGCTCTACGAGGTCAGCTGCCCCGAGCTCGATTTCCTGAACAAACTCGCCAGGAAGTGCGACGTGACAGGATCCCGCGTCATGGGTGGCGGCTTTGGAGGTTGCACCATCAACCTTGTCAAGGAAGAGCTTTACGACAAGTTCATCGAAGCTGTCAAGGAGAAATTCCCCGCCGAGTTCGGCCATGATGTCAAGATCTACGATGTCGTCATTAGCGACGGTGCCAGGAAGGTTGAATAAGCCCTATCCGAAGAATCGGGTGACCCATTCCTGATCGATTTTCGGGAAACCGCCCGCGGGTTTTATTGACGGATTGCGTCGGAGAATTCCGGCGCAATCTTCATATACATTGAAGCCGACCTGCAGACCCTGCATTTGTCCTTCTGAAGGATAGGTGAAAGCAAGCTCGTGGTCCGATCCTTCAATCCTGAAGAATTTCATCGGGGCGTCCATGATTCCAGCTCCGCCACCTTTCTGGGCGAGCTCCATTTTCGTGACATATTTAACTATCTCAATGACAGTGTCTTCCAGACCGGCGTCAAAAAGATTTACCTTCTCGATCAAAGACCCGGCGTCATCCACTCTTCTGAAAGTGTAACCCTCGAGGGTCTCCGAAGCGGCCGTCAAACTTTCCTCAATAACCCTAACCTTATCCTCGGCCACAAAGCCTGGAGGCAGGAGCCAGATCATGAGTCTCTCCTCGGGATCATGGTAAATTGTCTGCCCTGAGATAAGGTTGGTTTTTCCGCAATGAGGGCATTCCCAAAGGAACAGGGAACCATCTTTGACCATATTTTTCAGCTCCGGTTCCTCGGCGACGTTGATGCCGCTGTAGTAGGAGATCCCGTGAGGTTCCCCGCAGGAGGAACATTTAGCTATGATGTTGGTTTTCATCTATTTCCGTTTATCGATCCAAACCCAAAGCCGGTACATAAGCCAACCCCAGCAAAGAAACAGGACGACATGGATCCAATAGGGCACTTTGGTGGTATAGACGCCCTCTTTCTCTATATTCTCAATACCTGGAATGTCGGCATAGTAATATGCTCCGGCTCCGAAATCATATCCCTGGACAAGCCCGAGATGGTTTCCCATTATCCACAATGCGCAAACCAAAATGGCCACAACCACGAGGATCGTGACCACTTTGAAAGCTTTTTCTTTTCCTTTACCCACTATTTGAAGAGGTCGAGGACAGGCACGTCAAAGACCACTCCCGAGAGGAGGAACCACACCGCGAAGAACGTCAGGGCGATATTGAAGGTCTGGCCTATGATGTAGAGCCAAAGGACCTTTCCGCCATGCATCTGCTTTGCCAGCTCCTTGAAGTTGGTGTCGAGTCCGATGCTGGTGAAAGCGAGGACAAAGCACCAGTTCTTGTACTGGTCCAGAACCTTGTTGATGGCGCTGACCTGGTCTCCGCCGAAGATAGGCTGGATCAGGAAAGAGGCCACGAGCGAGGCCACGAAGAAACCGATGATGAACTTCGGGAAGCGGGTCCAGATCTCTCCGGCACCGACCTTCTTCTCCGCGCTCTTCTCGACTCTTGTGGCGAAGAATATAGCCACGAAGAAGGCGATGAAACCGATAAGGATGTTCTGGATGCTCTTCACAAGGACAGCGGCCTGCTCAGCCTCGGGTCCAAGGGCGTTACCTGCAAGCACGACAGCGCCAGTCGAGTCCACTGTTCCTCCGATGAGGGCTCCACCCATGAGCTGGCTCATCCCGACAGCCTTGATGATCATAGGCTCGAACACCATCATGAGGATAGTGAATATGATCGAGATGGAGATGGCTATGGAAAGATCGTCCTTCTTCGCTCCAGATGCGGCTCCAGTGGCGATGGCGGCAGATGTACCGCAGACGGAAGTAGCTGAAGCCAAGGTGATAACAAGAGGCTTGTTGTCAATCTTCAGGACCTTTGTGCCGAGCCACCACATGAATATGATGACGATCGGGGTGACGATCCATGCGATACCGAGACCGTAGAGTCCGAACTTGGCGATGTTCGAGAACAGGACGGAGAAGCCCATGATGACAAGTCCGGTCTTGATGTAGAACTCGGTCTTGATCGCGGGCTTAAGCCAGTCCGGAACACCTACTGTGTTCGAGATCAGCAAGCCGATCAGCAAGGCCCAGAAAGCCCATTCAAGGTAACGGTTGAGGGTGAACTCGGCGCTGACAAAACGCACGACGAGAGCGATAACAAACAGGCAAAGGAATGCCGGAATATATTTCTTAACGCTCTCTCCCTGAAGCTTGACACCGAGTGTGAAAAGGGTGCAAAGCACTACTACAGTGACAATTAATTTGCGCCAGAAAGCCCATGCTCCGAGTTGTTCGGCGAGAGGGACGGCCTTAGTCGCGGCGGCTTCACCGACAGCCCAAGTGGAGAATTTGACAGCAGAGAAATCAAATGCTTTAGTGAGGACGGCCACGCATGCGAGTAGGATCACAATAGAGCCGAGCCAAACGGCCTGCCAGTCCTCTTTTCCCCAGAAGTCGGGGACTTTTTTGGTTTTATCCATAAACAAAAATTAGTAAAAGATTCTACTATTTCGCGAATATAGGAAAAAAATCACAAAGCGACATCGAAGATGAATCCAAAGTAGTTTTTGTCGAGCCCCTTGACACTGAGCTTGTCAAGAGAAGTCCAGGAGTTTCTCGCGAAGCGGATTCCTACATTGGACTCGAATGGAAGCCAGAGAAGATTCCCGAGCTTCGCCACAACATCGACTCCGGCGCTGGTGACAGTCTCCGAGGTTATATTGTTTATGCTAATATGGAAGTCCTTGAACGTGTTGAGGTTAAAAGTTGCGATGTCGAAAAATGGCGCTATGGCGATATTCTTCACGTACACTATTGGGCTCAAGCCGGACCAGTCCAGGTTAAAGATTGGAGCGTAGTAGTCAATCGTGAGTTTCATCTTTTCGGGAGCGCAAGAGTTTAACACCGTTTTCAAGGTACTCTCCACGAATCCTCTGGGAGCGAAAGAGACTGGGTTGTCCGTGTAGCTATATTCACCGCCTCCGATGGATTTCCCGAATGTGGCTGTAAGCTTTATCCCCTGGTTTTGAAGGAACCCCGGAAGATACCCATAAGTGTATAAATATAAAGCGTTTCCGAAAGCTCCAAGATGATCCGGCCTTGTCCTGAACCCGGCTTCCGCACCGATTCCTAAACTTGGATAGATTTGAGAAGAAGCCTTATTCAACATCACATATCCCCTGACAGACAGATCCAAGGTTGATAAGAATGAAGAGTGATCCTCGCCAAGATAGCCGATCTCTTCCTCCTTTTGCTCCTCCTGCCCTTCCTGTCCGGTTATCCTCCTGAGGCTGATCTTGTCGTTGAGGAGATCATTTGTCATCCTCAGTCTCACCTGCGGCACAATTCCCCTGGAGATGCCTCCGGAACTGAGGTTGATAGGAACATAAGCCTTCAGAGATCCTTCGATGTAGGGTTTTTCCGTCAGAGCTGAAGAGGAAAACACGGAGACGGAGCGCTTTTCCTCGTTATCGAGCTGGACACGGCAAATCTCATGAGCGGACCGGTCTCCGATGTCCGCCGAAAGTTCCAGGACAGGCAGGAAACCCGTGTAAAGGTATTTCAGATGCGCGGAATGTCTCCATTCATTTTGTTTTTCCGGATCCTCGTGGAGGTTGTAGCCGGCGAACCCGTAACCATCCCCAACCAGGTTCTGGAACCACATCGACGCTCCGATGGAACTGGTGCGGTAGTACTGGTCTCCGGAAATATTCTCCACATTGTCATAATCGAAATACAGCGGAGCCCAGGAATGGATGGTCGGGGTGAGCTTTGACCTCCGTTTGGGTTCTGAAAAAGTAGTCTCAGAATAGCTCCTGTATTCTTCCCAATCCTTACCGGCCAGTGTCTTCTCTTGGGAGGATAACTTCTCGGCCACCGGATATTTGTGGATGTCGGCAAAAGAAACCTCTCTCATCGGGAGATCCTTTGCCGGGGTGGAATATATCATCCAGCCTTGGCGATATGCTTCAGGATGGTCAGAGGGTGCCAAGGAGCTATAAAACAAAGTGTCAGCCGCCGCATTGAACACGGGCGAAGAGATTCCGTAATGGGTGGAGGTCACTTGACGGAGAGACCATGAGTCAATATCCAGGAGATACATTTCCCCAACTCCGGTCCGGTCGCAGACAAATGTCAGCCCCTCGTTATTGCCGGGGAAAGGCCGCAGGCATGAAAGCTCCACCGGCTGTGGGGCGAGAACCTTTGTGAATTGCCCGTCGGAGAACTCGTATATTCCCATTCCGTGCTCTGAGAGGCCAGCCGCAAAAAGGCGTTTTCCGACCCATGCGGTCTCCGTAAGTTGAAGGGAATCAGGAGCTTCTGCGGCAGATTCTACAGAGCCGTCAGAGCTGTTCAGCAGAACCAGTCTGGATCCTCCGGCCTGTGGATATTCAACCGCGCTGATCAATTTCCCGTCTGGCGAAGGCGCTGGATTGAAGAACTTCCCCTTCTTGGTCAGGTCGTGGATTTTTGATGGCGAGTCAGTCCTCGCGTACCGGATTCTTGATGAGCCGCCAAGATCCCATCTTCTGCCGGGGATGACCTCGGACCAAAGGAGCCTTCCCCCAACTTTGTCGTAGGTCAGGTCACTGGTGTAGGAAGCGAAAGCCCTTGCCTTGGTCTCTTTTCCTGAGGAAGTGTTGGCTGAGAGAGTCCTGGACTCTGTCAGTCCGGATTTCTTTGACCAGATCAATCCATCGGAGTCGATTACGGATCCGGAATATGCGACATGCCTCCAAGGACTGGCGGAGACTTGCTCTGAAGTCATGAAAGGGCCTCTTTTCGAAGCCTCTTCAGACCACAGCGCCTCATAGCAATTCTCTATGACTCCGAAAGCGCGTGTGAGGCTCATTCCGCTCGCCGCTTTCACAGTCTTATTGAGCGGGAAGAATCCTACTCTCCTGACCCGGGAGAAATACTCGTCCGTAAACTTAGGGTCGTCAAAAAAGACTCTCATGCCTGAGATGAGCATGTAGCCGGCCCGGTAATGGTCGGGGGTATAGTACTTGTCTGAACCCAGGGACATCCTCCAATAATCTCTCCAGTCCCCACAGTCGAAAGCGGGAGCCAGATACGAAAGGAAAGCCCCTTGTCTGCCCCTACCGGATTCAGTCAGAGCTGTTTCCGTCACCACCGCATCTCCCTCGAGAAAAGTAGGTCCCGGGTATATTCCCGCGACCGCCCCGGCGAAAAGCTCGCCAGTCAAGCGACTCAAGATCCTGAAACGTCCCCCTGCTCCGGCCTGCATCTGGGCGGCGTGCCTGCCCTCATGAAACGCCAGAAGCTTTTCCCAAACTATCGGAGTGGGAGCGAAAGGGTCAGGTGTCGTGAATATGTCCATCCTTTTTGGCGCCCATGCGACAGAAGCGTTGGAGACAGGATTGAAACTATGCAGCACGACAGGCATCCTTCTTTTGTAATATTCCCCGATCCTCATGCCGGAAGACCAGCTGACGGAGTTCCTGGCTTTTTCAAGCCATGACCCATAGACCCTCGCGAGGGAGTCTTCACCCACCGGGTAGATAATCCTGAAATTAGGCGAATCGACGTTCATCCACCTCGCATAGCCAGGGTCACTTCCGCTCAAAGAGAATTGGGCCTTGAGAGCAGAGCAGGAGAGCAACAAAAAAAAGAATAATACAAGCTTTCTCATTTCTGGAACGAAGATACGGATTAATGACAAGTTTTCAGTAAATTTGTGGGAATATCTATCTTATGAGAACTGGTTTCGGACATATCTTGGCCGTGGTCGGCATCTCCCTCCTCCTTTCCGCTTGCGGTGGTAAGGGAGGGCGAGTACAGACTGTCCAGACCCCCAGGGCATTCCCGCCGCCACCGCAGGCGCCATCAGTCATGTCTGAGCCGGCGGAGATCTATGGCTATATCGCGGATCATTTCTGGGATTCCTTCCTCGACAAGCCTTACCCTGGAGACTCATCTCTTGTCAACGGAGTCCGGGCGGACGACGTCGAGTCCGCGCTCGGAAGGTATGTCACCTTGCTGGAGACTTTTTGCGAAAGAGGGAAGGCCACTAAGTCGGTCGAGGGTTTCTTTAAGAAAGTCAGCGACTTCCAAGCCAACAACCCAACCTCCAATGTGTTCGGTTTTTTTGAGCGGATGGTTCCTAAATATCTGTACGATCCCAATTCCCCTGTGCGGGACGAGGATCTGTACCACCCGTACGTCAAAGGCCTGGCAACGTCTGAAATCGTGAGGGAAGAAATGAGGCCGGCATATTCCCGCGATGCCGAGATGTGCTCCTTGAACCGGGTTGGAACCAAGGCCGCGGATATCATATTCACGGGACTTGACGGGCGGAAGAGGACTCTTTACGGAATAAAGGCCGAAAACACCTTGCTGTTTTTCTCCAATCCGGGTTGCCCTGCCTGCGAGGATGTGATAAGGCAGCTGACCGGCAGCGAAGCCATATCCGGAAAGATTTCCTCCGGGAAGTTGGCCATTGTCAACATCTACATCGACCTTGAGATTGACAAATGGAAGGCCTCCGCCTCTGTCTATCCCAAAACCTGGCACAACGGTTACGACCAGTCTTACACGATCCGTAAGGATTTGACTTATAATGTCCGGGCCATCCCGTCCCTCTATGTCCTCGATGAGGATAAGAGGGTGGTGATGAAAGACGCTCCGGTTGAGAAGGTTATACCCTATCTTGAGAATATTTAATTGATCACGATATGAAACTCACGAAAGAATCTTGGGGCGTCAGCCCTTGCGGAAAGGAAATATTCCTTTACACCATCCAGAACGAGAGCGGGGCTTTCGTCAGGCTGTCCAGCGTTGGAGCGGGTATCGTCTCCATCGGAGTTCCGGACAAGGACGGGAAGATCGCGGATGTCGTTCTTGGTTACCCGGAGGCTAAAAGTTATTTCGCTGACGGGCCTTGCGCCGGAAAAGTCCCCGGAAGGTACGCCAACCGCATCGCTTTAGGCAAGTTCACCTTGGAGGGAGTGGAATATACACTTCCTATCAACAATGGCCCCAACCACCTCCACGGAGGTCCTCAAGGTTTCCAGAACCAAGTGTGGGACAGCAGGATAGCTAATGACGCCGTCGAGTTCATGTATTTCTCGGAAGACGGAGAGGCCGGCTATCCCGGCAACCTTAAAGTCGTCGCGAGGTACGAATGGAGCGAGGATAACGCCCTCAAGCTTTATCTTACCGCCAGGACTGACAAGACAACGGTCATAAACCTCACCAACCACGCTTATTTCAACCTCAACGGAGAGGGTAACGGAGACATCCTCGGTCATGAGCTCCAGCTTAACGCCTCTGTCTATCTTCCTACCGACAAGACCCTTATCCCTGTCGGAGAACCCGACCCGGTCGCTGGTACCCCGATGGATTTCCAGGAGTTCAAGAAGATCGGCGCCGAGATCAAGGAGGAGTTCCCCGCCTTACAATTCGGAAAGGGTTATGACAACTGCTGGATGATAAACGGTTATGAGCCCGGTCAACTCCAGTCAGCCGCCAAGCTTTATTCTCCGCAGAGCGGACGTATGCTCGAGGTTCTGACCACCCAGCCCGCCGTCCAGGTCTATACCGGCAACTGGCTTTCCGGATGTCCCGCCGGCAAATGCGGAAGAAGCTATTTTGACTACGAGGGAGTCGCTATCGAGTGCCAGCATTGCCCCGATTCTCCCAACAAGCCCGACTATCCCACGACGGTGCTGCGTCCTGAAGAGCAATTCGAAGAGGCTATCATCTGGCAATTCTCTGTGGCATGAGACAGTATCTTGACCTTCTGCGAAGGATAATGGACGAAGGTGTGGTCAAGCATGACCGCACCGGTGTGGGGACGAAGTCCGTCTTCGGCCACCAGATGAGGTTTAACCTTGCCGACGGATTTCCTCTCCTGACCACAAAAAAAGTCCATTTGAAATCAATAATCCATGAGCTGCTCTGGTTCATCTCCGGCGACACCAACATCAAATATCTCAAGGATCACGGTGTCTCCATCTGGGACGAATGGGCGGACGAGAATGGAGATCTGGGGCCTGTGTACGGCCACCAGTGGCGTTCCTGGCCTGCTCCAGACGGCAGGTCGATAGACCAGCTGTCACAGGCGATAGAGACGATAAAGAATAATCCTGACTCAAGGAGGATTCTTGTCTCGGCATGGAATCCTGGGGAAGTGGACAAAATGGCCCTGCCTCCATGTCACTGCCTGTTCCAGTTCTATGTAGCCGAAGGCAAGCTTTCCTGCCAGCTCTACCAGCGCAGCGCTGACACCTTCCTCGGTGTGCCGTTCAACATCGCGTCTTACGCCCTTCTGACGATGATGATAGCCCAGACATGCGGCCTCAAGCCCGGCGAATTCATCCACACCACGGGAGACACCCACATCTACCTGAACCATTTCGAGCAGGTCAGGGAACAGTTGTCCCGTGAGCCCAGGCCTTTGCCGAGGATGATTCTCAATCCGGAAGTCAAGAGCGTGTTTGACTTTGTCTATGAGGATTTTACCCTTGAAGGCTACGATCCCTGGCCCGCGATAAAAGCCCCCGTCGCCGTCTAATTTTATTAATATGGAAAAATGCGTCATAGTGGCCATTGCCGACAATCGTGCCATCGGCAAGTCAAACGCCCTTCTTTGGCACATCGCGGAAGACATGAAGTACTTCCGCCAGACCACCACCGGAAGCCCGGTAGTCATGGGTTGGATGACTTTCCAATCCATTGGAGGTAAGCCGCTTCCGAAAAGAGACAATGTGGTTATATCAATTTTCCCATGGCCCGACAAACCGGAGGGAGTCAAGGAGGTCTCGAGTCTAGAGGAGGCTTATGAATACCTTAGTGGGAAAGGACAGGAACCGGAGAAGGTCTTTGTGATGGGAGGCGGAGAGACTTACCGTCAGGCACTTCCGACCGCCGACAAGCTTTACATCACCCATGTCCACACCGTTATTGAGGATGCCGACACCTTCTTCCCCGTGATCGATCCGGCAATATGGAAAGTGGAATCCACGACCCCCGTGGCTGTTGACCCCGAGACAGGCTACGGGTATGAGTTCACGATTTATACGAGAAGATGATCTATCGAACGAACAAGACAAATGACGACAAAAAGAGATAATTTCAGCAGCCGGGCCGCTGTGATAATGGCCATGGCTGGATCGGCCATCGGCCTGGGAAACATCTGGAGGTTCCCTTACATGGTGGGGGAATATGGAGGAGCTGCTTTTATCCTTGTTTTCATCCTTTGCTCCTTCTTGTTGTCCTTCCCGATATTCCTTTCCGAAGCTGTTATCGGCAGGAAAACCCACGCCAACGCCATAGGCGCGATGAAACAATTGGCGCCAAACGGCGGATGGAAGGTTCTGGGCTACCTTAGTGTCATCACTCCAACGATCATACTCTCTTACTACAGCATTGTCGGCGGGTGGTCCATTGAATATTTCTTCAAGTCTTTCTCGTTGAATTTCGGCGAGTTCCGTCCCGCTGGATGGACACCTCTCCTATTCAACACAATTTTCCTCGCCCTATCTTCGGTCATAGTCGCGTTCGGTGTCAAGGCAGGAATCGAGAAGTTCAACAAGATCTCAATTCCACTCCTTTTCGTCTTGATCGTCCTCATCATGATTTATTCCCTGAATATGCCTGGAGCGGGCAAAGGGGTCGAGTATCTGATCAAGCCGGATTTCTCCAAACTCACCGGAAGGACCTTCGCTTTCGCCCTCGGCCAGAGTTTCTATTCGATGTCCCTGGGAATGGGAATAGTCATCACCTACTCCTCCTATGTCCACAAAGACGAGAACCTGGTGGCGTCAGGTGTCGGTACAGTCCTTGCCGCCTTGCTTTTCTCAATCCTTGCCGGTTTCGCCATCATGCCGGCGGTATTCTCGGCAGGAATAGCGCCCAGCAGCGGCCCTGGCCTCGTGTACCAGACTCTGCCACATGTGTTCTCCGGGATGGGGGAGGCCTCTCCGATTTTAGGTACTGCCGTGGCCGTCCTGTTCTTTTTCTCCGTGATTGTGGCGGCGATGACCTCCAGCATTTCCCTTATCGAGGTTGGTGTCGCTTATCTTGTTGAGGAAAAGGGACTTAAAAGAAATATTGCCTGCGTTGTAGTCTTCCTTGTCGCTTGGATTCTCGGACTCGCAAGTGTCTTCTCGATAGATATTTTCGGGAAAGTGGACGCGTTCTCCTCCAATTTCCTGCTGACCGCCGGGGTCCTTCTGGTCGTTCTCTTCGTCGGGTGGAAGATGGGTAAGGAAGATGTCAGGGCGGAGCTCACCAACCAAGGTTCGGTCAATAACAAGCTGTTCGGAATCTTTTATTTCCTTGTCCGTTACATCGCTCCCATCACCGTCCTGGTTATATTCATCTCTAATCTGGTACTATGACAAACAGAGAAAATTTCGGTAGCCGCGCGACGGTGATTATGGCCATGGCAGGATCTGCCATCGGTCTCGGTAATATCTGGAGGTTCCCCTTCATTGTCGGTGAATATGGAGGAGCAGCGTTCATATTGGTTTATATTTTCTGTTGTTTCCTGCTTTCGATGCCGATCCTTCTCTCGGAGACGATAATAGGACGCAGTACCCATCAGGGCACTTTCGGAGCCATGAATACACTCGCTCCGGGCTCCGGATGGAAATGGCTGGGACTCTTGACCGTTTTCTCCCCGCTGATCATTCTGTCGTACTACAGCGTAGTCGGCGGCTGGTCTTTCGCTTACCTTTGCAAGGCGGTCTCGTTCCAGTTTAAGCCCGAGAACGCTGAAGCGGTCACATCGATGTTCGGGCAGTTCTCCTCCTCCACATGGGGACCGCTCGCAGGCATGTTCATATTCCTTTTCCTGACAGCCCTGATCGTTTACCTCGGGGTCAACAAGGGAATAGAACGGTTCAGCAAGATCTCAATACCGGTGCTCTTCGTGCTGATAGTCACGATCGCCGTTTATTCGATAACCCTTCCCGGAGCAGGGGAAGGAGTCAAGTACCTGGTTAAGCCGGACTTCTCCAAGCTGACTCCAGGAGCCTATGCGGCCGCTTTAGGCCAAAGTTTTTTCTCCCTCTCTCTCGGAGTTGGTACCATGCTCACTTACGCTTCCTACGTCAGCAAAGATGAGAATATCATCTTGTCCGCTACCGGGACCGCTTTCTTTGACTTGCTGTTCGCTATCCTGGCCGGTTTCGCGGTGATGCCAGCGGTCTTTGCCGCGGGGATAGCGCCATCTTCCGGGCCAGGGCTAGTCTTCGAGACTCTTCCGTTCATCTTCGCCAAGATGGGTGCCGGGGGACAAATCATAAGCGCTACTGTCGCGATCCTGTTTTTCCTCACGATCTTGGTCGCTGCCCTTTCTTCTTCTATCTCGATGATGGAAGTAGGTGTGGCTTACTTAGTTGAGGAGAAAAACTATTCCCGCCACTCTGCCACGGTCCTGCTTTTCCTTGTGACACTCGTGATAGGGGTGCTCTGCTCGCTTTCTTTCGGAGTCCTGTCCGACGTGAAACTTCTCGGGCAGACAATCTTCAATTTCTGCGACCGTCTCGCCTCCAATTTCCTGATGACTATCGGAGCGCTTCTGTTCAGTGTGTTTGTGGGATGGAAGATGAATAAGGCCGCGGTCAAGGATGAGCTCACCAACGGAGGAAAAATCAAAAGCTCCAAAAAGCTTTTCCCTGTGGTTTATTTCCTTATCAAATACGTCGCTCCCGTAACCATCGCGGCGATATTCATAATAGGGCTGGTAGGATGCTCTTCTCCCACCACCGTGCATCTGAAGGATTATATGGACGAATCCTCATCAGAGGATGCCATGCCTGCCATAAGAGCCGCGCTTGACGACTGCGTCCGCCAGAAAGCCTCCAAGCTGGTTTTGCCGGGGGATACCCTTCTGATTAAACCGGCCAAAGCCTATGAGGAGTACCAGTACATCAGCAACAACGATCCCTCGATGAAGCGCATAGCCTTCCAGCTGAAAGGAATGAGCGATTTCACGATCGAAGGCAACGGGACCACATTGCTGTTTTCAGGACACATTTCTCCGTTTAACCTCGAAGGCTGCGCCAACATCTCCGTGAAAGACCTCACGATCGATTTCAAGAGGGCTTTTGTCTCTGAAGGAGAGGTCACCGCTGTCGGCAAGGGATTTTTCGAGCTTCAATTCCCGGACAGTTACGAGACCACCTTCAGGGAAGGCAACCTCGTGTTCAGGGACGAGAATAAGGAGACTTATCCATATTCAAGCCTCCTGGAGTTCGATTCCTCGAAAAAGGAGGTCGCTTATCATGTCCATGATTACTGGATCTGGACAGAGTCTTCCCAGGCGACCCAGGTCGGGCCGAACAGGTTCCGTTTCTATCGTGACGACTACGGTGAGGCCACGATCGGCAATGTCATGGCTCTTGGAGCATCGACGAGGAACAACCCGGCCTTCACCCTGCTGGACTGCGAGGGTTTCAAACTAACTGATGTTAAACTCTACAACTGCTGTGGAATGGGTGTTATCGCCCAGAGTTCCAAGGATATAGAGCTTCTCCGGATGGATGTCGAGCCCACTCCGGGTTCGGACAGGATCATCAGCATCTCCGCCGACGCGACCCATTTCGTCAACTGCAAAGGCTATATCAGGATGATTGACTGCGTGTTCAAAAACCAGAAAGACGACGCGACCAATGTCCATGGCTGGTACATGGCGGTCGATAAGGTCTTGTCTCCGGATAAACTCCTCCTTCGCTGGCGCAACACCGGGCAGTACGGAGTGCGGTTCATAAAGCCGGGAATGACCCTCGAGATTGTCGATAGCCAAATTATGGAAGCGAGGGACCGGAAGGTTGTCAAAGAGGTGGACTACCTCAATTCCGAATATGCGGAAGTTTCTTTCACTGAACCACTTCCAGAGAGCGTCATGGAGGGGGATGTCGTGGCGGAAGACGATGCTTATCCCGATGTTCTCATCAGCGGATGCTACATTGGAAACAACCGGGCCAGGGGACTTCTTATCGGATCCAGAGGCAAGGTCGTGATCGAGAAAAACACCTTCCACACACCAGGGACCGCTATTTTGTTTGAGGGGGACGGACGTTATTGGTACGAGCAGTCCGGTGTCAGGGATGTCACGATCCGAGACAATGTTTTCGACAATTGCATGTACGGTTCGGCCACATGGGGAAGTGCCGTGATAGCGGTTGGAAGCGGGATCCCCGACAGGGAACATTCCCGTTACCACAAGAATATACTTGTGGAAAACAACACATTCCGAGGTTTCGACCATAGGATAGTCAATCTCTATTGCGTTGACGGCTTTACCTTCAAAGACAACAAGATTGAGTTGACGGATGCGGATTATCCGGCCTTCGGCTCGCCTGAAGACCGTTTCATATTCAAGAATTGTGACAACGTGAAAGTTCAGGAGTAATGAGAAAACTTCTATTACTGTCGGCTATCCTGCTGATGACAATCCCGGTCACGGCAGAGATCCGGCTCCCTGCCGTCCTTGGAGACAACATGGTGCTGCAACGCGAGTCGGAAGCTTCCCTGTGGGGGTGGGCCACCCCTCGCAAGAAGGTGAGAATCAAGACCTCATGGAACCATAAGCGGTATCGTGTGCGGGCTGGTTCCGATGGGAAATGGCTTGTCAAGGTGAAGACCACCGGAGCCGGAGGACCTTATTCGATCACAATTTCTGACGGAAAGAAAACCCGCCTGGAGAATATCCTGCTCGGTGAAGTGTGGATATGCTCCGGTCAGTCCAACATGGAAATGCCGGTACAAGGGTTCCTTGGTCAGCCCTGTCTCCATGCGGCGGAGACGATGAGGGAGGCCCGCCAATATCCCGAAATCAGGCTTTTCACCGTTCAGAGGGATTCAACAGACACACCCAAGGACGACTGCAAGGGAGAGTGGCTCCTTTCCGATCCGAAATCTGTCGGAGCCTTCAGCGCGGTGGGTTATTATTTCGGAAGATGCTTGAACCAATATCTGGGAGTTCCTATCGGCCTCATTACCACGAACTGGGGAGGCACCAACATCGAGGCCTGGATGTCTCCGGAATCAAACGCGAAGCTTGGCGTGGACGAGGAATATACCAAGAGGAATTGGGACGAGTACTATTTCCCGTGTTCGGTTCTTTACAACGGAATGGTCCTTCCGATCGCCAACTACACGGCCAAGGGATTCATCTGGTACCAGGGAGAGTCCAACCGCGGGAATTATAAGGAATATGCCGACATGCAGGCCGAGATGATCCGTCAGTGGCGGGAGCTCTGGGGAGACGAGAATATGCCGTTCTATATCACCCAGATCGCTCCTTACCGTTATAGCGGAGCGGAAAAACGTCGCTCCGCGCTCCTGGTTGAGAACCAAATTAAGGCCACGACAATGGTTCCTAATTGCGCCATGGCGAGCACTACGGATGTGGGAATGTATTCCCTCATCCATGAGCCGGACAAGCTCTCGGTGGGAGAGAGACTTGCGTGGCTCGCGCTTTCAAGAGACTATGGCGTGGAGGGTGTCCCGGCGGATGCTCCGACATATAAATCAATGGAAATAATTGAAAGAAAGGTAATTGTGTCTTTCAATAATCTTTGCGCGCCGAATGACCAGTCCGATCCAAGGAGCTTTAATTGGCTTGATGACCAGGGCCAGGTGGTCCGTTCAGTCAAAGGGTTTGAGATCGCCGGAGCTGATAAAAAATTCCATCCGGCTCAGGCGAGGCTGCTTTGGTCTGACAATCAAGTTGAGGTCTGGTCAGACGAGGTCAAGAATCCTGTCGCTGTCAGGTATTGCTTCAACAACTACTCCGAGACAAATCTCAAGACCACACTCGGCCAGCCAGTTGTCCCATTCCGCACCGACGATTGGGAAATTCCTGCGGAAGAAACAGACTGATTATTCTTTTTTCGGTGATTTTCACTATATTGTGTCAAATAATTTTTCAGAGTATGTCATCAATTATCTACTTTATCGGTCTTGTCCTCGCCGTCCTGGCGGTTATTGACATTTGCAAGAAGCCCATCTCGATTGTTGGTAAGATTATCTGCTCGGTTATTGTCCTTGCGACGAGCTGGATAGGCCTTATTGTCTATTATCTCTGGGCTAAAAACCACATCACCGATTGGTTCAAATAGTTCTAGTGGTGTGAGCTGAATTCGCAGCCGCACCAGGTCTGATTGTACAGGGCGCAGGACTTCACAAGAAAGTTCCTGCGCTCTTGCAGTCCACCCTTCCTCCAATTCTGGTTCCACCAAATCACATCTGTTTCTTTGACTGCCAAACGCCCGGCTGAATCTACCTGGGCAAGGTCTTTCCAGCGTGAGGAGGCGAGAGTGGTGGTGAGGATGTCGTAGCCATGGGTCGCCGCATATTTTGCCGCCCTAAGAAGACGGAACCCAAAACAGGCTAAGCACCTTGGACCCCGTTCCGGCCCTGATACCGCGGCACCGGAGAGAGAGCGTACGTATTCCAGCCATGCGGCGTGATCGTATTCATCATCAACGACTTCCAGGCCGAATGAGGCAGCGTATCTGGCCAGTTCGTCACGCCGCTTCGTGTATTCCTCATAGGGAACGATATTCGAGTTACTGAAAAACACACCGGGCCGAAGCCCCTCCTCTACCATCCATTCCAGGATGGCGGTAGAACACGGCGCGCAACAGCAATGAAGCAGGATCCGGCTCTTTTTCAAGTCGATTCCCTCCGGCACTTCCGGCCTGAAAACACACCCTTCGAAATGGCTCATACCATTCACAAATTTCACAAAAATATCATTTTATTTCAGTAATTTTGTGAAGAGATTCACAGAAATTACAATCTATTTTGAATATGAGACAATGTAAGTTTCTTATTGCGAAATTGATGCTCTTGGCAGGAACTCTGCTTTATGTTTCATGCGAAGAGCCGGGAATGTCCGGGCAACTCTCCAGTATAGAATCTTACATCGACACCCGCCCTGACAGTGCCTTGGTGGCTATCCGCCAGATAGACACCACAGCCCTCCGCAGACGTTCGACAAAGGCCAAGTATTCCCTTCTCCACGCCATAGCGCTGGACAAGAATTACATCGACACGGCAGACACCCGCGTCGTGCAGCCCGCCGTTGACTGGTACAGCCGCCACGGGAATCCGGAGGAGAAACTGAAGGCCTGGATGTACCTCGGCACTGAGCAATATAATAAGGGCGATTATAGAGAAGCGATAGTATCTTTCAATAAAGCTTCTGGGGCATCCGAAATGGTTGACAATCAAAATCTTCTTGGAATATTGTATTCAAGGATGGCTGATACTTTTTCCAAGACAATGGATTATTCGGTGTCAGAATACTATTTTGACAAAGCGTTGACGTGTTTTCATATTTCTGGACGTAAAGACCAGGAGCGGCTGGTATGGTTACAAAAGGCGAAAAACAAGCTTCAGTTAAGAAAATGGGAAGAGGCTGATAGTTGTTTTTCAGTTTTGTTTTCTCAGTTTAGCGAAGACCGGGATTTTATTAAAAATGTTGAAGTTGATTATGCGATGTACCTGTTATCATTGCCGATTTCAAACGAGGCTCTCGCTTTGTCCTATTTTGAGAACAACACAGATCTGATCAGAAATCGAAAAAGTCTCAACTTAAAAGGAGCCTATGCTTACGCATTGAGTGCTGCAGGTCATAAGGCTGAATCAGATTCGTTAATGAATCTTGTTTTGTCGAAAGCAGACTCCCACAATCTGTTTTATAATTATTGGAGTCATAGGATACTTAAAAGCGAGAGGGATTATAAGGGTGCGTATTATAAGCTTTGGGAGGCTCAGCAAATATCAGATTCCTTGTCTTTGGTATCGCAGTCCGAGTCTGCTGCCAAGGCTCAACTAGAATTCAATGAACAGGTCTTATTGAACAATAAACTTAAGAACCGTAATGCTTTATTATTATTTGGCTTCTTTACCCTTCTCTTTTTGTTCGCGACACTTTTTTTAGTAATACTCCTCAGAATCATACATAAAAAGAAGAAAGAAGAAAAAGAGAAAATGATCTTTACCATAGAGTCGCTTGAGAATCAGTTGTTGACTCTGAGTGAACCTTAATTCCGCAAAGCGGATTGCTTAAAAAAATAGCAAGCCCTTGATAAAGAAACCCTTACAAGGGCTTGCGTATGTCTGTGATTTCACCTAAATT
>CACZZZ010000010.1 GCA_902785825.1 uncultured Bacteroidia bacterium
CGTCCGTCCAGCCTATAAGCGTATTCAATGCAATAATTAACGTGACATACCTGGGATAATCAGCATCGCACTCTCTGGCTATCTTCAATGCATCTAAGAAAAGTTTCTCTTGACTAACAGTTGCCATAAGATTCATTCCCTTTGATAATATAGTAAAGTTAATAATTGCTTTCTTTACCGACAAAGATATAGGGTTAATCCGCTATAATCTGGCAGTCTAATTTAAAGAGCAATCCCATCCTGCCATTTGTTTGGCAGACATACGCTCAAGATGACATAACTGCGCTCAGGATGACAGCCAAACTTGGGATGACAGGAGAAGTGGCGGAATTTGAGTATCTTCGCAAGAGAATTCGCAAAAGAAAAGGGAGAAACAAACTATGAGCGCGAAGAGAAAGAACAGGAAAAAGACCTTGCGGATCACGGAGGCGGATTTCATGCTGGCCAACCGGCGGGCAGCGAGGATGGAGGAGATAGCGGAGCATGGGCGTCCGGTGTCTTTCCGTAAGGCCCTGCACAGATCCAAGAAAGTGTACGACAGGAAGCGGCTGAAGGAGCAGTCGATAGAAGATTGACGATGGCCTCTGTCATCATCCGGGACGCCAGGCCCGAAGACGCACCGTTCCTTGCCAAATGCGTGATGGCCGGGATGCATTACTACGACTTTGGGCAGTTAGATCCGGGGCATGAGGGAATATTCCTGAGCCTTACTGAATGCGAGCGGCGGACAGATCTTCTCTACACCTTCGCCAATTCCCGGGTCGCCGAGATAGACGGCAAGGTTGCAGGCTCGCTCCTCTCCTACCCCGGAGATAATTATAAAGAGCTCAGGCACAAGACTTTCTCTGAACTTTGGCCGGAATATATCAGCATGGACACCGACTCCGAGCAGGAGACCGGACCGGGGGAATATTACCTCGACACCCTCGCCGTAGTTCCGGAATATCGCCATAGAGGCATTGGCAGGGCTCTCCTGGAGGATGGCATTAGGCTTGGAAAAAGCAAGGGCTTTGACCTGATCACCCTCGTGGTGGACAGCGACATGCCCGACCTTGTCAGGCTCTACGAGTCGGTCGGGTTCAGAAGCCATGACCACCGCCGGATATTCGGAGTGGACTTCCTCCGGATGGCGTACCGGAAATAACTGATATTCAGGAAATCAGAAGAACTTGGCGATCTCGTCGAGTGGCTTGCGGGTGGGCTTGACTGGATCGCTGGCCCGGTGGCCAAGGGCGATAACGGCCATGACCTCCTCTCCATCAGGGATGCCGAAAAGGGCGCGCAAGGCATCCGAATCACGCATGCCCATGATCAGGGTGTCGAAACCCATGGCTCTGGCCTTAAGCACAAGGTAAGCGTTGCCCAGGCCATTGTCGAAGGAAACCGCTGAAGATGACTCACTTCCCTGCCGTCCGCACGACATGGCCGCCACAATGGCGATAGCGATAATAACTATTTTCTTCATGGTGCTAAGATAAAGGATTTTAAATATTTAAGCAAGAAATGCCGGTGCTGCCAGATTTCGGCAGTGACTATCCTCATATTCGCGACAGTTATCAAAGACGCCGCAGGGAAATGACCCAAATATGACCTTGATGGCAGGAAGAATATTCATCATATTTGAAATGCTTTATTACACATATCAAATGGATTTTTCTGACAGATATATGGAAAAGCTCGGTTTCCTGTACTATATAGGTATTACCGTAGTTCTGTCCATCGCGCTGTTCCTGATCTTCAAAGGCAGGGACTTCGTCTTTTTAACCGGCACTGATTACACCGGACATGGTGTGGCGTTATTCTGCTCATGTACATTCCTGGCCGTGATTGTCGCTATTCTCCTGACATGGGCCATTGGGAAAGCGTCGGAGCGGCCGCTCTGGTTGCCATTACTCGCAGGAATTGTCATAGCTGGCCTATGCGCGTTCGGAGTACCGGCACTTCTTCCGCACCCCATCTTTTTCGAAGTGTTATTCGGATGTGTCGCGGCCAACCTGATTTACTGGAGTTTGGTATTAGAATCATAACTATGGCACTGTTCACTATCACAACTAAACGCAAGAAAAACTGCAACGGAGTGCAGATCGAGCCCGGCATGACTGTCCAGGTAGTGTCCCCTTTTAACAACCCCGTCACGGTCAACGGCGGCCAGGCCGTCGAAGACGCCTTTATGCGTATGTTCGGCATCTCCCTCAAGAAAGCCAATGCGCTGAATATGACGGATTTGGAAGTTAAAAAACAATAGATCATGGCATTTTACAAATGTCCAAACTGCAAGAAGTGGGGAAGGTACCACTTATTAGTACACAAAACATAAAGGACTATAAGCATTTGCGATTAAGATTTATCAGTTATGACACATTGTTATTACAACTATAAAATGGATACAAAAATAATTAAGGAGATTGCAGAAGACTTAGGACTACCAGGAATCCTATCCTCTTTAAAGGCTCTTGCCGAAAAAGATGATTCTTCACATTGCTCTGTTGTAATCCCTTTGGTAGGAGAGTTTTCTGCTGGTAAAACGACATTGATTAATTCTCTAACCAACACACGCCAACTTGAAACGGCCACAAAACCTACAACGGCCACTATATATGAGATTTATTTTGGTAATGAATCTTCATATGCAGAAGTATTTGATTCTGAGGGCGCTTTTGAAAGAAGAGTGGATGATATCAAGAGCCTTAAGAATTCTGAACTACACAATGCATCCCTTGTGAAGGTATTTGACACATCTCATAAAGTATCATCTTCAATTGTAATCGTAGATACTCCTGGACTAAGCGCTCCTGATCCCAAACACCGTCAAGCTCTTGTTGATTATCTTCCCAATTCGGACGGTATTTTGCTTGTCTCGGATATCAACCAGCAGCTCACGGCGTCACTTCTCGGTTTTATCAAAACCGCAAAGTTGGCGAATCGCACCATTTTTCTTGCACTAACCCAGTGTGATACGAAAGCAGATTCAGAAATCGAGTCTGCTAGACGTTATGCATCATCGGTCTCTGGGATTCCAATAGATAACATTGTATGTGTTTCCGCATATAAAGAGCAATTAGAAGAACTATACAAATTGTTAAATAGGATTCAGGCAGACAAATCGAATATATTAAAGAAGGTCAACGAGCATCGTTTTTGTGAATTGAAGAATCAAGTGATTGAAATCCTGGATCAGTTAATAAAAAGCAGCGAGCCAAATACTTCTTTTGATGATGTTGTAAGGGAGCAAAAGTACAAGTACAATACACTTAAGCAGGAAATAGAAGGTCTCGTTGAGACTGTTCAGAATGAAATTGAGTCCATTTCACGTGATTCAGCACGAAAATTCGAGGATCAAATCTTCGATCAACTTGATTCTCTTGCAGCCACTGACGGCATTGACTATGATGCGGAAGCGAAAGCGTTGGTTGATTCTACAATGAGAGTAATGTTCAACGATTATAGGACCTCAATTCAAACTCTTTTTGCTCGAAAGGCTCGTGAATCTTTTTCTTCTGATGATTCGATAGCGCTATCCGGATTAATGGGAATCGACTTGAGCAGCTTTGATATCGGAGAGATGCCATATAATCTTAATTTAAATGAGCTTGGGCACGAATACGATAAAAAGATAACTGCTGGAATCAAAATAGCTGCGGCTGTTGCCGTTACAGCAGCAATTGTATCCACAGGTGGTGCTGCCGAAGCAGCAGGATCAGCGACTGAGAATGTGGCAGGCGCCGCAAATTCAGGGAAAGTCGCCAAAGTCGCTTCCACTCTTGTATCTTTAAAAAAAGGCGTCGATTTCATATCAAATACATCTGACAAATATGGTGAGATAGAGGAGAAAAATAGGGCTCATAACGAGTGCGGCGCATTGGAGAGCTTTATCGGGACTATCACTGATAGAAGCTTGGGAAAACCTCAAAGACGTAGGGCAATACACCAATATGTTGATTTAACTCTTTCCCCTTCTTATAAACAAGGACTTGAGTCGATTACATCATTGATTATTACCGCTTTTTCTGACTGCGTCCAGAATTGTGCCGCTAGTCAATTGAACGAGATCACTGAAGCTCTACAAAAAGCGAAAAAAGAACAATTTGACAGTGAGTCTGCCTATAAAGAGCGGATTCACAAACTAGCCGCATATCGAAAGGAATTATTAAACTCTTAAATTTTCATGAATATGATAGAATTCTTCATTGGAGCCGCAGTGGGTGCCGCTGGCGGCTATGTTGCCAAGGACAGTCTTCTTGGAGGCAAAAACGGAGGTAAACAAGCCGATCTTAAAAGAGAGCTTGACGTCTTAAGTGACGAAAACGAGAAACTGAGAAAGAGATATAAAGATGCGGAAAGGCGAATTGAAGATTTAGTCGCAGAAAACGAAATCTTAATCAAGAAGGGGAAAAACGCTTCTGATGATCATGATGAGTTGGAAGATGAAAGAGACATGCTTAAGGCAAAGGTTAAGAAGCTTCAATCAGCGAATAGCGAGCTGGAGATACAGCTACAAGATTTAAAAACAGCTTGCCAATCACTTCAAAATGAGGTCAATTACTTAAAGTCAAAGCAATAGATGGGCACTATCACTTATATTGCCATCCTCATAGCGATTGTTGTTGGTTTGCTTATTGGCATGTACGTCTCTCCCAAAAGAAGAGCCACGAACCTGGAGAATGAAAGCATCTCATTAAACGACGAAAAGAACAGTTCTATTCTAGAACTTGAACAACGCCTTGAAACGATGAGGCTAAAATGTGAAGAACTACAACAAACCGCAAATGAAAAGACAAAAGAAATAGAATCTCTCCAAAGCAAGGTGATTTCAGGAATGGATTCAACTGATAAAGATTTGCTGCTGAAGATAAAGTCCGAGAATGTTGAAGCTGTGAAAAAACTGAAACGTCAACTCGAGGATACGGAAGAAGAACTTGAAGATGCCGAGTCGACTGTGAAAAGAATGAAACGGCAGTTGGAAGAAAAAGTATCGGAGAATGAGCGCTTGATAGATGATCTATCCACATCAAAGCGTACGATAAATGATTTGACTATTTCTGCCGAGTCCGCCAAAAAGGAACTGGAAGAAACCAACATAAAACTCGACTCCGTTTCAAGTTCCTTGGATTTTGTTCAGGAAATTCTAAAAGCGGTTCCCCTTAACAGCGAGACACTTATCGATAAAGATAAAAAAATAGACGCCATTTTTAACTTTGTGTTTTTTGACTTCCAGGAACTTTTTAAACAGCATTTTGAGCCTAGTGATTATTCCGACAGTATTTTTGGGCAAGGCCTATCTCAATGGAGAGCCGTGAAGAGGAAATCTTGGATTGAAGGGAAAAAGACGATAGCTTTCATTGGGGAGTTTTCTGCAGGTAAAACGTCCATTGTCAATAGGATTTTGTCTCAAGACGATCCAAACGTCACTCTTTTGCCTGTTAGTGCGAAAGCAACAACAGCAATTCCGACGTACATTGCTGGTGGTGATTTCACAACGTATCAGTTTTATTCACCCGATGGAAATTTGAAAGGAATTAGTGAAGAAAGTTTCAAAAAGGTCAGCAAAGAGATTCTTAGTAATATTGATGGGGTATCCAAACTCATTCAATATTTCGTTATGACATATCAGAATCCCCACCTTGCCGGCATGAGTATCCTCGATACTCCAGGGTTTAGTTCGGGAGATCAAGAAGACGCTGTCAGAACTGTTGACGTTATTAATGAATGCGATGCGCTATTCTGGGTGTTTGATGTCAATGCCGGGACTGTCAATCGATCTTCCCTTGAAGTTATAAAAAACAATATGACACGCCCTTTGTATGTCATTATCAATAAGACTGACACCAAAGCTCCTTCCGAAGTTGACGCTGTTGAAAATCTAATTAAGAAAGCATTTGAGAATGAAGGGATTAAGGTAGAGAATTATATCCGTTTTTCATCAAAAACGCCTCTCGATGAACTCATGGGAGTAATTGATGCGATAGAAAATGACTCATCCGCAGAAGAATATCTATCCAAATTAAAGGATGAATTTCTTCCTTCCCTTATTAAAGTCCTCGATAACAATAAGAAAAAAGCAACCAAGGAATTAGATTCTTCAAATAAAGAATGTGACAAAATGGCTGAAGATATTGGACATCTTTGCGACACAATTGGGAATGATTGTTATGAGGCGGCAAATATCCCCCACCTTGAATCTTATTTGCTAAGAAAAAATCGTTACGAGATGAATATGGAAGAGTTCAATTCATTGGTTGGTTTACTTGAAAAGGTCGCCAATCAAGATGTTGAAAATCTTACCACTCTGATTAGCGAATTTGTTGAACTTGTGCAAAACAATCAGGATGCTTTCAATCAAAAAAACGAAGCAGAGTACACTCTAAACAAGTTTAAAGATTGCCGAGGTAAACTAAAAAGACTGGTCACTGATTTAAACCGAAAATAAATAACAATTATCATTATGGCATATTCATTTTTTGAAGGCTTTCGACAAAAGAAAGACAAACTCATAGAGTTGGCTCGAAAAGTCAGAGAGTACGGATGGATTGAGGAAAGCAGGGTTGAAGATATAATAGAGAAACTGAATGCTGACACACTCACTATTGGGGTTATTGGCCAAATGAAATGCGGAAAGTCAACTTTTCTCAACGCATTTGTTTTTGAAGATGATATCCTTCCTTCAGCCACAACCCCGATGACTGCCGCTCTATCTGTTATCACTTATGGAGAAACCGCAAAAGTCATAGCCGAGTTCTATACCAAAGATGAATGGCTGGAGCAACAATCCTTGGCAGAGCAGGCCCTACAAGGACTTTCCGAGTTAGACGCATCAAAAGTTAAAGCCGCAAAAGAATTAGTTGAGAAATCAGCTCCTATAAAGGACAACATCGAAGAGTATCTCGGAAAAACTTGTGAAGATTCTTTGGAGAATATTGTTGATTATGTCGGAGCTGACGGGAGATTTGTATCAATCACGAAATCAGTCAAAATCTTTTATCCCAAGGATTATTTAAAAGGTGTGGAAATTGTTGACACTCCTGGCTTTAATGATCCTATTGTTTCCCGTGAATTAAGGACGAAAGAGTTTCTTAGAAAAGCTGATGTGGTTGTTATGATGCTTTACGCAGGACGTCCATTTGATAGCACTGATAGGACTATTCTATTCGAAAATGTTAAGCAATGTGGGATTGGGAAAGTCATCATTGGCGTAAACAAGTATGACATTCCTTATGAGAAGGGAGAACGGCCTGAAGATATTAAGCAATATGTTGTGGAACAAATTCGAGAGCAGTGCCGACTAAGCCACGACGATACGATGCTTGACATATTGAAGAATGCTGAACCAATTCTTCTCTCCGCCGAGATGGCACTTTTATCTGATCTACCCATGTCCAAGGTTGTTGCCAATACAGCATACGATCATGCATTTAAGCGTTATGCTTCAGAACTCGACATTTCCGGACAGTTGAGATTAAGGGAAATGAGTCGTATGGATGACCTTGCAAACGCTATTAGAATGATGGTTGAGCAAGAAAAGTACGATGTCCTTTTAAAGAAACCGGTAAATTCCATTCTCGCAGCGGGATCCCAAAAACTCGACAGTCTTATTACTGAAATTACAAATGTGGATGCTGAGATAAAGATATTAAATACCCCCGATGACGAATTAGAGGAAAAAGAACTCAACCTTTCAAAGGCTGAACGCAGATTGTCAAGGAAGATTGAAGGATTGGGTGATGACCTTAATATTGCGATAATGGAAGAGGCGAGAAAGGGCAAAAACGAGCTTGAAGACGCCATGGATCATAGTTGTAAAAGAATGGAATCCCTTATTGAGAGCGTTAAAGTATTTGAAACATTTGAGAAGATTAAGCCTCGCCTTAATCAGATTGCGGAAGAGTTTGAGAAGAGAACATCAAAAAGACTTGTTGAACAACTTGCCACCAAAATAAAAGGTAAGCTTAAGTCTACAACCAGAGATTTCTTCACAGAGACGACTGATACATTTCAACGATATGTACCCGACCTAGATAGCAAAGAGTTCGTCAAAGAGGTTGAACGTCAACTTAACCTTCAAATTGAAGATGAGTCAATCTTCTACCCAAGTGGTTCTGACAAAGAAAAGTCTAACGGCGTTTGGGGACTTGTACTAAATGCAGGCGTAACATTCGTTTTTGGTCTGATTGGATTAGGGGCTAAATCTGCGATAGAGGCTGCATTCCGTGGTATTAACCATAATAAGAAAAAGAATGATCTTTTGGAGCAAATCAATTCAGTCCGGTTCTCCTTTGATGCGACTCCGATTATCGACACTATACTTGTCGGTAAAGACAATGTTATTAATCTTATCAAAAAAAAGTTTCTTGATGAGTTAATAACCCCTCTGTCGGAACAAGTGTCTAAATGCAGAGAATCACTTACGCAAAAGGAAGAGAAGTTGTTGAGTGCAAAAAAACAGATTGAACGGTTAAATTCGGAAAAGCAGCTTCTTGAATCTCAAATCATGGAGGTAAATACCTTAATCGCAGCAATTTAGTTATTATAAGCATTATATACAATGTCTTTACTCGATATCTTAGGGAGCACTCCCATCGCCTCCCAGGCGAAACGCCTATCAACGCTCCAGCGGGAGCTGGATGGGATAAGAGATGATGGGCTGAAACAGAGGCGGTTTGATGAGTTGCCGGAGAGGGACCAGAGGATGCTGGACGCCCTCTGGGGGCAGTTGTTCAGCGACCGGGGCAGGAAGAATATTCCCACTTCGGGAGGACGATGGACTGGGGAGCCGGGCGACTCGCTCTGGATTCCGGACGATAATGTGATCCCCCCGGACAAGGGCTATAGCAACATGCATGGAAAAACCTGGAGGCAGATCAAGGCTGAGAACGGGTTCCGGGGAATAGACTTCAACGACGGGCGGGCTGACTTCAGACCGGTCTCAAAAGCGGAAGTGGTCTTCAACTGGGAGCGGGAACTCGGAAAGGAAGGGATCCGGCACATCGTGGAAACAGGTGACCGTCAATATCTTCACGAGGCCGGATTCGCCCTGCTGGCAAAGAATATGGGCAAAAGTGTCCGGGAAGTCAAGGATTTCAAGGAAAGCGAGAATCTGGTTTGGCACGAGGAGCCGGACTGCCAGACGCTCCGCCTCGTCGTCCGTGAAGTCCACGACAACATCCGTCACTTCGGCGGGGTCGCAATGCTGGCCATTGTCGCAGGGCAATAACCACTTTCTTTCGGGCAAGGTCTAATTTCGCAAGGGGGACCTTGCCGGGGAGAATGGGACCACAGGGCGATGGAAGGGCGATTCGGAGGGCAAGGTCACGCACCTAAAAAGAGACCTTGCCCGCAAAGCATGCCCTTTCCTCCTTTTTTCGTATATTAGTGGCATGAAGAGACTCGTGCCAGATATTATCGTGATTGCCTGCGCAGCGCTCATGACGGCATTCTGCGCCACATCATGCGCCAACCGACAGGCCAAGACCGAAGATACTCTCCTGTCGGAACTTCCTCCTATTCCCGAAGTCCAGGCAAAGCAACCCTTAGCCAGCGTCACTATGGCTCCCCCGGACAGTTTCCCTGAGGTAAAACTGGATATCCCTATAACTCCGGGACCCTTCCAGCCTACCTGGGAAAGCATCGAGGAAAACTATCCTGGCACTCCCCAGTGGCTCCGGGACGCTAAGGTGGGCATCTGGGTCCACTTCGGGCCACAGGCATCAGGGGAAAGCGGCGACTGGTATGCCCGCAGGCTTTACGAAGAGGGCAATAAGGCCTACGAGAATCACGTGAAGCGCTTCGGGCATCCTTCCGAAGTCGGTTACAAGGATGTCCTCAACGTCTGGAACCCTTCCAAACTCGATCCGGCGAAACTGACCAACCTCTATAAAAAAGCCGGAGCCCGCTTCCTGCTTATCCAAGGTGTTCACCACGACAACTACGACCTCTGGAACTCCCGCTACCAGCCCTGGAACTCGGTCAACATCGGCCCCAAGAGGGATTTCCTTAAAGAATGGTCGGAGGCTTGCCGCGAGGAGGACATGCGTTTCGGCGTGACCTTCCACCACGAGTACACCTGGTGGTGGTGGCAAACGGCTTTCGGCGCGGACACCACCGGAACCAAGGCCGGAATTCCATACGATGGCAACCTCACGCTCGA
Organism: uncultured Bacteroidia bacterium; assembly: GCA_902785825.1. GTDB lineage: Bacteria > Bacteroidota > Bacteroidia > Bacteroidales > UBA932 > Cryptobacteroides. The sequence goes on from CACZZZ010000010.1 coordinate 10,142, forward strand.
GGACGGAAAAGGCAAATGGTGGGAAGGCTACGATCCCAGGATGCTCTATGGCATTGATCTTCGGGAATATAAGAGCGTCGGTCCGCCCAATGTGGTTCCGGACGAGGGAATATTCTTCCATCACCAGGAATATGCCCGCTGGTACGCGACCCAATGGGCGCTGAGGATTATGGATGTGACCCACAACTACGACCCCGACTTCATCTACACTGACGGAATCACCCAGGGACCGTTCTGCGGCGACGGCACCGGAGCCGGTTACAAGTGCGACGCCATGCCTCGGGTCATGGCTGACTTCTATAACAGGACCCTGAGGGACCGCGGAGAGGTCAACACATTCAGTGTCGTGAAGTTCCGCAGGCCGACCAACGGAACCGTCACAACAGAGGAATTCTCCTTCCCGGATGAAATCAAGACTTCCCAACCGTGGATTCGGGAAGCTCCTATCGGCGACTGGTTCTATGCCCCCGGCTTTATCTATGACGCCACTTCGGCCATCCATTTCATAATCGAGGCAGTGACAAGGGACGGCAACTGCGCCCTCTGCGTCCCGATCAAGGCGGATGGATCGATTGACGAGGAAGGCGAGAAGATGCTCTTGGAAGTCGGGAAATGGATGGAGACCTGTGGCGAAGGAATATATGGCAGCAGCGCGTGGAAAACCCTCGGCGAGGGCACTTTGGACGAGAACGGCCACCTTATCAAACTTCCAGGCGGAGGGCTCGGGAAGGCACAGGCGGAGTTCAGCTACGCTCATGACGACATACGTTTCACCCAAGGCAAGGACGGCGCCGTGTACGCTTTCATGATGAACCCTCCGGAGCCGGGACAGACCATCAGAGTCAAATCCCTCGGTAAAGAGGCCGGACTTAAAGACACCGTAGGAAGCGTGAAACTGCTTGGCCACGACGGGATTATTGAATGGAGCCGCGACGAGAAAGCATTGGAAATCACCTGCCCAGACAAGATCCCCTTCCGGTCAGCGATAGTGTTCAGAATAGATTAATCAAATGAATATGAGACGGTTAATAACAGGAGCGGCACTGCTTGCGGCCGCATTCGGTGCCTCGGCGCAAAACCCGATATTCCTTAACAAAGCTTATAATTCAGACCCGCAGGCGAGGGTCTGGACAATCGACGGAAAGCCGACGCTGTTTGTCTATGGCTCGAAGGATGAAAACACGAAGTATTACTGTTCAAGCAAGTACGACGTGTTCTCAACGGAGGACATGATCCATTGGATAGGCGGTCCTTCCTTCTCTTCCGATGAAGTCAAGTACAACGACGAGGTCCTTTACGCCCCGGACTGCATCGAGAAGGACGGGAAGTATTACCTGTTCTTTTCCCAGCCCGGTCCCGACCCCGAGGGAACAGCCGTCAGCGACTCCCCTTACGGCCCTTTCAAGGACGCCAGAAGGGTTGAGAATGCCGAACAGATCGACCCTTCAGTATTCATTGACGACGATGGTCAGGCTTGGATGTTCTGGGGCCAGTTCTCCGCGAAATGCGCCAAGCTCAATCCGGACATGCGATCGATTGATCCCTCAACTATCAAGGACGGGATCCTTACCGAGGCGGAGCACCATTTCCACGAAGGAGTACAGGCTTTCAAACATAATGGGACATATTACCTGACCTTCGCCGACATCGGACGCCGGGGAATGCCGACCTGCATCGGCTACGCCACTTCCAAGAATATCACCGGTCCTTATACCTACCGCGGAGTCATCATCGACAACTTCGGCAGCGACCCGTGTGTGTGGAACAACCACGGCTCCGTCGTGAAATTCAAGAACCAGTGGTACGTCTTCTATCACCGCTCATCACAGGGCTCAAACATCATGCGCCAGACTTGCGCGGAGCCTATCGAGATCCTTCCTGACAGCTCCATCCCCGAGGTTGAGATGACCTCTACCGGAGCGGGAAAGCCGCTTGACCCTTACCTCGCGATCGGATCCGATCCCATCGCGGCGAGGGCATGCTACCTCACCGGCCACGCCAGGATCGACAAAGACCACAGGCTCAGCGAAATCCGTGACTTCGACACCGCCGCCTGGAGAGACTTTGACTTCAAAGACGGGCCTAAAAAGATGATCCTCTCTATCTGCCCGGAGGCCGGCGGGATGATCTATGTTTATTCGGAATATCTGTACGGCAACAATGTGGCCACTTTCAAAGTCCCTGAGGGCGACGGGAAAACGCTCATAACCCTCGAGGCAAAGGTGGGCACCGACCTGAAGGGAGTAAGGCCAATCCGGATGCGCTTCCATGGAGACAAGGACAAGAACCTATTCACAATCAACTCCTTCCGCTTCGAATAACATAGGCCCCAAGGGCATCAAAAAAGCACCGCCTCGGAAGCGGTGCTTTTCTGTGCCCAAAGCCGGGCTCGAACCGGCACGTCTTTAAAGGACATTGGATTTTGAGTCCAACGCGTCTACCAATTCCGCCATTCGGGCAGTAAACGGATGGACTGCAAATTTATCTATTTTCCTTTAAATTCCAAAATGTAACAACAAAAGTTGACTTGTGCTCAAAAGGGATCCGAAGAGTGTTCAAACCTTCGGAAAATCTGCTTATATTTGTAAGATGATAACCCTTAAATTTTTCGCTATATGAGACTCGAAGGAAGACGTGAGAGCACTAACGTCGAAGACCGCCGCGGAATGAGTGGCGGAGCCATAGCCGGTGGCCTCGGTGGAGGCGCCATCCTCATCGCCCTGATTGTCATGTTGCTTGGTGGTGACCCCTCCGCTGTTCTCCAGCAGGCTGGTTCCATGCAGACAACCGAGCAGACTGGAGATGTGACCTTCTCTGAGGAGGAGCAGGAGCTCGCCTCGTTCGCGAAGAAGATTCTGGCCGGAACTGAAGACATCTGGACAGCCCAATTCGCCAAATATGGCTACCAGTACCAGGCCCCCAAGATGGTTCTGTACACCGGTACGACTTCCTCAGGATGCGGCACCGCCAATTCCCAGGTGGGACCGTTCTACTGTTCAGCCGACCAGACCGTGTACCTGGACCTGAGTTTCCTTTCCACGATGAAGCAGCAGATCGGAGCTGACGGCGACCTCGCCTACGCGTATGTGATAGCCCATGAGATAGGCCACCATGTGGAATACCTGCTCGGTACCCTAGGAAAGGCCCACCAGAAGATGAGCCAGTCCAGCAAAGCCGTCGCCAACCAGTATAGCGTGCGCCTGGAGCTCCTCGCTGACTACTATGCGGGAGTGTGGGCCAATAATGACAACGCCCGTTTCCGCTCCATCGAGCCCGGCGACATCGAGAGGGCTCTCGACTGCGCCTCAAAGATCGGTGATGACTATCTCCAGAAGAAGGCCCAGGGCTATGTGGTCTCTGAGTCATTCACCCATGGTACCGCCCAGCAGCGCTACAATTGGCTCAAGAAGGGCATGACATATGGAGACCTGGAGCATGGCAACACCTTCGAGATTGATTACAACAGACTATAAAATATGAAACATTTCTCACTGCCTAAAGACGGCGGACTGATTGAGGAGAACCTTCCTAAAGGCATTCTCCACTCCCACGAGAACATCACCGCCGAGATTTCTGACGACGCCGCTTCCGGAAGCGAAAGTGTCGCCCAAGTTATCGTAAAAGCTATCAACGACCACGAGAAAGCCGTCCTTCCAAGGGCTTTCAAGCTCGGTCTCACCACTGGTGTCACCCCTTCGATCCTCTACAGGAGGCTCGCTGAGATGAACCGCAATGGAGAGGTCTCCTTCGCCAATGTGGAAGTATATTCAATCGACGAGTATTACCCTTGCGGGAAGGAATCGGCGCAAAGCCGTAACAACCGTCTCCACAAGGAGTTCCTCAATTTGGTGGACATCAAGCCTGAGAATATACATATTCCCGACGGGACTATCCCCCAGAATCGTGTCTCGGATTATTGCGCCGAGTTCGATAAAATCGCCCGCGACCTGGATCTCCTTGTGATCGGTGTCGGTGAAGGCGGACAGGTCGGGTTCAACGAGGCCGGAGCCTCCGAGAAGAGCCGCACCCGCGTCGTGCCCCTCTCCTACCAGTCCAGGAAGACACAGTCCCGCAATTTCAACGGTGACATATCGGCTACTCCCAAGTCAGCCATCACCATGGGCATAGGAACCATGATGAGTTCCCGCAGGATCATACTCATGGCCTGGGGTGAGGACAAAGCCGAAGTGGTCCACAAGATCGTGGAAGGTGGGATCGACCCCACTTGCCCGGCCTCATTCCTCCAGAAGCACGACAATATCAGCTTCTACACCGATGAGATGTCCGCATCGCTGCTGACAAGGATCGTCGCCCCTTGGACCGTCGGCCCTTGCGACTGGACTCCTAAACTCATCCGCAAGGCCGTCGTGTGGCTCTGCGACAAGGTCCACAAGCCGATTCTGAAACTTTCCCAGAAGGATTATCTTGAGAACTCGCTCGGAGAGCTCCTGGAACTCTACGGTCCGTTTGACAAGATCAACATAGACGTGTTCAACGAGTTGCAGCACACCATCACCGGATGGCCCGGCGGAAAGCCAAACGCCGACGACTCGACAAGACCGGTCAAGTCCTCCCCGTTCCCTAAGAAGGTGCTCATATTCTCACCCCACCCAGACGACGACGTGATCTCCATGGGAGGAACATTCATCCGCCTTGTCCATCAGGGACACGACGTGCATGTGGCGTATGAGACTTCAGGTGACCTGGCCGTCCATGACGATGTGGTGCTCCAGCACATGGATGCCGCCCGTCAGCTTGGTTTCGGAGACAGGTTCGATGAGGTCAAGGCCATAATCGCCTCTAAGAGGCCCGGAGAGCCTGAGCCTAAGGAATTGCTGGCGCTTAAGGCGGCCATCAGGCGCAGCGAGGCCAGAGGTGCCGACAGGAGTTTCGGACTTAACGACAACACCAATGTCCACTTCCTCAACCTCCCGTTCTACGAATCCGGAGGAGTCACGAAACTTCCCCGCACACAGGCTGACCTTGACATCATCAAGGCCCTCATCCTCAAGCTGAAGCCGGACCAGATCTATATGGCCGGAGACCTCGCTGACCCCCACGGGACCCACAGGGTCTGCACGGAGGCCGCTCTGGAGGCTATCGAGCAGCTGAAAGAGGAAGGTAACGACTGGCTTGAGAACACCACTATCTGGCTTTACAGGGGAGCCTGGATGGAGTGGGAGCTTTGGAGGGTTGATATGGCCGTTCCGCTCAGTCCTGACGAAGTTGTCGAGAAGCGTCACGCCATATTCCGTCACCTTTCCCAGAAGGACATCGTTCCTTTCCCGGGCGATGACCCGAGGGAGTTCTGGCAGAGGGCCGAGGAGCGCACCCAAAGCACCGCCAAGCATTATGACGAGCTCGGCATGGCTGAGTACCAGGCAATTGAAGTATTCCTTAGATTGAAATAAAACCATCAGACATGAAAGTAATAATCAGAGACAGTAAGAAAGAGGCCTCCATCTGGGCGGCCCATCACATCGCTGACGCCATCAAAGCCAAAGCGGAAATCACCGACGACCCCTTCGTGCTCGGACTTCCCACGGGATCCACTCCCCTGGACACTTATGCCGAGCTCGCCCGCATGTGCGAGGCTGGCGAGGTGTCGTTCAAGAACGTGATCACCTTCAACATGGACGAATATGTGGGAATTCCCGAGAAACACCCGGAGAGCTACCACAGCTTCATGTACAAGAACCTGTTTGACAAGATCGACATTCCTGCCGGCAACATCCACATCCTCAACGGAAACGCTCCTGATCTTGACAAGGAGTGCGAGGACTATGAGAAAGCCATCGTCGCCGCCGGCGGTATCGACCTTTTCCTCGGAGGTGTCGGAGAAGACGGTCACCTCGCTTTCAACGAGCCCTTCTCTTCCATCAACTCCAGGACCAGGGTTGTTACCCTCACCCAGGACACGATCGAGGTCAATTCCCGCTTCTTCGGAGGTGACACCAGCCTGGTTCCCAAGCAGGCCATGTCTGTGGGAGTCGCCACCGTCTGCTCCGCGGCCGAGGTCCTGATCCTCGCTTTCGGAAGCAAGAAGGCAAGGGTGGTCGCACAGGCCGTTGAGGGCTCTGTCAGCCACTACGTCACTCTCTCCGCCCTCCAGCTCCACGAGAACGGTATTGTCGTCCTCGACGAGCCCGCCGCCGGTGAGTTGAAGGTCAACTCCTACAAGTATTTCAAGGCTGTGGAAGCCGCTGAGAACAAATAAATTATCATATTATGAAAACAAGAGTTTTGCTGGCCGGCCTCCTCATGATTGTCACATTCAGCATGGCCGCCCAGGACAACGGAAATGCCAAGAAATACGGGTTCAAATCCGCTATCGTGAAGCTCTCCTCTGACGTGATGGGCCAGAAGGTGGAATCTACCGCTTACATTGATGAATATGGCGCCAAGGAGTGCCAGAAAACCAAAGTGAACGTCCCTGGCATGGGTTCCGTGGAGACAGCCACCATCTCAAAAGACGGAAAAGCCTGGTCGGTAAACTACACCATGAACCAGGTTCAGGAAATGGATATTAATCCGGCCGACCAGCCTAATTTCCTCAATCTGACCGACGACATGAAGAAGAAGTTCAAGATAGAGGAGGCCGGCACTGAGAAAATCCTCGACAAGGATTGCGTGATCTATACCATGGAGACTGAGGCACAAGGCATGACCGCCAAACTGAAAGTGTGGTGCTACAAAGGCTTCACATTGAAAACCGAGACAGAGGTCATGGGAATGAAGGTCGTTGCCGTCGCCACGGATTTCAAGGAGGACGCCATGGTTCTCCCCCAAGTATTCGACGTTCCTAAATTATAGAGCAATAAGTTATAAATGAGCGATTTCCGTATCTTCGTAGAGAAATATCCCGAGTTCCAGGTCGAAGCTCAAAGCTTGCTTTCCGAACTCAATGAGAACCTTGGCCTCAAACTCCGGTCACTCAGGTTGATCAATGTCTATGACCTTTTCGGATTCACGCCCGAACTGCTTGAGAAAAGCAGGTACAGCGTGTTCGGTGAGATTGTCACTGACCAAGTCATGGACGAGATCGATCTGAATGGAGCAAAGTACATCGCCGTGGAATATCTCCCTGGTCAGTTCGACCAGAGAGCCGCCTCAGCGGTGGACTGCGTTCATCTGATTGACCCTTCCGCCAAGATAAACATCAAGAGTTCCAAGCTCATCATCGTAGATAATGATGCCACAGGAGAAGTTCTTGACAAGATCCGTCACTATGTGATCAATCCTGTGGAATCAAGGGAGAAGGATCTGGGGAAACTGTCCGACACCGAGCATGCGGCCGTCAAGGAAGTTCCTGTCCTGGAAGGATTCCGCTCTATGGAAGGTCCTGATCTCAAGGCATATTGCAAGAAGATGGGACTCGCCATGAACGAGGACGACCTCGCCGAGGTCGTGAGGTATTTCACTACGGAGGGAAGGGATCCCAACGAGACTGAGCTCAGGATCCTGGACACCTATTGGAGCGACCACTGCCGCCACACCACATTCACTACCGAGCTTGAGGACATCGCCATCGAGGACTCTTTCATCAAAGAAGACATTGAGGGGACTTTGAGGCTATATCTCAAGATGCGCTCAGAGCTTGGAAGGGAAGGCAAGGGACTCAACCTGATGGACATGGCCACTATCGGAGCCAAGTATCTCAGGAAGGCCGGCAAGTTGGACGACATGGAGGTCAGCGAGGAGAACAACGCCTGCAGCATATTCATTGATGTTGATGTGGACGGAGAAACCGAGCGCTGGCTCTTGATGTTCAAGAATGAGACTCATAATCATCCCACGGAGATCGAGCCTTTCGGAGGCGCCGCGACCTGCCTCGGAGGTGCCATAAGAGATCCCCTCTCAGGCCGTTCATACGTCTATCAGGCCATGAGGGTCACTGGTGCCGGAGACATCTATAAACCTGTGTCTGAGACGATTCCGGGCAAACTCCCCCAAAAGGTGATTACCCGTAAAGCCGCCCAGGGATATTCAAGTTACGGCAACCAGATCGGTCTGGCCACCACCCACGTCCGCGAGATTTTCCACGAGGGCTACACCGCCAAGAGAATGGAGGTCGGTGCTGTGGTCGGTGCTGTGAAGGCTGAGAATGTCAGGCGCGAGAGTCCTGCCCCGGGAGATGTGGTGCTGATGTTGGGAGGACGTACCGGAAGAGACGGAATCGGAGGAGCCACTGGCTCATCCAAAGAGCACACAGAGGAATCCCTGGAGACTTGCGGCAGCGAGGTCCAGAAGGGTAATCCGCCGGAGGAGAGGAAACTTGAGAGGCTGTTCCGCAGACCTGAAGTCACCTCACTCATAAAGAAATCCAATGACTTCGGAGCCGGAGGTGTCAGCGTCGCCATCGGAGAGCTGACCGCTGGGCTGGACATCTACCTGGACAGGGTTCCGGTCAAATACAGTGGAATGAACTCCACCGAACTGGCTATCAGCGAATCGCAAGAGAGGATGGCAGTCGTGATTGAGGCCGCTGACGAGGAGAAATTCAAGGAATATTGCCACTCGGAGAACATTGAGGTGACCCACGTCGCCGATGTGACTGACACCGAAAGAATGAGGATGTTCAAAAAAGGCGAACTTGTCGTGGATCTCCGCAGGGACTTCATCGACAGCGCCGGAGCGAAACACTACTCAAAGGCCGTGGTCGGACAGGTCGATGCCGCGGATCCATTCAGCAGGGATATTCCCGGAAAGAACCTCAAGGAAAGGATGTTCGCCAACTTGCAGGATCCGAATGTCACGAGCCAGAAGGGTCTGATCGAGATGTTCGACTCCACCATCGGGCGCTCAACCGTCCTCATGCCTTTCGGCGGCGAGCTTCAAACCACCGAGACCCAGGTCTCTGTCCAGAAGCTTCCTGTTGACAGTTTCACCAACACCGCCAGCATGATGGCGTTCGGTTTCAATCCGGACATCTGCTCCTGGAGCCCGTACCACGGTGCGGCATATTCCTTTGTCGAGGCATGCTCCAAGATCGTCGCGGCCGGAGGAGACTGGAAGACAATGAGGTTCTCCTGCCAGGAATATTTCGAAAGGATGACTTCCGACCCCCACACCTGGGGAAAACCTACCGCGGCACTTCTCGGAGCGCTGAAAATGCAGGAGGCGCTGGGGCTGCCCTCAATCGGCGGCAAGGACTCCATGAGCGGATCCTTCGAGACGGAGCACGGCCCGATTCATGTTCCCCCGACACTGATAGCATTCGGAATCACTCCCGTGAAAGTGAGCGATGTCATCTCACCCGAATTCAAGTGGGAAGGCGACAGGCTTTACCTTGTCAGACATACGCCTCTTTCCAACAAGATGCCTGACACAGAGCAGCTTAAGAAGAACTGGGACAATATTCTCGCCAAGATTAAGGACGGCACGATTGTCGCCGCCTGGTCAGTCGGTTTCGGTGGTGTGGCTGAGGCTCTCTGCAAGATGAGTTTCGGAAACGCTTTCGGTTTCGACGTGAAACTCTCCGAAGATGATCTCTTCAACCTCGCTTACGGTTCGATCGTTATCGAGACCGACGGGGAGGTTGATTTCGAGAACGCCGAACTGATTGGAGACGTGACTTCCGGTGAGGACGGTAACGTCCGCGTCAACGGCACCTCGATCTCCATCTTCGAGCTGATGGACTTCAACGGTTCCCTCTTCGAGAAAGTTTACCCCGCGGTCAGCGAGTCTTCCCACAAGAGGCTTCTTCCTCGTGGGATGGAGGGCGTGAAACCCTTCAAAGCCAAGAAGATGGATCTCGAGTACAAGGGGCCGGCCGTAGATAAGGTCGTGGCCTACCTGCCCGTATTCCCTGGAACGAACTGCGACTACGACAGCGCCAAAGCGTTCAGGAAAGCCGGAGCTGAAGTCCGTGTCAGCGTGTTCCGCAATTTGACCGACAAGGACGTCTTCGACTCCATCGACGAAATGCGGAAGAACATTGATGAGTGCCAGATCCTGATGCTTTCCGGTGGATTCTCGGCCGGTGACGAGCCCGACGGAAGCGGTAAGTTCATCGCCAACGTGCTGAACAACAAGATAATCGCCACCGCCATCGAGGGGCTCCTTTCCAGAGGAGGCCTTATTCTCGGAATATGCAATGGTTTCCAGGCCCTCGTGAAGTCTGGATTGCTGCCTTACGGAGAGCTGGGTAAAGTCACTAAAGACTCCCCCACCCTGTTCCGCAACGACATCAACCGTCACATCTCCCAGATGGTCACGACAAGGGTCTCCACGACCAATTCCCCTTGGCTGAAGGGCATGTCAATTGGCGACGAATATACCATCCCCGTGAGTCACGGAGAGGGTAAGTTCGTTGTTAATGAGGAACTTGCCAAGGAATTGTTCGCTAACGGGCAGGTGGCTTTCCAGTACGTGGATCCTCTCACCGACGAGCCCACCATGGAGTCTCCTTACAATCCAAACGGTTCTTACTACGCCATCGAGGGAATTATCAGCCGCAATGGCCAGATTCTCGGTAAGATGGGTCACAGCGAGCGCTACGAGGACGGCCTGTTCAAGAACATAGAGGCCGACCTTGAGCAGCCGCTATTCGACAATGCTGTTAAATATTTCAAAGCCAACTAATCATGAAGAAGTACACTTGCGATGTTTGCGGGTACGAGTATGATCCCGCAGTCGGCGATCCGGACAACGGAATCGCCCCCGGAACAGCTTTTGAGGATCTTCCCGAGGATTGGGTCTGCCCCCTCTGCGGAGTCGGCAAAGACCAGTTCTCCGAGGCCTGACAGGCTGAAAATGCCGAAGTACAAAGAGTATAACGTGATGAGGAATCTGTTTCTTACAAATACACTGACAAAGAACAAGGAACTGTTTGTTCCAGTACATGAGGGGCATGTGGGGATGTATGTCTGCGGACCGACCGTTTATGGCGACGCCCACCTTGGCCACGCCCGACCGGGTGTCACCTATGACGTGCTGTTTAAGCTTCTCCGCCATCTTGGCTATAAGGTCCGTTATGTCCGGAATATCACCGACGTGGGTCATCTTGAGCATGACGCGGACGAAGGAGAGGACAAGATTTCAAAAAAGGCCAGGCTGGAGCAGCTGGAGCCCATGGAAGTCGTCCAGAACTACACGTTCCGCTACCATGAGGCCATGAGGCTTCTCAACGTCGCCCCGCCCTCCATCGAGCCTCGGGCTTCCGGGCATATTATCGAGCAGATTGAGACCATAAAGAAGATTCTTGAGGCCGGATATGCCTATATCTCAAATGGTTCCGTCTATTTCGACGTTCAGAAATATTCCGAAAAATACCACTATGGAATTCTTTCAGGGCGCAATTTAGACGACACGCTTGAGGGGACCAGGGCTCTTGACGGACAAAGCGACAAAAAGGCTCCGTACGATTTCGCCCTTTGGAAGAAGGCCGAGCCTGAGCACATTATGCATTGGCCGAGCCCCTGGAGCGAGGGATTCCCCGGATGGCACCTTGAGTGTTCAGTGATGGGTGAGAAATATCTCGGCGAGGAGTTCGACATCCACGGTGGCGGAATGGATCTTATGTTCCCTCATCATGAGTGTGAGATCGCTCAGAATGTGGCCTGGAGAGGCACCAGAGGTGTTCGCTATTGGGTTCATAACAATATGATCACCATCAATGGCCAGAAGATGGGTAAGTCTCTCGGGAACTTCATAACCCTTCCTGAGCTGTTCTCGGGTAACCACCCGAAGCTCGAGAAGGCTTATTCCCCGATGACGGTCCGGTTCTTTATCCTCCAGGCTCACTACCGTGGCACTCTCGACTTCAGCAACGAAGCCCTGCAAGCTTCCGAAAAGGCCCTCAAAAGGGTCCTGCAAGCCTATAAGGACCTGGTCGCCTTGGCCAAGGCACACGGTGTCATCCTTAGCGAAGCGAAGGATCTCCCCTACGGAGAGCTGTACTCCTTCATCGCTCCTGACTCCTGTCCTGCCGACTCTCCGGAAATCAAAGCCATATTCGACGGAGTTTATGATGCCCTTTGCGACGATCTCAACACCCCGATCGCTCTTTCGCACATCTTTGAGGCGGTGAGAATCATCAATACAGCGAAGGCGGGTCCTTCAGGGGCCGGGAATCTGTCAGAAGGTGACATCAAGACCTTGCTCCAGATATTCGACGACATCGTGTTCGGCGTCCTCGGCTTGAAAGACGAGAGTGCCGGTGACGGCGGCAAAAGTCAGGAAGTCATTTCGGGACTGATGAATATGGTCCTTGAGGAGCGGGCCAAAGCCAAGGCAGCAAAAGACTGGGCTCAAAGCGACTCTATCCGGGATCATCTCAAAGCCCTCGGCATCACCGTCAAAGACACCAAGGACGGCGCCGAATGGACGCTTGAATAAGCTTCCTATTTCACAATGACAATATTAGGTACGACCCGGGCTCCCTCGTGGTCGTACTTTTTATTATCATAGGGATAATTGATTATACCTGTCTTGTCTGTCCAGAGAGTCGAGGATCCGCCACCATCGAGGTTGATGGCGTCTTTAAGCCCAAGGATACGGCAAAGAGTAGCGAGCTCAGGAATAGTCATTCCATCGGCATTACCGGGGAATCTTCCATCCACGACCGCCATGTAAACCATGCCGTCACCATCCCAGCCCATGAAGGTCCTGGGATGACGCATCGTAAAGAAAGAAGCGTCAGGGAAAGCGGGGACCTTGCCTTCTTTTATGAGAATAGGCCCGGAAGCAAGGCACTGCTTGTAGTCAAGCCTGTAATGCTCAGTCATGGTACTGTCATAAGGGAATATCTCGAGTTGATGTCCACCCTCGTCTTTAACTGCCAGGACTCCGTTGGAGCGCTGCAGTTCTGAGGGAGGAGTCTGTCCAAGCACTTCCCCATCGATACAGAAAAAAGTGTGTGGAATCAGTCGCCTCATATTGAAATAACTGCCGTTCAATCCTATACGAGCCCCCTCACGCATCGCGAGAGTGTCAGTTGTCGAAGAACTCTCACCCGGGGCATGGACAAAAGATGTGGACATCTTTGATGCGGGGTACCTGACCAAGCTGATGCTCTGGGTTGTGCCATGGAATGGGAATTGGGCATGAGTTGTCTGGGCTCCATCCCCGATGTCGTTCCACTGCCACCCGGCGGCATTCCATTCCTCTAAATCAGAAGGGCAAACAGCTCCCCATTCCTTGTTGGGCAAGCTCCCCATCTCAAGAATCAACGTGCCGCCAGCCAGGATCTGGTCATGAGTGATCCAGGGGCCATTAAGCGGTTCGCCGTTCAATGTGGCGCTCTGGATGTATTTATTATCATCTGAGGCTTCCTTCGCCACAATCTTGAAGACATTGCCATTTGACAAAGTCAAGCTTGACTCAGTGAACACCGGGCTGCCGATGGTATAGACCGGTTCACCGGGAGTGACAGGATAGAACCCCAAGGAAGAGAAGACAACGAAAGATGTAAGTCCACCGCCATCCTCATCGCCCGGAATTCCCATAAGATCGTCCCTGAACCACGTGTCGAGCATCTGCCGGACCCGCTTCTGCGTCTTCCAAGGAGCTCCAGCGTAATTGTAGAGATATGGGATATGGAGTGACGGCTCATTTGCCATCGAGAACTGGCCGATATTGCCGGTGTGATCAGGCATCTTGCTGTAGAAAACGTTCTTTGAGTGGCTCAAAGGGGTCGCGAACATCCTATCCAGTTCCTCACTGAAACGCACCGGGCCTCCCATTAAAGCCACCAAGTCAGGAATATTGTGCTGCACGTCCCAGCGATACACCCAGCCTGTGTTCTCATCGTAAGAATCCCTCATGCCGGGACCACCCTGGAACTCATAATCAAAGTTCGGAATAAACTGTCCGTCAGCGTCTTTCGGATGGAAGAACAAGGTCTCAGGATTGAAAAGCTTGCGGTAATTCAATGACCAATCCTTGTAGAATTCCGCGGCTTCCTTCTCCCCCGCCGCCTCGGCAAGTTTTGAAAGCGCCCAACTGTCGTATGCCGTTCCAAGACTAACCGCCACAGGCTGACGCTTCTCCCAACCGTTGACATTCGGGTCGGTCTCACTCTCCCCTTCCCGGAGCGCCGGCATATAACCATGTTCCCAATAGAACCTGTCCAGTTCCCCCGCAGGATTGCCGCACCAAGGGACTAACGTCTTCTCCCTTAGCGCCTTCCGTCCGGCCTCGTATGCTGCCTTGACATCCACTTTCAACCCTTTGGAACATGCGTCGGCGAAAGTCGGAATCCCGTGGTTGCTGTTCATCCTGCGGGAATCTCCGCTGACCTCAGGGAACGTCGGCATCCAGCCGGTTCCCATCTGATCCGCCATCCTCAGAAAAGAAGCCAGGATATTCTCCTCAACCGGTACATCCATAAGAGTCCTCAGCGGATGGGCTGCCCTGTAAGTGTCCCAGATCCAGTCATCAGTGTAGAACGGCACTCCCCCATCCTCATGGACAGAGTTGTCGAAAGCGCTCCAATAGCGACCGTCCTCGCTCATGAGAATCGGTCTTTCAAAGGTACGGTAATATGAAGTGTAGAATACTTTCTTCCTCTTTTCGGGTCCCTTCACGGCTATCCTCCCAAGGGTCTGATTCCAGATCTTTCGTCCCTCAGCGGCAAGCGCATCCACGTCATAATCAGTGATCTCCCCGCGGAGATTCGCCTGGGCCTGCTCTTCGCTGATGAAAGAGACCCCGTAACGGAGACTCACGGATGGCTTGTCAAAGACAAGCGACACCCAGCTGTTTTCATCTTTGACAAAGGATTCCGCCAGCACAGGCTTGTTCTCCGGCTCCATATAGACATAGACCTTTGTCTCCCCCTCTACCGTCTGCCAGCCGGAAAGGGCCGTTCCGTCCCAATCAACGGAACCATCTGAGGTTGAAAGGGTTATCTGTAAGGGAGAGTCTCCTTTAAGGGAATAAATTGCCGAATGGTGGGAAAGCGCGTACCTCGCCTTGACGGCCCCGTCGGACAGGGTCACCTCGAATGAATATGGAGTGATCCGCTCGTTGTCATAAGAGACCGGGACAACCGGACTGTCATTCCGGTCAGCTTCCCGGCTGTCATTCTGAGCGGACTCCCGGCTGTCATTCTGAGCGGAGCGAAGAATCTCCGTCGTGACCGACAATTTGAACGCCGAGCGCTCACGGTGGTTAGTCACTATCACAGGAAGGCCGTTAAGGTACTCCGAAGTGTAGTCCGAGCGCTCAGGATAGACCCTCAGCATAGAATTCGGCAACTGCACGGTCGGAAATGTCGGCACAAGCAAATGGCTGATATTGCCGGCGTAGGGATTGACATAATCGACAGGTTCCAGCTTTGGATCGCCACAAGCGAAAACAAAAAGGGCTGCCAGCAATGCGGGAAAAACATGTTTTCTCATCTTGAACGGGGATAAATGGTTCTCTTTGTAAAGATACAAAAAAACAAGGAGAGACCGCGATTTGTCAGCCTCTCCTTGTATTCAGAACAGATAAAGCCTACTCGGTAGCTCCATTTAAGGAGTAAAGGCTGGCTTTCTTGCCGGAGGTCTCATAGATTTTGTTCTTGGCGTAGTAAGTGAGCTGCCCCTTAAGGACAACCTCATCACCAAGAGCAACCTGCTTGTCTCCCTCAGCCCAAGACTTCCCGCCGAAATACCAAAGGCTGTATGCCTCGAAATCCTGCTTGGGATCATTCTTGAACTCTCCATCATCGGAGATCCAGAAGATCGCTGTTCCGTACTCGACGGAATATTCAGACTGGATCTTGGAAACCTTACCCTTGACAAAAACGTCAGGGAAGGTCGGAGTGGGCTGGTCAGCGGCCTTAGCCTCGGCTATCGCAGCCTGCATGGCGTCGACGAAAGCGACAGCTCCAGCGATATTGAACGGAGCCGCGGCGTTGCCGAGACCATTCTCATCAGTGATGGCTCCATTGACGCTGTAAAGCCATGCGCCCTTCTTGCTGTCAGTCTCGGCTACACCTTTGTAAAGGGTGGTCTTGCCGCAAACCACAACCTCATCACCAACCTGGACCTGGGCCTTGCCCTCAGTCCAAGCCTCGCCACCGAACCATTTCACACCATAGCACTCGAAATCGTGAGTATAATCCGTGGTAGTCTTCTTGTCCTCAGATCCATTGAAGGTGCCATCATCTGAGAGCCAGAAGGTTCCGGTTCCGTAAGAGGCGCTGAAGTCATAAAGGATAGCGGAGACTGTCCCCTTGATATAGACATCCTCATCGAAGGTTGTGCCTCCGGTAAGAAGTGTCGCTATCTCGGAAGCGGTGTAAGGGTTCGTGGCCGTTCCCTTAGGGTTATCGACATATTCATCGATCTTGGTGGCGACGATATTGATGTACTTGCCCTTGCCGGAGAGGCCGTTGAAGTAGCCGGTCACGGTGATCTTCTTACCGTTGAAACTCTTGGCGTTCAGAGCGTCGATAGGATAGACGATGCTTCCCTGCTTGGTGGCGGGATCGATCCCGTCGAGCTCCATGTTGTAGTACTTGCCGTCGTCAGAGACCTTCAATGTACCGCTGAGTTTGATGTACTCGGCCACAGAGGCGGTGTACTCAGCCGCGTTGGCTGTGATGTCGGTAGCGGTCGGGTGCTCCACAGCATTGCCCTCGCTGTCGACAAAGACCTCGTCGTTCTCGCCAAGGGCGATCTCAGGAACTCCATTGAAGGTCTTCTTGGTT
Source organism: uncultured Bacteroidia bacterium (assembly GCA_902785825.1). GTDB lineage: Bacteria > Bacteroidota > Bacteroidia > Bacteroidales > UBA932 > Cryptobacteroides. The sequence goes on from CACZZZ010000010.1 coordinate 26,784, forward strand.
CCGGGCACTTTCACGCCGTCTCCAACCTTGAGGGCCGCGGCCTGGGCGCCATAGGCGTAGATAGCGCTCTGCCCGTCGGAAAGGATGGCTCCGGCGGTTGTCAGGGCGACGACCACAGTTGAAGGCAGGGTCTGGACCTGGTCGTTGTCAGCGGCGGCGATGATCTCAGAGACGGAAGCGCCTGTGGAAGGAGCGCCGGCCTGGGTGATGCCGATGGTCTTGAGGGCTGTGGGGCCTTTGATCGTGACATTGGCTGTACGCTTGGCCGTGCGGGTATTCTCTGTGGCATGAACGCTGTAGCTGCCGTCCTTGTTAACATCCGTGATCTGGAGCCAGTCGGCGTCACTGCTGACAAGCAGAGGACTCTCCTTGGCTGTGACGATCATATTGAAGGTGGTGTCAACGCAAGGCAACTCTGTGAAGCTGAAAGCCTCCACACTGATAAGGGACTTGACGTGAGAGACGACGATTGCGGTTTTCTCCTTGGTCTCGGGCGTCCCCTTGTAGTTCATCAGGGATCCTTCGATCGTGATCTCGTCACCGACGGAGAACTCGTCACCCTTGGTGATTGCGGCACCATTGATCCAGAGACCGCGATAAACCTGAATCCAATTCTTCTCGCCAAACGACCCGTCATCGGACAGGTAGTAAGTGGCGTTGCCGTACTGGGCGCTGATCTCGTTGATCTTACAGACGATACCCTTGACACGGTAAGTTCCGCCAGCGACATCACCGTCGCCAAGAGGAGCTATTACCTCGAGAGCCTGCTTGACTGTCATCGTGACGGGCTCTGCTTTCTGGGTAGTCTGAAGGAGATTTATATTCTGGGTCTTGCCACCACACTCGATAGTGGCGACAGCGTCACGGGTTTCTTCGGCCGCGGGGGCGGTGAAAGTGACGGTAACCTGTCCGGCACCACCGGTAGCAGGGCTAACGGTAACCCATTCAGGAAGGTTCGTGACAGACCATGAACCTGTGGCGTTGAGTTCTACGGGAACAGAACCGCCGCCAGCTGAAAAGGTAACATAAGAGGAAGAAACCTTGACCTCATCAAGGTAATGATCAGCCTCTTCCACGCAACCGGTAAAAAGAAGACCGAGAGCGGCAATCAGGGAAACAATGATATATTTCGTTTTCATAAGATTCTCCCTATTAATTAGTTAAAAATATACTTGATACCGATGGAAGCGTACCAGCACTGGCCGAGGTCATGGAAAGGAACAAAGGTCTTGGTGCTGCCGCTGATGGCGGATGGAGTTGAGAATGTGGCGAAACCGTCAGCATCGACTCCCTCATACTTGAGGATGCGGGCCTCTGAGCCAATCGCGGGATTGAGATACTTGCTCACGCCCCAGCTGGAGTTGAAGAGGTTAAGGACATTCATGAGGTCGAATCCGAGCTGAAGGGTGTTCTTGGTGTTACCAGCCTTGACAGTGAAGTCGTGCTTGTAGCCGAAGTCAACCCTGTGAACCCAAGGAGAGTAAACGGTGTAGGGCTCAGCGTAGCCACCCTGATGCTTGCTCATGTACTTGTCCTTGTGGACATAATCCATGAAGCGGTCGCGGCTGTCGGTGTTGACGAAACGGAACTCGTTCTTGCTGACCTGCTCATCTGTAGGAATATAGATGGCATCGTAAGCGTAGCCGTCACCATTCATGTCGTTGGTGAGCATGTAGGACTCTTTGTAGCCACCTCTCCAGGTCTCATAGATGAAATTGAAGTGGTTGCCACTCTTGTCGCTGAGGTCAAGAGCCGCCACGACACGGTCAGGAGTCACGTACTGTGAGTTGTGAAGCTTGATGTAGTTCGGACCCTCGGAAGTAGGGACGTATGTGAAAGCGGACTCAGCGGCAGAACCAGGCATACCGGTAATCTCCTTGGAGACGGTATGGGTGTAGGCGGCCATAAAGCTGACACCCTCGACAGGACGGACGTTGAAGGTCACGTTACCGGTCCAGCCATAACCCTTGCTGGTGTTCTCAAGGACAAAAGCCTTGGTGGCGTTACGGAAACCGGAAGGATAGATCGGACGGTTGTCAGCTCCGTTGAACCTGGCGTAACCGCCGACGTTGGTCATGCTCCAGTCAGAGATGGACACGCCGTTGATGGTCTTGTTGAATATACCCTCAGCGGTGAGGCTCATCGGGAACGCGGTCGGGAATGAGTAGTCAACAGCGAGGGAAGTCTTCCAGATCTGAGGCATCTTGAAGTCAGGATCGACAGCGCTGATGGAAGAAGGCACTGTGCCGGACTCAGGAGAGACAGTAGTAGGATAGCCCATGGAGACGAGTTTGTTGTACAGGGCGTTGACTGTGGCCTTGCCATTCTCGGTGACGAGACCACCGGCGAACTGTTTCATATCGATGAACCTGTTACCGTCCTTGTCTGTCGTGTAAGCGCCTGTATAGTTCTTATAAGCGTCGATGACACCCTTCTTGGCATCGTAAATCTTTGTCTTGCCGTTAAGCTGGGCCTGATACTGGACAAGACCACCGTTGGTAGGCATATTGGTGAAGAACACGAGAGGCAGACGTCCTGAGAAGAAACCGGTACCGCCGCGAACCTTCAGGCTCTTGTCACCGCGGACATCCCATGAGAAGCCGAGACGAGGGGAAATCGTGATAGCACCAGAAGGCCACTGGCCTGTGTCGATGTGGGTCTCCTCGTAGTTGTGAGCCTTAGGATAGTATGTCAAAGCCTTGATGGCGGCATTGGTCATAAGGTCACCATCGTCGAAGAACAGGCCGTCAACACGGGCACCGTAAGTAAGCTTGAACTTGTCAGTGGCGTTCCACTCGTCCTGGACATAGATTCCGAGCTTGTGGAAACGGACACGGGCAGCGGGCTTGAGCTCACCGTCGTAGCCGTAGGTAAGGTTGACGATCTCAGGAGCGGCACCTGACAGGAAGTCATTGAGACTGCTGTAACGGTAGTAACCGGAACCATTACGCATGTACTGGTTGTCAGCCATCTGGTACTCGTAGTTGACACCACCCATGATCTTGTGGTTGCCTTTGTACCAGGTCAGGTCGTCCTTGATGTTGTAGTTGATCTCATTGACGGCGTTGTTCCAGGTGAAGAGCTCATAACCGAGAGCCATGTAGTTGTTCTCCTGGGTGTCGTCAAGGATGTCGATGAAGGGGAACTCCTCGGATGTACTGCTACGAATAGGGTTCTGAACCTTGGAATATGTGGCGAGGAACTGGTTGGAAAGATTGTCGGACAGACGGCTGTTAAGGTCGAATGACCAGGTGCTGACCATGTTCCTGTTGGCATACATTGAGTTAGCGAAGGACATCGAGTACTGGGACATACGGGCTCCGGACATACGGGTACCACCGTCCATCGAAGTGGCGTTGGGGGTGTTCCAGGAGTTGTTCAGAGTGTAGTTGTACCTGATCGCGAGGTGATGGTTGTTGGAGATGTTCCAGTCGATACGGGCAAGGAGCTTGGTGTTGTCCTCATCGGCGGGGAAATCTGTCCAAGAACCTGTGTCGTAACCGTATTTGCTCTTTACGAAATCAGAGGCTGTCTTAAGGTCAGAGAGTTTCGTACGGGAAATCTTATTGTCAGCATCCATCTTGCCATCCTCGGATCCTCTCCAGCGATTGACAATCGTAGGGATCTTGGACTGCTCGGCGTTGACGAAGAAGAAGAGCTTGTTCTTGATGATAGGACCTCCGAAAGTCATACCGTAAGTGGTGCTGCGGTCCTTGTCGCGGGCGCCACTGATCTGCTCGCCCTCGATGGCGTCACCGCGAAGGTTCTCATTGCGGTGATAGACATAAGCGGATCCCTTGAAGGTGTTGGTACCGGACTTTGTGATAGCGTTGATACCACCACCGATGAAGTTGGTCTGGCGCACGTCGTAAGGGGAAATCACGACCTGAAGTTCCTCAATGGCGTCAATCGAGATAGGATTGCCACCACCGGGAAGTCCGGCGCTAAGGCCGAAGTTGTTATTGAAGTTCGCTCCGTCAACAGTGAAGTTGGAGGAACGTCCGTCCATACCGGCGAAGGTAGTACCATTACCACCGTAAGGAGAAAGCCTGGTGACATCGGTAATGCTTCTTGAGACAGTCGGCAAATTGGAGATCTGCTGGCTGTTGATGTTCGTGGCCGCACCAGTCTTCTCGACAGCGAGTTTGGAGGCGGGAGAAGCGATGACAACGGAAGACTCCAGCATCTCATTGTCAGCCTTAAGCTGTGCGTTGAGGTTGAAAGTCTCAGCGAGCTGGAGAGTCACGTCCGTGTACTCGATGGTCTGGTAGCCCAGGAAGGAGATCGTCACCTTGTAGGGACCACCGACACGCATACCGTTGATCGTGTAGTTACCGTCGATGTTGGCCACGGCGGCATACTGGGTGCCTGAAGGAGTGTGGACTGCTACCACAGCGGCTCCAGTCAAGGGCTCCCCGGTCTCATCCTTGATGTTTCCGGCGAGGCTGGAAGTCGTGACCTGAGCAAAGGCGGCGACTCCCGCAAAGATCGCCACCAAAGCGGCAAATCCTCTTTTAATTGATTGAACCATAATGGATTGAAGTAATATAAAAGTTGTTATATTTTTCCTCTTTTCTAAATAACCTGCGAAATTAATATAAATAATCGGGTTGCTAAAATTTATTTCATTCATACAGAGAATTATCTTATCTTTGCGGACGAAAACTTCCGGGGAAGGATTTGCACCGCTTGCAACCCCGGTCAAAAAAATGCTAAAGAATATGAACTATCTTTTCACTTCGGAGTCAGTCTCCGAGGGCCATCCTGATAAGGTGGCCGACCAGATTTCAGACGCTATTCTCGATGAGTTCCTCCGCCAGGACCCTGAGTCCAAGGTGGCTTGCGAGACTTTCTGCTCGACAGGACTTGTGATAGTTGGAGGTGAGGTCACCTCCGAGGCCTATGTCGATATTCAGGGAACCGTTAGGGACGTTATCAAGAATATAGGCTACACGAAGGCCGAGTACATGTTCGACAGTGGTTCCTGCGGAGTTCTCTCCCAGATCCACAGCCAGAGCCCGGACATTCACCGGGGTGTCTCGAGGGAAGATCCTGAGGACCAGGGAGCAGGAGACCAGGGCATGATGTTCGGCTACGCCTGCAAGGCGACGGAGGACTACATGCCTCTGGCGCTTTACCTCTCGCATCTGACACTCAAGGAGCTTGCGGACATCCGCCACAACGAGCTTCACCTTATGCCTTACCTGAGGCCGGACTCAAAGGCCCAGTTCACAATCGAGTTCGACTCTGCCGACAAGCCTGTCAGGATCCACACTATAGTTCTCTCAACCCAGCACGACGAGTTCGACTCGGATGAGGCTATGCGCTCAAAGATCGAGGCTGATGTGCGGAACATCCTTCTACCCAGGGTTATAGCGAAGCTTAAGCCTGAGACAGCAGCCCTTTTTAAAGGGGATTTCATCCTCCATGTGAACCCTACCGGCAAATTCGTGATCGGCGGCCCCGCTGGAGACACCGGCCTTACCGGCAGGAAGATCATCGTGGACACCTATGGAGGCCGCGCTCCCCATGGCGGCGGAGCTTTCTCAGGCAAGGACCCGTCCAAGGTGGACCGCAGCGCCGCATACGCCGCGAGATATATTGCCAAGAATATGGTCGCTGCAGGCGTGGCCGACGAGATGGTGATCCAAATCGCCTATGCGATCGGAGTGGCCAAACCTGTCAGCATTTATGTCAACACAAAAGGCACGGGAATAATCCCCGACGCCGAGATCGCTGACAAGATCGGGAATATCTTCGACCTCCGTCCCGCGGCGATTATCCGCAAGTTCGGTCTGAAGAATCCGATCTATGGTCCCACAGCGGCTTATGGCCATTTCGGCCGCGAGCCTTACACCAAAGTCCTGGAGCTCATGCGAGGCGGAAAGACCGTCAAAGAGGAAGTCCAGTTCTTCGGCTGGGAAAAACTGGACTCCGTCGATCTCATTCGTTCCGAATTCGGACTCTAAGATATTGGCATTCCCCGCATAGCTACTGCTCAATCGTCATTCGGAAAGTACGCAGTCCTTCCACAATCTGGTCAGGCGAGGTTACCTTCTTGGCCATGATCCAATGCGTAGAGACAGCGCCCGAGTCAATGTCCTGGATAACAAATGTCCTCACCATTCTCGTCAACGAGCCGGCTGTCTTTGTACCTGAAGGATCGCTTCTAAATCGGGAAACTGACTCCGAAGGTCATGCTGATGTTGGACTTGTCAACAGGAATCATCTGTGGAGTCACCCTGAACGAGTAAGAGTCTATTCCCCAGAATATGTTGAATCCCGGAGCGTGGACATCGAACGCTCCTCCAAACGACCATCCGAAATTGTGTCTCGCGCCGCTCAGGTTCAGGCTCAGCCAAGAGAGAGGTGTCCAGCATCCGAAGAGACGAACCTCATTGTAGCCATAGAACTCGTACGGCTTATAGGTGTACAGGATCGCCGCTGAAATGTCCTCATTGAAAGGCATTTTGTACTTCGCCCCGACATTGAGACTAATCGGAAGGAATTCGAAAGAATTCGCTTTTTTGTCCTGAATATTGAAATCGAATGAATCCCGGATGTCTTCAAGAGGCTGTAATTTCGAGTCGGAATCAATGTCCTCATTCGGATCGTACCGGTAATTGGCATCGGATTTCGCGTAAACTTTGTCCAACCACTTGATTCCACCGGCATCAAGGACTGAAGCGGAGATGGTAAAGTTCTCAGTCAGGGGATATTCCAGCCCCAAGTCAAGTGCGAGACCAAGGCCGCCGAATCCGAGTTTGTACCGATTGAGCCCGAGACTGCCGATATTGATCCGAGTCTTGTCGTTCTCATAGTCGCTCCATGTGACAAGCCCCCCCGCGATCTCTATGTCGGCATGCACGTCTTGTACCCATCCCTTGCCGGACGCGTCAAGTGTGACATCTCTGCCGCGGAACCTTCCGTGTCCAAGCCCGATGAGAGGCTTTACCCTTATGCCGTACTTGAGCTTTCCCCACTGGCGGCTCTGCCCGTAGGCTAACTCCAGATAATTATCGACACCGGCATCTATTCCGGTCAGGTTGAAGAAATTCTTATTCGCGATGCCCTCCTTAAGAAGGCTGATGTAGTCATACGGGACACGTATCTGACCGGCATATTTAAGTGTGACATCGACAGTGTGATACACATCTCCCCTTTTAAAACCGGTCGCGAAAACCCCGAAATCAAGGTTCATGTTGATTCTCACACCATTCGCAGGGATATTATCCATGACGGTTTTCGCCGGAATGTGCTTGTTCAACGCCGTGACAAGACGGTCTTCATAGGGATAGAATATGTCGGAGAGACCGATATTGCTTCTACTGGTAGCGCCGGCCAGGCTCAGGATCCCAGTCCTGAAAGCGGTCGAATCGGTGAATGCCGGATTCTGGCGGTACGCGAGGTGATAGCCTTCGAGGAAATAACCGGACTGGAAATTTTGCGCGGAAAGTCCGGCGGAGAGCAACACAAGGGCGCAGGATATGATAATCTTTCTCATAGTCTAGTTCTTATCAATCAAACGTTCAACATCCTGCCTGATCTTGTTCAAATACGTGATGTATCTGACCAGTTTAGGATCCACCGTAACGCCCTCAGGAACCTCAAGGGCTATGTTCTTCAACCGGATGGCCTGCTTCTCATTCAACGGGGTGTTCGTCATCACTCCTCCACCGATGCTGAACTCAATACGGAGTCCGTCAAAGGGGACGATAGTGTCAGTGTTGAGTCCGATCTCGACCCTGGAAGATGACGGGGCGTCAAGTGTTCCTGCCTTTATGTCGCTCTTCACCACTGGAGAATATTCACTGACCACATTCCCGTCCTTGTCAATAAACTCTATATGGAGGTTCAGATCCACGGGGATGGTGTTGACAGCATCCATCGTGATCCTCATCGGGCTGATGAAATCAAGGGTCATCGTCGTGTCAACCCCGAAGCCGTGGATGTCCTTATCCGCGGAAAAAGACGCATCCTTTCCCAGCCGCAGGGGCATGAACGCCCGGTTGGTTACCTTGAAACCGTAGTCCACACCAGGACGGACCTTAGCCCAGACCTCATCCTGACTCACCTCGACACTGCCGAAGGTGACCGCCATGACAGATTCCTTGTTCTGGAGAACGTCGGTAAGCCCGTCAATCTTGTAGGACATGCTTCCCTCAGGGACATTCCTTCCAGTTCCGGAGAAGTAAAGGCTGGTGTTCATCTCCGCGGGGAAATGAATGGGAGTCTTGCCATAAAAGCTGCCGAGGGGGAACTCTCCCAGCGCGTCGAACTCTTCGTTGTAGATTCTCAGTATAGTGCTGTATTCCACACCGGCGGGATATCTGCTTTCCACCTGGAACTCACACTCAAGATCGTATGGTTCCAAATCAGCATAGGAGGTAAGAAGATTCAGTGTGATCGGAAAAGAGAACAGGTTCAGGACAACTGGAGTCTCGCCCAAAATCACCTCCGCCTCGTCGAACTTACCTTCAGGGATAATGACGGAAGCCTCTCCGCCAAGAGTCACATCTCCACTGAGTTCAGAGGTCACGTCTGCCGAGGAAAGACGCAATGTTCCATCCAGCGAGATAGTCCCTTCAAGATTCATCTCGGCCTCGTCCGGGACCTGAATACCATTCTCAACAAACAGTTTGTTCACGGTAAACGGTACAGCCAGGCCGTCCTCTGAAGAGACGGTCAGGTCTTTTTCAAGCGTGAGGACGTGGTCTGAAGTGAGGGAGAACGGCCCCGAAGTTTCAGAGGCGAACGCCCATTCAGGGAGCTCGATAGTCGTTCCCTTCATGAGTGTGAACCCTTTCAAAGGAGCCAGAGAGAAGTAAATAACCCACTCCATTGGCTCAAGGTCAACTTCCCTGACGGCCGAAACTCTGTTTCCAAGACCTTTAGTCCCCAGAGTGAACCCCATCGGAATCTTTACAGGGATCTCCTTGGACTTCCATCCGGAAGGGAAATTGGCGGGAATTTCCACCTTGTCAATTTTCTGGGAGGGCTGAATGGCGACAGAGTCGATCAGGTATTCCACTTCCCTTTTACTCGAGTCGATCAGGACGCACAGGTTTCCACCCTCGTCGAAATCAAAAAGATCAGTTTTCTTCAGAACTTGTTTCTGAACTTTTACAATCCCCCTGACAAGTGGGCCGATGGAAACGGATTCCAAAGAGCCGATCGGAAGTGTGGCTCCGGGAACCACTGTGACCCTGAGATCCACTTCCTTGTTCAAATCATAATCCTTGTCAATGGTGCATGCTGAAAGGGCCAGCATTACGAATACTGAAGCCCAAAAGCGGATTTTTTTCATTGAAGCTATAATCGTGAAGATGTTTTTTACCCATCCACAAATATAGCGGTTTTAAAGTAATATGCCAATAAACATGGAGCCGCTAGTACCCGAAGATATCTTCGAGGGTAAGGTGCTTTACAGGGCCGAGGGTTGAGATGAATTCGGTGTCAAAATCGCTCTCCCGGCCAAGGAAGCCGTAGATATATTCACGACCTTTGATCCACTTCTCCTGGAAAGCCTTGACGTCCGCGAGCGTCATGTTCTGGACCGCCTCGAAAACGGCCTTGTCACGGCTCTCGGAAAGGCCGAGTTCCCTTAAAGACAAGTACTCGTTCAGTACTCCCATTCCGGTGACCCTTCTGGTACGGATTTGCGAGAGGATAGAGGCCTTGGCCACCTCGAAAGCATTCTCCGACTCCGGCATATTATTGATAATCTGGTCGAAAGCCAGGACGGCATCCTTCAGCTTATCGTTCTGGGAGGCGATGTAAGCATAGAAGTAATAATCGTCATCCGGATAAGACGGATTGATCAAGGAAGCCCTGGCGGAATATGCCAAACCCCTTGCCTCCCTCATCTCCTGGAAGACGATGGCGTTCATCCCGCTTCCGAAATAATTGTTGTACATCGTGACACCAGGATAGTTCGCCACATCGAACTTCTCACCCCTGTCCGAATACTGGACATAGTAGAACTGGTTGGCGTCATAAGGAACCAGAAGCACCTCATTGCCAGTGACTTTACGATGTAGAGGATGCTCTTTGACAAGTGGCTCGGGATTAGCGGCGATCTTATGGTGATCCATGATTGTCTTCCTTGCGGCCACCTCTTCGGCAGGGCCGTAATAGAGCACGACATGTTTCTTGGAATACAGGTCCTTGACCAAAGCGAGCAACTCGTCGGAAGTTATGGAAAGGATCTGGTCGTCGGTGAGCGTCGATTTGGTGACGAACTCGGGACCATAATAGATGTAATCCTGGAGGGCGGCGAAACATGCGCTTTGGCTGAGTTTGCTGTCAGCCCTGTCCTTCATGACATCAGCCTTAAGAGCGGACAGGATGGTGGTGTCAGGTACAGCGTTGAACACAAGGTCCTCGACGATGTCCATAGCGACACCAATGTTCTCCTCAAGTCCCCTTACCGTGGCGACTGTCCTGGTCGAAGCGGGGGCCAGCCCGTATGAACATGCGAGGGAATACATGTCTTTCTTGATCTGGGCGGCGCTCCTGGTCGGGGTACCGAGATAGCTCAGATAATTGAGCGCCAGCGATATACGGGGATCATTCTGGAGGCCTTTATCGAATATCGCGGTGTAAGTGGTGATGTCGTTGATCTCATTTTTCTTGTAGAGGAACTCAATTCCTCCGGAAAGCTCATCCCTGGCCATATCCTTGGTGAAATCAGGGAACACAGGCTCGATCGGAGCAACCTCGGAGTTCTGGATAGAGGTCAGGAAGTCGCTCTGCATGTGACGGTTGGTCTCGATTGGAGTTATGGCCGGAGCGGCGATCTTGTCGATATTCGGATCTTCTCCAATCTTTTTGTAAGCGAGCACATAGCTGTCAGCCCCAAGATATTCATTAGCCCAATCGGTGACCTGACGCTTGGTGACCTTCTCAAGACGCCTCATCTGGAGGGCATCATCCTTCCAATTATGTCCGCTGATGAAAGAATTGACAAAGGACATCGCCCTGCGCCCGTTGTTCTCCAACTGCGACATATTACGGAGCTTGATATTATTGATGGTGGACTTGATTATCTCCTCATCAAAGTCACCGGTACGGAGTCTTCCGACCTGCTCGAGCATGAGGTCACGGACTTCCTCAAGGGACTGACCCTCACGAGGATAACCTACGAGAAGGAACTCACCGTAATCCGGACGGGAATAGTTCATGGAGTAGAATCCGCCCACTTTCTGAGCCTGTACCAGGTCAAGGTCCGCAAGACCCGCGGCACCGTTGTAAAGGACAGAGTTGACGATTCCTCCAACCTCACTCCTGAGAATATCCTTGTCGCCGGGAGTCCTCCAGCCGATCATGACAAACTCAGCGTCAAGGCCATAGACAGTCTTTTCGACAGGCTTGGTGATCTGAGGCTCGGGCTCGTATTGAAGGGTCTTGATGTCCGGATTGGGTTCCCACTCACCAAAATACTTCTCGATCGTGGCCACGAAGGTGTCGGGGTCGAAATCGCCGGAAACACAGATAGCCACATTATTGGGAACATAGAAATTGCTCCTGTGGTTCTCGATGTTGATGATCGAAGGATTCTTGAGGTGCTCCTGGGTGCCGATAGTGGTCTGGATGCCGTAAGGATGACGGGAAAACAGCACAGAATCAATGGCTTCCATAGCCTTGGAGTCATCCTCCGTCAGGCTCATGTTCTTCTCCTCATAGACCGCTTCCAACTCGGTGTGGAAGCCGCGGATCACGGGATGGATGAACCTGTCAGCCTGGATCTTGGCCCAATTCTCAATCTGGTTCGAGGGGATATCCTCCTGATAGACGGTCATATCAGTGGATGTGAAGGCATTGGAACCCGTCGATCCGATAATCGACATCAGTTTGTCATATTCATTTGGGATGGCAATCTTGGAGGCCTGATAGCTGATAGAGTCTATGACATGATACAAAGCCACCCTCTCCTGGGGATCGGTCTTGGTCCTATATTCCTCGAAAAGGCTCCTGATCTGCTCAAGCATAGGCTTCTCGGCCTCATAATCCGAGGTTCCGAAACTCTCGGTTCCCTTGAACATCAAGTGCTCAAGGTAATGGGACAAACCTGTGGTCTCATGCGGGTCGTCCTTGCTTCCGACTCGGACGGCGATGTAAGTCTGCAGGCGAGGAGTCTCTTTATTCACAGTCATATATACCTTGAGCCCATTGTCCAAGGTATAAATTTTCGTGTTCATCGGATCGCCTTTGACGGTCTCATACTTGTACTTCGCGCATGAACCGGTCAGGAGCAGCGCCGCGGCGAAAGCAGCCGCTAAAACAATCTTTCTCATCTGTTTTAGATTTGTATCGAATCACAAACATAATCATTTTTCAGCGCTTCACAAAAAAGTGGTATATTTGTAATTCATGCGGTTAAGAGATGGCGGCAAAGAAAGAACATAGAATAGAGATAAGGAACAAGAAGGCCTCATTCGACTATGAGTTCCTTGAGACTTATGAGGCGGGGATCGTGCTGGTCGGGACGGAGATCAAATCCATCCGGATGGGCAAGGTCTCCCTGGTGGACTCGTTCTGCTATTTTGTTGGGAACGAGCTCTTTGTCAAGGGAATGAATGTCGCCCAGTATTTTTGGGGATCATGGGGCCAGCATGAGCCGATGAGAGATCGTAAACTCCTGCTGACAAAGCGGGAGCTCCGCCACCTCCACCAAGCCGTCAAGGAGAAAGGTCTTACTATCGTGTCTGTGAAGCTGTTCATCAATGATGAGGGTTATGCCAAACTGGTCATAGCGCTCGCAAAGGGTAAGAAGTCTTTCGACAAGAGGGCCTCAATCAAGGAAAAGGATATCCGACGGGAGATGGAGAGGGGCGATTAATATGGCAAGGAACCGTCAGAACAAGCTTCGGGAGGCGATTCCCATCCCTCCCCCGGCTCCGCTTCCGGATCCGGAAGTCATTGACGTGCAGTCCATTCTTGACGAATATCTCTCAGGCAATATCGACCTCATCGTCGTTCTCGGCCCCACCGCCTCGGGAAAAACCCGCTACGCCGTTCGCCTTGCTCACAGCTTCGCGCGTTTGTATCACCCCCCCTATCCCCCCGGCTTGTCACTTGATTCTACGGCATACACGGCCGGTGGAAGTGTCCCCTCCGCAACCGTGGCCACCCTCGGCCACGTAAGAGGGGGGACCGCCGACGAAGTCGGTGGTGGGGCCGAGCGAAGCGAGGCGTTGTCGGAGGGGACAGCTTCCACGGCCGTAGTTGCAGAGATTATTTCTGCGGACAGCAGACAGATATATCGCGACATGACGATCGGGACGGGGAAGGATCTGGAGGAGTACGGTGATGTGCCATATCACCTGATCGACATCGTGCCGGCGGGGACCAGATTTGACCTATACCAGTGGCAGGAAGCCTTTGAGAAGGCTTACAAAGACATCAGGGAAAGAGGCCGGATCCCGATCCTGTGCGGAGGCACCGGTCTTTACATAGAGGCCGCGACTTGCGGATATTCCTTGCCCCAAGTTCCACCGGACGAGGAACTTCGGGCCGAATTGGAACAGTACCCTATCGAAGAACTGATAAAGAGACTCGCCGACCTCGGACCTCTTCCCCCTGAAGGAGTCCTCCAAAGCAAGAGGAGGGTGATCAGGGCGCTGGAAGTAGCTCTGTATGAGAAAGATCACCCGGTACGGAAAAGCGGATATCTTCCCAAAAAACCATATTACATCGGCACCCTCGTGGACCGTGAGGAAAGGAACGCCCGCATAGATTCCCGTCTTGACGCGAGGCTTCAAAACGGCCTTGTTGAAGAGGTAAAGGGCCTGCTGGACAGCGGCATACGAGCGGAAGACCTGATGTACTACGGTCTTGAATATAAATTCGTGACCCAGTATGTGCTGGGAATCCTGAGTTACGAGGAGATGAGGCTCCTTCTGGGAAATGCCATCCACCAGTTTGCCAAAAGGCAGATGACCTGGTTCCGGGGCATGGAAAAAGACGGGGTAAAAATCCATTGGACAAACGTTTAATCACTGAATATCATGAAAGTAGCGATCATCATGGGGTCCACAAGCGACCTCGAGGTCATGTCCGGAGCCTTCGGGATCCTGGATGATTTCGGAATTGAATATGAGAAAAGGGTCATCAGCGCCCACAGGACACCCGAACTGATGTTCGAATATACCAAAGCCCTGAAAGGCAGGGGCTTCGGAGTGGTGATCGCCGGAGCTGGAGGAGCCGCCCATCTGGCTGGAGTCGCCGCCGGACTCACCACCCTGCCCGTCATCGCCGTTCCCATGGCCACCAAGAACCTCGGAGGACTTGACTCCCTCCTATCAATGGTCCAGATGCCCACAGGAATCCCCGTGGCTACGGTCGCGATCGGAGGAGCTAAGAACGCTGCGATCCTCGCTGCCGAGATCCTCGCTCTTGGCGACAAGGCCATCTCCGACAAACTGGACTCCTATAGGGAGGCCCAGGCAGAGAAAATCCGTAACACAACAATCTAAATGAATACCAAGTTGTTAGCGGCGTTGCTGGCAATCTTTCCGCTGGCGGCGCAAGCCCAGAGTGTAGTCACCCTGCAACCTGCCGGGGAAGATGGCCGTTACACCATCGAGACATCCGTCAACGGAGTCGGAGTCCTCACCTACTACACTGAGGAAAACTGGTTCGTGAGCATGTCCACGACCACCTACTTGTTCCTATACGAGAACGGGTACATCGATGACGAGGATGTCAAAGGGATCACCACGTTGAAGCTTCCGGACGGATCAAGCTCAAAAGGAGCGGCTTTCGTGATCAGAAACCTAAAGGTCGGAGACCATATTCTCGTGACGGACATCCCCGCTTTCGTTGTCAGTAAGCAAACAGTTCCGCTAATCATCGGAAGCTCCGCTTTCGAGAGCCTCGGCGATGTCACCAGGGAGGGTGACAAGATAGTGATCGGTGATCTGGATGACATTGAATCAATAGCGGAAGTCGTTGATCCTGTGGACAGTCTCCGTATAGCCGCACAAGCCCATCTGGACGCAGAGGAATATGAAGAGGCGGTCTCATGCTTCTCTGCTCTCAAAGAGAAAGACGCTCTCAACATGCTGACCCAGTACCAGTACTCCTTGCTTCTGGGTATTCTTGAAAGGGATGAGGAGAACATTTCTATCTCGAGGGACTGGCTTTCTTCCAATGAGGGTAAATCCCTGACGATGGATTATTGGATCCACAATGGTATGGGCGCTTCTTTCGCCCGCCTCGGGGACAACGCCAATGCGATTTCCAGCCTGGAGAAGGCAATTGGCACATATTACAAATTGTTCAACACCTCCGAGAAAGGCATCAAGTCAGGCAACTTCCACGACAACAACCTCGGCTCAACCCTCTACCGTCTCGGCAGAGTCTATGCCGCCGAAGGCAAAGTCAGGCTGACTGAGACTTACTGCTCCCTCGCCGCCAAATGCGGCTACCAACCCGCCATCGACTTCTGCAACCAGTACAAGATCAAGTACTAAACGCAGGCTCAATGACACAAACAGTCCGCATTCTCAAAACGAGTGCGGACTTTTTGTTTTGAAATGACTGATAATCAACCATATAAGTTAGCAAGTTGCGAAAACATACGACTTTTATCCTAAATGTTTTCTCAGACGTATTAGTTAACTTATTAATAATAAATAATTTAGGGTCACTGAGCCGTCTTTAGCTTTGAAAAAATAGCCGCGAATCATCAAAGCAACATTGCAAAATGATAATCACGAAGATTCAGGCGACCTCAATAAGAGTCGTTTTCAGAATTATCAGTACAGATTAATCTTTAAAAACAGCCGCTGAATACCGCATAAGGGACAATTATGTTTTTATCCGTTGAATTATTTGTTCAACGGATAATGTTTCCGAACTTTGAATCCGTATAGAATAAACAAACTATGGAATACTTCTCTGATTTTGACAATCCCCAAACACAAGGAAGGGGCGTTACTCCGGTAAATGATTGCTCCCATGTATATTCAGACGGGACCAATGTCACAGCCATATTCACAGAAAAAGAAGACAAATACAGGATTTTGGATATGCTCGCCATAACCGCTCTGGAGACCGGCGTCAGGATCTTGGTCGCTGAAGTTATGACAACTCACTTTCATTCAATCGTGTCAGGTCGCGATCAGAACCGCGAGCGATTCAAGGACTCCACTAAAAGATAATTGCTGAACTGGATCTCCCGGAAAGGACTTCAAACATGTGTGAAAGGAGAACTTCGGTTAAGCAATGATCCTATAAAGGATGAAGATGAGTTGAAAGGGAAGATAATGTATGTTTACCGCAACTCCCTCTGTGCTGGAATCATGCTTGTCCCATGGAAATATGAAGGCGGACCTGGTGACATCTATTTCATAGACCATGCTGAAGAATCGCTGAAGGGGAAACCAGTCAGCGGACTGTCGGTCAATAAAAGAAGGCAACTATTTCACACTCTGAAGGAACTGCCTGTTGGTTGGAGGTACGACGAGAAAGAACATCGCCTTCTTCCACACAGTTACATGGATTGGCAGAGGGTGGAACGGTTATTCAGGACATTGAGAGCATTCGTCGCGTTTATGGCCCAAAAGAAAGATCTTGAAGTCAAGTACGACATGGAGTGCGCGGCCGGTGCGATTGAGAAAGCAAGTGAGAAGGACTTGCGAAAAGAAGTTCGTCTTCTTTGCCGTCAAATGTATGGCTTTGACAGAGTCGCTAAAGCCAGCCTTGAGCAAAAGACCTTTTTAGCTAAAAAGCTCTGGTCTGGCAGACGCACTTATTCCATCTCGGTTCTGAGCCGGATCTGCCTGCTTCCAAAAGAATATTTGCAAGGACTGTTTGGGCGCTAATGGGAGATATACTCCTTGAGGGCGTCGATGTACTTGCGGAAGGCTTCGAGGCCGGCGGGAGTGAGGGTGCAGGTGGTGCGGGGCATCTTGCCTTTGAAACCCTTCTCGACAGTGATGTAACCGGCCGCGGAAAGCTTGTCCAGCTGGACGCTGAGATTGCCGGCGGTGGCTCCGGTCTGCTGCTTAATGTACGTGAAATCAGCTGATTCCACGCCAGCGAGAAGGGAAATCACCGCCAGTCTCAACTCAGAATGAAGGATGGGATCCAGTTTCGGGAACATCTCTCTATTTATTCTGACGTTTGACGATAAAACCCGTAGCCGCAAGGACGATTCCAGCCAAAGTGAAGATGAACATCTGCTCCTCGTTAGCTCCTGTGATATAATATATGGCCAAACTGCCGATGCCGGTGACGAATCCCGCGATTTTGATCGCCCAATTCTTCAAGGCGACACCACTGATAGTCTCTGCAAGGCCGAAGAGAAGAACTATACTTGCTGTCAAGCCGGCTCCAACAGCAATCTTTCCAAGAGGACTATTCCCCAAAAAGGAATAAAGCACTGAAAACGCCGCTACCGAGCAGGCGAACACACCGAAAGATGTCCATATTCCGGAAACTATCCGGCTGACCGCATTGGTCGCCATCGCCGGTTCCTCTTTGGAGCGGATCATCCTGGCGAGCGGATATCCCACAAGGGGCATCGCAAACCAGAGGTTATTCCAGTAAGCGTGGCCGGTGGACTTCCAAAGCGCATAGACAAGCAACGAGAAACAAGTCAGGAGAATTCCCCAAAGAATGAAGTATTTCCCTCCCCGGCGGATAATCTCCTTGCTGTTGTTATTCATTGTCTCGGTGATGAGAGCGAGGCTCTCACTAGCCGTCATTTCTTTGTTTTGTTCCATAATATCAATTGTTTACATTGTTTTCAGAGCCAAGCGAGGCTGCGCATACCACCTTAACTCTGTCGCAAATATAAACAAGTTTATATTATAAACCAAATTATTTTGTAAATATTCTTGCGTCAAATTCCGGAAGACAACCGATACGTCCCTGAGACAAGTTCCACTGCGCCCTTGGCTTTGATGCCGCTGCCGCTGAAAACAACGCCTTCAACAGGCCACTTCAGAGTGGCGACACAGCCCTCTGGAATTGTAATATCCATAGACAGGCGGCCACCAGATTTCTTCCATGCGACACGAATAGGCCCATAGACAGTGTCAAGCGTATAATCAACACTGTCAAGACCATCCGCAAGGAAAGGACTGATTATAGAATGTTTATAAGCCGGGTTCTCGGGATCTATCTTAAGACCAGCCAGATAGCGGTAGAACCAAACCAGAGAGCCGCCGAACATGGGATGGTCATGGCTGTACTTCGCGTCAAACTGCTCCCACATTGTGGTGGCGCCTTCTTTTATCATCTTCCCGAAACTTGGGAAGTCATCTTTGTGAAGAATCTCCCAGGCAAGATCAGAAAGTCCGCAATCGGAAAGGACCTCAAAGAACACCCGACTTGCCATCAAGCCCGTCACGATATGGTTGCCACGCTCCCCTATTCTCTTTTTGAGATCACCAATCACCCTCTCCCGCTCGGGCTCAGGAACACCAATGCGAAGAGCCATCACATCGCACTCGTCAGGACCGTAGGAGCCTTCTTTCGCATCGTAGAACTTGGCATGGAATGCTGCCGCGATCTTGTCGGCAAGTGCCTTATACGCCTCAACATCAACGGTTTCTCCGAGAGCGGCGGCAATGCGGGAAGTATAGTCGGCGCAAGTCCAAGCGACATAAGTGTGGACCATCTCCTGGGAGGGCGTTGTAAAAGGAGCCGCATGCTCACCAAGGTTCATCAGGAAACTGTCGTCACAGACTTCAGTCCTTATGGTTCCCTCAGGAGTGGCGAACAAGGCGAGGAAATCCGTCTCCATCTTTATCGCCTCATAGTGCTCCGCCAGGAGCTGACGGTCTCCGTAAGCCAGGTAATACTCCCAAGGAATAATGGTCATCGCAGCCCCCCAACCGGGACCACCGGCGCATCCGGGCTCCCATGGAGCGCTGTTGGGGACATAGCCGCTGACTGTATCCTGCGCGTTTGAGATATCCTTGATCCACTTGTTGTAGAAAGAGCGGGCGTCGAAGTTATGCATCACCATGGCGCTGGTTATTTGCCCGTCTCCGGTATAGGGTCCCCTCTCGCGGTGAGGGCAATCCGAAGTGATCCCGCCATGCAGATTGTTTTTCTGGGTACGAATCCAGATATTCGAGATGGCATTAATCAGGGTATCGGATGTCTGGAAAGAGGAGTTCACAGGGACATCACTGCTGACCGCTTCAGCGACAATGTCTTCCAATGCCATGTCACCTTCCCAATTCTCGACTATGGCGCTGTGGAAGACATACCAATCAAAGACAGGGGCGTAAGACTCACTCCCTTTGCCTGAGCAGACATATTCACTGACGCCGTTATAATTGTAGTCCTGACCGAACGCGCAGATATACTGGATCTTGAGGGTGTCCCCGGCAGAGCCTTGGATATTGCTGAGCCTCATGCGGCCGGATATCTCCTCAGGGAAAGTAATCTTGTATGTCTTGTCCGCTATCTTCTCAATCCCGACAGGCTTGAAAGTCTCGATGACCTTATCGTGAGGGCCCATCTGGGCGTGCAGGGCACCGCCTGGGGCATTCCGCTGGACAGCGGAGGGCCAAAGAGAGTCGTCGACATCCGGACTGCTCCATCCTGGAGTCTCGAAACGGGCGTCATATACCTCACCACCGAAAACATCGTTGGACCGGATCGCGCTTTCCCTCACCTTCCAGGTCTCATCGGTAGATATTGTCTCACGCGAGCCGTCCTTGTAGCTTATCTCCAATTGAGCCTTGACTCTCGGGGATCCGTATCCCGCCGTCCAGATATGGGCGGAATTGAAGAAGCCGTTCCCGAGGACGCAACCAACGACATTCTCACCCTGGCGTATGCTGGAGGTGAGGTCATAACCAAGATAGAAAACGCTGTGAGCCCTGGAGTTGAGGATCAGAGGCAAACGTCTGCGATCCATGTCCCGGCGTGTCCCATAATCAGTCTGGTTGGGACTGAAGAGGTCGTCCCCGACCTTGGATCCATTAAAGTAAGGTTCGCAATAACCAAGGCCGGATATGAACAGATGAGCGTCCCGGACTTCCTTGTTGACCGTGAATGTCTTCCTGAGAAGCGGGGCCGGTGTTGAAGGCGACGCCGCCTGGACCACGCCAACCCTGCAATCATTTCCGATCAAATCGTAGATGGGATGGCCATCGCGCCAGTCCCGGGGATTCTCGATGTCCCAAGGGGCGCCGATCCACTCCGCCGTCCAAT
This sequence comes from uncultured Bacteroidia bacterium, assembly GCA_902785825.1. Taxonomy (GTDB): domain Bacteria; phylum Bacteroidota; class Bacteroidia; order Bacteroidales; family UBA932; genus Cryptobacteroides. The sequence continues at coordinate 46,965 of CACZZZ010000010.1, forward strand.
CCGAAGGATCGAGATAGCCGCTCATCCACTGGGCGACCGGGCTCCATCTCGAGACCTTATCCTTTGAATCCCAAACCCTTACACGCCACCAATAGCGTGTGGCTGACTTGAGAGGATCCCCAGCGTAATTCACGAAAGGAGACGACGGTCCCTCAACCTTGCCGCTGTCCCACACGTAAGGTCCGGATTCCAAACCTTCCCGCGACGAGGCGACCTGGATCTGCCATGCGGTCTGGTCATTGCCATGAGCCTTCCCGGCCTGGATATTCACCCAGGAAAGGCGGGGAGAAGTCTCGTCAACCGCCTGGGGATCTCTCTGGTACTCGCACAAAAGGTCTTGAGGACGCAACGGTGACGAGCAGCCCGCCATCATCAACGCCGCGGCAATAATTATCAAAGGCTTACGCATAATGGTCTATTATCTCAAAACAATCTCCTTGGACAAGAGTATATGGCGGGAATCGGATCCGATCTCGATAAGGTACCTGCCGGGATCCACTTTCCAGTCACCGGATTGGACGTCATAGTAGGAGAAAGCGTCCGGACCCAAGGTGAATTCAACCTCGGCCTTGCCGCCTGAGGGTATAGCCACCTTGCGGAATGCCTTGAGTTCATGGACCGGCCTGTTGACAGACGGGGTCAAGGGGCGGACATAGACTTGCACGACCTCCTTACCATCCCTTGAGCCAGTATTGGAAACTGTCACAACTCCCTTGAAACCAACGCCTTCCCTCGAGACCGACAGGCCATCATATCCGAAATCAGTGTAGCTCAGGCCGTAACCGAACGGGAACTGTGGCTCCGCGCCGACGGTGTCGTAGTAGCGGTAACCGACCATAAGGCTGTCGGAATAAATGATATAGTCCTTGTTCTCCCAGCCCAGCTTGGCTTTTGGGGTATCTGAATAGCTCTTTGGCCAGCTGAAAGTCAGGCGGCCGCTGGGATTGACTTTCCCGGTGAGGATATTCGCCAGGGCCGTGCCGCCCTCGACGCCTCCGTACCAGCTCTCCACAACGGCGGGGATCTTGTCCAGCCAATCCCCTATCTCAAGCGGGGAACCGTTCACAAGAGAGACAACCGTGTTTTTGTTGGCTTTGGCGAGTCTGAGGATAGCCTCCTTCTGAAGCTCGGGGAAAAGGAGGGTCCTCCTGTCAGAGCCCTCTGTGTCAATGTTCAAGTCAAGGCCTCCGACAAACAGGACAACATCGGCCTTCCTGGCCTCGTTCTCCATAACCTTCCAGCTTTTCTCATCAGCCTGGGAGTCCGGGGTCGACCACTCGACATGGAGGAAGGCGTCACCGTGGCCCCTTGTGTAACGGACACCCAAAACACAGCGGGTCCCCTTAGCCAAATCGATTATGGCTGAGGTGGTTCCACGCTCAGCCTCAGCCGCTTTCAGCACGGCCATCGGGGCATATTCCTTCCAACTGTCGGAAAGGATGACATCGCCTCCCCCGGCTGAGATCCTGAAAGAATACTTGCCGTCAACTGGAGCGATGAAAGAGATCTCATACCGGGCCTCCCTCCAGTTGCCCACGGGTATGGAGGGATCCGGGGAGCGCATCTCCCACATGAAATTGATCTTGTCCTCTTTCCGTGTCAGAACCGGACTGTCGGAGCCTTTTACCGAATACATAGCCTTGATGTCCATGGACTCCGGAAGCTCACGGAAACCGCCGAGCGGAGCCCAGTCGAAGAAACGTATCTTCTTGTCTCCGAACGCCTTGCGCAACCCTTCGAGGATTGTGACCTCGTCCGGGCTGTTGACCCAGCAGCTCCCGCCCATAAGGTACTCGCAATTGCGGAGCGTCGCGTTCGGACCGGTGACAAGGACCCTGCGGACTTTCTTCGGGTCAAGAGGGAGAAGGCCCCCTTCGTTCTTCAATAGGACAATTCCCTCCTCTGCGACTTGCCTGGCCACGGCAATATGCTCAGGTGTGTGACGCTGATATCCTCTCGCTATGTCCGGATTCTGATCCAGCAACCCGACCCAGTCATAGGCCCTTAGCATACGCAGAACCTTCTCATCTATAAGGCTTTGAGGAACAGCCCCTTTACGGACAGCCTCGAGCAAGGGGGTGCCGAAAAGGCAGCCGTCGCCTCCCGGCATGGATTTGTCAAGGCCGGCGAAAGCGCTCTTCTCCACGGAACGGGCATTCAACCAGTCGGTTATGACGAACCCGTTAAAACCCCATCTGTCCCTGAGCAGTTCGGTAAGCAGCCTCCGGCTGTCGCTCACGAACTCGAAATTAACCCCGTTGGCGGAAGTCATAATAGACTGGACATCAGCTTTTTCCACCGCAGCCTTGAAGGCCGGGAAATATATCTCATGCAGGGTGCGCTCGTCAACTATTGAATAATAGTCATTGCGGTTATTCTCCCGGTTGTTGCAGGCGAAATGCTTGAGGCAGGAGATCACATTCCGGCTCTGGATTCCTTTGACTGTGGGGACGACAAGCTCGGCGGTAAGGTAGGGATCCTCGCTGTAATACTCGAAGAAACGCCCTCCCAGCGGGTCACGGAGGATGTTGCAGGCCGGGCCGAGAAGCATGGTCCTGCCCAAGGCTCTGGCTTCCTCTCCCCAGACGGTGCCGACCTTGTACATCAGGTCAGTGTTCCAAGTGGAGGCCGTTCCCAATCCGGCCGGAAAGCCGGTGACAATCTCCCCATCTCCATGAGGTCCTCTTCCTCCATCTGTCATCTCAAGGGATGGAATTCCGAAACGAGGCACACCGGGATCGCCATGACAAAGGTCAATCTTCTCCTCAAGGGTCAGGCTGTTGAATATCTCCATGACCCTTTTCTCGTTCGTGGAGACCTGAGCGCTCAAAAGGACTGGGAAAAGAGCCGCCAGACAGACGGCAAATATCTTTCTATCAATCATATAGAATCGCTTACAAAACATTGTTGACCTCCCAGGTCCGCACCTTCTTCACAGTGAAGGAACCCGAGGCTCGGATATCCTCAACCGAGGCTCCGAAATGGACCTGGTAATTACCGGCGGCGGTTTCCCAGGCGGAGGCGGCTTCGTTGAAAGATGCCAGGTCATAGGCGGGAACGCTGAACGACAGGGTCTGCGACTCTCCGGGAGCAAGGGACTTGGTCTTGCCGAAAGCCTTAAGCTCACGGGATGGTTTCTCCAAACCTCCGGAAGGAGCTGACACATAGACCTCAACAACCTCCTTACCAGCCACGGCACCGGTGTTGGTCACGGTCACGCTGGCGGTGAAGCCGTCCGAGGTCGCCTTCACGACAGGTTTTGAATATTGGAAGGTGGTGTAACTCAGCCCGTAACCGAAAGGATAGGATACCTTCACCCCACGGGTAGCGAAGTGGCGGTAGCCCACCCATATTCCCTCGGCATATTCAGTGTAATCGACATTCTTTCTCAGGCCTTCCTCCGACTCTCCCCTCTGGGGGAAAGCGGGGAAATTGGCGCTTGAGGGATGGTCGAGGGCGTCGATCGGGAAAGTCATAGTGAGCTTTCCGGAAGGGTTGACCTTGCCGGTCAGCACATCCGCGACCCCATAAGCTCCCTCCTGCCCCGGCTGCCAAGGCAACAGGATGGCATCAGCGAGATTAATCCAAGAGGCGGTCTCGATGACTCCGCCAATATTCAGAATCACGACAACCTTCTTGCCTTTGGCGTGGAACTCATCAGAGACACGGCGGATCAGCTTGCGATCTCTCGCGGTAAGCTCGAAGTCATCAACCATGGTGCGGTCGTTCCCTTCGCCAGCGTCCCGGCTTATCACAATGATAGCCGCATCAGACTCAGCAGCCTGCTGAGGCAACTGGTTTAGAGGCACATCCGGCTCAGACACTTTCTTCCCGTACCCCCATGATTCATACATCAGCCAATCCATCGCCCCGGCCACGCGCTTAGTGGCGTGATCCAACTCGACATAAGCCTTGTAATAACCAGCCAAGTCCTGGTTCAACTCGAAGCCTGCCGCAGTGAGACTCTCCCTCATATTCGCCACATGCTTAGCGACCACATGACCGGAACCGATTCCTACGGCAACGAAATCCTCCGAGCCGACTCCATAGACCGCCAGTTTCGCCCCCGCTTTCAAAGGCAGGGTTCCTCCTTCATTCTTGAGCATCACGATTGATTCTCCCGCCACTTTCCTGGCGAGCTCCGCATGAGCCTTAAGATCAGGATCATTGGAGAATTTATATCCCTGAAAACGAGGCGTCGAGACAATGTAGTGAAGGACATGGCGAGCATTCCTCTCAAGCTCATCTCTAGTGATGGTGCCTTTCTTTACAGCGTCGAGCATACGCTCAAGCTCTTCCTCATTGCCGGGTTGCATCAGATCGCACCCGGCCTTCGCCGCCTTGACGGTGCCTTCCTTGGCGCCATGGTCGGTCAGGACGACTCCTTCGTAGCCCCATTCGTCACGCAGGATGGTGGTCAGCAGGTCATATGACTGCTGGACGTACTCACCGTTAAGCTTGTTGTATGATGCCATCAGGGCACCGGGGCGCCCCTCCTTGACGGCTATCTCGAAATTCTTGAGGTATATCTCCCGAAGCGCTCTCTTGGAGACGCGGGCGTCATTCTCCGTACGGTTGGTCTCCTGGTTGTTGGCGGCATAATGCTTCACAGTGGCGGTCACCCCATTGCCTTGGATGCCCCGGACATAGGCGGCCGCCATCTTCCCGGAGAGGAAAGGATCTTCCGAGAAATACTCGAAGTTCCTGCCACAGAGAGGATTACGATGAATATTCATTCCTGGGCCAAGGAACATGTCGACGCCATATTCGTGGACCTCATTCCCGAGGGCCGCCGCCATCTTCTCCATCATTTCCGTATCCCAGGAGCTGGCCGTCAGTGTGCCGACCGGGAAGGCGGTGCAGTAGAAGGTCTTGTCGGTATTCTCCCTGAAAGGGTAGAAATGGAGCCCGGCGGGGCCGTCACAGGAGATGGTGGCGGGAATACCAAGACGAGGAATGCTTCTTACCCCGGCAGCGGTACCCTCAAAGAACTCGAACTCCGACTCCTTCGCCCCCACAAGCAGGGAGGCGAGTTCCTCATCGGTCATGGCCTTTATAATCTCCTCGATGTTGTCCGGACGCAGTTTCGGCTGCCCGAAAGACAAGACCACCGCCAAAGAAAAGACAATAACCAGAAAGACTCTCTTAATCATCACAAATTAATAATTTCATTCCGATACCATTAAGACCCAGTCCTCCGTGTCTGGCCTTTCCGGAAGAATCAGCCTCCCTTCTTCGCTGACGGTTATCTTGATTGGATCGCTCTTCTCCCCTGAACGAGGATTAAACCACGTCAGTTGAAGGGATTTACCTTCTTGAATATCAGTTATTTCCCCGGTAGCGGTCTCTTTGGAGAAGAAATATAGGACATTGGTCTCAGGTGTCCTGGCATAGACATAGGCTTTGGCATCGGCCCTGAATGCCTTGTCCCCGGGAAGAACCGGGACGAGGTTCCACCAGTCGAAAGACTCCATGAAGGAGCGCAGATAACCCATCTGGATCGCGCTGGGATATTCAATGGACTCGGACCAAGGCCTAAGTTTGTCCTCAGGAGTCACATGCTCGACCCCGTCGAACGTCTCTTTCTCGATATCATACCGGCCCTGGTAAAGCCAAATGTCGATCGCCCCGTAACCATATCCGAAGAAACCGGAGAGGAAGGATATCCACCCCTGCGCCCTCGAGCCGAAATCCTTCGTCCACAGCCCGCAATAGCGTCCCTCATAATTGATCGCCGGACGGGAAGTTCCCCAATAGTCCAGGACAATATCCGGGGACACCGGGCCGGTCAGGGAAGGGCTCCATTGCGCGGCCCACCAGTTATGCCCGGTCCTGGCGGCGACCTCCTCGGAGGCGAACACGGAAGCTCCTCCAGCGTCACGCTTCTCGTCTCCCGTACCACTGCCGGTCACGGAAGTGTGCCAGGCGTTTTCCTGGTGGCCGGAAAGAGGATGAGAGTAGGCGTCATATTCATGGATATACTCCGCCACCTTGACCCAAGGGTTGTCGGCGGCGTCAAAGATACCATAGAAGGTGTTGTCCATCTCTTGGGCGAGAGTCCATAGGACAGGGAAAGCGCCGAAACGAGCCACCCAGTAACGGGACAGATTCCTCAATGCGGTGTCATCATGCCACAACTCCCGACGCATCGAGCTGACGAAGAAGAACTCGGCGTTGGCGTGGACCAGACCGGCGTCAGCGATGTACTGGTAATATTTGTCCGCAATCCGGAAGCCTTCAATATCCTCGGCGTCAACCTTTCCGTCCGTCAATGTGAAAGAGGCGCTAATCGGCTCACTCTGATAGACTGTGAAACCCTGCTCGACACGCCTGTCGATAATATACTTGAAATGAGATTCGGCTCCGGTGGTTCCGGCATGAGGGCCGGGGACGTCAAACTCTTCAGTGTACATTCCCCAATGGGTGTCTCCGAGATAAAAGAAAGGAGTCCCATCCGCATAGGTCATGTATTTCTTTCCGGGCTCCACACGGACAAAGCCATGCTTATAGACAGCCAAGTCCCCATCGTATTTCACGCAGGTCAGGCGGCCTTTCAACCCGCCCAGGGACTCATCCTGCGGACAGGAGGATTCCCATTTCCACTTTCCTTCCCTGGTCGGAGCGAAACGAACGAGAAAAATATTCTCCCCGTCCCAAAAAGCCGGTCGTAGGAGAGTCTCTCCCGTCTTGGAGTGAGTGAAGGTAACATCCAGCACCACAGCCTCGGAACCGCCTGTGGTGTAATCGTTTGACGACTCGAACCGAAGTTCGGTCATCCGCCATGTCTGAATACTCTCGCCGTCTTGACTGTTACTAAAGCGGCAACCCGAGAAAAGACTTAAAACTAAAGTTCCGACTACACAAAAATCCTTGAGCCTCATCAATTAAATAATCAGAAAGTGGCCTCAGTGGGCTGGACGCCGAAACGGCCGCCTAAAACAAGTTTCGCTTTGAGAGTCACAGTCTTCTCATCCTCCGGGACCTCACCGTTAACCATCCTCTGGAGAAGATTGAATGATTTTTCCGCGATCTCGGCGAGCGGCTGGACCACATGCGGGATGACAGGCTTCTTCAGGTCATAGATGTCACTCTCGTCGAAACAGACGAACGAGAAATCATTGGGTAGATTGAGTCCCAGCACATTGAGAGCGTTGAAACTGTACATCGCCAATTTCTTTGTGGGGAGGATGAATGCCTCGGTCCCTCGTTTCACGGCGTCACGGAAAACCTCGATGACCCCTCTCTTGGCGGCATCGGCATCGTAGTCAATCCTGTGGAGCCTCGTCTCATTCTTGAGACCAGCGTCTTCCATGGCCTTGGTGTAACCGAACTCCCTGTCAGTCAGACTGGTGACTCCCAACTTGTAGGACAGCATCTCAATCTTTCCGAAACCTTGATGGAAAAGATACTTGGTGGCCATGACTCCGGCATCAACATTATCCACCAGCACCCTTCCGAACCCATCGCCGGGTACATCCCTATCGATCAAAACAGTCGGGATGCCTATGTTGGTAGCCCTCTCAAGAGCTTTCTCGCCTCCAAGGCAAGGTGCCACGATCAAACCCTCGACATTGTAGCCCACCATTGTCTCGACAAGATGAGCGAGCTTTTCAGGATTCTCCTCCGAAGAGGCGAAAATCACGGTGTAGCCATCTTTGTAGGCGATATTCTCGATATTCCTGCATATCTCGGCGAAAAAGGGATTCGCCAAGTCAGAGACTATCACAGCCACAGAGTGTGACTTGCCGCTTCTAAGGGAAGCGGCGGCGTTGTTACGCCTGTAACCTAACCTTTTAGCTACCTCAAGAACCCTGGCTGCCGTGTTGGGGTTCACAGGGCAGTCCAGACGTCCATCCTTGCCCATCTTGGCGTTCATCACGAACGACACGAGGGTCACTGATACACCCGCTTCACGGGCGACATCCCTGATTGTAACTTTTTTCATCTTGTTATCTATTTGTTAGTTCGTTCTCCGTTAATATTATCCGTGGATCATCACGATGAGTCCCGCCATCACGATTGAGACCATGCTCATCAGTTTGATCAGGATGTTGAGTGAAGGTCCGGAAGTGTCCTTGAAAGGATCACCGACAGTGTCACCGACGACAGTGGCGTGGTGGTTGACCGAGTTCTTGCCACCGAAATGGCCGTCCTCGACAAATTTCTTGGCGTTGTCCCAGGCTCCTCCCGAGTTGGCCAGGAATATAGCCAGGATAAAGCCAGCCCCGAGTCCACCGATCAAAAGTCCCATGACACCGGCCTCACCGAGAACGACTCCGACCACAATAGGGACTATAATGGCTGTGAGAGCGGGAGTGATCATCTCATGCTGCGCGGCCTTGGTCGAGATTTCGACGCAACGCTTATAATCGGGGCGCTGTTTACCTTCAAGAATCCCCGCGATCTCCTTGAACTGGCGACGCACCTCGACAACCATCTTCTCAGCGGCTCGTCCGACAGCGTTCATGGTCATCCCGCAGAACAGGAAAGCCATCATGGCACCGATGAAGACTCCTGAAAGCACACGGGGGTTCATCAGGTTCACCTGATAGTATTGCACAAGATCCGGAATCGTGGCTTGGGCTACCTGTACTACCCTGTCACCAATGGTCAGGGCGGTGGTACCGACATGCTGAAGACCGATCTTGATCTCTTCGATGTATGAAGCCAGCAGGGCGAGAGCCGTAAGGGCCGCCGATCCGATGGCGAAGCCCTTTCCGGTGGCGGCGGTAGTGTTGCCAAGGGCGTCGAGGGTGTCAGTGCGATGACGCACTTCAGGATCGAGCTCGCTCATCTGGGCGTTACCTCCGGCATTGTCGGCGATAGGACCGTAAGCGTCTGTGGCCAAAGTGATTCCAAGTGTGGAAAGCATACCGACAGCGGCGATGCTGATCCCATAAAGTCCGAAACTGATCTTGGAAGGATCGAATGTGAAGCCGGTGGCGAAAAGATAGGAAAGCAATATGGCCACCACTATGGTCACGACAGGAATGCAAGTGGAGATCATTCCGAGGCCTATACCTTGGATGATAACCGTGGCAGGTCCTGTCTGGGAACTCTCCGCCAACTTCTGGGTCGGCTTATAGGAATGGGATGTGTAATATTCAGTAGCTTTCCCGATGATGACTCCGGCCAACAGTCCAGAGATCACAGAAAGGCTGAGCTGCCACCAATTAGTAAAACCGAGGAGGTAAAACACCCCGAAAGTGACTACTGCGATGAGCGCCGCGGAAAGATTCGTACCGACACTCAAGGATTTCAGAAGTTGCTGAAGACCAGCGCCTTCTTTAGCGCGGACAGCATATATTCCTATAATTGAGAGCACCACTCCGATCGCGGCGATCATCATCGGGGCCAGGATGGCCTTCATCTGGCTCTCGACTCCTGAGCTGAAAAACGCGGAGGCTCCAAGAGCCATGGTAGCCAGGATGGATCCGCAATATGACTCGTACAAGTCTGCGCCCATGCCGGCCACATCGCCCACGTTGTCACCGACATTGTCCGCTATCGTGGCTGGATTGCGGGGATCGTCCTCAGGGATATCCTGCTCCACCTTACCGACAATGTCAGCTCCCACATCAGCCGCTTTTGTGTATATTCCTCCGCCGACCCTGGCGAAAAGAGCCTGGGTGGAGGCGCCCATGCCGAAGGTCAGCATGGTGGTCGTGATCACGACAAGTTTCTGGGAAGCGTCCGGATTGTCAATGAAGGCGTTCAGGAGCAACCACCAGATCGAGATGTCCAGAAGACCCAGGCCGACCACGGTAAGTCCCATCACAGCGCCGGAGCGGAACGCCAGTTTAAGGCCGGAGTTCAATGAGCGGCTCACAGCGTTGGCAGTCCTCGCGGAGGCGTAAGTCGCGGTCCGCATGCCAATGTAACCAGCCAGGGCGGAGAAGAAACCACCGGTGAGAAAGGCGAACGGAACCCAGCCATTCTGGACATGGAGGACATAGGCCATGAAAGAGAACAGCAGGGCGAGTATTATGAACACTATAAGCACCACCTTATACTGCTGTTTGAGATACGCCATAGCACCTTCGCGCACATATTGGGCGATCTCTCTCATCGTGGGGGTCCCTTCACTCTCTTTTTTCATCTGGTTATAGAAGAACCATGCGAAAAACAATGCCAGCAACGAGGCGGCGGGAACCAGATAAAACAGGCTGTCCATAATCCCGAAATTAAAATTTTACCCTCAACTCAATAATAAAAGTCCTCTGAACAAGAGGTCAGAGGACAAATATAATAAAAAACTATTAAAATATTTTAAATAATCAAATAACTGTTTTAACAGCGTAGGAATCAGCCTGGAAGGCTTTCTTGCCGTCAACGAACACGAAGTAACCTTTACCTTTGCCGTAATGGCTTCCGTCCTTGTCATAAATCACGGAGATTTCTTTGCCGGCGACATAGACCTTCGAGAGGGAGAACCAATCCCACTCACCCTCAGGGAGAAGGGGCTCGATCACGATTGAGCCGTCCAGCTGGGGCTGGATTCCCACAAGTCCGCTGATGATAAGGTCGCAGAAGGTGGAATGGTTGTAGTCCTTGCCTCTTTCCTTGTAGGTATTCTTCCCTTCGAGCAAAAGCTTCCTGGCGAGCCACTCACCTGTGAAAGGATCCTGGTTCTCGTCGATCCAGCAGACTTTAGTGCCATCCGGTTTGGTCATGCGATGGTTATTACTGTAGGTCTGGAGCGTCTCGAAATAATCCTTCTTTGTGACCGGGCCTTCTCCTTGACGGTGAAGGTGGCGCTCAAGGGCGGTCAGGGTCTGGGCCGTGGCGAAAGGCCACCCCGGGCCGTTCCACTGGCACTCGTGCCCGCCGTAGAAGACCTTGAAGCCCTCGGCTCTCTGTTCCGCGGTAGTAGGGCCATAAGGGGCTTTAAAGCCCTCTGGATCCGTCAATTGCTTCCAGGCGTCAGCCCACTCAGGCTTGGGGATATCATAGAGCCAGGGAGTATATCCATGCTCTTCCCTGGCGGGAGAGAAGGAACCGTCCCCGTGACGAGGGATGACTTTATAGAACCGGGCGGACTCGTCCCACAACTTGGTGTTTATCAACTCCTTGATCTGCTGAGCCTTCTTTGAGTAGACCTCTGCCTCATCGTTTTTCCCGAGCATGGTGGCCATGGTTGAGAGCGCCACGGCGTCGGCGTACATGTAGCTGTTGATCGTGGCCCGGTAGCCCGTAGCGTCAGGAGACATGCCTCCTGAGATCGAGACCTCCATCCCGTCATGGCCGTCCCCTTGCCAGAAGAGACCGTCCGGTTCGTCCCGATGGTCGCCTTCCCAGGCGGAATATATCAGCTTGAGATCCTCATAGGAATCTTTGATCAGATTCATATTGGGATGGACCTTGTAGAACTGGAGGAACGCGTGAGCGGCGGGAAAACTGTAACGGCGGGCGTCTTTCTTCTCCCTGCACCAATAGGCGGCGTAATCCGTCAGGTAGGCCGGATCCTTGATCCAGCGACCCTCGTTGAAGTGATGCGCGGCCGGGCAGCAGATGGCGTTGTACTTACCGGCCCATGGGACTTCGGGGAGGAACTCGGTGATGACATACCCCTCCGGAGTGGTCTTTATATGCTTTCTGAAAGTCCACCAGCGGAAATACCAGGTCTTCTCCAGCTCCTTGTCGGGGCAATCGAAAACAGGAATATTCGCTTTCATGAACTCCTCGGCTGAGGAGTTCGGAAACTTCTGGATATAGAGTTCCTCATCGGTGGAGTTGAACTCTGAGACATAGCTTGAGATCAATGAGTCGCCGCTCTCGTCCATTTTGACGACTATCCCTTTGCCACAGCCTGCCAACAGAAGGGCTCCCAAACATAAAACAAACGCTGACTTTCTCATATTCAAATAGTTCTATTATTCACCAACCATAGGGACCCAAACCTTCATCTTCCCGGCTTCACGATTGTCCCATGAGTAATAAGGAATGTAATTGAGAGTCTGATCGCCTACAGAGGCAGTGATCCCCACAATGCCGCCGAGCTTTCCGGCATCGAATGAGATGTCAAACTTGGCGTCTTCCGCGATTCTCAAATCATCGAAGCCTTCCTTATTGTCGGCCTCCTCGACACAATACACGAGCGGACCTCTCTGGACAGCCCTTTTGCCGACATCTTCCTTGACCCTCGGATCAGCGGCGACAACCTTGACCGGCATGTCCAGATCCAGGGTAATGATATCGCCATCCTTCCACTTGCGGCCGATCACGAGATAACCCTTCTCAACTTCAGGATTCAAAGACTCACCGTTAACAGCCACCTTGTAGCTCTCACACCACCCGGGAACGCGCATGCGGATCTGGGTATTGAGTGAGCCCTTGACTCCGACCTTGAGGGCGACAGCCCCCTTCCATGGATATTCAGTCTCCTGAGTGAGTGTGACTTCCTTCTTTCCCACCTTGAGGTCCGCGGTGTTACCCATGTAGAGGTTCACCCAGATGGCATCTTCTGAGACTCCATAAATATAGTTCCCGATGGAGGGGAGGAAACGGCAGATCTGACTCGGGCAGCAGGCGGTGCCGTACCAAGGCTTGCGATGGTGGGTTCCCAAAGACTCCAACGGATTGACATAGAAGAACACGCTGCCGTCCAATGAGATACCAGCCAAAGCCCCATTGTACATCGAACGCTCCATAACGTCAGCGAACTTGCTGTCCCCGGTAAACTGATTCATCCTCCAGTTCCAATAGACCATACCCACTGAGGCGCAGGTCTCGCAATAGGCGCTCAGGTTCGGAAGATCATAGTCCTCGGTGAAACCCTCGTTGCTGCGGCTCTGGCCGATTCCACCGGTCAAATACATGTTCCTCAAAACGACATCGTCCCACAGGCGGTTCAAGGCATCGATATAGCCCTGGTCATGAGTGTAGGCGGCCACATCGGCCATACCGCAATAGAGATACATGGCACGTACGGCGTGGCCGGCGATCTCGCTCATCTCGCGGACAGGCTTGTCATCCTGGTGATACGCATCGTCCCACCTCTTGAGAGGAACTCCGTTACCACCAAGGCCCCGCCCCCTCTCGTTGAGGAGCCACTCGGAGAAATCGAGATACTTCTTCTCGCCTGTCGCCTGGTAAAGCTTTACAAGAGCGAGCTCTATCTCCTCATGGCCAGGCACCCAGTCACGTTTGCCGGGGCCAAAGACGGTCATCATGTGGTCAGCCATCTTGACGCAGACATCCAGTAACTTGCGTTTACCCGTCACATTGAAATAGGCGACTCCAGCCTCGATCATGTGGCCGGCGCAATACATCTCGTGGGCATCCATCCTCGTCCAGCGATCATCATTCTCAGCAAGGGTGAACGCGGTGTTGAGATAGCCATTCTCCTCCTGGGCTGCGGCGAATTTGTCTATCCATTCGTCGCACTTAGCCTCCAGGACAGGATCAGGGTTGTTCTGGAGGGAATAGGCCATTCCCTCAAGTGCCTTGTACACATCAGAGTCGTCATATACCTTACCTTCATGCTGTCCGACAAGTTTTTGGGCTGCTTTCTCGAAATTACGAATACGGCCTGTCTGGTTCTCTATCTGGTCTATGCAAACCTTGAGAGTGACATCCTTGTGGCTCTTGAGCCTCGGGGTCCAAAAGCCATCATTGATCTTCACGTCAGAGAAATTGACAGGCGTGATCAACTTGGTGGTGGAGGTCTCCTCACGCTTCCCACAGGAAGGAAGGATGAGAGCCATCAACACAATAGATAGGATATATTTTTTCATATTGTTGATTATCAATTATTTAAGCCAATGCTTCTTAAGCCAGCCACGGACAGGCTCGTCGTAAAGCTTCAGAGCTCCGTAGGCCAGCAATATAGAGACCAGGTAAACAGCGATGAACATCCCGATGTGCATCCAGAGAGGGGCGTCCGGGTTGCGCCGCACCCAGGGAAACTGCATCATCGCTATCGGGTAATGGACGATGTACAGGGGATATGAGATATCCCCGAGGAACTTGCAGAGTTTCTTTGTCTTACGGCCTTTGAGAGTACTTCCGGCCCCGACTATGACAATAAGGGGGAACAGAATCCAGACTACCCCGCACTGGTAGAGGCCGTCGGCAACTCCTACCTTCCCGCCAACGCAGGGCATCGCGAGGAGGGCGATAATGGCCAGGGAACACCACCAGAAACCGTTTTTAAGGTGAAGCGGACTACCGGACGGATTGCTTTCCGTGGCCCTTCCCGGAAGGATCCGGGCGATCAGCAGACCGCAAAGGTAAGGATATAGCAGGCGCACAAAGCCGGTGTACATGTGAGGGCCGTTGAGGATCCAACCTCCGACAAGGTTGTACTTCTCATCCGGGAATATTCCGAAAACATCCCAGCCAAGCGCCAGATCCATCGTGAAGAACATGGAGCAGACGCAAAGGGCGGCGAGAATGGCTTTAGGCAGCCTGCGGAACAGGAAGGCGTAAAGGATATTGCCCCAGTACTCGAACATAAGCGACCAGCTGGGGCCGTTGAAGCTGGTGATCTCGCCCCATCCCCGGACGTCGATCCCTTTTCCGGTCGGGATCATCAGCAAGTCGGTGACCACGCAAAGAAGGAAGAAGATCCAGCCGTTCTCCTGCCTAGCTAACGGGGATGAATAGCCCTGGAAAAAATAAAACGCCGCCCCGATTATAACCGAGAAGACGACCATCGGATGAAGCCTTGTCAAACGCCTCTTGAAGAACTCCCAGGTGCTCATCCTGCCCCAACGGTCGTCATACGCGTAACCCGTGACGAATCCGCTGAGAACGAAGAAGAAATCCACGGCCAGGTAACCGTGGTTGATCGCCTGGGTGGCGTAACTCGTCCTGTAGGTCTCCATCAAATGGTAACCAACCACCATCAAAGCCGCCACGCCACGAAGACCGTCAAGGATCTCGTAGCGTGGCTTTGCCTTGAAGATGGACTGTTCCGCCATAAGACGCTATCTTACAGGGAACTCAGTGATTCTCAACGTAGTGCAGCCGTAAGGAATAAGCTCGATCTCCTCTTCCTCACCAACTCCGATCTTCCCTTGCTGGATAAAAAACGGTATCTGGCCAGCGGAACCCCTATAGGCCTTCCAGTCAAGAAGTTCACGTCCGTGGCATTTAATCGCCAGAGGGGCATTCTCGACATTCCAAGGATAGAGACTTCTATCCGTGTCCTTACGTACAAGGGTAAAGCGGTCCTTGAAGTTATCTTTGGACAGATCCATGCGGGAAAGGCAGTAGTTCCACTTGTCCGGAGTGGTAACCTCAAAGTACCAATCGCCATAACGCACTCTCTCCTCGGGCTTGAACTCCTTGCGGGTCCATTTTTCCTGGAGTTTGAGCGCATAGACGAGCGGTCCTCTCTCGATCACCGTGGCGCGGTCAAACCACTGGCCGGAGGTGATCTCCATCGGGAGCTCGACAGTCACGACATCGCCTTTGGTCCAATTTCTTCTGAGTGAGACGATTCCGCCGGCAGCGACGGCCTGGTCGACCTTCTGGCCGTTGACCTTCACCACAGGCTCGTCACACCACCCAGGAATACGGAACTTGATCGGGAACCAGGCTCCTTTGACCTTCTTGTCCGGGAAACTTACAGTCAGCTTGACCGTCTCGTCGAAAGGATAGAAGGTCTCCTCCTTGACATTCACCTTAACTCCGTCCGCCACAACGGCTTCCACGGTAGAAGGAGCGAAAACGAGAGCCGCGAGACCACCGTCATCGGTGGCGTACCACAAGTTCTGCGTGAACTTAGGCCAACCCTGGTGCATGTTGGTCGTGCAGCAAGGATACCCGTTCAGGACTCCGAACACCTGGTCAGTGTCATCATGTGGAGTTGAGAAATTACGCATTGTGTTGCGGGAACACTCGATCTGGTTGGTCTGCTGGAAATACTGCCGCGCGGTGTAATCGTCGTTGGCCTGGGTCGGAAGGGCGTTGTAGGCTACCCTCTCGAGATAATCAGCCCAATGGGGATCGCCGGTGATCCGGAGCATCTCCTCCAGGGAGAACATCATTTCCACGGCGGTGCAAAGCTCGGAACCGCGGATAGGATCACCGTAATTGATCAGCTCGTCCCCGGCCCAAAGGCCGGTGGGGAGCCCGAGATAGTCGTGAATGGTCTTCTCACCCCTGCGCATCGCCTCCAGGAGCTTGGGATCCTTGCTCTGCTGGTAGAAAACCACGGGCTCCTTGAAGCCTTGTCCCAGATTGACGCAGTGCATGCTGTTCTGGGTGCGGAGCATTGTCCCGTCATAGAATATCTCACTCCACTTGGTGCTCTGGTTGTGGATCAGCTCTCCAAGCTCGAGAAGGTACTTTTCACCGGTAAGGTTGTACAGCCAGAGGACAACCTCAAGGTTATCCCCGCCTCTCTGGGCACCCCAGAAAGTCCAGTTGTCGAGAGGATACTTCGGCAACATCTTCAGCTGGTAACGGAAGTACTTGTCCAAGAAAGGGATAACCCTTTCGTCACGGGTGGCCATGTAGTATTGCTTGATAATCTTCAAAGCAACCATCTTCGGCCACCAGTCATGAGAGTTGTTCCTCTGGAGACCCGGCTCCGGATCCCGGTCGATGTCCGGCCCGAAATAGCCGTTCTCTTTCTGGGATCCGAGGATGGCCTCGACCCAGACCTGGGCCTTGTCTTTCAGGGTCTGGTCATCAAGGATATATGCCAACGGCAAGAGTCCGTCAATCCAATAAGGCCCTCTCTCCCAGGCGTCCCCGTCTCCACCCAGCCAGGCGTTACGTTTGCCGACGACGTTGGGATAAACCTCATCCAGATGGCCGGTCAGACCGGACACCTGGGCCTGCAGCTGCATCTTGAGCCACCCCTCGGGCTTGATAGCTCCGAGGGGAAGCTCCAGATACCTGCTCTCCAGCAGCGGCGCGCGGTTGGAGATATAATCCTGTGCGGAAGAGGAGAATGTGGTCAACATCAGAACTCCCAATACGAGGATAATTCTTTTCATGTTCTTGTCGGTCTATAGGTTAATCGGCAAGAGGGACCCAAACCTTCATCTTCCCGGCCTCACGGTTATCCCAGGAATAGTAAGGAATGTAATTGAGAGTCTGATCGCCGACATGGGCTGTGATCTCCATTATTCCACGGAGCTTGTCAGCCTTGAAAGTGGTGTCGAACTTGGCGTTCTCAGCGATCCTGAGAGCATCAAAATCGACACTATTGTCAGCCTCTTCGATACAGTACACGAGCGGGCCTCTCTGGACAGCCCTCATTCCTTCGTCTTCCTTGACCCTGGGGTCAGCGGCGACGACCTTGACAGGCATATCCATCTGGAGGTCGACAAAGTCCCCATCCTTCCACTTGCGGTCTATGACGGCATAACCTTTCTCGATCACAGGTTCGATCACTTCGTCGTTCACAGAGATAGTGTAGTTCTCGCACCAACCTGGGATGCGGAGACGGATCTGGGTTTTGACAGAGCCCTTAGTCCCAACCTCGAGTCTCATGTAGTCTTTCCAAGGATATTCCGTCTTCTGGGTGAGGGTGACAGTCTTTTTACCGACTTTGACCTCAGCGGTGTTACCCATGTAAAGGTTGACCCAGATGGCGTTGTCAGACACTCCATAGATGTAGTTTCCGATCGAAGGAAGGAAGCGGCAAATCTGGCTCGGGCAGCAGGCACAGCCGTACCAAGCCTGGCGATGGTGATTGCCGACAGACTCCAAAGGATTGACATAGAAGAACTTGTCTCCCTTGAGAGATATTCCCGCAAGAGCGCCGTTGTACATGGAGCGCTCCATGACATCAGCGTACTTGCTATCCCCGGTGAACTGGTTCATTCTCCAGTTCCACAGGACCATACCCACGGAGGCGCAAGTCTCGCAATAGGCGGTGAGGTTCGGGAGGGAATAGTCATTGGTAAAACCTTCGTTGCTGGCACTCTGGCCAATGCCTCCGGTGATGTACATGTTCCTCAACACGACATCATCCCAAAGACGGTTCAACGCGTCGATATACCCTTGGTCACCGGTGTAGGCGGCGACATCGGCCATTCCGCAATACAGATACATGGAGCGCACGGCATGGCCGGATATGTCTGACATCTCCCGCACGGGGACCTCGTCCTGATAATACTTGACCGGCCAAGGCCTGTCGATGAGCTTGCCGTAAGTGCCGTGGCCATGGCCTCTCTCGTCGAGAAGCCACTGGGCGAAGTCAAGGTACTTCTTCTCTCCGGTGACCTGGTAGAGTTTCACGAGTGCGAGCTCGATCTCCTCATGGCCGGGAACCCAATCGCGCTTACCTGGGCCGAAGACGGTCATCATGTGGTCCGCCATCCTGATGCAGACATCCAGCAGCTTGCGTTTGCCGGTCACATTGTAGTACGCCACTCCGGCCTCGATCATATGGCCGGCGCAGTACATCTCATGCTTGTCCATGTTGTCCCAACGCTTGTCCAGGCCAGTCAGAGTGTAGAACGTGTTGATATAACCATCCTCCTGCTGCGCCGCGGCGAACTTGTCAATCCACTCGTCGCACTTGGCCTCAAGCACTGGATCGGGATTATTCTGGAGCGAATAAGCCATGCCCTCGAGCGCCTTGTACACATCGGAGTCATCGAAAAATATTCCGGAATGCTCACCCTCACCTTTCGCCGCATTCTCGAAATTGCGGATACGGCCGGTCTGGTTCTCAATCTGGTCAATGCACACATTGAGAGTCACATCCTTATGGCTCTGAAGCCTGGGGGTCCAGAATCCGTCATCGATCTTGACCTCTGAGAACTTAACCGGGGTGATCATCTTCATCACAGCCTCTTTCTTCTCCCCGCAAGAGGAAAGGATAAGGGCCGCGACGGAAAGAAAAATGATTGATCTTCTCATATTATGAATTGGTTAAAGGGCGCCGGACAATCCGGCACCCTTAGGAAGCCTGTTCAAAGGCTGTTCATGCTATTTGTAATTGGGATTCTGCTCGAGGTTCGGGTTAGGAGTCAGGGCGCTCTCAGGAATAGGATAGACGGCGACACCCTCGCCCTTGGCCTCATGTGAGAGCCAGTTCTTCTTGGTGAACACGCCGAAGCGTATGCAACGGGTCCTGTTTCCGAACTCCCAGACGAACTCCCACTTGTACTCGTCGTACAAACGTCCGAACTGGATAGGAGAGGTGTCACCTTCCTTGAGGCTCTTGCCATAATCCTCGAGATAGTAGCCGTACTTGTAAGAGGAGTTCTCCTTAAGCTGGTCATCCGTGACAACGGCCTTCTCGGGATTGTTCTTGAAGTCACGCTGACGGACCTGGGTCACGAGCGCACCGGCTCCGGACTGACCTGAACGAAGGAGGCTCTCGGCCTTCATCAACAGGATCTCAGCGTAACGGAAGATCGGCTGGTCATTGTCCAAGCTACCAGGGGTGTTGGGCAGGACCTCGAACTTGTTCATACGATAGCCTTCCCACTCCATGTTGAAGTTACCGCTCTGGATCTCCTTGGTGTAGGCAAGGTCAGGATACACACCGTCGATAGCGTCATAGATACACTTGATAGGCTTGGTGGTGCCGTACTGGTACTGCACGCCATGGAGGAAGCTGTCGTCAAGACGGCTGTCGTCAGGATCGAAGGTGTCGATGAACTGAGGGATAGCCATCGCTGATCCGGAACCCCAAGGGGTAGCGGAGATATTGAACTTCTGCCTGATGGGAGCGCCCCAGGAGAACAGGTGGAGGCTGAATCCGGTGGCGAAACTCTGGCTGAAAGGAATCGCGAAGATGATCTCCTTGTTGGAGGCGCAGGCGGCCTGGTCAGCAAGGAAGTTGTCGCGGAAGTTCTCGCTGAGCTGGAACTTGCCGCTGTTGATGATGGCGTCGCAAGCGCTGATGCAGTCCTGCCAGTGGGCGGTGCCGGTGTAAACCTCGGCGTTGATGTAAGTCCTGGCGAGGAGGGCATAGGCGGCCCACTTGTTCATCAGGCCGTACTGAGCGCCACCTTGGACATCGGAAAGGGCAGGAATAGCCTCGTTGAGTTCCTTGACCACGAAATTGTATATCTCGGTCCTGGAAGTCTTGGCGGGAAGCTCCTGGGTAGGTTCTGTCACGAGAGGCGCGTCTCCCCAGTTGTCCATCACGATGTAGTAATAGAAGGCGCGGAGGGCCCTGAGCTCGGCGATGGCGGCGGCCTGAGTGCTGCTGTCAAGGTTAAGCTGGTTGTCTTCCATCTGCTTCAACGCATTGTTGCAGAGACCGATACCTCTCCAGGTAGCGTTCCATGCCGAGGCGATTTCTCCCTGCTCGGAGTTCCAGGTATGGTAGTGCATACGACGGTAACGTCCACCGTCATCCCAACCTGTTGAGTTCGGCGGCATGACCAGGACATCGGTGGTGGTGTTGTCCATGGCCCAGAGGCCTGTGTGGCTCTGGTAGCTCCTCATGGGAGTATAGCAAGCGCTGATAACCGGCCTGAGATCAGTCTGGGAGTATTGATATGAACTCTGCGTCAGGGAGCTGTAAACCTGCTCCGTAAGGTCGGTACAAGCCGTGAAGGCGAAAGCGCAGGCGATCGAGATAGCTAAAAATATCTTTTTCATAACGCGGTCCGATTAAAATTTGAATGATACACCGAATGTATAGGACCTTGTGGCCGGGTAGCGGTAGTAGCTGTCGGCACCAGGAGTAAGACCGGTCACGGAGACTTCAGGGTCGATTCCTGTGTAACCGGTGATGGTAGCCACATTGCGGAGGGTGGTGAAGAGACGGATCGAACGGATATTCTTGCTCTTGAAGTTGAAAGTGTATCCGAGGGTCACGTTGTCAATCTTCCAATAGTCACCATCCTCGACATAGTAGCTGACATACTGGCAAGGCTGGTCGTCAGCAAGGACGGCTTTGCCGTAAACCTTGTCGAAAGCGGACTTGAGCACATTGCCTCGGGTCATCATCGTAGGGGTAGCCCACTTCATGGCGGTGAGGTTCAGGATCTGGAAACCGAAGGCTCCGCGCATATTGAGGGAGAAGTCGAGGTTCTTCCAGCGGAGAGTGTTGTTCCAGTTGAGATAGTGTGAAGGAATACCGTTTCCGAGGACCTGCTTGTCAGTAGGCTGCTGGTCGTTGATGGACTTGGGCTGACCGTCCTCACCCTCGATGATCCAGTGGCCGGTGTCGTCGATGTCCACACTCTTGAAGCCCCAGAAATTACCCAGTGGCTGGCCGACCTGGAGACGGTGGGTGGACTGCTGCATAGGCTCGCCTGTAGATCCCTGGTCTGAATAGTCAGAAGCCTGGAACTGGTCGTTCGAGAGGCTGAGGAGCTCATTGCGGTTGTGCGAGTAGTTCATCGAGGAATTCCAGGTGAAGTTCTTCTCGCGGATCACATCCACGCTCACGCCAACTTCGATACCGGTATTGAGGATAGATCCGGCATTGGCGGTCATGGAGTTGTAGATGTAAGGAGGAGTCGCGACAGTGTAGTCCCAGAGGAGGTCGAGGGTCTTACGGTTGTACCAGTCGATCGTACCGGTGACACGGTCATCGACAAGTCCGAAGTCCAAACCGACGTTCCACTCATGCTTGCGCTCCCAACGGAGGGAAGGGTTGGCGTTCTTGTTCGGCATCAGAGTCTGGTTGAAGCCGCCGTTGAAATAGGCGTTGGTTCCGAACGAGAGGGTGTTCAGGGACATGTAGCGGGATGAAGGCTCGGTACCTGTCTCTCCATAACCGACCCTGAGTTTGAGGGCGCTGATAACGTCGCTGTCCTTCAGGAAGGCTTCCTCCTTGACATTCCAAGCGGCTGAGGCTGACCAGAAGTTACCCCATTTGTAGTTCTCACCGAACTTGGTGGAACCCTCACGGCGGAAGGAGCCGGACAGCATGTAACGACCTTTGTAGTTGTAGTTGACACGGCCGAAGAAACCGATCAAGCTGTCCTCACCCTTGTCGGAAGACATATTCATGTAGCCGCTCTTGTAACCGGAGTTGATCTGTGTACCGGCGCCGATATTGTTGTATTCATAAGAATCCACGGCGAAGCCGGAGTTCTGCATCCAGTAGTTCTGGGACTCGTTGCGCAGGTAGGAGTAACCGGCCAAGACGGTGTAGTGGTGATCCTGGGCGAAGGTACTCTGCCACTGGGCCGTGAGCTCCATCAGGTCCTGCTGGCCACGATAGGTTCCCCTGGAGGCGAAACCGTTCTTAGGGGTACGGGCGTTGTAGGAGTGGGCGTGGGTCTCGTAGTGGCCCTGAATCCGGTTAAAGACGTTGGATGAGAGCAAAGCCTTGAAATCCAGGCCTACAATGGGAGTGAAGGTGACAGCGCCCATCATCCTTAGCATGGTGGCCTCAGTGTTACCCTTGGTCTCGTTCAGGAGGGAGACGGGGTTGTAGTAATCCGTGATACCAGTATTCTCGGAATATGACCCGTCGGGCTGGTAGATCGGAGTCGTCGGGTTGTAGTTGATGTTGTTCCAGACAGCAGTGTCGAAAGGACCGCCATCATTACCGTTGTGGTACTTCATGCGGAATCCGTTGACAGAGGCGTTGATCTTGACCTTGTTGTCAAGCATCCTGTGGGTGACCTCGATACGGGGGAACATCATGTTGTTGTTGGACATCTTCATGATACCCTGCATGCCCCTGTACTCGAAGGAGGCGACATAGTTGGTCTGCTTGGTGCCTCCCTTGAGGTTGATGTTGTAGATCTGGGAGATAGGGGTACGGGTTACCTCGTCCAGCCAGTTGACGGAAGCGCCGTCATCATGGAAGCCGACATGGCCCTGCCCAAGCTGGCGGTACTCGGCGGCCGTCATGTACTGGGGAGCCCTGGTGATCTGCTGGGTGGAAGCATAGGCGTTGACATCAACAGTCGTAGGCAGCTCGCCCTGGACATTCTTGGTGGTGATGATGATAACGCCGTTTGTGCCGCGGGTACCGTAGATAGCCGCCGCGGAACCATCCTTAAGCACGTCTATGGACTGGATATCGTCCGGGGAGACCTGGTCAAGGCTTCCTGGGATACCGTCGATCAGCACGAGCGGAGCGGTGCTGGCCTTGAGGGTCGTGGCTCCACGAAGAGAGATCTGGGTGCTGGAGACAGGGTTGCCGTCAGGATTGTTGACGACCAGGCCGGGAACCTTACCCTTGATAAGGTCGGCGGCGTTGGCGCCAGGGGTCTTGACAAAGTTCTCTTCCTTGACGGAGGAGATGGCACTGGCCACCTCTGTCTTCTTCATGGTACCGTAACCGATAGCGACGGATTCCTGAAGAAGGGTTGAATCCTCCTCAAGGGAGACATTGTAAACACTTGCTGAACCAAGAGTGACCTGGACAGTAGCGTAACCCAGGCTACCCACCTCAAGGACCCGCGTTCCCGCAGGTACATCAAGAGCATAACGTCCATCAGCGCCCGTTACGGTGCCGGTGGTGGTACCAGGAATCATCACAGACGCTCCCGGCACGGGTGCGCCGGATTTGTCCGTAACGATTCCAGAAACATGTTTTTTGTCGTTCTGCTGGAGTCCAGCGGAACCACTTGTCGCTGAGACAGCCGCCCCAGCCCACGATGTGGAGAGAAGGGCGACGAGCAACATAGTCAGGACTCGTTTCATACTAATGATAGATAATTAGTGAGTATTAATTATTTATATATGGTTGGTCTTTCGCATTTTAGCCAAAACCTTCGCAATTTAGCAATTAAATTGGTTAAAAACAAAAAAATTGCCCCTCCACTAACGTGGAAGGGCAATTAATTGATTATGAATAATTCCTTATGAAACTATTCGGCCTTCGGCTCCTCAGCGGGTGCCTCAGCGGCGGGAGCGGCCTCAGCCTTGGGCTCGGCCTTCTTGGCGCGGCTGCGGCGAGTGGACTTCTTAGCCTCTTTCTTCGCGGAAGCGAGAGCGGCCTCGTTGAAGTCAACGAGCTCGATCAGGGCCATGTCGGCACCGTCACCAAGACGGAAACCGGTGTGAAGGACGCGGGTGTATCCGCCCGGACGATCAGCGATCTTCGGGGCGATGACACCGAACAACTCCTTGACAGCCTCTTTGTTCTTGAGGTAGCTGAACACAGTACGGCGGGAGTGAGTGGTATCCTCCTTGGACTTGGTGATAAGCGGCTCCACGTATGTCTTCAGGGCCTTAGCCTTGGCGACGGTGGTCTTGATCCTCTTGTGCTCGATAAGGGAGCAAGCCATGTTCGCCAGCATTGCCTTGCGGTGGCCGCTCTTGCGACCAAGGTGATTGATTGCTTTATTGTGCCTCATTTCTAAACAACAGTCTTTTTCTTGGGTTCGATATTATATTTTCTGACATCCATGCCGAACTGGAGCTTCATCCTCTCGACCAGGAGGTCAATCTCGTTGAGAGACTTCTTGCCGAAGTTCCTGAACTTCATCAGCTCGTTCCTGGAGTAGGAGACGAGGTCGGCGAATGTGTCGATCTCAGCGGCTTTCAGGCAGTTGTACGCCCTCACAGAGAGACCCATGTCAGAAAGCTTGGTGAGAAGCAGATGCCTCATCCTGAGGCTCTCCTCGTCAAGCTCCTTGGAGTCTGACTCCACTGTGCTCTCAAGGGAGATCTTCTTGTCGTCCGTGAAGAGCTTAAAGTGGTAGATGAGAATATTGGCGGCCTCCTGAAGGGCCTGGTTGGGAGAGATCGATCCATCCGTGATGATCTCAAGATTGAGCTTCTCGTAATCGGTCTTCTGCTCGACACGCCAGTTCTCGACTGTCCAATTGACCTTCCTGATGGGGGTATAGACAGCATCCACGGGAATGGTCCCGATAGGAGTGTTCTCATCCCTCATCTCCTCGGCGGGCACAAAGCCGCGACCCTTGGTGATGGTCAAAGAGATCTCGAGAGTGACAGACGGTTCGAGCGAGCAGATATGCTGCTCAGGATTCAACACCTTGAAAGAAGACAATCCTTTTGAGATATCCTCGGCCGTGAACTCATTCTTGCCGCTGACGACAATATTCGCGACCTCGGTGTCAACGGACTCAACCATCCTTTTGAAACGAACCTGCTTGAGGTTAAGGATGATGTCCTGCATCCCCTCGATCACACCGGGGATCGTCGCGAACTCCTGGTCAACGCCGGAGATCTTGATCTGACTGATAGCAAACCCTTCCAGTGAAGCGAGGAGGATACGCCTCAAGGCGTTTCCGATGGTCTGGCCGTAGCCAGGCTCCAAAGGCCTGAACTCGAAACGGCCGACGGTGTCGGTTCCCTCAAGCATTATCACCTTATCAGGTTTCTGAAATGCCAAGATTGCCATGTTAGTTCTTTTTGGGTGTTAATACGTTACTTGGAGTACAGGTCAACTATGAGCTGCTCATTGATGGACTCAGGGATGTCAGTTCTGGCGGGCACATTCAGGAACTTGCCGGAAAGGGCCTTGGAGTCGAACTCGATCCATGAATATTTAGTGGCGGAAGCAACGCTCTTCTGGATGACCTCCAGGCTCTTGGAGCGCTCCCTGACAGCGATGACGTCACCAGGCTTGACCTGGACGGAAGGGATGTTGCACACCTCACCGTTGAGGGTGATGTGGGCATGGTTCACGAGCTGCCTGGCGGCGGCCCTTGAAGGGGCGATTCCCATCCTGTAAACAACGTTGTCAATTCTGGACTCAAGGAGGAAGAGGAGGTTCTCACCTCTCTGGCCGCTCATGCGGGTAGCCTTGAGATAAGTGTTGTGGAACTGACGCTCGAGAAGACCATACATGTAGCGGACCTTCTGCTTCTCCTTCAGCTGCTGACCATACTCCTTCTGCTTTTTGCGCTTGGAGGCGAGGCCATGCTGTCCCGGAGGATAGTTCCTCTTCTCAAAATCCTTGTCGCTTCCGAATATAGGCTCGCCGAACTTACGGGCGATCTTGGTGGTAGGACCAGTATATCTTGCCATAATTGAATCTGATTAAAAAATTAAACTTTACGGCGGCCCTTCGGTCTGCAACCATTGTGGGGCATAGGAGTCACATCGATGATCTCGGTGACGACGATCCCGGCGTTATTGATGGTCCTGATAGCGGACTCACGGCCGGCTCCAGGGCCCTTGACATAGACTTTGACCTTGCGGAGACCAGCGTCGTAAGCGGTCTTGGAAGCGTCCTCAGCAGCCATCTGGGCGGCGTAAGGAGTGTTCTTCTTGGATCCGCGGAAACCGCACTTACCAGCTGATGACCAGCTGATGACCTGTCCCTGGTTGTTGGTCAGGGAGACGATCACGTTGTTGAAGGTTGATGAAATATGGGCCTGGCCCGTAGCCTCAACCTTGACAACTCTCTTTGATGCTGTAGTTTTCTTTGCCATAATTCATCAATTTTTACTTGGTCGCCTTCTTCTTGTTAGCGACAGTCTTCTTCTTACCCTTCCTCGTACGGGCGTTGTTCTTGGTGCTCTGTCCACGGACAGGGAGGCCGATACGATGACGGATCCCGCGGTAGCAACCGATATCCATCAGTCGCTTGATGTTCATCTGGACGGTCGAACGGAGCTCACCCTCGATCTTGTACTCCTCGTTGATGAGGTTACGGATCAGAGCGATCTGCTCATCGTTCCATTCACCGACCTTGATGTCGTAGTCGATACCGCACTTGTCGAGGATCTGCCTCGCGCTGCTGCGGCCGATACCGAAGATGTAGGTGAGACCGATCTCACCCCTTTTGTTGTTAGGTAAATCAACACCGGCTATTCTTGCCATAATTTATCTTAAACTTTATTTGTTTTACAAAAAGCTGTTATCCCTGGCGCATCTTGAACTTGGGGTTCTTCTTGCAGATGACATAGAGACGGCCTTTGCGTCTGACGATCTTGCAATCATCGCTGCGCTTCTTGATGGATGTTTTGACTTTCATATCGTGAGTTGTTTTTATTTGTACCTGAAAGATATTCTTCCTTTAGTTAAATCGTAAGGTGAGATTTCAACCCGCACCTTGTCCCCAAGGAGGATGTGGATGAAATTCATTCTCATCTTCCCGGAGATGTTGCAAAGAAGGACGTGGCCATTCTCGAGCTCTACCTTGAACATCGCGTTGGGAAGAGTCTCGATAACTTTTCCGTCTTGTTCTATAGCTACTTGTTTGGACATTGAAAAAACACTTTAAAATTTTACTTATCAGTACTTTCTATATAATCGAAGGTCGACAGTTGCTCGGCATGTCCGCGACGGACAACAACCGTAAGCTCGAAATGAGCCGACTTCTTATGGTCAGTGGTGTGAACCGCCCAGCCATTCCTGGCCAGGTAGACACCCCTACCGCCCGCATTGATCATCGGCTCGATGCAAATCACCAGTCCCTCGGGAAGCCTTGCCCCGTGGCCCTGACGTCCGTAATTCGGAACGCCTGGAGCCTCGTGCATCTCCTTCCCAAGCCCGTGGCCCTCAAGCTCACGGACAACTGAGAAACCGAATGACTCAGCGTACGACTGCACCGCGTGTCCTATATCGCCGGTCCGCGCCCCCGCCACAGCGGCCTCAATGCCCTTGTAGAGCGAAGCCTTTGTGACATCAAGAAGCTTACGGGTGGCAGCGTCCACCTCCCCGACAGGGAAGGTGTACGCCGAGTCACCGTTGTAGCCCTTGTACAGCGTACCGATATCAGCGCTGACAATGTCACCCTCTTTGAGGACATAATCCGACGGAAAACCGTGGACGACAACGTCATTTACCGACATGCAGGTAGCCGCGGGGAAGCCCTCGAAACCAAGGAAGCTGGGAATGGCGCCGTGATCGCGAATGAAAGTCTCGGCCACCTCATTCAACCTCGCGGTTGTCACACCAGGGGCGACCCACTTGCCGACTTCCGCCAACGTCTTCGAGACGATTATGGCATTCTCGCGCAACAGCTCGATTTCTTCTTCTGTCTTGGGCTTGACCATCTTAACCTTCAAATTATCGAATATTACATTCCGGAACGGCCGGAAAGACGCCCGGTCTTCATCAGACCGTCATAGTGACGCATCAGGAGGTAGCTCTCAACCTGCTGGAGAGTGTCGAGGACGACACCCACAAGGATGAGCAGAGAAGTTCCTCCATAGAAGCTCGCGAAAGAGTCGTTCACACCCGCGATCCTGGCGAAAGCCGGAAGGATAGCGATAATGGCGAGGAATATTGATCCAGGGAGGGTCACCTTTGACATGATGTCATCAAGGTAATTGACCGTGGCCTTTCCAGGCTTGACTCCGGGGATGAATCCGCCATTTTTCTTCATGTCCTCAGCCATCATGGTCGGGTTGACAGTGACGGCGGTGTAGAAGTAGGTGAATATCACGACGAGAAGACCGAATATGAGGTTGTACCAGAATCCGGTGTAGTTGCTCAGGCTAGCGGCGATACCTCTGGTCGCGTCGAAACGGGAGAACAACAGAGGGAACAACATCAAAGCCTGGGCGAAGATGATAGGCATGACACCTGCCGCGTTGATCTTCAGGGGAATGTACTGGCGGACACCGCCGTACTGCCTGTTGCCGATGACTCTCTTGGCATACTGCACAGGAACTTTCCTGACAGCCTGGACAAGAGCGATCGTGGCGACGATCACGAGGAACCAGATGATCAGCTCGACGATGAGGGCGATAGGGCCGCCACCAGCGGTGGTAGCGAACTTAGTACCGACCTCAGCCACGAGAGCGTAAGGCAGACGGGCCACGATACCGATCATGATAAGGAGGGAAATACCGTTACCGATACCCCTGTCAGTGATCCTCTCACCAAGCCACATGACGAACATGGATCCCGCCATGAGGATGATGGTAGCGACAAGGTTGTAGGCGAACCTGCTCCATCCGAGCTGCGTCTCCGCGATGAAAGCGGCGCCGGGGATCTGGCTGTGGATCGAGGCGATGTAAGCCGGGCCCTGGATGCAGAGGATAAGGATGGTCAGGTATCTTGTGATCTGATTCATCTTCCTACGGCCGCTCTCACCCTCCATCTGGAGTTTCCTGAAGTAGGGGACGAACATGCCGAGAAGCTGGATCACGATGGAAGCGGAGATGTACGGCATCACACCCAGCGCGAAGACTGAGGCGTTACCGAAGGCTCCTCCGGAGAACATGTTCAACAGACCGACGAGGCCCTGCTGGCTGGTGCTCTGAAGCTTGGCCAACATGGTCGTGTCGATGCCAGGCAACACGATAAAGCAACCCAACCTGTAGATGAGGATGAGAAGGAACGTGTAGCCAAGCCTCGTGCGAAGCTCCTCGATCTTGAAGATGTTCTTTATTGTTTCAATAAACTTCTTCATCTTTCCTTAATTACTAGCGATTACTAGCCGATCACGATAGCCTTACCGCCAGCAGCCTCAATCTTTGACTTGGCCGACTCTGAGAAAGCGTCAGCGGTCACAGTGAGAGCAGCGGTGATTTCACCATTACCGAGAACCTTCACAAGCTCATTGGCGTCCGCCAGTCCGGCGAACTTGATGTCATCTAGACCGATCTCGGTCTGGCCGAGAGTCTCGGAGAGAGCCTGGAGAGCGGAGACGTTGACCGCCTTGTACTCGACCCTGGTGGGGTTCCTGAATCCGAACTTGGGAAGGCGCCTCTGAAGGGGCATCTGACCACCCTCGAAGCCGATCTTGTGCTCGTATCCGGCACGGGCCTGGGCACCCTTGG
This sequence comes from uncultured Bacteroidia bacterium, assembly GCA_902785825.1. Taxonomy (GTDB): domain Bacteria; phylum Bacteroidota; class Bacteroidia; order Bacteroidales; family UBA932; genus Cryptobacteroides. Next base: position 76,511 of record CACZZZ010000010.1, read on the forward strand.
TTCCACGGGTAGCTGTACCGCCCTTTCCGGAACCTTCGCCACGGCCGATGCGCTTTGTGCTATGAGTAGCGCCCTTTGCGGGTTTCAATTCTGATAGTTTCATCGCCTTTCCTCCTTATTTCACTTCTTCAACAACAACAAGGTGACGGATCTTGGCGAGCTGGCCTTCTGTCACCGGATTCTTCTCGACCTCGACAGTGTGGCCGATCCTGCGGATACCGAGGGAGCGAAGGTTATCCTTCTGCCTCTGGGTGGTTCCGTTCTTGCTCTTAACCTGAGTTATCTTAAGTTTTGCCATAACCGTGTCTCCTATCCGTTAAAAACTTTGCTCATAGGGATACCGCGGAGGCCAGCCACTGTGTAAGCGTCCCTCATCTCGGTGAGAGCGGTGACGGTAGCCTTAACCAGGTTGTGAGGGTTGGAAGAACCCTTGCTCTTTGCGAGAACATTCTGGATACCAGCAGACTCGAACACGGCGCGCATAGCACCACCGGCCTTGACACCAGTACCGGGAGCCGCAGGCTTCATGAAAACCTCGGCGCCACCGAACTTGGCGACCTGCTCGTGAGGAATGGTAGTGTTGATAACCGGAATCCTGACGAGGTTCTTCTTCGCGTCCTCAACGCCCTTGGCGATGGCGGCGGTAACCTCATTGGCTTTCCCAAGACCATAACCAACAACGCCGTTCTCGTCACCCACAACCACGATAGCGGCAAAGCGGAAGTGACGACCACCCTTAGTGACCTTAGTCACTCTCTGGATGGCGACCAATCTGTCCTTAAGTTCAAGATCAGAGGTCTTTACTCTTTTAACATTTGTATTTGCCATAGTCTTCTTCAATTAGAAAATAAGTCCACCTTCACGGGCTCCGTCGGCCAAACTCTTGACCCTACCGTGATAGAGATATCCCCCGCGGTCGAAAGAGACCTTCTCGATCCCCTTCTCCTTGGCGCGCTCGGCGATAGCCTTACCGACGATAGCGGCGGCCTCGATGCCGGTCTTGCCCTTGCACTCAGCGGCGAGAACCTTGTCATTTGAAGCGGCGGCCACGAGGGTCACGCCCTTCTCGTCATCAATAACCTGGGCATAGATCTGCTTGTTGCTTCTGAAGACAACCAGCCTAGGCCTCTCGGCGGTTCCATTAACGTGCTTGCGAATGCGGTAATGGATCCTTCTTCTTCTTTCAATTTTATTCAATGCCATATCTGTGTCCTCCTAAGATTATTTAGCGGCGGCTGTCTTACCGGCCTTGCGGCGGAGCTGCTCACCAACGAACTTGATACCCTTACCCTTATAAGGCTCAGGCTTACGGAGAGAGCGGATCTTGGCCGCGACCTGACCGAGAAGCTGCTTGTCGTTGCTTCTGAGGATCAAGACAGGATTCTCACCCTTCTTCACAGCGGGGACCTCGGCGGTCACCTCAGGGGCGAGCAAAAGCTGGATCTCATGGGAATAACCGAGTGAGAAGGTCAGGAGCTGACCATCAGCAGCCACGCGGTAACCGACGCCAACCAGTTCCTGCCTCTTCTCGAAGCCATTGGACACGCCTTCCACCATGTTATGAACGAGTGCGCGGTAAAGACCGTGCATGGAGCGGTGCCTAGGCTGATCCGTAGGGCGCTCGAACTTGATTTGATTGTCCTCAACGGTGACCTTGATGTCGGGATCGACCTTCTGGCAAAGCTCGCCGTGGGGGCCTTTAACCTTCAAAACGTTGCCAGGGAGAAGCTCAACGCTCACCTTGTCCGGAAGGCTTACAGGCAATTTACCAATTCTTGACATTATTCTTTCCTTTTAATATTAATAAACATAGCAGACAACCTCACCGCCGACATTCAGGTCCTTGGCCTCTTTGTCGGTGATGACTCCCTTCGATGTCGAAAGGACGGCGATGCCCAAACCATTGAGAACCCTGGGCATGTTCTCCACGTCAGCGTAAACACGCATACCGGGAGTGGACACGCGCTGGATCTTCTTGATGGCGGCCATCTTGGTCTGAGGGTGATACTTCAAAGCGATCTTGATAGTGTTGTAGGGAGTTCCGTCAACTACCTTGTAGCTGAGGATGTAGCCCTTCTCACAAAGGATCTTGGTGATGGCGACCTTCATCTTGGACGAAGGGATCTCCACGACCTTCTTTCCCGCCAAATAGGCGTTGCGGATCCTTGTTAGATAATCTGCAATTGGATCAGTCATTTTTCTTTTGTTTTTAGATCGACGTCCCCGAAGGGAGCGCCCGATATCCGATTGTTAATATAATAAGTAGTTGTAAAGTCTACCAGCTAGCTTTCTTGACACCCGGGATGAGACCGTTGCTGGCCATCTCGCGGAACTGGATCCTGCTGAGACCGAACTTCCTCATATAGCCTTTGGGACGGCCGGTGAGAGAGCAACGGTTGTGCAGACGCACGGGAGAGGAGTTCTTGGGGAGCTTATCGAGAGCGGCCCAATCTCCGGCTTCCTTGAGAGCCTGCCTTTTCTCGGCATATTTGGCTACCATCTTCGCGCGCTTAACCTCGCGGGCTTTCATTGATTCCTTTGCCATATTCCTTAATTGTTATGTTTCTTGAAAGGAAGACCGAACTCGGCGAGAAGGGCGTGAGCCTCCTCATCGGACTTGGCCGTGGTGACGAATGTGATCTCCATACCATGGATACGGGGGTTCTTGTCGATGTCAACCTCAGGGAAGATGATCTGCTCCTTGAGACCGAGGGTGTAGTTACCCCTTCCGTCCATCTTCTCGGCGATACCGTTGAAGTCCCTGATACGAGGGAGGGAAATGCGGACGAGCCTCTCGAGGAACTCGTACATCTTGACATCACGGAGAGTGACTTTCACACCGATAGGCATGCCCTTACGAAGACGGAAATTGGAGACGTCCTTCCTTGAATAGGTGAGGATGGCCTTCTGACCGACGATCTTGGAGAGCTCCTCAGCGGCCTCCTCGACAAGTTTCTTGTCGGAGGTGGCGTCGCCGACTCCCTCATTGATCGTGATCTTCACGAGCTTCGGAACCTGCATGACAGTGGTGTAGGAGAAGCGCTTCATGAGCTTGTCGACAATCTCCTCTTTGTAGGCCTTCTTGAGGGAAGGGACATAATCCTTGGGAAGTTCCTGAACTTCCACGGGTTTTGCTGCTTTCTTCGCCATAATTACTTGATCTCCTCTCCTGATTTCTTTGCGTAACGTACCTTCTTGCCGTCAACGAACTTGTAACCTACTCTCGTGGGCTTGTTGGTGGACGGGTCGATGAGCTGAAGATTGGAGATGTGAACTCCCGCCTCCTGCTTGATGATACCACCCTGCGGATGAGCCGCATTGGGCTTGGTGTGCTTGCTGACGACATTGACGCCCTCCACGATCACGCGATCCTTGGCGGGGATGACGGTCAGGACCTTTCCGGTCTTGCCTTTGTCGTTGCCGGCGTTGACATACACTGTGTCACCTTTCTTTATATGTAACTTTTTCATGATGCTTTACTGTATTAAAGGACCTCAGGTGCCAGTGAGACAATCTTCATGTAATTCTCGCGGAGTTCCCTGGCCACGGGGCCGAAAATACGGGTGCCGCGAAGCTCGCCGGCGTTGTTCAAAAGAACGCAAGCGTTATCGTCGAAACGGATATAAGAACCGTCCGGCCTGCGGATTTCCTTCTTGGTGCGGACGACAACGGCCTTGGAGACCGTACCCTTCTTGGCGTCGCCGCTAGGGATGGCGCTCTTGATCGCAACCACGATCTGGTCGCCCACTGTCGCATACCTATGATGCGTACCGCCAAGCACGCGGATGCAAAGGACTTCCTTGGCTCCACTGTTGTCGGCAACCTGTAAACGTGTTTCCTGCTGTATCATAACTATTTGACTTTTTCAACGATTTCAACTAATCTCCACCTCTTGGTCGCGCTCAGAGGACGGGTCTCCATGATACGCACGGTATCGCCCTCGTCGCACTCGTTCTTGTCATCCTGGGCGACAAACTTGGTCGACTGCTTGATGAACTTTCCGTAGAGAGGATGCTTCTTCCTGGTCTCGACCCTGACAACGATGGTCTTGTCCATCTTGTTGCTGACCACTACGCCGATTCTTTCCTTACGAAGATTTCTTTCCATGACTTAATTATTTCTGGTCTTTTTCTTTTTCAGCGAGGATAGTGATCATGCGAGCTATATCCTTTCTGACTTTCTTGAATTCCGATGTGTTCTCCAATGGAGAGACAGCGTGGTTGAGCCTCATTGTGTCAAGCCTGTTCTTCTCGACCTGAATGCGGTCCTTGAGATCCGCTATGGACATCTCACGTACTTCAGATGTTTTCATATCCTAATCTCCTCCATTTAATTATTCAACATAATCCCTGCGGACAACAAACTTGGTCGCTATAGGGAGCTTGTGGGACGCCAGGCGCATGGCCTCCTTCGCGGTGGCGAGAGAGACGCCGTCAGCCTCAAAGAGGATGCGGCCGGGAGTCACAGGAGCGACGAATCCCTGAGGATCGCCCTTACCCTTACCCATACGGGTATCGAGAGGCTTCTTGGTGAAAGGCTTGACAGGGAAGATCCTGATCCATATCTGGCCTTCACGGTTCATGCGACGGGAGATAGCCTGACGGGCAGACTCAATCTGCTGCGCGGTGATCCAGCAATTCTCGAGGGTCTTGAGACCGAAGGAACCGAACGCGAGCTGATTGCCCCTCTGGGCCATACCCTTCATCACGTTCTTCTGTTCCCTTCTGAACTTGGTTTTCTTTGGTTGTAACATTGCCGTATTACTTTAAATAAATATTCAAACTTTCCAAATCATTGATTATCAGCGGCTTAACCTAATAATCCCTGGTTTTTGGGACTGCAAATTTAGCAAAAAATAATGGATTTCAAACACTATTTGAAAAATTTTTTAACTTTTTCGACCATGGAATTATACAAAGAAGTGTGTCATTATCAATCATTTATGCTTCTATAAGAAAATTAATATCCCCCATTTTCGACAATGCCCGCGAGAGGCTAATTTTATGGCACGAAATTTTCGGGAAATTTCTGGATTTGAAAGATTGTGCTGATGGACAAGACCAAGGTTTTCCTTTCCCTGATTTCGCTGGCGGTGGGACTGCTGGCGACAACATCCGTTGTAGCGCAGCAGGAGACGGAGCCTTCCCTTCCCGTCAGGAAGGCAGGTGCCACCTACATGGGCTACAGGGTGGAGAAAGGTGACACGGTATATTACGACAGCATCAACCCGATCTGGATATTCCCCCGCGGGCGCCGCGGCAAGAGCGACCTGAAGAGTTATTACAGGCTCGTATATAATTTTAACAAGGTGTATCCATACGCCCTGCTTGCCAAGGACCTGACAGTCCAAGTGGACAATCACATCGCCCAGAACAGCCTGAGGCGCAGAAAGAAGGAGAAATACATCAGCCAAATGCAGAAAGAACTGTTCGAGGCATATGAGCAGCCGCTCAAAAGCATGAGCATCTCCCAGGGACGCCTACTGATCAAGCTGATAGACAGAGAGATAGGACGCTCTTCCTACAAGATCATCAAAGACTACAAGAGCGGCATCACCGCAGGTTTCTGGCAAGGGGTTGCGAAGATATTCGGGAATGACCTGAAGAGCGCTTACGACCCTAAAGGCGACGACAAGATGACTGAGTATCTGGTCGAGAAGTGGAGAATGGGCGAGTTCGACGCCCTGTACTACTCAATATTCTGGGAGATGCCCAAGCACCCGGAAATCAAGTCGAAGACTATAAAATTCGAGGACTGATTATTCACCCAGTCCCTGAGCACCAGAAGTCTAGCCCCGGAAGGGAGTCTCATGTCCACCTGGGTGTGGAAATGCCCGAAGATGAAATAGTCCACTCTCGTGTTTCCGGAATATTTCAATGCGAACTTATACAAAGGCTCATATTCCCCCTTGAAATGATATTCCTCATTTCTCGCGAGCCGGCTTCCCTTTGACCATCCCTTCCCTATCTTGAAAGCGAGCGTCGGATGAATCAGGGAACTGAACAACTTCTGACAGGTCCGGTTATGGAAAAGCCACCGCATCAGCTTGTATCCCGGATCCCCGGGACCAAGCCCGTCGCCATGACCAAGGCAGAACACCTTACCTCCATATTCCACCACGTATGGCTGCTGAAGAATCTCCATACCCAGCTCCTGGAAATAACTGTAACACCAGATATCATGGTTGCCCGGGAAGAAAAACACCTTCACGCCGGCATCCATCAAGCCCTGAAGAGCCGAGAACACTCTCACATACCCTTTCGGGACGAGATCCCTATATTCATACCAGAAATCCCAAATATCCCCGAGCATATACAGGGCTATCGTCCGGTCCTTTGGGATTGATTCAAGGAATCTCACGAACCTGGCTTCCCTGCCGGCTGGATCAGCCACATCGAGACCGAGGTGGACATCCGACACGAAGTATACCAAGTTCCTCCCTTCCATCTTAGGCGAAGATGAATATGAGGACGGCTACCACCAGGCAATAGAGCGCGAACCAGCCTAGTTTGGCGCGCTTGACAAGAGCCACCATGGCCTTGCAGGCGAATAGCCCCGCGAGGAACGCGGAGATGAATCCGACTATCAGGCAGACAGGGCTGAGGCCACCACCAAGTTCCGCATGACCAGTGGCCGCCTTCAACACATCCAAGGCCTGCTCCCCGATGATGGGAATAAGAACCATAAGGAAAGAGAACTGGGCCATCACCTCTCGTTTGACTCCGCAAAGAAGACCTGTGGCGATGGTCGTTCCGGAACGGGAAAGGCCGGGAGCCACGGCGAATGCCTGACCGATACCGACGACAAATGATTGCCAAAAACTGATCCCATTCCGATATTTACTGGCTCCGGAAGTTTCCGCACTGGAGCGGGAGCCGAAAACATCAGACAAAAACAGCAGGGCGGCGGTAACGAGAAGGCAAACGGCCACAGTCGTCAAGCTATCCCCGAAAAGCGCCTCGACCTGGTCCTTGAGCAGAAACCCGACAAGCGCGACAGGAATCATCGAGACCAATATCTTGAAGATATAATCAGTCTCGTCATTGTACTTGAATTTGAAGAAACCCGCGAAAAGCTTGCAGATCGGTTTCCAGAAAACCACCAAAGTGCTGAGCACAGTGGCCAGATGGACAGTGACCGTGAAATCGAGGAATCCCTCCCCATCCACGCCAAGGAGCTCCTTGACGATCATAAGGTGACCACTGGAGCTTACAGGCAGGAACTCAGTGAGTCCCTGGACTATTCCCAATAAAAGAGCTTGCAGCCAACTCATCTCACTTCTTGCTATCCTCTTCCTTGGCCGGACGCTTCATGATCGCTATTATCACAATCACGACTCCGCAAAGAATGACCACGGGAGCCGCCACGAGCCTACGGAAATCAAACATCGCCCAGTTGAACACCTGCGGATCCTTGACTCCGCCGCCCATCATGAGGATAAAACCGGCCACCATGACAAGGAACCCCATGAGAATCCATTTCAGTCCCTTCTTGGTGATAGCCATCTTTGTGTTATCTGCCATATTCTTACAATTATCAATAATAAAGGTCATCCTTCGGCAGTGAGACCAGCTTTCCGACAACAAAATACGTGCTGACGAGGCATATCACCACGCCGGAGACCACCACAATTCCCAACACGACCAGCAACAAGTCAAGGCTGAACACCTCGAAAAGCTGCGAGAACTCCCTACGGACAATGAATAAGCCCGCGAGAAGCATCAGGATGGCGAGCAGGGCTGAGAAAAGCCCCTGGAATACGGACTGCCCGAGGAAAGGCCCCCTGATGAAAGACTTCGTGGCTCCTACGAGTTTCATGGTGTGTATGGTGAAACGCTTGGAGAACACGTTGAGTCTCACGGTGTTGTTGATGAGAACGAAGGAGATGAAAAGCAACAACGCCACGAACACACCGAGGACAAGGGATATTTTCGCCAGATTGGTGTTGAGCTTATCCACGAGGGACTGCTGGTACACCACCTCCTCCACCAGCGGGGAACCGGCGATCTCTTTTTTCACTACCTCGAGGCTGTCCGGGCTGACATATTCGGCCTTCAGGTTGACATCGATGGAAATCGGGATAGGAGCGGTCTCGAACACGTTGAGGAAATCCTCCCCCAGCATGTCGGCCATCTCCCTGGTGCCCTCCGCTTTTGAGACGAACCTGGTTCCCTTAATGAAAGGACGGGAGTCCAGCGAAGAGGCGAAATCCATGGCATCGTCCTCAGAGACATCCTGCTTCATGAGAACAGAGACCTGGACATTCTCCTTGAAATAGTCAGAGACACTCTTGGCGTTGACCAGCAGAAGGCTGGCCACACCGACAAGGAAAAGCACCAGAGTGATGCTGATCACACTTGAGATCCAGGCTCCGGCGAGCCTTCTCCTAGTCAATTTGTTCTCACCTGCAGACATCCGAGTGTTCCTCTAAACAATCCAGAATTCAAATATAGCGATTTATAAAAAGATGAAAAAATAAAAATAATCTGTATTTTTACATTTCGAATCATGAGAGACAAGAGCAAATACACCGGATCCAAGTGGATACTCATTCAAGACTGTATCCTGTCTCTCATAGCGTCCCTTTTCGCCATCCTACTAGTCCGCTGGCTTTCTGAACCGATGCCCGGATTCACATGGACTGTTATGAAGTGGCTGTCCGGTTCGTTGGTTGGTTCTCTGATAGGATTTCTCGCCACCGGATCCTGGAAGATCGTTAGAAGATACTCCACACTCCGCTCGACAGGATATGCCATCCTGGCCATCCTGATTAAGGAAATTGTTCTTACTCTTTTCCTTGTGACCGGGTTTGTGAAGCTGCCTTCATCCGCTTTCGGGGTGCTTGCCGTGGCCACAGATCTCATCTTAACCGCCCTTATCCTGCTATTCATAAGGATAGCGGCCCAGATGCTATCACCCTCCTCCGATGAGGAAGTCCGGAAAAAATCCGTCCGAAAGAATGTTCTCATTGCCGGAACCACACCCGGAGCCGTAAAGCTCTGCGATGAGGTGGAGGAAGAAGGCTACTACATTGTCTCTGGATTCGTAACCGACGATCCCGAGGTCGCCGGAAGAGTGATCGCTGACAAGCCCGTCTTCTATTGCAAGGACACCGGCAGCATCGAAACCCTCCACTGGAAAGTTGGTGGTGTGGACGCGATCCTATTCCCGAGGGATTACAAGCCGGCTCAAAAAAAAAATGACCAGGCGCAATTAGACACGGAAGTCCACAACAACGACGGCATGTCCATAGCCGGTCTAGCCATGAAGAGAGCTTTTGACATCGGCCTCTCCGGCGTGCTGCTATTGGTCTTCTCTCCCTTGCTGGCAATATGCGCCGTAGCGATCAAAATGGAGGATGGAGGATCGGTCATATTCAAGCAAGAGAGGATCGGAAGGGACGGGAAGCCGTTCACTATCTATAAGTTACGGTCAATGAGGATTGATGCGGAAGCCCAAAGCGGCCCATCACTATACCAAGGTGATGAAGATGACCGTCTCACAAAGGTCGGACGATTCTTAAGGAACCACCATCTTGATGAGCTCCCCCAGCTTTACAACGTGTTCAGAGGGGATATGTCCTTCATCGGCCATCGTCCTGAGAGGAAATTCTATATCGACCAAATAATGTCTCTTGACCCAAGGTACAGATTCCTTTACCAGATCCGTCCAGGGGTCACCAGTTACGCCACCCTCTACAACGGCTACACTGACACAATTGAGAAGATGCTGACCAGGCTCGATCTCGATCTCTACTACCTACGCAACCGCAGCGTATGGTTTGACATCAAAGTCCTCGGACTTACTTTTTTGTCCATCGTTTCGGGAAAAAGATTTTAAATTATGAAAAAGTATCTGTTTACTGCGGCATTAGCCAGCTTATTCCTTTTCGCCGCCTGCCAAAAGGAGGAGGTTTCCCATACCGGTGATGTGACCGGAAATCTTTATGCTGTCTGGGCGCTTGACACTAAGACTGAGATTACGAAGGGTTCCGACGGAGACAAGGTCAGCAAAGAAGATTATTCTGACTTCCATTTTTACCTGGCGTTCGGGGAGTTTCCTTTTCCTCACGCTATCGCCAAAAAAGGCAGTTTCACGAGTTTTGACCTCAATGATGTCGATGTAGACCCCACTAGATTCACTTACAACGCTGAAACAAGGCAGATCAGCTTCAGCAACGTCCTTTGGCTTTCGGAAGGATTATTCAACCACATGAGGTTATCAGGCACATATGACGTCCTGGAGCTGTCAGAGAAAACTTTGACGCTTCAACAAGAAGCCCTGGGAGTCAAGACGATATTCTCGTATCACAAATTCCAGTAAAAAGGCGATTACACAGCCCCGTAGCCTGGGGAAGGCATTCAAGCCGGGCATGTGGCAGCGACGAGCACTTGACGACTCTTCCCCAGAGGAAGTTGTAGATGCGCCATGTGTCTTTCCCTGAAAAAAGTTGACTCGCAAAACACACGAGTCACAATGTTTCAGTATCAAACCAAGACACGAGATCTTTACTTTGAGAAAGCAATTGATTTGTATGTAAGAGAGGG
>CACZZZ010000011.1 GCA_902785825.1 uncultured Bacteroidia bacterium
CCTCCAGAATCTGTTCTCTTGTAAGCATATCTCATGAACTTTTTGCAAATGTAGCCAGAATCTCTCCTGGCCACAATATGCAGTTCATCGGAGGCTTACAATACTTCATCCTCAATTCTCCAAAAGGCCCTCGCCCAGGGCATCGTGTTTATCGATCCCCGGATCGACTACGCATTCAAACTAATATTCGGCACCCCCGGCAACGAGGACCTTCTCCTGCGCCTTGTCCAGGCCATATTGCCGGAAAAGGGCATTGTCTCTGTTGCCTTGGAGCAACAGGAACAAGTCGGTCTCAGGCCTGATTCACGGCGCTCTGTTGTCGATGTGCGCTGCGGGACAGATGACGGCAGCGAGATGATCATCGAGATGCAGGTCCGCAGCCAGGACGACTTCACCGACCGGCTCGTGTTCTACTCATCATTTCCCATTGTCAACCGCCTCCAGCAGGGGGATAACACCACCTATTCCCTGACGCCTCTTTACATGGTCGGCATCACGGATTTCATCATCCCGGGAGTGCCCCGCAACGATGACATGATAAACCACTACACGATCCGGAACGTCAAGGACAACGGCATCGAGTTCACGGACAGCCTGCACTACATCACCGTGGAGTTGCCGAAGCTGACGGAGACTTTGCAGGAGGTCAAGGACACTCCGGAGTGGATCCTTTACACTATCAAGAACATGGGGTCGATGAAGGAGATGCCTACTGAATATCGTGGCAGTTATTTGGAAAAGATGTTCCAATTGTCTAACTTCGCTTCTATGGATGAGATGAGCCAGAGAGAGTACCTTGCCCGTTACATGTGGGAGGTTGACCAGCGGAGCCAGCTCCGCACGGCCAGGAACGAGGGTTTGGCGGAAGGTCGAGCAGAGGGAAGAGCAGAGGGTCGAACTGAAGGTCTGTTCGAGACTGCTAGAATGATGCTTTCTGACGGAGTGGCTTTGTCCAAGATTCAGAAGTACACCGGACTCTCCCAAGATGAGATTCTGAATCTCAACAAATAATCCCCATCGTGATTAATTGAATCATTTACGTTAGGTGTCCCATCTCCTGGTTTGAGAGATGGGGCCGTTATTTAGGGGGAAGTTAAAGATAGATCCTTCGCTTCGCTCAGGATGACAGCGGGTGCATTTGGAAAAGACGTTCTAATTGCCTAAATTAGCATTTCCAAGGAAGTAATCAATGATCTATAAATAATAACACTATGGCAAGAAAGAATTTCGGGGCGAAGCCCTACACATATCCCCAGCCTGTGCTGATCATCGCCGCTTACGGCGAGAATGATGTTCCCTCAGCTATGAATGCCGCTTGGGGTGGAATCTCTGATTATAAGGAGATTACCATGGATCTGAGCAAAGGCCACAAGACAGTCAAGGATCTCCGGGAAAGGGGAGCCTTCACGGTGAGCATGGGCACCTTGCCCCAGCTGGTCGCTTGCGATTATGTGGGTGTTGTCTCCGGAAACAAAGTTCCGGATAAGGTCGCCCGCGCGGGGTGGCATGTGGAGAAATCGTCTTTTGTCGATGCCCCTCTCATTCAGGAACTTCCGCTTGCTCTTGAGTGCAAGCTTATCTCCTACGATGAGGAGACTGGAATCCTTAAAGGCGAGATCGTGAATGTGAGCGCCGATGAGAGCGTTCTTGACGAGAACGGAAATGTGGATGTGAAAAAGCTTCAGCCCATCACCTTTGACCCGTTCAACAACAAGTACATCGTTCTCGGCGAGACTGTCGGTAATGCCTTCAAGGACGGTCTCCAGCTGAAATAGATTTATACCTTAGGACCGCATAGAAAGTTCCTTTTGTTTGAGGGCCTTCGGGCTTCGTTTTACTTTCCGCGGTCCTTTTTTTATTGACTATGCATCCTGTCCTCATAAAATTCTTCAAGGCGGCGACGACGGCTTCCAAGCCGGTTCAAGATCCGGAAGCTCTTCAGGCAGAGGCTCTTAAAAGGGGCTTCATCATTCATCCGGATATTCTTAACGAAGATGTCGCCGCATTCGTCAAAGCCGAGGCTATTGATCCCAATTCCACCTTCTACAAGGCTTGGGACGATGTGGTCTCCAAGGACAGGTGGGAACTTTTCCTGGATCAGGTCGCCCATTACTCCACGACCTATGGGACGGAGTATTCGTTGGCAGGTAACGGCTATGTCCCCAACGATGGGGCAGAGGCACCTGATTTCTCCAGATACACTGTTATCCGGCCAATATCCCGGGATGAGCTATACGATCGTTGCATGGGCCTGGTGACAAGCGGAATAGCTCTGGCATCTGCCACCGTCAAGGCAGTCAGCGGGGAAATCGTAGATTACCACAAGTCCCTTCCTGACAAGAAACTCGACATCGATTCAGTACGCAACAGGGAAGCTCTCTCGATCCTGGCTTCGGAGCTGGGGATACGGCCTTCCGATCCTGTCGCCCTCCTGAGATATATCATCTATGAATCGACAGGAATGACCCTCCTTATCAAGAACCAGGATCTGATAAGGCGGATCAAACAAACCGCCAACCAGTTTGATTTCAATAAGTTGACAGGAGAAGAAACGGATGCCTTGGCTTCTGTCTTCTACCGTTTCAAAGACCTTTTCCTGGCGTTCAGGACGCATGAGACGAGGTTCTACGACACTGTCAAAAAAGAGATGGTGACAGAGCCTTCTCCTTCCAGGAAGGTAATAAACCAGATTCGCAGGAAAGCTGAGAGGCTTCACAAGCCTCTGAAACCCGGCTACTGGGAGACCCTCCTCTCGGCGGAAAGGCCTATGGAGGACATATCCGGACGCCTTGAGACCCTAAACGCCTTCAAGACAGTATCCCTTCTTCAGATAGTCAGGGAGCGCCTTCTGATGATGGAATCTCCTTCAAAGAGGATGTTCATGATCCGGAATGGGAAGACCTTCGTGGCTCCCCTTGAAGAGACCGGTTTTGCCGGCTTGAAAGATTATTACGCTGGTCTTGAGGAACTTCTGGAGAATCATCTGATTCAGATCCTATCCCCGAAAGCCTGCCCGGTGAAGTTCCCGGAGAAAGTTATCCTTGCCTGCCCATCTTCGGAGAAGAACTTCATTGGGAACTATCCTTTCGGCTCCTGGTATCCTCTAAGCGAAAACAACTTTTTCGGAATATATTGGAAGAACGAGTGGGGAACCCATGATTTCGACATTAGCTTTGTCGATCTCGGCGGTCAGAAGGTGGGCTGGAACAGCGTATATAATACCGGCCACGCTATCTATTCCGGTGATATGACCAACGCTGACCCGGAAGCCAGCGAGATTCTATATTGCAAAGGGACCTGTGATGACGGGATCATATTCTGCAACCGTTACAATGGGGAAGAAGGGAGCCGGTTCCGCTTCTTCTTCGGGCAGGAGGAAATTACTGAACTGAAGCGGAATTACATGGTCGATCCCAATAACATCGTCGTCAACGAGGATCTGACTTCTGATCTTCGCCAATCCATGATCGCGGCCGTGAGCGGTGGGAAGATATTCATGATGAGTCTCGGGGTGGGGAATTCCCGTGTCAGCGCCGGGATGGATGCTTCCGACAAAGCGTCCATCATTGCCAGGAAAGCCGCTTGTTTTGTGGATCTGAAGTCTCTCCTTCTTAAGGCTGGATTTACGGAAGTCGCTGAGGGTGAACAAGCTGAGCTTGACCTTGAGGATCTCCACAAGGACACGCTGATAAGTCTGTTCTCGGAATAGTTTATTCTTCCTTCTTGTCCTCTGGTCCGTCCTCTGGCTTGAAGGATTTGTACTTGAAGCGGCGGATTTTCTGGGTCGCGGTCTTCTCGAAATCCTCTTTCATCGCGTTCACCTCGCCGATGTTGGACTGCTTGCCGACACGTTTGTTGACATATTCCATGACGGCTTTCTTCCATGACTCCAGGTTCTCGAAGAATTTCTCCTCCTTCTCGATCATGCCCCAGTCGATGACGTTCTCATCGAACTTCACAAGGGCCACCAGCTTGCCGTCCCGCTCGATGACGAGCGACTCATTGACGCCTCTCATGTTGTTGATGACCTGCTCGATCTCCTCCGGATAAATGTTCTCTCCAGAGGGCCCCACTATCATATTCCCGAGACGGCCTTTTATGTAATAACGGCCTTTGGAGTCCATGCAGGCGAGGTCGCCGGTCCTGAACCAGCCGTCGTCGGTCAGAGCGGCACGGGTTCTTTCCGGGTCTCTGTAGTAGCCGAGCATGACGTTGTCGCCCTTCGCTATGATCTCTCCCTCGCCAGTTTCCGGATCGACATTCTGGAGCCTGACCTGGACATTGTAGGCCGGGACTCCGATCGAGCCGACCACGGTCTTCCCCACGCAGGCGTTGGTGATCAGGGGAGCGGTCTCAGTCAGGCCGTAGCCGATGGCGTAAGGGAACTTGGCCTTATTGAGGAAGTCCTCCACGGTTGAGTCCAGTTTGGAGCCTCCCACGCCGAAAAATTTGAGCCTGCCGCCGAAAGACTTGTACAACTTCCTGCCCACCAGCCAATATAGCACCCTTGGCATCTTCTTTTTCATCCAAGAGAGGATTCGGCTTTTGGCAATAGTGGGGACGACGCTGTTCCTGTAGACCTTCTCGATGATAAGAGGGACGGCGCACATGATGGTGGGCCTGACTTTCCGCATGGCCTCCATGAGAATGGATGGTGTCGGCGGTTTCTTTATGTAATACACGCAGCCTCCCACAAATAGGGGATAGAGGACACTGAACGCCATCTCGTAAGTGTGGGACATCGGCAATATCGAGAGCCAGCGGTCCTTCTTTCCCGCGGGTTGGGCATGGAATGCTGCGATTATGTTCTGGCAGAAATTGCGGTGGGAGAGCATAACGCCCTTCGCATTGCCGGAAGTGCCTGAGGTATAGATGATTGAGGCCAGATCGTCGGCCTGAGGCTCAGCGGAATGGCCCTCGCAGGTAAAGGCGTGGTCGTCTTTCTTGATGAAATCGAAGGTCTCGATGTCAATAACCAGAGTCATCTTTTCCTGGATCTCGTCCGAGAGCTTCTTCAACAGGCGTCTGGAAATGAATATGGCCTTGCACTCGGAATGGGTCAAGATGTTGGTAACCTCGCTTTCGGAGGAGTCGGGAAGGATCGGCACCGTCACCCTGCCGAACGGGACGCAGGAGAACATCGCGACAGTCCAGTTGGGCATATTGTTGGACAGTATCGCCACCTTGTCTCCAGCGCTGATCCCGAACCTGTTGAATATTTGTGAGAGTTCCAGGCACTTGTGTTTGAAACTGTCGTAGGTGTATTCCTGCCCGCCATCCACGAAACGTGACAAAGGCCTTTTGGCGAAGGTGTCTGTCGCCATCTCGAATAGTTTGGACAGGGTGGTGACGTAATTCTCCCTGCTTTGTTTCAATAAGGTCTGGATTGACATTATGAGTATATTAATGAGTTACAAATCCTTCGGGATGCTTTCCCTTCATCCCCATTGTCTCGTATATCGCCTGGATCCGGTCAGTGTCGGCCCTCGCGTCGTCAGTGAGCTCGACCTTCTCTCCGGCGCTGACCCTCTTCTTGCCCCAGTCGAAGTAGCCCAGGTAAACAGGGCAACCTACCGCCTTCGCTATCACATGGTACCCGGTCTTCCATCTCTTAGTGGCCTTGCGAGTGCCTTCCGGGGCTATTGCCAGGATGAAGGTGTCCTCGTCTTCCATTTGGTCAATGAGGCTCTTTACCATGGAGGTGGCGTTTGTCCTGTCCACCGGCACGGCTCCCATCTTGCGGATCAGGGGGCCGATCGGCCAGAAAAAGAACTCCTTCTTTATCATGACGTGGGCCTTCTGGGCGTCGAACTGTGTATAAAACAGATATGAGACTATGAAGTCCATCGCCGATGTGTGTGGCACACCGAGGATAATGGCTTTCTTTTCCGGAACAGGGCCGCCAACAGTGGTCCATCCCATTTTCTTAAGCATCCATCCGCAGAATCTCGCCCAACGTGTCATATTCCTTAAGTAATTAAATATTAATATCTTCCAATTCCTCTTCAGACTTGAGGTTCGCCCTGATGAAGTTCTGGCGGTCGATCGTGTTGTCGCCCATGTAGAACTCCATGATGTCCGAGATTGATTCCTCGTCCGAGAGTTTCACGAGATCCAGTCTCATGTCCTCTCCGATGAAATCCACGAACTCATCGGATGAGATCTCTCCCAAACCTTTGAACCTCGTTATCTGGACAGAAGTCTTCAAGGCCTTGATCGCGTTCTCTTTCTCCTCGGAGGAGTAGCAATAGCGCCTCTCCTTTTTGTTAGCTACCCTGAAAAGGGGAGTCTGGAGAATATGCACGTGACCTCGGCGGATCAGATCCGGGTAATATTTCATAAAGAAGGTCAGGACCAGCATCCTGATGTGCATACCGTCGTCATCAGCATCGGTCGCGACGATGATATTGTTGTAACGGAGATTGTCGAGGTCGTCCTCCACCCCAAGGGCGGAGATGAGAAGGTTCAGTTCCTCGTTCTCGGCGACTCGCTTCCGGCTTTCCTTGTAGCAGTTGATCGGCTTTCCCCTAAGGCTGAAAACGGCCTGGTATTCGGCGTTGCGGACCTTCGTTATGGTTCCGGAAGCGGAGTCTCCCTCCGTGATGAATATGCTGGTCTTCTCAGCCATCTCTTCCTTTCCCTTGGGCATCTTGTCGCAGAAATGGTAGCGGCAGTCGCGCAGTTTCCGGTTATAGACATTCGCCTTCTTGTTACGTTCCCTGGTCTTCTTCTGAATACCGGCGATCTCCTCGCGCTCGGCCTGGGACTCCTTGATCTTGTTCTCTATGATCGGAACGACATCAAGATGGATCCTGAGGTAGTTGTCGAGGTGGCGGGCAACGAAGTCATTGACAAAAGAGCGGATGGTCGGACCGCGGTCAATCTCCAGCGAGCCGTCAGGGTTCTGTACCTTTTTGCCGTTCTCGTCCGTCTTGTATTTCTCCCACATGTAGGTGGAGCCGAGCTTGGTCTTGGTCTGACCCTCGAAGTTTGGCTCCTGTATCTGGATGCTGATCGCTCCGATGATGCCTTGGCGGCAGTCCTCGGGCTTGTAGTCTTTCTTGAAATAGTCCTTGAGGGTCTTGGCGATAGCCTCCCTGAAAGCGGCGAGGTGGGTTCCTCCGTCACGGGTGTTCTGGCCGTTGACAAAGGACGAGATGTTCTCGCCGTAGGAGTTGCCATGCGTCAGAACTATCTCTATATCCTCATCCTCAAGGTGGATCGGCTCGTACAGAGGTGTCTCGGACATATTCTCCCTCACAAGGTCAAGAAGACCGTTGTCAGACTTGTAGGAAGTGCCGTTGAGGACCAGGGTGAGACCTTTTTTGAGGTAAGAATAGTTCTTCACCATGGTCTCGACATAGTCCATGTTGAACTCGAAACCTCCGAACATCTCGTTGTCCGGGGTAAATATCACAAGAGTTCCGTTCTTCTCGCTGACCTTTTCCTTCTTACCACTGTCCTTCAGCTCGCCACGCTCGTAGCTGGCCCATGAACTCTCTCCCTCCCTGAACGACTCGACATAGAACTTCTCGGAAAGGGCGTTCACAGCCTTGGTACCCACACCATTAAGACCTACGGACTTCTTGAACACCTTGTCGTCGAATTTTCCACCGGTGTTCAACTCGCTGGTCGCCTTTACAACCGACCCGAGAGGAATGCCTCGGCCGAAGTCCCTGACCTTGACCTGTTTATCTTCGATGTCGATAATAACCTTGTTGCCGTAGCCGGCCGAGAACTCATCGATGCAGTTGTCCACGATCTCCTTCAGGAGGACGTAGATACCGTCTCCCGGGTTAGAACCGTTTCCCAGTCTGCCGATGTACATTCCAGGCCTGCGCCGGATGTGCTCGACCCCTTCAAGGGTTTTTATGTTGGCGTCTGTATATTCCTCAAAAGTCCGTTTCTCTGCCATTTCCTTTACATTGATACGAAATCATACAAATTTACTAACTTTTGGCCGGATTTGAAAATCCAAGCGCCAATCAAGTTTGGAAAGGAATTTGCAAAGGCCTCGATGAAACCTGTTGGTCATGAGAAAAAGAGTTCTATACATAATCGCCGCGGTCTTCATGGCCGTGCTCTGCCATCCTGTTTATGGTCAAGGCTCCGGCCCTGGCAACACCTTCGGCGGAGTGGTCAGACTTGACAAGATCGTCCATGATTTCGGGGATATCCTTGTCACCGATGGTCCTGTCTCGGCCACCTTTACGGCCACCAATATCGGTGACAAGCCCCTGGTGATCTACAGTGTCGTGTCTTCATGCGGCTGCACGGATGTGGAATGGACAAGACAGCCCTTGAAACCCGGTGAGAAGGGAACGATTAAGGCTACATATAAAAACGACGAGGGTGGATATCCCTTTGACAAGAACCTGACAGTTTATTTTTCCGAGCCCAAGCAGCCTGTGGTGCTACGCCTCAGGGGAGAGAGCCACAAAAAGAAACTCAGCCTCGGGGAACTCTATCCCATCAGGTTTGGCAACCTCGGTTTCAAAACTGTTGACATCAAAGCAGGAAACCTTTCCCAGGGACAGAGCAAGAGCGGCGAGGTGCTTGTGGCCAACCTCGGTTCCAAGCCCATTAACGTGAAGTTCGACAATGTGAGCGATAACTTGACGTTGAGGCTCTCACGGAATCCTATCCCAGCCGGGGAGACCGCCAAACTCGCGTTCACGGTCGCGGCTGACAGGAGCCTCTGGGGAAAGAATTACTACTACGCCACTCCTGTTGTGGATGGCCGGGCCTATAAGGCGGTCGTTCGTCCTTCGGCTGAGCCTGCGGTGGAAGCGGCTGGTACTGAGGCTGTTGTCGCTGATCCTAACCCTGAGCTTGGGGCCGGAAAGTCCAAGATAGGAATATATGCGATCACCAAGGAGGATTTCTCATCCATGACTAAGGAGCAAAGGGATATGGCGTCTGTGCCTGTGGCTTCGGAAAGCACCTTTTCCTTCGGCAAGGTCAAGGCCGGTACAAAAGTCAAAGGCTCTTTTGAGATCGCCAACAAGGGGAAGAGCCCGTTTAAGGTATATAAAGTAGATTCAGAGAGTTCCAAGGTCAGAGTGACCAAACCCGCGGATATCGCTCCCGGGGCGAAAGGAAAACTCGAGGCCGAGCTCGACACTTCCACTTTCCCGAAAGGGGAGTGCCTGATAATCCTGACACTAACCACGAATTCACCTTCAAGACCTATCATGAACCTTTTCTTTACAGGTTGGATAGATTGATTTTTTAATTTATATTTGCAAATAAAATTTTAGGTATTATGGCTTACAAGATTTCTGAGACTGATTGCATCGCATGCGGAACATGCGCCGGTGAGTGCCCTCAGGGCGCTATCCACGAGGGAGATTTCTACACCATCGACCCTGCGGTCTGCATTGACTGCGGCACTTGCGCTGACGCTTGCCCTATGGGCGCCATCAGCCCCGCTGAGTAATCATCGTCTAAATTTATTTGAACTCCGTGCCCTTTGGTGCGGAGTTTTTATTGAAACAAGCTATTATTCAGAATATGAAGAAGTTATTTATCCTCATTGTCGCCCTTCTGGCCGGCTCCGTCTTGGCCGGGGCACAGCAGCTTCCCAACGATCCCGCTGTCAGGAAGGGAAAGTTGGACAATGGGCTGACCTATTACATCAGGCATAATGACAAGCCTGCCCAGAGGGCTGAGTTCTACCTGGCCACTAACGTCGGCGCCATCCAGGAGACACCCGACCAGGACGGCCTGGCGCATTTCCTGGAGCACATGTGCTTCAACGGCACGAAGAATTTCCCCGGCAAAGCGATCCTCAACTGGTTGCAGAGTATCGGCGCCTCTTTCGGAGGAAATGTCAACGCTTCGACCGGTATCGACCAGACGCAGTACATGCTCAATAACATTCCTCTCGTGAGGGAGACTGTTGTGGACACCTGCCTTCTGATTCTTCATGACTATTCCCATTTCGTGACAAACGATCCCGTGGAGATTGACAAGGAGCGTCCTGTCATCATCGAGGAGAGGCGCAGCCGCCGCAACGCCGCGTGGAGGACCTTCGAGCGCTCCCTTCCTTATTATTATGGGGACAACAAATATTCAACCTGCACCTTGATCGGTCTTCAGGAGAGTCTTGAGAACTTCAAGCCGGAGAGCCTTGTTTCCTTCTACGAGACTTGGTACCATCCTGGAAACCAGGCCGTCGTGGTTGTGGGAGATGTCGATGTGGACGCTGTCGAGGCGAAGATCAAGAAGATTTGGGCTGATATTCCCGCGGCCGTGAATCCCAAGGCGAAGGAGAAATATACCCTTACCCCGTTCTCGGAGCCCCGAGTTGGAATCATCACCGATTCTGAGACCACTGTCCCTTCCGTTGAGATTCTTTGGGAGAGCGACGCGAGGGATGAGGCTCTCAACAGCACCCCGGTCGGCTTCTCAATCGATCTGATTGAGAACATTGTCGCTTCCGTGATGTCCGAGCGTTTCACTGATATTACCTCTAAGGCTGACGCCCCTTATCTTAGTGGTATGTTTGCCTCCGGGAGGCTCTGTGAGGCATTCGAGGCGGTCATGGGCCAGGTGACACTCAAGGAGGACAACATCCTCGGAGGACTCAAGGCCTTCCTTACCGAACTTAAGAAGATGAGTGAGTACGGTTTCTCTGACGCTGAGGTCTCCAGGGCCAAGGACAATATCCTCGCGTCTCTGGAAAAAGCTGTCAATGAGGCATCTACCCGTAAGAATCCGGAGTTCGTGCATCCTCTTATAAGCAATTTCTTCGACAACCAGGCCTACATGGAGCCGCAGGCTGAATATGACCTGGCGAAAGATTTCCTCGGCCAGATCGACGCCTCCATCCTAAGCCAGATGATTGCCCAGATGATCCCTGGCCGGGAGAACATGGTCGTCATCTACAGCGGTCCGGAGAAAGAAGGGATCTCCACTCCGACCAAGGAGCAGATCATGGCTGTGTTCAGCGAGGTTGAGTCCGCGCAGATCGAGGCTCCTGCCGCCGAGACCGCGACTGAGGCCTTCATGGATCCTTCCGTCCTGAAAGGTGCCAAGGTCAAGAAGACTAAGTCTTCCATTTATGGATCGACCGAGTGGACTCTCAAGAACGGAGTGAAAGTCATTGTTCTTCCGACTGAGCATAAGAAAGACCAGATTCTTTTCAATCTTTACAAGGCCGGTGGCCAGAGCCTGATCGCGACTGAAGACCTCGCCTCATTCGACTCCAATATCTACGGGACTTTCGATGCCATGCAGGGTATCTCCAAGTTCAAGGGCACGGAAGTCACGAAGATGCTCTCAGGAAAGAACGTCAAGGTCGGTTCTTACATCGATGCCCTTTACAATGGCGTCAGCGGGTCGTCCTCTGTCAAGGATCTTGAGACGGCTTTCCAGCTCCTTTATCTTGTTTATGTTGATCCCCGTTTCGATCAGGAAGAGTGGGACAACGCAATCTCGCAGCTTAAGGCTGTCCTTCCCAACGCCCTGGCCACTCCTCAGTTCAAGATGCAGAAGGAACTTAGCGACTTCCTTTACGGCGGTAACCCCAGGAGTAAGTTCATTTCGATGGAGACCTATGACAAGGCAAATCTCGCTACAGTCGAGAAGAACTACCGCAAGTTGTTCTCTGATGTGGCCGGAGCCACAATGGTCATCACTGGCGATGTGGATCTCGAGACACTGAAACCTCTTGTCGAGAAATATGTCGGCTCCCTGCCTAAAGGCAAGAAGTCTTCCAAGTGGCAGGATGTCAGCCCTCGTCTTGTTAAGGGCGAGAATGTCAAGACCATCACGACTGACATGGAGACTCCCAAGTCCACTGTTATCGAGGTTTATTCAGACTACAGGCCCTATTCAGTCAAGGAAGATGTCTTGGCGAGCGCTGTCAGTTATGTTCTCGACCAGATCTATGTTGACACCATGCGTGAGGACGAGGGTGGCACCTATGGCGCTTCCTCACTCGCCAACGCCGGACTTGAGCCTGAGCCGATGTACCTGATGCAGGTAGCTTTCGAGTGCAAGCCCGATATGGCTGACAAGCTCAGGAAGATCGCCCGCGACGAGTTCCGTAAACTTGCCGAGAATGGTCCTACTGACGAGCAGTTCACCCGCACCATCGAGAATTTCAAGAAGAACGTTCCTGAGAACAGGATCAGCAACAGCTATTGGATGAACAATATCGTCCGGTATTCCAGGTTCGGTTTCGACTACGACAAGGAATACGAGGAGGCTGTCTCATCATTGACTAAGGAAGGAATCAAGGAAGCTGCCGCAAGATTATACAATTCCGGCAACTTTATCGAGTTCGTCCAGATGCCAGGCAAAACGAAGGAATAAAAACTTCGAAATTTTTTAAATAATTATTGTCTTTCGTAAATTTTTTATATATTTGCGGAAGACAATAATCTTTTTTCGTTATGATCGCTTGGTGGAATTCTCTTAGTACGGTTATGCAGGTCCTGTGGGCCATAACCCTTTCTGCTACTCTGATCTTCGTGATCCAGACCATTATGACTTTCCTCGGTTTCGGCGGGGACGGTGGCATTGACACCGATTTCGACGCCGCCGGGAATGTGGATCTTGGAGGAGCGGACGGTTCTTTTGACGCCGATCCTTCCATGAATCTCTTGACTTTCCGTAATTTCATCAATTTCTGCCTTGGCTTCGGCTGGACCGCGGTTCTGATGCATGACAGGATCAAGTCAGACTTTCTGGTTGTGCTTCTCGCTGTTATTGTCGGTGTCGCGCTGGTAGCGGCCGTGATGTGGATGTTCAAGTGGCTCAGCGGAATGCAGCAGAGCGGGAACATCGATGTCCACACCTCCGCTGTCGGCTGCGAAGGCAAAGTTTATCTCACTATCCCCGGAGAACGTAAAGGGGAGGGGAAGATCCAGATCACTATCAACAACGCCGTCCGGGAATATGACGCCCTTTGTGAGGGTGACACTATCCCCACCGGTACTCCTATCAAAGTGATAGGTGTCGTCAATGACCACACCTTGCTCGTTGAAGAACTCAATCCGACAATCATCTAAATACTTGTTATCATGGACATTTCTTTAATCCTTATCATTGTCGCGGTCCTGTTTGTGACTTTCGCGGCGATCCTGAAGCGCTACAAGCGCTGCCCTTCGGACAAAGTCATGGTCATCTATGGTAAGACCGGCAAGAACAAGAGTGGATCGATCTCGTCCGCTAGGTGTATCCACGGAGGCGCGTCCTTCATCTGGCCTGTGTTCCAGGACTATGCTTTCCTTGATCTCAAGCCCATTTCGATCGAGTGCAACCTCACCAACGCCCTTTCCAAGCAGAATATCCGCGTGGACGTGCCCTGCCGCTTCACAGTCGGTATCTCCACGGAGGCTGATAGCATGACCAACGCCGCTGAGCGTCTGCTCGGACTCTCGATTGACAATATCCAGAACATCGCCACCGACATTCTCTTCGGTCAGCTCCGTCTCGTCATCGCGACGATGGACATCGAGGAGATCAACGCCGACCGTGACAAGTTCCTCGCCGCGGTCAGCCAGAATGTTGAGGCTGAGCTCCGCAAGATCGGTCTTAAACTGATCAACGTGAACGTGACGGATATCCGTGACGAGTCCGGCTACATCGAGGCTCTTGGTAAGGAGGCTGCCGCTAAGGCTATCAACGACGCGAAGAAGAGTGTCGCTGAGCAGAACCGTTTCGGAGAGATCGGAAAGGCTGAGGCTGACAGGGATAAGGACATCCGTATCGCTGAGACTCAGAGGGATACCCGTATCAAGACTGCCGCTGCCAACGCTATGGCTGTCCAGGGTGAGAATACCTCCAAGATTGACATCGCCAATTCTGACGCAATGCGTCGTGAGAAAGAGGCTGAGGCCGCCCGCATAGCGGTGGCTGCCGAGAAGGTCCAGGCCGCTAAGGCTCTCCAGGAGGCCTACCAGAGTGAGCGTGACGCTGAGCTCGCGCGTGCCGAGAGGGAGAAGGCTACCCAGCAGGCCAACATCGTCGTTCCCGCGCAGATCGACAAGGAGCGCCAGATCATCGAGGCCGAGGCTGAGGCTGAGAAACTCCGCAGGACAGCTAAGGGAGAGGCCGACGCTATTTACGCCAAGATGGAGGCCCAGGCCCGTGGTACTCTCGAGATCCTGACCAAGCAGGCTGACGGTTTCGCCCAGTTGGTCGGTGCGGCTGAGGGTGACGCCCAGAAGGCTGTCCTCATGATGATCTCCGATCGCCTGCCTGAGCTCGTCAAGACCCAGGTTGAGGCTGTCAAGGGCATCAAGATCGACAAGGTCACTGTCTGGGATGGCAATGGAGGCAAGGATGGTAAAACATCCACAGCGAACTTCATCTCAGGACTGATGGGTTCTGTTCCTCCGCTCCAAGATCTCTTCAAGATGGCTGGAATGAGCCTTCCTGAATATATGAAGGGCAAGGACGTCGCTCCTGAGGAGCAGCCGGCTAAAAAGGAGGGTAAGTAGTCATGCCGATAATCGTTAATGTCGATGTGATGCTGGCCAAACGGAAGATGACTTCCGCTGAGTTGGCGGAGAAGATCGGGATCTCGGCCGTGAATCTGTCAATACTCAAGACTGGAAAGGCCAAAGGTGTCCGTTTCAGCACCCTCGACGCTATCTGCAAAGCTCTTGACTGCCAACCCGGCGATTTGCTGGAATACCGTCCACCTGAGCCGGGAGCGTCCGAGTAGATGCATTCGTGGGACGGAAGCTGCTGTAAATCAATATTATGCTGAAACAGATGGTGCTCAATTTGGCACCATCTGTTTTTTGTATTATTCAGTTAATCAACAGTTTCTTCTCCATACCCACATATTTTTTTTGTATATTAGGCCATTATGAAGAAAACACTATTCATTTCATTCGCCCTCCTGCTTGCTTGTTGCGCTTGGGCTCCCAAGAGCGAGACTGTCAATATCGCTACCATCCGTGACGGGTGGCGCGGAAAAACTATTTCGACCAAGAATCTTGGCGCTCATCCTAATGTGATGCAGCTGCTCAGGGCGTTCAATGAGGTATGGCCATCCGCCGGGGCGGATTCCATCATCACTGAGGCGGGGGACAGGCTTTTTGTCTCGAATGATGTCACGGAGGGAGGCTCCGGGAGGGTATTCGTGGATTGCGAGGATTTCAATGTGGCTTCTTATGATCACGGCGACACCGGCGACCAGAGGACAGGGGCCAGGACATATTCAAGGGAGAATGGCCACACCCTTTTTGCTGTGTTGTTGGAACAAGTTAATCCTGAGGAGATTGAGTTCTGCTGCTTCTATGACTATGATCCCTCAACCGGCATTATGACTCCAGAGGAAGAACCATATTCCGATTTCAAGCCTCAGCACGAGGGCTCTATCCTGACATATTGGTTGACGGAAGGTGAATATGACCAGGACATCATCATCGTGGAGATTTCTCCGGATGACAGTTATCCGACTCTTTATCACCATTTTACCTTCAATGGTATGGAGCATGTCTTCAGCGGTTCCAGCAACGAGTACATCTATCCCGAATATGAGGAAGATTACGATCCGCTTCCGGAAGACGCTGTCTTGCGGGCGGAGTCGGACCATTACCGGTTCTATACATCGGTTGCCCGTCCGGCTTCCGAGGAGGATCCTGAGGTTCTTGCGCTGTGGATCCAAGATAGGGGAGAGGCTGAGGCGACCCACTGGATTTGCACCACATTCGCGTCTGCTGAGCCAAAATGGTCTTTGATGAAGGATGGGAACGCTATCCCGGTCAGGGTTGACTCAGGTGATATTGCTTGCGCGGATAGCATCATTCCAGTTCCCTGGAACGCGGACTTGTTCTATGTTGACGGATGTCCGGATGCCAGGAATGTCTGGTCTTACATCCTGGATGTGAGCGATCCGGATGATGTCAAGGCGATCCAGTTCCCTTCGACGGAGGGATTCATCTCGTTTGATGTTCCCGGAAAGAAGATCCACCTCGGGGCATACCGCTACCATGAGGAAGGCGGCCGGTACTCGGTCGAGCAGGTCTATACTGTTGATGGCAAATTTGTTTCAGAAAAAGTACTTGGAGATGAATAAGTTATTTGTTTTTGGAGCTGCCCTTTTGACGGCTCTTTCGCTTCAGGCCCAAGGCATAAAGTCCGGGACTTTATGGTACGACGGATCTATTAACTATGAGGCTACCGTCCGTCAAGACGGTTCTGTCCTGATGGCGGCTATGGCCGAGGGACAGGAGATGGAGTTCGTGCTGGTTCCGAAAGAAGGTCAGCCAGGGGCCTACACTGTCGCCGAAGGCTCGAATGAGGGTGCTGTCAATCCTTTCGGTCCAGGCCAGAACGTGAAGTATCGCCATCAGGATGGGATGACAGTCTTATGCGTCTATGATGGCCCCACCACGCTGGACAATATTCTCGTGATGACCCCGGACGACAGCCGGTTCAACAACATCTGGGGCTGGATCCCTCAGATCAAGGGCCTTTACAAGACCGACCCTTATGGCTACGAGATCGAGATAAAGGACGACGCTCTCGTAGTCGCTGGAAGCAGGGGACGTTACGAGGTAATGACGTTCAATGATATTGTCATCGGGGTTATGAAAGTGGAAGGTACAACCTTGGACGGCTATTGGCAGCTTGTTCCGACCCTTGAGGGCTTCAAGGTCTATTCAGGTTCATTTGATGAATATGGAATATTCAAGACCACTGACGGGCCGTACTCTTTGGTGGCCAGCGACCGGTACACTCCACGTTTCAATTTCGCCTCCTATCTTCTCCTTAACAAGTTCATCTTGAGGAACTACAAGAAATCCACGCTGCGGATAATGCGCAACTCAATTCTCGCGAGGCACGGCTATCGCTTCCAGTCCAGCGATCTTCAGACATATTTCGGGAGCCAGGACTGGTACATGCCGCAGAACAACGACGCCATAAAGCTATCCTTCGTCGAGCAGCTCAACATCGAGATGATCAAAGCTGCCGAGGCCGAACCCGGCCACGACGACTACGTCAATGAATAGACGATAAATAAAAGAGCGCGGCTATCAGGCCGCGCTCTTTTTTAATGGGATATCACTACTTCCCGGCGAGACGGGCGTAGGTGCCGTAGCGGACCTTGGCGAACTCCTCGGTCAGGGTCAGGAGCTCCTGAGCCTTGTCCGGGAAGAGTTTGTACAGGGAAGCGAACCTGACCTCGCCCTTGAGGAAGTCCTGGAACTTGGTCCAGTCGGGTTCCTTGGAGTCGAGAGAGAACGGGTTCTTGCCCTGAGCCTCAAGATCCGGGTTGTACCTGTAGAGGTGCCAGTAACCGCAATCGACGGCGAGTTTCTCCTCCTTCTGGCTAAGTCCCATTCCGGCCTTCAGACCATGGTTGATACAAGGGGCATAAGCGATGATGAGGGAAGGTCCGTCATAAGCCTCGGCCTCCTTGATGGCGCTGAGGTACTGTGCGGGAGAGGCTCCCATAGCGACCTGGGCGACATAGACGTAGCCATAGCTGATGGCCATCATGCCGAGATCCTTCTTGCGGATCTTCTTACCGGAGGCGGCGAACTTGGCGATAGCGCCGGCAGGAGTTGATTTGGAACTCTGTCCACCAGTGTTGGAATAGACCTCGGTGTCGAGAACCAGGACGTTGACATTCTTGCCGGAAGCGAGGACATGGTCCAGACCGCCGTAGCCGATGTCGTAGGCCCAACCGTCACCACCGAAGATCCACTGGCTGCGGGCGGCGATGAAACGCTTGTATTCGATAAGCCTTGAGCAGCAGTCGCACTTGCAATCCTCGGCGAGAGGAACGATCTTGTCAGCAACCTCACGGGTCACAGCGGCATTCTCCTTATTGTCGAGCCACTGCTGGGCGAGAGCCTTGATCTCCTCGCCGCAGCAATCGCAGCTGAGGATTTGGGTCATGATGTTGGCCACAGTCTCACGGGCCCTGTCAGATCCGATCTTCATTCCAAGACCGAACTCGGCATTGTCCTCGAACAGGGAGTTCTGCCATGCCGGGCCATGTCCCTGGGCGTTGACGCAGTAAGGGGAGGCCGGGAAGGAAGCTCCGTAGATGGAGGAGCAACCTGTGGCGTTGGCAATCATCATCCTGTCTCCGAAGAGCTGGGTGATATTCTTGATGTAAGGGGTCTCACCGCAACCGGCGCAGGCTCCGCTGAACTCGAACAGAGGCTGGGCGAACTGGGAGTTCTTCACATTGGCGGCCTTGTTGACGACAGTGTCCTTGTAGCCGATCTTGCTGTGGAGCCAGTTGAAGTTCTCCTGCTCCTGATGCTGATCGAGGGCGGAAACCATGGTGAGGGCCTTCTCCTTGGCGGGGCAGACATCCACGCAGTTGCCGCAACCGGTACAATCGTCCACGGAGGTGGCAAGGGCGAATGAATATTCCTTCAGGACAGCCTTTCCAGCGGCCTTCTTGACAGTGGCGGGAGCCTTTTCGGCCTCCTCTGCTGTGAGAAGGAACGGACGGATGGCGGCGTGAGGGCAGACGAATGCGCAGGTGTTGCACTGGATACACTTGTCAGGATCCCAGCTGGGCACCATGACGGCGACTCCGCGCTTCTCGTAAGCGGCGGTACCGGCAGGCATTGTTCCGTCCATGTAGGGGACGAAGGCGCTGACAGGCAGGGAGTCTCCGTTCTGTGAGTTGACCACGTCGGCGATCTCCTTGACGAAGGCGGGAGCCAGACGGTCCTTGTTCGGAGTCTCGAACTTGGCGCTGATCTCGGCCCACTCGGCGGGGATGGTAACCTCGGTATATTCACCACCGCGATCGACGGCGGCATAGTTCATATTCACGACATTCTCGCCCTTCTTGCCGTAGCTCTTGACGATGGCGTCCTTCATGTACTTCACGGCCTCCTCGTAAGGAATGATTCCGGTGATCTTGAAGAAAGCGGACTGGAGGATCGTGTTGGTCCTGTTTCCGAGGCCGATCTCAGAGGCGATCTTGGTGGCGTTGATGATGTACAGCTTGATGTGCTTCTTGCCGATGACAGCCTTGACATTGTCAGGAATCCTCTTGACGGTCTCAGCCTCGTCCCACAGGGAGTTCAGAAGGAGGGTACCACCTTCCTTGATGCCCTTCAGCACGTCATATTTCTCAAGGTAGGAAGGCACGTGGCATGCCACGAAGTCGGGAGTGCTCACAAGGTAAGGAGCCTTGATGGGCAGGTCACCGAAACGAAGGTGCGAGCAAGTGTAGCCGCCGGACTTCTTGGAATCGTAGTCGAAGTAAGCCTGGCAGTACTTAGGCGTGTGGCTTCCGATGATCTTGATGGTGTTCTTGTTGGCACCGACAGTACCGTCGGATCCGAGTCCGTAGAACTTGCACTCGGTCGTGCCGGGCTTGACGATAGAGATTTCCTCCTTGATCATGAGGGACTTGAAGGTCACGTCATCGACGATGCCGATGGTGAAGTCGTTCTTGGGCTCCTTGAGAGCGAGGTTGTCATAGACAGCGACGATCTGGGCGGGAGTGGTGTCCTTTGAGGACAGTCCATAACGGCCACCGATCACGAGAGGGGAGTCCTCCTTGCCCTGGAAGAGGGCCTTGACGTCGAGGAAGAGGGGCTCTCCGAGAGCTCCGGGCTCCTTGGTGCGGTCGAGGACGGCGATTCTCTTGACAGTCTTAGGGAGAACCTTCATGAAGTACTTCTCGGCGAAAGGCCTGTAGAGATGGACGGTGACAAGTCCGCACTTCTTGCCCTGGGAGGCGAGATAGTCGATTGTCTCCTTGATAGTCTCGGTGACGGATCCCATGGCGACGATGATGTTCTCAGCGTCGGGGGCTCCGTAATATGTGAACGGACGGTACTCGCGGCCTGTCAGCTCGCTGATCTCACCCATGTAGCGGGCGACGATGTCGGGAACTCCGGCATAGACGTTATTCCTTGACTCGACGGCCTGGAAATAGACGTCACCGTTCTGTGCGGTACCCCTGGTGACGGGAGCGTCAGGATTGAGGGCCCTCTCGCGGAAAGCCTTCAAAGACTTCTCGCTGACCATGCCCTTCAGGGCCTCCTCATCGAGAGCCTCGATCTTCTGGATCTCATGAGAGGTGCGGAAACCGTCAAAGAAGTGCAGGAAAGGAACGCTGGACTTGATAGCGGCGAGGTGGGCGACGGCGGCGATGTCCTGGGCCTCCTGGACGGAGCCGGAAGCGAGCAGGGCGAAGCCGGTCTGGCGGCATGCCATTACATCCTGGTGGTCTCCGAATATGGAGAGAGCGTGGGACGCAAGGGCACGGGCACTGACATGGAATACACCGGGGAGAAGCTCACCGGCGATCTTGTACATGTTAGGGATCATCAGGAGAAGACCCTGGGAAGCGGTGTAGGTGGTGGTGAGCACACCGGCCTGAAGGGAACCGTGGACGGCTCCAGAGGCACCGGCCTCACTTTCCATCTCAGTCACGCTGACAGTCTCGCCCCAGAGGTTCTTTTTTCCGTGGGCAGCCCATTCGTCGATGTTCTCCGCCATGGGAGAAGAGGGAGTGATAGGGTAAATGCAGGCGTTCTCGCTGAAAAGGTAAGCGACATTTGCGACTGCGGTGTTACCATCACAAGTGATGAATTTCTTTTCTTTTGCCATATCGTTAAAAAAATGAATATTCGTTAAAGAGATGAAAGTCCTTCGATGACAATGCCTTCCGTGCCTCCGGAGATTCTTTTGACAAGGCCTTGGAGGACTGTGCCGGGACCGATCTCCATAAAGTAGCCTGCTCCGTCAGCGAGCATATTCTCGACAGTGGCGGTCCACCTTACTGGAGAGGTCAGCTGCTTTAGCAGGTTCTCCTTGATAAGGACAGGATCTGTCGTGGGGGCGGCGGTGACATTCTGGTAGATGGGGCAGACAGGGGCCACGATCTCAGTCCGCTCTATGGCCTTTCCGAGCTCGACCCTAGCGGGCTCCATGAGAGGGGAGTGGAAAGCTCCGCCAACCTGGAGGGGAAGAGCCCTCTTGGCTCCGGCGGCTTTCGCGGCCTCACAGGCCTTCTCGATAGCCTCTTTCTCTCCGGAAATGACTATCTGGCCGTGACAGTTGAAGTTGGCGGGAATGACAATTCCCTCGACGCCGGCGCAGATTTCCTCGACCTTCTCGTCCGGAAGTCCGATGATGGCGGCCATGCCACCGGGCACCTTCTCGCAGCATTTCTGCATCTCTGTGGCCCTAATTGAGACAAGCCTCAGGGCATCCTCAAACGCCATGGCGCCAGCCGCCGCGAGGGCGGAAAACTCTCCGAGGGAGTGACCGGCGACCATGTCGGGGGCAAAACCATCGTAGCACTTTGCCAAAACCACAGAATGGAGGAATATGGCGGGCTGGGTGACCTTCGTGGCTTTCAGGTCGTCAGCCGTGCCGTTAAACATGATGTCTGTTATCTTGAAACCGAGGACCTCATCAGCCCTGTCCAGCAGCTCTTTACCTTTCGCTCCGCTTTCGTAGAGATCCTTCGCCATACCGGGGAACTGCGACCCTTGGCCTGGAAATACATATGCTTTTTTCATATCTGACAAAAATACAACTTATTCTTTGAATATCCGAGAATAAAAATTCCTATTTTGATTACAATTTAGTATTTTTGCAACCGGTTTCAAAAAAACCGGAAACCGCCCCCATAGTTTAATGGATAGAATTTAGGATTCCGGTTCCTACGATTGGCGTTCGATTCGCCATGGGGGTACGAGAAAAGGCGGCAAAAGCCGCCTTTTCTCGTACCTTGGGGGATAATCCATCGTCATTCCGATTCTGTCTCTTGTCGTAGGGCTTTCTTTCCCTCCGTTTATCCTGGCCATAATAATGGTTGTGATTGAGTCGCTTTTCTCATTCTTCCTATTCAGGGAGTGCGAGAGTCTCAACCTGTCTTAGGCAAGGTATTTGTTTATTTTGTGAAGTATGGCTAAATTCGTGGCGTTTAAAGAAAGAACGTTTATTTTTTATATTTATTTTTTAAAGCAAGAATGAAAATGAAAAGAATTATCACTCTTATCGCGGCTGCGGTCATGATGACCATCGCCACGAACTCTTTCGCCCAGATGCAGGTGGGCGCCGGTTACCTCCATTCCAATGAGTCGATTTCAATGAAGGGAACTGACCTCGGTGATATCGGCACTAACGGAGCTTATGCAGGTTTTTCCTACAACCTTCCTATCGCCGGTACTTTCGGCATCGCTCCCGGTCTGTATTATTCACTCCTCATGTCCAACGAGAGCACCAGTTTTGGCAGTGTTAACCTCGGTTCCAAGATGAGAGAGCATTACGTGAATGTGCCCGTGTATTTCAATTTCGGATTCAATCTCGGCGAGAGCTCCAAGCTCTTCATTTTCGCGGGTCCTACCGCCCAGTTCGGAATCGCTTCATCAAGCGAGCTTTCCGCCGCTGGCATTTCCTCTGGCAAGTTTGACAGGTTCAAGGACGGCAACCTCAGCCGTACCAACGTCCTTCTCGGTGGTGGAATTGGCCTGAACATCAGCAAGATCCAGATTACCCTCGGATACGACCAGGGTCTCTTCAACCTTGACACTTCCGACGACGGTACCAAGATCATCAAGAGCTACGCCAAGGCTGGCATCGCTTACCTCTTCTAAGAAATACGGGAATTTAGAAATTCCATTTGAATCCTAGCAGGATGAGCCTCCGGTTCATCCTGCTTTCTTCTTCCCATGAGTCGGAAAAGTCTTCGGATAAGACTTTCACGACTTTTTTCCTGTCCAGCAGGTCTCTTCCGTCGAGGGAGAGGGTGATCTTGCCGAGGCGCTTGGATATCCTCGCGTTGACGGAGACATACTCCTTGATGATCGAGTAGAATGTGACGATATCGCCTTGATAAGTTCCGCTGGCGGAGAAGTCCCAACCATGTCCTGGATGGAAACCGGCATCGGCTCTCATGATCCAGCGGTGGGTGTCTTTGATCATGTCTCCGCTCCCGTACTTGTGACGGCGCTCCTGGAGATAGTCCGCTTTAAGGGAGCCGGTGATTTTTTTGCCGTTCCATGAGACTCCCGCCTGCTGGCCGAAGCTGTCGCCATAAGCCGTGTTGTCCCATCTGAAGACAGTGTAGGATCTCCCGTCGACTATCTCGTCGGTGAAAAACTGCTCGATCTCGTCGCTGGTGTGGGCAAGAGTGGAACGGGAGGTGAATCGGAATCTCTTGATAGTCAACTGATAATCAAGAAACCCCGAGGTCCTGACCGTCGGGTTGAGATCAGGATCGCCCCTGAACACCTGCCCCTCGATCGCACCCTGGCGGTCATACCAGCAGATTTGCTGATAAGAAGGGTGGGTGATGGAACGTGAAGCGCCGGCAGTGATGTTATGGGCGGGAGTGGGCTTCCAGAAGAACTGGACACTACCGATCGTGGACGGTGGCCTCCAATTGACCTCATGGTCTTTCCCCTTGTCAGTCAGGTAGTTCCCGTATTGCTGGAAAGTGGTGTTGAGGTCGGCGCCATATTTCTTCTTGTGGTAACTAAGCCTTATGTTTGGCTCAGCGAATATCTCTATGTAATTGAAGTTTTCCCTGAGCCTTAAGCTGTCCCGCCACTCATTTTCTCCAATCTCAATGGCGCCGCTGTAATGGTCCAAGAGATGGCTTCCCCTCATCCTTATACCGGCTTCCGCGACGAGGGAAGGGATTCCGGCCAGTGTGGAATCCCTGAATGTGAAAGATACTCCGGAATTATAGCGGTTGTTGTGGGGCGTCAACCTGTACGTGTCTCCTATCCTCAGATTCTCTATTTCGATATCACCTTCCACGAAAGCTTCCGCCCATTCTGACGTTTTCCTCTCCATGGATGCCCCGGCGTCGAAGGATGTGTGGAAGGAGAAACGCGTCTCCCGCAAGAAATGACTTGAATTGAAGTTGATAGAGGAGGAATACCCTGTCGTTTTCCTCTCTTCAACGCGTAAGTCGGCGGTGCTCGTGCTCATCAACTTGATTTTAGCGGTGTTGTTCTCGACTATGCCGTGATTGGGACTCACAGATGCCCTGACGGAATACGAGTTTCTTTTGTCAGGATTCCACCTCGCTCCGGCGTTGAAGAATCCGGATCTGGCCTTGCTGCTCTCTTCATTCCAGATAACACCGAAGAAGGTTCTGTTCAAGACGATCCTGGTCTTGTCAGTGATGTTTTTCTCGAACCCGGTCCCGATCGAGGTGTTGAACTGGAATGTGGGTTTCTTGTATGAAAGATTCAAAGTCCCGTTCTCAGTCAGGCGGGTGTTATTCATTGTCATTTTACTCCAATCAATGAAGCCTACGCCTGAGGTGAGGTTAAAGTCTCCTGACCATTTTCCGACCCTGACTTTGGCGGTGTCTTTACTTGCTGGCATAGCGCCAACCCTGACCGGCAAAGCTCCGGCCAGGGATAGCATTAAAATGATATTCAATAACTTCCGGAAACGCATTTACTTGCACCAACGATCCAGCCAGTCGAAGTAGCAGCGATGCCAAAACAGCGCGTTCTGAGGCTGCAGGATCCAGTGGTTCTCCTCCGGGAATACGACCAGCTTGGAAGGAACACCCATCATCTGGGCCGTGTTGAAAGCGGCCATTCCCTGATCGTACGGAATGCGATAGTCCATCATGCCATGGATGCAGAGGATCGGCGTGTGCCATTTCGTGACATTGGCGGCAGGGGAGTTGGAGTAGTGGCGCTGGGCTTTAGGCGTGTCGCTCCAAGGCGAGCCAGCCTGTTGGAGACCTCCGAAGGTCTTCCCGTCACCCTTGGGACCCATCTGGCCGGGAGTGTATGAATATTCGGTCAGACCACCGTTGTCCCAGTTGGGGAACCACATCTCCTCGGTCTCGTAGTACATGTATTTCTCATCGAATATTCCCGCATGGGCGATGAAGCAGTCGTAGGTGTCGCCATGGATGCCGGCCATGTAGTAAACGCTGAATCCGCCGTATGAGGCACCGCAGGCGGCCAGTTTGCCGACGTAAGGTTCCTTCTTCATCTCACGAGCGGCGCTCAGGTAGTCCTGCATGTTGATGCCGATGTAGTCTCCGCTGATCTGCTCACACCATTCCTGCCCGAAGGCGGTCGTGCCGCGGCGGTTAGGCAGAATCACGATGTAGCCCTGGGAGGCCATCAGACGATAGTTCCAGCGATAGCTCCATCCCTGGCTCAGAGTTCCCTGGGGACCGCCCAGGAATATCTCGATAGCGGGGTAAACTATCGTGGAATCGAATTTCGGGGGATAGAGGACCCAAGTCAACATTTTCTTGCCATCAACAGTGGTGATCCATCTCTCCTGGATGTCGCAGGACTCAAGTTGGCCGATTATATGCCCGTTCTCATCGGAAATCCTTCCGAAAGAGCCGTCCTCTTCTTTCACGGCTACAAGCTCTGTAGGGAACTCCATGGAGGCATAGCTGGCGAGCAATGTCCCGTCCACGACAGCGAATGGTGAATTGAAATCGTACCAAGCGTCATTCGGAGTGATTCGCAGGGGCTCCACGGCTATGTCGGTGTGAGCCTCAGCAGTTGAACTGCCGGTGACAGCATCTACCTTGTAAATGGCCTGGAGACCTTCAGTCAGAGCATTGAAATAGATATACTTCGAGTCTTCGGACCAGACCGGTCCTGCGGCGTTGTACTTGAAGTTGGCGGTCAACTCGCGGATGTCAGAGACTTTTACCTCCGTCTGTCCATCGGACTCGACAGGGTTGTCAACAGTGGCGACGAATAAGCGGGTCTTGTCGGCCTCATAGCCGTCACGCGCCATGCTTAGGAAAGCGATGTGTTTGCCGTCAGGGCTCCATACAGGATCAGTGTCATAACCGCCCCCCATCGGGATGCGGACTGTCTGCCCGGTCACTATCTTATAGATGTAAATCTCTGTGTCTGTGGAGAAAGCATACTCCCTTCCTGTCTCCTTCTTCTTGCAAGAATATGCCACCATTTGTCCGTCGGGGCTCCAGGAGACTTGGTCAAGACCTCCGAATGGCTCCAAAGGAAGCTCGTATTTGCCCGCGTCTTCTCCGAGAATATTCATGGAATTGTCTCCTGTGACCATTGTCCCCTCGGAAAGCGGGGCGACATAAGTCTGCGGGCGCTCAGTCACCCAATGGTCCCAGTGGCGGTACATAAGATCCTCTGTGACATAGGCTTTGGCCTTGTCCAGTCCCTTGTCGAAGTCCTGCGGAGTCTTGACCGGCCCGGGAACCGTGCTGACGTAGAGTACCTGCGACTCGTCAGGGCTGATGGCGAACTCTCCCATGCCATCTTTTACGTCGCTGAGTACCTTACCCTCACCGATGGCGGGATTGCCTCCGGTCACGGTGAAAGGAGCCTTGCGCAGCTGGCCTCCCTGAAGGTAGTAGATGGAATTCCCATCATTGCTCCAGCGAGCGTTGGACACGCTTTTGCCCTCTTTGGTAAGTTGGATCTTGTCTCCGAAAGCAAGACCGTTCTCATCCTTGGTGACTTCCTGGACGAAGAGGTTCCTGCAGGAACGGTTGTCCTCGATCGAGGTGTAACTGACCCCATAGAGGATCCATCTCCCGTCGGGAGAAAGTTGGGGGTCTGAAAGCCTTCCTAAGGAAAGCAGGATCTCCGGGGTCATAACCCCGTTCTCGGCCTTGATTTCTGAAGGGCCGATGTAGGCGCCGTTTCCGGCCGGCTCTTTCTGAGCGCATCCCATAATCATCATAGCAGTTGCCGCCGCAATGGCGAATGACTTGGTTCTCATAATATTATCTATAATTATCCAATCCTTTTTCAAGCATTGACCTGACGGCCGAGCGAACACTCTCCGGCTCAAGCACCTCGACCCTTCCGGCCAGACGGCAGAACTCCATGAGCAGATTCTCGTCAGGGATCAGTCTCAGACGGAATATCCTGCCTCCGCCTTCCGCCGGGCCTTCCTCCTTTTGCGACCTGTGAAGCGGCAGGTCCCGTAGATAGCGGGCCTCCTCGTCGGTCGCCTTCAGGCGCACTGTCTCACTTTTCTGGCCCTCTTTAGGGAAAAATATTCCGAAACTGTCGTGGAACAGGGCATCGACATCGAACCCTCTCGGCATCTTGAATGTCTTGTCCATCTCCTTGAGCGACACGATCCTGTCGAGCCCGTAAACTCGCCAGGCGCTCATGTCGTTATTGGGGACGACCGTGCCGTCCTTTATGGCCCTTTCCCGGCAATATGCCACAAGATACCAACGTCTCTCATGCTCCTTGACGGCGAAAGGCTGGATGTGTAGGGTGTCTGTCTGGGGTGAGTTGTATTTCCCGTATTCAATCTCAAGCTCCCTCCCGTCTTCCATGGCCTGCATTATTGAGGTCAGGTAAATCTGTCCCGATGGGACATCCTCGACGCTGACCCTCCCGGAGAGTCTCTCTTTACCGAGAGTGAGGAGGTTGCTGACTGTGAAGGTGTTGACCAGCCAGCCGACACTCTTGTCGTTGTCCATGACTTCGTCGCTATAAGGTATTGAGTACCTGTTAGTTCCTCTGTCGCAGACGATGTCAATCCCAAAGATCTCGGCTATGGCCAGGCGGTGGTTGTTGAATGTCCTCCTGGAATATGGCTGGTCGTACCGGCGCTCGTACTTGTCCGAAATATCGCGGAGCGTGAGACCCCGCTCCCCGGAAGCGGAGAGCGTCTGGATCAGCCAGATATATTTTCCAATAAGCTCGGAGACCATGAATCTGTTCTACTCGTTCAGGCTTGGTATCTGGACCGCCGGCCATCCGTAGTCCTTGTAGTACTTCACGGCCAGGTTGTTCTTTTTGACGAATCTCGCTATAGCCGACTTCCGTATTTCCTCACGGGCCTCGTTGTCGGAATATGCTTTCTGGAATTCCTCGAACCTGTCGCCGAAAATGGCTTTGGCTGTCGGCAGGTATTCACTACCGTCGCCAACCGCATCGAATCCGGCCACGGAAAACTGTCCTTCGGAGTCCTTTTTGATATGCATCTTTCCCGCATGGTTGCCGCCTGAGACGAATAACAGGCTATCGCCAGAGACATTGAAGTCCTCTACCCAGAAGTCACCCCAGACCTGGATATCTTCCGCTGAGCTGTCATCAATAGAACAGTAATCAGAATACGGGATGGTGACTTCGCCGGTGGCATATCCTTTCCCGATAACATCGGTCAGGTACTTGCTGATGGCTCCGTGATACTGATCAGTGACTGATTCGGAAACTGGTTCGGTGGATGATTCAGCGACGTTGTTTTTCTGCCTGTTCCCACAGGAAGTGAAAAGAATGCCCAGTAGAGCCATTGGCAGCAGAATTCTGGTCAAGAGTCTCATGTCAATGATGAAATGTCGGTTATCGCTTGTCAATGTTTTTCAGCATGTATTTTCTTCCGCCAAGGCCTATTTTCTCGGCATGTTCGAGGATGTGGAGGCCATGCTGGCGGTTGATCCTTTGCTGGAGAGGGGAGGCTGTGTCTCCTTCAGTGTCCTTGTGGTTGAAAACCAAATCGATGCAAGCCTGGTCCAGGGCCACGGGATCCGTAGATGCGAGGATGCCGATGTCTTTCATGCGAGGCTTGTCTGGATTGCCATCGCAGTCGCAGTCCACCGACATGTTGTTCATCACATCGATGTAAACGATATTCCTGCCATCAGCTTTGAAATAGTCATGGACAGCCTGCGCCGCGGCGGCCATAGACTCGAGGAATCCGTCCTGATCGTCATCCAGCCACTTTGTTGTGGTACGCCCGGCTGAATGGATGTAAAGCTTTCCGGCGGAAGAGGCGAAACCGATGCTCTGGTTTTTCAGGACTCCACCGAATCCACCCATCGCATGGCCTTTGAAATGGGCGAGATTGATAACGAAGTCATAGTTCTTTATATGGCTTCCGACTATGTCGTATTGGATGTGTGACTTGTCCTTCACCGGGATCTGGATGTCTTCCTCAGCGTCCATTATGTCCACGGGGGCAACAGCCTCGAAGCCGCGTTCCTTGATGGCCTTGCGGTGAGCCTCAGTGGTAGCCCTGCTGCCTCCATAGGCTGTGTTGCACTCCACAAGCGTCCCGTTCACCTCATGGACAAGATCAGCGATCAGCTCGGGACGGAGGTGGTTGCTCTTTGAAGACTCTCCGGTTGATATCTTGACAGCAACCCTGCCTTCAGGTTTCACTCCCAAAGCCTTGTATATTTCGACGAGTCCTTTTGGGCTTATGTCGGACGTGAAATAGACAGTCGCACCTTCTTTCGAGTCTTCGAATCCGGTGTTTACTTGCTGTACATTCTTGGTGCCGGAACAGGAGCAAATCAGGATCGCGACGGAAATAAGTGAGAATAAAAAGGTTCTGCGTCTCATTGTTGTTGGGGTTGTTTTGTGATTATCCGCAAATTTAGTTAAAAATATCGAAGGATAAATTGTTGATAAAAAAAACGCTCACCGCTTTATATTAAACCTAAAAGCATGTAAATTCGCGATATGATCATGACTATATTCAAGCTGCTCGGCTCGATCGCCCTCCTTATGTATGGAATGAAGGTGATGAGCGAGGCCCTGCAGAAGATGGCCGGCCCCGGCCTTCGCCACATCCTCGGGGCGATGACTACCAACCGTTTCACCGGAGTGCTGACTGGAATGCTCGTCTGTGTGGCCGTGCAATCCTCCGCCGCGACAACCGTCATGACCGTGTCGTTCGTCAACGCGGCCCTCCTGACGCTATCCCAAGCGATCTCAGTCATAATGGGAGCGAATATCGGCACGACTCTGTCCGCTTGGATAATGTCCGCCGGCTTCTCGTTCAATATCACGAATCTCGTGTGGCCGGTGTTCCTTGTGGCTGTGATCCTGATCAATTCAAGAAAGCATCGTTACCTCGGGGATTTCCTTTTCGGACTATCTTTCCTTTTCTTCGCGCTCGGCACCTTGAATGTGACCGGCAGGGAGATGGACCTGGCGCACAATGAAGGCGTAGTCAATTTCTTTGCGTCGTTTGACTCAGGCAGTTATCTGACGATCCTGCTCTTCCTGGTGATAGGCGGCATCCTCACGGTCATCGCCCAGTCATCTGCCGCGTTGATGGCCATAACCATGGTCCTTTGCACCTCCGGGGTCCTCACAATCTACCAGGGCATCGCCCTTGTGATGGGTGAGAATATAGGTACGACCGTGACGGCCA
This sequence comes from uncultured Bacteroidia bacterium, assembly GCA_902785825.1. Classification (GTDB taxonomy): domain Bacteria; phylum Bacteroidota; class Bacteroidia; order Bacteroidales; family UBA932; genus Cryptobacteroides. The sequence continues at coordinate 30,070 of CACZZZ010000011.1, forward strand.
ATGTGGCGGCTCTCTCGGCCAACTCGCAGGCCCGCAGGGCGGCCCTTGCCCACCTTCTGTTCAATGTGTTCGGAGTCCTTTGGGTACTGTGCCTTTTCTATCCTTTCGTCAACGCGGCCTGCTCGATTGTCGGGGTTGATCCTCATGCGGAGTCCCAGAGCGCGGCCAGGCTCTCGTTCGTGCTCGCCACCTTCCATACGATGTTCAACGTGACGAACACGGCTATCCTGATCTGGTTCATTCCCCAGCTTGAGAAGATCGTGACATATCTGATTCCCCAGAAGACAGCCGACGAGGATTTCCGTCTCCAGTACATCCAGAGCGGTATCATGAAGACCCCGGAAATCTCTGTCCTGCAGGCCCAGAAGGAGACCAGCCTCTTCGCTGAGAGGATGAGGCAGATGTTCGCCCTTGTACGGGAACTGTATGATGAGAATGACGAGGCGGCCTTCGAGAAAAAGACCGCCAGGATCAGGGAGATGGAGCAGATGTCCGACCGTCTCGAGAGCGAGATCGGGAGTTATCTCGCACAAGTCTCCACTGCCCATTTGAGCGACGAGACAAAGAGGAAGATCAGGGCCATGCTCCGTACTGTGAGTGAGCTTGAGAGTATTGGCGACAGCTGCCTCAACCTCTCCCGCATGATCGAGCGGCGCCATAAGGAGAAGGAGCATTTTCTCCCCGAGCAGGAAGAGGGTATCTCGGCGATGTTCGATCTGTTGGACAAGGCTTTTGACAATATGGTGAAAGTGCTCGATGGTGAGGGAGATCCCGACATTTCCTGGACTGTTGAGAATGACATTGACTCGATGCGCGACAGGCTCCGTTCCCAGAACACCATCGATGTGGATTCCGGCAAGTATTCCTTCGCGTTGGGTACAATCTTCGTTGACATCGTGAGGGAGTGTGAGAAGTGCGGCGACTATGTGATCAATGCCGTTGAGGCGAAGATGGGAAAGAGGGAGGACGCCGACAACTTCGGCGCCCTGGAAATCGACCACCAGCGCAAGACAGCGACTCTGTACGGTAATCCGATCGACCTTTCCAAAACCGAGTTTGAACTTTTGAGCCTTCTCGTGTCGAACCCGGGAAGGGTTTTCTCAAAAGAGGAACTTCTGGAGTCCGTGTGGCCCAAGGATGAGCCCGCGGGGATAAAGGCCGTGGACAACGGTATCAAGGATATCCGCGCCAAGTTGGGCGACGTGGCTGGCCATATCACCTTGAAACCAGGTTTCGGTTATTATTTCGAATAAACCATTAAACCGCATAATTAATGTTCACTGAAGAAGATATCGCCCAGATTGAAGGGCGGGGTGCCAGCCTGGAGACTGTCCAAGCGCAGGTCGAGCGTTTCAAGAAAGGATTTCCCTGGATGAAAATTGTCGCTCCCGCGACACCCGGCAATGGAATCAAGGTTCTATCTGAAGAAGATGCCCGGGAGTCGGTTGATTATTACCGGCGGGCCTCCTTCGAGGGTAGCTGCAAATTCGTGCCCGCATCAGGAGCCGCCTCAAGGATGTTCAAGGACATGTTTTCAGGGCTTGAGAAACTCAAGGCGGGTGAGGATCTTCCCGCTGACGCTCCGGGAGCGAAACTTGCCGCAAGGATAAAGGATTTCGCTTTCTACGACGAAGCCATATTCGGAGAACCGGATGACAGCAGGGCGTACAGGCTCAAGGCGCTGACCAATCTTTTGGGCGACGAGGGGCTCGCATACGGCTCCAAACCCAAAGGGGTACTGAAGTTCCACCGTTATCCCTCCGAGGTCAGGACTGCGATCGCAGAGCATCTCGTCGAGGCCCAGGAGTATATGCGTATTACTGATCCGTTCACTGAGAAAGATGCCTGCAAACTTGTCATCACGATCTCCCCTGAGCATAGGGAACTTTTCGAAAAGGCTGTCTCTGAGGTGGTTCCGGAATATGAGAAGCGTTATGGAGTTCATTATGACATCACCTTCACCTATCAGGACAAAGCCACCGACACGATATCGGTCGATTTGGACGGGAATCCGTTCAGGACCTCAGAAGGTGAGCTTCTGTTCCGTCCCGCAGGGCATGGAGCCTTGATCCACAACTTGAACAAGGTTGAAGAGGAGTTGGTGTCAATAAAGAATATCGACAATGTTTCCCATGAGAAATATCTCGGTGAGACCTCTTTCTACAAGCAGGTCCTCATGGGTGAGGCTCTCAATTTGAGGGACGAGATAGTCTTGTTCATCAGAAGGCTGAACGCCGCCCCTTCAGAAGAGATTTGCGATAAGATTGAGGATTTCCTCAGCACTGTCCTTTGTGTCAAGGTTCCCAAGATCAGCAACTTGGAAGAAAGAGTGGCATTGCTGCGTTCGAAGCTGAACCGTCCGATCCGGGTCTGCGGAATGGTACGTAACGAAGGTGAGCCTGGTGGTGGCCCGTATATCGTCGAGGGAAAAGATGGCTGCACATCATTGCAGATCCTGGAAAGTGTCCAGATCAACAAAGATGATCCGGAAGCCCTCGCGGCTATGGCTCACGCCACCCATTTCAATCCGGTTGACATTATCTGCCTGCTTAGGGACTGTAGGGGAAATAAGTTCGATCTCCTTTCCTATGTTGACCAGGAGGCCGGCTTCATCAGCCAGAAGAGTTATCAGGGTAGGGAACTCAAGGCACTCGAGCTGCCCGGACTATGGAATGGTGCGATGAGCGACTGGAACACCCTTTTCGTGGAGGTTCCGATCGAGACTTTCAATCCTGTCAAAGTGGTTCTGGACCTGCTGCGTCCGGCGCACCAGGGTTAAGGGGCTCAGAACAAGCCTTTAATAAGGAACCATAGTACCGGCACGAGGAGTGCCGGTAGATAATTCAGTGTCTTGCAGTCTTTTATCTCGAGAATAGACAAGCCCGAGGAAATAATCAGCACACCTCCCACTATAGCAAGCTCGTTGACAAGCGTACCCTGAAGAAGGGGACTCGAGGCGGCGAGGGTCGCTATGAGGTAGAACATGCCCTGCCAGAGAAACAGGATCGGAGCCGCCAGAATAATGCCGATTCCATAAGTCGTGGCGAACACCATCGATGTCACAAGATCCAGAGTGGAGTTTGTGAAAAGGAACGTGTTGTCTCCCTGTAAAGCGCTCAGCACAGGTCCCACTATAGAGAATGTGCCGACGCAGAATAGAAGGCATGCCGAGATCAGCCCGCTAGCGAAAGACTCGCCTCCGAATCTCGAGACCAGCCGCTTTGTCCTACCGTCGATGTCCAGGGCGGTCCCGACGACTCCGCCGATAGCGAGGCTCAGGATGCAAAGCACGGGGAACTCGCTTTTGGGCATATTCTGGACGAACGAGTTTGCGCCGAGGGCAAGGGATGCCAGTCCCATTGCGTTGAACAGCGTTTTCCGGTACTTTTCGCCGAGCCCTTTGCGGAAAAGGGTTCCGACCAAGGTGCCGGTTATTATGCAGGCTGTATTGACTATTGTTCCTATCATGAGAGCAATATAGCGATTTTATCGCTTATTCAGGCATCCTGTACCTTTCGCCGCTGTCCCGGACCATGGCGTCGTAGAAGTCCTGGCTATATCCTCCAGGCTGGTCGTTATACTTGACTACCAACTCCTTCCAGAGCTTGTCCCAGCGGGACATCATCTTGCCGGTGTAGGCGGCGGTTTTCGAGGTCAGGAACGAGATCCTGTCCAGGGGAGTCATCCCTTCCACCATCGAGGCAACCTCATCCTGCTCTGAGGCATAGAAGTCCTCAAGTTCCTTTTGCGCTGCCCGGAGGTCTCCGATCATTGCGTTGTACCTTGGATAAATGAAATTGGAGACCATGTTGCACATCCAGTAAGCCCCATCGAGGTTGAACACGTCGCTCTTGTTGTTCTCTGCCCTGAAAGCTACGGGAATCTCCCTCTCACAGCAATACACGGGGACGTAAGCGACCATGTCCGCGTCGTCACAGTTAAACCACATCAACCCTCCGACCTCATCCGGAAGCCATCCCCTCAGTTGGGAGATCATGGTGAATCCTGCTTGAGGGGAAGCTATTGGCCTCTCCCTGAAGTATTTCTGTCCGCCTGACTCGAAAGTTTTCGCCCTTGGCCTGATCGGCATTCCCCACGGCCCGGCACCGAGATCCTTGGTCATGTCCAGGGGAGTTCCCTCGTAATGATCACGCATGTCGCTCATAACATCCCTGACAGAGAGTTTCGAGTCGGGTTTGATCCAAAGCGGGAGATGATCGATCTGATCGAACTTGCCGTCCAGGTAGGGGAGATATTTGTCCATCTCGGCCGGGTCGGTGTGATGCCTGAAGAAACTCCAGACACGGGCGTCGCACTGCCTGACTCCGAGGAAAGAAATAGGGCAGTATGCGTCCCTAAAACTGAAATCGGCGTCCTTTCCGGAGAAAAACCCCATCTCCCGGGCGAAGGAAACGACATCGCTTGAATAGATACTCTGTCCCTCGACTTCTTGGTAGAGAGAATCCTTCCGAACTTTGGCTACTTGGGGGAACTGCCTGATCCTGCTGATGTTGGCATGTGCGCTCACGCAGTCGTCAGGGATCCTGACGGCGACCCAGACCGCTCCTTTGCGGCCTGGCCCTTTGCCGACGATCTCCATGATCCAAGCCTCTTCCGTGTCGCATACGGTGAAAGTCTCTCCCTTGTCGTTGTAGCCGTAAGTGTCCATCAACTCTCCCATGGTCCGGATCGCTTCCCTGGCTGAAGAACAGCGCTGGAGCGCTAGCTGGATGACATTGTCGTAGGCGAGGATACCCTCAGGATTGACAAGTTCCGGGCGTCCCCCGAAAGTGGTCTCGACGATGCAGAGCTGTTTCTCGTTGATGTAGCCGATGACGTTGTAGGTGTATTCCACCTGATCCACATATCCCTTTATCTCAGCCGGGTGCCAGAAAGAACGAATGGGAATTCTCTCACCGGCGGCGTGCCTTCCGGCGGGGGAGTGGGTGAGCCATCCGGAGTAGCCGAAGGTGTCGCAATTGTAAGTGCATATCACAGATCCGTCCGCAGAGGCGGCTTTCCCTACTATAATGTTCGTGCAAGCCTCTCCCTTTGGGGTGAAGACAAGGGCAAGAACCAATGTCAGGATGACTTTGGATAAAGGGAAATGATTCATATTCAGGGGCTTATTTATCGCTTGTGATCTGGCAGTCGCCGGGGGCCTTAATGTTCTCGTCGATGATGATCTCACCTACGCTGCCGACATGGATATGTCCCGAACGGGGATTCTTTATGGAGACGACATGTCCCTTGACGGTCGCCTCGACGTCGGAATATTCAAAGGCCAGATCGCAATCCGACCCGAAAGTGCAGTCTTCCATGACAAGACCCTCGCAGTAGCAAAGCGGCTGGGTCTCAGTGATGTGGCAACGTACAAGCTTGAGGTTCTTGGAATACCAGGCGAGATACTCACCGTTGATGACTGAGTCATAGACTTCCACATTCTCAGCCTCCCAGAAGGAATCCTTGGAGTTCAGAACGCAGTTCTTGATCACGACATTCTTGGCATATTGGAAACCGTAGTTGCCCTGGAGCTTGACATTCTCAAGGACGATGTTCTCGCAGTGCATAAAGACGTAGTCCGCCCTTTCGATCTGGCAGTCTTTCACATCGATGTCTGAGCAATCCCAGAAAGTCTCGCTGCCTCCGGGGATCCAGCAGTCGCGCATCTTTATCCCGGTCATCCTGCGGAATGTCTTGGGGGCGTCGATGATGGTGTTGTAAAGCTCCCCGCCTCTGGAATACCACAGGCCGGAGCGCGCTCCCACCGTCAGGATGCTGTCCTTGACCACGAAACCGTCGCACTCCCAGAGGGGATACTTGCCCTCGAAACGGCATTTGACGGCTGTGATGTTGGCGGTCTCTTTCAATCCTGACTCACCGGGACGGATCACGACATCTTCAAGATAAAGGTCTTTTTTGCGGTAGAGCGGCCTCTCGCCGCCGAATTCTTTTCCGATGATTTTTTCCATTATTTGTTCGTAGTATTATACTTCAGCGTATTCCAATTCCTCGTTCTTTTTACCGGTGACGTTGTGCTTCATCCATTTGTCGCCTTTCATTCTCCACAGGAAGAGAATTCCCCTGACATTCAGCTCGGCGCACATGGCTATCCAATAGCCCTGAAGCCCCATTTTCGGGGTCAGGATGGCAGCCAGACCGATCCTGACAAGCCACATGCTGCAGAAGTTCATCAGACTTGGCATCAAAGTGTCCCCAGCTCCTACGCAACAACCATACCCAACTATCGAGATCGCGTACATCGTCTCCGCAAATGCCTCAATTCTCAGCACTTTCGCTCCAAGTTCCACAACGTCCGGATCCACACTCAGCAGGGCCATCAACTGAGGGGCGAAAATGAACATTAGCACAGCCAGTAGGGTCTGGATCAAGGCTCCCATGGAAATGGTGATTCTGGAGAATCTCTTGGCGATCTCCTTTCGTCCCGCTCCGAGGCTTTGGCCTATCAAGGTTGTCGATGCTTCCTCAATCCCGTAGGAGGGCATGTAGCAGAAGCTTTCCGCGGTGATGGCGAAAGCGTTCGCGGCGATGGCGATCGCGCCAAGCGGGGCGACTATAATCGTGCTCATCACGTATGCTCCTCTCATTATCACATTCTGAAGCCACATCGGGGCTGTGATTCCCCAGGCGTTGTTGATGGTGTTTCTCCTTGGCCTGAACGATCCTTTCTCTCCCTTGATATTCAATTCCTTCGAACGGGTCAGGACATACCACACCGAGAACGCTGATGTGACCAGTTCCGAGAGCCCGGTGCCCAGCGCCGCGCCGGTCACTCCCATCTCGCAGATGAAAATGAATATGTAGTTGAATATCACGTCAAGAACGCACATCCCGATGTACATGATGCTCGGGACTTTCATGTTGCCGCTGGCCTGGAGCATCGCGCTCGCCGCCCATCCTACAGCTCCGACGGGAATGAATGCTGAATATATAAGGAAATATTTGGATGCGTCAGAGATTATCTCCGGCCCTCCGCCGAGCCATCCAGGAAGCCTCCCGCTGAGGGCAACCCCTATAGCGCCGAGGAATAAACTAAGCAGCAGAACTGACGTCAGTCCTTCCCTGAGAACTTGCCTCGCGGCTTTGAAGTCCTTTGCTCCGCACAGATGAGCTACCTGGACCGAGAAGCCGGAACAGGCTCCGGCGGTGAAACCTCCGAGAATCCAAGTGCTGGTTGAGATAAGTCCTATGGATGCTGATGGATTGGCTCCCAGGCGGCCTACCATGCCGGTGTCGATGTACTGCATCAGCATGGAGGAGGTCTGGGCGAGGATTGCGGGGAGGCTCAGCATCAAGGCTAACTGGACTTGCTGGCCAAGCGTCATCCGCCTGCCGTCCCGGATCATCCCGAGTAACTCGTCTTTCAATCCTTTAGCCATACTGATTTTAAACACGCGAATATAGGGAAAAACTTCTTTAGTTAGCCCTGGGGGCAAATCACGCAGCTAAAAGTTAATTTTACGCAAGAAAATGTGGTTTTTAAGAAATATTATTCTAAATTTGTTTCATACATGGTTTATGGATTGACACTAATTGAACGAAAACGATTTATTTTTTTAATAATAAAATCTGTTCTTTTTTAAAGTTAATGCTATGAGTAAAAAATTATTGTTGGCCGGAGCCGTCTTGGCTCTTCTGTGCGGCTCTTTAGAGACGCGTGCGGCCAAAGTTCAGGCATCGACTTCCATCCAGCAGACTAAGACAGTCACTGGAGTCGTTTCTGACAAGATGGGTCCCGTGCAGGCGGCCTATGTAACTGTCAAGGGAACGACTAATGGTGCTGTCACAGATGCTAATGGAAAGTTCTCACTCTCAGGCGTCAAGCCCGGTGATGTGATCGTGGTCTCCTTCGTGGGCTATGAGTCGCAGGAGATTCCTTACACCGGACAGGCAACCATCAATGTAGTCCTCGATGACACCCAGCTCCTTGACGAGGTTCTCTTTGTCGCTTACGGTACCTCCAAGAAATCAAGCTTTACCGGATCCGCCTCTGTTGTCAAGTCCGAGCAACTTGAGAAGATTTCCGGTACCGGTTTCCTTGAGGCAATGCAGGGTATGTCCGCTGGTGTGCAGATTGTCAATAACGAGGGTAACCCTGGTGGTGCCCCTCGTATCCAGATCCGTGGTATCTCCGCCATGTCAGGTATAACCACCCCTCTGTATGTCGTTGATGGAATGCCATATGACGGATCCTTGAACTCGATCAACCCCTCTGACATTGAGTCCATGACCGTCCTCAAGGACGCCGCTGCCTCTTCGCTTTACGGATCCCGCGCCGCTAACGGTGTCGTCGTGATTACCACCAAGAAGGGTAAGAGCGGCAAGCCCACTGTTAATTTCCGCGCTTCTTGGGGAACTTCTGACGCCGCTGTTCCATGGATGACCAAGGCCAATCCTAAGGAGCAGCTCCTCAACAACTGGGAAGCTCTCTACAACGACCAGGTCTATCTCCACGGGGCCGATCCCAAGACCGCTGGTGACTATGCTTCCCAAAATGCTGTGTCGCTCAGTGTCAATCCTACGGTCAACTCCTCTGGCCAGACTTGGTATGTCACTCCTTTCCAGTGGCCCGGAAGCGCCGACAAGTTCGTCCTCCACGACGGAAACGGTAAAGGATATATCAATCCCGACCTTAAATATCTTTGGGACGAGTCCGACTGGGAGTGGAATGATATCGTTTTCTCATACAAGCTCCGTCAGGATTATGGACTTGATGTGAGCGGTACCTCCGCTAATGGGAAGACCAACTATTTCATTTCCGCCGGATATCTTGACGACAACGGTTACGCCAACAGGGACTACTACAAGCGTTACTCTTTCCGCGCTAATGTCGAGAGCGAGATCAACAAGTGGCTCTCGATGGGTGGAAGCCTCGCCTACACGTATGCCCGTCAGAACTATTTGGGTTACAACCGTATGCTCAACTTCCATACTTCGCTAAACTCCGTCTGGCTGCGTAATGATGACAACACGGACTGGGTTTATTCCGCAAAGACAGGGGAGAGGATGTATGACTGGGCCCATCACAACGCCAACTATTTCGGAATGCCTGCCGTGACTCGGGGCGACTACTGGGACAATTACAACGACGAGTCCTTCACCAGCCGCGCCTTCACGACGATCTCCGCCAAGTATTTCGCCAATATCAAGTTGCCCGCCGGATTCAACTTCCGTTCATCAATCAGTCTCGACAACAATCTGGCCGAGTTGTTCTACTATGGATCCGCTGTGCATGATCCCGATCAGATCCCTCCGTACGGCGTTACCGTCAAGACCACCGGTGGTGATGCCGAAAGGCAGACTGATCACACCATGTCTTCCACATGGAACAACATCTTGACATGGGACAGGAGCTTCGGTGACCACAACATCAACGCGATGGTAGGTCACGAGTTCTATCAGTATGACTTGTATTACAACGACGCCTATGGCGCCGGTATCATGTCGGTTGGCCAGATGGAGCTCGCTTCCACCACTGAGAACTGGAGCGCTGACTCAGACCTCACGAAGTATGCCCTCCTTTCCTTCCTTGGCAAGGTTGACTACAACTACAAGAACAAGTACTTCCTTTCCGGTTCCTTCCGTCGTGACGGTTCCTCCAGGTTCTCTCCCGAGAGCCGTTGGGGTAACTTCTGGTCAGTCGGTGCTTCATGGAGGGTCAGCAACGAGCCTTTCATCAAGGATGTCCCCTGGATTGACAACCTCGTGATCCGTTCCAGCTACGGTACCTCCGGTAATGACCGCCTGTATTCCCGTAGCTCCTCAAGCGGAGCTCCCGGAGGCCTTATCAACTACGCCTACCAGTCATACTACTCCTCCGATAACCTCTACGGTGTGGCCGGCTACAAGCCTGCAACGGTCGCCACTCCTGAACTGAAGTGGGAGAAGAACCAGCAGTTCAACGTCGGTGTTGACTTCAGTCTCCTCCGCAACAGGTTGACAGGAACTTTAGAGTATTATGTCAGGGGATCCAAGGACTTGCTCTACTACCTTGAGCTCCCTATCTCTGCACAGGTCGGTGGCGCTACCGGTTACAATACCAACCTCGGAAATGTCAAGAACTCCGGTATCGAGATCACCCTCGGAGTCGTTCCAGTCCAGACTGCCAATTTCGTGTGGAACATCGACGCTAATTTCTCCACACTTAAGAATGAATTGACTTATCTGCCAAGCGGGGCTTACACCTATAGCAACCGTGTGTCTTCCTACCGTCTTGAGGAAGGACATTCCCTGTATGAGTTCTATATGCCTCAGTTCGCGGGTGTCGATCCTCAGACCGGTCTCCTTTCCTACAAGCTTAAGAACGGAACCATCACCACCAACTACTCGGATGTCACTACTGATGACTATGAGTGGAGCGGCACCGCCATCCCTAAGGCTTTCGGCTCAATCACCAACAGCTTCAGGTGGGGCAATTTCGATTTTTCCTTCATGTGGTATGGCTCATTTGGAGCGAAGCTGTTTGACTACATCTTCTGTGAGGCTGGTACGATGCGTACCGGTGTCGGTCTGATGCAAGATGTTGTTTATGGTAATCAGTGGACTAAACCCGGGGACAACGCCAAGTATCCTCGTTTCAGCAACGAGAAAGCTGGTGACAACAGAAAGAACTCTACTTTCCTGCTCCTCGACAATGATTATGTCCGTCTGCGTAACGCCGCTCTCGGTTATACTCTTCCAAAGAAGCTTCTTCAGAAGGTCAATATTTCCAATGTCCGCTTCTATGTCTCCGGTGATAACCTTCTCACCTTCGGTGCCGCCGCCAAACGTCACGTCGATCCTGAGACCGGTATCCTCGGAAACAACTACAATGGTAACGCCATCACAGACAACGGTGTCCAGAGCTCCAGGAGAGTCTATATGGGTGGTGTTCAGATCACTTTCTAATGTATAGGAGACAGATATTATGAAAAAGATATTTATTTCCATTGTTTTAGTCGTCTTCGGTGCGATCATCTGCGGTTGCGATAAGCAGTTGACAACTCACGACGCCACCAAGGTTGATTCCAGCACCTTCACTACCAGCACCGCAGGTTTGAACCAGGTTTTGACCGCCACCTACAAGGCCTTCCTTATGGGCGCTGGTGAGAGCCAGACTGGTGCCAGTTATCAGGGTGTCAGTGGTTTCCTGATGTATTACGACATGATGGGCTCAGATGTTACCGTCAATGAGTGGTACGGCGCTTCCCCCGAGCCGATCTATGAGTTCAAGCCTTCAAGAAGGGAGGCTGCCAGCGGCGCCAGCAACATCTGGTCGAAGATGTACAACATCATCAACATGTCCAACATCATTGTCGACGCCGCCCCCGAGACTTCCGGTTCAGATTCTGAGAAGAACGCCCTTATCGGCCAGGCCAAGGCTATGCGCGCTTTCGCATATTTCCATCTGATTATGAATTACCAGCAGACCTATGCCATGGCAAAGGACAAGAGAGGAGTTATCCTCCGCTTGCATCCTGATGACGATCCTAATTTGGGCTTCTCCACTGTTGGCCAGTGCTATGACCAGATAGTCGCGGATCTACAGGATGCCGAGACCAAGCTCTCCGGGTTCAACCGTTCCGAGAAATGGGAGGTTGACGCTTCCGTGGCCGCAGGTATGCTTGCCCGTGTCTATCAGGTGATGGGTAACTGGAGCGGCGCTTATGCTGAAGCCAAGAAGGTTTATGACAAGTATGGAACTCTTATGAGTAAAGAGCAGTGGTGCAGCGGAATGGACCACCTGATGGAAGATGGTTGCTCCGAACTGGTTTGGGGTGTCAAGTACACCAACCTGTCGAACGTCAGCTCCAACACTGTCTTCAACAACTGGTACAACTTCGATCCAAGCTACGGTGAGGGACTGAATGACGGCCCTATGTACCACTTCCTTGACATCTTCGTGGATGATTCCTATGTCAAACTCTTTGAGGGTGACAACACCGACTATCGCGGTACAAAGTGTGACAAGACAGAAGGTGTCACAGACGAGGACGAGATGAACGTAATGTTCTGGCATCGCAGCGCCAACGCCCTTCACGACCGCGTGAATGCCAAGTGGGCCTACAACAAGCTCAAATCCTATGGTGACGGCACTTACGAGCAGCACACAAATGGAAACCATGTTTACGGGATTTCCGTCCCTATGATGCGCGGTTCCGAGATGCTGCTCATCATGGCAGAGGCCGCCGCCCACGAGCCCGGACTTGGCAACGCTCTCCAGCTATTGAATACCCTGCAGAATGCCCGTCAGGTTAAGGAACCTACGAGCGGTGTCTCCGGGGCGGATCTTCTCGAAGCTATCTATGTCGAACGCCGTAAGGAACTCCTCGGTGAGGGCGTGACAGGTTCATATGATCTCCTCCGTCTTCAGAGGCCTCTTGTTCGTTATGGAGCCAGCGCCGCTAATAATTATGCCGGTCACTTCCCTTGGGGGTTGACTGAAATGGACGGTTATAATGGAGCTGATTCCCAGCCTCAGGGTACTATCCCTTCCAATGACTACCGTTTCCTCTGCCAGATTCCTCAGATGGAGATTGCCAACAACGAGGCTGTCTCATCTTCTGACCAGAATCCGATCAAGGGACAGTAATCTCAGGCCTTCACAGCTATACTCTCTGCCGCGAGATAGCCGGTTGACCAAGCGGCCTGGAGGTTGAAACCTCCGGTAATCGCGTCAACATCAAGTACTTCTCCGGCGAAATAGAGCCCTGGATGCTTAACGCACTCCAGGGTTTTATTATTTATGTTGGAAAGGGCCACCCCGCCGCAAGTGACGAACTCCTCTTTGAAACGGCTCTGTCCCTGGATGTGGTAGGAGTCGTTGGTGAGGGTCTCGGCCAGCCTGTTGAGGCCTTTGGAGCCGGTCTCGGCCCAGCGGGCGTCTTCCCTGATCTTGCTCTTGGAGACCAGATATGTCCAAAGCCTTGATGGAATAGTCTCAGGATGGGTGTTAGCCACCTGTCTTTGGGGATTCCTGGAGGCCATTTCCGAGAGTAGGTCCCGTATGGCTCCGGCGTCATCACCGCCTGTCCAGTTCACAAGGAGGGTGGCGTCATATCCGTTGTCCGCTAGATAGCGGGCGGCATAGGAGGAGAGTTTCAAGATCGCCGGGCCGCTCATTCCCCAGTGGGTGATAAGCAGGGGGCCGCTGGCGGAGAACCTTGAGCCGGCCAGGGAGGTGGAGGCGTTCTCCACGACTGTCCCCATCAATTCCCGGACCGGGCTTCCGGGAAGGTTGAAAGTGAATAGGGAGGGAACAGGTGGAACTATCTCAAGGTCAAGGCCTTCGAAGAGCCCTGATCGGTATCCTCCGGTAGTGACGACCACGTTGTCATATTCCTCTAGCAGAGCCTTGATGGAGGTTACTTTGCTGTATGTGTGGATATTCACTCCCAGCTGCCTCATCCTTGCCATCAGGAGTCTGACTATCTCCATAGCGTCCTGAGAGACCGGGAATACGCAATGGTCTTCCTGGAGGACAAGTCGGACACCCTCGTTCTCAAACCACTCCCACGTGTCTTTATGGTTTAGGGTGCCGAAGACCTTTCTCATAAGTTTATCACCCCTCGGGTACGCTTCCCGAAGGTCTCTGATGCCTTCGAATGAGTTGGTGAGATTACACCTTCCTCCGCCGGTGATAGCGACTTTGGCGAGGGGTCTCGGGCCCGCCTCGAAGATTTCGACCGTGGCGTCAGGGCGCCTGCGCTTCAACTGGATGGCGCAGAAACAGCCGGCCGCGCCGGCGCCTATGATCGCGGTCTTCATCGGCTTTAACTTTTATTCCCTCATTGCCCTCTGGAGTCCGGCACGGACATTCTCGATAAGGGCCTTGGAGGAGAATGTCGCTCCGGAGACCGCGTCGACCTCGAGTTCAAGTCCTTTGGCGGGCGTTAAGCCTATCCATTTCTTCAGTATGGTCACGGCGTCATTGAAATACCCCGGAGTCTCCTCATTGGCGAGGGGAGTGATGTTTATAATCGTGTCTTTCTTTATTCTGATTTCAATGGGAGTCGGCCCCATAAACCCATCCACGTCTTTGCAAAGGGTCGTCGTATTAATCACGACTGTGCCATTTCCCTGTATTGTCTTTGAAGGATCCTTCTCCGGATTCTGGGCGGAAGCGATCCACCCTCCGCACAGCGCCAGCGACAATAGCGCGGCTATCAAACTCACATTCTTTCTCATGTCGCGAAGATAATCTATTCCAATCGAAAGGAAAAATCACTAAATTGCGTTTCATAACAAATAATGATCCTATGCGGCGTTTTTTGACCATTTTTATCGCTTTTCTCATCCCGTTGGCCCTTTCTGCACAGCAGATCAGCGGCCCGTGGAAGGGCGAATTGCAAGCTGGGGGACTCAAGATCTCGATAGTGTTCCATTTCAATGAGGGAGAATGTCTTATGGACAGTCCTGACCAAGGAGCCTTCGGCCTTCCGGCTGAAGTCGGCTTTCTTTCTGCGGATTCGGTGAAAGTCTCGCAGGCCCAAAGCGGAATCGTCTTCTCAGGCAGACTTAAAGACGGGAACATCGTCGGGCGTTTCTCGCAAGGCGGAATGACCATGCCTTTGGTTTTGACCCCCGGTGAGCTTGTGAGAAACAGGCCGCAGACCCCTAGGAAGCCTTTCCCATATGAGAGTGAAGAAGTCACTTTCTCGAATGGAAACGCCACTCTGTCAGGTACTTTGGTATATCCTGAAGGATGGGATGGCCGCAAGAAGGTCCCAGTAGCTATTATGGTTACAGGCAGTGGAGCGCAGAACCGTGATGAGGAACTGTTCGGTCATAAACCGTTCCTTGTCATAGCTGACTATCTCGCCAGGAACGGAATCGCTACTCTCAGGTATGACGACAGGGGAGCGGGATCCTCGACTGGGGACGTGGTGAACGCCACCACTCAAGACTATAAGGAAGATGCCGCCGCGGGACTGGAGTTTTTGCGTTCAAAAGGCGATTTCAATAAGGTCGGTGTCATCGGTCACAGCGAGGGAGGCTCGATCGCCTTCATGCTTGGGGCTCAGAGAAAGGTTGATTTCCTCGTCAGTCTGGCGGGCCCTGGAGTTCAGGGCGACAGTATCCTCCTGCTTCAGAATCTAAACGCCCTCAGGAAAGCCGGTTATCCTGACGCTAAGCTGACTAAAGAATTTGTCCGGGCCAGGATAAAGGCCCAGAAGAACGCTTGGATGGACTATTTCATAGACTACGATCCTGTCCAGGACATCAGGGCTGTCCGCTGCCCGGCACTGATCCTCAATGGCGACAAGGACACGCAGGTTGAGTCCGCGGTCAATATCTCATCCATTTATATTAACCTTCCCCGGAACCGTGACGGAAGTTTTGTCTCAAAGCATTCCCGTGTCAAGGTGTATCCTGGTCTTAACCATCTTTTCCAGCATTGTGAGACTGGCCAGGCGGATGAATATGCCGACATCGAGGAGACGATAAGCCCTGAGGTGCTTAAGGACATCGCCGCTTGGATAGGCAAACTATGATATGACTATATCAGCATGAAGATTTCAGATTCGATTATTCCCATAGTCCGGGAGGCCGCTTCTCTTATGGTGCGTTCCGGATTTGATGTGATGGAAAAAGGTTCCCAGGTCAATCTTGTCACTTCCTCCGACTTGGCTGTGCAGGAATTCCTTGTCGGTCGGCTTTCGGGTTTAATTCCCGGGGCCGGCTTCCTTTGTGAGGAAAACGATCTCGCCGATCTTTCCCATGAATATGTCTGGATAATAGATCCGATCGACGGAACCGCGAATTACGCCCGAGGGATAGGGGATTGTTGCATAAGTGTTGCTTTGGCCAGACGTGGTGAGCTTGTAGCCGGAGTTGTCTATATTCCTTGGCGGGATGAGCTTTACTATGCGGAAAAGGGCTTCGGAGCGTTCATGAACGGTCGCCAGCTGAAGGTCTCTGACCGGCCGATGAGTGCCTGTCTCTTCGGCACGGCCATGAGCGCTTACAGGAAAGAATTCGCGAAAGTCTGTTCTGACATCATCTTTGATGTCTATATGCGGAGTAATGACGTCAGGCGATTCGGCTCCGCCGCTGTAGAGCTCTGTATGCTGGCAGCCGGGCAGTTGGATCTATATTTTGAGATGCGCCTCCAGCCTTGGGACTATGCCGCCGCCTCCCTTATTATCTCAGAGGCCGGTGGATTCTCTTGCGGCTTCGATGGAAAGCGGCTCAGTTTGGATAAGGCTAGTCTTGTCCTTGCCGCCAACAGCGGGGAGAATCTTGAAGACATTCTCGCAACCGTCCGTAAATATCTTCCCAAACTGCCGTATTAGACTATGAATCAAGAGCTTCTGGAATATGTTGAGAGCGAGATCATCCCTCGCTACTCCAGTTTTGACAAGGCGCATAGGGAGGACCATGTTCGTAGTGTGATAGAAGAGGCCTTGAGACTTTCCACCTTTTACGAGGTTAATGAGGATATGGTCTATGCCGCGGCGGCTTTCCATGACACCGGTCTTGTGGAGGGGCGCCAGACACACCATTTGGTCTCAGGCCGGATAATCAGGGAAGATCCGAGACTTCCGGAATGGTTCTCGCCATCCCAGATCGAGACGATCGCTCAGGCGGCTGAAGATCATAGGGCTTCAGGAACCTCCGAGCCCAGAAGTATTTACGGGAGGATAATCGCTGAAGCCGATCGGGACATCATTCCGATCAAGATTCTTCGCAGAACCGTACAGTTCGGTCTTGAGCACTATCCGGAGCTGTCCAGGGAAGAACACTGGCGTCGTTTCTTGGACCATCTTCACGAGAAGTACTATTATGGAGGTTATCTTAAGCTGTATATTCCCCAGTCCCGGAATGCCGCTTCCCTTGAGCGTCTGCGCCAGATGATAGGCGACGAGACTTCTTTGAGAAAGACTTTTGACACTTTGTTTGATGAGGAAACACTGAAATCATAATATTCACTATGAGACGTTTGTACATTATTGTGGCGGCTCTTGCCGCTGGACTTCTCTTGTTCTCTTGCGGAGGATCCAAGCCGGAAATCACCCCGGCCGCCAAAGCCCGCTCCATTCTCATGGATAAGGCCACGGACAAGATCCTTGTCGCCTCACACAGAGCCGACTGGCGGCACCATCCTGAGAACTCCATCCCAGCGATAGAGTCGGTCATCAAAATGGGAGTCGATATTGTCGAGATCGATGTGGCCATGACCTCTGACGGGATCCTGGTCTTGTCCCATGACGGTACGGTCGATAGATGTACCAACGGATCCGGTCCCATTTCCTCATATACCCTTGACTCTCTTAAGCTATTGAGACTTAAGGGCCCTCACGGGGAGATCATAGACTCAACCGGTATTCCGACCCTGGAGGAGGCGTTAGCTGTATGCAAAGACAAGATTCTGGTCAATGTCGATCATGGTTGGAATTATTTCCCGCAGGTCTTGGAAGTGGCTGAAAAAACGGGTTGCGTAGATAAGATTATATTCAAGTCCGGCGGCGACCGTCAGGCGACAGCCGAGGCTATGAGGCAGTGCGATGAAGCCGGGATAATATATATGCCCATAGTCACTGTCGCGAAGGACGGAACCTGCCCAGCGATAGAGAGTTATCTTGACGGGGGAAAGATGCCGGTGATGTTTGAGGTCTGCTTCTCGGAGGATTCTCCCGCGATTGACAAATACATGAAAGCTTTGACGGATGCCGGATCGAAAATCTGGGTCAACTCGATCTGGGGTTCACTTTGCGGGAATAATGACGACGAGCGCGCATACAAAAGCCAGGAAGATGCGGACCACTATTATGGCCGTCTTATCTCCCTGGGCTTCAAAGCTTTTCAGACCGACAGACCTGAATATTTGATTGGATATCTTAGGAAGAAAGGTTTGCATGATTGATATGAAAAAAAGGATTATCGTATTGTCAGCCCTGCTGGTGGGAGCGATGTGTGGGGCGCAGGCCCAGAATGTCTTGAGGACAAGCCCTGTGGAACCGCTCCGGTACGAGCGTCAGGAAGGGCGTTTGAAGATCCTCGAGAGCGTTGTGTTTGATAAAGAGATCGCCCCTGGGACCATATTCCTGCTTGACGGGAAGGAAATAAGCTTCTCCGCCACTTCCAGAGGCGACAGCGTGCTTGTCTGGTGCCCTATGGTGGGCGATGTCAATGTCTTGGAAATGAGGCTTGGTGGGAAAAAGCTCTCTTCAGTGGGCATCCAGTCGCCTATAAAGAAGGATTGGGGCGTTTTCCAGAATGGCGAGATCCACATAATCCAGTCTTCCCATCAGGACATCGCCTGGATGGACACTCCGGAGTACTGCAGGACCGAAAGGATCAACGACATCATCATCCCGGCTCTCAAGATGATGGACGAGGACCCTGATTTCACCTTTGAGATGGAGCAGACGCTCAATCTCATGGAGTTCCTGGAGGCTCATCCTGAACGTAAGGATGAGGTCATCAAGAGGTATAAGGAAGGCCGCTTTAACTGGGGCGCCACTTTCAACCAGCCTTATGAGGGGCTGGCCTCCGGCGAACAACTGGTCCGCCAGGCTTACTTCGGCCGCAAGTGGATAAAAGAGAACCTCCCGGGGTGTGATGATCGCACGGCCAACAACATGGATGTGCCTGGCAGGGCACTCCAGATGCCCCAGATCCTCTCGAAGAGCGGAGTATCCAACCTTTTCATCTCCCGGATGCATGAAGGCCTTTATGACTGGTACAGCCCTGACGGATCTTCGGTGCGGACCATGTCCGTGGGACATTATGGCTGGGAGACAATGGTTTGGCATTTCTTCGACCTGGGAATCTTGCACGCTTTCAAGAAGGTGGGGGACAGAATGGGCCTGTGGGAAGACATATTCCAGGAAAACTCTTTGCCTCCTTGCTACGCCATCCTTGTCAGCAACGACGCCTCCAAGCCATATTCCTTCACTCAGGTGATCAACGAATGGAATGACATCGTCTCCAAGTCCGAAGTTCCTCTTCCCAAGATGAGGTATTCCACTGCCGAGGCGTATTTTGCCGCCATGGACACTCCTGATGCGAAGTTCCGCAAGATCATGGGAGAACGTCCCGACCTGTGGCTTTATATTCATGGACCGGCCCACTACGACGAGACTCTTGACAAGCGCCGGGCAGCTGTGGCGCTTCCTGCCGCGGAGTTCTTCTCGACGCTTTGTTATCTGGAAGGTTCTGAATATCCCAGGGCTGAGCTTGACAGGGGATGGATGGCCTCGATTTATCCCGACCATGGTCTTGGCGGAAAGAACGGTGAGATCACGGACCGGATTTTCGCCGATTCGCTAGCTGTAGGGCGGAAGATAGGGGAGAGCGTCCTGGCGCGGGCCGTCGGGAATATCGCCTCGTCTGTCAAAGGCGCGAAGGGCGACTACGTCATATTCAATGACTTGACTTGGGCTAGACAATCCATGGTGGAAGTGTGGTCCAGTTTCGAAAATCCTGTTGTCAAGGATGACAAGGGAATGGAGCTGCCTTCCCAGGTGGTCAAGAGGGGAGATTCCACCTTAGTCCGGTTCCTGGCCCAGGTTCCGGCGATGGGCTACGCGCGGTTCAGCGTCTCTCGGTCAAAGAGGAATGCGTCCGATGAGGTCCCCGCGGGTGTCACATTCGGATCAAATCATTATTCCAATGGGTTTTATGATGCCGTTCTTGGAGATGGCGGTATAGTCCATCTTTATGACAAGCAGGTCGGTAAAGACGTTCTCGCGAAGGAGAAGTTCGTGTTTGGTGACATCATCGACGTCATGTACACCGGCAACGGAGCCGGCGAGTTCGTGCGTATCACTGACGTCTCTCATTCTGACATGGTCGCTCTTCACGAGTTCCCCTCCAATTGGAGAATAGTCGAGAGCGGACCTTTGACAGTCAGCTTCGAGAACCGTGTCCCGATGAGAAACTCGACAGTTGTCCAAAGAATCACATTCCATAATACTGTCAAGAAGATTGATTTCGACATCCGCCTTGAGGATTTTACTGGCGAGCATAATCGCCAGTACAGGATCATGTTCCCGACCGCTCAGACAATAAAGGGAGGGGACATCTGTTATGAGATCCCCATGGCTGTCTCGCACGTTGGCCGTGATGAGCTTGACATGGTGCCCATGGGCTATTCCGCATGGGGAACTTATGTCCACCATCCTGAGGACAGCCATCCCCGCGAGGTTGGGAATTTCATCTCCTCCAACGGAAATGGTTTCGGGGTGACCATGTCATCTTGCGTGGCTGTTTGCGATTGGATTGATCCTTCGAGGGAAGTCGCTGATTATCCCGTGCTTCAGGGAATCCTGCTATCTTCCCACAAGAGTTGCCATGGCGAAGGGAACTGGTACCACCAGACCGGGACCCATGATTACCATTTCTCCGTCACCACACATCCTGAGGGGTGGAAGAATGGTTATGCCGCCGCATTGGAGGAAAACCATCCCTTGACCGTGGTCGCGAAGGAAAACAAAAGTGGGTCCCTCGAGGGAACCCACTCATATATGGAGATTTCCGATCCTTATGTCGGATTGTGCGCCATGAAGAAGGCTGACGGTGATGATGCCGTGATCCTCCGGCTGGTTGAGATGGAAGGAGTTGACAAGGACATCAAGGTCAGGCTTCCTTTCAAGGTCAAGTCAATTGTGAAGTGCAACCTTGTGGAAGAGGAGACCGGCTCACCGGTTCCGGTAGATAGCGATGTCCTGGAAATCCATCTCGGGCACAACTCGATCGAGACGTTTAAACTTATTTAAGGGCTTTCGCCAGAGCGTCCCAATGCTCAGGCGTCATATCGCCGGGAGTGAAGAGGCAGATACCTGCCGCTCCATTATCCAGCGAACCACGAACCGCTGTCTCTATCTCGGAAGGCAACAGTCCTGAATTCTCTGGATCTGTCACCTTGTCTTTGTTTTTCCAGTCCCTGCAGATGAAAAGACCGCTTATGACCGGAACTCCTTCAGGCGCATACTCGGCTTCCTCTTTGCAAATGGTGGCGAGCCAGTCAGCTCCTTCCATGTAGAAGTCGTTGTAGTTCATCGGGAAAAGCATATCGACATTCCACTTGCTCCACTCCTGGCGGACCATCCAGTAGGAATATGACATGGGGCCGGGGAACACGTCGGCGCTTACCTTCTTGCCCTTCGCATGGACGGCGTCAACGATCGCGTTGACGAGCTCTGTAACCTTGTCGCAACGGAACTGGGCCCATTCCTTGACCTTGGAGGGGTCCTCGACAGATTTGATGTCAATCCCGGTCTTCTCCTTGAACTCGGCCACGCAGTCGTCGCAGTAGCAGTAGTCCGCGGGGGCATATTCCTCATCCATCACAAGGCCATATTTGTCCCACAGGCCCCGGGCGAGGATGACGTCGGCGTAGCGGATGTAATCCAGCTGGACATAGTCCACTTCCGGGATTTCGGCGATTCCGCAATAGAGGTCTATCAGGTATTGGCGGACATCCGGATCGGCAGGATCAAGTGTTTTGTAGTAATCAACATAGGCGGGATATTCATCAGCGGGCTGTCCGAGCCTGTTCACGGTGTACCATCCATGAGGTTTACCTCCCCTCGTCATGGCGCCGATCCAAGCGTGGTACTCAAGTCCTTCAGCGTGAGCCCTCTTGGCGGCTTCCCTGACCACCACGGGGTTGTCACTTCCCATGCAAACACCGACAAGCCCCTGGGATTTCCAGAAGCGGAACTTCTCAGATAGTTTGTCCATGTCGGTTTTCTCATTGATACCTTCCCATGCGTAGATAGGGGTCTTCGCTTTCTGGTTGTCGGCACAGGCGGCAAGTGTGAGAGCGGCCGCGGCGGCCATTAAAAGTTTAAAGAATTTCATGGTTGATTATAATTTTCAGTAAATATATCACTTTTTATGATTTTTTACTATCTTTGCATCCGCATTCGCGACAATAGGGGCGTAGCTCAGTCGGTTCAGAGCGCTTCAGTCACATTGAAGAGGTCATCGGTTCGAGCCCGATCGTCCCTACGGGTCAACAAAATGTTGATATCTGGATGTAGCGCAGTTGGTAGCGCACCTGGTTAGGGACCAGGAGGTCGCTGGTTCAAGTCCAGTCATCCAGACCAAGGGTATGGCGAGGGATCCTTTCCGTCATACCCTTTTTTACCACCCAAGGTGAGTTGTCCGAGTGGTTGAAGGAGCCTGCCTCGAAAACAGGTGTACGGCAACGTACCGGGGGTTCGAATCCCTCACTCACCGCTCAAAGCCAGCTGAACGCTGGCTTTTCGCGTCTCGTTCGGGATTCCATCCCTTCTACCCCCGCCGCTTCGCGGCTGCCCCCAGGGGCATGCCGATTCCGCTTCGCTTCATCGGGTGCCTTCACTGCTTCGATGCTTCGCATCTCGCTGACGTTCCGGCACGGCGCCGATGCGCCTTCGCATTGCTCAAAGTTCCCGGTCGGAGCGTAGCGACGAAATCCCTCACTCACCGTTCCGGCACGGCGCCGATGCGCCTTCGCGTTGCTCAAAGTGCCTCAAAACTTGCGAAGGAAGGATCCCGTTGACGGCTCCTACACCCGCTCTATCTTTACGAGCTCAATCTCGAATATCAGAGTGCTGTGGGCAGGAATGCCGTCCAGTTTCATTGAACCGTAGCCCCATTTGGCAGGGATATAGACCTCGAAGATGTCGCCCTCCCGCATCCTGACCAGGGCCACCTGAAACCCCATGATAAGGTCCCTGATAGTGAACAATGCAGGCAAAGGCTGTCCCTCAGTAGTGTCGAATACGGTACCGTCTATCAGTCTTCCAGTATAGTTGACATATACCACTCCAGACGCTGACGGCCTCTTGGTCCCATGTCCTTCCTTGAGTCGCCTGTACATTATCCCGCTCTCGAGGACTACCACGCCCTCCTCCTTGGCCTTCTCCGCCAAGAACGCCTCATTCGCCTCCTTGTAGGCGTTGGATTTATTCTTTTTCCTATTAGTCATGATCATCCCGTCACTTTCCACCGGATGCGCCAGCGGCCGTTCTCATAGTCATGGCTCAGTATCTTGAAAGTCCCGATCTCCGATGTGTTCCCGACATGTGCCCCGGCGCAGGCGCAGGCGTCATAGTCGCCGACCCGAACAATCCGGAGCGTCTCTGAAGCGTCCTCGGGCAGTTTACTGAGGTCCACAATACCTGCCGCCTCCACACGGGGCATATACTCGACCGTGACGTCAAGGCCTCGGGAAATGACCTCGTTGACCTTGGCCTCGATTTCGGCCACCTGCTCCTCCGTGGGGCAGGCGTGCAGCTCGTAGTCACACTTTGATTTCTTGCGCTCAATGTGGGCGTTCCTCGACCTTGGGCAACCAAACATCCTGACCATCGTGGCGTTCAGGATATGCTCAGCCGTGTGCATCGGAGGGTACTCATCCTTGTTGTGGGCGTTGATCTGGGGTTCCATGACTTATGGCATTTAGGCGAATATAACGGATTATTTGTAAATATCCCCCATGGAAAGAGAGCCCCAAGAGGGGAGTGAGGCGTCATCGACAAAGGCGTCAAGTGTCTTGACGTGTCCAGCCATGACGCATTCCTCGAGGAACTGCCTCTCAAGCTCCCACAGGACCATGTGATAAGCGGCCACATCGTGAGTGCGGTCTTTGAACCTGTAAATGCAGTGGGGATATCCCTTCTTGGAAAGACGGCCGGCAAGGAAGTCGCTGCCCCATATTCCTTTACCGAATATCCCGTAATGCTTGTAAGCCACGGCCTTGTCGGCGGTTCCGTGGAAAAGCAGCAGGGGACATGGGGCGTCCTTGAAATCCGGGGCTCCGCTGGTGCTGATGATAGCGCCAGCGAAAGAGATCGCGCCCTTTGGCTTGAATCCTTCAGGAAGTCCGGCCGTGTTGCCGTTAGCGATGGCATGGACGGCCGCGAGGGTGATAATCGCACCTGCGGAGCTTCCAGCGAACACGATGTTTCCGGTGTCTATCCCAAGCGTTTCCTTGTTCACATCCAGATAAGTGATGGCGGAGAAAAGATCCTCGACTCCGACCTGTTGGGAAAGCAGGAACCTGTCCACAGCCTTCAAAGCGCCAGAGAGACCCTTGCCGACTTTGTAGTTCTTCATTCCGAGCCGGTAGTCTATCGTCACGACGGGGAAGCCGTTGTCATTGAGGAGCTTGAACCACTTCGTCGTGAAATCGTCCTTCCTCTGTCCACCAATGAAGCCTCCGCCAAAGAGATATACTATTGTCGGTTTCGAGACTTCTCCCGAACTAGAAACAGCCCCTTCAGAAGGACGGAATATGTCGAGATAAAGGGAGCATGTGTCCCGGTCAGCATAGCAATAAACTTCTTGCCCGGAGAGACCTTGAGACGCCGCGAGAAGGACGGCCAGGATGGTGAGAAATGTCTTTTTCATGACCAAGGATAGTCTTGTTTTGTGTATCTTTGCGAATATAGAAAATAATATTAAACTATATAGTTATGAGAAGATCACTTACTTTGACATTCGCTCTTGCGGCTTTCCTGCTGGTGGGCTGTTCCGGTAAGGATACCCAATCTGCCCAGTCTCCGAGGATCGTCAACATCATCAATTTCATCCGTTACACCGAGCCCAGATCGGACAAGCCCATGGAAGAGGTTCTGTACCAGACGGTTGTCTCGCAAGCTCAAGACCTTCGCTCCAAGGATCTCATTGGCACATATCTTCTTCAGTATGACGCTCTTATCTATCCGCCATACCAGGAACTTATGAAAGAGGAGAAAGCCCGTGGCTGCGAGATCGGAGCATGGTGGGAAATAACCCAGCCCCATATCGAGGCCGCAGGGATGACCTGGAGGGGCCGTTTCCATTGGGACTGGCACGCCCATGTTGACTTTTCGGTCGGTTACACCCAGGCCGAACGGGAGAAACTGGTCGATGTCTATATGGAAAAATTCAAGGAGATATTCGGGGAATATCCGAAATCCGTTGGCTCATGGTTCATCGATTCCGGCACTCTGGAATATCTTTATGAGAAATATTCGATAGACGCTTCCTGCATGTGTAAAGACCAGGTCGGGACTGACGGTTACACCCTTTGGGGAGGCTACTGGAACGGAGCCTTCTACCCAAGCCGCCAGAATGGCTATATGCCAGCCCAGACCCCCGAGGGAGCGATACCTGTACCTGTTTTCAGGATGCTCGGAAGTGACCCTATCCACCAGTATGAGGCCACGGTCGGGGGAGGAGTCCAAAGTGTTGAGTCTCTAGAGCCTGTCTATGAGCGAGGTGGTGGCGATCCGAAGTGGATAGACTGGTTCTTCCGTATGTTCACAAAGGAACCTCATTTGGGGTATAATTATGTCCAGGTGGGCCAGGAGAACTCATTCACATGGGCGCAGATGGAGAAAGGTTTTGTGACCCAGACCGGGAAACTGAAAGAAATGGCCGCCAATGGTGAGGTCCGGATTGAGACATTGGGCGAGACAGGGCGCTGGTTCAAAAAAGAGTATAGCGTGACACCGCCAACAAGTGTCATTGTGACGGAGGATCCTTGGGAAGGCGGTCTCAAGACTTTATGGTTCAACAGCCGCAACTGGAGGGCGAATCTCTTGTGGGATGCCCAAGGACTGAAATTCAGGGATATACATGTTTTCGACGAGACTTTGCGCTCTGAATATCGGGACCATCCCGACACTCTTCCTGACTTCCGTTATGAGACCCTTCCGCTCCTTGACGGCTGCCTGTGGAGTTCCGATGATGACATGGCCGGCCTGCGTTTTATCGCTCCTGGATTCGAGGGTGGCGACCCTGTGTTCACCTCGGATAAAGATCAGTCATGCCAGACCATAATCTGGCCGTCGGCCAATGGAAAGGGAAAGTTTGTCATCAGTATGACAGAGGATGGCCTCAAGATAAGCTCAAAGGGCATTGGAGACTGGTGTCTGGAAATGAGTGCCGCTCCTGGATTGAATTTGCCTTTTGTCGCTATAACTTCCTCAGAAGTAATTGCTTCCGCTCAAGATAGGGAATATCTGATGTCGATTGGGAAAGGCTCAGCCGAGGATCTGAGAAAAGAAAACCCGGGAAAAGTCTTGCGGCTTGTCCCGAGTCATGATCAGCTGGAAGTGTCGTTCCAGGTTAAGGAAGTTCCGTCACTGGGAAAGTGAAATAGGTGTCCGGGAAGGGCTCGTCCTTCAACGTGAAGTGCCACCACTCGCTGTCCAGCGGCTTGAAACCGTGGCGCAGCATCGCGGCGCGCAGGATCATACGGTTGCGGAACTGCTCCGCCGTGATGTTCCCGTTTCCTGAATATTTCATTTTAACAGGGTCACCTCCGAAATCGGGGTGGCTCTCAGGACCGAACCAGTCGAAGGTCCCGCCCATGTCGAGCTCTTTCTCCGTGTTCATGTCAAACAGGGTGAGATCCACTGTGGAACCCCTTGTATGGCCGGATTTCTCAGCGATATAATCCTGCTCGAAAAGGACGGATTTGTCTAGGTTGGGGTAGAAATATTTCTTCATCCTTGTGTCCGGGACATTGGCCGCCCAACGCACGAAATGGTTCACCGCCATCTGCGGGCGATAAGCGTCGTAAATCTTCAGCCTGTAGCCCATCTTGATAACATCGTCGCTGACGGCCTTGAGGCTGTCGGCGGCTCTTTTTGTGAGGAGGGCGGTCGGTTGGAGATATCCGTCGATCCTGTCTCCCACGAAATTATAGGTTCCGTAGTAACGGATCTCCAGGATAGCGTCCGGCACCACGTCCATGATATTCACGAATTGGCTTGAATCCGCCTCAGGTGAGGTCGCGGCTGTATGTCTCGACGAGGAGCAGGCGGCCAGGAGGGCTGCTGTCACTATCAGCAGCCCGTTATAAACTATTCGATTGAGTCTCATATCTTTAATGATAATTTCAGAAACTGGCGGAGACTATCTTATCAATGGTGAACGTGTGGTTCCCGGAAGTGACCTCGTAGCAGGCCGTACGCATGCCGTTTCTCGTGACAAAGCCTCTGAAAACCGCACCGTCGCATCCCTCGGCGTTAATGATATCATCTCCGACAGGGAGATACACCGTGGCGCTCGTGTTCGCGGGTACACGGCATCGGTATGATGTCATCCTGCCCTTGTCAGCTGTCCAAGCGCTCTCGATTTTTCCGTAACTTGAGGTGTAGCTGCCTTCAAGGGAGGTGTAGTTTCCTCCAGTGGTCGGCTGTAACACGAAATCCTTGTAGCCGGCGCCACCGTTGATATGGTCGGTCGTGATGCCGAGTTGGAACTCGTACATCCACTGTCCGACAGCACCCAGGGCGAAATGGTTGAATGAGTTCATGCCATTGACCTCCGGCTGCAGGAAGGCGCTGTCGTAGGAGCTCCATCTTTCCCAGATCGAGGTGGCGCCTTCAGTCACAGGATAAAGCCATGAGGGGAAATCCGTGCATGAGATCATCCTGAAAGCTTCTTCTGAATAGCCTCCGCGAGTTAGTGCGGGAAGTATGTTCGGCGTGCCGGAGAAACCGGTTGTGATGGTCCATGGCTTCTGGCTCTTGTCCTCCGGATGGGCTACTATGTCGGCAAGCAAGGCCTCGGCCCTTGCCTTATTCTCGTCGCTGAAACAGTTGAAATTCAACGGAGTAGCGTAGGATGCCTGGGAGTTGACGATCTTCCCGTCCCGGGAACGTGTTTTCCCTGTCACCGGATCCACATAGGCCCGGTTCCAGTCGGCCTTGGCCTTTTTGTGACGCTCCCACAGGGTAGCCGCGTAGTCATGTCGGCCAATCGCCTCCGCCATGATGGCCGTGGCCTCAATCATGTGGATGTAGATGGCGTTGTTCACAAGTTCGTTGGGCGTGCGCTCGTCGATAGCCAACCAGTCGGCGAGACCGCCTGTCTGGTATGCGAGGTACGGATACTCGTCGCTCAACCGGTAAAACGCCATGCCGTTAAGCCAGTCCATCATCGTCTCGATGTTCTCCTCGACAATCTGTTTGTCACCGTACTGAGTGTAAACCTGCCATGGCACCTGGCAAACGGCCGCGCTCCAGGTGGTTCCGCAAAGGAACTCGGTCACGTCATGCTTGTTGAAATCCGGAGATGTGGAGCCGATCCCTCCCGCGACATCGGTGTCGCTGCCGACGCCCTGGTCGGCCCTGAGGGACACCATCCACTGACGGTAAAAATTCTGTGTGTTGGCGTTGTAGATTCCTGTGCGGGTATATGCCTGTGCGTCCCCGGTCCATCCCATGCGCTCATTTCTTTGGGGGCAGTCCGTGGGGATGGTGTAGAAGTTGCACAGCTGGCTGCGCTGGATGTTCCGGAAAAGCTGGTTGACCAGCTCGCCGGTCCTCTTGTCTGAAGTGACAGCATTGTATCTACCCGTGGGCATAGGGCATGAAGACAGCACAAGTCCCTTGACGTTCTCCATCGGTAAGGGACCCACGTGTGACGGAAGCGTGACCTGAATATATTGGTAGCCCCTGTAGGTGGTTGAGGGCTGGATTGTTACCTCTTCCGATCCATTGGCGATGTAGACGTCGAGGTCGAGCGCCACGCGGTTGGTCTGGAAGAGTATATGCCCTGCCACTCCGAGTCCTTTCTTGCCGTAAAGCTTGACGAACTCCTTATTGTCGCCCTTCAGTCCCGGATATACCTGCTCACCGTAAGCCAGTGTCACCAGGTCTCCTTTCTTAAGCCATCCGGCGGGGATGGTGATAGAGGGAACTCCGGCCATGTTGACTCCCATGTTGTAGATCCACGTGTGGCCGTCAGCGCTGTGCGCCGGCATGATCTCCTTTGGGGTAAGGACCTCACGGACACGAACCATCTCATCATGGCGAGCCACGATGTCAAAGTCGATCCAGTCGCGTTTGCTGATCCGCTCGACCGGGAGCCATGCGCTGTCGTCGAACCCGGGTTCGCTCCAGCCTTTCACCTCTTTGGAGGCGTCGTAATGCTCACCCATGAAAAAGCTGCCTCCCCGTACCGGACCGTCCTTGAACACCTTCCAGTCCTTTCTGTTGGAGACGAATATGTCTTTTGTCCCGTCCTTGTAAGTGACGACAAGGCGGGAAAGGAGGGCCTCATGGTCTCCGAAGTAGTTGAAATTATTCGCGCTGAATGTCTGGTAGCTGGTGTACCAGCCAGGTGCCAACTCCGCTCCGATGGCATTGCGGCCGGCGTTGACCATGCTTGTGACATCATAAGCTTGATAACCAATGATTTCCCTGTATTGGCTATCGCCGGGAGCGAACCAGTCTTCTCCCACTCTGCCTCCATTGAGGAAGAGCCTGTAGACACCCATGGCGGAAGCATATAGCCTGGCTTTCCTGATAGGCTTGTCTTGCAGTGTGAACTCAGAGCGGAGCATGGTCTCCGAACCGTAGCTCGGATCTACCCAGAAACGGATATCCTTGTTGGAAGTATTTGACACAGTTATCTTTTCCCCGTCAATCTCCACTCCTGGCTTCCCCTTGAAAATTGAATAACCAGGGCCGCGCCTCGAGTCGAGAACCACCGTGTCCTCGCTCTGGCCGGAGTTCATGATCCGGTATCCTTTGTACTCGACCTTCTGACCGGGCTTGGCGGCGAAACCGACCGAGTTGAGGTTCGGGAAAGACACTCGGTTGCAGCCGGAGCCCATCTTGTTTATTGAGAAAGGTTCTTTCAGTCCGCTTGAGACCTCTATCCCGTCCAGGGTGAAGGTTATCTCACTGACTTCCACCCTTATCTTAAGGGTGTGGGGAGCCTCCTTCGACCTCGCTGAAAAGACTTCTCCGAGGTTCCCCTGTGGGTAATTGGACTCGTTGATTGTGATGACGGGGATGTCGGCCTTGTCCTCGTTGTAATACCCGACCCGGAAAACGCGGATTTCCTTCTTGCCGAAATCAGCGTCCACCTGGATGTAGTTCTCCTTGGACTGGGTGCCGTAGTCGTTAAGGAATGCGTTCTCAAGGCGGATGTCATCAGCTCCCAGGATGAGCGAGGCAACATCTCCATTCAGCAACGAGAAGTCCGTCTCGATCTCGAACAGGGGCTCTGCGAGGGCGTCCAGCCTGTATTGGGAGGTACCGATCCATTCAGCCCCGTTCCAGGCGCTCTCGCGGGGATTCATGATGCCGGTTTCGAAGCGGGAGGATGTTTGGTATTCTTTACCGTCCACATCCCATACGGTTAGGTTCACTCCGTATCCATGCTCCGCCTGGAGCGAGACTCCCTGGTAGGGAATATCAACAGATTGGTCGCTCTCCACCTTGCCTGTGTCCCAGAGAACGCTTCCGTCAGACTCTCTGACGACTATGATCCGGTACGCGGTCTGCCTCTGGCCTCTCTTGTCCGATTCCATCCTCCAACTGATCATCGGATGCTTGTCTTCAACGCTGAGAGGACATTCACTGTGTTGTACTTTAAGGTCACAAACTGAAGTTCCCGCGAGAGCGGAGACGCACGAAACGATGACTCCCGCGAGAACAGATAAAACATTTCTAAAAATCATTATTTCTCAACTTTATAGCTTCCCGGATTATAATCCTTCACCTCAGTCTCGCCAGGAAGGGTCACAGATGCCGTGGCTCCCTCAGGGACAGTGAATTCCCAGATCCACTTGTCGCCCTCATATTTCCAGGAGCTCTTGATCGTCCCGGCGGCTGACTTGTATTCAGCCTCAAGATGGCCGAGCCTCTTGTCGGGAACAGGCTTCATGATGATATGCTTGAAGCCGGGGTTGGCGGGATCGGAGGCGATACCGGCGGCAGTCTCCCATATCCACTCGCAGACCGCTCCGTAGGCGTAGTGGTTGAAGCTGTTCATGCCGCTGGGGCCCATACCGGACTCAAGGGTGTAGCTGTTCCAGCGCTCCCAGATTGTGGTCGCACCATTGTCCACAGAGTAGAGCCAGCTGGGGTTCTTACGCTGGAAAAGAAGGGTGTAGGCGATGTCCACCATTCCATTCTCGGTCAATGTCGCCATCAGGATTGACGTTCCTAGGAAGCCGGTCTGCAGGCAATCACCATGATCCTTGAAGTTCTGGCGCAGCCTGGCGATCATGTTCTCCTTCGCCTTACCCTCGACCAAACCGTTCTTGAGTGCGAACAGGGCAGGGGTCTGCATGGTGTTGAGGATCTCGGTCTTGAAAGTACCGTCCGGCTTCAAGAATGTTTCTTTCATGTACTTCTTGGCGTTCTCGGCCATCGCGCGGTACTTGGTGGCGTCCCTGCCGGTTGCGGCGGCCATGTCGGCCATCATGCTGGCGTCGATAGCCCAGTAGCTGGCGCTCAGATAGTTCCAATATATGATAGCTTCCGGACGACGGACGGTCTTGCCATTTTTGTCTTTCATATTGATACCGCCGCCGCAGCTCTCGAGAGGTTCGTAGCTGAGCCAGTCGGCCCACTGGTAGTTGCCGTTCTCGTGGGCGTGTGTCTCGTGGTTGTACTTGGTGTCGTTGACATAGTTCATGAACTTGTCCATCGCGGCCCAGTTCTCATCGACTATCTTCTTGTCAGCGAACTGCTTCCAGATTGTCCAAGGAACAATGATACCCGCATCGGCCCATCCGAGGCGCATCATGTCGTTGCCATACTGGGCGGTGGGAGCGACACCCGGATAGCCTCCGACCTCGCTCTGGGAGTCCCTCATGTCGCGGGTCCACTTGTGGAAGAAGCTGTCCGTGTTGGCGAAGAAAGAACCGGTCTCGGTAAATACCTGAGTGTCAGCCATCCAGCCGAGACGCTCATTACGCTGCGGGCAGTCGGTGGGGACTGAAAGATAATTAGATCTCTGACCCCAGATGGTGTTGGAGATCAGCTTGTTGATGAGATCATTGCCTGTCGTTATCTTTCCGGTCTCGAGATTCTCGGCGATGGAGGTGACAGGGATTGACTCGATGGACTTGATCGTCACCTCGTCAGTGGCGGTGATGGATACGAGCCTGTAACCGAAGAAGGTCCTGACGGGAGTAAACTCCGCGAAGTCCTTGGTGTCAGCGAAGGTGTAAAGGATCCTGATGTTGTTCTCTCCGACACGGAGATTCCTTCTGTGTGTGCTGCCCTCAGGGCCGTCCATTCCACGGCTCTTGGCACCGTTACCGTCATTGAGAAGCTCGGAAGGAAGGCAATTCAGAACAGTGCCGCCCTTGGCCTTGAACACGAAGTGGGGGACAGCGGCGGCGTTTTGACCGAAGTCCACCACGAGGGTCTCTCCGGGCTTGACAGTCATGACCTCTCCGGGAGCGAACTCTTTCTTTATGATGACCTTGCCATAATCCTCTTCTGTCTCTCCTTCGACACCTTCCCAGATGTATGCCTTGACAGGGGCGAGGGCTATGTCCTTGCGAAGATAGATCTCGGCACCTTCTGAAGGAAGTATATCCCCATTGAACTCATTGTTAACCTCCGGGGTGGAGAGCTTCTCGGGTGTGTCATAACCAGGAAGTTCCCTGGCGTCGTAGTCCTCTCCGTCGAATATGGAGGCGTGTTTCACAGGACCAGCGATCCCGGCTTTCCAATTCTCGGTGTCCGTCCCGTAAAGTTTCTTTGTGCCGTCGGCGTAAGTCAGCTCGAGGACGCCCCTGAAAGCGCATTTCTTACCGATAACCTTGTCCATTCCTCCGGGAGTGACGATCTTGTCAGCCCACCAACCGGGGGTTACCTGTGCGGCCAGTATGTTCTCAGCTCCTCCCTTAGTGTTGAAGGCACCGGTCACATCGTAGGTGAATGAGCGTTTTGTCTTGGCGTAGTGGGTGAATCCAGGCTTGAGGATCTCCTCACCGATGAGAGTCCCGTTCACGTAGATCTCAAATACTCCGAGTCCGGTCGTCATCCATTTGGCGCTGACCACCTTACCCTCATTCTTTACTGTGCTGACGAACCAGCTGGCCCCGTCCGAGGAGCGGTCGTCGTCATTCTCGACGGCGACCTTCGCGTCCGCCGCGGAGATCCATTCCGACTGTCCCCACGCGGAAGCGTCAAGAGCGTCTGTCTTGACTCCAGCGGGGCAAACCGCTGTCTTTGAGCAGCCTGTCATGGCCGCCAGTAAACCGATGGCGGCTAGTGTTGATAAACAAAAAATGGCTTTCATTTGTGTATTGGATTAGATTGATTCCGTATTCCCGAATACACAAAAATAAAAATATCACTAATATAAAACAAGAGGATGGACACTTTAGTGCCCATCCTCGCCCAATATAAATACTCACATTCTTACTGAACTTTCTTTGCCCAGAAAAGCGTGTAGTATGCTGAATCGTTGATAGAGATAGCTCCGGTGGCACCACCAGGGGCTGTAGTCACGCGGACACCAGCCGCCTTACCGTAAAGGGCTGTACCCAGGGTAGGGGAAGCGGTGGCCATAAGGCTCTCGGAGTTGACGGTGCTGACAGCGTAACCGAGCTTCTTCTCGTCCTTGCGGATACCGAGAGCGGTCACGACAGTACGTTCAAGCATCTCTGAGTCTTCCTCCAGGACGATGTCAACATTGCCGCCGTTCCAGGTGATTTGACGAAAAAATTGGAAGATATATTTAAAAATTTGTTATATTCGCGTTCTGATTTGGGGTATTAGCTCAGCTGGTAGAGCGCCAGGTTCGCAATCTGGAGGTCAGGAGTTCGATCCTCCTATGCTCCACGACGAGGGGGTAATAATTTGAATTTACTACCCCCGTATTTTTTTATCTTAATGCTTATGAGAACTGCGAGAATTCAAGTTTATGGACTGATATGTTCCATCATATTAGCCTGTGTATTATCGTCTTGCGGCAGCCAGGTCAAGCAGGCTGACGCGCTTGTCTCAGAGAGCGGCACCCCTGTCGGGATGGTTGTGGAGTACAGTTCACCTATCGACAAAAACACCGTGGACATCGAATCTTTCCAAGTCCCCGCTTGGAACATCCGTAGTTACTTCGTGTCAAACTCAAACCCTCTTAAAAAGATAAAAGGGGAAAAATTGTCCGACGGTGGACGTTATGTGGTTATATTCCTGGAACCGGAAGCTAAGACAAGTCTGCCCGACAAACTGGAGATTGTCACCAATAATGAAGTTCCTAAGGTTGAGATCAGGATAAAGCAAGTCTCTCCAGTGACCACACTCTCAGGAAAGGTCGTAAAGCCTTGGAAGAAAGCCTTAAAGGCCAAGGATTATTATATTGTCGATGAGGGTATCGCGAAATAACAAATTTGACCATTTATATTATCCATTTTTACTAATCACTGTAATTGGTATAAAACCTTAGGGCTTTGGCATCCCGTACACGCTATTCCTTAACCATGAGTTGAAATCTTCGATCCCGGGATGCTTGTCTTGATCTTCAACGGTCAGGATGTCACCAATTCCGACCCTGATCAGAGCCCCGCTTTTGTTGACCAGCTCGTGGGGGAGTCGTAGTGTGCGTATTTTCCAGTCAATCAGTCCCAAAAGGTAAAACAGGTTGGAGTTGCGGTCGAAGAAACGAATAGGGACAACAGGCACCCTGGCTTTTTTGATGAGTCGGATTAGAGGTTCCTGCCACTCCCTGTCCCGGATGGCCATCTCCTTCAACTTGAGGTCTGACACTGCTCCAGACGGAAAGAAACCGACAGGACTGCCATTCCTAAGATTGTTTAGAACTTCTTTCACTCCCTGGATATTCTTCCCTGTGACACCATTGCTATTATTGTTCTTCGGATTGACGACGATCCATGAAGGGCTCAGAGGCTCGATCAGGTTAAGGAACTCATTGACCATCACCTTGAAACCATCCCTTATATGACCGATCAGATCGACCAGGATGATTCCGTCAATGCCACCGTAAGGGTGATTGCTGATTGTGATGAAAGGGCCATCCGGAAGATTGGCTAGTTTTTCCTCTCCTTCAAGGAGGTATCTTATTCCGAGCCGTTCGAGTAAAACTCTCGCGAACTCTGGCCCACGGAAACAGTCAATCTCGTCGTAGAGATCTGATAACTTGCTAACTGATAGTAGTTTCCGGAGAGAGGATGCCAATGCGTTCCCGGCCTTTCCCCTGAAAATAGGGACGAGCTTCTCTAGTTCACTAACCGGTAGCAGGGGCATGTCTAGTCCTCCTGTTTGGGCAGGGGATCAATCTTGGCGTAACCTTTCGCATCGCTGATCACAGTCCATATATAAATAAACATAAGGACCAAGAAAATCACGAGACCAGGGATGTCGAGAGGCCCCATAGCCAGGTCATGGCCAAAAATCCGGACTGTCGTGTGGAACTCCCTCAAGCCAGGAAGGAATATGATCAACATGATGAGAATGCAGGCAATCACCCTGAACTCGGTCGGGCCGAGCTTGCCGTAGGTGAGCTTGAACTCGCTCTTCAAATGGGCGTTGATACTGACGTTGAGGGTAAGGCACAGATAGGCTATGAATATCAGGAGGGCAATGTCAATGCGCATTAGGCTGGAAAGCCCGACGCCCAGGAACATGAAAGCCTCGTTGATCACATCAACCGTGTGGTCAAGGTAATATCCATAAATTGGTCTTTGGGTGTTCCTGACTCTGGCGATTGTGCCGTCAAGGGAGTCGCCGTACCAGTTGACAAAGAAACCAGCGATGCTGAGCCAGAGCCAGTGGATATTTTTCCCGCATAAGACGAAACCTGCGGCTATCATAACGGATCCGATGATCCCGACAATAGTCAGGAGGTCTGAAACTACCCATTTGGGTTGCCTTTCGGCAAGCCAAACCAAGGCCTTTTTTTCAACTCCGTTAAGGATGGAGTTCTGGATTCTGACCGCTTTTTTCTCTGTCATGGTCATAGATTTTTCAAATAAACCCTTGCTCTTTTGTGGAGGTGATGCTCGAAACGTCCCCAGATATTCTGCACGCTGTGATTGTCCTCAAGCTCCCTCGTACTCTCCACATACTTTATCCCATGCTTGATCATTCCGCTACCTATCTTTGAGAAGATCATCGAATTCACCCCTTTGTCCTGATATTCGGGGAGGATGGCGATCAGAAGGGCGTCGATGGTGTCATTCTTCTTCAAGGCCCTGAGTATGTGGATGAAACCGAAGGGGAAGAGCTTGCCTTTAGCCTTCTGGAGAGCCTCTGAAAGCGATGGCAATGTGATTCCGAAGCCCACGACGTTGTCTTCCTGGTCCACGACCACTGACACGAAGTCGAGCTGGAGGTTGGAGATGAACTGGTTTTTCAGATCCTCGCACTGGGCGGGGGAAAGCTCAGAGAAACCGTGAAGAGGGGCGTAGCAGGTGTTCATCACACTGAATATCCCATCGACATATTTCCGGACAAGTTCCTTCTTGTTCCGGAAACTGCCCTGCCTTAGGCCGTAACGTTCCCCGACCATGGCGCCGAGCCGTATGTACCTGTCAACGTTGTCCGGAACCGTGATCCTGTACTCCACAAAGTCCGTCGATTTGACATATCCCTCCTTCAGGATCATCGGCTCGTAGTAGGGGTAATTGTATTTCCCGTATGCCGTGGGTATCTGGTCATATCCTTCCACCAGCACTCCGGCCACGTCGAACTCCAGGAATCCGACGGGCCCCTCCACCATCTCCATGCCCTTCTCCCTGGCATATTCCTCGACCTTGGAGAGAAGAGCCGTCGCCACCTCCTGTGACTCGATGAAGTCAATCCATCCGAAACGGCATATTTTCTTGCCGACCTTCTTGTTGTACTTGTGGTTGATGATTCCGGCGATGCGGCCGACAACCTTGTCGTCCTCATCCACGGCCAGCCAGTATTTACCCTCGCAGACCTCAAAGGCCCTGTTTTTTTCCGGAGAGAGCGTGTCCATGTCCATGGATTCGATCTGCGGAACGTAATAACTGTTGCCTTTGTAGAGCTCGTTCGGGAAACGGACGAATTGTCGAAGTTGCCGTCTTCCAATAACTTCCTTTATGAATACAGCCATTGTCTTCTTCAGTTGCAGACTGCTAATATACGAATTTTTTGGAAAGTTATTGTGGTTGATAACTATGTTAGTAACCTACTGGACCGCGGTATGGGAAGTTATAATAAAAGGATTAACTTTGTAACCCGGTTAGGACTAATCGGAATCACCAATGAAACATAATCTGGATGACGCGGTCCTTTTGAAGACCGGACATCAAAGTGTTTACAAGCTCAGGCAGGAGGGACTTCTTAATGAGTACCTGATTGTCAGTGGCGACGGCACACGCCGTCTGATGGCCTCTCCGGAGGTCGTTGGATTCGGCTCTTATCAAAGTATGGTACCGGCTACGATGAAAGGCATGCAATACCTCTCTGAGACCGGGCTCTCAAAAGACGTCAATATTCTCACCATCCTCCGAGGAGGACTTAATTATCCTATCGAGGAATGCGCCTTCAGGGCGGGGTTCCGCGTGACGAACATGGATTTCCTTTCTTGTGAGAGAATCATCGAGGATGATGTGATAAAGGGACTGGACGTCCGCTACCAGAAAGTCCGCACCTGCAAAGATTGCGTCTTGATGGTGGGTGACATTATAGCCTCCGGTGCGACCCTCGGAATGTGCATGGATCACGTTATCAATTGGTTCCGGGATCACGGCGGCTCTTTCAAGAGGATTGTGTTTTTCACTATCGGCGGCTCGAACGCCATTGATTTCATGGAGGAGCTCGTCCCTAAAGTGAAGAGTTTCTCTCCCGGATTCGAGGGCTTCACATGCTTTTTCTACGAAGGGATATTCAATGTGTACCAGGATCGTGGCTGCCTCGGTTTCCAGGTCCCCGACATCGATTTCTATTGGGGCGACGGGATCGTCAGTCCCGAGTTCCGTGAATATGTCGTGGCCCACGGATATTCCCTGTACGAGAAGTGTATTATTTACGACGGTGGAGCGAGGCGTTACGAGATTCCCGACCATTACAAAGAGGTGGTGGCGTACTGGGAAGAGGTCCTGGAGGCTTCTGACAAGGTGGACATAATGGATCTCACACAGGAGCGTCTCGGGTACAAGGCCCCGATCTCTTATGAAGACTGGCTGAAAGTCACCCATTTCACTGAGCTTGGAGACCAGAGCGTACTGTACAGTGACGAGCGGGTGTTCCTTGCCAAGGCAAGGGGGCTGACCCTTCGCGATGTCGCCACTAAACGGCTTGAACAAATCAAACAAACCCTAAAGGGATATGAGTAAACAAAACCAAAAAGTCGACATCGACTTCACCAACGGCCGAGTCGAGCCGTCGGGTCGCAAGAGCACCCTCAGCATGTTCATGGTGATGCTTGGCTTCACCTTCTTCTCAGCATCCATGTGGGTCGGCCAGAAACTGGCCGCCGGACTGGATTTCTCCGGATTCATCTGGGCTTTGTTGCTTGGCGGTCTTATCCTCGGAGCTTACACTGGAGCTTTGGGTTGGATCGGTGCTGAAAGCGGTCTGACCCTCGACATGCTTGCCCGCCGCAGTTTCGGCGAGAAAGGAAGTTACCTTCCCAGCGCGATGATCAGCTTCACCCAGATCGGTTGGTTCGGCGTTGGTCTGGCGATGTTCGCCATCCCTGTGGCCAAGGAAATCATGGGTCTCGAGGTAACTCCCGACTACATGCCCTGGCAGGGGTATGTGATGGTGTTGATCGCCGGTATCCTGATGACGGCCAGCGCGTATTTCGGAATCAAGAGCCTTACGATCATCAGCTATATCGCTGTTCCTGCGGTCGCGATTCTCGGTACCGTGGCTATGATCATGGCTGTGAATAGGGGAGACTCGACCCTTATCGCCCAGTTCGCCCAAGGTACTAAGGATCTCGGTATCATCGCTGGAGCCGGCCTCGTGATCGGTAGCTTTGTTTCTGGAGGTACGGCGACACCTAACTTCGCCCGTTTCGCCAAAACTCCGAAGATCGGCCTGATTGTCACAGTGGTGGCCTTCTTCATCGGAAACTCCCTGATGTTCTTCTTCGGCGCTGTCTCCAGCATCTACGTCGGTGGTAACGACATCTTCGAGGTTATGCTCAACCTCAACCTGTTCTATATCGCCATCTTCGTTCTCGGACTGAACATCTGGACCACCAACGACAATGCCCTTTACACCTCGGGTCTTGGCCTCTCGAACATCTTCGGACTTCCCAAGAAAGCCATGGTTCTGATTGCCGGTATTATCGGAACGGTCACGGCCGTCTGGCTTTACTGGAACTTCGTCGGTTGGCTCAACGTCTTGAACTGCACCCTTCCTCCCGTCGGTATTATCTTGATCTGCAGCTATTTCAGCCACAGGAAAGAGTATCAGGATGATTCAGCGCCCACCCGTCAGGTCAACTGGGCCGCGATCGCCGGTGTCGTCCTTGGCGCTGTGGTCGCCAACCTTGTGAAGTGGGGCATCCCCTCGATCAACGGAATGGTCGTCGCCGCCTGCTGCTACTTCATCGGCCAGGCCATCGACAAGAAGTAAGGTTGTAAACACCTGATAATCAAAAACGCGTAGCTTATTTGGCTACGCGTTTTTTGTGTAAATCGCTTCCGAAATGGCTACTTTTTGTAGCCGACGGGGTGGTTGATGAGAAGAAGTTGGTCTTCCACTATGCCGAGCTCCTTGCGGAGAACCTCCTGGTTCATCCCGGCCCTTGGAACTGTGGATAGCCCAAGCGCCACGCAGGCGAGGCAGATGTTCTGCGACACGTAACCAACATCGACAGCCCCCATGACTTTCGAGTGGTCGTTTTTACGAGAATACCTGTTCAGGTCGCAACTGATCACAAGGAACAAAGGAGCGTTGGCGACCCCGGCCTGAGGACCAGCGACATCTGCACGGAGATCTTTGCCGCTGACTTTCAGCAGCTTGTTGTCCTTGGCTATGTATTCATAGGCGCCATCTTCCCGGCAGACATAAAGACGGATCTCCTGGGTGTTCATCGCTGTGGGTGCGGTCAGCCTCCCGTCTTCCCTGTTGATTCCCTCGGCTGCCCACAGAAGGTCTGAGAGGATCTGGTCAGAAATGGGAGCCGATGAGAAACTCCTGTTTGACGCCCTGTTTTGAAGGGCTTGATAGAGAGTCATTTCCGCGTTCTTTTGTGGGGCGGGGAGCTGGATGTCCTGGGCAGAAGCCGAAAAGGCTGCCAGCACCAAGGCAATCAATAAAGATGTTCGTTTCATATTGTCTGTAAATTAAGTGTTTACGCTAATGATTGGCCGGAGCAGGAGGGGCATATTCCTTTAATCAGATAATTCGATGTCCAGGCGTCATATCCTCCGGGAAGCTCGACTGGAGGAATATGAATATTCTCAAGGCAGAAAGTCCGGTGGCATTTCTCGCAATAGAAATGGACATGGGTGTCCTCGTCGTGGTCATGATCATGACTAAGGCATAGCTCGTAACGGGTGCCTTCCATGTCCTCTATGGCATGCACGAGGTGATTGTCCCTGAAAGTCATCAGGCTGCGGAAAATGCTGGACTTATCCATTGATCCTATCTCCTCCTCAAGTTCCGTGAGACTGAGAGGCCTTCCCGCACCTGATAGAGCCTCGGCCACCAGCAATCTGTTGGCGGTTACCTTAACATCATGCTCCTCAAGAAGATGTGTTATTTCCTGTTTTGACATATCACAAAAATAGTAAAAGAAGACGTTTTTCACAAGTCACTCGCCGCCAAACACATACAGAAAATGCGTGGCTAGATAAGCTACGCATTTTTGGGAAATGTTTGATTATCAGGTTATCAGGCTTTGAGGGCGCGGGTGGAGTTGAGGACCGCGAGGACCATCACACCCACGTCAGCCAGGACAGCCATCCACATGCCGGCCAAGCCGAACATGGCGAGCAACAGGACAAGCACTTTAACTCCGATCGAGAAGACCGTGTTCTGTTTGGCGATACTGAGGGTCTTGCGGGCCGTCCTGATGCCTTGAGCCAGTTTGGAAGGCTTGTCATCCATAAGGACAACATCAGCGGCCTCAATAGCGGCGTCTGAACCAAGAGCTCCCATGGCGATTCCCACGTCAGCTCTTGCCAGAACCGGAGCGTCATTGATCCCGTCTCCGACAAACGCCAGGCTCCTGTCGTCCGGTTTACCAGCTATAAGTTTCTCAACCTCAGCGACTTTATCTCCAGGGAGAAGCTCCGCTCTGAACTCATCGACACCGACCTCGGAAGCCACCGCAGCGGCGACATCAGCCTTGTCGCCAGTCAGCATAACGGTCTTTGAGACTCCGTTCTCTTTAAGGGCTTTCAGAGCTTCGGCGGCGTCCGCTTTTACCCTGTCGGATACCACGATATGTCCCACATATTCCCCATCCAAACTGACATGGACGGTCGTGCCTTTTTTCTCGCAATCTTTCCAGGAGACACCGATCGCCTCCATCATCTTGCTGTTGCCCACGCAAACAGTCTTGCCGTTGACCTTGGCCTTGACACCTTGCCCGGCGACTTCCTCGATGTCCTCGACAGAGCAACTGTCCGCCTCGTCCGGATATGCCTGCCGCAGCGAGACGGCTACCGGGTGGGTTGAATATCTTTCCACGTGCGCGGCGAGGTGGAGAAGCTCTTTCTCGTCGATGGTCTCAGGGTGGACGGCTGTGACCTCGAAAACTCCCTCAGTCAAGGTTCCGGTCTTGTCGAAGACCACTGTCCCGAGTTTGGCGAGGGACTCGAGATAATTGGATCCTTTAACCAATATGCCTTTGCGTGCGGCCCCTCCTATTCCTCCGAAAAATGCCAAGGGAATCGAGATCACAAGGGCGCAGGGGCATGACACGATAAGGAATGTGAGAGCCCTGTAGAGCCATTTGGAGAACACGGCGCTGAAATTCCCGGACAAAAGCGGGGGCAAGAAGGCCAGAATGACGGCCAGGGCCACAACTATCGGGGTATATACCTTGGCGAAACGCGTGATGAAGCTTTCGCTCCTGGACTTGTTCTCGGAGGCATTCTCAACCAACTCGAGTATTTTCGAGGCGGTGGACTCCTCGAACGGTTTCGTGACCTTGGCACGAATGACTCCGCTGAGATTGACGCAGCCAGAGAGGATGGTATCTCCCTCGGAGATGCCTCTCGGCACACTTTCTCCCGTCAGGGCGACTGTGTCAATATTCGAATTGCCGTCGAGAACTATTCCGTCGAGGGGAACCTTTTCTCCGGGCTTGATTACAATGGTTTCACCCACAGCGACTTCCGACGGGGGTACGGTCTCGGTCGAGCCGTTTCTCTCGACGTTTGCGGAGTCCGGCCTTATGTCCATAAGCTCGGTGATTGACTCCCGGCTCCTGTCTTCGGCCATATCCTCAAAAAACTCTCCGACCTGGAAGAACAGCATGACGAATACAGCCTCGGGAAATTGGCTTTCAGCTCCGGGAAGGAATCCTATGCACAGGGCTCCGAGCGTTGCGATACTCATGAGGAAATCCTCGTCCAAAAGCTCTCCCTCGAACAGTTTTTCGACGGCTTCCTTTAGGGTCTCGCCTCCGACGATGAGGTAGGGGACCAGGAACAACAGCAATTCCTGCCACATTTTGAGGTTGGCTATTTTGCTTACCACGGCGGCTACGGCAAGCAGGGCCGCGCTCACGATGATCTTAACCAGTCTCTCTTTGTTCTCTTTTTCCATATCTTTCTTTTTATCTGTTCCAAAGGTCGGGGAAAAATGGCGCAACCGGGTTGCAAAGTGGCATGAAGGGATTTCGTCGATGTCGCGGCTGGTTTCGTCGAACAACTTCCGGAAGCCAGCTTTTTTGGCCGGGGTTTTGATATTATGGTGATCGGTTGATTGTTAAATTAATTGGTTTAAATGGTTATGAAAAAAGTATTGTTTATCACTGCGATGGCTTTTATGCTATCAATCGGAGCCATCGCACAGGAAAACGGCGGTACACGCCGTGAAAGGCCAGATGAGGCCACTATGGTCAAGATGAGGACTGAACGTATGGTCGAGCAACTTGGCCTTGATGAGACGCAGGCCGGGAAACTTCTTGAACTCAATCAGAAATATCCCCGGATGATGATGGGTGGTCCCGGCGGCCCTGGTGGGCCCGGTGGTCCTGGCCGACATGGAATGGGACGTCCTCCGAAGGACGGTCAGCATCAGGACGGAGATGACTCAGGCAATACGGCCCAAAAATCCAAGAAGGCTAAACCGGACAAGAAGAAGGCCGATGGCGGGAGACCCAATATGACTGAGGAGCAGATGAACCAAATGAAGGCTGACCGGGAAGCCTACGAGGCTGGACTGAAGGAAATCCTCACAGAGGAGCAGTTTAAGACTTGGCAGGAGTCGCGGAACCGTCCGCCGAGAGGGGAACGTCGCCCTTCCGCTTCCTGAAAATCTTATCCACAACAAGGGCTATAGCGCCGTCTCCTGTGACATTGCAGGCGGTACCGAAACTGTCCATGGTGATGTAGAGGGCAATCATCAGCGCCTGCTCCTGCTCACCGAAGCCTAGAATGGC
The DNA here is from genome assembly GCA_902785825.1 of uncultured Bacteroidia bacterium. Taxonomy (GTDB): domain Bacteria; phylum Bacteroidota; class Bacteroidia; order Bacteroidales; family UBA932; genus Cryptobacteroides. The sequence continues at coordinate 73,321 of CACZZZ010000011.1, forward strand.
CGCCAGCACACCGAGGGCGGCCATTATCGCACCCCCTGGGACTCCAGGTGCGGCCACCATCATGATCCCCAGCATCATGATGAAACCAAGGAACATCCAAAAGTCGAATTCCATTCCCTGCATCATCATTAGAGCGACAGCGCAAGCCGTTATCTTCAAACAACTTCCGGAAAGGTGGATCGTGGCGCAGAGCGGGACCGTGAAACCGGCGATCCCGTCGCTGACGCCATTTTTCTTGACGCAGTCCAATGTCACAGGTATCGTCGCCGCGGAGGACGAGGTGCCAAGGGCTGTGAAATAGGCCGGGAGCATATTCCCGAGAGCCTTGAAGGGGTTTTTCCCCACGATTCCTCCAGCCAGGCAGAACTGGATGACGAGAAGGAGAACATGTAGAATGAATATGACTCCGATGATCGAGATGAAGACCGTGATAACCTTCATGGCCTGTCCTGTGTGGGTCATTCCGAGGAATATGCCGAAGATATAGATCGGGAGAAGAGGGATGATGACGACCTCTATCGTCTTGACTACTATCTCTTTGAATTCATCCGCTAACTTCTTCAGGTGCGGCGATCCGAAGAAAGCCATGCCCAGACCAAGGGTGAAAGAGAACACGAGGGCGGACATGACATCGACCATCGCCGGAATCTGGATTGTGAAATATGGCTCCAGATTCTCGAACTCCGCTACAGATTCCGCGGTTGTGCCTCCGATAAGTCTCGGGAATACCGCAACGCTTGTCCCGTAAGAGAGCAGCCCGGCGAAAACGGTATCGCAATATGCGATTAACACAGTGATTAGCAACAACTTCCCGGCACCTTTGCCGATGTCGGAAATTGCAGGAGTGACAAGTCCTATGATGATCAGCGGGATGAGGAACTGCAGCAGATTGCTGAAAATGCTGTTGAAAGTCACGAAAATCCTCACCACTGCCCTCGGCATGAAAAGCCCGAGAGTGATACCGAGGAGGATCGCTATTATTATCCTTGGCAAAAGCCCTATCTTGATATTAGTTTTCATGGTAATATGTTTATTCTCATGTGGTTATCTGATTACCTGAATATTTTTTCGGGAACCTCAGCAAGATCGACAGGCAAACTGTCCCGAAAAGGATAAAAGGATAATAGAGGTAGGGGATTATCTCTGTGGCTGGAACCCCAGTGAGGCCTGAGGCCATCAGCAGCTGCGCTCCGTACGGGATAATGGCCTGGACAACGCAGGAGAAAGTGTCCAGGATGCTCGCGCTTTTTCTCGGGTCGAGACCGAAGCGGGTCGAGATGTCCTTGGCTATATTCCCGGTCGTGAGAATGGCTATTGTGTTGTTGGCCGTGCAGATGTTGGATATTCCGACAAGCCCACCGATGCTGAACTCGGCTCCCCGACGGCCTTTGATGCCTTTTGTCAAGCCTTTGATTATGAAGTCAATACCACCATTCCTTCGGATAATCTCCAGCATTCCTCCAGCCAGCATTGTGACTATGATGAGGTCGCCCATCCCGGCTATGCCCTCACCGACACTTCCCAGGAATCCTGTCCAGCTCATCCCGTCGGCGAACCCTATCACTGCGCAAAGGGTCAGGCCGATTGTGAGTACAACAAGGACATTGACTCCCATTATGGCTAATATGATCACAGAAAGGTAGGGAAGCAATTTCCAGAAATTGATCGCTCCAATCTCAGGATGGACGTCGAGGTTGAGGCCGATTATTATGTAGATCACGGCGACCACGAGGGCGGCTGGCCCGGCTATCCAGATGTTCGCCTTGAACTTGTCTGACATTGTGCAGCCTTGTGTCGTCGTGGCGGCTATGGTCGTGTCGGATATGAACGAGAGATTGTCTCCGAAAAAGGCTCCACCCACGATCAGGGCTGTGATCATCGGGAGGGAAATCCCGGCCTGTGGGGCTATCCCAGCGGCGATGGGAAGGAGTGCCACCACGGTGCCGACACTGGTTCCGATCGACATCGAGATAAAGCAGGCAGCCAGGAAAAGACCTGCAAGGATCAGCTTTCCTGGTAATATCCTAAGTGTAAGATTAACAGTGGCTTCCACGCTGCCTATCGCCTTGGCTGAGGCGGCGAAAGCGCCCGCCATGACGAATATCCAAATCATCAGGAGGACATTCTTGTCACCCGCTCCGCTGGAGAAAGCCGTGATCCTTTCCTGGATTGTACCAGGCGTGATCAGCACCGCGTAGATCGAGGCGAGCAGGAAGGCTGAAGCTACGGGGACTTTGTAAAAGTCACCGCAGACGATTGAGGTCACAAGGTACGTGACCAGAAACACGGCCAGCGGGCTAAGGGCCAGCCAGCCGTTCATTTTTCTTTCAGGGGAGATGTCAGTTCGTTTCATTCGTCTCTATGTTGGAGATATTCCCGGCTATCCATACTGTGTCGCCTTCCTGGAAAACCAGGTCCGGCTCCGGATTGGTGATGAATTGCTCACCCCGCAGCACGCTTATGACCATGCACTGGTATTTCCTAAGCGAGGCGCTCCTTAGGGATTTGCCGGTGAGGAAAGAGTTGGCGGTCAATGTTCTGGGCTCTATTCCGAAGCCGTCGTCTCCGGTCTCGAGAGGGGAGTCTTCGATTGAGTTGGAGATAAGGTTCCGCAGCTTCTCAAGCTGCTCGGTGGTTCCGACCGCCAACAGCCGGTCCCCGGGGAAAAGGGTCACGTCGGCGGAGGGGATGACAATGGAGAGGGAACCTCTCTGGATTTTGATGATATTCGCTCCGGACTGGTCGCGGATGGGGAGGTCCTTGAGGCGGGATCCGGCGAAAGATGACTCAGGCGCGATGAGGAACGCTTCCGTACGTACGTCGTAAGTCGAGAGTTTCTGTCGCACTGAAGAGCTGACGGGCTTTGCCCTGCGCTCGCTTTCCTCCCTCTCGTTGTAGTTCTGCAGGAATCGTTTCTCAAGTCCGGAATATTTGTGGATGGATTTGCGGGCCAGCATGATGAAGGCGATTCCCGCTATGATTATCGCGAGGATCGTCCACCCGGCCAGGTCGAAATAGGTTGACAGGACTCCGAGGATGACGCTTATCGCGAGGAAACCCCTTGCGAGGACAAGGCCCATGATCGGCCAGATGTTGCTTTGCTTCTCTTTGATCAGTTTGGGAGCGCTCTTGCTGATTGATCCGGAATGGACACCGAGACCGAACAGAAATGGAGACATCGCCGCCAGTGTGACACCGGCCACGACACACTTGCGAGCGAACTCTCCGGCTCCAGGCATGATCTTGTCCACGAGCGGACGCAGGTAAAGCCTTGAGCCAATGTAGATGGCGAGGATCACCACTCCGTAAAGAAGCACCCTCGTGAACCATGCGGTGAGGAGCTTCCTCCATTCGTTGTCCTCAGCGGCGGTGTTCTTTGAGCGCCCATTGGCTGAGGAAAGCCTCTCGACCCAGACTTTCGGCAATTTCCGCTGGAGGAAATTGTAGCCTGGACCAGCCAATTTTATCATGTAAGGGGTCGTGAAAGTGGTGATCACGGACACGGCTATGATCACAGGATAGATGAAGCCGCGCATCACCCCGAGGGAACATCCCACGCCGGCCAGGATGAAGCCGAACTCACCGAGTTGCGCGAGGCTGAATCCTGTGTGGACCGCGTTGTAGAGGTTGTTGCCGGTGATGATCATACCGGCTCCGGCGAACAGGATGTGGGTCACGATGACTATCACAGCAATCAGGAGGATCAAAGCCCAATGGGCGGCGATGGCCTCAGGGGACAGCATCATTCCGACAGAGACGAAGAAAATCGCTCCGAAAAGGTTCTTTATTGGTTCGACAATCTTGTCAATATGTTCGCTCTCAGTTGTTTCCGCAAGTATGGATCCCATCACGAAAGCACCCAGCGCTGAGGAGAAACCCACGGCCGTGGCAAGGGTCACCATCAGGAAGCAGAGACCGATGCTTACGATGAGCAGAATCTCCTCGCTGATGAATCGTTTGGCTTTCTGGAGGATGGTTGGGATGACGAATATTCCCACAAGGAACCACAGGAGGAGGAAGAAGACGAGTTTTACGATGTTGAGGATCAGCTCTTTCCCAGCGAAACTCTGCGACACGGCCATGGTCGAGAGCAGCACCATCAGCAGGATCGCGATCAGGTCTTCCACCACGAGTGTGCCGAAGACCATCCCGGCGTAAGGCTTGTCCTTCAGGCCCATGTCGTCGTAAGATTTGATCACGACCATGGTGGAGGACATTGAGAGCAGTCCGCCGAGAAAAACGCTTTCCATCAGTGTCCAGCCCAATGCCTGCGCAGTCACGAAACCGATTATGAACACCCCGACGAACTTCACGAGCGCTGTCACTATGGCGCTGGAACCGACTTTCATGAGTTTCTTGAAACTGAACTCAAGTCCGAGTCCGAACATCAGGAATATGATGCCGATCTCGGACCATTGATCTACGGTCTCCTGGCTGCTGATCCCGGGAAAGAAATCGATGTTCGGGCCGATCAGGAAGCCGGCTATGATGTAGCCAAGGATAAGGGGCTGTTTGAGCGCCTTTGAGATAATCGTGAATATTCCGGCGGAAATGAGGATGACCGCCAGGTCCTTGACGAGGTTCAGTTCTTCCGACATATACGCGAATTTAATTATAAACCACCCTTTTCCAAAAATTTTATCTTTCATCGACTATTATTATCTTTGTCTGATTGAAACTATCGCTGATGCTCCTGAAAAGAACATATAAAGTGGCCGGACACGTATTCTCCCTGTCTTTGGAAGGGGAGGACCGGGCATGGGAAGCTCTTGGCAATTATGATCCTTTCGTCATAGATGAGACGGAGGAGTTGTTCAGTCTTGAGGTTGTCCCTGAGTTTGATATTCAAGGCAAGAAAGAGCTTTATGTCTCTGAGCCGGAGCCTGGAGAGCAAAGGATTGATATTCACACAATTGAAGGAGGCTATCTTTTCGAGATGGCTCCGCTGCCGGATCTTCCGGTCTGCGGCTGGCTTAAAGTGTCTTCTGATTTCTCCAAGGGCTGGCTGAAAACTGCCTCAAACAAGGTCTTCTGCGTCAACAACGCCTTGATGCTTATGTACGCTTTTAGGACGGCAGGCCTCGATACGCTCGAGATCCATGCCTCCTGTACTGTCTGCCAGGGTAAGGGATTCCTGTTCTTGGGCAAGAGCGGAACCGGAAAGAGTACCCATAGCCGTTTGTGGCTCAAGAATATAGATGGTGCCTGGCTTCTAAATGACGACAATCCTGTGATCAGGGTCGTGGACGGAATTCCAAGGGTTTACGGTACTCCCTGGAGTGGCAAGACCCCATGCTATATTAATGATGATTATCCCGTGGGAGCGGTCGTGCGGATTAACAGGGCTCCGCATGACCAGATTCATCGGATGAGTTTGGTGGAAGGTTTCGCCTCACTATATTCATCATCTTCCGGACTCCGGGCCCTGAAGCCGATCGCTGACGGGCTTTTCGATACGGTTTCCTCTGTGGTTCAGAAGGTTCCGTGCTATCTGCTCGACTGCCTTCCTGATGATGAGGCAGCAATTGTGTGCTCAAAAGAAGTTCTTGGAAATGCGTGAGAGCGGAAGGCCCGAGGGTAAGATCGTGGACATGGATCTCTTCATGGAGGGGATCGGTGAGTTCCTCGGCGAGGGAAAGGAGGTTGTCATGACCCCGAAGGGCAACAGCATGCTGCCTTTCATAAAAGGCGATAGGGACAGCGTCGTTCTTACCAAGCCCTCAAAGCCGTTTGAAGTGGGGGATATCGTGTTGGCAAAAGTGGGGCAGCGTTACATAATGCATAGGATTTTCGCCGTGGAAGGGGATTCGCTGACTTTGATGGGCGATGGAAATGTCTGTGGCACAGAAAGTTGTCGTTCCTCAAACGTGATCGGACTTGTGACTGAGATCCGTAAGGAGAACGGCAAGGTCGTAAAGCCTGGCAAGGGAGCGTTATGGAGATCCCTGCGGCCTATTCGGAGATATATTTTGGCAATTTACAAACGAGTGATATTATGAGGATCAAAGAAGGTTTCACACTGCGCTCGATCGTGGGGCAGTATGTGGTGATCGGGGAGGGAATATCCCAGGTCAATTTCAACAAGATGATCACGTTGAATGACTCCGCCGCCTATCTTTGGCAGAGCGTGGAAGGCAAGGAGTTTTCCGTGGAGGACCTTACCCGTTTGCTGACCGACAAATACGAGGTGAGCGATGAGAAGGCTGCCGCTGATGCCGCCGCTCTCGCCGGGAAATGGATCGAAGCGGGGATAGTTGAAGAGTAATTGATAATCAGCTAGTTCTTATATGAAGAAATATATTCTTTTGGCATTGCTGGCGGTCAGTTCAGTAATTCTGCCGGCCCAGAATCGCGCGGATCGTCAAAATCTTTCCGATCCGGCCTCATCATCCTTTATTCTCTTCGGGGATCCGCAGGGATATGTCAAGTACGATATTAACCAGCCAATATTCGAGTTGACAACACTCTGGGTCGCGGATAATGTCGAGCATCTCAACATCAAGGCCGTGCTCTGCACCGGCGATCTTGTGGAGCAGAATGAGAACAACGCCCTGGACCGTCGCATGCTCAACCAGAGCAGCGTCCAGATGTGGGAAAGCATCAGCCGCTCCTTGGAAAGGATTGACGGGAAGGTGCCGTTCATCGCATGCGGTGGCAACCATGATTACGGCTACAAGCATAGCGAGAACTACAACACCGAGTTTCCCAAGTATATTTCCTTCGAGAGGAACCCGTCCTATGTCGAATGCCTGAAGGCGGAATATCCGAACCGCCTGGGGCACGCCTCACTTGAGAACGCCGCTTTCGAGTTCGAGATTCCCGGGTGGAGCCATAAGATCCTGGTTATCAGCTCTGAGTTCGCCCCTTCCGCTGGTGCGGTGGAGTGGGCTCGCTCTCTTGTTACGTCGGACAACTACAAGGATGACTATGTGATCTACCTGACTCATTCTTATCTTCAGGAAAAGACAGCGGAATACACTTCCGGCGAGGGCTACTGGGTCACCAAGCAGGATGGCAACCACTCCGGTAAGATGCTTTGGGAAAACCTTGTCAGCAAGGTACCGAACATCCGGATGGTGATCTGCGGTCACACCGGTCGTCCTTCTCCAACAAAGAATGTTGAGGAGGATTTCGAGTTGAGCACTGCCTACCGGGTTGACAAGAACTCTTTCGGGAAGAATGTCCATCAGATGATGTTCAACGTCCAGACGCTTGGTGGCGGCTGGGAAGGCAATGGGGGAGACGGTTGGATCAGGATCCTCGAATTCATGCCTGACGGTAAGACAATCAAGGTTCGGACATACTCGCCTTTGTTCGGAATATCTCCTTCCACCCGCCATCTGGCTCACCGCACCGCATCCTATGACCAGTTCGATATGGTTATAGAATAGCTCTGAAAATCAGCATTTGAAACAATAAAGTTTTACCGTGTAACTTTTTTGTTAGGCCGAAGCTCCCGCTTTTTGGCCCGCTTTGTCCACCCCGCTCCCTGAACTTTGACGCTCCCGCTCCCTGAGCGGAGCCGAAGGGCCACCTGTCATTCTGAGCGTCAGCGAAGAATCTACCTACGTCATGGCCAATGTCACTCTCGACCACGATCGGGATCCTCATTATCAGAGGTGGCCGACAAACCGCAAAACCGTCAGGAAACGTCGTTTCACAGCCGCCCAAGGTGTCCGAGAAACCGCAAAACAGGCACGAAACGTCGCTTCACAGCCGCCCAAGGTGCCCGATAAACCGCATTACCGTCATGGCCGGCTTGTAGCGTTACCATCGCAGCTGACCTACTGCGTTACCGTCATGGTCGACCTGATCGGCCATCTCTTTGTCGGGAGAGATCCCCGGTCGAGCCGGGGATGACGGTCCGTCATTCTGAGGCAGGTCGACCTCCCTGAGAATCTGCCAGCTGGCAGATAAAGTATTGAATATTAATATATAAGCCAAATCCTAAGTTCTCCATCTCAGCACTTAATAAATACGTAAACCTCACATCTTCATTCAGATAACCGCCAGCGCACAAACCGCCATCGCCTAACCGCCAGCGTTCAATCTCCCTACTGGTTATTTGCTTTTCCGGAAAGAAGTTGCTATATTGGCGACATAACAAGTTTGGTTGCCGTGGCACCCAGAGTCCACAACGCGAGTTAGGTCATATCGCACCTGACCCGCGTTGTGCTTTTATTAAACGGCGATGGACATAATTCACTAAAAATAAAAAAGTTATGAAAAGCGGTAGTAAAAAACAACCTGAAATGATTCTGATTGGATCCAAAGATGTCTTTGAGAAAATCGTGACGATCCGTGGGACTGAAGTAATTGCTGATGCGGACGTGGCGACGTTGTATGGGGTTCTGACCAAGGAAGTGAATCAAGCGGTGAGGAATAACCTTGACAAGTTCCCGTCAGATTATATGTTTGAATTGAGTAATAGCGAGTTACACTATTTGCGGTCAAAAATATTGACCACAAAAGTGTCTATTAAGAGTCGCTCGTCAACCAAAGCATTCACAGAGAAAGGGTTATACATGCTTGCAACTATTCTTAAGAGCGAGCGTGCGAAAGCAGTGACATTCGCAATTATAGAAACTTTTTCTGAAGTCCGCGGCATGAGACGGAAACTGCTTGAATTGCACAAGGAGACAGATAAGAAGAAACAGCTGTCCATGATGGATCATTTTGGCGATATGCTTGCGGATATCGTAATGCCCGACCTTCAGACGAATGAGACGGAATCGTCACTGGAGATCAACTTTTTCATCGGGAAGCTCAAGCACACGGTGAAGCGTGTACGCAAAGATAAAGATATAGCGTCGGCGGAGACATGAAAGACAATCTTCTAGCGCCTTTTCGAAATCTGTGAAATTAGGGTGGCTTACTGAAAAAGAACAAACCGATTATAAAAAGGATGTCATGACAACAAAAGAGGTAAAACCAGTCAGTGCGAAACAATCCCGATAAGTTCCATCAAGGGTATTATCTATGTCAGTAAGAAAAACAAGTAAAAGGCAGTAAATATAATGGGACGTTTTATAGGAATAGGAATTCTGTTTCAAGTGGATGCGGATCCGGACACGGTCTCCGCCCAGAATCTTAAACAATTATACTCTCCAACCCTGTTCGACTATTCGAATTATTTGAAAGAGTCTTCGATCAAGTTGAATGCGGAGATAACTCCCGCCAATATCTGGAATCTACGAAAAGGCATAATTGACTTTTGCGACCTGCCAACCGAGACACAACGTGACTCTTCAACTGGCTGGAAGTCTATAAGCCTTGAGAAGAAGCTCAAGGAGATGTTTGACAAACTCACCCTCAACGAATTGATCGATGTGGCAAAGAATAAGGAATACTATACCTTTCAGGAAATGGAACAACGGCAGTTGCGATTTTGCGAAGGGGAAATGATCGGTGTGACCACCCATTATTTCCTTATATACATGTCACCTTGGAAGTTTTATCCCAGTGGAGGACATCTTGATCATGAGATCACCAGGAAAGTTGACAGACTCATTTATCTAGGGCTTGGTCAGAACAAAGTCAAAGCCCTTTCTCATTGTTTTATTACCCAATAATTCATGGTGCATGAAATCATATTACTACATCTCTCTAACTTTGGAGACCGTGATCCGCAAGACCGAAATGCCGATTAGCTTCAATGAAGGCAACAACGATGGCAAAACATTCTATCTCAAGCAATTTGATGAGATATATCCACAGTCTCTATACAACCATTTTGAGACTCACGATAGCTACATATTTTCATTTAAAGATGATCTGCCGTCATCTATACTGATGGACTTGCGTGATTGTATCTTTTTATTAATGGATATTGTACCAGATCAAAAAGATAAGATCCTTGAGGATGGAATAAAGCAAAAACTGTCCGAATGTAATGTGGGACAAATGATAAAACTAAGCCAGCGATACGGTTGCGGGAGTGAACGTTACTATGATAGGTGCGCATGGATAAGCTATCAGACTATACTGCCTCATAAAAGCGATGAGTCCGGGCGTTTCAAATCCAGTCTATTGGCTACTGAAAAGGGGATCCAGATTTACCGGTCATACGATTATATCGAGACAGAAGAGCGAGGTGAACTTTGTATTCTTGCGTCACCTTTGAAAAGAATCTTTGAATCAAGTAAATACAAAGATTTGATCTCAATCAGAATAGAAGATTAAGCTTCGTAAGCTGGCTGCGCATTTGCTGGAAGGTATTGATTATTAAGGGGTTGCAAAATCGTCTAAGCAGCGGTTCCTCGCAGTGAAGAGTGAAGGTGTATATGTCTTTCAGCGAAGAAGATCAGAAACAGAATTACCTGATTACCAAGTTATTCCGAATCACGAGTACTTCTCCGGGTACTTACGTTGCCTCCGCCGTGACACATATACCACCGCGCCCAAATCCGGCCTTTCCCCGGCACCGCAACCGTCACAGCCGATGTCACCCCGGCCACGATCGGGGTTCTCATTCACAGAGGTGGGCGACAAACAGCAAATCCGGTTGGAAACGTCGCTTCACAGCCACCAGATCTTCTCGGCCACGTTACCGTCATGGCCGACCTTCACATCCGTCATGGCCGACCTGATCGGCCATCTTCTCTCTATTGCGATCGGGAACTGATTGGTCATCTTTCCTCTGCATGAGATCCCGGTCAAGCCGGGGATGACGGCAAACACCAAGGCCTGGGATAACGGACTGTCATTCTGAGCGACCTGATGTCATTCTGAGCGCAGCGAAGAATCTGGGCTGCTGGCAGATAAGGCGCTGATTTTTAATAAATAAGCCACATTCTAAGTTCTCCGGCTCAGCAATTAGGAAATACGGAAATATCACAACTTCAAACAGTTAACCGCCAGCGGACAATCTTCTTATGCGATACGTCCGGGCCATGCGCATCAGCATTTCCAGGGGGTACGGCAAGGATTTTCTGTTTTTTATCATTATTTACGTTTTCTTGCCACATATTCGCGGAAAACAAATAAAATGAACTATGGGAACTAAAAATGAAATGTCGCTGACGGTGACGACAAAAGAAGTGGAGTCAAGGATTATTGTGTTGCGAGACCAGCCCGTTCTGATTGACGCTGATGTAGCGGAATTGTATGGAGTTGAGACCAAAAGAATAAACGAGGCAGTTCGCAACAACCCACAAAAATTTCCTGATGGATATTTTTTCGTACTTGATGATACGGAAAAAAAGGAGGTGGTCGAAAATTTCGACCACCTTAAGAAGCTGAGATTTAGCCCAGTCGTTCCAACAGCATTCACAGAGCGGGGATTGTATATGTTAGCGACGATCTTGAAAAGCGAACAGGCTGTTAGAACGACACTGGCGATAATTGACACATTCGCTCAGGTCCGTGAACTTGTGAGAACTATGGAATCACTGCAGACAGCGGAGGATGGCAGTGCCGGGCAGAAGAGTCTACTCCAGCGTACAGGGGATATTCTTGCCGAAGTAGTTGGCCGAAACCTCAGTACTAAATCAGTCGAGACGGAGATAGAGCTGAACTTCGCCGTGGTAAAGATAAAGCATAAAGTCATTCGTGACGAGAGATAATGCAGGTAGATAGAATATACACAGCCATTCTGAACGCCCTGATGTCATTCTGAACGCCCTGATGTCATTCTGAGCGCTAGCGAAGAATCTGGTCGCTGGCAGATAAAGTGCAGATTATTAATATATAAGTCAATTTCTAAGTACTTCGGCCACGCGCTTAAATAATGCGGAAGCCGCACATCTCCAAACAGTTAACCGCCAGCTGACAATATGCCTGTGCGAGTTGCCGCGCCTGGTGAGCAAGCCCAGAAGCGAGATGACTCCTGTCGAAATATGGTTTGATATTCTTAGGAATATGACTAATTTCGCGAAAAGGCCAGCGGAGTACGGTGCTCGCTACGAGAGGGTTTTCGAGGCCAGCCGGCAGTCTCCGTTTACGCTGGAGAACAAAAAACAGTACCTGCGTTCTATGTTTGATTATAAGGAGAGATCATACCTGACCGACGAAGACCGTGCGGAGATCCGCGCGGAGGCATTGGCCGATGGTAAAGCTGAGGGAAAAGCTGAGGTCGCCAAGGCTTTGAAAAGCATGGGATTCGACGCTAACGTTATCCTCCAGTCCACCGGGGTGAATCCCGACGACCTTAAGGATTGCTAGTGCCACATGTCATTCTGAGCGGTAGCGAGTAAGCATCTTTTAGATTTGCACCGTGATTCCAATATGGAGGTTGCGGTGTACTTTTTATATTTGCTTTTGATGTGAGAAGGATGGTGCGGATGAACTA
>CACZZZ010000012.1 GCA_902785825.1 uncultured Bacteroidia bacterium
TGGACTCCAAGAAGCCGCTCCGACGACCGATGCGAAAGGCAAAATGGCTAAGAAATCACACTTTTACGCAAAAACTCTTGGCAGTTTGCGGAATTGAGGGTGAAGAAAACAAAGACTTTGAGTCCAAAATAAGCATCATCAAGAGAGAGAAAACAAAAGCCAGCTTCAATTATCTGTCAGAATTATTAGAATTATTGCATAACAATCCGGACGAGTTGGATTATAATAGTTTGAGAAACACCTATTATGCCATCAGAAGTAAAGTCAACATCTTAAATACAGACGAAAAGGCAAGGCAACGTTTAGAAAACGAAATTAATTTAGAGGCTGATAATATCATTAGACATTTCCGGGAGGACTTCCCGGATCTTCCTGAGGATAGTATTCGGCTTGCCTGTTACATTTTCGCCGGATTCAATAATTCCACAATATCGATTCTTTTGGATGAGACCTCAACAAACACCAGGACATTAAAAAACAGATTACTGAAAAAAATAACTTCTTCTTCTGCCAAGTATAAAGAGGATTATCTGGCATATTTCCCTAGAAAAAGTTAAATATCTTGTTGCAAGATTACACATTAATTAATTCAAAATAGCTTATAATCAATTATTTGATTGTAGAGAGTTCTTGCGACAAAGATTTTTTTGTTGCAGAACCGGCATAGCAACCCTAAGATGGTTTTCAAGATCATCTTAGTTTTATAATTTTGTGCATAACTAAACCATTTTTAACATGAACTCTTTCAATGATTTTTCGATTTGTCATGCAAGGTTTTAGAGAATTGGGATTTATTATATAGGAAATGTATCACCAACAAACCATAATCCAATGACTAATAGAGTGAAATATTTGATTCCAGCCATTTTTGCCTTGATGATGGCGGCTCTCGTATGTTGCGGGAAGGAAGAAGGAGAGATAGTCCTGGAAGACAATGTTGAGAAAACCGTGTTTCCCAAGACGAGGCTCTCTCTGACAGAGTCGGAGATGAGTAATATCGCTCCCTCTAACGATTACACATTTCGTTTCTTCAGGGATAATTACCAGGCAGAAACGGATATGTTGTTAAGCCCTTTAGGCTACCAGCAGACACTGGCGATGGTGTGCAACGTCGTAAAGAACGGCGAGGCTCTCCGGGTGAATCTTGGTTTCAAGGGAGAGAGCATGGAAGGCGTGAACACCTATTTCCAGCACCTTATCCAGGCTCTATCGGGGGAAGCTTTCAGCAAAGAGCTCAGCTTGGCGAACGCTTTCATGAGAGATGTTCGCGCGGAAAAATACCCTGATAGCTTTATCAATATCCTAAAGTCCAACTACTTTGTTGATTATCATGAGATAGAGGCGAAACCCCTTTCTGAGCAACCCATCGGAAGCCGCCCGGAGGATATTTGGTGTCAGGATAATACCGACGGAATGATCCAGACGGCACCTTTCGTGATAAAGGAGAACGAGACCTCGTTGTTTAACGCATTCCTTTTCAAAGGTGAATGGCAGGATAAGTTCGAAAAGGATCAAACGCCTGGCGAGTTTTTCTCCAAGCCCGAAAGGTCTGTCACGACCCCATTTATGAGAAAGGATGGGAAGGTGAATCTCTATCGCTGTGAAGATTTCTCCGCCGTAAGCCTTCCTTTCGGCGACGGCACATTCGATCTTTCAATAATCCTTCCTACTGCCCGCTACAATGTGGGCGGCGTTTTGGAGAAACTCGATTCCAAAGCGTGGGAAAGCTTGAGGGGAGAGTTTGTAAGGAAAGAGGTCAGGATGGTAATCCCCGTGTTCTCGACGTCCTACTCTAAGATGCAGATACTAGATTTTGAGTTCATCGACGGCATTGCGCCATTTAAATTAATAGGACAGAAGGCTACGTTCGCGATGAACGAGGACGGGGCTTCCGCCGCGTCCGTCACACAGGCCCACGTTCCCATTGCAGACCTGTCATCCATCGTTCGGAAAGAGACCTTCATAGCAGACAGCCCGTTCATCTACACTATCACCGAGTCCGGCTCCGGCCTGATCCTCTTCATCGGAGTGTATTCCGGTGCCGATAAAGAAGAAATGATACAGTCTTAAGTAAATAATACCGTAATACTTATTATATTTACAAGCTATGAGAAAGAATTTATACCTATTTACTTTAGCGGCGTTACTTTCCGCATTCTGTTTCCAGTCATGTGATAGGAAAGATGAGCCGGTTGCTGAGGAGCAAGAGGAAGTTGTCGAGCCGGAGGTTCCGGCGGTTCAGGATGCTCCGAAAGACCCTGTGCCTGAAGATGACCAGAAAGACCAGGAAAGCCAGGAAAACCAGCAAAAGTGGATATTTCCGGGAGGTTACCATAAAACCCGCCTTTCTTTGGATGAGGATCAGAAGAAGAATATCGACCCCTCCAATGATTTCGCGTTCAACTTCCTGCGTAAACATTACGGCGAGGGCGGAAACGTCTTTCTCAGCACTCTCGGCATCCAGACCGTCCTCGCGATGGAAGGGAACCGGAGCTCCTCCGACGGGGCTGAGTTCTGCAAGGTTCTTGGCCTGGAGGGAGATGACGTCGAAGCGGTGAACGGGTACTTCAAACGTCTCATCGGTGATCTGACCGGAGAGGAATGCGGGAATGAGCTGAAGTTTTCCAGCGCCTACATGTCAGATGTCTTTGCGATAAAGATGACGCAGGAATACCTTGATCTTCTCAAGGAGTATTATTATGCTGACCACATTGAGATCGAGGCGAAAACCCTTGACGAGCAGCCGGTCGGAGACCGTCCCGAGGATTTGTGGTTCAAGGAGAAGACCGGCGGTCTTATAAGTACGGCCCCCCTCCCTATCCTGCCGTTCGACGAGTCTCTGATGAACGCGGTTTACTTCAAAGATGCCTGGTGGTTTCCATTCGAGAAAGATGCGACGAAACAGGATAAATTTTTCACCAGTCCCGAGAAGGAGATAATCATGCCGATGATGAACATCTTGGAGTGGTTCAGTTATTATGTGGGTGATGATTTCCGGGCTGTGAGTCTTCCCTTTAAGCATAATTCCTTTGACCTTACGATCCTCCTGCCATCCAAGCGTTTCGACCTTGAGGGTCTTATGGGGAAACTCAGCTCGTCCGTGTGGTCTGAAATGAGGAAGAAATTTGTTCGGGGGATGGCGGCAGTGTCAATACCCTCTTTCGAGACATCATACTCGATTGAACTTCCTCTTAGCCATTTCTTCTCGCGAGCGACAGGCAAGCTGGTTCAGAAAACGATATTCAAGATTGATGAGGAAGGCGCTTCCGCGGTAGCCGCGACGCAAGGGATGCTTTCAACCTCCCCAGGGGAGCCGCCAAAGATAGAGACCTTCATAGCCGACAGCCCGTTCATCTACACTATCACCGAATCCGGCTCCGGCCTGATCCTCTTCATCGGAGTGTTCACCGGAGAGGCCTGACGCTTTTCTGTTACATTTTATCGTCCCCTTCGTCTATTATATGGACAAGGGGACGATTTTTGTTATTAAAGTGTTGCGAAATAGAAAAACATTTGTACCTTTGCAGTGTATTAGAGAACTAATACACAAAACAAATCAAACGAACGTATGCTGATAGAGCTTAAAGACGTCAACAAGACCTATTTCGGAGCGCAGCCGCTGCATGTGTTGAAGGGGATTAATCTCGGGATTGAACGGGGTGAATTCGTTTCTATTATGGGTGCTTCCGGCTCCGGCAAGTCCACCCTCCTCAATATATTAGGTATCCTGGACAACTACGACAGCGGGGAATACCGCATTAACGGGAAACTTATCTGGGATCTCACCGAAGCTAAAGCGGCAGAGTACCGCAACAAGATGATTGGCTTCATTTTCCAGTCATATAACCTAATAGGTTTCAAGACCGCGGTCGAGAATGTCGAGTTGCCTCTTTTCTATCAGGGAGTAAGCCGTCACAAGCGCCATGAGATGGCAATGGAATACATTGACCGCCTTGGGCTTAAGGATTGGGCCGGGCATTACCCCAACGAGATGTCAGGTGGCCAGAAGCAAAGGGTCGCCATCGCCAGGGCTCTTGTGACCAAGCCGGACATCATCCTCGCGGACGAGCCGACAGGAGCCCTTGACTCCAAGACTTCCGTGGAGATCATGGATCTTCTTAAGGAACTAAATGAGCGAGAGAAGCTTACGATCATTGTCGTGACCCACGAGAGTGGTGTGGCCAATTACACGAACAAGATCATCCACATCAAAGACGGAGTTATAGGCCAGATCGAGGAGAACCATGCTCATAATTCTGTCCATTTCGGCGGCGAAGGAATGCTCAAATAAGCGGAAGTTATGCTGGATCTGTTTCAGGAAATATGGAGCACTCTGCGGCAAAACAAGCTGCGAACGACCCTGACAGGCATGGCTGTCAGCTGGGGCATCATTATCATCATCGTGTTGATCGGGACCGGAAACGGCTTGATGAACGCGCTGATGAACAATGCCAGCGATGAGATCCAGAATATCATAGCGGTATATCCTGGCTTTTCCAGTAAGCCTTATAATGGCATCAAGGAAGGCACATTGATGCGTTTTAACTATAAGGATCTGGATTTCTCCGAGCAGTTCAGTGAAAAAATAGATCGGGCATTCGGCAACTTGGAATTCTCCGACACTATCAGTCTTGGCCGTGAGGCGCTGTCTTCACGAATCTATGGAGTTGATCCCATGCAGAAAGACATTTGGAGGATCCGGATGGTCAAAGGACGTTTCATCAATAAGAATGACCTGGCAGGAGAAAGCAAGCATATTATTATAGACGAGAATGCCGCAATACAGCTTTTAGGAGATGACAAGGACTATTCCAAGCTTCTCGGAAGGCATATAACGGTAGGGAATATTCCTTTTAAAGTCATAGGTATCAACGAATCAGAAGAGCAGTCCTGGGGCCATCAGGCTTACATCCCTTACACCACCGCCAAGACAATGCGTACGGATGGAGCATGGTTAAGCAGGATGACCCTCGAGTTCCATGGCCTGGACACAAAAGAAGCCAACGAGGAGTTCGAGAAAGCGTATAAGCGGGGTATCAATAATTTCCATGGGATGCATCCGGAAGACACCCGGACGACCTACCTGAGCAATTACTATCTCAACAACCAGGAGATGGACAAGGCCATCCGGATCATGCGCACAGCCCTCTGGATTCTTGGATTCCTGACTCTGCTGAGCGGAATTGTCGGGGTCTCCAACATCATGCTGATTACAGTGAAGGAGAGAATCCACGAGTTCGGAATCCGTAAGGCTCTAGGTGCAAAGCCATGGTCGATTATGAAACTGATAGTGGTAGAAAGCGTCTTGATCACAGCGTTCTTCGGATATATCGGTATGGTAATCGGGATGCTGGCGGACTTTGCCCTCGATAAGACGATAGGATCGCATCCGATGGATGCCGGGATTATCCAGTTGTATATATTCAAAAACATCGGAGTCGGGTTTGATGTCGCGATTGAAGCCACCATGCTTCTGATTGTGGCCGGAACGATTGCCGGAATCATTCCGGCTTGGAAGGGCGCCAGGGTTCGTCCGATAGAAGCTTTGAGAGCGGAAAAATAGGAGGACAGGGCCATGAGATTCGACATCGACAGATATAAGGAGATAATCGACACCCTGTCCCGAAACCGAAGCAGGACCATTCTGACCGGATTCGGTATATTCTGGGGCATTTTCATGCTGCTTGTGATGCTTGGTGGAGGCAATGGTCTCAAAGCTATCCTCAGTCAGAATTTCGAAGGCTTCGCGTCCAACGCAATTATCATAGGAACCAACAGGACATCAAAACCTTACGGAGGTTTCAAACGAGACCGTTACTGGCTCATGGACAAGAGCGACGTCGAGGTGATAAAGACCCTTGTTCCGGAGGCGGACATAGTTACTATGATGGATGCCGATTGGGGCGGAAATGTCACCTATAGCGATAAATCATATTCTGGAATCATCAAAGGCCTGACTTCTGAATATGCCGGGGTGGAATCTCCCCAGATGATGTTCGGGCGTTGGCTCAATGAGGTGGACTGCACCCAAGAGCGGAAAGTATGCGTGATCGGTAAAAGAGTGTGGTCCAACTTGTTCCCTGACGGGGAGAATCCTACCGGCTTGTTCATCAAGGTAAAGAACTCTTACTTCCAGGTGATCGGAGTTGACGGGCGCAACGGGGGAATCAACATCAACGGAAGTCCGGACCAAAGTGTCGTGATTCCTTACCAGCTTATGGATAAGATGAATAACAGTGGCGGGAAATTCGACATGATTTGCATGACGGCAAAGGAAGGCGCTGATTCTGATGTGCTTCAGGAAAAAGTGAGAGGCTTGCTTTCCAGGCGTCACTCCATCGCACCCGACGACAAGAACGCCATGATGATGCTCGACACGGAGAAGATATTCAAGATTGTTGACAACCTCTTCACGGGAGTCAATATCCTGGTCATCCTGGTTGGTCTGGGAACGCTTTTGGCCGGAGCTATCGGAGTGTCCAACATCATGATGGTGACCGTTAAGGAGCGCACGACCGAGATCGGCATTCGCAGAGCGATAGGCGCGACCCCGAAAATGATTCTTTCCCAGATTATTACCGAGAGCATCGGCCTCACCATCCTCGCCGGGATGCTTGGAATCCTGTTCTCGGTGCTGATCCTCTGGGCAGCTGGAAGCATTGTTTCCAGCATGCCAGACTTCACTTCTGGAATATCCTTCCAGATCGGTTTCTGGACGGGAATAGCCGTGCTTTTGCTTCTGGTCGTGCTGGGAGTCCTTGCCGGCCTTGCCCCCGCCCTCAGGGCCATGAACATCAAACCCGTTGACGCCATGCGCGATGAATAATAATAACAACAGATATGAAAAAGAACCTTAAGTACATCATCCTGGCGCTGGTCGCCATCGTGTTCGTGGGGACCTTTGTGGCCCTCTGGAAGAACTCCCGCCCCAAGGAGATCCGTTACGAGCATCTTGAGGCTTCGGTGAAGGACATCCACAAGACTTCGGTGGTGACCGGAAAGATAATCCCCAGGGACGAGGTCAACATCAAGCCTCAGATCAGCGGCATCATCTCTGAGCTTTATAAGGAAGCCGGAGAGATGGTCGCCGAAGGCGAGATCATCGCCAAGGTCAAGGTCATTCCTGAGATGAGTTCGCTGAGTTCCGCCCAGTCAAGGGTTCGGCTCGCGGATATTAATCTCAAACAGGCCCAGACCAATTATGACCGTGAGAAGGTCCTTTACGACAAGAATCTTGTGAGCGCCGAGGAATATGATCAAGTGCGTCAGACCCTGGCTCAGGCAAAAGAGGAGAAAGCAGCCGCGATAGAGACCCTCGAGGTGGTCCGGGACGGCGTGTCGAAAAGCAATGCTAAATCGAGCTCAACTCTCATCAGATCAACTATTTCCGGATTGATTCTGGATATTCCCGTAAAGGTTGGTAATTCTGTCACCCAGAGCAACACCTTCAACGACGGAACGACCATCGCCACAGTCGCCAACATGGGCGATCTGATCTTCGACGGTTTCATCGATGAGACCGAGGTTGGACGAGTCAGTGAGGGGGTCCCTATGAAAATCACTGTCGGAGCCTTGAAGGACGTGACTCTCGATGCGGTCATGGAGTTCATATCCCCGAAAGCCCAGGAGAAGAACGGGACAAATGAGTTCGAGATCAAGGCCGCTGTCTCTGTTCCCGACAGCGTCACTATCCGTTCAGGCTACAGTGCCAACGCCGAGATCCAGCTTGAGGGAGTTGATGGAGTCCTTTCTGTTCCGGAGAGCGCCCTGGCTTTCGAGGGTGATTCAACCTTTGTTTATAAAGTCACGGGAGAGAAGAAATACGACAAGACCCCTGTGGTGACCGGCTTGTCTGACGGCATCAACATCGAGATCAAGTCCGGTCTCAAGGAAGGCGATAAAGTCCGTGGCAATCAGATAATTGAAAAGAAGTGATGAGATACCTTTTTTTACCCATAACCTTTTTGTTGATGTCCGGGGTCGCTTACGGCCAGACCCACAGCGGCCCTTGGACTCTCGCCGAGTGCGTCCGCCACGCGCGGGAGAACAACATCACCCTCAAGCAGGCCGAGCTTCAGGTCAAGCAGCAGGAGCTCCGGCTTGAGACCGCTAAAGGAAGCCGCCTTCCCCAGGTCAGCGGCAGCGCCAGCGAGAATTTCTCCTTCGGACGAGGCCTTACCGCCGATAACACATATTCCAACACCAATACGACCAGTACGGGAATATCATTAGGCACCGCGGTGCCGATATTCCAGGGATCCAGGATCAATAACAGCATCAAGGAGAGCGAATTGGATCTGAAGGCTTCTACAGCCGATCTGGAGAAGGCACGTCAGGACATGAGTGTCGCCGTGGCTCAGGCTTATGTCCAGATCCTTTACAACATGGAGCTTCTCGACGTGGCTCTCAACCAGGTCGGAATCGACTCATTGCAGGTGGAACGCCTTTCCGCCATGCTGGAGAATGGTAAGGCCTCTCAGGCTCAAGTGGCTCAGCAGAAGGCGGCCCTCGGGCAGAGCCGCCTGTCCGCCACACAGGCGAGAAATAATCTCAACTTGTCGTTGCTGGACTTGTCCCAACTTTTGGAACTACCTGATCCAGAAGGCTTCAGCATAGTCCGGCCGAATGTCCCCATAGATGGGATCCTGCTTGGAAACCCCGAGGACATCTATGCGGAGGCTCTCGAAAACAAGCCTTCAGTTAAAGCCGAGATGTTCCGTCTGGACGCCACCGAGTTCTCCATCAAGAGCGCCAAAGGAGCCTTCCTCCCGTCGATAAGCGCCAACGGAGGTCTCGGAACCAATTACTACACGATGAGCGCCGCCCCCTCCGCCGCGTTCATGGAGCAGATCAAGCACAATTTCAGCCAATACCTTGGAATATCTCTCAGCGTGCCGATCTTCTCCGGGTTCCAGACAAGGAATCAGGTCCGTGCCGCCGAGCTTTCCCGGACAAATCAGATGCTCCAGCTTGAAAACACTAAAAAGACCCTCTACAAGGAGATCCAGCAGGCATATTACAACGCCGTGGCGGCCTCTGAGAGGTATCGTTCAAGCATTCAGGCTCAGGACAGTGCCCGGGAGTCTTTCGACCTTGTGCGCGCGAAATATGAGAACGGCAAGGCGAACATCACCGAATTCAACGAGTCCAGGGACGCGTATCTCCGTTCCGAGTCCGACCTTGTCCGCTCCCGTTACGAGTACCTGTATTCGGCGAAGCTTCTTGATTTCTACAGGGGCCGTCCGCTGGAGTTCTGAAAAAACATCATTATCTTTGAGAGTTGAACCGGACTTTCAAAGATAAAGATCATGATAAAAAGAACTTTAATCATCCCCGCTGTGGCCGTGTTGGCGATTCTCTCGTCTTGCGGTCCCAAAGCGGTCACGACAAAAAGCACTGTAGCCGATGAGCGTCCCGACGGAGGAGCTTACACGGAAAAGACCGTTCCCGTTGTGACAAAAGTCGCTCCTGACAGCAAGGTCACCCTTCGTTTCTACAATGACCTTCCTGACGTGGCGTACATCTCAGCAGCTGATTTCCAGTCAATTGTCCTTCCTGGTTCGACCATGAAGGTGACCCATACCGGAGTCGGGGAATATACCCTCGACAACGCCGGAGCCAAGGCGGTCGTGAATGTCAACAAGGACGTTTTCGTGTCCTCTGATTTCGATGCGTTCACGAATATGATGGATCTCCTCCAGCCCGGAATGGCAAACGTCTATTATGACGGCATGCCCTTCGTCCGCTACAAGAGCATCAAATACATGCCGGCCGTCTCCACTGTCACGTTGGATTTCGCTAAATACGGGATAGACATCCACGCTGACGGTAAGGGTGCGGTGTATTTCCCCTTCGCCACCCTGGCTGACATATATTCAGACCTGTTCTACCACCATGCCGGTTTCAACGGAGAGAAAGTCGTGGCGAACACATCGGTCAACGAGATAAGCCTGGCCAGGATCGATCCTGACTACAACAAGACCCTTCTCTCGAAAAAGACTCGTTCCCAGTCCATGGCAGATTTCGCTTACAGGGAGCTATGCTTCGCTATGGATCATTTCTACGGCCACCCTGGTCGTGTCGCCTTGGACGCCAGCCTTAAGGCCAAGGGCATGGACAGGACTCTCGAAGAGGATCTCCCGGCTGGACGTACGATTAAGAAACTCCTCAAATCCACCAACTTAGCTGAGTATTTCGTCGGAATGAGCGGCTTGAACGCCCTCTACTATGACGGCCACACCTCGATGGACATTTCTTCTGTGATGGGCCGCGACCGCTCGAAATACGAGGATCTGGTCTCGGAAGTGCGGGGTCTTCAGGAAAAGCATAAGGATGTCATGGATGCCATCAGGGAAGGCCGTTCCAGCATGGGAGGCCGCTACCAGGATGTCATGGCGATTCGCACTCAGCGTCCTGAATGCTATGAGACCCAGGACACCTACATCAAGAAAGGCAACACGGCGGTCTGTGTGTTCAATTCCTTCAACACCAGGGCCGAGGACGCCTGGAACGCCTATTATGCGGGCAAGGGTCCCAAACCGAACATAAACGACAACAAGGGAGACTCTATGGTCATATTCCTTGACGCCCTTGAAAAGGCTTCCGCTGACCCTGAGGTGGAGAATTTCATCGTGGATATTACCTCCAACGGTGGCGGGTCCGCCGACATTGTCATGGCCATGACTTCCTTGATCATGAACAAGAGCTATCTCTCTTACGACAACCCGTTGACAGGACAGAGGTCTATTGTCGAATATGAGGTGGATAGGAATTTCGACGGTGTTTTTGACAAGAAGGACAAGAAGGTCCACTATGACCTCAACTTCGGCGTCCTCACATCCCAAGTCTCTTTCTCCTGTGGAAACCTCTTCCCCTCAATGCTTAAGGATAATGGTGTCCCTGTCATCGGAGAGACTTCCGGTGGTGGCAGCTGCGCGATCCAGGCCATGTGTACCGCGGACGGTTTCTGTTTCCAGATCTCATCCTTCCGTTCAAGGCTCAACACCCTCTCAGGGGAGAATATCGATGCCGGCATCACCCCGACCATCCCGATCGCGAATGACGAAATGGTCGAGATAGAGGGTCCCAATGACATGAAGATAAAGGTTAAGAACTACGAGGATTTTTACGATATCGAAGAGGTTGGGGAATTAGTTCAGAAAAGAGTCAAATAATTCTATATGAAGAAAATAACAATCCTGCTCGCTTCTCTTTTCCTGGTGGTTTCCGCTTGGGGACAGGATGATGAATATTCAAAGGACGAGTGTACGAGCCTTGTGGTCGGGCGCCTGGCCTCCGCTGATGGTTCAGTCATCACATCGCACACATGTGACGGTGTTTCCCGCACATGGATAACGGTTGAGCCGGCGGCGGACTATCCCCGCAAGGCAATGATGGATATTTACAAAAACACCAGGAAGAACGCTTTCAAGGGAGATACCACGGGAATCCGCTACGCTGGCCAGATCCCTCAGGCCCGTCACACCTTCGCCTATCTCAACACCGCTTACCCTTGTCTGAACGAGAAGCAGGTCGCCATGGGCGAGACCACTTTCTCAGGCCCTGATACCCTTCGCAACGGAAACTCAATGTTTCTGATCGAGGAGCTTCAGAGGATAGCTCTCCAGCGTTGCGACAATGCACGTGACGCTGTCAGGATGATGGGTGAGCTGGCCGAGAAATATGGCTATGCCGATGGAGGTGAGTGCATCACTGTGATCGACAAGAAAGAGGCCTGGTTCTTTGAGATTCTTGGCTGCGGAAGAGGCAAGATTGGAGCTGTCTGGGCCGCTCAGAGGGTGCCGGACGACGAGGTAGCAGTGTCCGCCAATATTCCCAGAATCGGGAAGATTGACCGTAAGAACAAGGATTATTTCATGGCTTCAGACAATGTGGAGGCCGTGGCCAAGGAATATGGCTTATGGGACGGGAATGGTGATTTCGTCTTCTGGAAAGCCTACCATAGCTCTTACGGCGACGGAAAGAATTTCAAGGAGAGGGAATATGTGATACTCAACACATTAGCCCCTTCACTGAAGCTCTCCTACGATGCTCCCGAGCTTCCTTTCTCAATTAAGCCTGACGAGAAGGTCGATGTCCGGAAGGTCATGGAAATCCTGCGTGGAACTTATGAGGGTCTCGAATTTGACATGACGAAGAACCTCCTGGTTGAGGTTCCCGCGAAGGATGGCCAGCCGGCCACCAAGAAAGTCAGCCCTGTGGCTAATCCATGGCTTACCACCGACACCCGCAACATGATCAACGGTGTCGCTCCCGGAGCGGTGGAGTTCGCCCGCACGATTGCCGTGGCGTGGTGTTCCCACTCGACTGTCATCCAGGCCCGGGGCTGGTTGCCCGATGCTGTCGGGGGAGTCTGCTGGTATGCCCTTGACAACCCCGGGGAGAGCCCTCGTTTCCCGATATTCAGCGGAACAACCGAGCTTCCCGCCGCCTTTGACACATGCGGCATGAGACGTTATGTTCCCGAGGGAGCGTTATGGACTTTCCGTCGTCCGAACCGCCTTGCTACCCTTGCCTGGCAGACTAACAAGGAAAGGGTGTATAAAGACATTCAGACCATCGAAGATCTTGGTTTCGAGGGACTTCCAGAGGTCGAGAAGAACCCTTCAGAGGAGAGTCTGAATGCTTATACCGCCAAGATTTACAAGGCAGCGGCGGATCTATGGAAGAAACTTGAGGAAGATCTCTGGATGAAGCACGGCAGAGGCTTCTGATCAGTCCCCGAGAGTAATATCCCAGTACGACGTACCCTTTTCCATAAGGGCGAGGGTAGTGATGATCCAACTTTGGATCCATCCGGTCAGGGTGCTTTGAGCGCCCCAACCGGCGTCGGCGTTGGATGCCCAGTAATCCCAGTCTCGGTAGTTGAAAGCCCTGAACCAGGCTCCGTCCACATTCTTTCGTCCCTCGCTTCTTGCCTGGATCCTTACAAGGAATTCGCCGAGGTCGTCGGCCATTTTCCTAATCTTGGGATCCCCGGTCGCACAAGCGGCCTCGTTTAGGGCAAACACGGCGAAGTTGCTGGTATAGAGCATGTCAGCGACGGGATCCCCGTTCCTGAAGATCAGCGGAGCCTCGTTGCGACCGTAATCCGCATTGCTCCGTTCAGCTCCAAAAGAACCCTTGGAGGGGTCTCCAAGCTCCTCGCGGATGGCCCCGCATTCAACTTGGTTTTTGGCGATATCCGCCGTGATGCGGTCTATCCAGGCTTTGTGCTCTTCTGTCGGACTGACCCGGTAGAGCCATGCGAGGGGTAGCACCATCCTGGCCCTTTCCTGCTGTATTCCATTGGTCCAGCTCCAGCCGTCCGGATAAGCTGCCATAGTAAGGGATATTCCTTTCTCAGCGGTCTCCAGATACTTATTGTCGCCAGTGTTGGCATATTGCCAGAGGTAGCAAGCCCAGAGCCAGCTCTCGAAATGGGGGTGCGGATTGATGAGTTCCCTGTTCTGATAATATTCCAGACCATTGGCCTGAATGTCCTGCTCGTGAAGCCTTGGCCCCCTGAACCCGTTTTTCCCGGTGGTGTTTAGATTCGCCTCGATAGCCGCGTCGAGGTTCTTTTTCCATTTGTCCGTCCCAAGGACTTTCCCGGCAAGGATGGAGCCGAGGATGGAGCGCGCGTTGTCGTCGCCGTAATAGACCCATTTATGGGTATATGCCCACCCGAGCAGACCGTAAGTCGGGCTATTGGGGTCGCTCCTCGGACCGTCCTGAAACTCTTTGAAGGAATAGTCCGATAGACGTTCGGCGACAGCTTTATATTCCTGATTATTAAGAACTTCTCCTGCTATAGCGAAGGCCATTGAGGCTTCTCCCTGGATGTCGTCACGGATCCAGTAGCGGTAGGCCTGGCGGCCGTCTTTGTAGATCGCAGAGCAATGTCCCTCGAGGACTCCGAGGGAGCCGTCGCCATTGGGGGCGTCTTCGGGAAGCTCCGGCCCGACCGGCATCGTCCCGTCCCCGATGTATTTCATGATCCAGGATTCTTTCCAATCCTGATGAATCAGGAAATGGCCGTTATAGAACCATTCTATGCCCTTTTGGATGGCTTCTCTCCGGGCTGTCTTAGGGAGTTTCTCTTTTTCTGAATATGCTGGGGCGATCATTTTCGGCCATTCCTTGAAGGTCACTTCGTTCCCCGTCAGTTCGGAGAGGATGCTTTCCCAGAACGGCTTCCATTTGCTCTCAGGCATAAATCTCAGTCTGGCGAAGTCGGTCAGTTTTGACGTGCCGATCCAGAGGTTTTCGCCATCTTTGAATACAAGCGGATCATAGGGTGTGTCCTCAAGACCATAGACAGCTGTGTCGAAACCGGCTACTCTGGCTATAACCATCATTGGATCAGTGGCTTCCGTCTTGATATAAACGGCCCGGTTAATCGTCAGAAGATCCATAGGCTTCAGGTTGTTCCCAATCGGTTCTGTGACCACAACCCTCTCCACGCTGATTTCTTTCAACTCTAATTCCCCAGTTCCTGAGCCAACTTCTTCGGTCCATGAGTTACCTTCCCCGGTCCCTGAGCGGAGTCGAAGGGCCGCGAACTCAGCGAACACCCTGAGCCCCTTTTCCTTGATAGTACCAAGGTCTTTCTCCGAGAGAATCTGAGGCTTTTCCGGATACTCATTCGCTACCAATATAATCGCCGAACCCGGCTTCGCGGATTCGAGGGTTTTTGACACCGAGTCGCCGCGGATTATCTTGAACCGCTCTTTTTCCAATAGGTTGACGAGGTCGTTGTCTGTGGTTTGAGTGCTAACGTAAATGGTTCTTCCTGAGTTGTTTCCGCAACTTATCATCGTTGCGGCCGCAAGCGCGAGCGCGAAAGCTTTCAGAATCCTCATATCTACTGTTTCTTGTATATTCCGAACATGGCGGAGCCAGAGCCGGACATTGCGGCAAAGACCGCCCCGCTGTCGTAAAGCGACTGTTTGATTGCGGCCAATTCCGGATGTGCCTTGAAGACTGTCGCCTCGAAGTCATTCACCACCAATCCCTTCCATTCCTCCACCGGCAGCCGCAGAACCGAGGTTAGGTTTGACGGGGGAACTACTGCCCCAGCGACCGCTGCCACCCTCGGCACGATGCCGCGGTAGGCCTCGGACGTAGAGACGCTGATGCCTTCTGGGACGAGGACCTTGACCTCATAGCCGGAAAGATCCACATCGAACGGCTCAAGAATCTCGCCCCGCCCTGTACCGATCATCGGCCGGTTCCAGACAAAGAATGCGCAGTCGCTGCCAAGCCTTGAGGCATATTCAGCTAAACTATCATTTGATAGCCCGAGTGAGCAAAGCTCATTGATGGCCTTAAGCGTGAATGCAGCATCTGCGGAACCTCCGCCAAGCCCGGCCCCGACCGGAGCCTTTTTCTCCAGGAATATCTTGACTGGAGGCAACTGGAAGTCGTTGGCCAGAAGGAAGTAAGCCTTGGCGCACAGATCCTTTAGAGGCTCCCAGTCCACTCCCTCTTCCCTCGCTATCGTGATCATCAACTTCCCATCCTCGCTTATTCCTTGCACCAGCTCGCCTTCCCAAACCGGAGGAGCAGTCCGGCCCCGGCCGCGTCCATTCTCGCTCCCTTCGACTCCGCTCAGGGTCCGCTGCGGCTGAGTACGGCCTAAGGCCGGCTGCTCCTCCGGAGCCAAAGATGTGCTATAGCGGGCGAAGAGGGAGGCCGAAGTGCGGCTGTAATCGTCGCCGGTGATGACCTCCAGGATGTCGCCGAACTCATGGCATGGGACAAAAAGCGTCTCAATGTCATGGAAGCCGTCAGGCCTCTTGCGGAGAACCTCAAGCCCTAAATTCAGCTTAACATTTGTCTGGAGAATCATGTTTACAGCGAACGGATAGCGTTTTCTATTCTTGCGGTAAGTTCCTCATCCTCTACGCCGGCAAGTACCGGAGCGACGAAAGAGATCATCTGCAGCACCTTAGCCTCATCCTCCTGAATGCCTCTTGAACGCATGTAGAACTGCTCATCTTCATTGAGTTTCCCGACGGTCGCCCCGTGGGAGCACTTCACGTCGTCAGCATAGATCTCCAACTGTGGTTTTGTATCGACAGTGGCATCATCTGAGAGCACTATGTTGTGGTTCTCCTGATAGGCCTCGGTCTTTTGCGCGTCCTGAGCCACTATGATCTTTCCGTTGAAGGCGCATTTGGCGGCTCCGGTGGCCAGGCCATTGAAAAGCTGGCGGGAGACACTGCCTCCGACGAGGTGGTTCATCGTGATGTCGAAAGTGACTTTGTCTGTGCCGGAACTAAGGTATATTCCTTTAAGCTCCACTTCCGCATCGGATCCGGTAATATCCACTCTGACAGGTATTTCCGCAGAGGTTCCCGGCAGAACGATAAAAGTGATGTCAAGGCGTTCTCCAGCCTCGACTTTAAAGAAAACCGGTGGTTCGGCTCCGCTCACCAGCCGGATTTTAGAACTGTTCGAATCCATCGCTTTCGATTTTATCGATGAGTTCCCTTCCGCCCTCGGCCACGATACGCCCGTCCTTCAGGACATGGACAACATCCGGCTGGACATATTCCAGAAGTTTCTGATAATGAGTGATGACGATGGCTGATTTCTCTGGCGTGTGCAGGGCGTTGACCCCATCCGCCACGATCTTCAGGGCATCTACATCCAGGCCGCTGTCCGTCTCGTCAAGGATTGCCAGCACCGGATCCAGCATCGCCATCTGGAAGATCTCGTTACGTTTCTTCTCGCCTCCGGAGAAGCCCACATTGACTTCCCTTTTAGCGAACTCCGGTTTCATCTGGACCAAGGCCATCTTCTCCTTCATAAGCTTCAGGAAATCCCCACCCTTAATCGGCTCAAGACCCTCGGCCTTGCGGCGGGAGTTGATGGCGGTTTTCATGAAATTGGTGATGGACACTCCAGGGATCTCGACAGGGTATTGGAAGGAGAGGAACATTCCGGCCCAAGCCCTTTCCTCTGGCTTCATTTCCAGCAGGTTACGGCCTTGGAACTCAATCGTTCCGGCCGTAACCTCATAGTCCGGTTTTCCTGTCAGAACCGCTGAAAGGGTGCTCTTTCCGGCTCCGTTCGGACCCATCACGGCGTGAATCTCACCTGGACCTATCTCAAGGTCTATCCCTTTCAGGATTTCTTTATCCCCGATTCCGGCGTGAAGGCCTTTTATTATTAATAATGACATTCTGGCTATTATTTTATTAATATTCAATTACTTCCTTAATTTCTAAGTGCCGTGGCGCACTACTTAAAATATTATTATTTTGTTCATAGTCAACTATATAAGCGCCAGGCTACCGTCCTTCTTTATAAAGTTTGAACCATGTCCAGAGTGACCAGAGGCCATTGGCCAGGTACAGGGCGCTGACTATAGGCATGAATACCAGTCCTGCGCTGATGTACAAGGTGATATTGGCGATATTCACGATCAGCCACACAATCCAGCAGTCCCATTTCTTCTGGGCTGACAGGAACTGTGCGAGAAGGGTCAGCATCAGCACGAAGGAGTCCAGCCATGGCGTCGGATCCGGGCTGAAAGTTTCTGTCCACCAGGAGGTTCCAAGCTTGCTTAAAACATATCCCCAAACTGCTCCGGCCACAACCACTATGGTCAAGGCCACGCACCATCCCCTCATGTCCAGGCGGCTGACTTTAAGGGCCGAAGCGTCTGAAGCGCTCTTCTCATCCTCTTTCGGGTGGGTCCATCTCCAATGGCCGAAGGCATTGATAGCGAAAGCGATAGGCTGAAGCAGCATCGCCGAGTACAGGTGCCTTTGCCAGAAGAGCATGAACAGCAGGATGTTATAAAGATATCCGACCCAGAAATTGTACTTGTTGTTCCGTCCGGCAAGCACCACGCATGTCAGTCCGGCGATGACGCTGACCAGTTCCAGCCAGCTCACCCCCGCCCCACCCATCGTGAAAGCGATGTTATTGATGTCAAATATATTCACTGTTAAATGTGTAATATAAAATCATCAGGATAACCTGAATTCAACTTTAGAATTTTATCCCAAAGGAGATTTCCTTCCTTATCTGAGAATACTTCTCCGAAATCTTTTGAGAAGCGAGTTATCATTTTGTCGTATTCTATCTTATATTTTTGATTCATAAATGAAGCATTGATACCGAGGGGTTCAATAATATCTGTATACAGATCAGAATCTCCAGATATGAATTCCCAAAATAGTTTACCGCATAATTTATAGTGTCCATCGTTCTTTAAGGGAGAAGCATCTGTCCCATAGCAACATCCTTCAATACATTCACAATTTGCTTTATGCCCACTCGTTTTAAATATTCGTTTAGCCTTGACAAAATTTTCACAAAGCTTTTTTAATGATGAGGAATTACTCCAATTGGGACCGGATTTTATGCTGACAAAGTAATGGATATCTTCCTTATCCATCTCAAGATCAATACCTTCCGCACTACTTTTTCTCCCATTAAAAAACAAATTTGCGATGTGAATAGCCAAGCCTTCCAGCCAGTCTCCGAACATTGTTTCCTCTGCTGAAGACATAAAAGCGGAAGCAAGACTCTCCACGACAGATTGAGGGGTATTAAGATCTTTGGCTTTGTATAAGTATGGGTTCTTCCTTTTCAGAAGATTCTCCAATTTAAGAGTCTTCAGCTTCTCAATTCTTGCCTCATGGAAGAACGAGATGTTTGCCGCGACATAGCCTTCAACTACTTGTTTAAGATTGTTGTTCATAATTTTGTGTTTTTTGGTTAATATTACGATGTTGATATTCTAAACAAATATCGTCTGTTGAATATTTATACCTGGAGTAAGGTATTCTATTAGTCTTCTCTTCTTCAGCGGAAGTCAAATGGTTGATATGTCGGATTATTTGAGATCCGACCGCTTTTCCAAGACCGACAGGGACGGCGTTTCCTATTTGTTTGTAGATGGATTCAATTCGACCTTCGAAAATCCACGAATCAGGGAATTGCTGGATTCTAGCATATTCCTCAATAGAAAGTGGTCTGAGTTCTGTCGGGTGACATAATTGGGTCGCGGGCATAGTTGGGCTTGTAACCAGAGTAGGAGCAGGTTCATCAAAACTAAGTCGTCTCAAAAACCCTGTTTTTCCTCCAGATAAATGATAAGCTTTTCCCATAGCTTCTTCCGCCATCGCGGCTGGAAGAGAAGTCCAGTTTTCCCCTTCAGAAATAAGTTTCATGTATTTTTCGGTTCTAGGACGTAGAGGGATATATCTCATTTCGGTACCTTGTAAATCACCGATACATTCTCTTAAGGTAACCCATTTTTTTGTGTCATATAATCCATATTCAGAATGGGTTGGTGAAGGTAGAGGAACACGCTCACCTAGATGACCAATCATTACGACTCTTTCCCTTTTTTCAGGTACGCCATAATTGGCAGCATTGAGAAGAGCATAGCTGACGCTATATCCAAGTTTTTTGAATTCTCCTAAAACAAGTTTTAGTACGCTTCCTGAGTCATGCTTAATGGAGTCATATTCTTTATATGCTTCAGGGACAGCATTTAATTTTGCTGAAAGCAGACCTCTAACATTTTCTAATATAAAATACTTTGGTTTTAAATCAGCTACTACCCTTATGTACTGTATAATACAACCTCCTCTTATATCCGAAAAACCTCTTTGTTTTCCAGCAGTTGAAAAAGCCTGGCAAGGAGGCCCCCCGACAACCAAATCCACATTTCCAGGAGCGATTCCGGATGCATTGATGATCTCTGTGGAAGATACATCATTAATATCTTTTTCTATAACAGGGATACTTGTATTCTTCCTGATTGTCTCTGCTGCCCATTTATCCATTTCGACACAGACTCTAATATCAAATCCGGCCGCTTCGATGCCCAAGTCTAGCCCCATGGCCCCAGAGAATAAAGATATTGCGTTGTAATGATTCATGTTTTTCATCGTATTATCCTACTGATCCTTCGAGTGAGACTTGGAGGAGTTTGGTGGCTTCGACGGCAAACTCCATCGGGAGGCGGGAGAGAACCTCATGGGCATAGCCGTTGACTATGAGTCCCACAGCGTCTTCTCCGTCGAGGCCTCGCTGGTTGCAATAGAAAAGCTGTTCGTCGCTGATTTTGGAGGTTGTGGCCTCATGCTCGACGATAGCTGACGGGTTATGGCTCTGGATCACCGGGAAAGTGTGTGCGCCGCATTTCGAGCCAATCAGAAGGCTGTCGCATTGGGAATAATTCCTTGCTCCGACCGCCCCTGGATTCATCCTCACGAGACCACGGTAACTGTTCTGGCTGTGGCCGGCGGAGATACCCTTGCTGACGATCCGGCTCTTGGTTCCCCGGCCGATGTGAATCATCTTTGTCCCGGTGTCCGCCTGCTGGTAATTGTTTGTGACGGCGACCGAGTAAAATTCCGAGGAAGAATAGTCACCCTTCAGGATCGTCGAGGGATACTTCCAGGTCACCGCCGATCCGGTCTCGACCTGTGTCCAACTTAGGTGGGCTCCGCTTCCCTTGCATATTCCCCTCTTTGTCACGAGGTTAAGGATTCCTCCTCGTCCCTGGGCATCGCCTGGATACCAGTTCTGCACGGTGGAATACTTGACATCAGCGTCCTTCTCCACAACAATCTCGACCACAGCGGCGTGAAGTTGGTTCTCGTCCCTCATCGGAGCGGTGCAGCCCTCCATGTAGCTAAGCGTGGATCCCTCATCCGCTACGATAAGGGTTCTCTCGAACTGTCCCGTCCCGGCCGCATTGATCCTGAAATAGCTTGAAAGGTCCATCGGGCATTTCACTCCCTTAGGAATATAGCAGAAACTACCGTCGCTGAACACGGCGGAGTTGAGAGCGGCGAAGAAATTGTCTCCGGCAGGGACGACGCTGGCGAGGTATTTCCGGACCAGGTCAGGATGTTCCTTTACAGCTTCGGAGAAGCTGCAGAATATGATTCCCTTCTCCGCGAGGGAGGCTCTGAATGTGGTCGCTACAGATACGGAGTCAAACACCGCATCGACCGCGACGACACCGGCCAAAGCCTCTCTTTCCCGGACCGGTATTCCCAACTTTTCGAAAGTCTCCTCAAGTTTCGGGTCTATTTCCTTCGGCCTATCAGAGTCTTTTTTTGGAGCTGCGTAATAAATAATGTCCTGGAAATCAATGGGTGGTAAATCAAGATGGCCCCAAGTGGGCATCTCCATCTTCTGCCACTTGCGGAAAGCGTCAAGCCTGAATTCCAGCAGCCAGTCCGGTTCTCCTTTCAAGGAGGAGATCGTTCGTATGATGTCCTCGTTCAGGCCTTTAGGAATAAAATCCTGGCGGATGTCCGTCACGAATCCTTCCTTGTACTCCTGCGAGGTGATCCCTTCAATTATCTTGTTTTCTTCTCTTTGATCCATCGTCAAATCACAATTATGCAAAGATAACTAAAATAAGTATCTTTGTCTTCGACGAACTAAGATAGAGGAATATGAATACTTTCGGCAGGAACTTCAAAGTGGGGATCTTCGGAGAATCCCATGGTGAGGCGATAGGCGTCGTGATCGATGGAGTCAAGGCTGGCATGCCGCTTTCGAAGGAGGATTTCATGGAGGATATCCTCCGTCGCAAGAGTGGAGCCAAGGGTACTACTCCGAGAGTCGAGTCGGACGAGCCGGAGATCCTTAGCGGAATATATGAGGGCCACACCACCGGGGCTCCCATAGCGATCATATTCCGGAACAGTAATACCAGATCCTCTGATTATGAGGCTCTTAAGGAAGTTCCTCGTCCTGGGCACGCTGATTTCACCGCTTCTGTTAAGTGGAATGGTTTCAATGATCCCCGCGGCGGTGGCCATTTCTCCGGAAGGCTTACTTTGCCTCTTGTCGCCGCTGGTGTCATCGCCAAAAAGCAGTGTGGGTTTTCTTTCAAAGCTGATCTGACCGAGATAGGTGGGGAAGTGGACAAGGCCAAATGGCCGGACTTGTTGGCTGCCACCGCCAAAGAAGGTGATTCTATCGGTGGTGTCGTGGAATGCCGCGTCGATGGCGTTCCCGCCGGCCTCGGAGAGCCTTTTTTCGATTCGGTCGAATCCCTGATCTCCCATGCGGTTTTCTCTATTCCAGGAGTCCGCGGCATCGAGTTCGGTGACGGCTTCGCCGCCTCCCGCCTCCACGGCTCCGAGCACAATGATCCTTTGGTGGCGACCAAGAGACCAATGCTGGCTAAGAACGGTGCGGGAGGTGTGAATGGTGGGATCACGAACGGGGCGCCAATAGTGTTCCGAGTTGCCTTCAAGCCTACATCCAGTATCGCCAAAACCCAGCGCACCCTAAACACAAAGACCGGGGAAATTGTAGATCTCAATGTCCCCGGTCGTCATGATGTCTGTTTCGCACTGCGAACCCCGGTCATTGTCGAGGCCGTCGCCGCTATTGTCCTTGCCGACTTACTTCGCTGTCAGGACACAGTCTTTTCCAGGCTTTAAGGAAATCTTTGTCAGATAATAGTTTCCGGATCTCTTAGAGCTGGCGCTAGCGCCTTTGACCTTGACAGGGACAGAGGTGCGGATGGTGAAACTTTTCGCTTTGCTTAGATCCTTCGCTTCGCTTAGGATGACAGGGGAGTTGCTGATGGCAGGGGAGTAGTTCAGCGTGGCAGACTTGAGCTTTCCGTCTGACCAGCTCATGCTGACCCCGACAGCTCCTCTTGCCCTCAAGCCTTCCACCGAGCCTTCAGCCCAGGCTGAAGGAAGCGCCGGAAGTAAGTGAAGCTCACCGTTTTGGCTCTGAAGCAGCATCTCTCCGATGCCGGCTATACTTCCGAAATTTCCATCAATCTGGAATGGCGGATGGGTGTCCCAGAGGTTGGGGAGAGTGGATTTGCTGAGCAGCTCCCGGTACATCTTGTGGGCATGGTCTCCGTCGAGAAGCCTTGACCAGAAGCAAATCTTCCACGCCTTGCTCCAGCCGGTACCTCCGTCTCCTCTTCTCTCAAGGGTCTTGACAGCGGCCTTGGCGAGTTCTGGAGTGGTGAGAGGTGATATTTCATGACCAGGATGGAGACCGAAAAGATGGGAGACATGCCTGTGCTCGGGCTCGGCATCCTTCCAGTCCTTGTACCATTCAACGAGGTTCCCGGCGGCACCTACCTGCAGGGGATAAAGATTGTCCCTGTAATGCTTCCATTTCTTTCTAAGCTCAGGATCGACCCCGAGGGCCTCGCTGGCCTCTATCACGTCAGTGAAGAGTTCCCAACTGATCTCAAGATCCATGGCTGAGCCGATTGTGACTTGGCCGCGGTTGCCGTTGTCGTCGATGAAAGTGTTCTCGGGAGAAGTTGAAGGAGATGTGATATATTTCCCGTCCTTTTCGATCAGCCAGTCCATCAGGAATTCCGCTGAGCCCTTGAGGAGGGGATATGCCGTTCCGGCCAGATAAGCCTTGTCTCCTGTGAAAAGATAATGCTCGTAAAGATGGGTGCAGAGCCAGGGTCCCGCCATCACGTAATTGGCCCATGAGGGGCTTCCGGACTTGTCTCCAACAGGATTGGCCGCACACCAGATGTCGCTGTTGTGATGGACGGTCCAACCTCCCATATTGTACATATTCTTAACGACTTCCGTTCCTGCGACAGAGCAATTCTTTATGAATACGATAAGCGGCAGGGCGGTCTGGCTCAAGCCGAGCGGCTCGGCGGGCCAGTAGTTCATCTGCACGTTGATATTGGTGTGGAGGTCGCTTCCCCATGCGGGGTGGCGGTCTTTGCACCAGAGTCCCTGGAGATTGCAAGGGACCTCGCTGTCTTCCCTGGAGGATGAGATCAGGAGGTAGCGGCCGAATTGGAAGTACAGTGTCTCAAGGTACAGATCCTCAGCACCGGCTGCATAAGCTTCTAATCTTTGGTCGGTGGTGATCTCTGACGGAGCCGGAGCAGCCGTCGAGCTTAGGCCGTACTCAGCCGCAGCGAGCGAAGCGAAGCGAGAATGGACGCGGCCGGGCTCGAGCGGCTGTCCGACCGTATCAGAAGAACCGAGCGTCAGTTTTACTGAGCCGAAAAGCTTCTGGTAGTCAGCGACATGGTCGTTCAGGAGCTGCTCGTAACCTTTTTTCTCGGCTCCCGCTATAAACGATGCCGCCAGGGCGTTCTCGTCACGTCCCTGGGTGTCAGGACGCTTGTCAAAGCCATTGAAACTTGTGGCGGCTGAGACGAGGATCAAAACGTCAGAGGCATCGGAGACATGGAGGCATGGACCGGTGTAAACCAGTCCGTCACACTTCACGACCTTGACCCGGAACTGGTAGCGCATGCCTTTCTCACCATTAGGCCCAACCTGCCACTTGGAGAAAGGCTCCTCCCACTTCGTGCTCTGGTAATATCCGACCTGTCCTTTGACGACATATTCATTGGAAGAGACGCTTTCCACGGAGCTGCCATCCCACATCGTGGCTCCGTCGAGATCGAACTCAAGCTTTCCTTTCTCGGAGGACGTCAGCCGCATCACCATGACCCTGTCCGGGTGCGATACGAACAGTTCCCTTGAATATTCAACACCATCGACTACGAATTTGGTTGTGGTCACGGCATTGTCAAGATCAAGGGTGCGGAGGTAGTTTCCTATCACGCTGGCCTTGCTTTCTGGAAGGGCCGCGTTCTTGCCGGAATAATCAAAGACAAGAGCGTCATTATCAAAGCTTTGGCGAATGTGTAGGGAGCCCATCGGGAGATATGAGTTGACATATTTCCCTTGGAGGCCTTTGACCTTTTCCTCGGCAGCTTTCCATTCCTCTTTATCAAGTAGGGCCCGAACTTCGGCAAGCAGTTGAGGACCGCCGGTCGGGACAGGGTTGTTGTCAGGATTGGCGCATCCGCCCCACAAAGTACCCTCATTGAGCCAGATAAGGTCATCAGCGACTCCGCCGTAAACGGTAGCTCCAAGATGGCCGTTGCCTATCGGCAGAGCCTCCTCGAAACGAGAGGCGGGTTTGTCATACCTTAATACGAGCCCCTGGGCTGAGGCTGACACGCAGGCCAGCAATCCGGCCAGAATAAAAGACAATCTCCTCATTTTTGTCGGTATTAGTTTTCATCAACAAGATACGACAAAAATGTCAAATATTCAAAGATAAAAGATTTGGTAATTATTACAATATTATAATAATTTTATTATATTCGCGAAAAGCATCAGCAAATGATAGTTATTGCGGAAGGAGAGCTGAAAGAGCTTTTAACGACCGGTAAATCACGGAAATATAAAAGAATAACGAACAATAAAGACCTGTATAATGGGTTGAGAAGAGTTATCTCATTCATGCTGGCGGCTGAGAATACTAATGATTTGCAAACAGCCAGTTTTCTTCATTACGAGAAATTGAAACACGACTATTCTGGGCTATCATCAGTCAGATTGTCAAATAGATACGTACACCGTTTGATATTTCTGGAAGAAAATGATAAGATTACTCTTAAGTTGATAGAAATAGACGACACGCATTATGGAAACAAAAAATGAGGACACCCTGATTCTTAATGATTATCTTCAGCCATATGCCGTACATCCAGGAGAAATCCTTAAAGCGGAATTGAAAGAAAGAAAGATAAAACAAAAAGATTTCGCGAGGCAGATAGGTATGGAGGCGTCTCATTTAAGCGCTCTTATTCATGGCGTGCGGAATGTTACGGCGACAATCGCGTCAAAGCTTGAAAACGGATTAGGTATTCCCGCATCACTATGGATGTCTTTGCAGGGCCAATATAACCTTGCTAAAAAGCCTAAGAGCAATGGGTCTGCAGCTTTGGTTGATGGTTATAGACAAACCTCAGAAGTGGCGACAGTGTTTGGAGATCCTGTTTCCGACAGATACGGAAACAGGAAGAGAGTGAGCCTTTCTCTTCCCGCTTCAGATTATCCGCTATTGTTGGAGCTTGCTAAAAAAATAGGCTGGAATGTTTTTGTGGAGTGAATTATTTAAGCTTCCGGACGAGGTTGAACCAGGCGGAGGAGGTCTTTATGTCGCCTTTGGACCAGCAGGAACCAACAGAGTATGAGATGGTTTCGCCGGAGGAGATCTCCTTGAGGAGAAGCGCATGGTCAAGGTCTTCCGAATAGAGAGCGGAATCCGTGTCAGGCATGACCACAGCCACGCCGATCATCCCGTCCTCAGGCTCCACGCTCTGGTCAGAGGCCTTTTCCCAGATCGCAATCCTGCTTTTAGACTCTATTTTATCCTGTACGGTATTCTGCTCGCCATGAAGTTTGAATCCGACGGCCACAGTCAGCTTGTCTGTCCCTGAAAAGTTATAGGTATCCTCGACGTCAATAAAAAACGAGTCTGCCTTGACCGTAACTTTCTTATCGAGGCTGACTCCACCTTCTCCAAGAGTCCAGGCAGGATATTTCATGACAAAGACCACCTTGTCCGCTGTTTTTTCAAGAATCTCGTAGGAGCGGTAGTTGGTTTCCGGCCAGCAAAGATTCCCGTTTACAAACGGCACGGAAGCGCCTCCGCCAAGGCTCACGCCAACTTTGTAGCAGTCCTTTCCACCGTGGTCCCTATGGTAATAACCGCCATCTTCAAGAGCCTTCGCAAACCACTCGTCAGCGACAAGTTTCCCGGGAAGCTTGACCCAGATATCCAGTCCCGGCGAAGTCGGATCGCCCTCCAGGGCACGGCCGTAGAAACGTCCCGCGATGAGGTTGTTCTCAAACATGAAATCATCAGCCCTTTCCGGAACGGCCCTGGCCGTGACTTTCTGTTCGGAGGTGTTCTTGCAGCCGGTCAAGGCCAAAATGGCGATAAACGCCATAACCAGCGATTTTCTCATGCTATCTCAGGTCTTTTGTGGCGCACCAGTCCATGTCGTTGTAGTCGTCATTCTCCCCGCACATGCCCCAGATGAATGTGTAGTTTCGTGTGGCGCAGGCGGAGTGGATGCTCCACTGGGGCGAGATGACTGCCTGCTCATTCGCCATCCAGATATGACGAGTCTCCTGAGGCTCACCCATGAAATGGCAGACTGCGGCGTCTTCCGGAAGCTCGAAGTAGAAATAAACCTCCATCCGGCGGTCGTGAGTGTGGGCAGGCATTGTGTTCCAGGTACTTCCGGGAGCGAGCTCGGTCATTCCCATCTGAAGCTGGCAGCAAGGGACGACCTCTTTTACGAGCAGCCTGTTGATGGTTCTCTCATTAGACTCCTCCAAAGATCCAAGGTGCATAACAACGGCGTCTTTCTTGGTGACCTTCTTGACCCCTGTCTCTTTATGAGCCGTTGCTGAGCAGAAATAGAAATGGGCAGGCTTGGAAGGGTCATCGCTCTTGAATATGACATGACGGTCACCCCGGCCAATGTACAGGGCTTCCTTATATTCAAGATGATATTCATCCTCTCCGACTTTCACGGTTCCGGCGCCGCCGACATTGATAATGCCGAGTTCCCTGCGCTGGGTGAAATAATCAGCCCTGAGGATCTCTGGAGCGGAAAGGAGAAGTTCCTCATTGACGGGGACGGCTCCTCCGGTGATGATGCGATCGAACATCGAATATACCATGTTTATCTCATCCGGAGCCATGACTTTTTCCACGAGATACTCTTTCCGGATACGCTCGGTGTCATAATGCTTGGCGTCGAGATTGCTCGAGGCCTGGCGAACCTCACAATTCAATTTCATATTCAATTATTTTGGCTGTTTTCCGATATATGCCAATATTCCCCCATCCACATAGAGGATGTGCCCGTTGACCGCATCAGAGGCATGTGAGGCCAGAAACACCGCAGGACCAGCGAGTTCCGATGGCTCAAGCCAACGACCGGCAGGGGTCTTTGCGCAAATGAATGAGTCAAACGGGTGGCGGCTGCCGTCAGGTTGCTTCTCCCGCAGGGGAGCTGTCTGCGGAGTGGCGATGTAGCCCGGGCCAAGGCCATTGCACTGGATATTGTACTCTCCATATTCCGAGCAGATGTTTCTCGTCAACATTTTGAGACCACCCTTTGCCGCCGCATAAGCGGAAACAGTCTCACGGCCAAGCTCTGACATCATCGAGCAGATGTTTATGATTTTCCCTTCCCGGCGTTCCATCATCTCGGGCAGGACGGCCGCACTGACGATATATGGCCCAACAAGATCAATATCAATGACTTCCTGAAACTCCGCCCTTGTCATCTCGTGCATGGGAATTCTCTTTATTATTCCGGCGTTGTTGACAAGAATATCGATCTGACCGACTTCCTCATGGATTTTTTCTATCATCCCGGCGACAGCCTTCTCGTCTGTCACGTCGCAAAGGTATCCTTTGACATTCGTGATTCCGGCCTCTTTGTAGTTGTCCAGACCCAACCGCAAGGTCTTCTCGTTGCGGTTGTTGAATATGATTGTCTTGGCTCCAGCGGTGACAAATGCCTTGGCGATTTCGAATCCGATGCCATAAGCTCCTCCTGTGATCAGGGCGTTCTTGCCTTCAAGGGAAAACAGATTGGTCATGTCGTTTTATTTGTTATTGTTCCATACACTACACAAAAGTACAAACGTTTGCGGCAAAATAGCAAAACATTTGTATTTTTGTGTATAAGCTCAAAGATCACGTCAACCACATTTTAATTCGCGAAATGACATTTATCAACGACAGATTCATGCTTGGCAACGATACTTCCTTCAAGTTGTATCACGAGCATGCGGCTAAAATGCCGATCATAGACTATCACTGCCACCTTTCACCCCAGCAGATCGCCGAGAACATCCAGTTCAGGGACATAACCCAGCTCTGGCTTGTTGACGGCCACGCCGGCGACCATTACAAATGGCGCGCTATGAGGGCGAACGGTGTGCCTGA
The DNA here is from genome assembly GCA_902785825.1 of uncultured Bacteroidia bacterium. GTDB lineage: Bacteria > Bacteroidota > Bacteroidia > Bacteroidales > UBA932 > Cryptobacteroides. The sequence continues at coordinate 28,783 of CACZZZ010000012.1, forward strand.
GGAATATATCACCGGAGGGACAAAAACCCCGTGGGAGACTTTCGAGAAATGGGCGGAGACAGTTCCCTACACGATGCGGAACCCTCTTTATCATTGGACCCATTTGGAGCTTAGTAGGGTTTTCGGAATAGACAAGCTTCTCAGCCCGGCCACGGCTCGGGAGATATTCGAGGAGTGCAACGCTAAACTCGCGACCGAAGAATATCGAGGACAGGCACTCATCCGCAAGTTCGGGGTTGAGGTCGTCTGCACCACTGACGACCCAGCCGACGACCTTCGCTGGCACAAAATGATAGAGGAGAACCCGTTCGGTACCAAGGTGTTACCCGCATGGAGGCCGGATAAGGCAATGGCCGTGGAAGACCCTCAAAGCTATAAAGAATACCTAAAGAAATTAGGCGAGGCGGCAAACAAGAATATTGATTCTTACACTGACCTGATCGAGGCTCTGCAGACTCGTCATGATTTCTTCGCGTCGAGGGGATGCAAGCTTTCGGACCACGGAATGGACACCTTCTACGGTGCTGATTACACCCAGTTTGAGATTGAGCTGATATTCAAGAAAGTGCTGCTTGGAAAGGCACCCGGACCAAAGGAACTCGAGAAGTTCCGCAGCGCCTTCCTCCATGACATGGCTGTCATGGATGCCGAGTCCGGGTGGGCGCAGCAGTTCCATGTGGGGCCGCTTCGCAACAATAACTCAAAGATGTTCAAGCTGATAGGTCCCGACACAGGATTTGACGCTATCGGAGACCTTCCTGTAGCCGCGGCTGGACATCGCTTTTTCGACCGCCTCGCTTCAGAGGACAAACTCGCCAAGACCATCCTGTATTGCCTCAATCCGAAGGACAACGAGGTCATGATGGCGATGGCTTACACCTTCAACGACGGGACTTTCCCCGGGAAGATGCAGTTCGGTTCCGCATGGTGGTTCCTGGATCAGGAGGACGGTATGCGGAAGCAGATAAACGCCCTTTCCTCCCAGGGGCTTTTAAGCCGTTTCGTGGGTATGCTCACAGACTCCCGCAGCTTCATAAGCTATCCTCGCCACGAGTACTTCCGCAGGATTCTCTGCGATGTGATCGGTTCAGATGTCGAGAGTGGCAAGCTGCCCGCCTCGGAACTCGACTTCTTAGGCAAGATGGTGGAGGACATTAGCTACAACAACGCCAAGAACTATTTCAATTTCTGATATTTATGCCCAGAATTATCACTTTCGGAGAGATTATGCTCCGGCTCTCTACGCCGGGTTACCTCCGTTTCTCACAGGCCAAGCAGTTCGACGCCACCTTCGGAGGCGGAGAAGCCAATGTGGCAGTCTCGCTCGCGAACTACGGGATGGATGTGCAGTTCGTAACCCGTTTTCCGGAGAACGACATCGCCAAGAGCTGCATCCGTGACCTTCACTCTTATGGGGTCGGTACCGACTTCTGCGTCTTCGGTGGAGAACGTCTCGGAATATATTTTCTTGAGACCGGAGCCGTCGCCCGCCCGAGCAAGGTGGTTTATGACAGGGCACATTCCGCCATCTCTACCATAGAGACCGGAATGATCGACTGGGACAAGGTGTTTGAGGGTGCGAGCTGGTTCCACTGGACAGGTATTACCCCTGCAATAAGCCAGGGAGCTGCTGACGTGTGCCTTGAGGCGATCAAGGCGGCCAATAGGCTTGGAGTCACGGTCTCATGCGATCTTAATTACCGTAAGAATCTTTGGAAATACGGCAAGAAAGCATCCGAGATCATGCCCGCCTTGGTTGAGGGTTGTGACATTATCCTCGGTAATGAGGAAGATGCCGACAAGGTCTTCGGAATCAAGCCAGAAGGTTTTGAGGTGACCGCCACGGGCGGAGCCATCGACCAGAAAAGATTCCAGAGCGTTGGCGAGCAGCTTATGGCGAGATTCCCGAGAGCAAAGAAGGTCATCATCACTTTAAGGGGATCCATCAACGCCAACCACAACACATGGGGCGGAGTCCTTTGGGATGGGACAACCCTTTACCAATCACCTCGTTACGACATCACACATATTGTGGATCGTGTCGGAGGTGGAGACAGTTTCATGGGAGGCCTGATCTACGGGCTCCTGACATATTCAGGTGACGATCAGAAGGCGCTGAATTTCGCTGTGGCGGCTTCTTGTCTCAAGCATACCATTTTCGGGGACTATAATCAGGTAACAGTGGCCGAGGTGGAGAACCTCATGAAAGGTGACGGCTCTGGCCGCGTCTCCCGCTAATATTGAATTATTTATGGCAAAATACAGCAAACTTCAAGTAATCCAGACGATGAAAGAGACCGGCATGGTTCCGGTTTTCTACAACGCCGACCTTGAGACTTCAAAGAAGGTTCTCAAGGCTTGCTATGACGGTGGTGTCAGGGCTTTCGAGTTCACCAATCGGGGCGACTTCGCCCAGGAAATTTTCGGAGAACTGGTGAAATATGCCAATAAGGAACTCCCGGGGATGATTCTCGGTATCGGTTCCGTGGTGGATCCGGGCACTGCCGCGATGTATATCCAGTTGGGAGCCAATTTCGTGGTGGGACCTCTTTTCAATCCTGCCGTGGCACCTGTCTGTAACCGCAGGCTCATTCCCTATTGCCCAGGCTGCGCGACCCCAAGCGAGATTGGTGCAGCCCAAGAGGCGGGTTGCGACATTTGCAAGGTGTTCCCCGGAGATGTTCTCGGACCGGCTTTCGTGAAGGGGATAAAAGCTCCTATGCCTTGGAGCCAGATTATGGTGACAGGTGGAGTTAAACCAACAAGGGAAAACCTTGAGGCATGGTTCAAGGCTGGGGTCACTTGCGTTGGAATGGGATCCAACTTGTTCCCGAAAGACGTTATCGCCGCCGGAGATTGGGGTAAGATATCCGAGCTTTGCGCCGGAGCGTTAGAGATAATAAAATCATTAAGATGATATGTCGACACAGAACAAACTGATGACCAATTGGAGATGGTGGATTTGCAGCCTTCTCTTTGTCGCCACAACAGTAAACTACCTTGACCGTCAGGTACTTTCGCTGACATACGAGGAATTCATCAAGCCGGAATTCCATTGGTCCGACGCCAACTATGGCACAATCACGTCCTTCTTCTCCATCCTATACGCTATCGCTTGCCTCTTCGCCGGCAAGTTCGTGGATTGGATGGGCACCAAGAAGGGCTATTTGATCGCTATCGGTGTATGGTCAGCAGGTGCCGTGATGCACGCCGCTTGTGGTTGGGCAACCGCCCATCTCGGTGGATTCGATTCCGTTTGGGCGATGAGGGCAGTTGAGGCTGGATCAAACGCCGCCTTGGCCGTGGCCACCACATCGGTCTATCTTTTCTTGTTATGCCGCGGAATATTAGCCCTTGGTGAGGCTGGTAACTTCCCCGCCGCAATCAAGGTGACCGCTGAATATTTCCCGAAGAAAGACAGGGCTTTCGCCACTTCGATCTTTAATGCGGGCGCCTCTGTGGGAGCTCTTGCCGCGCCTCTTTGCATCCCGCCGCTGGCCAAGGCTCTCGGCTGGGAATGGGCTTTCATCATCATTGGTGGTCTGGGCTTCATCTGGATGTTCTTCTGGAACTTCATGTACGACAAGCCCGAGAAGAGCAAGCATGTCAACGAGGCCGAGCTGGAATATATCCTTCAGGACGATGCCGCTGACGCGGCCGAGAAAGCAGCCCTTGCCCAGGAGAAATCCATTCCCTTCACCCAGGCTTTCAAGTATCGCCAGACGTGGTCTTTCATTGTGGGTAAGTTCCTGACAGACGGTGTATGGTGGTTCTTCCTGTTCTGGGCCCCTTCATATTTCAGCAACCAGTTCGGTGCGCCGGCCACTTCATTCAAGGGTCAGGCCCTGATTTTCACTCTGTATGCGATAGTGACTTGCGTGTCCTTGATAGGAGGTTATTTGCCTAAGCTGTTCGTCGAGAAAAAGGGAATGCATCCCTATTCCGGGCGTATGCTGGCCATGTTGCTTTTCGCCTTCCTACCGCTTTGTTCGCTGTTCGCCCAGCCGCTGGGAGTGCATTTCAACTCTCCTTGGTGGCCCGCGATCCTGATCGGCCTTGCCGCCGCCGGACACCAGGCATGGTCAGCGAACATTTTCTCCACGGTAGGAGACATGTTCCCCAAGGGAGCTATCGCCACGATCACCGGAATAGGTGCCATGGCCGGTGGAGTCGGCTCGATGATTATCCAGAAAGTCGCCGGTAACCTGTTCACCTACGCTGAGAACGCCGGTTCCGCTTTCCGCTTTCTCGGATTCGAGGGCAAGCCGGCGGGCTACTTCATCGTGTTCTGTTTCTGCGGAATAGCTTACCTTCTCGCCTGGACGATCATGCGCGTCCTCGTCCCGAAGTACAAGCCGGTTGAGTTATAAACGATAGTGGACACCAAGGGTGCAACCATTTCCGAAAATACCGATCAACGGTGAGAAACTATCATTCTCATACCGCGCTCCAAGGCTCACGAAATCGGTGAAAATGTCGAAATGATCGCTCACCCGGAATCTCAAGGAACCGGATAATCCGATGTCCGCAGACTCGATTCCTTCATTGATAATAGTATCTGTACGGAATTTGATGTCTGTGAATAAGACTTTGTTATGCCAGGGGGTAAACCGCACGTTGGCTCCCAGGAAAGCAGCTGCCGCGGCATCTTCGTCATAAGCGGCGATATCCAGTCCAAGACCGCCCCCGATCGCCCACTTGTCATTGAACTCGTAGCCTCCGAGAAAATGAGTGTCAAGCCTGAAGATATCATGATAAGCGGCCGTCAATGATCCGCCTATGTATGGCGTCTGTGCGGATGATGTCTTGGCTGCCACCATGGAGATTACTGCCGCAAGTAGAATAGTAATGATTTTTTTCATATTACTGGATATTATTATCGGGGAATGTAGATTGTTGTGGCGGACCAGTTTGAGGTAGGGTCTTTCCAGTCTCCTATTTCAAATTTTAGACCATAGTATTTGCCGAATCTGTTCTCGACATCGTACAAAGTCGTGAAGCGGTAGCCTTCATTTTCGGAGAGAAATGTGTCACGGGCATCCGCCACTGCCTTGGTTATGTTCGTGGAGTCAATCGGGAAATATGTTTTATCCCACCCCCAGTCAAGACCCTGTTTAGACACTGCTGTTTTGACTATGCCATCGTGTTTAAAGAAAATAAGATTGTCTCCATATTCATTGACGCATCCCAGAATAGTGGATCCCATTGGAAGAAACCCGACCACACAGTTAAGCGAAGAGGTTATGTCTTTCCAGCTATATGATGAATTGATAAAACCATTATAGTAATACAGCAAGTCGCCGTCTTCGTCAATCGCTATACTCCATATAGCATATACAAGGCCGTCAATTGCGGTTTTGTCCTCGTGTGGGATCATGAAACGGAACTCGTATTGTTTTTTTTCGAGATAGCGACGGGAGATCTCCATCACATAGCTGTTGTCAGAAGAATAGTCTTCGTTTTCCACTCCGGTTCCGACATAGGTCCTTGCCACCTTGCGAGGAATCTGAAGCAGGAAATCCTTTTTCGAGAATTCCTTATTGGTCATCATCCAGAGACCGTCCTTGTAGTGAGCAGTGCCTTTTACGCCGTCTGAATCAATGAATTTCAACTCAGCCCAGCCCTCGGTGTTCTCTCCGAAATGGTCATTCAGGAGAGTCGCTCCGGGATAACGGTTGTTAAAATCGTTAAGGACGATCTCGGGAATGGGATCGTAAGGCTCAGGATCCGACTTGTCGCATCCCGCCAGTACAAACATACCAATCGCGAAGCTCAGAAATAGCGATACAATGCTGTGAACAGATAAATACTTGATCATTTTGCCTGCCATTTTAAAAGGGCCGCAAAGGTAACCAATTAAATCATCTTACTGTAATAATCAGCCGATTTGGAACTCTTTTACCCTTAAAGCGACTTATATTGCTTTATTCGCCTTATTATGTTATCAAAATACGATATTGTTATCATTTTATTGTATATTTGTGAAAATGATAACATTTTATGGAATCCGTCAATACAAAGGTTCAAACGGGACTCCGGCTTGATCCGGATCTCTATAATCGTTTGAAGATCAAGGCAAAGAGGCAGAAACGATCGTTCAACAGCTATGTTGAGACTATCCTCGAGGCTGCAGCGGGAGCCGACTATCCTTCTCTGGAAAAAGGATTCAAGGTGTCTGATGAGATCCTGTCCCTCGGGAACACACTACCACATTATTCTGAAGAAGAAATCGCCGCGGATGAACGGTTGTCTTACCTGTTATCCAAATGAGAGTATTTCTTGACACAAACATCATTATCGACCTTCTGGATAATTCCAGGGAAGGTTTCATGAGTGCCGCTTTGATCTTTGAAGCAGCCAAGGAAGGCTTTTTGGATATCTGTGTATCTTCCCAATCGATTACAGACTGCGCTTACATCGCAAGAAAAAAGCCCTTGGATGTATTCCAGTCCGCTATCAGCCGCATCCTTCCTTTTGTGGATATCCTTCCGCTTACAAAAGATCATCTTGCCAAGGCATCTACCTCAAGTTGCACGGACTTTGAGGACGCGGCTCTTATCGCATGCGCCGAAGAGAATCTCTGCGATGTGATCATCACCTCTAACACGAAGCATTTCAAGGACTTCACTTTCATTAAAGTCCACACTCCAAAGGAGTTTGTCAGCCTAGTGAAAGGGTAATGAGTTTAAAGCCGGACTTTATGGGTGCCTGGAGTGAGTGTCTTGCCGGCGGCAAGGCAGGTGGTGCCTTCGGGAACCGTGATCTCGGCCTCGATCCGCTTTCCCTTCTTCACGAGGGAAACCTCGATCCTGCCGTAATTGGTCTCGAATCCGGTCTTGAGCCATTTGAGGTCGCCCAACTGTGGCTTGACCTGAAACTCTTGATAACCAGGCTTCAAGGCATCGACCCCAGCCAACTGGCGGACCATTGAGATCACCCCGCCACCAGCCCATGCATGATTGCAAGTGCCGTCAAAGTTCCAATGCTCGTAAAGAGTCGTACAGCTGTCCTTCATGATGGTAGGGCACTGTTTCCGCATCCTGTCCAGAGCCATTTGCGGCTCTCCCATGGTGTAAAGGGCATCCAGCACATAGGGGAACATGTAAGTCGTGGCGTTGTAACGTTCGGCGAAAACCTTCTTCAATGCCGGATATTTATCTGCGGACGCGATGCCGGAAATAACGGCCAGGGCCTGCACACGGTCGTCAGGAAGATCCTCGAAACCAGGAGTTATATAGGCAGCCCCATTCCAGAATTTTGAGTTGATCTTTTCCGCAATATTCGCCATAAGAGCCTCATCCTGGGCGGCATCAGCCTCTTTCCCAAGTTTCCTCGCGAATTCCGCCTCAGCCTTTAGCGCGAGGTAATACCACAGATGTAATTGAGCGACGCGATCCTGGTGCTCACCGGCGTCCGGCCAGTCCCAGCCACCCTTGCGGTAAATAGGAAGTCCCTCAGAATCAAGCTTCCAAACCTCATGGAGGTACCTATGGACCGCGGGATAGACATCTGCCACGAAAGAGTCATCACCGGAATAGAACATATATCCCCGGAATCCGTACCAGCCTATTGAGTTGAGGATCTGCATCGGAAGCTCCTTGAAGTAATTGGAGCAAGGGATCGGGGCGTACATGACCCCGTCGGGCTTCTGCCAGCGAACCAGCTCCATGATACCTTTTCTGGCAAGCTTGTCAGCCTTGCGGTCAAGCATATAGAAAGCCTCGTTCAACTCGTTGACCTCATCGCCCCACCACTGGGCCCTCTCCCGGTCGGGACAATCATAATAAGTGTCCCTCATGCAGACATAAAGGGTCCTTTGGGCTTTCTGGTAATATTCATTTAGAAGGGGGTCGGAACAGGAAAATGTTCCCGTGAACTCAGTGTCGTAGCCTGTCTCCCTATATTTGACCTCAAGGATTTTGACTTCCGGAGGGAAGACATAATACAATTCCTCTCCGTTCATCCAGCCGAAGCTCTCATATTCCTGGACACCGTCTTTAGTGACATATTCAGCGCTGACGCACTTTGCGCCTGAGATCATGTCATGGTCGGTGTACATCGATATCACCATTCCCTTTGGAGCCTCGACTTTTAACCAAGGGGAGAAATGTCCGTTATACGGAAGTTTGCAATAGAGGGTGTCTCCGCTTTGACGTGTTGAGACATAATCCTTTAAGCCATAGTTTTTCCATAGTGGGATCGGCCTTTCCACCAGTTCTCCCATCGGGGCGTCCCCGGGCAGGAACGGAAGTTCTATGGCGGTTCCTAACCATTCGGTAGCATTAAACCAATTATAATCAAACAAATTGGCGTCGTAGCGGATGTTGCTTTCTGGAAGCCTGTAATTTGTGACGGGATGAGAGGCTGTGCCATATCCGTACTGGACGGAACATTCCCATGTCTCGTCAGAGAGAATCTCGAGCCCAGGGCTGCGGGCATCGAAAAGCAGGGCGCAAGTGCCGCTGCTCAGATGGCTGAATCCCGCTTTGCCCATAAACCAGACAAGGACGGAAATCCTGTTGGTTCCCTTTTTAAGGAAAGGGGCGATCTCTACTTTATCGTAATATCCACCACCGATCGATGGCCCTCTTTTAAGGCCTCCCTCATAGACAACAGGCTCGCCATTGATCCAAAGCCAGTACTTTGTGTCAACGGCGATTCTTGCCACCAGAGAAGCCGGAACCTTCTCTATGTCAACATCTTTGCGGAAAGCGAGCCAGGAATTGGTCTCGTTTTCGTAATATTGCTTGCTGATCCACTTTGCCTTCCAGGCATATTCCTCAGCTCCAGCTCTCAGCCCAAGGCAAAGAACCAGAGTCGCTATCGTCAATATCTTTCTCATTTGGTGTCGGTGTAGCAGCCCTCAACGGTGACGGATCCGCCCTCGATGATGTAAAGGTCTTCCTTGGTGGCGGGGTAACGGAGAATGAAGTTCTTGAGGCTCACATTCTGGCAATCCTTCAGATAGACAAGGGTCGGAATGACGGGCTCGTCAATATGTCTCATCTTTATCTGGCCGTCGATATTGTCAAGAAGCCCAGGCCCGCGGCCGTCGATAACTCCTTTGCCTTCAATGGTCACATCCTTGACTCCTTCTCCCCAGAAGATGCCTTTAGCGCCCTTATAAGCATAAATGTTAGTCGATCCGACGATTACCGCACCCTCTCTGAGATAGATATCGACACCGTCTCTGAGCTGGATAGATCCGGTCAGATAGCGCCCGACGCTGAACTCGAGAGTGCCGCCACCCTTCTCAGCGATAAAGTCCAAAGCCTTCTGGATAGAGGTGGTGTTGTCGGTGGTACCGTCGCTACGGATTCCGAAGAAGGACGACTTGTAAACAGGCTGTTTGTCCTGAGCGATCCCCGCAAGCGATATCAGAAGCAGGGAAACTATGGCGAATATCTTTTTCATTTCTTCTTGATGTTCTTGGTGTCCTTGTTGATAATCTGTTTCTTGCCCTTGGGAGCGGTGTCCTGGTTGATTTCCACATTCTTGAGTCTCAATCCATTGACATCGTCGGTCACGATAGCGGGGCGGTAGTCCTCGCCGTCAACGGTGATCTTGACGTTGTCGAAGACGATTCCGTCGGCGTGACGGATGTAGAATCCCCATGCGGGCAGCTCCTTCCAGTTGGAGAATTCAGGATAGCTGGTCTCCATCTCAGGAATGGCGTCAAGCTCTTCCTTCGAGGATCCCCTGTAGGCATATTCCGGATCGGCATGGCCGGGATAGACTATCTCGATGTTCTCAAGGCGGACATTCTCGATCTTGATGTTCGGGTTGCCGTAGATGATGCTCGGGAGGACATTTCGGGGAAGATCCTCAACCGGACCCTCGTAGCTGTAGCCGGCATCCGGCTTGTCAAGGGGTACCTCAGCGTACATGTTCTTGATAACAATATTCTTGAGATATGCCTTCTGGTCGTCGCGGGTGTGGCGTGTGCCGGTACGCAGGAATATCGGATTGCCGGTGTGGATGCTCTCAATCCCGTCGATCTCGACATCCTCGATCGTGGCGCCGTCCACAGTGGCGATCGTGATGGCGCTGCGGTAGGTGTCATAGATCTTTATGTTCTTGAATTTGAAGTTCTTGAACTTACCTCTTGTGTAGGTTCCGAACTTGATTCCGTTGGCGCTTGAGCGGCCCACGCAATTCTCCACGAGGATGTTCTCGCTCACTCCGTCGTTGCTGTGGCTCTTGAAGCAGTACACATCGTCGGCAGCGTCAAAGAAGCAGTCTCGGATGATCACATCACTGCTGTCCACGATGTCGATTCCGTCGTTGTTCCAATAAGACTTGGCATCGACATGCACCCTTTCGACAAGGATGTCGCGGCACTTGTCATATTGCTGATTCCAGCAGCCGGGATCCTTCAGAAGAATGTCACGGATGACTATTCCCTCACATTTATAGAAATGGATATTCTCCGGACGTTTGGCTTCCTGCAGACGGTCGTTCCTGAGGTCATCCTCAATGACTCCCAGATGGACAAAGTCGATGAACCTTGTGGCGATGCTGAATCCACGTCCGTCAACTGTGCCACCACCCTCGATTCCTATATTCTTCTGCCCGATGGCAAAGATGAGGGCGGTCCATTTCGCGTCAGGATCCTTTATGTAGTCAAATGGATTAAGGGAGCCAAGCAAGGCTGAGTCCTCATCAATCCAAAGGGTCACGTCATTTTTCAAGTAGATTGTACCGGAGACATAGTCGCCCTTGTCCAGAACGACTTTGCCACCACCATGGGTGGACACGAAATCAATCGCCGCCTGTATGCTTACTGTGTTGACAGTCATTCCGTCAGGAACGGCGCCGAAGTCTCTCGCGAAATAATCAGCGGCTCCGAGCGCGCCGGAGGCGCCCAGCAGAAGCAGCGCGGAGGCTGCGAGTCTTAATAATCTTCTCATTTGTATAATTTTACTGGTCCAATCAATCCCGCGGACACATAGGGCTGGTTACGTCTCAGGACGAAACGCTGCGCCGCCTTGTTGTCCTTTAGTGTCTGAATATAATTACCCATCAGGGTGGTCACTTTCACCTCAATGGTGTTTTCCCCGGACTTCACATAAGGGGAGATGTCGTAAATCCTCTCACCGAACCACATCGTTCCGGCATCACGGCCGTTGACCTTAAGCTCGCAGATGTCTGCCACTTTGCCAAGGTTGATATATTTAGGAAGATTCTTCCCGTCAAGGCTCACAGTGGTCTTATAGATGATGGTTCCCATGAAATTCTTGAAAGTCGTGTCGGCCATGTCCTTGAAGTCCTGAAGAGTGTCGAGACGAGCCGTCCATGTCGAATCGAGGTGTGGCTGGTGGAGGGTCAGGGTCCAGGGGCCGGGGACAGGTTGGTGCCCATCGGCTCCGCTCAGGGACCACCCTTCCACAGGGTTGGTGAGCGGGGCCAAACTACGGTTGGTGAGCGGAGTCGAACCACCGTTAAGGTTCCTCCCGTCCTTATTGAAGACGATAAGATAAGTCTCTGACGGTCCGAAACGGAAATGAGCCTTGCCTCCCTTGTCGAGTCTCAGGGGGAAACGGTTTCCGGAAGCGGGATCATAAATCCAGGCATGCTTCCCGGAAGTAATTGATTTCGGGAATATTATATCAGTTTCCCTGGGCTCGCTCATGTGGGCGTTCATGATCATGAACATGTCCGACTTGTCGTCAGTGACGTAGCGGTTCTGGAGCAGGAAACGGTCCGGATTCGAGATGGTGATAGAATGGGGCAGGGAATATTTCCTCATCACATCGCCATACCATTCCAGGTATTTGCCATCCTCCGGTTTCTCAAGCAGGATGAAGTTGTCCTTGTAGGTCTCCAAGCGTCCGACGGCTTCGGCAATCTCTTTGTCACGAGCCTCATAGTCCTTGAGTCCCAATGACTTCTCGGGATATTTGCCGATGCAGAAGACCCGCCCTCCCTGCTTGACGAATTCTTCAAGCTTGGCCAGGGTCTCGGGAGTTGTGCTTGTGACCTCGACAAGGAAAAGGGTTCCATATTCCTTAGGGCCGTAGCAGAGTTTGCCTTTCTTGACAGTAGCTTTGTTGAGAATGATCTCGCTGACATAGTCGGCTCCGCCTCCTGTCTTGTGGATAGCTTCCCAGATCAGGGAGGTGTAAGGAATGTTCAGTTTGACCGGGAACGGCTCCGTCTGGACTCCCATTGTTGACCACATGTCGTAGTTGGCGGGAAGGATCGCTATGTCCGTGTACATGTCCGCATTCTGGAGCTGGCTGGCTATACGGGCGCGGTAGTCGTTGAGGTTCTTCACGTAAGGCCACCAGGTGTTTCTCTCATTATGGAAGGTACCGTACTGGATCCATCCTGGGAACTCCGCCTCGAGGGGTGAATAGTTGAATCCGTGCCACACGGAGTGGGTGACTCCGGAGATCGCGCTCATGTCCGAGCCTACTTTGAGGAACTCCAGGGAGGTGGTGAACACTTTATAAGTGTTAGTCATCTCCTCGGCGCTCACGATTCTTTTTCCTGACAGATGGGCCGCTGACGAGACATATTTGTTGATCATCGTGTACCCGCGTCCACGGCGGTAATCCTCGTCTCCCATTTCCTCACCCAGCTTGTGACGGAGCCAGTTGGTCGTCCATGACTCTCCTTCCGGGAAATCGACATTGAATGAGCTTTCAAGAGGGAAAAAGCCTCTTCCGTAGGCCTGTGCGCGGAGTTTCAACCCTCTTTCTTTTGCCCACTGCCCCATGGTTCCATAAAACCTCTCGTCCAGGAGCTCGGCTTTGGTGAGCTCGAAATCGAAACGGACCCTGTCCACTTCCTCCTGGAACTTCGGGCTTTTCTTGGATCCATATTCGAAGTTCTTCACGTCGCCGAGTCTTCCGACCTCAAACATGGTGAAGGGCAGCCAAGGCATCACGTCATATCCCCTTCTCTCCTTGAATACCTTGGCGAAATCTGAAGTCCAGTTATTGCCTTCAAGCTCCATGCTGTCTATGAACATGGCTCTGACGCGTCCGGAAAGCGGGCCGATCCTCTTCTCAATAGCGTCGGCCATGTGGTCAAGATAATGCCTGACCGCCGCCGCATCCATGTGGTTCAGGATGGATCCAGCGGCGCCGGGAGCCCCGTTGATCACGCTGGCGAAGGAGTCGAACTTGACCATCGCGTACAGCTGCCACTTGCCTTCGGGAACATCCACGGTCAAGACCCCGTCCTTGATATTCCCGGACAGGTCAATGGCTTCCTCAAGGCTTCCGATGGGATCAGGAGCGAGGCAGATGGAGACCAATTCAGGAGTCCGGCGGGGATTGACAATCGTGACTCCAGGATCCAACTCCTTGAAAAGGTGGAACATTGAGATCTCAAGTGGCTCTCCAGCAGGGACTTCCTTGGCGTATGTGAGCAGCACTTCAGCCCTTTCGTCCCTTGGAAGGCTCTCCGCTCCGAACGGCCATCCGGATCCGATGATGAGGTCGCACCGCATCCCAAGTTTATCCGCCTCGTCAAACACGACTTTCAGCATGTCTATCCACTCGTCACTAAGCCACTTCAACGGCTTGGTGTCCAAAGTGTCATCCCCTGCGGGGAACTCTATAGGATTGATCTCGACTCCTCCGATCCCGGCCTCCTTCATGATGCGAAGCTCGCGGACAAGTTCCTTCTCATTGACCCGGTCTCCGTTCCACCACCATCTGACAAAGGGGCGGTAACGGGAGTCAGGATTTTGGAACTGGGAATATAACTGCTTCGAAGTCAGCTTGTCCTGGGCTTGTGCCTGAGCCGCGGAAAGCGAGAACGCGAAGACGGCCAACAGCGCTATTAACCTCATTGGTCTCATATAACCTAATCTTTTCTAATTTGTTCGATAACGAAAGAAATGCCACCCCAGATGAGCTGGTTAAGTTCCTGGGATTCATGAGAGAGGGTCGCGAATATGATTCCGAACTCGAAAGGAAGTCCGTAAACATAGGACACCGCCCCGGCGACGATGAAGTGGAAGGCTCCAAACCCGCCGGGGACTGGCACGATTGAAGACAGGGCTCCGGCAAGCATCAGGAAGAAGGCGTCCGTCAGGTTCAAATCCCTGACCGTTGTCACGGCCGACGCCAGGTCAGCGGAGACAGATGAGGTGTCTATCCCTTGAACGGCCCAGAGAATGGTGGCGCTCATCATCCAGTAGCACACCCAGATAAGGATCGTGATGAGGAAAAACCACCAGGCTCTCTTCATTTTCAGGCAGCTTATGAATCCCTGCCACAGTCCCTTGCAGAATTCCTTGACAGCCTGTAGCGGCTTCCATCTTCCTGCGAACCGGAACGCTATCCATGCCGATCCTATCATCGCGAGGATAACCAGAACGATAATCGCCACCTTTCCGAAGGTGACGCTGCCAGCGGCGGCACCGAAAATCTTTTCAGCGAAAAACCCGCCGTATTTGTCCCAGGTGAAAAACAGGAACACCACAAGGAGGATCACCAACATCACTATGTCAACGGATCTCTCCAGAAACGCGGTACCGAGAGCTTTGTCAAAAGTGGCCAGCCTGGTTTCCTCACCGGTATTCGGATCTTTTACCTTCTTTGAGTGAGCGGTGATATAAGTGCAACGAAGAACCTCCCCAACCCTTGGAAGCACCATATTGACGGCGTAACCGATGTTGATCCCATTGAAACAGCTAAGAGCCTTTGTTGTGGGATCTATCGGGAGCAGGACTTCCCTCCATCTGAGGGCCCTGAGATAAAATCCGAAAAATCCAAACACTACCGAAAGGAGCACGAACTCCCACCGGCACGCTTTCAAGGCCGCCCAGAAGTCATTCCAGTCAACCTTTCGGAAAGCGAAATACAGCAACACCACAGCAAGCAGGATAGACAATCCGTACTTGAGAATATTCCCCACCTTCTTGTTCATGGTAACAAATTTAATCAAATAATCCTTAAATTCGCGGATAACGGGTTCATAACACTTTTTTTACCATGAAATCCATACTAGGAATAGGGAATGCCCTCACTGACATACTCGCCGTGTTTCCGGATGACTCGATGCTCAGGGAATATCACCTTCCTCCCGGAAGCATGCAACATGTTGACCTTGAGACCGGGGATCAGATCTGGTCGAAACTCAAGGAATATGGGGTCAAATATGTACCCGGGGGCTCCGCGGCCAACACCATCACCTGCACATCCATATTCGGCATGCCGTCTTGTTTCATTGGCAAGATCGGAAATGACGAGCTTGGTCATCTTTACAAAAGCACCCTGGAGCAGTTCGGTGTCAAGACCACTCTTCTTGAGGGCACGAAAGGCTCCGGCAGGGCGATGTGCTTCATCACCGGCGCCAATGCCGAAAGGACATTCGCTGATTACATGGGAGCCGCTCTCGAACTTGTGCCGGAAGATTTGAAACCGGAGTATTTCGAGGGATATGATTATTTCCATATTGAAGGATACCTCGTTCAGAATCAAGATCTTATCCGTCGAGCTGTTCAGATGGCGAAAGAGGCGGGCTGCAAGATTTCTATCGACATGGCCTCTTATAATGTCGTCGAGTCCAACGAGGCGTTCTTCCATAATCTGGTTGATAAATACATAGATATTGTCTTCGCCAACGAGTCCGAGGCGAGGGCATTCACGAAGAAGGAACCGAGAGAGGCCTTGTCCGATCTCGCGGCGTCTTGCGAGATCGCCGTGGTAAAGGTGGGGAAGGATGGCTCCATGGTCCAGCAGGGCGATGAGTACCATTACATCCCGGCGTGGCCGGCCGCTACTATTGACGCCACCGGGGCAGGCGACACCTATGCCGCCGGATTCCTCTATGCTCATTCTCTGGGAATGCCTTTGAAGGTGTGCGGTGAAGTCGGCTCGATAATTGCTGCTAAAGTCGTTGAGGTTGTCGGAACGAAGATAGACGTTCCTCGTTGGAGGGATGCCAAGGCTGAGATCCGACAGCTGATAGGTTCTGTCAACATTTAAGCTTATGTTCGATTTCATTAAGAATATATTCAGGAAAAGAAGTCTCAAAAGACATGCGAGCAATGTCCCGACAGAGATTCTTCCGCTCTCGAAAATCAAGTCCTATGTGGCCATTATCGATGTGGAAGATCCGTCTTTCGACACTTGCAAGTCAACGATTATGAATTATTTCCGTGGCATGGATATTAATGGGGCCGTTTTCTTCCAGGACTTCCGCAAGATCGGGAGCGAAGACAGGCTGATCACCAGCATCCAGACCACAATAACCAAGAAAGACCTTGATTGGCTTGGCCGTCCGAACAAGTATAAGATGGGAGTTCTCGAGGAGAGGGCTCCGGATGTGTTCATCTCCCTGATCAAGGAGCCTGATTTCGCCATCGAATATATGGCCAGGACTTCCAAGGCTCGTTTCAAGATCGGCCGCAAGCAGTTGGGCGGCGACCTTTTCGACCTTGTGGTCTCCGATCCGGCCGGGAAGGATCTGTCGCAATTGGACAGTTTCAATGCCATGAAGAGCTATATGGGAAAGATCCAATAACAAGATGTCAAATATGATCAAAAATATAGTCGTCGCTCTCAAGGGTTTCGCCATGGGAGCGGCTAATGTTATCCCCGGAGTTTCAGGCGGGACCATCGCCCTCCTGACGGGAATATTCAACGAGCTCATAGAAGCTTTGAACGCCATCATGAGCGTCTCAACGT
Organism: uncultured Bacteroidia bacterium; assembly: GCA_902785825.1. Taxonomy (GTDB): domain Bacteria; phylum Bacteroidota; class Bacteroidia; order Bacteroidales; family UBA932; genus Cryptobacteroides. The sequence goes on from CACZZZ010000012.1 coordinate 45,432, forward strand.
GGAAGTTATTGATAAAAGGACAGTTCAAGGAGTTTTGGGAGACCATCCATGGCACCTTCCTCCTTTGGCTCGCTATAGGAGTGATAATCAGCGTATTCTCCTTGGCCAAGCTTATGGAATATGTCCTGGCTCACCATCCGGTCCAGACTTGGGCGTTTTTCTTCGGCCTGATTGTCGTCTCGGCCGTATTCATGCTCTCCGACATCAAAGGCTGGAAAGGTAAAGAGGTGGCCTGGCTCGTTCTCGGAATAGCCCTCGGGGCGTTCATTTGCCTCCTGTCACCGACAGAGACCACTTCCGACATGTGGTTTATCGCTGTTTGTGGAGCTATCGCCATCTGCACCATGATCCTGCCCGGAATCTCAGGGAGTTTCATCCTTGTCCTTCTCGGTAAATACGAGTATATCATGAAGGCCGTCAGCGATTTGAATATCCCGGTCCTGCTGGTCTTCGCCATCGGTTGCGTTATCGGTATCGTCGCTTTCTCAAAGTTCCTTCACTGGCTTATCGGAAAGTACGAGAAGCAGACCCTGCTTGTTCTGATCGGCTTCACGATCGGCGCTCTCGTCAAGGTCTGGCCATGGGCTGATAAAGTGGCTTGCGAGGCCGCCAATGTCCTTAACGGACAGCCTGTTGAGGCTCTCCACATCGGCGGTGCGGTCTTATGGGCCCTGATCGGCGCCGGATTGGTGCTTGCCCTTGAGCTGCTGACCAGGAAAAAAGACGCCTGATACTATTCGTAATAGGCCTTCAGTTTGGCTATATCATCTTCTCCAAGCACGTCGGCGGTGATAATCATTTCATCCAGCTGTGCGGCCAGTTTAGCATTGTAATGCCCGGTTCCGTCCTGGCCGATATTCAAGTCGAGGGCATCGAATGAGACGTTTCTCAATTCCGCTGGAATATCACTTTCCACATCCAGGTTGAAGTCATAATAGATGCGCGCCTTGTTCGCCTTCCTGTCCACGACAAGGATAACATGCATCCAACCCTTCTGGTAATCAAAAGGCAAGCCGGCTGCCGGATCCATTCTGTTTCCATTGTAACCAGCATTGAACTTGATGTCCCCGTCACTTCGCAAGGACAGCACGAAACCGTTGTTGCCGCCCCAGCTCCAATCCTTGTTCGAAATAATGCACGGATCGGAAGACACTCCGTTTGTCTTCATCCACAAAGTCACTGAAAATGAATTGGTTCCGACAGAGACATCTTTAAGAGTCACATATCCGTCAGACAAATCCACGCCTTTGCCGTAATAAGCGTCGGAGTAATACAATTTGCCGTTAGCTACGGTCTCGACCTTTCCAAGGGCATCCTTTCCGTCTCCGTCAAAAGGAAGATAAGCGACAACCTCATGCCCGGAGAGAACTCCGGTGAGGTCTCCTATTTCCGGAGTCGCCTCCGTCTTGTGCCCACGGAACTCAGACACCGGGATATCCTCGGGATCCATCTCATGACGTTCCATCGCTTCCACTCCCTGGAACAATCCTCCGGGGACTATTCCGGTCCAAGTCTCCGGGAAATCCAAGCCTAAGGCATACGCCGAGATCGCGGCGATGTCCCTCACTTCCGGATTCTGGATCCGCCCGCCTATCACGACTGTCGGGCCGGTGACCCCCAGGAACACGTATCTCTCGGCCTCCGTGTCGCCCCCATGTGAGCCCTCCGGAGTGCCACCGTGATCGGCCGAGACAATGAATAGCGTCTCGTCAAGGATATTCTTCTGTTTGACCGCATCGTAAATATCCCCGATCAGCTTGTCAACGGCGGTGATGGCGGCGAGATGCTTGGACGAGCCATATCCGCTCCCATGGCCAGCGCCATCCACGGAATCGAACTGCACGAATAGCAGGGTCGGATCATTGTTCTGAATATAATTGACCACCTTCGCGGCAACCTCAGGATCGTTTCCCGTATCTTTAACCACACCGAGATTATCCTCGATGATGCCGACGTTGATCGGGTTCCAATTACAGAATGAAGCCATCTTAGCGTCCGGGCGCGCCTCTTTGACAATCCTGAATATTGATGGGAACGGGCTGTTAGGGTTAAATGGTTTGCTGCTCACTGTACCATTTGTCAGCCTGTGGAACTCCGGAAGGACAGAGTGGAGCATCGATCCCCAGCATTGGGCGCTGATCGTCGGATATGAGGTTTTGGTCCTGTAGGAGATCGCTCCTGTCCTGAATATCTCATCCATTCTCGGGGTGGGAGTGTCTTTGAAGAATGCTCCACCACCATCTACGCCTATGATGAAGACATGTTTGTAAGTCCCTTTAGTAATAGGGATCGGCTTGGCCTCAACGGAGACCTGGCATGTGGCAGTTTTTCCTCCGTCGACTGTCGTGACTGTGACTACGGCGGTGCCAGGAGCTAATGCGGTGATATTACCCTGTCCGTCAACACTCACTACTTTAATGTCGGAGGAGGACCAAAAGACAGCGAGGTTGGGAGCGTTGGACGGAGATACGGTCGCTGAAAGTTTTTCACGGCCTCCCTCCAATAGACTGACAGATGTTTTGTTGATAGAGACTCCTTCAACGGATATTATTGTCGGTTCGTTTTCTTTGCATCCAACATAAGATAAGGAGACTATTACCCCGAAAATGAAGCTAATCAGTCCTTTAAGAGCGGTAAAACCTCGAGTCATGATATTTTTTAAGAACTTTTATTCCGAATTTTCAGTGAATATAGCAATTAAAAGATTAACTTTGCGGAACTTTTCAATACGGATTGGTTCGGTAGCTCAGCTGGATAGAGCAACAGCCTTCTAAGCTGTGGGTCTTGGGTTCGAATCCCAACCGAATCACAAATGGGTTCACTAACAACCAGTTAGCGAACCCATTTGCGTTTTCCGGCCCCACTATTTATGACTCGGCTCGCTCAGAGTTTGATGTCGGTGAAGTTGGGGTAATGATCGGTGAGGGGAAGTGTGTAAGCGTCCATAATGCAGTAATATACAAGGACTTCCACATCCTTTGGCGCATTATGGATAAAGAAATGGTCGAGGGCGCCTGTGGCCCTGTCGGGTCCCTTCCTGGCGCTTTCCGCTGAGAACCCGCCCGCATCGCAGCGGTGATGCCCGTTATTATTGTCTCCGAATATGGTAGCTGCCTTGTAGCAAGGAACATAACCATCGTCTAAAAGCTGGCGGATGGGCACGGTGTCCTCCTCGCAATTCATGTCGCCCATAAGGAATATCACACAATCGTATTCCGCCTTAATAGCGTCAGCCTCAGCCATCATCAGCCGGATTTGGGAGGCCCTGGCCATCTGGCTTCCCGGCTGCGCCTCTTCCGGCCTCCACCAAAGATGAGTGTTGAGGACGGCGAATACCCGTCCAGTCGCCTTGTGACGGAACACGGCTGAAGTGAAAGACTTGGTGTTGGCGTTGCTGTAGGTTTTCGGAGTGTAAAGATTGTACTTCACTTTGACTAGTTCAACAGCGGTGCTGTCGTAAAAGACGGGAGTGAAGTTCCATGTGCCGTCCTTCTCGCAGGCGTTGGTGAAACCGAGATCGCGCAGCTTTGGAGCCAGATAACCGTCCATGTGGGAGGAATATTCCTGGAGGGTCACGATGTCCGGTTTATGGTCCGCTATCATCTTGGCGAAGCCGAGGCTCCTCGCGGAGTCGGTGCAACTGATTCTTAACGGTTCCCAGGCCTTCAGGTTTTTATCACTGTCGTTTTGCCAGATGTTGTCGTCGAATATCCTCAAATTGGTTCCAGGGGCCCTTAGAGACGGATTGGCATCGAAACCCAGGAACGGGGGAGGGGTCATTTCCGCTTTGATCGATTCCCAATCCGGAAGCACGCGGACCTTGTAAAGCCTGTAAGAGGGGTCGAAGGTCAAGGTTTTGTCCGGGTTTAAAAGATAGATGTGGTTCGTCCACCAGCTCTTCTCGGCGATTGTGTAAACAGTCCGTCCGGTGGCGGGATCGTGATTTGCTGACTTGACATTCTTCCTGCCTTCCAACGGCTTGAAAGGGCTGAAAGTACCGGAGTTGATTTCGAAAGCATATACTCCGCCACCGTTTGTGATTAAGAGGGAATCCTCCCCTAAAGGGGTAAGATCGTGGCCGCCAGCACCGGGAAGGGCGTAAGTCTTCCTAAGCCTGAGAGAGGGACGCTGAGTATTCCAACCTCTTAGGGTATATTTCCTAAGTTCCTTGTAGCCAAGGGCATAGAGACACTTGTGCTTCTCAGACCAATACACGCCGTGGCCACTGGGAAGAGATTCTTTCCAGATCACCACTCCCGGTTTTGAGACATCGTAGATCTCAAGGCTGTTCCCGGCCGGATTGGTTGAATTAGCCACCGCGATCCTATCTCCGGGAAGCATGTCCGCCGAGTGGGACATGGGAGTATGGGCGTAGAATATGACCCTTTTTGAAGCGATATCCAGTAGCAGGGTCTCATCTCCGGAAGATGTGAGAAGGATACGTTTGCCCCCGTCAACCGGCTTGCAGTCATCCAGAACCCGAGCCCTGTGGGCATCCTCGTCCGGAATCTGACCTTTAGCCTCATCAACGTTCCAGTGCCAAAGCACGTCTAACGAATTTTGCGAAGAAGTCCTGGTGTCAATGATGTACAGGTCTTTGTCGCCACATGCCACGACATAGTCTCCCCAGGAGGACTTTTCATTGCCGCTGAATCCGGAAAGGATGAGAATCGCCGTCGCAGCCGCTGCTAATGATAGAATCTTTTTCATAACCTCAAATATACCCATCTTTTTTGTTTTAAGAAGAGTTCGCGCTATCTTCGCATAAACAAGTTTTTGGATATGAGACCTTTTAGACTTCTTCTTCCGGCTATCGCCATAGGTTCCGCCGCATGCGGAGGGAATGAGACCAAGGCTCCCAGGCCGAATGTCCTTTTGATAGTCGCCGACGATCTCGGCCTAGGGGATGTCAGCTGTTACGGAAGCCAGACGATCAACACTCCGAACATCGACGCCCTGGCCCAAGATGGGCTGCTGATGCGGAACGCCTATGCCACAAGCGCCACATCCACCCCTTCCCGTTTCGGGCTTTTCACCGGAATGTATCCTTGGAGAAACCCTGATGCTCAAATACTTCCAGGAGATGCTCCTCTTCTTGTCGATCCCCAGTCTCCCACTCTGCCCAAGATGATGCAGGGGCTTGGATATGCCACAGCCGCTGTCGGAAAATGGCATCTTGGAATGGGATACGGCAAGACGGACTGGAACAAGGAAATCACCCCATCCGGCAATACTCTCGGCTTCGATTACACCAATCTCATCCCCGCGACAGTGGATCGTGTCCCTACTGTTTATGTGGAAAACGGACTTGTACAGGGGCTGGATCCGGATGATCCTATTTTGGTCAATTATAAGGAGAATTTCCCCGGGGAGCCCACAGCGATCACCAATCCCGAGATGATGACCATGAAATGGGATCACGGCCACCAGGGAACCATCGTGAACGGGATTCCCAGGATTGGGTTCATGAAAGGCGGACAGAAAGCAAGGTGGAATGATGAAACGATGGCAGACTATTTCCTTTCAAAAGTCAAGTCATTCATTGTCAGCCATAAAGACGAGCCTTTCTTCCTGTACTATGGCTTGCATCAGCCGCATGTGCCTCGTGTCCCGAATCCTCGTTTTGTGGGTTCAAGCGGGCTTGGTCCCCGTGGCGATACTGTCGTGGAGGCGGACTGGTGCGTCGGGCAGGCTATAGCTTGTCTTGATTCCTTGGGGATACTCGACAACACGATCGTGATATTCACCTCCGACAACGGAGCGGTTCTCCAGGATGGTTATCAGGATCTTGGAAAGGAACTCGCCGAAGAGAAAGGACATGATCCGGACAATGGCTTGAGAGGAGGAAAGTACAGCCTCTTTGACGCCGGAACCCATATTCCCATGATCGTTTACTGGAAGGGACATATAGCTCCGGCTGACTCCAAGGCTTATTTTTGCCAGATGGATCTGTTCGCCACGCTTGGGGAATATCTCGGGGGAGACGTGCCGGAAGGACTTGACAGTGAGTCATATCCGGATGTGCTGCTTGGCAAGGATCTGACCAAGGGCAGGGAGGTTCAGGTTCTCGAGGCCCAGCAAAAGCTGGCGTTGAGGCACGGTAATTATGTTTACATTCCTTCGTACAAGGGAGCGAAATATAACCAGACCGGGATTGAGCTTGGGAATAACGATACGGAGACTCTCTGGAATTTGGCGGAAGATCCCGCTCAGCAGGAGGATCTTGCCGGAAAGATGCCCGAGCTTCTGTCCAGCATGCGTGAAGAGTTTGAAAAGTTGAAAAAATAAAAAGATGTTAAAGAAGGTTTTTTTCTTTTTGCTGGTCGTGTTTTCTTGTTTTGGCCTCTCAGCTAAAGATAAGAAAGCGGTTATCATCATCGTGGACGGCATTCCGAAGGATGTGATTGAGAGACTGCATGTTCCTGTTATCTATGACATTGCCCGCACCGGGGCTTTCGGGGCCAGCTATGTCGGAGGTGAGACCGGAATGTACAATGAGACTCCCACCATTTCGGCTGTCGGATACAACACGATGCTGACAGGAGTCTGGGCCAATAAACATAATGTGTTCGGCAACAGTAATCTTTCGCCGAACTATAATTACTGGTCGCTTTTCAGGATCGCCAAAGAGCAGAAAAGACCTCTTATGACAGGAATATTCTCCAGCTGGACAGACAACAGGACCGTCCTTATTGGAGAGGGGAAGAACGAGACCGCTAATCTTCAGATCGATTATGTCCGGGACGGCTATGACCATGATTCGGTGAATTACCCCAAAAAAGAGAAAGATCTACAGATCTTCGATTATGACGAGAGAACGTCAACGGAAGCGGCGAAGTGTATTCGTGAGAATGCCCCGGACCTCAGTTGGGTCTATCTATGGTACACGGATGACGCCTCTCACATGTACGGAAACGGTTCATATTTCGATGAATATATCCTCAAGGCCGGAGAGCAGATCGCCCGGATCTGGCAGGCTGTCCAGTACCGTCAGAAGAATTTCGGAGAGGACTGGATGATCATTGTGACGACCGACCACGGGCGCACGATCGACGGCCACAATCACGGAGGACAGTCAGCCAGGGAAAGAGCCACCTGGATCGCTACCAACCAGAAGGTTAACAAGCGTTTCCGGGAAGGCAAGGCCGCTATGGTCGACATCAATCCTACCGTCTGTGAGTTCCTTGGGATGGAGGTGCCGGATCAGGTGCGTTGGGAGAGGGACGGTATTCCTTTCATCGGAAAGACGGAGATCCACGATCTCGTTCTCTCCACTTATGACCGGGAGGTGATCCTCCGCTGGACGGCTGACAAAAAGAACGCACCGGTCAAAATCTACGCGGCCCCTTGTGATGAATATAAGACTTCCGGAAAAGAGAACTGGATCCTCCTTGCGGATCTGAATGCCGGAGCGGAGGAGTTCCGCTACGATCTGGACAAGATCGGGCAGTCCAATTTCTATAAGTTCGTGGTCGTCTCCCAGCACGAGAGCCTCAACAGGTGGCTGGTTTTGTAATATATTAACACAATGAATATAAGCAATTTCTGTAAATCTCTTCTTCTCGCCGCCCTTCTTGCGGCGGCCTCCTGTACCCAATACGTGTCCCATCCCGACTGGTCACCGGACGCCAAAAAAGCCTTGAACAGCTTTATCCGTTCGGAGAGGAACCAGAAAGAGAGACCCTATGTCGTCTTTGATTTTGACAACACTTGTTCGATTTTCGACATCTCTGAGCAGTTGATGATCTACCAGCTCGAGACGATGTGTTTCAATCTTTCCCCTGAAGCTTTCTCCCAGATGGCGATGACAGGAATGGGGGCTTATCCGGAGAGCCTGCAGAAGGTGCTTAGGGACATCGTTGGCGGATATCAGGACCTTTACAACCGTTACGGTCCTTTTACTCCCAGCGGAGTTGACAACAATACGGCTGTGAAAATGAGGGAGGATCCTGCATGGAAGAATTTCGCCATCGGAATGGGACGAATGTATGACCTGCTTCAGGATTATATGACCGCTGACGAGGCTTACCTCTGGACCATGGGATGGTTCGCCGGGATGACCGGGGAGGAGATCTACCAGATGGCCAAACGCTCCCACGAACTGTATTCTTCTGTCGAGACGTTAAAACGCTCTTGGACTGGGGAAGCCGGCACCCATTCCTGGATCGACGGCGTGAGCGTCACCGATAATATCCGTGAGTTATGGAAGGCGTTGTATGAGAACGGGATAGATATCTGGGTCTGCTCCGCTTCCGAGGTCGCTCCGGTCAGGGCTGCCGTCGATGTATTCGGCCTTCATGACTACTGCAAGGGAGTCATCGCTATGACGATGGCCAGAGACTCCGCCGGAAGATATATTCCTGAATATGACTTCACCAACGGCCACAGTTTCCTTGCGGGGCCGGAAGGTTCTTGGATAGAGGATGACATTCCGACCCGCACCCAGCCATGGGGTAAAGGTAAGGTGGAAGCCATCCGCAATTGCCTTGTCCCCCGTTACGGCGGGAAAGGCCCTCTGGCCGGATTCATGGACTCTTCCGGAGACTTTAATTTCTGCACTGAGTTCTCCTCTATGAGGTTGGTGATATGCTTCAACAGGGCGAACAGAAAGGTCACTGAAGGCGGTGGACTGATTGCGGAAGTCGCTATGTATGAAAAAGAAGCGCTTGGATATAATTTAAAGAAAGCCACAAAGGCAGGGGATATTTTCTACATTCTTCAAGGTCGTGACGAGAACGGAATGAGGAGTCTCCGCCCTTCTGAGAAGACCATTCGTCTTGGTGAGAAAACCCCGAAGGTCTTTGACGGAGAGGACAATGCCCGTTCTCTTGAATATTTCAAGGAGAAACACTTGACAGTCAAAGAGATTCTCGAGACTTACTGCATAGCCACCGATGTTTCGGATCCCTCGAATCCGCTTGGATTCTCCTACGGCTTCCTTGACAGATACGACGGCTACAAGAGTAAGGAATAAGTTTTTTGATTATATTCACGAAATTTTGAAAATCAATAAGATATGTATTCTTTTGTACAAGATGGCGACACTTTTGTCGTAAGTATAGACAACCATCAGGAAGTGGTGGCCGCATTGATGGCTTTTTGCGAGGAGCAGGGAATCCTTGCCGGTGAGATCTCAGGAATAGGGGCTGTCAACAGCGCCACACTGCGGTTTTTGGATCCGGCGACCAAGCTATATGTGGATAAGACATTCGACGAGCAGATGGAGATCTCGAGTCTAGTGGGCAATATCTCCGAAAAGGACGGGAAGCCTTATCTCCACCTTCATGCCAATTTCGGCCGCAGGGATTACACCGTGGTCGGAGGTCACCTTCTTTGCTGTACATTGAATGGGGCTTGTGAATTGGTCGTGAGGCGTTTCCATTGCAAAATCGGCCGCCGTTTCGAGCCCTCAATCGGGATTAATCTCTACGACTTTTAGATTCTTCGCTTCGCTCAGAATGACATATGCTACGCTCAGAATGACAGAAGTTATCAATATGGCGGAGGTTATCAATATCGTTCATTGCGGGATCTCTGAGGTAGGAAAATTCCTGAAGGGAAGTGTCATGGAGGGGTGTTCCACAGTCTCCAGGGTCTTTGTCGTCTGCGACCGGAATGTTCGGAGGCTGGCGGAAAGGATTGGTTTTGAGGCGGATGGAATATTCGAACTTGACGCTACAGAGGGTAATAAGGACTTTTCCACAGTGGTGGAGATTGACCACTGGCTTATGGAGCAAGGCGCCGACAGGAATGCCCTTGTGCTTGGAATAGGCGGTGGAATAACCACGGACATGACAGGCTTTGCCGCTTCGGTTTACAAGCGGGGAGTCCGTTTCGCATTCATCCCTACCACCCTTCTTTCTCAAGTCGATGCAGCCATTGGAGGCAAAAACGGAGTCAACCTTGACTCCTACAAGAACATGATAGGAGTCATCCGGCAGCCAGAAGCGGTGTTTATATGTCCGGAACCACTTGAGACTCTGCCATATAGGCAAATCGTTAGCGGAGCGTCAGAGCTTTTGAAGACTTTTATTATCGACAACTCCAAGGGTCTGTACGAGGAGGCTGTCAGGACTTTGTCAGCCATTCGTCAGGCGGGAGGTGATATCTCCGGATATTCCCAGAGCCTTAACTCCCTTATCGCGGAGGCCGCCATGATTAAGGCGGGTATCGCCGGACGCGACCCCTTTGAGAAGGGGGAGCGGAGGTTGCTGAACCTTGGCCACACCTTTGCCCATGCCATAGAGAAACTCTCCGGAGAGAAGATCCCTCATGGAGAGGCCGTTTCTATCGGAATCGTACTTGCCTCTCGTCTCGCTGAGAAGTTAGGTTTGGCTAAAATAGGCCTTTCAGATTGCCTGGAGGCAGATTTTAAGGCATGTGGAATGCCTGTGCTCTGTCCCTTTGAAGTCGGAGAGCTGACCGGGGCGATGCGAAAAGACAAGAAAGCCGAAGGGAATATTATTCATTTTATCTTGCCTTCCGGGATTGGCAGTGTCAGCGTCAAGGACATGACTCCCGGCGAGGCTACAAGACTTCTACAGGAATAAGCATGATCTGCGTAACCATACAGAACCGCTCCCTTGAGGAGATCCTCGATCTTCTTGACCATAATGTCCCGGCCATACAGATGGCTGAGATTCGCCTTGACCGATGCCCTCTGGATGAAGATGAGATTTCTGAGTTGTTTTCTTCCTCGGACACGCCTCTGATCGCCACTTGCAGGGTAGCGGGAGATGGCAATGGTTCCTGGGAGCAGGCTGAGGCGAAACTCCAGGCTGCCATTGAGGCCGGCGCCGCCTTCATCGATGTCGAGATTGAGGCTCCAAAAGAGATGGGCAAGCGTCTTCGCCGTTCGTGCAGCGAGTTCGGAACCCGGATGATCCGTTCCTGCCATTTCTTTGACGGGACCCCTTCGCTGGAGGTTCTGCGGGAGACCGCCGAGCGGTGCCGCAAATTTGGGGGAGAAATCATAAAGATCGCTGTATCAGCTGGTTCTGCGGATGATGCGAATCGGGTTTTGTCTCTTTACAATGAATTTGAAGAAGGTCGTCTTATGGCCTTCGCAATGGGTGAGCCTGGCCGTATGAGTCGGCTTGAGTGCCTTCGCTTGGGTTCTCCTTTCACTTACGCCGCTTTGAATTCCGTTGAGGCCGCGGCTCCCGGCCAGTGGCCATATTCAGAGATGATGGACGCTCTCTGTCATTCTGAACGCAGCATATGTCATTCTGAGCGCAGCGAAGAATCTACTTGCGGCGAAGAATCTATGCGCGGCGGTCTTTCCTCCAGCCAGCCGCTCCAGATGCCGGCCTCGAAGAGTTTCGCCCAGCGCGCCATCATCGCCGCCGCCCTCGCTGATAAATCCAAAAGCGCCCTGAGCGGCTATTCCCCCTGCGGCGACAGCGAAGCGGCTAAGGCCGTCGCTGTCATCCTGAGCGAAGCGAAGGATCTATCCGCGGCGCAGGATCTCCCCAGCCATATTCATGTAGGAGAATCCGGCCTTCTGACCAGACTCATGATCCCGATTGTAGCAGCTCTTCAAAAGACCGGGAAATTCGCTAAAGTTGTGGAAATCACCGGGGAAGGCACATTGCTGAACCGACCCTTAAAGGGCGCCTCTGAGATTATGGCCCAGTTCGGAACGGTCCTAAGGCCGCTTGGCGATCAAGCTTCAGGAGAGATCAAAGTCCCTCTTTCGGTCCAAGGACCATTAATCCCAGGCAAGGTGGACATTTCCGGGAAAGAGGGTTCCCAGCTTATCTCCGGACTGTTGATGGCCTTGCCGCTATTGGATGGCGATTCAGTGATCCATGTCCATGAGCCTAAGAGCATTCCATATATGTTCATAACTCTGGATGTCCTCAAAAAGTTCGGCATACGGATCGGGAGCGAGATGGAGGGCGACGAGGAATTCATGGAGACGCAGGACTGGGGTCTTTGCACAGGAATAACCTTTAAAATCAAGGGTGGCCAGGAATATAAGCCAGCCAGCTTCAGCATTGAGGGCGACTGGAGCGCCGCCGCCAATTTCCTTGTGGCGGGTGCCGTATTCGGAAAAGTTCAGTTAAAAGGTCTTGATACCACCTCCCTCCAGGCGGACATATCCATAATGGACATCCTTATGGATGCCGGCGCCAGCCTGTCCCAGGAAGAAGAGACCGGCATCATCACCGCCCAGCGGGCCCCGCTGCGTTGTTTCGACACAGATCTGGGCAACTGTCCGGACCTCTTCCCGATTGTCTCCGTGCTGGCCGCTTTCTGCGGTGGTGTAAGCCATATTCTCGGTTTCAAGAGATTGGCCAGCAAGGAAAGCGATCGTGGCAAAGCCATCCTTGAGACACTGACTAAGATGGGGGTGAAAGCTTATGCTGAAGGAGATCTCCTGACCGTCGAAGGCCACTCTCTTGAGAGTCGCGTCCTGAACGGAACCCTACTTAAGGGCGGTGAATATACTTCGTATCACGACCACCGCATGGCCATGGCTTTGACCGTCGCCTCACTTGGGGCCGACGGTCCGATCAAGATTGATGACACCGCCTGTGTCGCCAAATCATTTCCCGGCTTCTTCGACACCTGGAAGCAGGCCACTGCTAGGCCCTGATGCGGCGCCCTGACGCCAACTGTCTCTGGGGGAATTACCGCTCCACGATTTTGCCGCAGGCGCCCCAGAGCCAGTGGGCCTGATAGAAGGGTTTGGTGCCGGCGGGGACGGAGACGGTGATCTTCGAGCGGTCGGTGCCATTCAGGTAAAATGGAGAGGGATCATCATAATACTTCTGAATCGTATTGACCTCGGCGATAGTCTTCCAGTCAAGGACAATCTCCAGCGGAGTCTTGCATTCCCCACATAAGAATTTCTCTTTTATGAAATTGACGCTTGTGGGAAATACCAGCTTATCTATTGATGTATGGAAGACGGAATACTCCTCTAGATCCGTAGTTCCTTCGGCAATCGTGAAAGTGCCTGTGAGTTTCTCAGGAATCCACCTCAGGAAATGTTTCCCCCAGATGTCCTGATATAAGCCGCCGTCTTTGACAAAAAATACTTTGTTTGCCGGATCGACTTCAATCTCAAGTTTCGGGCTGAACGCGAACACTTCATTGTACCTGTCGTAGTCCTCAAGGGTGCTTGGCAAAACGACTTTCTCAAGATTCTCACATCCGCTGAAAGCATAGGCACCGATTTCCCTTACTCCAGGCTCGATCGTTACGGATTTAAGCTCGTCATTCCCGTTGAACATCCTGGCACCAATACTTTCTACCGTGAATTCTATTCCCCCATAAGTCACTTTACCTGGGATTGTTATATCCCCGGAATATTTTTTGGCCCCTGAAGGATCAGGGATCAGTTCCAAGCTTGCGGTGCCGTAGTCCTTGTAAAAGAATCCATCGACCTCGATGGTTCCAACACTCCCGACGACATTTACCGTACAGACGGAGGAATAACCGCCGTCAACCGTGGTCACTGTTACCTTTGCCGATCCGGAACTCACGCCGACCAATGTGCCTTCGCTGTCAACAGCGACGACATCGGTGTTGTCGGACGAGAAAGTGACCTCCTTGTTCGTAGCGTCATCCGGCTGGATTGTGTAAGCGATAGCCGCCGTCTCATTAACTCCAAGATTGATTATCCAGCTGTCGATATTCACACCCGTAACAGGTATGGAAGCCGCCTTGACCGTGATGTCGCAGGACGCTGACTGGGCGGGATTGGAGGTCTTTACAGTAATCGTGACCTTGCCTTCCGAAACGGCTGTCACTTTGCCGGTGTTATCAACGGTCGCGACATTCTCATCCGAGCTGCTCCACGAAAGAGTCTTATCGGAAGCGTTGTCTGGCTTGATCGTCACGGTGAACTGATAAGAGTCTCCCGCGACCATTTCCATCTCGGATTTATCGAGTCCCACATTATTCACTTCAATTGTCTTGGCAGTGACTGTCACGTAGCAGGTTGCGGTCTTGGAACCATCTGTGGTTGTGACGGTTATAGTCGCTGATCCGGCTTTCACCGCTGTCACTTTTCCGGAGTTGTCAACGCTGGCCACAGAAGCGTCTGATGACTTCCAGCTGACCGCTTTGTTTGTCGCGTCGGATGGGGCGACAGTCGCTGTCAGAGTCTCCGAATTGCCTTCTACCAGGCTGAGTGTTTGCTTGTTAAGAGACACACTAGTAACGGCCACCGTTGTAGGTCCGGTCTCATTACTTCCGTTTCCGCCGGAAGGTGTCGGTTCATCTTTCCCACATCCTGAAGATACTCCGGCAATAAGAATCACAGCAAATGCCGTAAAGAAGGGCTTAAATAATTATTTCATGGTATAACTAATTGATAATTAATAATTTACCCCTCCAAAGAAACGCTCCGGGGAGGGCAATCCGCCTACATGACGGTCAAACTATGTTTTCCGCTGACCATCATCCACAAAGATAATCATTTATTCATGACAAGCAACAGTTATCTATCTCGGCGTCAATTCAAGTGGCATAATGACGCTGACTGACCGGAGATTCTTCGCTGGCGCTCAGAATGACAGGCGGGCTGGGCCTTAAGATGACAGGAAGGAGCCGGATGGGGCTACTTGAGGCTGAAGCGGTGAAGGACGGAGTGGCGGGGCTGCTTGGGAGTGTGGAGGACGAGATAGACCCACTTGCCGTGGATGTCGATGCCCTCCGGTTCGTTGACCAGCTCGGTAATATTCTTTGAGACAATGATTTCCTTCTTCTCCAAGTCAACTATGTGTAGGAAGTGGTCGTAGGGTGGATAACCGTCCGGGAGGAAGGCGTAGCGCCCCCGCACGAAACTGCCTTGCCAGATGTTTATTCCTTTATCCAAGCGAGTCTCGTCCAGCACGTCCGCATCAGTCAGATGGACTTCTCCGGAAGCGTCCGAATCCGCCAGACGAGGGAGCCGGAACTTCTTCAGCAGCTTATAGTCTCCGTTGATGCCGCCGTAAGTGTAGATGAACCCGTTCTTCGCGTCAAGGCACCAGTCGATGGTTCCGGCGTAACCGCTTCCGTCGAAATAAATCCTTTGGACTACCTTGCTTCCCTCAAGGGATATGTCCGTCACATAGCAGCAGCTTGTGCCGCCGCATTCCGAAATGTAGAGCAGCGGGAACTTTGACGATTTCGAAGCCTTCTCGACACCGAAGCAGGCGTTATTACAGTGCCCGGAGTTCCCTGGCATGAAGAAACTGTTGACGTAGGCCTTTTTCTTCATGTCGAATATGCAGCAGAAGCCCTTGTCGTGCATCACGAAGGCGTAACGGCCATGCATGGCGAAACCCTGGGTCGAGCCTTTAACTTCGACTTCCTCCGGAGTCCAGTCAGCGAAATCGCAAACCAGCTCGCTCCGAAGGGACGGGTTGAAGTTCTTCTGGGCGGCAACGGATACGCATGACAAGGATGCGAACACAAGGAATATGACTTTTAACGCTTTCATGTTCAGGAATTTCAATTAATTATCCATAGATTTCCCTCAGCACGGCCAAAGAGCGGACATTGACGGCGGATTCAGTGTGGTACTCGATGTATTTGAGGATCGACTCGGCGATGGCGTTGCGGTCGGCGCCTGTGAGGGGCAGGAGCAGGGCCTCGGTGAAAGGAAGGCTCAGGAGCGCTTCGAGCGATCGGAGGTTCTGGCCGGAAGAAGATCCTTCGCAGCGTTCAGGATGACAGGAAGTGACGAATGGGGCGAGGCCGGCGGCATCGGGGTCGAAACCGAGGGCCGCGCAGAGGTTCAAAAGGAACAGCAGATGGAAATTGGCGAAATCCGCCTGTAGGGCGTCGAGTGTCAGGATCTGTCCTTTCAGCCAGTACGCGAGCCCGTCCTCATTGGTCTGGTCTTTTACCACCCGGTAAAGAACCTCGCTCATGAAGAGGGTCATCGTGTTTTTGTGAATATTCCCCCTGATCCCATTTAAGGGAGTGATACTCACAAAGTTCCGGGCATACCAAAGGTTCGCTTTGGGATTCTCGGTCACTTCGGCCTGAAGAATATTCAAAGGCAGGAAGAGGGCCATGGCGGTTTTAGGACTCACCTTGACAAGGAAGCCCCTTCGGCCATATTCAGAACTCAATGTGTGCAGAACGATCGAGTTCTCGCCGAACTTGGTGTGGTTCAGGATTATGAGCTCCGCCTTGGATTTCATTTGTTGTTGAGGAAGGCGGCCATGGCGCGGAGGGCCTTGCCACGGTGGGAGATCTCGTTCTTTTGTTCCTCGGTGATGTCGGCTGCGGTCAGGCCAGGATATTCGTCCGGGATGAATATCGGATCATAACCAAAGCCTCCCCGGCCGGATTTCTCACGGGCAATCGTGCCGTCCATAACACCTTCGAATTGATGTGTTTCCCCGTCCAGAATCAAAGTGACAACTGAGCGGAACCGGGCTCTTCTGGTTGTCTTAGGGTCTTGAGCCTCAAGAGCTTCCAGCTCAGCGAGGACTTTATCCATATTCTTCCCGAAATCCTTGGACTCTCCAGCGTAGCGGGCAGTATAGACTCCCGGAGCCCCGCCCAATGCCTCAACCTCCAGGCCAGTGTCGTCAGCGAAACAATCGCAGCCTTTCCGTTCGAAAATAAACTGAGCTTTCTGAAGGGAATTCTCCTCAAGGGTGGTTCCGGTCTCGGGAATGTCATCCGTCAGGCCGAAGTCCATAGGGGTGAAAAGCTCAAAGCCATCTCTAAGAATCTCAGCGGCTTCCCTAAGTTTGCCACGGTTGCCTGTGGCGAAAACGATTTTTCTTGCTTCCATAATTGCAAATATCCGAAAAAAGCGGGTTTATTCCTCTTTATTCGTTAAATTTGTAAGAATATAAAACAAGACCACCCATGGCAGTAGATTATGAGAAAGCAGGCGTTAGCCTGGAAGCCGGTTACGATGTCGTCCGGAGGATCAAGAAACATGTCGCCTCAACGTCCCGTATCGGGGTTATGGGCAATATCGGGGCCTTCGGAGGGATGTTTGACCTCAGCGCCCTGAATGTCAAGGAACCCATCCTTGTGAGCGGCACAGACGGTGTCGGCACGAAGCTGAAAATCGCTTTCGCGATGGACAAGCACGACACGATCGGAATCGACGCCGTGGCGATGTGCGTCAACGATGTGTTGGCCCAGGGAGCGGAACCTCTTGTGTTCCTGGACTATGTGGCTCAGGGTAAGACCCGTCCGGAGGTCGTGGAGGCGATTGTCGCCGGAGTGGCTGAAGGCTGCCGTCAGGCCGGTTGTGCCCTCGTGGGTGGCGAGACCGCTGAGATGCCCGGCATGTACGAGGACGGGGAATATGACATCGCCGGTTACACGACCGGAGTCGTCGAGAAGAGCAAACTGATCGACGGAACCAAGGTGAAGGTCGGCGATGTGCTGGTAGGAATTGCCTCGACTGGAGTCCATAGCAATGGCTTCAGCCTTGTTCGGAAGATATTCTCAGACAACGAGTTGGATCTTCATAAGGTCTATCCTGAGCTCGGTACGGACGAGCCTCTTGGCCTTGTGGCGCTGACCCCGACGAGGATCTATGTGAAGCAGGTTCTGGACGTGATCCGTCAGCTTGATGTCCACGGAGTCGCCCACATCACCGGAGGTGGTTTCGACGAGAACATCCCGAGGATTCTCCAGGAAGGCCAGGGAATAGAGGTACATGAGGGAACATGGGAGATTCTTCCGATCTTCCGCTTCCTTGAGAAATACGGAAAGATTCCTCACAGGGAGATGTTCAACATCTTCAACATGGGTATCGGCATGGTACTGGCGATGGATCCAGCCCAGGCAGGAGAGGCCATTGACATCCTTGCCCAGCATGGAGACAAGGCCTCCATTATTGGCAAAGTAACTGACAAGCCGGGGGTAAACATTATTTAGCTTCTGATGCAAGATTTCCGGAAAAATGGATTTAGTTTAATGAAACTCTTTTTCTGAAATCTGTTTTTATTATGAAGTCTGTTTTCCAAAAATTTCTCCGTCTGCTTGGTCCTTCCATCGTTGGAATGCTCGGATTCTCCAGTTGTGGTGATGAAGGAATACTATTGGGAGAAGATGAACCTAATTGGTGCGCCTACGGTACCCCGACATGCAAGTTCAAAGTTGAGCTTACCGTAACTGACGAGGGCGGTAACGCCCTCAACGGAATTAATGTGATCCCTTGCGTCCAGAAGCCGGATTATGAATATTATCCGTTTAATCAGCAAGATTATTTTATGCTTTCAGGTAAAGACACATTGACCACTAACAGTTCCGGTAAGGTAGCTCATACTTATAGTTTCATGATCAACCCAGAGACTCTCAAAGTCTATTTTGAGGATACTGATAAGAACAGGGAAGGAGGCAGTTTCGCCAGAGACAGCTCGGAGTTTTCGGCGATAAAAACCGGAGAAAGAAATGGATGGATCATTGGAGAGTGGACCGTTTCCGGAAATAAGATATTGAAGAAGAAATAATGACGGAAGTTTCTCTCAGAAGAAGGTTAGCGCTGGACATCGCGGCTTCGATCCGGAAGTCCGAGACCGCGGATTATCCGCTGCGCCAGCTTTTCTGGGAGAGCACACTGCGGTGCAACCTTAAATGCCGCCACTGCGGAAGTGATTGTAAACAAATCGCTTCCACTCCTGATATGCCCAAAGAGGACTTTTTCAAGGTCCTTGGCGGGATTGCCACGCACACGGATCCTCACAAAGTCTTTGTCATCGTCTCCGGCGGGGAACCCACAATGCGGGCGGACCTTGAGGAGTGCGGAAAAGGAATATATTCCCGAGGATTCCCTTGGGGAATGGTCACCAACGCTTACGGCCTGACCCCCGAGCGTTATAAAAGATTGCTGGCCTGCGGGCTTCACTCCATGACCATAAGCCTGGACGGACTTCAGGAGAATCACGATTGGCTTAGGGGGCGGGAAAACAGCTTTGAAAGGGCGTCGAATGCTATCAAGATGGTGGTCGATTCCGGAGCGATAGCCTTTGATGTCGTGACCTGCGTCAACCGCAGGAACTACCCGGAACTTCCTAAGATCAAGGAACATCTGATCGGTCTCGGCCTTAAGGAATGGAGACTTTTCTCGATATTCCCGACAGGAAGGGCGGCTCAGGATCCTGACCTTCAGTTGCCCTCTGACATGTTCCGGGGGATGCTGGACTTTATCAAGGAGACCCGTAAGGAGGGCAGGATCAAAGCCAGTTTCGGCTGCGAGGGCTTCTTGGGACGCTATGAAGGAGATGTCAGGGATCATTTCTACACCTGTCAGGCCGGTGTCACGATCGGCTCCGTGCTGATCGACGGCTCGATCTCGGCATGCACCAGCATCCGCTCCGATTATCACCAGGGCAACATCTACAAAGATGATTTCTGGGATGTCTGGACAAACCGTTTCCAGCCCTACAGGGACCGTTCATGGATGAAGAAAGACGATTGTGGGAAGTGCAGGTGGTGGAAATGGTGCGAGGGCAATGGAATGCACCTTAGAGATTCCGAGGGCAAGCTTATGCTCTGCCACATGAAACGAATTACAGATAATTAGTTACAATACAGATGAAGAGAGCTTTAATCAGTGTTAGCGACAAGACTGGCGTGGTGGAATTCGCCCGCGAGCTTGTGTCGCTGGGGTGGGAACTTCTTTCCACCAGCGGAACCATGAAGATGTTGAAAGAGGCGGGACTGCCCGTCACGAGCGTCAGCGACGTGACCGGTTTCCCGGAGATCTGTGACGGCAGGGTCAAGACCCTCCATCCGAAGATCCACGGAGCGCTCCTGGCCAGAAGGGATATTCCCGACCACATGAGACAGCTGGAGGAGAATGGGATTGGCACCATCGACATCGTCTGCGTCAACCTTTATCCTTTCCGTGAGACCATAGCCAAGCCTGATGTTACGATGGAAGATGCCATCGAGCACATCGACATCGGAGGTCCTTCGATGGTTCGCAGCGCCGCCAAGAACTGGGAGAGCGTCACGATCGTTGTCAACCCGGAAGACTATGCCACAGTGATTTCCGAGCTCAAGGCCGACGGCCAGACCAGCCGCGAGACCCGCCTGCAGCTCTCCGCCAAGGCCTACACCCACACTGCGGAGTACGACATGGCTATCTCAACCTGGATGCGCGCGCAGGCCGGACTTCCTGAGAAGCTTTTCCTTGAATATGACATCTGCCAGCCCCTGCGTTACGGCGAGAATCCCCACCAGGAGGCTACATTCTACAAAACCGCCAACAAGGTCCCGTATTCATTGGCGACTGCCGAACAGCTTAACGGAAAAGAATTGTCTTACAACAATATACAGGATGCCAATGCGGCACTTAACATTGTACGTGAATTTAAAGACAAGCCCTTCGCCGTGGGTCTCAAGCACATGAATCCTTGCGGCGCCGGCGTCGGTGAGACGATCGCCGAGGCCTGGACCAAGGCTTACGAGGGCGACAAGACCTCTATCTTCGGAGGAATCGTGGCGTTCAACCGCGAGGTGGATCTTAAGACCGCCGAGATGCTCAAGCCAATATTCCTGGAGATAGTCATGGCTCCTTCTTTCGCTCCTGAGGCCCTCGAGCTCCTCTGCTCCAAGAAAAACCTGAGGGTCTTGAAGGTGGACATGGAAGGCGAGGTCAAGAACCAGATGGCTTGCGTCAGCGTCAACGGAGGTCTGCTTGTCCAGAACCAGGATCTTGATACCTGCGCTCTGTCCCTTGACCAATGCGTCACGAAAGCAAAGCCCACAGAGACCCAGATGAAAGACCTCGAGTTCACATGGAAGATGGTCAAGCATGTGAAATCCAACGCGATAGTCGTCGGTTGCGGCGGCATGCTCCTTGGCGTCGGCGCCGGCCAGATGAACCGCGTCGGCAGCGCTGAGATAGCCCTTAAGCAGGCCTCTGCAACGCTTACAGGTCCGGAGCAGCCGTCCGGCTTAGGCGATACTCAGCCGCAGCGAAGCGAGGATGGACTTCGCCGTGCCGGAGCGGCTGGCCGGACGCAGTTAGTGCTAGCCTCCGACGCCTTCTTCCCGTTCGACGACTGCGTCACCCTTGCGGCCCAGTACGGCGTCAAAGCAATCGTCCAGCCCGGCGGCTCAATCCGCGACGAGGACTCGATCAAGAAATGCGACGAGCTCGGCATAGCCATGCTCTTCACCGGAGAAAGACACTTCAAACATTAGAAATATATGGGAATCAATTCATTACTCCCTTGGAAAAACAGCAACGTCGAGATTGACAAAAAAGCTTTCGAAGATTTCAGGCGCAGAATGTCGGTGCTTTCTGACGCGAAAGTGCTGGTTGTCGGAGGCGGAGGAAGAGAGCATGCCATAGTGGATGCTCTTTCCCGCTCAAGTCATGTGGGAAAGATATATTGCGCCCCCGGCAATGCCGGAATTGCCGCCCAAGCGGAATGTGTGCCGATCAAAGACACTGAGATAGATAAGCTCCTGGACTTAGTAAAGGAAAAAGGAGTGGATCTGACCGTTGTCGGACCAGAAGCATCCCTATCCGCTGGAATCGTCGATTTGTTCACGAGAGCGGGAAAGACCATATTCGGACCGACAAAAGCAGCCGCCACGATTGAGTCCAGCAAGGATTTCGCCAAGCGGCTCATGGAGAAATACGAGGTTCCGACAGCCGCATACAAGACGTTTGACAATTTCGAGGAAGCTCTTGGATATGTCCGTGAAGGCTCCTTCCCCGTGGTTCTGAAATATGACGGGTTAGCCGCCGGAAAGGGAGTGGTCATCGCTGAGTCTCTCGCCGAGGCGGAGACGGCGCTGAAAGATATGCTGCTCGATGACAAATTCGGCCACGGCAAAGTGGTTGTCGAGGAGTTTATGACCGGACCGGAGTTCTCATTTCTTTGCTTTGTCTGCGGAGAGGAGGTATTCCCGATGGTCCTTTCTCAAGATCACAAACGCGCCTTTGACGGAGATAAAGGGCCCAACACAGGAGGCATGGGGGCATATTCCCCGCTACCTTTCATCACGGAAGAGGATTATGAATATGCCCTGGAGAATATCATGAAACCTGTGGCAGCGGGAATGGTCGCTGAAGGTTGTCCGTTCAAGGGGGTTCTCTATGGAGGTTTGATGAAGACCCCTCAGGGTATCAAGGTCGTTGAGTTCAACTGCCGTTTCGGAGACCCTGAGACCGAGGTGGTCCTGCCGAGACTTGAGACGGATATCTTCGAGGTCTTCTGCGCTATAGCTGAAGGGGGCTCGGCTCCGGATCTTCCTGAAGGAACTATAGCCATGGAAGGACTCACTGTTCCAGCATCGGCCATGATGCCTGTTCTCAAGTGGTCCGAAGAGGCCACGCTGGGCTTTGTGATGGCCTCAAAGGGCTATCCTGGCTCTTACGAGAAAGGCTTTGAGATCACCGGCCTCGAAGACGCCCTATCCGATCCCGCCATCCGTATATTCCACATGGGTACCAAACTGTCGCCGTCCGCATTCGCGACCGCAGGAGGAAGAGTACTGATGGTTGTCGGATCCGGAAAAGACTTGAGAGAGGCGAGGGATAAGGCATTGGCGGCAGTGCGAAAGATTCATTGCGACAATCTATTCTATAGGACAGACATAGGACATTGGGTTTTATAACGAACGAGACAAATGGTGATTAGTGGAAAAGAATTGGCGGCCAAACTTAAGGCCGAAATGGCTGTACAAGTGGCCACGTTCCCTGAGAAATACGGCAGAGTGCCTCATTTGGTGGTGATTCTGGTCGGGAATGATCCCGGAAGCCAGACTTATGTCAGGAATAAAGAGAAAGCCTGCGACGTGGTGGGTTTCAAGCATACTACATTCAGAATGCCGGAGGAGACCTCCGAAAAGGAAGTCCTTGACAAGATAGCCGAGCTTAACGCGGACGACCTTGTAGACGGAATCCTGGTCCAGTTGCCTCTCCCCAGGCATATTTCCGAGACAAAAGTCATCGAGGCTATATCCAGGGAAAAGGATGTGGATGGATTCCACCCCCTTAACACAGCTGCGCTTTGGCAGAAAAGGCCTAATTCCTCATGTGTTGTCCCTTGCACCCCTATGGGAATAATCAAACTCTTGGAAGCCGCTGATTATGAGATAGCTGGCAAGAAAGCGGTGGTTCTGGGGCGTAGTCAGATCGTTGGTCTTCCCATATCAAAACTCCTTCTGGACAGGAACGCTACCGTGACCATCTGCCACTCCAGGACAAAGGACTTGGCCGAAGTCACCAGGCAAGCGGATATCCTTGTCGCCGCTATCGGAAAAGCCAAGTATGTGACCGGTGACATGGTCAAGGAAGGCGCCGCGGTGATTGATGTTGGAATGGATCTCGACGAGAACGGCAAGCTTTGCGGAGACGTGGATTTCGCTTCTGTCGAGCCTAAAGCCGCGGTAATCACCCCCGTCCCCGGAGGTGTAGGACCCATGACGATCTGCTGCCTGATGTCCAACACGATCCAGTGTTTCCTTTCGAGAATCAATTATTAAATAATCACTTAACAAACCCTTTATCATGAAAAGAACTATCTTCCTGGGGATTATCCTCTCTGTGGCCATTTCTGTTCCCGGAATGGCTCAGGACAAGACCGTCAAGAAGATCATCGAGATCGGCCAGACGGACAATCGTGTGATGGTTCATGAGAATCATCTTGCCAATTACATCGGAGGTCGCCCGGTCGGGTCTTCCGCTTTGACCCATGCTGAGGCTTGGGTCAAGGAACAGTTCGAGTCCTGGGGACTTGAAGTCATGGTTCAGGAGGCTGGCGAGATCAATGTCGGCTTCGACCGTGGCCCTTGGTTTGGAAGGATGCTGAGCGAGGACGGAATGAATCTTCATTTCGGAACTCCTTCATACACAGCGCCTACCAAAGGTAAGCAAACAGGTATTGTCTTGATTGAACCTCATTCAAGAAGAGAGTTCGAGAAGATGAAAGGAGCGCTTAAAGGCGCGTGGGTCCTTCTCGACGCGGAGTCCAACGGAATGGCGATCGACTGGTCAGATAAGGCTAATGAGGCCAGGGCTGAGGTCATCAAAAAGAATGAGGAGATAGACCGTCAGAACGCTGAGATCCGCATGTATAACTACACTCACAGGGATGCTCCGAAGGAGATGATTCCTTACGAGAAGACCGTCGCTCCTTTCTACAAGGAGATGGTCGAGGCTGGGGTCGCCGGATTCATCCGCTCAGCGAAAGTCCCTCTCAGGATCATGTACGACAGGGCCAACTGCTACAATATCACCATGGAGAACCTTCCCACCGTCTGCGACATCTGCCTGGACGAGGAGCAGTTCGATATCATAAAGAAGAAGGTTCTGAGAAAGGATATATTCCAGCTTGAGTTCGACATCCGCAACCATTTCTACAGGGGTCCGGTCAAGTACCACAATATCATCGGAATCATCAAAGGAAGCAAGTATCCTAAAGAATATGTGCTGACCGGTGGCCACCTTGACGCCTACGACAATGGAGGTGGAGCGGTGGACGATGGCAATGGTGCCAGCCTTAATATGGAAGTCGCCAGGATGCTCGCGACCGCTGGTGCCAAGCCAAAGCGCTCGATAATGATATGTATATGGACCGGCGAGGAATATGGCCTCCTCGGCTCCAAGTTCTTTGTCGAGAACAAGACAGTTCCGCTTGAGAAGATATCCAATTACATCAATCGTGACGGTGGACCTCTTATGTCCACGGGCGTGACTGTCCCTCCGGCCATGTATGACGACTATGTGAAAATCTGTGAGCCGATCATAAACCTCGATCCCGAGATTACTTTCTCTGTCAATAAGAGGGAAGGCGATCCTCGTCCGAGACCCACTTCCGCTGGTGGCAGCGACCATGCTTATTTCGCCATGAACGGGGTTCCTACCATTGGTTTCCAGGAGACAGATCCTAAGGGCTATAATTTTGAATATCAGGAGATTTGGCACACTGAGAGGGACATCTACAACAAGGTGATTCCTGAATACATGGAGCATTCAGCCACTGTCACCGCCGTGGTTGTCTATGGTCTCGCAAATCTCGATCACCAGCTTTCAAGAACAGGCCTTTATAAAGATTGATATGACCACAAAGGGAATCCGCCATATTACCTCTGCCTCTCTCCTGCTTGCCGGAGGCTTCTCGCTCGGCGCGCAGGACAGACCGAACATCATCATGTTTCTGGTCGATGACATGGGAGCCATGGACACAAGCGTTCCCTTTGTCGCGGATCGTTCAGGTGTGCCTCAGAGGTACCCTCTCAACGATTGGTATCATACTCCCGGGATGGAGAGACTGGCTTCGCAAGGAGTTCGTTTCTCCCAGTGTTATGCGATGAGCGTGAGTTCT
The DNA here is from genome assembly GCA_902785825.1 of uncultured Bacteroidia bacterium. GTDB lineage: Bacteria > Bacteroidota > Bacteroidia > Bacteroidales > UBA932 > Cryptobacteroides. Next base: position 70,700 of record CACZZZ010000012.1, read on the forward strand.
CCGTCCAGGGTTTCTTTGATGACAGGTCAGTATTCAGCCCGCCATCACACCACGAATTGGATATATTCCGAAAGCGACAACCGCAACACCTTCGGCCCTTACGGATGGGGGTGGAACGGAATCTCTCCTGAGGAGCAGACCCTTCCTCGCCTTCTTTCCGGAGCGGGATACAGGACAATCCACGTTGGGAAGGCGCATTTCGGGAATAACAACTCTCCTTCGGCCGATCCTTTGAATATCGGTTTCGACGTGAATATTGCCGGATCTTCTATAGGAGAGCCGGGAAGTTATTATGGTGAAGACGGTTACGGCCTTTTAAAAGGCTATAAGCCAAGAGCTGTTCCCGGACTGGACAAATACCACGGTACCAATACCTTTCTGACGGAAGCCCTGACCCTGGAGGCTATGGGTCAGATAGATGCGGCGGTGGAGGACGGGACTCCGTTTTTCCTGTATATGTCCCACTATGCTGTCCATTCTCCCCACCAGACTGACCCGAGGTTCATAAGTCGCTACGAGGGAGATGCTTCCAAGCCAGCTAACGCTAAGGGGTTTGCCACTTTGATAGAGGGAATGGACAAGTCGCTCAATGATATTCTCGACCATCTGGCCGAGAAGGGGATTGCCGGGAATACTCTGGTGATATTCATGGGCGACAATGGTTCGGGCCTGCTGGTTGGTTCCGACCGGGAGCATAGCTCCAGTGCTCCTTTGCGTGGCATCAAGGGAACAGAGTTCGAGGGTGGCATGAGGGTGCCTTGCATAGTGGCGTGGGCCGCGCCGGCGGATAATGCCGTGCAGGAAAGGGTTAAGATAGAGAGCAATACGGTCCGTTCGGAAGTCACGTCAATCTGTGATGTTTACCCGACTATCGCCTCTGTAGCGGGGGTCGGGATTCCTTCGGGGCATGTCGTGGACGGTCAGGACATAACTGGGCTGCTTGACGGAGGGCCGGAACCCGCCGACCATAGGGACGAGTTCCTGATGCATTTCCCTCATGAGCATCGGGGTAGTTATTTCACGGTTTGGCGTCACGGGGATTGGAAGCTGATCTACTACTATAATCCCACTCATCCGGAGAATCCGCAGAGGGTGTTGTATAACCTCAAGAAGGATCCTTTCGAGAATAACGACCTGTCTTCCAAGAAGCCTGGAAAGGCTCGGAAGATGATTCAGGAGATGATTTCCAAACTTGAGGAGACGGGTGCCCAGTATCCGGTGGATTTCAACGGGAAGCCCATTCCTCCGAAGGTATTCTAGTCCTTATCTATTTGACTTTGAGTGTGACAGCTTGGAGGTCCTTGTCGTCTGACGAGGATCCCACAAGGATTGTGAAATCTCCTGGCTCAACGCTCCAGCGGTTGTCGGCTCCGTAGCATTGGAGCATTTCCGGGGTGATTGCGAAGGTGACTTCGGCGCTCTCGCCAGCTTTCAGGGGCACTCTCTTGAATGCTTTCAGCTCCTTCACTGGCCTCGTCACAGACGCGTATTCATCCCTCACATACAACTGCACCACCTCCGTCCCGTCATACGGTCCCTCGTTGGTAACGGTGATGCTCACAAAGGCAAGGGCGCTGGCCGATGGCACCTCCTGGGGCTCGACCGCCTCGCTGTGCTCCGAATCGCCAGAAGAGGCGGAGGTGACAGGTCTGGCAAGTCCAGACCGTAGCCACCCTCGGCTCGTAAGAGGGAGGGGCCCGCTCGCATCGCGAGTGGGAGGGGCCGAGCGAAGCGAGGAGTCTGGACTGCCAGAGCCTGTCGCCATACGCCCGGACGGCTGTCCGGAGGACATGGAAGGTTTCGAATAAACAAAATGACTGTAAGACAGGCCGAAGCCGAAGGGCCAGAGGGGGCCGGTCTCGTTGGTGGCGAAGAGGCGGGAATACTGCGAATGCTTGTGATTGTAAACAGTCGGAACCTGGCCGACGCTGCGAGGCATCGTCACCGGCAGTTTGCCGGACGGATTGACCTTGCCGGAAAGGACTTCGGCGACGGCCTGGCCACCCATTTGGCCGGGTTCCCAGACATTAAGGATCGCGTCCACATTTTCCTTGGCCCATGCGAGGCTATTCGCTCTGCCCGTCATCAGTACGAGTACTGTAGGTTTGCCCGTAGAGGCCACAGCCTCAAGTAGTTCCTGTTGCATGCCAGGGAGGTCGAGGTCGTCCCTGTCGCAGTTTTCTCCGCAGGTACGGCCGAATGCGGAATATCTCTGGGAGTTCTCTCCGGCGACGACGATGCAGATGTCAGCGGCAGCGGCTTTGCGTTTTGCGGCCTCGATACCTTTAGCGTCGATGTTCGCGATCATCCCACCGAAGCACATGGTGTCGATCTTTGCTCCAGGGAACTCAGCCTTGATGCCTTCCAGGACCGTAATCACAAGACTGTCGGGCTGCGGCGCCGCCCAGTCTCCCAAAATTGTCTGACTGTCAGCATTCGGCCCTACGACGAATATCCGTCTGGCGGCATCAGGTCTGGTGAGTCCAGACCGTAGCCACCCTCGGCTCGTAAGAGGGAGGGGCCCGCTCGCATTGCGAGTGGGAGGGGCCGAGCGAAGCGAGGAGTCTGGACCACTAGAGCCTGATGCCGTAAGAGGCAGCACTCCGTTGTTTTTGAGGAGGACAATGCTTTCACGGGCGGCGTCGAGGGCTGTCTGGCGATGGGCCTCGGCGTTCTCAAGGGGAGCAAGTGATGGCAGGGGAGCCTCGAAGAGGCCTACGGCGAACTTCATCTCAAGGATCTTCCCCACGGCCTCGTCGATCCGCTTAATCGGAATCCTTCCGGACTTGACAGCACCGATCACGGCCTCGAAATAATTGTCTCCCTGCATGTGCATGTCTATGCCCGCCTCGACGGAACGGACAAACGCCTCCGTCGAGTCCGGAGCCCAATGATGCATCGCATGAAGTCTCTCGATGTCCATCCAGTCACTCACCACAAAGCCGTCAAAACCAAGCTCATTTCGGAGTAAATCCTTTAATAACCAGCTATTTCCGTGACAAGGAATACCATTCACCTCATTATGTGCGGCCATCACCGTGCCGACATGGGCATCCTGGACGGCGGCCACGAAAGGAGGCAGGTATATTTCCCGAAGTTGTCTTTCGGACAGATCCATCGGGGCGGCGTTAAGTCCGCCGAATGGCTCGCCTCCGGCGATGAGATGCTTCGCGCAGGCGATCACATGTCCCTCGTCGAAGTTCCTGTTCCGGCCTTGAAGTCCCCAGATGGAATATTTCCCCATCTCCGAGACGAGGAAGGGATCCTCTCCGAAAGTCTCGCCCATCCTGCCCCAGCGGGCGTCCCTGGCGACATCCAGATTCGGGGCGAAAGTCCAGTACAGGCCCTTCTGGCGCATTTCCAGGGCTGTTTCAGTGCCGATTTTCTCAGCCAGATCAGGGTCAAAAGTGGAGGCCAGGTTGATACTGGTAGGGTATATGGTGCAGCCCTCGATCAGAGCGTTGCCGTGGATGGCGTCGATTCCGATGAGAAGAGGTATTCCCAAACGGCTCTCTTTCGCGAGTTCCTGTAGGGCGATGGCCTCTTTGGTGGTCATGCAATGGAGGAAGGATCCCACCTCGCCTCGGCGGATCTTGTCCGCCAGGTCCTTGTTGCCGAGGTTCTCGTCGGTGGCGTCGATATTCTTGTACGGAGATCCCTGTCCTGGAGGAACATAGCACGGTGCGACATACTGGCACATCTGTCCGACCTTCTCCTCAAGGGTCATCTCCTTCAGCAGTGCCTTTGCCCTCTCCGTCGCCGGAGCCGTCGCATCCCTCCAGTCTCCCTTGCCACAGGAAACCATCAGAATCGCTATTCCTATCAATAATGCTCTTCTCATCGTTGTGGTTTTATTTTAAGGTAAAAGATGGCGTCCCCTTGCCGGCCACTGCCACCCTCGGCACGTTAAGAGGGAGGGGCCCATCGCTTGCGATGGGAGGGGCCGCGAAGCGGCGGCAAGGCAAGGGGAGCGCCATCTTTTACTTAATATCTATGACAATTCGGTCGGAAGTAGAGACAGCTGGCAGCGAGAAGCGGATCATGCCACCCTCAAAGGTCCACTCTTTCAACTCTTTACCTCCAACAATCACCGTCGTCGCCTTGCCATCGTTCTGGACCGCGAAGGAATATTCCCGGGTCCCGGGCATGCCCTCAAAGCTGCCCTCTACGGGATTGACGATGATCTTCGAGACACCACCTTTCTCGTGACACTCGACGAGAGTCTTGGCAATGGCACCTTTCTCATAGCCGTAGCTTTCCCCGTCGTCATCCATCAAGGTGAACTCGGAGTCGCCGTGCGGATAGATATTCAAAGTGACCTTGTCGAAAGGCCTTGTGCCCAGGTAGGAAACATCTCCCTGTGAGGGGATTATGGCGCCTTCACGGATGAAGAGCAGTCCGGCTCGGTCGGCGGGATATTCCCGGGTGAATGTCTCGCCCTTGCTGACAATCCGCTCGCCGGTCCAGGCGTCGGTCCAAGTGCCTTTTGGAAGATAAATCTCGTTTGTGAATATTCCGACGCAGTACCAAGGACCGAACATGTACTGGTAGGTCATGTCGTCGCAAGTACGGTCATCCGGGAAAGTCAAAGGCATCGAACGGACGATAGGCATTCCGTCCTGCGTGGCCTCCAGCGCCATTGAGTAGATGTACGGGGCGAGGGAATAGCGCAACTTGACATAGAAGCGGTAGATGTCCTGCTCTGGCTTGTCGTAGTAGAAAGGCTGCATCATTGAGAACCAGCTGTTTATCTGGACCCAGGGCAGAAACAGGCCGAAATGGAGAGAAGGCATCTCGAGGTCCCTGGGGACACTCATCACGTCGCAGGAAGTGTTGAGGAATCCGCTCATTCCAAGGTTCAATTGGTCGTAAAGGGCTGTCTTGCCGCCTCCGTTGTCACCGGAAGTCGATGCCGTCCAGTGCTGGGTGCCGGACCATCCGCCGCAGTAGTGGTGCCATGTGCGCTTGCCGTTGTAGTTTCTTCCAAGCTCCGCCATCTGCTTTGGCAGCAGGACCTGGTTGAGATTGTGCATCTCAGCGTCGGTCTTGCCGTTGTAGTATTTCCAGTCGGGGTGACTGTCTATGGTGCGGGCGGGATCGAGCTTGAAGCCCTGCACACCCTGATCCATGAAATTCTTGAGGTGATCCATCCAGTGCTCCTGGCCGGAGGTGTCTCTGCCTTCCCTCAAGGCTACGAGATCCTCCTCGACAAGACTGAGGTCATATTCCTCGCAAAGCCAGAGTCCAAGGTGGAAGCCCATCGAGCGGAGCTTGCCGATGAAGAGCCGGTGGTGAAGTTGTTTCGGGTACTGATCCTGAACCCAGTAGGGCTCGGGGGAGAAACGGTCGTAGTTCCAGCGCTTCTTGGTCGTAAAATCGTAACGTTTTGCCATCCACTGCGGCTCCAGCCAGAACACGTCGCAAGGGACATCGATCTGGCGGAACATCGCGGCGTCGTGGAGGATGTCGAACTGCTCCTCCCTCATGTTGGGACCGAAGCAAAGGCCGTATGCCCACTTGGGAAGCACGTAGGTGCGGCCTGTGACAGTTGTATAGGCGTTCAGGACCGCTGGCATGTCCTCGCCGGCCATAAGGTAAAAGTCGGCCTCGTCGTAGGTGTTGACAATATTGAAAAGATCTTTCCGTACGCTGCCTACGTCGAAGAAACTCTTACGGGTGGTGTTGTCGTATATTCCCCAGCCGCGGGAGCTCATCATGAAGGGCATCGGGATCTCGGTGTGCTGGTAGGTGGTCCACATTCGGAGAAGCTCACCCCTGTGCTGAATATGGTCCCTGCTGGTGCTGCCTCCGCCGTAGAAACGCTCGCCGTCCTCCATTCTGATTGAGATGGCGCTGATCTTCATCGCCCCCGGGATCTCCCTCTTGTCAACATTGGCCAGCTTTCCTTCGTCGTCACCGATGATTCCTCCGTCGTTCTTGATGACATTGAGGTCTTCCCACTTCTTGTTGATGGTCTCACGGAGGTCGTCGCAGAATTTGTCCCCGTTGTCAAGGAGACGTATCTCCCTTATGACAGCGCCGCCTTTGGCGTCTTTAAGGCAAATAGCTCCAGTCTTCTTATTGATTGATAATGAATATTTTCCAGTTGAGACTGTCCATTCGCTTCCTTTTTTGGTCTCGGTGATCTTGACAGGGGTCCAGTCGGTCTTTAGGCAGCCGTAACGCTCCATCAGACTCTCCTCGAACTCTTTTCTGGGGCTGATGCGTACCCTGAATATTCCCTCGTCACACACGTCCACTTGGACGGTGTTGCCATTAGCCAGTTTAATCGCCGTTCCCGCCGGAGCGGCTGCCGAGCTTAGGCCGTACTCAGCCGCAGCGAAGCGAGGATGGACTCGGCCGGGCTCGGACAGCCGTCCGGCAAAACAGACAAAAGATGTGGCCAGGAAGGCCAATGCGGTCAATAATCGTCTCATATCGCTGAATTCTAATTGTTTCTGATCCAATCCCTGAATATCAAATCCGTTATCACCTTGCGGTTTCCGTTGTCGGAAATGAAGCCGTTTTTCTTTAAAGCCGAACATGCCGTCTGGATCGAGCTGGCTGGCCCTATACCATACTTATTCATGAATTCTTTTGAAGTTATCTCCGACCCTTCTTTCCCTTCATGGGCGATCGCAAACAGTAAGGCCTTCTGCTTCTCGGAGAACCTGGAGAACAGCTCTTGATATGAAAACGCTTGTTGGGCGATTATGGCGTCATAGATTGACTCGAAATCTTTTTCCTTAATTTTATCTCCCTTTTCTGTCTGGGAGAATGCCTCATTCATGAGGAGTTGGTTATACCAAGTTACTCCTGAGAAATAGTCATAACACTTATAGATAAGATTCTCCTCAATGTCTTTCCCATATTGCCGGAACATCCTCAAGGCGAAGTCTTTATAAACATCTCGGTCTATCACGTCAAGGGTCATCATCACCGCGCTGTTGTAGAATGGTTTGCTTGGGGACTTGAAGATATTGTTCATCGAGTGCCCGATGCTTCCTGTATAGATGAACTGTATGTTCTCGCATTTCTGGAAGACAGTCCGGAGATATGCTTCAGTATTATTCTCCTTGAAGTCCCTGATTCTCTGGAACTCGTCCAAGGCTATCACGACAGGTCTCTTCATGGAGTCCAATACGGAAAGAATTTCCTCAATGGTTCGCTCTGGTTCAGGAATGTCTCTTATCCCTGCGGATACGGAGAACGAGGATGTCAGTTCATTGTAACCGATCACAGGAGTTATAGATTTGAGTCCTTTGAGCAACTTGTCCCTGAGTCCGGATACGCCAGATGAGGAGAACACCGCCTTCGCAAACAAGCTTGCCATTTCTTTAAGGCTCCCCGCCGAATAGATATCAACAAGGAATGTATGGAAACTCTCTTTGATCTCTTTCTTTTGGAAGCAATGCCTGATAAGGCCTGTTTTCCCTAAGCGGCGGTTGGCGAAAAGAGCCACGTTCCTGCCGTTCAGAATATGCTTGCAGAGTTGTGCGGTCTCCTTTTCCCTGTCGCAGAAGTACTCTTCAGGGACATAGGGCGTTAGCACGAAAGGGTTCCGGATTAGGGTTTTCATTTTACGCTATTTTACGTTACGTTGTTTTACGTTACGCAAAAATACGTAAAAAACCAATTAATACAAACATTTACCGGACGTTTCTCTTAACAACCTGTTTCTTTCCTTTGCTGGAAGGCTCGTCGGTCTTGAGGTTCTTTATCACAAGCCCATCCACATCGTCGGCCACGATCGCCGGGCGGTAGTCTTTGGCTCCTGCCACGAGACGGACATTGTCAAGGGTTATCCCCTTGGCGTGACGAATAAACAGTCCCCATGAGGGAAGTTCCTTGAACTGAGAGAATTCCGGATAGACATCCTTCATCTCCGGGATGCTGTCCAGCTCCTCGTCCGAGGTCCCTCGATAGGCGTAGAGCTTATTCCCGCCACCAGGGTAGATAATCTCAACATTCTTCAATATGACATTCTCTATCGGCAGTTCGGGGATGCCGACGATTCCGGACGGGGAGATATTCCTCGGCAAGTCCTCGATCGGACCTTCGTAGCTGTAGCCAGCGTCAGCCTTCGTCGCCGGCACTTCCACCTTGATGTTGGAGAGGGTGATATTCCTAAGGTAGCCCATCTTTCCGTTGTTCCAACGGATCCCAGTGCGAAGGTAGATCGCATTGCTGGTGTTGACCGCCTCAAGGCCGTCCACAAGGATATTCTCGATCTCGCCCCCGTCCACTGACTGGATGGTGATGGCTGAGCGGTGGGTGTCGAACACCTTGTTGTTTATTATCCGGATATTCTTGAATCCGCCTCTTGAGACCGTTCCGAATTTGAAACCGCTGGCGCTGGAGCGAGCGACGCAGTTCCGGACCTCGATGTCCTCGCAAAGATGCTCCGCGGAGTGGGACTTAAAGCAAATCGCATCATCGGAAGCATCTATGAATGAATCTTTTATAAGGACATGACGGCAGTCCACAATGTCCAATCCATCGTTGTTCCAGTAGTTCTTGCTGTCCATCAGGATCCCGCTGATGGTGAGGTTCTCGCACTGATCCGTGACCAGGGTCCACTCGGCCGCATTCCGCAGGTTCACGCCTTCAATAGCGACATTCTCGCATTCCCTGAAATATATCAGTTTAGGCCTTTTGGTGACCCTGTCGTTTTTAGTAGTGTCTTCAAGGAATCCCAAATGGACTTGGTTCAGGAAGTTCAGGGCGCAGTCGAATCCACGGCCATCGATCACTCCCTTTCCTTTTACGGAGATGTTTTTCTGTCCTTTAGCCAGAAGAAGTCCATAATAACCCTCGACCATGTCGTAGTCGTAAGGATTGGTAGAGCCGACCAGGACAGCGCCTTCAAGAAGCCGTAGCTCTACATTTGATTTCATGAATATGCTACCCGTAAGATAGCGTCCTACAGATATTTCCAAGACACCGCCACCATGGCTGCTGATAAAATCGATCGCGGCCTGGATCGAGCGGGTGTTGAGGGTGACTCCGTCGGATTTTATTCCGAAAGAGGATGCCTGATGGATCTTTTCTTGGGCGCTGGCGGAAA
>CACZZZ010000013.1 GCA_902785825.1 uncultured Bacteroidia bacterium
GCAGCAGGAAATCCGCAGCGTGTCGGTAAAGAAGGTCTTCGGGGCCGATTATTCCGGCGTGCTGAAGGAACTGGTGCTGTCGTTCATGAAGATGGTGGGCATCGCGTTTGTCATCGGTGTTCCCATTGCCTGGTTCATCATGAATCATTGGCTCTCGGGCTACGGCCACCGCATCGACCTCCACTGGTGGATATTCGCCCTTGCCGGACTGGCGGTTGCCATTATAGCCGCAATCAGCGTGCTCTACCAGAGCATCAAGACCGCCCGGACGAACCCTGCGGAGGCGTTGAAGAAAGAATAAACTGGCTTCTCATAAGCACGATTAAACATAAACACTTTTCGAATCTGCCGTCATCTCAAAGGAGGTGGCGGCAGTTGGCATTTTAAGTGTTATGAATCATTCCGGGCTTGCCCGGGAATTGTCGTCAAAAAAGGGTACGGGGTAACTCAATACCCCCTGATGTATAAACGCAGGGGAGAGTTGCCACGAAAACCAGCAAGCTGAGGGTGGCACTATTTCTTGATTAGGACTTTCCAACGGCCGGTTTTGCGACCTTCTACGCGGAGCAAGTATCCTTTCTTCTGGAGCTGCCCCAATTGGTACTTGAGTCCCTCCAGCTTTAAACCTACGCGTTCCGCTATTTCTTCTCTTTTTAAGTAAGGATCTTCTGATAACACATCGAGAATGGATTGAGCAGTGGCACCCAGTTTCTTTGGTGTGGATTCTTCTTTTTTTGGTGTAGTCTTTGGTGTGGAGTTTTCCGTCTTTGGGATAGTATTTTGGGTAGTGTTTCCCGTCTTAGGTGTGGATTCTTCGTCAATGATACGCTTGAAATCCGCATCAGTTTTACCGTACAGAACACTGTACACCGTGGTGAAGAAGGAAGAAGCATCCGATTCGAAGGAGGGTGCGAGGTCTTTGCTATAGAGGCGCAGTTCGGAGGTATGCGTGGTGATCTTCTGAAAGCCGGAGCCACGTTTTTCCATCAGATCCAGCTGGGTGAAGACATCGGCGATGATGGGATTGCGGCGCTTGGACGGAACTTTCAGAATGTCTCGATCCTGGATCCTGGTTCCGTCGAACATGCCGCCCGGAGAGTAGAATTCGATGCGATTATCGTAGATGTCTACATGGACTTCACTGCCGACCTCGGTCATATCCCGGTGAATGAGGTGGTTTACGCAGCATTCCAGGATGGCGCGGTCGGCGTACTCCGGGAAATTGAGACGATAGTCAGGAAGTTTGAACCAGCGTTTCGCTGTGCTGGACTTGATGAATCCGGTCATCATTTTGAGCAGGTACAGCAGGTTGCCGCTATACTCAGCATCGTTGATGGCGTCTGTCTTGGTGAGTCCATCCCAGCGGGTGCAGAAGACTCGCGACTGATATACATTGCAGTTGTCCGAGAAAAGTAGGCCGCCGTTGGTTAGGGTGCCATCTTCCATAACAAGGCCCCAGGACTCGGGATACTTGTCGTCCCATTGAAGGCGGGTCCTTTCGTGGTATTCGTTCGCAAGCATCTTGAAGCTGTGCTTGGAGATCTTCTCTTGGGAAGGTAGGGCATCCCAACTGCGGTTTGTCCCTTTGAGCACCAAGTTTAGAAGTTGGCGTGACGTGGCCTGTTTGCTTTCATTTCCGGAGCGGACATAGGCCTGGCGGGAACCATCCAGAAAGAGGTAATAAGGCGTGAACTGCCCGGGCTTTACCTCCAGTTCCAGAATCTTATTGCCGTTTTCGTCCTCTGCTGGCGTGAGCGTCCACTCCGGAAGCGGATCCAGATGGGCGCCTATCTTCTCGCTTATGAAGTCGGAATCTGCTTGGATGTCTTTGAGGCCTGTGACAGTACCAACGTTATTCACGCCAAAGTATAGGGCCCCGCCGTCCGTGTTTGCAAAGGCGCTGACACTCTTTAGCCAGTGACGGATCTTCTTGCGTTCCAGTTCCTGCTTGAAGTCGTATTCCGTACATTCGGATATAAGTTTGTTTCCAAGAATCTTCATAATTCAACGTGTTCCTGATTACAAATGTAATGTTTTATTTCCATTCTCAAGATCGGCACATGTGGACATTCTCACGTTCCGGGCTTGCCCGGGCATGGGACAATAAAACAGGAAACTGGTAACTTAATACCACCTTGCTCGCGAGCGAGGTGAGGAGTGCCAAAAAAACAGCAAGCTATCTTCGGCACGGATGCCATTTGAAGGGATGTTTGCTCAAGTTTTCCTCGCTCCATTTTCTGAAGTCTGACTCCGGCAATTTTCGGTGAGAGCTTTCCCGTGCTTGCACGGATTCTGCCACTTAAAAACAGGGGTGGGTAACTCAATATGCATATATATATGCGTTACCCACCCCTGTGCCGGGGTCAAGCAAGCTGTAAGGTGGCAAAAAACGAAGGGGACACAAAGTGGTTTCTTCATCCGGAGCGGAGGAGAAAGTCTGCGAGGTCCAACCCTTGCTGCCGTTCTTCTTTCGTCGCATTATCTTCCAACAGACGAGAGACCTTATATCGGAATCCAATCTTGGCCGAGAACTTTTCGGCCAGTACACACCACTTGTCGTAACCCCCGAGATCCGGGTATATGATCACATTTCTTCCGGCAAGACACTGACAGGGTTCTAATCGGAAGTTGTTCAAGCCTCCGGTCGCTATCCATAAACTGCTCGGTAAACGGATGGCGCAGATCAAAGCTGTTTTCTCGGACTCGACCAGACAAACCGGATCGTCCGTTCTTTGCGGAAGCAGGTGCGCTCCAAACAGACATTGGGAGAGCTTCCAGTCTTTTGGGAGTTCTCCGGCTTTTATGAGTTTCTTGTGCATCCAGGAAACCGGAAGGGTGGTATTCTTGATTCTATGTCCAGTCTGACGGTCATATTGGACAATTTTTCCGGCGCGGGGACGACTCTGTTCGTCAATCTGCCAATAGATTGTTCCACCTTCACCGTCTCCTCCAAGGAAGTAGTCCTCGCAGACCTGGAGAACTTGAGGATGACAATCACGGAAACGGTCAAGAAGGTAATCCTTGAAATTGGAGGTCTGAAGACGGCTGCTCTCAACGTATCTCCAGTCGATAGTGGATATCTCGTTCGTGGCAGGTAATGGCAAGCGCGGCCTTTTTACAGCCACGGGAGAGCTTAGATCCTTCCGGACTGCTTCAGGATGGTCCTTGAAATACATGGCTGGGCTATAGTGATATCCGCATTTGTCTTCCCGGTCACATTTCCCAACCAGGTCCCCTAAATAAGATCCCGTTTCACTGTCAACATATCGTACAAATGTTTTCTTTCCGCAGTTAGGGCAGATGTGTTTGTTTGACGCTCGCCCTCCTAAATGGTGATCTCGCCAGCCCCAGGGCTCCAAGAAGAATCTATACTGTTTCATCTGCTGCCCCTTCGGTATTCTCATTTGCAAGTGAAACCAGGCTATAGTTGAAATAACGGCCTTGCGCTGTCCTTATCTTTTCGAATCCGGCCTTTGTCATTTTCTCTGAAAAAGACTTCATGGAGATTGCGGGGAGATTGCAGCTCCTGGCATAGGAAGAAAAGCGTGAGTACAGAGCACTGACTTGAGTGCTGCAGTCTCTTCCCGCGATGATTCCGGAGTCCTCCAGGAATAGCGCCAGACTGTCTGACTGCTCCCTAAACGATTTGTTCGCTTCTCGGACCGTTGCGGGCTCTGTAAAGCGCTTATTGCGGGTAAGACGGTCCAATCCCTCAATGACCCAGTTAAAGATGCCAGGAAGCTCGTTTTTGGTGATCTTCTCGGCCAGATCCGGATCCTGCTCGTCTTCCGGGATTGTTTCCGTAAAAGGGATAATCATAAATCGGCGAAAGAAAGCGTGGGTCATCTCCACATCGCTGGGTAGGACGTTGCAGTTAAAGAGCAAGCGAGCGTATTTCCGCAGGATGAAAGCCCGCCCAAAGATGAAGCGGGCTTCCACCGGCTCTCCACTCGCCAACTGCTTGAAAAGAGCAGGATCTATCCGACCGTTGATCTCGGGAGCGTAGTTGAGTAGTTTGTTCCCAAGCTCTGCCCGCTGATACCCTTCCCTTGCTGTAAGGTTCTGCAGAGAATAAGAACATACGTTGTCTTCCCCCAAGAGTGCTTTGATAATCTGGAACAAGACGCTTTTCCCATTGGCCCCTTCGCCATAAAGAATCAGGACTTTCTCAAGTTTGAGAAAGGGGGACAAGACATAGGCGATGTATTCGGCAATCAAGTGTTGACTGTCTTTATCTGGAAGGTTTCTGTCAAGGAAAGCGTGGAAAAGGGGACACCTGGCATCGGGGTCGTAAGAGAACGGAAGCTGATATGTCAGAAAATCCTCTTTTCGGAATTCTCTAAGGCGGTGTTCCGCTGCATTGTTCTCGAAAGTCCCATTTTGTAGGTTGATCAGCACTCTTGACGACTGAGTCTCAGGAGTCGGTAAGTCTGCAGCACTGTGGAATTGCTTGTAGAGATCATCCTGGAACAGGAAGTACTTTGCATACCTGTCAGGAACTCCCATCCGTTTGGCTGCATTTTGCAAAAAACGCTTGAAGCCATCCGCCGAGACAATGAGCCATTGTCTCCCATTGTATATGAAGATCCTGGTGTTCTCCGTAGCGAGGTCCCAGTGTTTCTCCCGGGCTATTTCCAGGATCTTTTCAACAACCACGATTGTATAGACTTGTTTCGACAGGGATTTGCCTTGATCGATATGCCCCTCCTCGTAAAAGTCGATGGGTTCGAAGATTGTCAGCATTTCATCGAGGATAGCCTTGGCATCCGGACTCCCGGTTTCGGCGATCTCAGACATATTTGTTTGGATATCCGCACGGATATCGTCGATGTCTATGTTCATCACCTAAAACCCTTTTGTTCCGTTTCTTTCTTTCATCAATGCAAGCGCTTTCTCGGTGTCAACGATAATTGTGCGTTTGTACTGGGTGATGGCCTCTTTGATGATGCCACTCTTCTTGATCCTGCTGGCCGTTGGAGCGCTGCACCCGAATAGTTGCGCCAGCCCCTTGATTCCATAAACAATTTTGGGAATGGCGGCCTTGTCACTCTCTGTTGACGGCGGCTCAATACTCCGTCCCGACATCGAGCTCAATTCCAAAAACTGCGCACCCGTCATATAGACAAGCGGCATTTCCATAAGATTCTTTGTGTTGTTGGCCTGCGCCTCATTTTTAGTTTTCATAAGACTTATTGATTGTTAGTTAATGTCATAGCCTCTTTGTTTTGCTGCAAAGATATAACAAAGGTTTCAAAAAATGAAATCTAAATAACAAGAAAATGATTATGAAAACCCTGCGAAAGACCAAAAGTGCCACGATAATGTATTTAATAATAACGAATTGCCATATATCTTTTGCCACCAAATTTTTTTGTAAATAATGATGAAATATTAATCAAAATATGCTACCTTTGCACCATCCAATTAGTTTAGTATTGCAGTTTAGGTTAAACTGGACCGGTATTTATGGAAGAGAAAAGCACACCTATTGTCAGCCCAGCGGAATTCGATTATAATGCCCGGCTGAAATCCAGGGAGGAGATCTGCAGGATTGTCGCTGCAGACTTTAAGCTGAAAGGGATTACCCATGCCGCTGCCGGAGAGAGGCTTGGGGTAAAGAAGCAGGTGGTAACGAACCAACTGTCCGGCAGGCGTCCTTTTGGGAAAAGGACAGCTCATGCTTATGCCTTAGCCTTTGGGTATAATGAAGAGTTCCTTCTACACGGATTCGGTTACCTCTATGCCGATGCTGCAATGAATGACATTATGCTTGCGAAGGGAAAGAGTGAGGAAGAGAGAAGTGCGGAGCTTCTTGCCCGGGAGTCTGAGCTTTCAGAGAAAGTTAAGCGATTGCAGGATGAACTGGAAAGAGAGAAGGAAGAGTCAAAGAAAAAAGATGCAGAACTTCTGTCGTTGCGGGATGCTTACTCAAAATTGGCTGAAGCTTTCTCAAAGATGTCACCCTCCTTTGCAACCGAACGACAATAATCATGTCGATTGTGTCGCTTATGTCGCTGGAAAAAACTCTTTTTTTTCAGCGATTTTTTTTCGGAACGGTCTCTCAAAAAAGCTTAGACTATCACTCAATATCAGGAACGATTAAAGCCCCAAAACAGCCGTAAAATTGGGGCCATTTTTGGGGCTTTCGTCGTAACTAATTGATAATCAATTAGCCTTGCGGAGAGGACGAGATTCGAACTCGTGGTACGCTTGAGACGTACGTCGGTTTAGCAAACCGGTGGTTTCAGCCACTCACCCACCTCTCCAGGGGGACTGTGCCGATGGTTTTGTCAAACCTTGCTTTCGGTCCGGACTGCAAATATACAAATAAAAATGATTTTGCAAAAAGTCTTGATATTTCCCGGATTGTTTTTTCGGAGAAGATCATATTCTAGAAATCACCAAAGGTGACATCAAGACAATCGCTTACAAAAACATTCCAGACCCTGTATTCAACGAACTAAAGAACCTATTAGCTATCGATATTCCAGGGTTCATCAAGTCTTCCACTTACTTAGGATGGTCAGAAACAGTTTCAGGCAAACATCCTGAAACGGCTTTTTTCGTTTACTACCACAAAAAAGAAACGAAAGACCTCATCTTATGTCTTAGGAATATGAAGTCAAACAGCCATTATAAACCTTATGCTATCATAAGCAAAGAAAAACTCCTGATTGATTTGGGAGAAAGAGAAATACATACAGGAAAACCGGATCGATAGTTTGCTAGACCCGATGACGGCGCTACTCTACTAAAGATCCGGTTCCTTTGCAAAGATACAAAAATAAATTGTTTCGCAATAGGACCGGAGGAAAAAGATTACACCCCGACAAGATACTTGCTGCCGGGGAGGAGGGAGACGAGCTTCACCGCTACGGCGCTGGAGATGTAGGAGAGGATGGCTATCGCGGGGATGGCGATGGAGACGGGGATCGTGGGGTTGGCGACGTCGCCGCCGATGATCCAGGTCGCTATCGGGGCGAGGAAGAACATGTGGACGAGGTACATGCCGAAGGTCAGCCGGGCGAGGCGGGAGACGAAGCTCTCCTTCCCAGCAGCACCAGCGTTACTCGCCGCAGAAGGAACACCAGCAACACCAGCACCAGCATCAACAACACCAGCCTTCCCCATCCCTATGCAACTGAACATCAGGAAAAGTCCGAAGGTCTGCATCAGGACGTTTGGCGTGCAGAAGGGCCATGACCATTCGATCTCGGGGGTCGGGATAAGGACTCCAGGGGTTCCTTTCAACCAGAAGGACCAGCCTGTGAAGGCGCCTCCGACAAGGAAGCATAAAAGCCCGACAGTCAGCCGTTTCCGGCGGTCCCAATCGAGATGAAACCGGATATAATGAGCGAGGACGAGGTATCCCAGATAGCCGGAGCAGTACCAGAACGCGCCGAAATTATTCCAGAAACATTCTCCCCAGAGTTCAGGGGTGATGAGCCTGAACCAAGGGATGAAGGTCGTGAATATGAAGAAGCCCAGGAAGATCCTCTCGTCTTTCGCGGAGACCTTCTCAAGCCATGGCGAGACCACCGGGATGATGATGTAGAGGCTTATCAGCGGATACATGAACCAGAGGTGACCGGCCATCGAGGGGAAGTTGAATGGCAGCAGTTTGAGATCCGCCAGGGACTGCTCCCAGGTCATCCCGCCCCAAAGCAGCGGAAGGAAGGTGTAGAGGAGAAGGAAAAACACGAACGGGGGAAGGATCCTGCCGAAGCGATGCTTGTAGAACGAGGTCATCGTCTGGCCGGGTTTCATGGGGACGAGCAGGAAGGCCGACACGATCATGAAGAGCGGCACGGCGGCCCTGCTGACGAAACCGTCATAGAAGGACACCCAAAACCTATTCGATTCATTGGCCAGCATCGAGACGTTCCCGGCCAGTCCGGAAGAGTCCGCGCCATAGAAATTCTCGCTCGCATGAACCAGCATCACCATCAGGCACGCGACAACCCTGATCCAGTCGATAAACTCGATCCTCTTATTCATATTCAATTAATACTAAGATTGAAAATACCGCGTACGGTGGCAAGATCCGCGCCGAGGACTTCCTTGGCGACGGGGGCGAGGGTCTCGAAGTCTCCTTCGAGGTGGAAGGTGCATTGCGCATGGGTCAGGCTCTCTCCGGGGGCGAGGGCGGCTCCGGGCGAGGAAGTCTCGATCTCATAGAAAGGACCCATCACCTCGCCGGTCTCGGTGGGACCGTCGTTGTAGGAATTGATCACATCGCCACCGAAGCAGTCTTCCTGCGGCCCCCATTGGGCATTGACGTAATCCCTTGGCCCTGAGGGCACTGAGTATTTAAGAATATTCAGGACTCCCTCTCCGGAATCATAGCTTCCGCAAAGGCCGCGGGCGCTCCCGTCCGGAAGGCCGATCTTAGAGCGGAACTTTCCGTCGATCCGGAAATATATCATCCCGTCCCGGACGATCAGCCGGTCCGCGGGTATTTTCCCGAAATATTCATCATTGACCTTCTTCCCCTCAAACGCCTCATTATAAGGGATGAAGACGACGGTCGAGGGGGACGGAGGATACATCCCCAGAAGCCAGACAGACGGCATGCCGGTCTGCTTGGTCCAGGCTTCCTGTCCGAGGTTTGTCAGGGTGTTGGCGGTGCGATAGGCCACAGGACGGATGCCCTCGGGGAGCATTATTCCCAAAACAGCCTCTATCCCAGCGGCTTCCAGAAGATTGACCTCCCTGCGTATCCCGATTCGGAACTCCCGTCCGGACGCGTTTTTAAGGACAGTCTCTTTCGTGAATATGGCTTCCGACCCGCTGGCGGATTCCACCTTGAAAGGTTCGGAATCGATGACGGCAGGAACATCCCAGTTGGCGAAGACCTGCTCCTCCCCCGGCCTAAAGAACCAGGAGAACGGGCCGCCCTCGGGACCGAGCCAAAAGCGTTCCTCTCCCCCGAACGGATTGAACTGGGGATTCGCGAACCCGGCGGCGATAGCCTTCCGGCTGATCCAGCCGAAACTCTGCCCCTGAAGGCCGCTGGCCGCCGAGGTCATCACCCTGCCCTGAAACTCAGGCACAACCGACACCCTTGCCATGCCATCCGCCGAGACCAGCTCCACCACATTCAACCTATTCGACTTCAGAAAATCCAGATCCTGACCGTATGATCCCATGTCACAAAGTATTATAAACACAAATATAATAAACTCAAGCCGGAAAATGACTATATTTGAGAAATAAACCCTGCACTAATGAATATCCGAACCACATTCCTCGCGCTGATAACCATATTATTAACAGCTCTCGGGGCTTCCGCCCAGGAGACGCAGAGCCGGCATGCGGTGCCGGGACAGAGATACCTGAAAGAATACTGGGGACGCTCTGATCTTTACCTCCAGCACCAGGCCTTCTACATGCTGGACCTTGCGGACAAGGCCCTGGATGCGAACCCTCCGGCTTTGAAAATAGGCCGGGAGCGGGAGATGGCAATGCTGATGCTGGACGCCGTGACCCATGAGCCCGCCCCTATCGACAACCCCGCCGTGCTGGACTACCTCTCCCTGAGGATGAACAAGGTCCTGGAGGATCTGGACAAGCCCCTTAAGGGTAGGAAGTCTTTGAGAATCTACAAGTTATACAACTGCGGAATGCTTTTCCGGACCAGGGACCTGACCATCGCCGTGGACCTCAACGGCCGTGACGGGAAGCTCATTCCGGACGACATAATGAGGAAGATCGTCGGCCACGTGGACATCCTCTTCTACACCCACAACCATTTCGACCATTGTGACAACCATGTCCGGGACTTCTGCCATAAGGCCGGAGTGCCGATCTACGCCACGGACGAGATATTCAAAAACGACATCCAGGTCAACCATGTCCGCAAGGACGACCTCTACACCTTCGATGTGGAGCTACCCAAGGGAAACATCACCGTCAATGTCCTTCCCGGCCACCAGGATGCCGTCCAGAACAACATCTGGATCGTCACCCTCCCGAACGGCAAGGTCGTCGGGGCCACTGGAGACCAGTGGCTGAGCGGAGGAGAGGACCTTAAATGGCTGAAGGATATTCATTCAAGACTCCCCCGGATCGACGTTCTGGCCATGGACTGCTGGATCCACGACTTCGACGAGCATGTGGCGGACTTCAATCCCCGCCTCCTTGTCTCCCAGCACGAGAACGAGATCGGCGCCCACGGGATCGACCACCGGGAGGCCTATTGGATGACGATATTCAAGAACACGAAAGTCCATCAAAGCCAGACCCCCTGGCTCCTCATGACCTGGGGCGAATGGTTTGACTACAAATAGCTATTAATTAGCATCTTAGAAAATGCGCAGGAAAAAAGTTAAACTTTCCCTGCGCATTTTTCATTATTTATGCGTATTTTTAACCTCGAACACAATTAACCACACGATTATTTTAACACACAATAACTAATCACACTAAGTTTAACAAACCTATCTTCTTATGCGTACAGTTGTCTCCACAGCTACAAAGCTGCTATTGACCGGACTGTTCTTATGCTGCACATGGCTTTCCATGTATGCTCAGAACACTATCCGAGGGACAGTCACAGACGAGAATGGTGAGCCCATTATCGGTGCGAGCATCGCTCTTGTCGAAGATGCCACGAAGGGAACAATTGCTGACCAAAACGGTAATTTCTCCCTTGTCGCCTCACCTGGGAACACCCTCAGGGTCTCTTCTATCGGATTCAAGACGATTGACATCAAGGTCGGGAACCAGGATGTTATCAACATCGTTCTCGAGAACGACATCGACCTTCTCGAGGATGCCGTCGTCATCGGTTATGGTACCGCTCGAAAGGCTGACCTGACCGGTTCGACATCCTCCCTCACAGGAGAGCGGATCAAGAACACCAGCTCACCTCAACTCTCCACACAGTTACAGGGCCAGATGGCAGGTGTCCAGGTTACCCGCTCAACCGGTGACGCCGGGAGCGGAGCGACTATCCGTGTCCGTGGTATCACGACCATGTCCACTAATGACCCTCTGGTCATTATCGATGGTATTCCCGGAAGCCTCGGAGATGTGGTTTCTGAGGATGTCCAGGACATCCAGGTCCTTAAGGATGCGGCAAGCGCGGCCATTTATGGATCCCGTGCCGCCGCTGGTGTTATCCTGGTCACCACCAAGAGGGCGAAATCAAAGGATTTTCACCTCAACTACAACTTTGAGTATGGTATCGATACCCCAACCACCCGTCCGGAATTCGTGAACGCCGTCGAGTGGATGGACGGAGCCAATGAAATGAAATTCAACGACGGCTCCGGAAACAGGTATTCGGATTATGCAAAGGATTTCCTTGACAGCTATCTTGCGAACCATGAGAAGGATCCCGACAATTATCCCAACACCAACTGGGATAGCTACCTGAGGAAGAACTGGGGACACCAGCGCCACTCTTTCAACCTGACCGGCGGTACCGAGAAATTGAAGACCAACGTCAGTCTCAATTACTTCAAGTCAGACGATATCCTGGAGAAGGCAAGATACGACAAATACAATATCCGTACGGCCAACGACTACCAGATCAACGACTGGATCCACGCTTCTGCCGACATCGCTTTGATCTATTCCAAGAACGATACTCCCTCCGGAAGCGTGAACTCATATATCCAGAAGGCTCCTATCTATGCCTGCTACTGGGCAGACGGCGAGCTGGCAGATGCCAAGGACGGAGATAACCCCTATGCCGAGACCTTGCTCCACGGACATAACTTGGGAGAGAATTTCAAGATGACCGGCAAGATCCAACTTGACCTCACCCCGGTGAAGGGTCTCACGATAACTGCCGCTGCTGCACCCAACTTCTCCTTCTATAAAGGAAAATCGCACAGCAAGTTCTACAAGATGCGCCGCCTCGACGGCTCCTATGTGTCCTCTGCAAAGACATCGGTCAGCGAGAGCAGAAATGATTCCAGGTCCCTGACGATGCAGTTCTATGCGAACTACAAACTCCTTCTGGGCAACCATTCCTTCGGAGCCATGGCCGGATACGAGGACTATACCTACATGTGGGAGAACAATGGTTCATCACGTAACAATTACACCCTGGACAACTATCCATACCTCAACCTCGGTCCTGCCGACTACCAGTTCAACAGCGGCAATGCCGGACATAACGCTTACCGTTCGGGATTCGGCCGACTGATGTATTCCTTCGCCAACAGGTATCTTCTCCAGGCCAACTTCCGAGCTGATGGTTCCTCCCGTTTCGCCAAGAGCAACCGCTGGGGATACTTCCCTTCATTCAGCGCCGGTTGGGTAATCTCCGAAGAGCCCTTCTTCAACAATCAGGGATTCATGAATTTCCTGAAACTGCGCGCTTCCTGGGGTAAGCTCGGCAACGAGCGTATCGGTTCCGAATTTCCCTACCAGGCTTTGCTGACATTCAGCACTAATCCAAGGATTCCGAATAATAAGACCGGTGTCAACGATATCGCCCAGACTGCGGCCCAGATCACCTATGCAGTGAACGACATCTCCTGGGAAACCACCACGACCTATGGCGCCGGAGTCGACATGAGCATGTTCAACAGCCGTCTCAGACTCTCCTATGACTGGTACTACAAGAAGACCGAAGACATGCTCCTTACCATCGGTTTCCCGTCATACTTCGGTTACAACGCTCCGGAAAACAATGCCGCCGATATGTATACCAAGGGATGGGATTTCGAGCTTTCCTGGAATGACCAAATCGGTGACTTCAGCTATGGCGCCAGCTTCAACCTTTCCGACTACAGGTCAAGGATGGGCTATATGGCGGACAAGCAGAGTTTCTCAGGATCCAAGATAACTGAGGAAGGTTCCTACTATCAGGAATGGTATCTCTACCAGAGCATGGGTATTATCCTTAATGAAGCTGCAATGACCGAAAACGGACAGAAGATTCCTGTCCTTACAGCCAATGACAAGCCGGGATGTATCCGCTATGAAGATATAGACGGTGACGGGAAGATCACTGCTTCCAATGACCGTGTCCGTTCCGGGAACTCCTTGCCGGAACTGCTCTATGGCGGCTCCATCTGGGCATCATGGAAGGGCTTCGACTTCAATCTCTCATTCCAGGGCATCGGTCATCAGAACGCTTACTGGTCTTGGGGCTCACAGCCTTATCTCTACACCGCCTACGCCTGCCCGAAGATCCTGCTCGACAGCCATTGGAGCACTGACAACTCCGATGAGGTTAATGCAAAGGTCAAGTATCCTATGATCACTACCAATACAAGCAACGTATATGCTGCCAGCACTTTCTATCTTTTCAACGGTGCATACTGCCGCGTCAAGAACATCACCTTGGGCTATACCATTCCTCAGAATATCACCAGGAAGATCAGCCTCAACAAGGTCAGATTCTATGTCGCCGCAAATGATCTGCCTGCCATGTTCCATAATTATCCGAAGGGTTATGACCCTGAATGGAACAAGACGGGAGACTATATCACCACATCCACAATTTTCGGTGTCAACATTACATTCTAAATCGAAAGCATCATGAAAAAGATAATTAACTTTATTATAGGAGTTGTAGTTGTCTGCGGTCTTGGTGCCTGCGCCAATCTTGACATTAACCCGCTGTCCGAAGGTTCCAGTGAAAACTGGTATTCCGATGAGACCGAAATACAGATGTCTCTCAATGACCTTTGGCGTCCCGACTTCTTCCCTATTGACGAAGTGTTCTGGAGTGATGACTGTTTGTTCAGGGACGGCAGCAATGAGATAACCGCCGGAACGATGACTTCGCAGTCTTCCACCCCGTCCACAAGATGGTCAACCATGTATAAGGGTATTTCCCGCTCGCAAAAGATCATCGCGGCCCTGGAAGGAGGCAAGGCCACCGGCGTCTCTGAGGCCAAGGTCAAGAGTTTCCTGGGGCAGGCCTACTTTATGATGGGCTTCGCATACGGAGAACTTACGATGTATTTCGGCGATTGTGTCCTTTCCAAGGCGGACATGACTCTTGATGAAGCCTTTACGGCCTCACGGTCACCTAAGAGCGAGGTTCTCGCTTATGCCTACGAATGCCTGGACAAGGCGGCTTCCATGCTTCCTGAATCTTATTCCGGCACACAGGTTCCGACCGTCGGAGCAGCCCTTGGATTCAAGGCCCGCTTCGCTCTATATCACGGAGACTGGGCAACAGCCGTAGATGCCTGCGAAAAGGTAATGGCCATTGCCGACAAGGGAGTTTACAAGCTTCACGACAATTACCAGGATCTGTTCAAGGCTGACAAGTCAGAAGAGCTTATGTGGTATTTCAAGGGAGACCTGTCACAGAAGGTTGGTATCGGAGTCATGCTCTCCAACCTCGGCCGAGTTATGATCCGCCAGGTCTCCGGAGGTGCAGCGAACCACAGCCCGAGCGTTCAGCTTGCCTGCGCATACACCTGCATCGACGGTCTGCCCATCGACGAGTCACCCCTTTACAATCCCAAGGATCCATTCGAGAACCGCGATCCCCGTATGAAGATGACCATCCAGCCGTTCAAGACCGCATACTCGAAAGACCTTGCGGAATACGAGCAGTCCAAGAAAGATGGCACTTTCCCCCAGAAATATCCTGAGTACATCAACCACGGATACGAGTACAATCCCAGTCCGTACGCCACGACCGTGTACAGGGTTTCGACCGGAACGATGGTCAACAACACCGATTCCAAGGCCCGCAACCAGCACTCAGCCTACAACGGTCTTATGCTGAAGAAATATGTCAAGGATTCCTGGATAGCCAACTGGACTACCACGAAGATCGCTGACAACGTCTATCCCTATCTCCGTTATGCCGAAATCCTCATGACTTACATCGAGGCCAAGAACGAATTGGGGACCGTAACACAGGCAGACCTCGACAAGAGTATCAACAAAGTCCGTGAAAGAGCTTACAATGGTAGCGGGATCGAATATCCGAGAGTGACTGTCGCCTCACAGGCTGAACTGCGCAAGATCATCCGTATGGAACGCCGCGTCGAATTCGCCTGGGAGAATGACCGTTACAACTGCCTGCGTCGTTGGGGCATCATGGAGAAGACCCATAATATCCCCATGTATTACCTTAACCGTGCCTGGTCCGGTGGCGCTGACTGGAACGGTAAGGTGGAAGGCTCCAACAGGACCCTGTCCGCCGACTTCTTGAAACATCTGAAGAACTGGGACGACGGTAATTACCCGTTTGGAGGCATTCCTAAGATCGACGAGAATGGTATCCCTGACGTCAAGTATATGGAAGACGCCGGCTACATCGTGCCTTTCTATCAGATGCATTTCGAGGCGCCGAAGAACTACCTTTGGCCTATCCCCGCGGATGATATCCTGGTCAACTCGAATCTCACCCAAAATCCTGGCTGGTAATGAATAGGCTATGCGCTTTATTCGCGGCAATAATGGTATTATTCATTTTTTGCCGTTGTGATAATTCAGAGTCTGATGTAACCTCCGTAGATGTTTGTGTCTACGGAGGCACATCCGCCTCTGTGACGGCCGCCCGCGCGGCCGCTGAAGAAGGCTGTGATGTCGTCATAATATGCCCGGACATCGTGCTCGGAGGAATGACCACCGGAGGCTTGGGAGCTACAGACATCGGCAACAAACAGGCTATAAGGGGAATGGCCAGAGAGTTTTACCGCGCTCTCGGGAAGCATTATGGAGTTGATGAGCAATGGAAATTCGAGCCGCATGCGGCGAGCGAGATTCTGGACAGTTGGGTAGTCAACCCGAAGATAAAGATCTTCAGGGAGTACTATCTGAAAGAAGTGGACAAGAAGGGCACGAGAATCCGGTCAATCACATGCGAGAACGCTTCTGGAAAGAAGACAATTAAAGCCAAATGTTTCATTGATTGCACCTACGAGGGAGACCTGATGGCTATGGCCGGAGTGTCTTACCATGTCGGTAGAGAGGCGAACAGCGTCTATGGGGAGACCCTGAACGGATATCAGCTGAGAGACCTGCATCAATTCAAGGACAATGTGGATCCCTTTGTGGTTCCTGGAGACCCTTCAAGCGGTCTGTTGTGGGGAATCTCAAAACAAACGCCGAGGGCCCTCGGGGATGGAGACGATTATGTTCAGGCCTACAACTTCAGGCTCTGTTTGTCAAACGATCCGGCCAACCAGATTCCTTTCACAAAGCCGGATGACTACGATCCCGCCAGATACGAGCTTCTCGCGAGAATAATCCAAGCTGATCCGAATCCAGTCTATAACATGTATTTCGGATGGACTTTAATGCCTAACGGGAAAACCGATGTGAATAACAAAGGTCCCTTCTCTACAGACATGATCGGAATGAATTATGAGTATCCGGAAGCCTCATGGGAAAGGAGGAAAGAAATTATCCAAGCTCATAAGAGTTACACTTTAGGCTTGATGTGGTTCTATGTCTCCGATCCCAGAGTCCCGGCGAGCATGCGGGATGAGATCAAGAAATGGGGCTGGGCCAAAGATGAGTATCCGAAGACCGGTAATTGGACCCATCAGCTTTATATCCGCGAGGCTAGAAGAATGATCGGAGAATATGTCGCCACTCAGGCGGACTGTGAAGGGAAGGGTAATGTCCAAGACGGTATCGGATATGCCGCCTACACTATGGATTCCCACAACTGTGAGCGTCTCGTCATCGAGAAGGACGGTAAGCTTATGGTCAAAAACGAAGGTGACGTCCAGGTGCGCGGTGGTGTGCCTTATTACCCCATATCATACCGAAGCATAACTCCTAAACGTGAGGAATGTACAAATCTGCTTGTCCCGGTTTGCCTGTCCTCATCACATATCGCTTACGGTTCAATCAGGATGGAGCCCGTATTCCTGGAGCTTGGCCAGGTCTCCGGCATGGCCGCGGCAATCGCCGGCAAGAAGCCTGTCCAGACTATCGACATCACTCCTATCCAAGAAAAGGTTGAATACGGAGACAACCCAAAATATAAATAAACAGTTTCACAAGTTTATTACATGAAAAGACTTCTTATACTTTCTTTAGTCTCTATCGTATCCTTGCTGATGTCATGTTCCGGGAACGACAACAACTCCGGGACTACAGTAAAGGCTGACGTCTGCATCTACGGAGGCACCTCGGCGGCTGTAACCGCGGCCAGAGCGGCAGCGGAAGAAGGCCGCAAAGTGGTCGTTATATGCCCGGATGTGGTTCTAGGCGGAATGACGACAGGAGGACTGGGAGCGACTGATATCGGCAACAAAATAGCCATTATCGGATTGGCAAGACAATTCTACCGCGACCTGGGCAAGTACTATGGCGTAGATGAGCAATGGACATTCGAGCCATCAGTTGCCCAGAGGATTCTTAATAGCTATATGAAAAACGAGAATATCTCTCTTTACACAGGCTATTACCTGACTTCCGTCGCAAAAAAAGGAACCAGGATCCAATCTATCACATGCGAAGGAAGCGATGGCATCAAAACAGTGAAAGCTCCTGTGTTTATTGACGTGACGTATGAGGGCGACCTCATGGCAATGGCTGGCGTTAGCTACCATGTCGGACGTGAGGATTCGTCAGTATATGGCGAGAAGTGGAATGGTTCCCATATGTCAATATATCACCAATTCCCGGATGGAGTTGATCCTTTTGTGGAGAAAGGAAATCCCAACAGCGGTCTTCTCTGGGGAATCCAAGATTGGAAGATTAAAGAGGAGGGCAAAGGTGACAATTATGTCCAGGCCTATAATTACCGAATCTGCATGTCGAAGGATAAGGACAACCAAATACCCATCACCCGCCCGGCGGATTATGACCCGTCGAAATATGAGCTGCTTGTGAGGGTGTTTGAGGCTGACCCTGATCCACGCGTCAATAACTACTTCATATGGTCACTGATGCCTAATAACAAGACAGACATCAATAACCGCGGAGCTTTCTCAACGGACATGATCGGAATGAATCATGACTATGCGGAAGCCACATGGGAAAGGCGTAAGGAGATCATTGAGGCTCACAAGAGTTACACCCTTGGACTCATGTATTTCTATGCGACAGACCCGAGGGTACCTAAAGTGCTCCAGGATTGGGTCAAAGAATGGGGTTATGCCAAAGATGAGTACCCCGCGACAGGAAACTGGACCCACCAGCTTTATATCCGCGAGGCGCGCAGGATGATCGGAGAATATGTCGCGACCCAAGCGGACTGTGAAGGAAAGGCAGATGTGACAGACGGTATCGGTTATGCGGCCTACCAGATGGACTCTCACAATTGCGAACGCGTTGTGATTGAGAAAGACGGAAAGTTGATGGTGAAAAATGAAGGCGATGTCGAAATAAATGGTGGTGTTCCTTACTACCCTATCTCATATCGCAGTCTGACACCAAAGCGGGAGGAATGCACCAACCTTCTGGTTCCCGTATGCCTTTCAGCCAGTCATATAGCTTATGGATCTATCCGTATGGAGCCCGTATTCCTTGAACTCGGTCAAGTCTGTGGATTAGCCGCGTCAATCGCCGGAAAGAATGACGTGCAAACCATTGATATCAAACCGATCCAGGAGAAAGTCGGATACCCGACAAAACAATGAGACGGCGTTTATTCATTAAACAGGCAAATGCCGCGGCGAATCACCGCGGCATTTACGATTTTGAAGTGTCACTTCTCCCCAAACGCCTGCATGCTGAAACAATAAAATACAGGAAAGGGTTATTTTTGTACTATCAGTTCAAAACAAACAATACCACAATGAGAAAACTTAAAGTATTGATCGCCTTCCTCTGCATCCTCGCATCGTGCGGCAAAGCCCCGCATGTCTGCGTCTATGGCGGAGCGTCGGCCTGCGTCACCGCCGCGTATTCAGCGGCCCATGAAGGATGCGAAGTCACCCTTATCTGTCCGGAACCCACGATCGGCGGCATGACCACCGGAGGGCTCGGCCAGACGGACATCGGCAACAAACAGGCTGTCATCGGCCTTGCCAGGCAGTTTTACCGCAAGCTCGGCGACCACTACGGCAAGCTCGAGCAATGGCTCTTCGAGCCACATGTCGCTGAGGAAATATTAATGGAATATCTCGACAATCCCAAGATAACAGTCCTGACGGGCTACCGCCTTGAAAGCGTCGCGAAAGACGGGGCGAGGATAACCTCCGTCACCTGTCTGGACAAAGATGGGAAACCATTGACTGTCAAGGCAGACCAGTTCATCGACTGTTCCTACGAAGGAGACCTCATGGCGAAGGCTGGAGTCAGCTACACGGTCGGCCGGGAAGGCAACGATGTCTATGGAGAGAAATGGAACGGATCGTGGCTTATGAACGGCCACCAGTTCCCGGACGGGGTTGACCCTTACATAATCCCAGGGAAACCGGAGAGCGGACTCCTTTGGGGAATCAGCGACCAGACCATCAAGCCGGATGGCACCGGGGACAATTATGTCCAGGCCTACAACTACCGAATTTGCCTGACTGACAATCCGGAGAACATGATTCCGATCGAAAAGCCCGAAGGTTACGATCCCTCGAAATATGAGCTGCTTGTCCGTCTTTTCGCCGCACAGCCCCAGAAGAACAATAACATCAGCAGTTATTTCATCTGGAGCCTGATGCCAAACCACAAGACCGACATCAACAACTGTGGTGGCTTCTCGACCGACATGATCGGGATGAACTACTCCTATCCCGAAGCTTCCTGGGAGGAGAGGGACGCCATCCTGAAAGCCCACAAGGACTACACCCTCGGACTCCTGTATTTCTACCAGACTGACCCCAGGGTACCTCCGGCGCTTCAGGATTTCGTAAAGCGGTGGGGTCTCCCGAAGGATGAATATCCCCGGACCGGCCACTGGACCCACCAGCTTTACATCCGGGAAGCCCGCCGCATGATCGGGGAATATGTCGAGACACAAAAGGATGTTGAGCAGGAAGTAGTTGTGGATGACGGGATTGGCTACGCCGCCTACGGCATGGATTCCCACAACTGCGAGCGCGTCGTGATCGAGAAAGACGGCCGGATGATGGTCAAGAACGAGGGCAATGTCGAGAAGCATGTACCTGAGCCCTACCCCATTTCCTACAGGGCACTCACGCCTAAAAAAGAGGAATGCGAGAACCTTCTCGTGCCGGTCTGCCTGTCAGCCTCCCACATCGCCTACGGATCGATCCGCATGGAGCCCGTATTCCTGGAGCTGGGACAGGTCTGCGGATTGGCCGCCGCCTTTGCGGGCCCTTCCGGCAAGGTCCAGGAGATCGATGTTAAAAAGATCCAGGACATTCTCCGGACAGATCCCTACCTCAACGGCCGTGAGCCGGACACCCTTATCGACGAGGACTCGCCCTCCATCACGGGAAAAGAAAACTGGGAAGTCGTTTACGGAGGAGGATCTTACGGCCGCACTTACCTGAAGTACACCGGCTCCCCCGAAGACAACCGCCTGGAGTACAAGATTCCGGACACCCTTGACGGGGAATATTCCCTCTATACTTTCCAGCAGAGGAACGGTTGCGAGACCACCAAGTTTGTGATTGAGGCTGGCGGGGAGACCTCCGAGGTTGTTTTCAACAGGTCAGACCTCGTGTTCGAGGGGCAGACGCCCAGCGACTGGGTGAGCCTCGGCAAAGTCAAACTGACTAAGGGCCAGGGTGGCAGCGTCCGCTTCTCAACCGACTCAGGAGAGCTCCACGCCGACGCCCTGCTCCTAGTGAAAGAAAGGTGACATAACAAACAGGACTAATAGTCTTGAAGAATAGTTGATATTCTGGCAAGTTCCTCTCTTATTCAGCGACAACGAAACTACACAATCAGTACTAACATAGCAATTACCCCCATATAAGATATTATTTTATATGTCTGGATAAAGAACTATATTAGAGGACATAATTACAAGCCGTAGTGACATGAAACGCCTTTTGATATTCCTGATAGCGGCCCTGGCAACGCTGCCGCAAGCAAAGTCCCAGTCCATATTCCTCGAGGCTGAGGGATTCTCCGATCTCGGAGGCTGGACCAACGACAACCAGAGCATGATGCAGATGGGCTCTCCCTATCTCATCGCCCATGGACTCGGACGACCGGTGGCTGACGCCCAGACCGTATTCAACGCCCCAGAAGAAGGCACCTACCGCCTTTGGGTACGCACCAGAGACTGGACCAGAACCTGGGGCAGGACCGAGAGTCCGGGACGTTTCCAGGTGGTCATCAACGGCAAGCCCTCCTCTGAGACATTCGGAACCAAGACCGAAGAGTGGGCCTGGCAGGACGGAGGCACAGTCACTCTGACGAAAGGCGAAAACAAGATCTCCCTCCACGACCTGACAGGATTCGAAGGACGCTGCGACGCCATATTCCTGACAAAGGATCTGGAGTCAGAGGCTCCGGAGCCGACAACTGATTTCAGGCGTAAGGCGCTGGGGATCAAGGCTTCGGCCCTTCGGCTCCGCTCAGGGACCGGGAAGAAGATACGGAAATATGACTTCGTGGTGGTCGGAGGCGGTATCGCCGGGATCTGCGCCGCGATCACTGCGGCCCGTCTGGGCAGCACCGTGGCCCTTGTCCAGAACCGTCCTGTGCTGGGAGGAAACAACTCTTCCGAGATCAGAGTCGGTCTTTCCGGACTTATCTACAAGGAGCCATATCCCCAGCTCGGCCGGCTGATGGACGAGATCGGCGGCATCGGCTATTGGACCAACCGTGAGGCAGAGCAGAATCCTGACTCACCGAGGAGTAAGCATATCCTCGATGTTCTCAAAAAACATCCGGAGAAACACATCCACAACGCCGGCCCGGCCTCCAACTACGAGGATGACAAGAAGCTGGAAGCCGTTCTGAATGAACCCAATATCACCCTCTTCCTCAGCAAGCAGGCCATCTCCGCCAAGACCCGCGGAGGGAAGATCCGCTCCATAGTAGTCAAAGACATATTCACAAGCGAAGAGACAATTATCAAGGGACGTTTGTTCGCCGACTGCACAGGTGACGCCAACCTGGGTTTCATGGCCGGGGCCGACTACCGGATGGGCCGTGAGAGCAGGGCCGAGACCGGCGAGACGCAGGCGCCAGAGAAGGCGGATTCCCTCACCATGGGCACCTCGGTGCAGTGGTTTGCGTCGGCCCTTCGACTCCGCTCAGGGACCGAGGATGGCTCAGGGACCGAGGATGGCTCAGGGACCGGGGATGGGACCGGGTTCCCGGAGTGCCCTTGGGCTATCCAGTTCACCGACTCCACTTGCATTCCTATCGTCCACGGCGAGTGGGATTGGGAGACAGGTCTCGGAAGGGACCAGGTAGAGGAGATCGAGCGGATCAGGGATCATGGGCTTAGGGCTGTCTATGGCAACTGGGCGTACCTCAAAAACAGTCCTAAATTCAAGGAACAATTTAAGGATCAGCGACTTGAATGGGTTGCTTGCATCGGCGGAAAGCGTGAGTCCCGCCGCCTGATGGGCGACGTGATCCTCAAAGAGCAGGACTTCACGGAGAATGTCCAGTACGACGACGCCTCGTTCACGGCGACCTGGGGAATGGATCTCCACTACCCCAAGCCGGAGCCCGGGATGGAGGCAGAGGAGCCTTTCAGAGCGACCAGCGTCACCAAGCACCATAAAGACTACGCCGTCCCTTACAGGTGCCTGTATTCCAGGAATATAGACAACCTCCTGATGGCAGGACGCGATATCTCCGTGACCCACGCCGCCCTCGGCACGATCAGGGTCATGCGCACCGGCGGAATGATGGGAGAGGTCGTCGGAATGGCCGCCTCCATCTGCAAGGACCATCGCTGCTCCCCAAGAGGCGTTTATCAGAAGTATCTCCCTGAACTCAAGGCTCTTATGACCGCCGGAGTGCCTTTCGCCAACATCGTGAAGCCAAACAAGGTTCAGCAGGATTGGGCTGAGGCTGAGATCGGTGTGCTGCTGCACCTCGACATGCCGGTTTTCCATCCTGAATATAACCACAGGGAATACGGCACCCACCCGGATCCGGCCACGTTCAATCCGACCGAACTTGACACGGACCAGTGGCTCGAGACAGCCGCCAAGCTGGGGGCTAAATATGCCGTCCTCACAGCCAAACATGGCAGCGGTTTCACCCTTTGGCCGACTTCCACACACGATTACAACATCAGCAGGTCCCCATGGAAAGACGGGAAAGGAGACATAGTCAAGGACTTTGTCAACTCATGCCATAAATACGGCATCAAGCCGGGAATATATGCAAATATGGCCACCAACGGGTATCTATGGGTGGATAATCCCGGACTGGTGCAGCCCGGATCACCTATCACCCAAGAGCAATACAGCGACATCATCATGCGGCAACTGACCGAGCTCTGGGGAAATTACGGGCCACTGTTCGAGGTCTGGTTTGACGGAGGCATCCTATCTCCCGCCCAGGGTGGAGCGGATGTTCAATCCCTGATAAAAAAACTGCAGCCCGAGGCTATAGCTTTCCAAGGTCCATACGGTTATGAGAACCTGATCCGCTGGGTCGGCAATGAGGTCGGTACGGCTCCTGACCCTTGCTGGGCTACGGCTGACTCCACGACCAATTCCGACGGGGTCAAGGTCGTGACAGGACTTAACGGCCGGCCGGACGCCCCGTTCTGGTGCCCGGGAGAGTCCGATTTCACCCTCCGGAGGCAAAGCTCCTTCGGTGGCGGATGGATATGGCACGAAGGACAGGACGACATGTTGTATTCCATTGATGAACTGATGGATAAATACGAGACCAGTGTCGGTCGCAACACAAACATGCTCCTGGGACTCGTGATCGACAACAGGGGCCTGATTCCTGACGCTGATGTCAAACAGGCTGAGAAATATGGCGAGGCGATTCGCCAGCGCTACGGAACTCCTTGTGCCGAGACCTCCGGCAAAGGCTCACAGCTAGAGTTGAACCTCAAGACCCCCACAGTGGTGGACAGGGTTATTATTCAGGAGGAAATCGCTGAAGGTGAGAGGGTTCTGACCTGGCATCTGGAAGGTGTCCGTCCGGATGGATCGACAGCCACTCTCTGCGAGGGGACCAACATCGGCCATAAGCGCATCGCCCGATTCGACCCTGTGGAAGTTTCTTCCCTGCGACTTGTCATAGACAGTTATAAGGTTGAACCCATTATCCGCCGCCTCGCCGCTTTCAACACAAACGGTTAGCATTTTAAAAAAGCATATTCAGAAATTATGAAAAAGTTCCTATCTCTATCTCTCCTGGCTTTGCTGGGAGCGTTTTGGGCCGACGCGAAAGTGATCCTACCCTCTGTTTTCAGTGACAACATGGTGTTCCAGCGCAACAGCGAGGCCGCCATCTGGGGCTGGACTGACGGCAACGGAAAGATTTCTGTCACAACTACTTGGACCGGAGCAAAGTACACGGCCACTCCTGACAGCAATGGGAAATGGATGCTCAGGATCCCGACTCCGGAGGCGGGTGGACCATACAAAGTGACAATCGCGGACGGCTCTGAGAAGATAATCTTGAGCAATGTCCTTGTCGGAGAAGTCTGGTTCTGCTCGGGACAATCCAATATGGAGATGATAATGTCGGGATATCCGGGGCAGCCAACCGAAGGTGGTGTCGATGAGATCACGAACGCGGATCCCCAGGTTCCCATCCGTATTTGCACGATCACGCATAACCCTTCCTTGACTCCTCTGGACCAGACCAAAGGCTCCTGGAAGGAGAACACTCCCGAGGTGGTCTCCAACACCAGCGCCACGGCATATTTCTTCGCCAAGAAGTTGCATCAGTCCCTCCGGATACCGATCGGGATCCTGGTCTCCAGCGTGGGTGGCACCGCCATCGAATGTTGGATGGACAAGTCCACCGTCTCCGGCAAGTTCACCGGTGAGTTCGACCTTGGTTTCCTCGAAGGGAAGGATATGCCTAAAGAACTCTCAACCACACCTTGTGTATTCTTCAACGGCATGGTTGCCCCGCTTATCCCATTCACCTTCAAAGGGATGATCTGGTACCAGGGAGAGACGAACCGCTTCAGGCCAAGCCAATACACTCGTCTCCAGAAAGAGTATGTGGAGATGATGAGAAGGCTTTTCGACAATCCGGACGCACCGTTCTATTTCGCCCAGCTGGCGCCTTACTCTTACAGCGATCCCGACGGCTGGACCTTGGGATATTTCCGTGAGGCGCAGCAGAAGTCACTCGACCTGATCCCCCACAGCGGAATGGCGGCCACCGTGGATGTCGGGGAATATGGCACCATACATCCCAAAAAGAAGCGTGAGGTCGGCTACCGCCTGGCCTATCTCGCTCTCTATAATGACTACGGCGTCAAAGGGTTGAACCCTGTGTCCCCCACTTTCAAAAGTGTCGAGTTCAGGGAAGGCAAGGCCTTCATCAAGACGAACACCGACGGCAGGCAAATCGGCCCGATAGATGTCGATCTGGCAGGATTTGAGATAGCCGGAGCCGACAAAGTATTCCACCCGGCGACCGGTAGGATCATCGACTGGTCCGGTACTGTGATGGTGACGAGCCCTGAAGTGCCAGAACCGGTGGCCGTACGGTACTGCTTCAGGAACTGGGGAGAGGGAACCGTGTTCAACAACTACGGCATTCCCGTGTCCCCGTTCCGTACCGACGACTGGGATCTATAACACGCTGTTACGCGGCTATTTCTCCGGAAGGGGACGAATGTCCAGGTTCAGCTCGTCGAGCTGGACCTGATCTATTTGTGAAGGGGAATCGATCATCACGTCGCGGCCCTGGTTGTTCTTCGGGAAGGCGATGAAGTCGCGGATGCTCTCCTTGCCGGCGAACAGGGTGCAGACACGGTCGAAACCGAACGCGAGACCTCCGTGAGGCGGAGCGCCGAACTGGAAGGCGTGGATGATGAAGCCGAACTTATATTCAGCCTCCTCAGGGCCTATTCCGAGAACCTCGAACATCCTCTTCTGAACCTCGGCGTTATGGATCCTTATCGATCCGCCACCGAGCTCGTTGCCGTTCAGGACGAAGTCGTAGGCGTTGGCGCAAACTCTCTCCAGATCCTCTTTCTTGTTGCTGTTGAACCAGTCCATGTGCTCGGGCTTGGGAGCCGTGAAGGGATGGTGCATGGCGTAGAAACGGCCGTCCTCCTCGCTCCACTCAAGCAGCGGGAAGTCCACGATCCACAGCGGTGCGAACACCTTGGGATCCCTAAGGCCAAGCCTTCCGCCCATCTCAAGACGCAGGACTCCCAGCATGGTCTGGACCTTGCGCTTCTCAAGTCCGCTCATGACGAACACAATGTCGCCGGTCTTTGCCTCGACAGCCTCGGCGATAGCCTTGAGCTGGTCGGGAGTGTAGAACTTGTCGATAGAGGATTTGATCGAGCCGTCAGCATTCAACTTAATGTAAATCAAGCCCTTGGCACCTACCTGAGGTCTCTTGACCCACTCGGTGATCTCGTCGATCTGCTTGCGGGTATATTCGGCTCCGCCGGGAACGGCGATGGCGCCGACATAAGCG
The DNA here is from genome assembly GCA_902785825.1 of uncultured Bacteroidia bacterium. GTDB lineage: Bacteria > Bacteroidota > Bacteroidia > Bacteroidales > UBA932 > Cryptobacteroides. The sequence continues at coordinate 26,404 of CACZZZ010000013.1, forward strand.
GCATCGTCGAGGACGGCGAATCCATTACCTTTGACTTTATCCGTGATCTCATGGATAGTCATTCCGAAACGGACATCCGGTTTGTCGGAGCCGTAATTGTCCATGGCATCGTACCAGCTCATGCGAGGCAGCGGATCGGGAATATCCACATCCAGAACATTCTTGAACAGGGTACGCATCATACCTTCGAACATATTCAGCACATCCTCCTGCTCAACAAAGCTCATCTCGCAGTCGATCTGTGTGAACTCCGGCTGACGGTCTGCCCTGAGATCCTCATCCCTGAAGCAGCGGACGATCTGGAAATAGCGGTCATAACCGGCGACCATAAGGAGCTGCTTGAAGGTCTGGGGGCTCTGCGGAAGGGCGTAGAACTGGCCCGGATTCATCCTGGAAGGGACCACGAAGTCACGGGCACCCTCGGGAGTGGACTTTATGAGATAAGGAGTCTCAATCTCCATGAAATTCTTGGAATCCAGATAGTTCCGAACCTCATGAGCCAGCCTGTGCCTAAGGGCAAGGGCCTGTTGGAGAGGATTCCTACGAAGGTCAAGGTAACGGAACTTAGCGCGGATGTCCTCGCCGCCGTCACTCTCGTCCTCAATCGTGAAAGGAGGGGTGACGGACTTGTTGAGAATATTGATGGACTCGACTTTGATCTCGATTTCGCCTGTCGGCATCTTGGGATTTTTGCTCTGACGCTCAACAACTTCCCCGACAACCTGGATGACAAATTCACGTCCGAGGGAGGTCGCGGTCTCGACAAGGGAGGCGTCCGCGTCGGCCTCGACTACAAGCTGGGTGATGCCATAACGGTCCCTGAGGTCGATGAAGGTCATTCCTCCGAGTTTCCTGGATCTCTGGACCCATCCGGCCAGGGTCACCTTCTGTCCGACGTTGGCGATGCGAAGCTCGCCGCAAGTGTGGTCTCTGTACATATCTGTTTTCGTTAATATTCAGTCAAGTCTGCAAATTTAGCGAATTATGTCCAACTTTGATAGAAGAAAATGAGTTATCTTCGCGGTATGGAAGTCAGAGCGAAAAAATCCCTTGGCCAGCATTTCCTGACAGACCAGGACATCGCGCGCCGCATCGTTGATTCCCTTCAGGGCTCCCCTGTCCTTGAGGTCGGCCCCGGCATGGGGGTCCTCACGCAATATCTGCTTAAACAGCCATCTGTCATTCTGAGCGAAGCGAAGAATCTGAAAGCCATCGAGATTGACAAGGAGAGTGTGGCGTATTTGAAGAAGCATTTTCCGGAGCTGGGTGATGGGTTGATCGAGGGTGACTTCCTGAAGATGGATCTCCAGGGGCTGTTCCCCGGACAATTCTCGATCATAGGAAACTTCCCGTACAACATCTCCTCCCAGATATTCTTCAAGATCATCGACAACCGGGATCTTGTGCCGGAGGTTGTCTGCATGATCCAGAAAGAAGTGGCTGAGCGTATCGCTGAGAAGCCCGGCACGAAGACCTACGGCATCTTGTCGGTCTTCCTTCAGGCGTGGTATGACATTGAATATCTGTTCACTGTGGGCTCAGGAGCTTTCAATCCTCCGCCCAAGGTACAGTCCGCGGTGATACGTCTGACACGTAACTCAAGGACTGAGCTGGGCTGCGACGAGAAGCTGTTCAAGGCTGTCGTGAAGACTGCTTTCGGACAGAGGCGCAAGACCCTGCGCAACTCCCTGAAGCCGTTGCTTGCCGGACGGCTGAGCGGAGCCGAAGGGTCGGTCTTCGACCTTCGCCCAGAGCGCCTCAGCGTCGAGGACTTCATCGACCTCACCCTCCGACTCACACCGTAAGCCACCCACACGAGACGCGATCATCTCACTCGAGGCGTGGTAGAATCTACCATGCTCTTTATAACGTCTCAAGGAGGCGGGCGATGAGGAAGCCGAGATAGTTACCGACGGCATAGCCGACAACGCCGACTGAGAGACCTCCAGCGAGGACGGACTTGTTCTTCATCGCGGCGGCCATCATAGGAACGAAAGGAGGTGAGCAGATGTAGGCCACGGAACTGACGGTCATTGTGTCGGCATCGACCTTCAACGGTTTCGCTGCCAGGACTTCCAGCAGCAGGGAGAAGAATATTACGAATGTCAAGTAGCCCAGCATATTCAAACTGCCGCTTATGCTGAGTGACCGCAGATCCGCCATCGAAGCGACCACGACAGAGAACACATAGATACAGTACATCCCGATGTCGTAGCCATGCTTACGCTTTTTGAGCGGTTTCCAGAACGAGGCCGCTATTCCGAGTGTTGTCAGGCTAAGGATCAGCACGGTCATGAACGCTCCATCCCCAGCGAGAAGTCCCAGTCCGGCGGAAATCCCTATGATCAAGGCATCTACGGCCAGGAGGAAACCAGCGTCCCGAAGTCCCTGCTTGGTAAACAACCCCTTGAAAGGCTGTTCCTTTTCCTGCCCATTAACCTCTTGATCATCCGCTCCGGCCTCAACTGGAAGCCAGCGGCGGAACAAGCGGATCCCGAAAGAGAGCAGAAAAGTCAGGTACAGGAAACTCACCGCCATATCAAATGAGTTCAATAGAATGAAAGTCTCCTCCGGCACGTCCAGCATCACTTTGAGCGATGCGAGGTTGATTGTTCCTCCTGTATAGACACCGGTCAGCATCCCGCCGATCTTCGCTCCGTCCTCCATATTCCTCCCAAAAAGGAAATAGCCGGCAAGAACCGAAAGCGTGACGGCGGCCAAGCCCAGCAGGAGAGCGATCAGCTGGCTTTTTGTCTTGCTACGCTGGAAGGTGCATGAGAATAGCATCAGCGGGATAGCCAGCGGAACCGTAGCGCTTGACAGAACATTCTGAATACCAGCCATTCCAGAAGGGTGAAACAGGTTCCCGAATATGATTCCCACGATATAGAGGATCAGCACTGGGCCGATCTTGTCCAACAGGGGAAAACGCCTGCACAGCCACAGCACACAGGCCGGGCAAAGCAGGAAAAAGACGATGGTCAAGATGTTTCCGATCATAGTTGACAAATATATCAATTATTCCTTATTAGCGTTTTTAGGAACTGACTAATTATTAGATAATTAACAAATAGTGCGTGGAAAGATCTTCCACGCACCCAAACGTATTTTATTAAATACTAAACAGTTAAGAAAAACGCTGTGTCTGCCAGGTTCGCTACCTGAAAATATTCATGACCTGGACGCAGGCACGGGCGTCGTGCATCGGGTACATGCGGAAGGCTATGGTGTCAACGGAATCGTTGAGATGTTCTTTGATATAATCCCAGATCCTCATCGCATAGTCCGCGCCTTCCGGAACGCTCTGGTATTTCCAGGCGCACAGGTTAGCGGTCAAAGCCTCAGCCTGAACCCACGGAACCATTTGATTATCAATCTCTCCGTCATCATCCTTGCCATACACGACAAAGCCGTCCCCGCTCATTCCGTCCATGCCGGACTTGTAAAGCTGGAGACAGATGTCTTTCACATGGTTGATCACATCCATGTCCTGGATGGCATACGCCGCGTCAAGGATCGACCACGAGGCCTCGAGATCCAAACCGTACAGGCAGCCGGAGGGAACCAGCTTCCATTCCTTTGTGAACCTCGGCTCAAGATGGCCGGAAGCCGGATTGTAGAACTCACTGACCATCACGTCGATAAGGTCGGCGATCACAGCCCTGAGGGATGGATCCCTCCACACCCTGTAGAGATTGGAGTAACTCTCGAGAAGATACAAGTGAGAGACTGCCAGGCGGGACTCGTCCTTGACACTGAAATCCCTGGCAAGCACCTCGCGGTAACCTCCGGTCTCCAGATCATGGAATTCCTTCTCAACAATCTTATAAAGGTTTATGGCCTGCTTGAGGGACTCCTCATCCTTTGTCGCTCCATAAAACTCACTCAAAGCGTAGATGGCGAGAGCCTGGTTGCTCAAAACGGCGTCGGTGTCCTTCTTCTCACCCCAAGAATCCACATAGACAAAGGCTCCACCGTACTTGTGGTCAATGAAATGCTGGATGAAGTAATCCTTGCCGTTCATGGCCGGCATCAGATATTCCTTCTTCCGGAATACCCTGTAGGCATTGGAGAAAGCCCAGATTATGCGCGCGTTAAGCTGCTCCTCCCTGTCGGCGTCCTTGTCGGCCGCAAGTCCCTCGGCGATCTTCCCATAGAAGCCGCCGCGGGGATCTTGCATGCCGGACCAGAACTTAAGAATATCCCATTCAAGGACTTCCTTGACTTCTTTCAAAAGAATGTCTGTTCTTCCTGTCATGACGACTGTATTTAAGTTCTACAGCGTCTTGATGTGGATGTTGCGCCAACGGACCTTGATGCCGCCACCGTCATGGATCTGGAGGCAGATTCGGCCACGACCCTTGCCGATCTTCTCATCGGTGATGTCGGTCATGGGCTCACCGTTGAGCCAAGACTGGAGATGGTCGCCCTCAAGACGGATGCGCATGGTGTTCCATTCACCATATTTGAGGATATTCTCTTTCTCGTCAGGAATCTGATAGAGCCAGCCGCGGCCGTAAGACTCATAGACTCCGCCTGTGTCATGGTTCGGAGGAGCAACCTCAACCTGCCATCCGCTGACCTTGACGCCCTCGGGGACGATGGAACGGATGAAAACACCGGAATTACCGTCAGCGAACTGCTGGAACTCAAGGGTGAGATCGAAATTGTAATAATACTCCTCTGTTCCGAAATATCCATAAGCCTTGTCGGGACCGCTCTCGCAAACAAGGTAACCCTCGTCATCGACATACCAGAGCTCAGTGCCGTAGTTGATCCAACCAGTCAGGTCCTTACCGTTGAAAAGGTCTTTCTCAACAGGCTTGGGATCAGGAAGTTCCTTGATCTTGACATTCCTGAACCAAGCGGGATAACCGTGGTCCTGGAGGCAGATGTGACCGGTCGGGGACATGCCGTACTCAGTGGCCTCGGCCCACTTGCCGGCGGCCTTGCGGGCGAACCAGTCCTCGCTCCAAGCGTCGAACTCGACGGTGACCTTGCCGTTGAGCAGATAGGTCACGTGGCCGTTGTCGAAGATGATCTCACTCTCGTTCCACTGGCCAGCGGGCTTGAGGATACGGGTGTCGAAATCAGGGACATACATAGCGTAGTCCACACCGCACCTCTGCCAAGGCTCGAGAACGTAGCCATCGTTCATCTCGGTGAAGTTCTCGTCGTCAATCAGCTGATACTCAGGACCTGTGACATAAGGGACCTTGAGAACGGGATTCTCGACGACATGGTACAACATACCGCTGTTGCCGCCCTTGCTGATCTTCCACTCCCATTTGAGGTCGAAGTTGGTGTATTCCTTTTCTGTGACGATATATCCGTTCTCGTCGCTTCCCTGCCCTTCGGCCTGGATGGTACCATCGACGACTGTCCAGGGACCTGTCAATTCCTTGCCATTATAGTCCCGCCAGCCATTAAGGGTCTGTCCATCAAAAAGGAGCTGCCAGCCTTCAGCCTTCTCCTTGGAAGTCAACGTGTTCTGCTTAGGGGAGCAGCTCACAACCGCAAAAGCGGCAATCAGCGTCGCCCCGGTCCAATAAATAAATTTTCTCATATTCATTGTGTTATTAGAATGAAACAATTATCAAACAAAATACAGCCCCATGATCATGAAAAACAAAATGATAAGGAGCACTACAGACAATGTGACGCAGCCGCAACCGCATCCGATGCCCTTCTTGGCGCCTTCGGTGAAACCTTTGTCCCCTTCTCCGCTCCTGGAGAAAAGAAGGCCGATGACACCACCGACTAACGCGCATATTAAAATGAATCTTAACATAGTGAACAAATTTAATACTTTTCCGCACTATTTCAATAGTCCGGTCGAATTGTTATCTTTGTAAAGGTTAAAAAATATTAAAACATGTTCTCAAAAGAAATCTATATCGCCAGAAGAAAGGCCTTGGTCGGGAAAATGGCGGCCACGGCTCCGGAAGGAAAAAGGGGCATCGCCCTTTTCGTGGGAAATGTCGAGGCTGCGGCCCAGTACAAGGATAACGCCTACAAATTCAGGCAGGACTCTTCCTGGCTGTATTATTTCGGATTGGATGAGCCGTGCTACGGGGCAGTGATCGACCTGGACAGTGGCGAGGAGACGATCTACGCTGACGACGTGGAGATCGGGGACATCATCTGGATGGGACCGCAGCCGTCGGTCGCGTCTAAAGCCGCCGAGGTCGGTGTCGGAAAGTCCGCGCCTTACGGAGCTCTCAGCGTGGTGGTCACGAAAGCCCTGGCCACCGGCAGGAACATCCATTTCCTGCCCCCGTCCAGATATTACAACACCATGAAGCTGGCCTCCCTCGTCGGCATCCCTGAGGAAAATGTCGGCAAGGTCGCCCCGATCGCCGAGGATGGTGGACGCCACGCTTCCGAGGAGCTTGTCAAGGCCGTGATCTCGATGAGGCTCGTCAAGGAACCTTGTGAGATTGAGCAACTTGATGATGCCGGAGCTCTTGGCCAGGAGATGCACACTGTCGCCAGGGACAGCATCAAGATCGGAATCGTCGAGCAGGAAATCGTAGGAAAGATGGAAGGTCTTGTGCTCCAGAAGGGTTGGGGCGTGTCCTTCCCTACCATCCTGACCCAGCACGGGGAGACTCTCCACAACCATCTCCACGACAAGATAGTGGAGCCTGGCAAACTGATGGTCATCGATGCCGGAGCTGAGAACAACATGCACTACGCCTCCGACTTCACGAGAACCTACCCGACCTCGGGCAAGTTCACCTCGAAACAGAGAGATGTCTATCAGATTGTCTGCGACTGCAACGAGTTGGCTTTCAGCCTGACAAAACCCGGAGTGACGTACCGTGACATCCACCTCGCGACCGCTAGGAAGATGCTTGAGGGCCTGAGCGCGCTTGGACTCGTAGGGGGCGATCTCGACACCATGGTCGCAGAAGGAATCGCTGGGCTTTTCCAGCCGCACGGGCTTGGCCACAACATGGGTCTCGATGTCCACGACATGGAGGATCTCGGAGAGAATCTGGTCGGCTATGACCCTGATCAGACTAGGTCCAAGCAGCTCGGCCTCGGAAGCCTCAGGATGGCCAGGAGACTGGTCCCCGGCAATGTCATAACCGATGAGCCGGGAATATATTTCATCCCCGCGCTGATCGAGAAATGGAAGTCCGAGGGCACAGGAAAGGGCTTTGTCAACTTCGCCAAGCTCGAGGATTATTACGACTTCGGCGGGATCCGCATTGAGGACGATGTGCTTGTGACAGCGGACGGTGCCAGGCGCACCGGACCCAACCGACTCCCGGTCCAGCCGGACGACATAGAAAACGCTATGTCATCCTAATTGTCAGCGATGTCATCCTGAGCAAAGCGAAGGATCTAATGTCAACAGTAATCATCATATTGGCCGTCCTGTGCGGCGTGATTGGAATCGCCGGGAGCATACTTCCCGGGCTGCCGGGGCCTCCCGTCAGCTGGGCCGGACTGCTCATCCTGTACATTTGGGGCAACGGGGCCAACGCCGCCGGAGAGCCTATGACCACTTCCTTCCTGCTAGTGTGGCTCGCGATAACCGTGGTGGTCTGCATAGTCGATTATGTCGTCCCGGCCTACTTTACCAGGGTGACCGGAGGTAGTAAGGCGGCCGGTCGGGGCGCGATAATCGGGCTATTCGTCGGCATGTTCGTGCCGCCGGTCGGAATTATTCTCGGAACCCTTGGAGGAGCTTTTCTCGCTGAATATCTGGTCGCCCGCAAAGGAGGCTGGGATTCCGCCAGATCAGCCATCGGGGCGCTCCTGGGCTTTTTCTTCGGAACAGGAATCAAACTTATAGCCAGCGGCCTGATGATGTATTATATCATCGTGTTCATGAAATGATAACCTACACCGACGATCTAAGGCGCCTGGCCTGGGGTACGGACGCCGGATTCTATAGGCTCGTCCCGAAGAAAGTGATCCTCTCCGAGAACGAGGAGGAGGTCCGTTCGATTCTCTCCGACTCGTCAAAGAATAAGATTCCCGTGACTTTCAGGGCCGCTGGAACCAGTCTTTCAGGCCAGTCGATAAGCGATTCTATTCTCCTGGTGGCCGGAAAGAACTGGGAGAGATTCAGCGTCAGTGAAGACGCCAGGACGATCACCCTTCAGCCGGGAATAGTGGGAGCGAGGGTCAACGCTATCCTAAAGCCATTCGGGCGGAGATTCGGACCCGACCCGGCATCGATAGGTTCGTGCATGGTCGGGGGAATCGTGATGAACAACGCCTCCGGAATGAGCTGCGGGACCCACGCGAACTCCGACAAGACGATGATCTCTGCTAGGATGATACTAGCCGATGGGACAATCCTCGACACCGGGGATGAGACGTCCAAAGCCGAATTCAGGAAAAGTCATCCGGAGTACCTCGCGGCGATTGAGGCACTAAGGAAAGAAGTAATTCAGGATCAGGAGCTTACCGAGAGAATAAAGTATAAATATTCCATTAAGAATGTCACTGGTCTGAACCTCCTGCCGCTTGTGACTTTCGAGGATCCGTTCGACATCATCGCCCACCTTCTGGTGGGTTCCGAGGGAACGCTCGCCTTCCTGAGCTCCGTCACGATGAAGACTCTCCCGATCGCCCCGTACAAGGCCAGCGCCATGATCTATTTCAGTTCGATCCGGGAGGCCGCGGAGGCGGTCGTGAGGATGAAGAAGGCTGTCGGCCTGGAGGTGATCAACGCGGCTGAGCTTCTCGACAAAAGATCCCTCTCGTCGGTCTCCGACCCCATGCTGGAGAAACACCCCGGCACAGACTTGACGGCAGTGCTGACTGAGACCACGGCGGAGAGCCGAGAAGAGCTCGAGGCCAACATCAAGGCGATTTCGGAGGTAGTAGGCGAAGTGGAGTTCACGAGCGATCCCGAAATATGCTCAAAGTATTGGGCGATACGTTCCGGAATATTCCCTTCAGTGGGAGGAATGCGCCGTCAGGGAACGACCTGCCTGATTGAGGACATCGCCTTCCACATAGAGGATCTCCCGCAGGCCACAGAAGACCTGTCAGCCCTCCTGGACAAACACGGCTACGACGACTCTTGCATATACGGCCACGCCCTTGAGGGCAATTTCCATTTCATCATCAACCAGTCATTCGACTCCGAAAGCGAGGTGAGACGTTACGAGGAGATGATCCGGGACGTCGCCAAGATGGTGGTGGAAAAATACGACGGCTCCCTGAAAGCCGAGCATGGAACCGGACGCAACATGGCTCCTTTCGTGGAATATGAATGGGGCCCGAAAGCCTTCGGAATCATGAAAAGGATCAAGGAAATATTTGATCCTGAAGGTATTCTCAATCCCGGAGTGATATTCAACGACGATCCGGGATGCTTCCTGAAGGGTTTCAAGCCGCTGCCCGTACTTCCTTATGGAGAGAAGATCAACAAATGCATAGAGTGCGGCTTCTGCGAGGTCAACTGCGTCTCCTGCGGCTTCACACTCTCGTCCCGGACAAGGATAGTCATCCAAAGGGAAATAGCCCGCTTGAGGGCTCTGGAGAATCCGACGGAAGAGGAGTTGGGCAGGCTCCGCAGGCTTGTGAAGGAATATTCATACCCCGGAGAGGAAACTTGCGCCGCTGACGGCCTATGCTCGATGTCCTGCCCTATGGGTATTGATGTCAGCGACATGACCCACCTGATCCGTCAGGAAAAAACGCCGCCTGGATCCTTCCGGAAAAGGATTTGGTCCCTCGCCGCGGATCATTTCCCGATAGTCAAGAGCGGGGTACGGGGAGCGTTGGGGCTGGCTTCAGCCGGAGACGCAATCTTGGGCGACAAGGTCATGGCCTCGTTAGGTCAAGGGCTCCACAAAGGACTCGGACTCCCCCTCTGGACTCCCTCCTCACCTCGTCCTTTCCGGCCGGGATCCTTCGCTCTGCTCAGGATGACAGAGGCTCCCAAGGTCGTCTATTTCCCCTCCTGCCTTAACCAGATGATGGGCCTGCCCCGTCATAAAGCGGCCGTGGACAAGCCTCTGGTCGAGGAGATGACCTCGCTTCTTCACAAAGCGGGCTACGAGGTGATATTCCCGGAAGGCATGGAAAAACTCTGCTGCGGGATGATGTGGGAGAGCAAAGGAATGCCGGACATCGCGGAAAAGAAGTCCAAGGAACTTGAAGAGGCCTTGCTTAAGGCTTCGGAGAACGGCCGCTGGCCAGTGCTCTGCGACCAGAGCCCCTGCCTGCACCGGATGAGGAAGAACATCCGCTCCATGAAGCTTTATGAGCCGGCTGAGTTCATAATGACATTCCTCAAAGACCGGCTGGTCTTCCATCAGGACGACACTCCTGTCGCCATCCATGTCACCTGCTCCACAAAATTGATGGGGCTGTCCGACACGATCATATCCCTCGCCAAGATGTGCTCGACCAATGTGATCGTGCCTGAAGAGGTTGGCTGCTGCGGCTTCGCCGGCGACAAGGGAATGACCCATCCCGAGCTGAATTCATGGGCGCTCCGGAAGCTGAAGGACAGCGTGAAGGGGGCTAAGGCGGGATATTCCAACTCCAGGACTTGCGAGATAGGCCTGTCCGGACACTCCGGCATCCCTTACGCCTCGATAGCGTATCTCGTTGATTCTCACACCTCTTCAGCGGAATAATGATAATAAAATTGGTTTTTACCGAGATTATCCCTAAATTTATGGGATTTTAGGAAAAACCAATCTATGGCTGAAGGCAAAGGGAAATATCTGATAATCGGACTGATCGGGTTTATCGTTGGAGCATTGTTGGTGGCGGCGTTCGACACCACCATGAACAAGACCTCCTCCAACGAATACTGCATGAGTTGCCACACTCATGAGCAGGCCGACCTTGACTGGAAGAAATCCCCTCACTACCTGAGCCACAGCGGAGTGATGACCGACTGCGCCGCCTGCCACCTTCCCCCGAAGGAAGACGGCCTCATGAAATACTATGTGGCCAAGACCAGGATCGGAGTCAGGGACCTCTGGGTGAAGATGACCAAGGATCCTTCCGAGATTGACTGGGAGTCCAAGAGACAGCTTGAGCACGCCCGCAAGATCGTCTACAATTCATCTTGCGAAAGATGCCATGTGAACCTCTTCCCCGAAGGCATCTCCGACGACGGGATCACCGCCCACCTCCACTACGAGGAGAACGCCAAGAAACTCGGGCTGGACTGCATCAGCTGCCACCTCGACGTCGGTCACTACATGCCCGGCTACGAGCACAAGCGTATGGAGGGCAAAGTGATTGAGGCGGACAATGGCCCGATCTACGATTCCCTCGCCACAGTCAACTCCTTCGAGGACTTCACGGAGACCGTACCTGGCACAAGGGCGGCAATCAGGATGATAGCTGTCCCGGGAGGAGAGTTCCTGATGGGAAGCCCCGACAAGGAGCCTTTCCATTCAGACGATGAGGGCCCCCAGAAGAAGGTCAAGATCTCACCTTTCTTCATGGGCGAGGTCGAAGTCACATGGAGACAGTTCTGGGCTTTCTACAACGAGACCATGTCAGAGGGCAGGACCCCTCCGGAGAAAATATACGCCAACAATAACCGTCCGGATGTGGATGCCGTGAGCGGTCCTACTCCCCCGTTCGGATTCCCCGACCAGGGTTGGGGCATGGGCGACCGCCCGGCCATAACCATGACCCACTACGCCGCCACGACATTCTGCCAATGGCTCTCACTTAAGACCGGGCGCCACTACCGCCTCCCCACCGAGGCCGAGTGGGAATATGCCGCCAGAGGCGGAACACAGACCCCTTATTTCTTCGAGGGCAACCCGAAGAAGTTCTATTCCAAGAAAGCTAAAGGCGCCGACACGACCATGATCGGACGTTACATCGTTTACTCCGGCAACTCGTCAGGAAAGACCCAGGAGCCTGGTTTTGTCAAGGCTAATCCGTTCGGGCTGAAGAATATGCTCGGAAATGTCATGGAATATTGCTCCGACTGGTACGCGGAAGACGCATATTCCAAAATCAAAGATGGGGCTCTCGACCCGAAGGGTCCAGAGAGCGGCACCGAGCACGTGGTCAGGGGCGGCAACTATTCTGATGACGCTTCCGTGCTGCGCAGCGCCTCCAGAGGCCACACCGAGCATGACAAGTGGCTCAAGACAGATCCCCAGAATCCAAAGAGCATCTGGTGGTACTCCGACATCAAAGGGGTAGGCTTCAGGGTGGTCTGTGATGTGCCGGCAAACATCGACGTTAATTAAATACTTAATACTAATAACATTATGAGCGAAAACAAAATGGACAGAAGATCCTTTCTCGGCACCAGTGCCAAGATCGGTGTCGCTGGTATCGTAGGAGGCGGGCTCCTCGCTGCCTGCGGCGAAAAAGAACCCAAACAAATTCCCCTCAGGCAACCTGGCGAGTACTACGTTCCTGAGCTGCCCGACAAAGCTATTGACGGGAAAGCCCTCAAAGTTGGTGTCATAGGATGCGGTGGCCGTGGATCAGGCGCCATCATGAACCTTCTCGACGCCGCTGACGGAATCACAGTCACAGCTCTCGGAGACACTTTCATCGACCGTCTGACAAGTCTGAAGGACAAGCTGAAAGAGAGAAATCAGGTTGTTCCCGACGAGAATTGCTTCATCGGCTTCGATGCCTACAAGAAGGTTATAGATTCGGGCGTTGACATGGTCATTTGCACGACTCCCCCGAATTTCCGTCCCGTCCATTTCCAGTACGCCACGGAAAAAGGTGTCCATTCCTTCCTCGAGAAGCCTATCGCCGTTGACGCGAAGGGCTACCGCCAGATCATGGCCACCGCCAAGCAGGCCGAAGCCAAGGGCCTGAGCGTAGTCTGCGGAACCCAGCGCCATCACCAGCGTCCCTACGTCGAGGCTTTCAAGAAGATCCAGGAAGGCCTGATCGGTGAGATCACCGGAGGTAACGTCTACTGGAACGGAGGCATGCTCTGGTACAGGGAGCGCCAGAAAGGTTGGAGCGACATGGAGTGGATGATCCGCGACTGGGTCAACTGGGAGTGGCTCTCAGGCGACCACATCGTCGAGCAGCATGTCCACAACATTGACGTTTTCAACTGGATGAACGGCTACAAGCACCCCATCAAGGCCACCGGTTTCGGTAGCCGCCAGCGCAGGGTCACCGGCGACCAGTTCGACAACTTCAGCGTCGACTTCGAATACGAGAACGGCGTCCACCTCCACAGCATGTGCCGCCAGATCGACGGTTGCTCCAACAACGTCAGCGAAGAGGTCCACGGAACCAAGGGATATTGGAAATCCGCCGAAGAGACCATCTACGACCTCCAGGGCAATGTCCTCTGGACCTTTGACTGGGATGGCATGAGGGCTGAGTTCAAGCAGGAGGATCCCTATGTCCTTGAGCATGTTGACTGGGTCAACCATATCCGCAAGGGTACCGCCCATGTCGAGGCTGGAGAGTGCGGAATGTCCTCTCTGTGCGGAATCATGGGCCGCGAGGCCGCCTACACAGGCCAGACCGTCGAGTGGGACCAGATCAGCGCAGCTGATCTCGACCTTATGCCCGAGAAGCTTGAAATGGGCAAGATGGACATGAAACAGTACAAGGTCCACGTGCCTGGAACCGGAAAATAAACGACCATGGACAGAAGATCATTTATTAAGACATCAGCGATGGGAAGCGCCGCGATCGCGGCGACTTCCCTTGTCCCCGCCTGCGCTTCCCCCAAAGGCGACAAAAAGGCCTGCGAGGTTGTTCCTCTCAACATTTCCTTCCAGGAGGGCATAGCTCCCGGCGAGACACTTGCGGAGAAACTCGACTTCATGGAGAATCTCGGCATCGTCGGTTTCGAGCCCGGTGGCCGCGGCCTCAAAGGCCGTATCAAGGAGATCCAGGATGCCCTTAATGGCCGTAACATCAAGGTCAGCGCCATCTGCGCCGGTTTTGACGGCTTCATCCTCGCTGAGGATCCCGCTGTCAAGAACCAGTTCGACACAACCATGCATGAGATCATCGAGGCGGCCGGAGCCCTCGGCTCCACAGGAGTCATCATGGTTCCCGCTTTCAACGGCCAGCAGCCTTGCAAGCCCCACAACCAGGAGACCCGCGACTATCTCTGCGAGGAGCTTCACAAACTCGGAGAGTTCGCGAAGAGCTGCGGGACAACCGTGATCCTCGAGCCCCTCAACCGCAAGGAGTGCTTCTACATGAGGCTTGTGGCTGACGGTGCCGCTATTGCCCGCGACGCTAACAGTGAAGGAGTAAAGGTCATGGGCGACTTCTGGCACATGCAGGAGGAGACCTCTGACTACGGTGCCTTCATGTCCGCTGGAAGCAAGTACCTGCAGCACGTCCATATCGCCAGCCGCGGCAACCGCAAGATGCCTGGTGAGAATGGTGCAGTTGACAACTACGTCGATGGATTCAGGGCCCTGCAGCAGATCGGTTACGACAAGTATGTCAGTTTCGAATGCGGCTGTGGTGGTGACAGGGCTACCCTTGTGACCAATGCCGTCAACCTCCTCCGCGCGCAGTGGGAAGAGGCCAAGGGATGCTGACAGCAGTGAAAGTCCTGGCCTTCGACGCAGACGACACACTGTGGTCGAACGAGCCGTTGTTCAGGGAAGCTGAAAAGAAAGTCGCCGAGGCGTTGTCTGACTTCGGCGACTTTCAATATATTTCCGATGAGCTCTACAAAGTGGAGTTCAAGAATATGGGTGACTATGGCTTCGGGGCCAAGGCATACGTCCTGTCCATGATTGAGAACGCTGTGAACATCACTGGCGGGAAACTCACCGGAGAACAGGTGATGTACATCATCGACAGCGGACGGAAAATCCTTCGCAACCCGGCGACTCCCCTTCCCGGAGTGGAGGAAACCTTGAAAAGACTGAGCGAGGACGGACGGTACAAACTGGTACTGATGACTAAGGGTGAACTGCTCGATCAGGAGCGTAAGATCGCCAGGTCCGGACTTGCGAAGTACTTCAGTCTCATCGACATAGTCTCCAACAAGACACAAAAGGAATATATCGGACTTTGCGACCGGCTGGGGATCAGCCCATCAGAACTGATGATGATCGGCAATTCCTTCAAGTCCGACATCGAGCCGGTCCTTCAACTTGGAGGATGGGGAATATACATCCCCTCCGAGACTCTCTGGAAGCTGGAGCACACAGAGGAGTATGACCATCGGAATCTGTTTAAAGTGAACGCATTCGAAGACATAATCAACATCCTGTTATGACCGCCGAACGCATCCTTCTCCTGCTGGTACTGCTAATGAGTGGGAGCGTGGCGGCCGCTCAAGACGCTGACACCCTGAAGACAGGTTCTGAACGACGTAGCAACCAGAACGTGATGTTGAACGCATCCTACGCCTCGATCCCGAGGACGATCTCGCTCGGCATCCCGGAGTGGGGCACCTACATCATGGACGATGGCCTTCCGGCTTCTATGTTCAAGGATTACTTCGCCGGTTACCTGTCCTGGAGAAGCGGCCTCTCGACCGAGTCGATGCAGCTGACCCGTCTGGACGAATCCGCGATTCAGCTCGGCACGACGGGCTTTTTCCCGATGTCCGTCTCCAAAGCCGGCGCAGACAAACCCGAAGGGGCGGCGAAGTACACCGCCAACCAGTACGGCCGCCATGAGGTCGAGCTGCGTACAGCCTCTCCACTCGGGAACGGATGGGGAATCGACCTGAATGTGTACCAGAGTTTCGACCGGGGATCCAACCATCTGGACTTCACGACTTACCAGGAGAGGACCAGGTTCTACAAAGCTGCTGTGTCAAAGCGACTTCCGGACGGAAAAGGTCTGTTCAAAGCGACATATCTGTTTATGAACTACCTGGATCTTACCGACCAGTACGGCCCGTTTATATTTGTGGGAGACGGGAGCGTGAAACCTTACGGCGACTTCCGCCTCGGAAGGGATCAGTATATTCCCGAGACATCCTTCTTCGAGTATATTGACATCCATGACGGGAAGAGGAAAACCGGGCGCTACACAGAGGATCTGGGGATCCCCGTCCATGTCCTGACCGCCTGCTTCAACCGCACCTTGGACAACGGGATGGAGATGGATGTGAGCTCGCGGTTCAGGACGAGCGACAGCAAGCAGAAAAGCACCTACCTCAACGGAATCACGGAAGTTTCCGCGGGCGACGGATATTCCTACATCGACGGAACCCCATATTCCGGCAACGTGCAGAGCCGCTTTTTCATGTACGAGGACGACCACTTGAACGAGTGGCTCACTACCTTGCGGGTCAAGAAAGCCTTCAGCAAGCATACCGCCCTCGCCGGAGTCAATCTCTTTTTCAACTGGAGCCAGGCTTCATCGATGACATCCAACTTCGCCTATGAGGCCAGGAAAGACCCTAAAGCCCTCACTTACAATGGGGAACTCTATTATGTCCACAACACGGGAGCCCAGTTCGCGGAGGGCTTCCAGAGCCGCCTCGCCCTGTTCGCCCAGGATGACTGGAGAGTCAGTCCTAAAATCAATATCCATTATGGGATCAGAGCGGAATACAGCGGGATCAACGGCAAGGCCGCGCACAATCTGGATGGCAAGGAGAATAACTCCCGCTACAATGGTTGGTCCCTGGTAAGCCCGGGAGTCAGCCTTACCCCGTTCAGGAAGAATGTCTTCAACGGGGCCGCAACATTGATTGGATATTACAACTTCAACTCAAATTGGGGAGCCGAATTCGACGCAATCGCCACCTTGAACCATCCCAATATCGGGCAATATGGCGACTCAAGCGTCCCGTTCGAAGGAGCCCAGCCCAGCTATATTCTTAGAGGCGGAGTCAATTTCAAGAACAAGTGGCTTGATTTCCAATCACTTCTGACTTATCTCAAGCGTTACAACAGCTACGAGATGGGCATGTGGACCCATAAGCTCTCCCATGCCGCGGGAGGCTTCCCCGCAGGCTACAACGAGACCGTCTATGTGAGTTCCCAGTACGACATGGAGGTCCTCGGATGGACCACCGACATGATCCTTACCCCGTTCAAGGGATTCACTTTCCACGGCCTGTTCACCTTCAGGATCCCAAGGTACCAGAACTACAGCTTCACCCCTGTCTTCAGCGACGGGTATTCAGAGGAATATGATTTCTCTGGGAAGAGGATCACAAGCAGCAGCGGCACCGAAATCGAGCTGGAGCCTTCCTACGAGACTGGCAAATGGCGCTTATGGATAAGCGCCC
Organism: uncultured Bacteroidia bacterium; assembly: GCA_902785825.1. Classification (GTDB taxonomy): domain Bacteria; phylum Bacteroidota; class Bacteroidia; order Bacteroidales; family UBA932; genus Cryptobacteroides. The sequence goes on from CACZZZ010000013.1 coordinate 43,571, forward strand.
GCTACTACAGCAGGCGCTATATCAACATCACGAACACCCTGTTCCTTAGTCCCCGATGGGAAACTTTCGGAGGTGTGGATTTCAAGTGGAACGAGCATGTGAGCCTGTCCCTGAACGTGGTCAACTTCCTGAATGTCACTGGAGCTTCAGCCGGAATTCGGGAAGCCTCCCTCGCCACCGACATCACCCCGTACCAGAACTATCTCACCAGCGGCTCCTACATCCGCCCCTTCACCCTCGAATTCAGCACCCTGGTGAAGTTCTGACCAGATTCTTCTTAATATAAAAGTTAAGAAATTGGCTAATATTATTTTGATTTTCAAATCTTTATTCATACCTTCGCAACACTAAGAAGGAGAGGAATATGTGGAAGGTTGAGTTTGTCCCTTTGATCCTATCGGAAACAACAGATATTTATGCAATTAAGCTTAACGATTCTGTTCATTCTGAATTCAGTGACTTCATGTCGACTTTCAAAGAATCCACTGATCCGTATTTAAGACAAGATTTAGACCGTATTTTGAGTTCTATCGAGAATATCTCACAAAACGGTGCTTTGGAAAACTTTTTCAGAATAGAAGGACATTTTTCCGACAGAGTCTGTGCTATCCCTCTATTAGTAGCACATAGAAATAAAAGGACTCATGGGAGTTTAAGATTGTATTGCATACGAGTTTCAGACAGTCTCCTGCTCATTGGAGGTGGAGGAGTAAAAAACTCAAGAACTTATAATACTGACCCTATCCTTTCAGGTAAAGTCTCACTACTTCAGTCAATTGACAAGAGACTTCTTAAATTGGAATCCGAAGGGATGGATCTTTACAACGAGATAATGAACCTGACACTGATAATTGAAGAATAAATATGGCTAGAGTAAGGTATATCGACCCTGAGTTTCAGAAGGCTTTGAATGAGGTATCTCCGGCTATAAGGAAAGAAACCAGTTATGAGTTTGCTATCGCCAAGAGGATAAGAGATGTTCTCATTAGAAAACACTGGTCACAAGCCATGCTGGCAAAAGCGACTGGCAAGAAGGAGGCGACTGTCTCTCTTTGGCTTAGTGGCACACATAATTTCACTATCCGCACTATTGCAGAAATAGAGTGCGCGCTCAATGAGGAAGTCCTGTCAATCAGGCAATACCGCAAACCTTCAGAGACAGTTTGTGGCTATATATCAAATAGACCCGCTTACACGGGTCTATTGAATGACGGTAATGAATAATTCTCCGGACTTATTTCCGGCGAATGACAAAGCCGAAGGTGGCGTCGGAGAAGACTCTGTCTTCCTGGAGAGGGCTGGGTCCGCAGCTGTTGCCGCCGAGACCGCAGTCAGCGGCGTCAAGGCAGAGCCATGTGTCTCCAGGAGCGGGCAGCTCGAACTGATGAGGAGCGAGCATGAGGTCAAGAGCCGAATACGGCAAGGCGCTGAAGGACATGACAGGACGACCAGAGTCGGAACTTCTCAGGCTGTTCGCGGCGGCCTCAAAAACGACTCCTCTGCCGAGGAAACCAGACAATGAGACCCAACGTACCTGCTCATGGTTGGCCATGTCCTGAGGCTTGGTATAATTCTGAACCTGATCGGCCACCTTGCTCTCGTATTTGCCAACAAAAGCGCAGGTGTAGCGGTCCGAGTAGTTCTCGACAGGACCACGGCCATAATATTCAACCTCGGAAAGCTCATCCGGAACCTTCATGACGTAGCCAAGGCGCCCAAGAGGGATCTCCGGCTTGTCGGAAGTGATCTTCGAACTCATCTCTATATTACCCTTCCTGTCCACAGTCCACACCACATGTGAGGTGAAGGTCATCACATTGAGACTGTCCTTGTCTTCCACTATCGAGCAACTCGGGGAAGCGGTGCTGCCCTTGAGATGAGCTCCATTTGGAGCCTTGGAGACGATGTCAAAGGATATCTTGAGGCATCCATCTTCCTCGACGACATCCATCCCGGAAGCCGTGTGGGTCAGGTTGTGAAGTCCTTGCTTGAACCATTCCCCGCAAGCCCAGCCGTCATTGTTGATCATGGCGCGGAAAACATTGAGCCTGGGGCCTTCTCCCGGCACGATGACATTCTTGCCGCGGTATTTGAGACTTGCCAGAGTGCCGACAGCGGGATCGAACTCAGCCTTGAAACGACGTCCCTTGACGACAAGGAAACCGGTCTCAGAGTCGGTGAAACGCTTCGGGGCCCTGCCCTTGAGATCCTTCGCTTCGCTCAGGATGACAGGGGAAGCGGGAGTGAGGTACATCTGATCCTTGCAGACCTCGTAACCCTTCTCGGCCCAGAACATGTCTTCTTTAAGGAAGTAGCTGACATTTAGGTAACATTCCTTCCCTTCAGGCAAGGTGCCAATCCTCAAGGTCTTTGTGATTTTCCCGCGAGGAGCGAGATCGGAGACCTCAAACGAGCCATCCCTGATCTCCTCGCCGTCCGCCACAAGCGTCCAACGGGCATCGTAGGAGCAAGGCTCGTAATAGTTGCGGTTGAACAAGCCGATCTCGACTATATTCCCGGAAAGTTCCACCAGAGAGGTGTAAAGGTTCTGATACACCTTCTTGACCTCCCAGTATTGGGGCTTAGGAGAACGGTCGCCGTTGACGATTCCATTCATCACAAACTGACCATCATTAGGAACGTCCCCGAAGTTGCCTCCGGAAGCGAGATATTTGACGCCATCCGAAGTGTAGTTCCAAAGAGACTGGTCCACCCAGTCCCAGATCGCGCCACCCATGAAGAAGTTCGTGGAATCAATTGACTGCCAGTACTGGGCGAAGTTTCCGAGGGCATTACCCATCGAATGGGCGAACTCATTGATGTGGTAAGGATACTTCACGTCACCGGTACCGGTGGCCACTTTTTGGACCCACTTGACTCTCGGATACTGGCTGCAGCCGATGTCGGAGATGTCGTTGTTACGCTCGTACTGGATCGGACGCATAGGATCCGCCTCCCTGGCGGCGGCATAGACATATTCGAAATTCTTGCCCGGGCCGGCCTCGTTACCCATGCTCCAGATGATCACGGAAGGATGGTTGTAATCCGAAGATACCATCTCCATCATCCTCGCCACATGGGCGTCTTTCCACTCGATCGGATGGGAAAGGGACGCCTCGCCGTAGTGGTAGTGGTGGCTCTCGATATTGGCCTCATCCATAAGGTATATCCCGTACTTGTCGCAGAGATAGTACCAGTAAGGAGCGTCGGGATAATGGGAGTTGCGGACGTGATTGACGTTCGCTCTTTTCATGAGCCTGATGTCCTCTTCCATCACCTCACGGGTAATGGCATGGCCCATGGAAGGCTCTGTCTCGTGACGGTTCACACCACGGAGCTTCACCGGTTTCCCGTTCAGATAGAAGTACTTCCCGGCAAGGCCGAACTCATCTTCCGACGCGGGCGTGTCCTTGATGCAAACCTCACGGAAGCCAACTATTGTCGAGAATATGTCAAGCGTCTTTCCGGAAGCGTCCTTCAGCTCCCCGACAAGGGTATAACGGTGTGGAGCCTCGGCGGACCAAGGTTTGGCCTCGGGGAAGTCCAGAACAGAAGAGAGAGCCTGAGCCGGGAATTCGGCGACAAGGGTGTTGTCGTCGGAATATAGGACATTCTCGTAGAGGCGGTAAGTCAAAGACAGGCCTTCATCGTCATTGCCGTCCTGACCGGCAACCTCAGCGTCAACCTTCAAGGAAGTCATTGTAGGATTGACCCTTATGTCACGCACCGAGACCTCCGGTTTCGCCTCGAGAGCTACGCTGCGGAATATTCCAGGAAGACGGAACATGTCCTGAGCCTCAAGGTTGGATCCGTCCGAGTTGCGATAGACCTCGACCGCCAGGACATTCATCCCAGTCTCAAGATATTCAGTTATGTCAAACTGGGCGAGATTGCGGGAATTCTTTGAGAATCCGACATAGTGGCCATTGACCCAAAGGTAGAAGAAGGAATCGACTCCGTCGAAATTGACGAATACCTTCTTCCCTTTCCAATCTTCAGGAACTTCGAAAGCCCTGCGATAGGATCCCACCTCATTGCGGGCCTTGTACATCGTCCAATTCTGGGGAGGCTCCCGCATCACTCCGAGTTTCCAGTCTCCAGGCTCCCTGACAAAAAGCCAAGGGACATTGACGTTGACATAGATGGGGGTGCCATATTTCTGGCTTCCGTCATTTCCGATGCCCACTATGTTCCAGTTGGAAGGGACAGGAATCACATCCCACGCGGAATCGTCAAAATCCTTATTGTAGAAATCAACAGGACGCTCGTCCGGGTTGGGAACCCAGTTGAACTTCCAATCCCCGTCCAGGCTCATCCAGAGGGAACTGTTCTCCGGAAGCACCTTACGGGCGGAATCAATGTCCTGGAAAGAGAAGAACCAGGCGTGCGGAAGTTCTTTATTAAGAGACAGTTGTCCAGGAGACTGCCACTCGTCTCCCTTCGGGGCATTCTCGGGACCGAACGCATATCCCGAGAGAATGGCCGCTACCAAAAGAAGAGTTTTCATCTTTTACTATTTATCAGTTTCAACGATAAGATCCAAACCCTGGTCAAGAGCGGCTTTAAGATCACGACCGCCAGAGAGCACCTTGCAGAAGCTGACTTCCTCGCCCTCTATCTTCTTGACTCTCAGCCTGGCGACCTGGGTACGGGCTTCTTTTCCTCCGATAAGCCGCTTGGTGTAGATGGCGAATGTCTGGCCTTCCTGGAGCCCGTCAGCCGACCCGAGGTCGATATAGACTTGCTTCTGTTTGTCATTCTTGATGCCACCCCTCTCGATGATCTGGCAAGTCAGGGGATACATGCCGTCGAAGAACCTCATCACGAGAACCGAGAGCCTGCTGATAGCGTTCTCGACAGCCCTCTCCGGAGAATTGACCCAGGACATGTCCGACTCGGATATCTTGAAAGAAGGGCTGGCTATGACAGCGTCGGTCAAGGCATCCTTGACATGGAGACTGACTGAGAGGAGCGCCCTGTAATACACATCGGTACGCGTCTTCTTCACCTTCTCGCCATTCTTGTTCTTCTCCTCATATTCCTTCACCTCATTCTTGGTGGTCGTGGAGAGGCTGTTCAATGTCGCATCGACATAGATCGAGCCGGGAGTCTCGACCTCTTCCTTTGACAATTTCCCGTCCACAACCCGAAGCCTATAGGCGTCAGACATGCCTTTCAGGATGGCTGAGCGGACAGCACCCTGATAGCCATCCACCTGTTTCGAGGTCTGGCCCGTGAGCACAGCGGTCGCGATCTCGCCGATCACTGACCCGGCGGTGTTCTTTGTTTTCTTTTGGGTGTACTCCAAGTTGTTCATCGACGCGATGATAATCGGGTTTCGGTCAACCTCCTGAGCGATAATATACGGAAGTGACATTACCAAAGCCGCGAAAACGGCGAAAACTCTCTTTAGATTCATGACAAATCGTATTAGGCAATTACAAATATAAGATAAATAATCGTTAAATTTGAGTCATGAAAAGGATTATACTCATCGCCGCTTTAGCTTCAGCGGTTTTCCAAGCCAGCATGGCACAGACTATCGACCTGAGATCAACCTCGGAGCTATCCCCCTATGTCTTCGGACACAACCTCGAGCACACAAGGGCAGCGGTCAACGGAGGCCTGAGCGCCCAGATGCTCCGCAACCGCAAGTTCGCAGGCAAGCCCTCCCGCAATGAGGGTGTCTGCGCCGAATGGTCCGGAATCGGGGAAAAAACTCTGTTCCAGCAAATTAGCCTATCCTACACAAAACACATAGGCAATCCTGGCATGAACAGGAGCAACGAGATACGTTCCCAGTCTGTCCAGAATCTGACCGACGGGCAGGTTGCGGGAATATTCCAAAAAGGCCTGTCCCTAAAGAAAGGAGAGACTTATGAGATGAGGACAGTGACAAGAGTGTCGTCTCCATTGACTCTCAAAGTCGAGCTCACGGACAAGGACGGAGCAAGAGTATATGCCACTAAGTCACTGGAATTGAAGCCGGCGGAAGATTGGGTGGTCAGCGAGTTCGACTTGACTTCTTCCGCTGATGACAAGGAGGCGTCCGTGCGGTACACCTTCGGGGAAAAGGCCGAGGTCATTTTCGGAGCCCTCTCAATGATGCCGAAGGATAATTTCCACGGGATGAGGAGCGATGTGGTGGCCAACCTCAAAGCCATCGGCCCGAGACTGCTGCGTTGGCCAGGAGGAAATTTCGCCGGTGAATATCGTTGGAAAGACGGACTGCTTCCTGTCGATCAGAGAGGTCCGCTGCAGGCCGCAACTGAGATCGAGACCCAGCCATATACCTACGGCTACGACTTCCACGAGATTGACACGGACGACTTCGTCGCGCTTTGCCGCGAGGTCGGTGCGGAGCCTATGATCACGATCAACATCGCTTGGAGCTCCCCTGAGGAAAGCGCCCAGTGGGTTGAGTACTGCAATGGAGGAGAGGACACCGAATATGGCAAGTTAAGGGCCCAGAGAGGCCATAAGGAGCCTTATAACGTTCATTTCTGGTCTCTCGGAAACGAGATGGGCTATGGCCACATGGAGGGCCCCGCCGGTCCTGAAGGCTATGCGGAGCTCGCCGGCAAGCATGCGGACGCCATGCTTAAGGTGACTCCGGATCTGGAGCTTTGCTCCTCAGGGCCATATCCGAACGACAACTGGGCGAAGCATTCCGCGGCGCCGCTCGCCGATAAGGTCAAATATATTTCCCTGCATCACTATGCGGGAGGAAGCAAGCAATTCACGACACCTGAGGACATCAAGAAATCGTATGAGGAAATCACCGCCTCATTCCAGGGGAATATTGACCTTGCGAAGAGGATGAGGGAAAGCCTCGACGCCACTGGAAAAGATCTCCACATCTCATTTGACGAGTGGAACCAGTGGTACTCCTGGTACCGGCCCTCATGCGTGACCGAAGGAATATACGCCGCCAGGACAATGCATTTCTATATTTCCGAAAGCGCTTCGCTCGACATCCCCATCGTCTGTTATTTCCAGCCAGTGGGCGAAGGAGCCATCCTGATCACTCCGGAAGGCAGCCGTCTGACGGCTAACGGCCAGATCTTCGAGATGATGAAGGCCCACCAGGACGGACGCGTCTGCAAGGTCTCAGACAATGACGACTATTCCACAGTGGCGACCGTCAAGGACGGAGTGCTGACCATCAGCCTTATAAACGCCGCCTACGACACAGACAGGGAATTCAGTTTCGCCCTGAAAGGAAAAGTCCTGGAGGCGACCCTCTATTCTTCCGAAGACGTCACGCCATATAGCTATTTCGAGACTTCACCCCTTGAGGTTAAAGCCGGAAGGAAGGACATCAAGACTGTCCTCCCTCCCCACAGCGTAGCTCTGATAAAGCTTGCTATCGGCAAGAAATAGCCTGATAATCAAATATTTCCCCAAAATGAACTTAGCTACCCTCTTCAAGAAGATCCTGCCTTATGTGAAGCCGTACCGCTTCCTGGTCGCGATCACGCTCTTCTTGACCCTAATAGGTTCCATCCTGGCTCAGGTCAACGCGGTTGTCCTGGATTGGACTGTAGATTCTATCAACGCCCTGGTCGGCACGCCCGATTTCACCTGGGGCAAGGCGGCCAGGATCCTCACGATCGTGAGCGTTGTGCTGCTCGGCAAGGAGATTTTAAGGGCCGGAATCACCTTCGCCCAAAGGAACTTCGGGGAAAAGCTCAGGATTAATATCTCCCAAAGCCTGTCCCTGGGAGTCGTGAAGAGGATCCTTACCTACAGGATGGCCTTTTTCGCCCGTAGCGAGAACGCCCCCGGCATGCTCCAGGCCAGGATAGACCAGGGAGCCAGCAGCATCTCAAGAACCATCCAGAGCTTCTTCATCGATCTCCTCCCGATGATCGTCAGCTCAGTGCTGGCGTTGATCCTCATCTTCGCCGCCAACATCTACGTGGGTCTGACCGCCCTGGCGATAGTCCCGGTGTATTTCTGGATCACCTCGATGCAGGCTAAAAAGCTCAAGGGCTCAAGGCGGAACATGAGAGGCTTCAACGAGAAACGCAGCGGGAGCATCATGAATATCCTTGAGAGCATGAATGTCGTCAAGTCCTTCAACCGCGAGGAGATCGAGATGAACCGGCAGACAGAGCTCCAGACAGGCTTCTACGGCAACCAGATGAAGATACGCAAAGCTGGTTTCGGCTACGATTCCCTCAAGAGTTTCGTCAGCCAGACGGGCACTGTCCTGATCATTATCCTGACTTCTTACCTGGTACTCACAGGATATCCCGGGATGACGATAGGAAAGATCATGTACCACATCATGCTCTTCTCTAATGTCACAGCCCCGATCAGCCAGCTGCAACGCATATTCGACGACCTCAACGACGCGGTTATCTACGCTGAGGGATATTTCGACATCGTGGACGCTGACGAGGAGGTGGAACCTACCGGAGGATACCGTCCTGAAAAGGTGATCGGCAACTTCGAGATGAAGGATGTGGACTTCACCTATCCTAACGGGACGAAGGCTCTCCACAACATCTCACTGAAGGTGGACAGCGGCAAGATCACAGCCCTGGTAGGACTGAGCGGAGCAGGAAAGTCCACGATAGTCAATCTTTTGGATAAATTCTACGAACCTGACTGCGGAAGCATAACGCTTGACGGGGTGGATCTTAAGGAATGGGACACCCGCTATCTTAGGGAGAACATCGGCCTCGTGCTGCAGAAGAACCACATCTTCGACGGCACTGTCGAGGAAAACATCCGCTACGGAAAGCCGGGAGCCACTATCGAGGAAGTTCACGAGGCGGCAAGGAAAGCCAGTTTATATGACCAGATCGTCGCTCTCCCCAAGGGCTTTGAGACAGCCGCCACGAACCTCTCCGGAGGGCAGCAGCAAAGGGTGGCGATCGCCAGGATGTTCCTCAAGAACCCTCCGATAATATTCCTGGACGAGCCGACCGCATCGCTAGACGCGATAGCCACAGAGCAGATCAAGAACGCGATCGACGCCATCAAGAAAGACAGGACAGTCATAATAATTTCCCACTCCATCTCCCAAATTATTGACAGCGAGATGGTTTACGCCCTCCAGGAAGGCCATCTGGAGCAAAGTGGCGCACCCGACGATCTTTATAAGCGAGGTGGTGTCTATAAAGACATTATGGACGCCTCCGCCCGTAGTCTAAATATTGAAAAACTTGCCCAGACAATGGGTTTTTCTGATGATGATTAAATATAACAAAACAGCCCTCTGGGCAACTCTCTGCGTTTTATTTTGCCTTGCCTCTTGCGGGAAGGCTGACCGGTTCCGTTGGGAAAAAGGGACGGACGGGATGACACTCTTAGAAAATGGGGAAATCCTTGGTACTCTGGAAATACCTGATGTTCAAGGTGTTTCCCACAAAGAAAGGATAGAGACCCTGGACTCCAACACCTTCAAGGCCACCGTGACTTTCAAGGCTCTTGAGGATCTGGACTCCGCACGTCTTGAAGCCGGATTCGTCCATAATTCAGGCAGCGACTATTGGATGATCCCCTCAGTCAACTACAACGGCAACGACTGGGGACGGGGCAATGAGCCCAAGGGAGCCAAAGCGGACGGACAATGGCGGACTGTCTCTTTCCGCCGCACACCTATCCCCGGAGCCATGTATTCCGAAGGGAAACGTTACGCCGTGGCCACTTGGACCGAGGCTCCTAAATCCCTGAAAGAGAACTTCTCCTGCTCACTCAGACCTGAGGACAGCCGGACGGATCACCACTATCTTTGGCCTGAGGAGGAGATGCCGGTCACTTATGCCAACAGGGATCATTTTGAGCCCGGATGGAGAAATCAAACGCCTCTGAAAAAGGGAGAAACCGTTGAGTTCCGGATATATATTCACTTAAACCAGGTGCAGGAAGGACACCGCTCTATGCGTCCGTTCCTGGACAAAGCATGGGAATTGTCCCCCAAACCGCAGGTCGAGATATATTCCAACGACAAACTTTGGGAGTTGGGAATCCGCTACGCCAAGGAGTCTCTTTGGGCCGAGGAAGGTCCTTACAAGGGCTTCAGCATCGGGCTCATTCTTGACGAGAACGGTTCATGGCGTCAGCGCCCTGCCTGGAAGTATGAGATCGGATGGTGCGGCCAAAACGCCTCCTATGCTATCTCCCTCCTCCGGGACTACCAGAAAACCGGCTCCAAAGAGTCTCTGGACAAGGGCATCGCGACTCTGGACACCTGGAGCAAGTGCGGCCTTCCGAACGGCCTTTTCATCACCCACTACGACAACATCCTTCACAACCATCCCGACGGCGCTCTGGATGCCTGCAACCTCGGAACCGCGGCCGTCAACTTCTTCGAGGCCTATGACGTCGCCAAGGAATGTGGCATGGAACGTCCTGAATATGAGCGTGTAGCGTATGGCATTTGCGACTTTGCCGTCTCCGACCAGCAGGAAAACGGATGCTATGCTAAAGGCTGGAGACCGGATGGTGAGGCTATCTACAGGGAAGGGACCATCGGTTGCTTCATGGTGCCAGCCATGATTGAGGCTTATCGCAGGAGCTCAGACCAGAAATACCTCGATTCCGGGCTCAAAGCCTACAAGCATTATCTTTCCGAGCTGAAAGAGAACGGGTTCACGACCGCCGGAGCGCTGGACACCTGGTGCATCGACAAGGAGTCCTCAATCTCCTTGCTGCGCTCGGCGATCCGTCTCCATAGGCTGACCGGATCGAAGGAGTACATCGAAGACGCCGTGGCGATCTCATATTACCTCTCCACATGGCTCTGGCACTACGACGGGATCTATCCCGAGGGCGACAATTTCAATGAATATGGCTACCACACTTTCGGAGCCACTTCCGTCTCCGTCCAGCACAACCACCTCGACCCGTATGCCTTGTACTGGGTGCCGGAATGGATGGAACTATCTGAGCTTACGGGAGATCCGCAGTGGAAGGAGAAAGCTGAGGCTATCTGGCGCTGCGGCAACCAGTTTGTCTCAGACGGGGCTCTTGAGATAAATGGCCATGTCCGTCCCGCCGGATCACAGAACGAAGCCTACTTCGAGTGTTCCTGGGGATTCTCTTCAGGAGATAACAACAAGCGTATCAACGACTGGCTTGTCGCCTGGCCCGGAGCTTTCCGCCTCGAGACTCTCCGCCGGTTGGAAGAGTTTTCCAGTAATCCTCAATCTCTTCCAAGGTCCGTCCGGTAGTCTCGGGAACGAGTTTCCACATGATTAGCATATAAGGCACGCACATCGCCATAAAGAGGAAGAAAGTTCCTGCGGGGGTCAGCACGCTCATACACCATGGCGTGAACTGACCGACAAGGTATGTGCCGACCCAGAGAGCAAGTCCAGCTATGGACATGGCAATCCCCCGGACCTTGTTGGGATACATCTCGGAAAGCAGCACGAACACGACCGCACTGATTGAGATCGCCTGGCAGAATATGTACAGGAGGAAGAACACAAGGAGAGGGACACCCCCACCGTTGAAAGCGAATATAGTCCCTATCGCCGCCAGACAAACTATCATTCCACTGACGCCGTAATAGATGAGTTTCTTCCTGCCGACCTTGTCTATTATGAACACGGCCAAGACAGTTGTGAGCATATTCACCAGACCCACAAGGACGGTTGAGAATGAGGAATCCTTGGCGGCGAGTCCAGCACTGGAGAATATGTCGGGGCCGTAATACAGAACCGCGTTCACACCCATGAACTGGCCCAGGATCGCTATCGCGGCCCCGATCATGACGGCCTTGATTATCCCCGGATGACGAAGTTCCGACCACTCGCTCTTGACCTCCTTCGCTATTGACTCCTTTGTCAGGGAGAATTCCCCAAGGGCATGCTCCTCACTGCTCTTAAGTTTCCTGAATATGCCCAAAGCCTTGTCATCCATTCCTTTAACCATCAGCCATCTGGGGCTTTCCGGAATAAGGAATATTATGAGAAAGAAAGCCAAAGCCACGACCGTCTCCGATCCGAGCATTCCCCTCCACATCTCGGTTGAGAATATCCTCTCGAAAAAAGGATTGGAGAAAGCGGAATCGCTGCCAGACAGAATCGCGAAATTGATGAGGTAAGCCAACAGGAGGCCCATTGTCACCGCAAGCTGATAAAGTGATACCATAGTGCCCCTGATCTTCGCTGGAGACACTTCCGAGATGTAGATGGGCGAGACAATACTGATTATTCCTATGCCCAGCCCACCGATGATCCTATAGGCCACCAGGTCGGTGAAACCAACACAGACACAACACCCGATAGCCGACACCGTGAAGCAAACCGCCGCGATCAGCATCGTCTTCTTCCTGCCCAGAAAGTCACTCAGCAATCCCGCTATGGCCACTCCTATGATTGAGCCTATCAAGGCGCAGCCGACATACCATCCTTTGGAAATGTCGTCAAGTCCGAACTGGGAACTGACATCCGCGGTCGTGCCTGAGATGACAGCCGTGTCATATCCAAACAGGATTCCTCCCAATGCGGCCACCAGGCATAAGAACATCAAGTACGGGATGTTGTTGGATCTGTCCTTCACCATTATTTGATGTTGAAATACTCCTTGTAGCGATCATAAAGATGCCCCGCCTGCATGTAAGCCGACTGAGGGCTCATAAAGTGGCTGAACTCGAAGGTGATGGCCTTGTCATATCCACAACGCTTCGCCGCCTCAAGCTTCAGCCGCAGCTTGTCGAATTTGATGGGAAGGAAACTGATCGGCATGTCACGATCGAAAGTCTCAGCGTTTGTCCAGCACTTCATCCCATATTTATCCGCGAGAGCCTTGTTGACTGAGAAGAAAGCGTCGAGCTCGTCATAATCGATATGTCCGTCCTGGAAGGCACAGGCGTCCACGACATCGTGAATGCCATCGAAAATCTCGTTCCATTCCCTCTCATGGTCGCTGACTGAAACTCCCTGCTTGACTTTCAGTCCGGTTCCCTGAATGGCCTTCTTTCCATCAATCCAGGGAGAGATGAAGGTGGGCAGTCCGTCGCTGATGTCCTTGCACATCTTACCCATCGTGTGGAAAGTCTCTATACATCCCTTGGTTTTACGGCTTATCTCCGTGCTGATGTACCACCCCTGGAAACTCTTATGCTTCCCATAGGCGTTCCAAACCTCCTCGATCACATATTTATTGGATTCCAGCTCGTAGCTCATGTCCCCCGTATCCCAATACTTGCCACTATCGTAAAGGCCAAAGTAAAACTTCATCCCGTACTTGTCGGCAAGGGTGAGGAAGAGCTCGACCAAGTCCATGGAAGGCATGTAACAGCCTTTGCCGAGAAGATATTTAGAGGGCCAGGTGATAAATTTCCGGTAGCCGGAGCGTATCATTATCACCGTGTCTATCCCTATCGACTTCATATTCCGGAAGTCAGCGTCCCATTCCCTGACACCCCAGTTCTGATGTGGAATGTCGTGTGATATCTCATCCAGAAAGGTACCGGTTATCGGCAGCCCCTCATCCTTCGGAACTATAAAAAACTGATCCTGATCCGTTTCCGGGCCAGCTTCCTCATTATTTTCATTTTTGGGAGCGCAACTGTTCAGAATCGGTATAGAGGCTATGGCGGCCGCTGTGGTCGTTTTCAAGAAGTCCCTTCTATTTGTCATATTATCTTGGTTGTTTTAACAAATATAAGGAAAAGGGCGATCATATTGACCGCCCTTTCCTAATATAAGGCTCTATTAATACCCGGGGTTCTGACCGAGATTGGGGTTAAGAGCGAGGTCATTGGTTGAGATCGGGTGGAAATAAGCCTTGTCAACCCAATCGGATGACATGAACTTATTATCCGGGGTGAAGAGGATGGTGTGGCCATCCGTGTCAACCGACCAGTTACTATTCTTCATGTCAACATAGACAACATGTCCTTCAGGAGTAGGCTTGTCCCCAGTGTAGAAGTAAACATCCGGAGTGCCATCAAGGTCAAGGTCAATGTTTGTGTCAAATTCCTTGACATAAATACCCTGCCATTTGATACCGAGAAGCGGTCCGACTTTCCAGCGCTGCACATCAGCGAATGATGAAGGGGTGGCCTCCCAGACAAGCTCGATGAGACGCTCACGGCGTACCTCAAGGATAGTGGGATCGTTGATCTCAGGGAAGAAAGTCTCCTGCAGGTACTTGTCAACTGTGGTAGGCTTCGCGTCAAGGCCTCCGGTGATGCCTCCACGAGCGCGGAGCTTTCCTATCGTCTCAGCCCAATCGGAGTCGGTAAGAGTTCCGAGCTCGGCCTTCGCCTCAGCATAGTTGAGGAGAACCTCCGCGTAACGCATCCAGATGTAGTTGTTCTCGTTGCTGTACATACCGTCGAGATTGGCATCGTCGGTGCAGAACTTCATTCCCATGTATCCGGTGAATGTGACCTGCCAATCAGGATAAGCGGGACCGTTGGAACGGATAGTGCCGGGGACACGGATGGTCTGGGCGATACGCTTGTCACGGCCTTCGAACTCGGTCATGAACTCATCTGTCAAGTAAGAAGGATCGTCGGTGTACCTTGTTCCGTCAAGATTGAGGTAAAGGTTCATGAACTGACGTATAGGGCAGAAAGGAGTGCCGAGGGTCGATGCGGTGCTCCTACGGTTCATACCATTGGTGATACCGTCAGCGACACTATAGACCGTGGCGAGCATGACCTCATTGGTTTTCGGAAGCCTGGTGATAAAGAGATCCCTGTAAGGCTGGCTGCCAGAGGTGTTCAGCGAATACTTCTTGCTGTCCATGACGATCTTGGCGGCGGTGGCGGCCCTTTGGAGCCACTTGTCAGCGTCAGGCTCGCCGTGATACTTACGGAAGGTTCCCTCCCAGAGGCAGAAGCGGGACTGCTCTCCTGCGGCCACGAGGCTGGTGACCAGGGTGGCGGTGGAGTTAGTAGCCTCTGTGATGTTCTCTATCGCGAATTGGAGATCCTCGTAGATGTGCTCCGCGACGGCGGTGCGGGAGTCACGGCCGGCGAGAAGAAGCTCGTCGTCGATGTCAAGCGCATGATCGATCCAAGGGACATCATTGTAGGTGCGGATCTTGTCGAAATAGAAGACAGCCCTCCAGAAACGAGCGATACCATTGTAATTGTTACGCACCTTCTCGTCTACGGCTGTATTGTTGTTATTGTCAAGGAAGTAGTTGATATTACGGAGAGTACCCCAGCTCCATTTGCCTTCCATACTAGGAGTATAAGAGGCAGTGAGGCTTGTGCGGGCGCCCTGGTAAGCATTGATGATGTTGGTACCAGTCTCACCCCATGAAGTCATACCGCCACCAGGCAGCACATTATACATGGAATTGGTGTACATCTTGAGACCGCTCTCACTCGCGAACAACGCGTCCTTGCCGACAGAGGCCTTGGGAGTCTCATACATGTCGCAGGCTGAGAGTCCAAAAAGAGCCACAAAAGCTATGAATATATACTTTTTCATTGTTCCAGATCTTTAGAAAGTGACAGAGATACCGAAGGTGAAAGCCTTAAGGATAGGATAACTGTAGTTGGATCCACCATCAGCCATGATAGGAGAACTGTACAGACCGGAGTGCACGAGGCTGAGGGTCTCGGAGTCCTCACCCATGATGCTGTTGACATCGAACTGCTTGCTGTGCTTGTACAGAGGTGACCAGCACCAGAGATTCTCGCCAGAGACATACAGCTTGACTGTCTGCATCTTGACGGCATCGATCCATCTCTTCGGGAGGCTGTAACCAACCTGGAGGTTCTTCAGACGGATGTAACCGACATTTTGCAGGTACTTGGTCTGAGGGATATGGAGAGTACGAGATCCCTGGTGAGCGATGTATCCTGTGTACCTCGGCCAATAAGCGTCGGGGTTATCCGGAGTCCACCAGTTGCCGATCATGTCGGCTGGAATATTCGAGTAAGGACGGCTGTACTGTCCCCAGAACATGGAGTTGTCTCCACCGGCCCACCAATCCTGATGACCGACACCCTGGAGGAACGCTGAAAGGAAAATCCCATTCCATCCGAGGTTAAGGTTGAGGCTGTAGGTGTAACGAGGAAGCTTGTTACCGATGATCTTACGGTCGCCGCTGTCGCCAACCTTGGAGTTGCCAAAGTCAATCTTTCCGTTGCCGTCAAGATCCTTGAATTTAATGTCACCAGCCTGCCATGTACGGCTGTTGTTGTTCTGTACCCAAGTCTGATCAGGGCCGGATATCTGCTTACCGTTGGCGTCAAAGTCGGCCGAGGTGAAGTAACCGTCATTCTCAAATCCCCAGATCTCACCGAGGGTCATGCCTGAATAATAGTTGAAATTCTGGATGCCGGTACCAGCTCCCGCACCGATGTATTTCTCATCGTTGGGATAGCTGTCTATGATGGACTTGGAGTCGGCGAGAGTACCCTTGATCTCATAACTGAGGGGTTTGCCACCGAGGTTGAACTGATCCTTCCATGTCAAGACAATCTCCCATCCCCTTGTGGTCATGTCGGCGTAGTTGCCCTTAGGAGCGCTCGCTCCATACACAGCGGGAAGCTCTGTGCCCGCGCAGTACATGCCGGTGGTCTTGCGGATGTAGTAGTCACCCACGAAAGTGAGCTTGTCATTGAACAGGCCAAGATCCATACCGAAGTTAGCCGTCGTAGCGGTCTCCCACGTCAAACCGGCGGGAATAGGTGAAGGAACACTTGTGGAAAGGTTCTTTGAACCGTTCAAGAGCCTGTCTTGAGTGTTGAGTGAGAAGAGTTCCTGGAACCTGTAAGCGGCTATATTACCGTTACCGAGGGAACCGTAGGAAACCCTGAACTTGAGGTTGGAGATGGCATCAGGACTTATCTTCCAGAAAGGCTCCTGTGACACACGCCATCCGAATGACGCTGACGGGAAGAATTTCCACTGTTGTATGGTAGGGAACTTCGAGGATCCGTCGTAACGTCCGTTGACCTCGAAGAGGTAGCGGTCGGCGAAAACGTAGTTGGCGCGGAAGAAACCGCTGCCGATACGCCACTTGTAGTAGTCGCTGTTGATGTTTTGGGAACCGGTTGTGAGGGCGATGTCTTCAGCACCTTCAAAGAGCTTCTTGTTCCTATGCATGAACATGTACTTATAGGTTTCCTGCTCATAGTTGGTACCGACCATTAGTTTCACCTCATGCTTCCCGAATGTCTGGGCATACTGGGCATAGAGGTTGGTGGCTATGTAACCCTTAGTGTGGTTGGAAGTATAGATGCCGTCATAGGCGCTTCCCATGTACTTGACGGCTCCATTCTCTTCGGTCTTGTAGGGAACCGGAGACTGGACACCGTTCTGCCTGTTGTCAGTATAACGGACAGTGGCGTCGCCATTGAGCGTGAGGATGTCGCCGACGAGGTTGGCCACGAAACTAGTGGTGTTGCGCACATTCCTCCTTTCGGTGTCCTGGTAGTTGTTCTTATAATAGAAGGAACCGAGGATGGTCGCACCGGCCTGGGTAAGGGAGTTATCGGGGTTGAACATCACGTTCGCCGGCTGACCCTCAGACTCGATAGCGTACCAGACGGAGCCTTCACCCACGTTCGTGGGGTTGTGGTAGTTCATATCCGAGAACTCCGCGTTGTTGCTGACCTTGAGCCAATTGGTAACCTTGACCGAACCCTTGGCGCGGACGTTGAACATCGAATAGTCGTCAGGGTCATATTCGAAAATACCGCCCTGATTGTAGTAACGGCCGGAAACCAGGAAATTAGCCTTGTCGCCACCGCCCTGGACAGTGATATTGTGCTCCTGGCCAAAAGCCTTGTCCTTGTAGAGCATGTCAAACCAGTCGGTGCTTCCGTAGTAGGAATATTTCCCGTTCGGCTCGGTCACGACACCGGTCATTCCGTTTCGCAGGTTATTCAACCAGGCGTCAGTGATCTTCAAGGAAGAGTGGAACTTTGAAGGAGCAGCTCCCTGCCATCCTTTGTAGGACTCAATGTAGTACTCGGTGAACTCAAGGCCATCAGTGACGACATTAGGAGTCACGGTGGGAGACTTCATGATGAAGTTTCCGGTGTAGTTGACGGAAACCCTCTCCCTGTTGGGCTCCTTGGTAGTGATGAGGATCACACCGAAGGTTCCTCGGGCTCCGTAGATAGCGGCAGATGAGGCGTCCTTCAGGACAGAGACACTGGCCACATCACTGGGATTGAGCAGGGACGGGTCGCCTTCGACACCATCAATGAGCACCAAGGCCGAGCCACCCTGGCCGATTGATCCGGTACCACGGACCTGATAGTCGGAGCTACGGGTAGGCTTACCATCAGCGAATGTGATCTGAAGGTTAGGGACAGCTCCCTGGAGACCTTGAGTGAGGTTTGACAGGGGACGGTTGTCGAGCACTTCGCTTGTGACAACATCGACCGCTCCAGTGAGGTTGACCTTCTTCTGGGTACCATAACCTACGAATACCACTTCCTTAAGATACTGGGAATCCTCGAGGAGGGTAATTGTGAAAGTGTCCTGATCCCCTACCGCGATTTCCTGGGTAGTGAATCCGATGAAGGAGATAACGAGAGTAGCATTTGAGGGAACAGTAAGTGAAAAGTTTCCATTGTCATCGGTGATGGCGCCGTTCAGGGCACCCTTCTCCATGACATTGGCGCCGACGATAGCAACTCCTTTAGAGTCTTTAACCACGCCGGTCACTGTCCTCTGCTGCTGGACTTCCGTTCCGCTTGGGATAGCTTTGGGACTCGCATAAGACACCGCTCCCTGAAATGAGAAGAGCAGCGTTGTCGCGACGCAAACCCATAACAGATTCTTTTTCATTTCGCCAAATGCTTTAGTTAGTTATTAGTTAGTTAAATGATATGTCGTTACAACTAATAATAAATCGTTTTTGCGTTGTAAATATATAAAAAGTAATAATCCGTTGTTCAGCAGGAGTCTTTTTTTTGCCTTTGATTATTAGCCGCATGATCCAAACTTATGGCATTTTTAGTATATTTGAAAACACATATAATTGATAACGCAATGAAAGAATATTCAAGAAGGGACTTCATCAAGACAGGCATCACGGCAGCAGCCGGTGCCGCCGCTTTTACCATTGTTCCGAGCCACGTTCTCGGCAAAACCCTCGGCCATGTCGCTCCGAGCGACAAGCTGAACATCGCGGGAGTCGGCATCGGAGGAGTCGGCCGCAGGAATCTCAAGAATATGTCCACGGAGAACATAGTCGCCCTCAGCGACGTGGACTGGACATATGCGATGAAAACCTTCAATGACTACCCCTCCGCAAAGCGCTTCAAGGACTGGAGAGTCATGTTCGACCAGATGGGCAAGGACATTGACGCCGTGCTCGTGGCCACTCCTGACCACACCCACGCTGTCGTGACCGCCCACGCCATGACCCTCGGCAAACATGTCTATGTCCAGAAACCGCTCACCCATTCCGTCTATGAGGCCAGGCTTCTAACGAAGCTGGCGAAGAAATACAAGGTCGCTACCCAGATGGGCAACCAGGGCAATTCCTTCGACGATTGCCGTCAGCTCGCCGAATGGATCTGGTCCGGAGTGATCGGAGATGTCTATGAGGTCCACGCATGGACGGACAGGCCGATCTGGCCTCAGGGCCTGATGAAACCCGCTGGCGGAGTGAAAGTTCCCAAGACCCTTGACTGGGATCTGTTCATCGGCCCGGCCGAGACCAGGCCTTACGACCCGGCGTACACACCGTGGAACTGGAGAGGTTTCTACGATTTCGGTACCGGAGCCCTCGGTGATATGGCCTGCCACATCATGGATCCTATCGTGATGGCTCTCGGGATCAAATATCCCACAAGTGTGGAAGCCAGCTCGACCTTGAGCAACCTTTATTCCCCGCCCCACGCCGAGAAGATCACCTACACCTTCCCCGCCAGGGAGCCTAAGGGGAACGTCAACATGCCGGAACTGAAAGTGCATTGGTACGATGGAGGACTGCTCCCGGAGCGTCCCGCGGAGCTTCCGGACGGAGAGATGATGGGAGACGAGAACGGAGGACTCATCTTCGTCGGCACAAAGGGCAAGATCATGGCCGGTTGCTACGGTCTAAAGCCCATGTTGCTGCCAAAGTCGTCGATGGATTACTTCAAGGAGCCAAAACCCGTCATCAGGAGGGTGCCCGGTGGTGGAACAGGCAACATCTGGGTCAACGCCCATGAGCAGGACTGGATCCGCGCTTGTAAGGAGTCCCCGGAGAACCGTGTCGAGACCTCCTCGAACTTCCAGATCGCCGGACCGTTCACCGAGATGGTGGATGTCGGTGTGCTGGCCGTACGTCTATCAGGCCCGACCGGACTCCATCGCGAGCTGAAATGGGACGGGGAGAACATGTGTTTCACGAATATCTCCGACTCTGACAAGATCAAGATAGTCAACTACGACGACTTCAAGATCATTGACGGAGATCCTCGCTTCGACCGTCGCTACGCAGAGTTTGGCGCCAAGGCCATGGCCGAGGAATGGATCAAGCACACCTATCACAACGGCTACTCCCTGCCTGACATGCCCAGGGACTAGCGTTTCCGGGTGATGACAGTTATGGAGCCGGGAGTGGTGGAAAACTCAATCAGCGAGCCATTGTCACCAATCTCCGGGCTTGTTAATAGCCTGTAATCCACCTGTTTCCCTTTGCTGGTCACGACCTTATCTTGTCCAGTTTCGGGGCCACGAAACCGACCATGGAGTCGCCGTTT
This sequence comes from uncultured Bacteroidia bacterium, assembly GCA_902785825.1. Taxonomy (GTDB): domain Bacteria; phylum Bacteroidota; class Bacteroidia; order Bacteroidales; family UBA932; genus Cryptobacteroides. Next base: position 64,212 of record CACZZZ010000013.1, read on the forward strand.
GGGGTTTTCCTCGGTCTCCTGTCCGGCACTGAAATCCTTTCCACCGCACCTGCTACCGGGCCAATCGCCGCCGCTCCTACCAGACAAGCGGCCCCCTTCATGAATTCTCTCCTGCTTGACATTATCTATTCAATTTAAAACTAAAACACCAACGCAAGTCCGACTCCGTTTCCGGTGGGGCCGAGACGCAACTGTTTTAGCGTCCTGTTATTCTTCACGATCAGAGGAATTCCCACGCCCGTCGCCACTAAACCGGCTCCCGCAGCGATCAGACCGGCCGTCATTAACGGGTCTCCAGCCTTGGATCCCTGCTGGGCTCCATTCGACGCGCCCTCCTGGCCACCGATGCTTCCCACTGTCGCACCTACAGCGGCGCCTACCACACTGGTAGTCAGCCCGATAATCACCGCAGCTCCGCCACCGACGACAGCCACTCCACCACCGACGACAAGCCCGATACCGGTATTACGGCCTTTCCGGGCTTTCTCAAAAGCCTGGTTATAATCCACTCCTCCGGCTTCAGCCAAAGGGGAAGTCTGAGTCTCAGAATACTGGGCCCAAGCCCCAAGCGACAGGAATAAAAGCGAGAAAACCACGAGTAATCTTTTCATGACAAGCAGTATTAACCTGAATACAAATATAGTAAACATGCATGATTCCAGAACTGCTGATCATCGGACAATTACGAAAAACGCGTAGCTTATTGGTCTACGCGTTTTACATAAATCATTAGCTATCAAATATTCCCCAAAAAGGATCAGAATTCGAAGCCGAACGAGAGTTTGGGCATGAACAGCACTTTCTGGTCTGTCCTGGTCTCGCCAAGCGGAGCGATGAATTTGCCTCCGAGGCCAAGCGTGAGGCCTTTGCCGCAACGCAAGCCCCAACTCCATCCCACATTCGGCTCAACGAACAAGCCGTCCTTCAGCTTCATCCCACTGGCGCTCTCATAATTAAATCCATGCATAAATCCGGTCTTGAGACCAAGTACCGGAGTGCCCTTCCTATCTCTGAGATATGAATGGAAATCCAGGAAAGCCTCTCCAAAATACGGATTCTCATTCCCGTCAGGGAATATATAACCACCTATTCCGGCTCCGAGATAAATGTTTCGGTTGAACATATAGCCATGCGAAGTCTCAGCACCAAGCCAGACCCCGAATTGATCGGTAATCGAGACACTTCCCTTGTAACCTTTCGACCTGTAATCATTCTGGGCTGAGGACACAAAACATGAAACGACAGCCAACGCTCCAACAAGCACTAACTTGCAAAAACGATTCATAAAAATCTTTAGTTTTTAAAAATTAAAACAACATCTCCATGTGCCGGCCGGCGCACAGGGCCATTAAAATACACATTCCATGCCACTGTAGGGCCGATTTTCGGAATCGCTTATGTTACAAGTCGTTCCTTTCGCCAAGGATTAGCAAGCGCAGGACACGGGTCTTGCGAAGCAGGCGGACAATGTTATAGCATAGCGCCAGCTCGACGACCGCCAGGAGCGGAGCGACCCAATACGAATGAGGGATTGGGACATAGACCTGAAGCCTGTTGACCAGGATTTCCAGCAGAAAGGTTTGTAGGAAATATATTCCCAATGTCGCGGCACCGACCCGGCATAGAGTCCCACACCATTTCCGGTTTCTGATCGCCTCATAGACCGGTTTTGAGGGCAGGTAGAAGACCATGCTTCCTGCCATGCCCAACGCCAGCCGGTATATGGTCAGGCCGAGGTTTCCCCAATCAAAGGATCCCGCTGCGAGATCGATCACATGCGTGGGTTTTTCGTACACGGTCAGGTGTCCGGACCAGAAGCAGAGCAGCACCCCGAATGTGACCACGGAAAGCACAAGCCAAATGACGCGATTCCGCTCGATCATCTCCGTACGGTTGCCGATGAGCATGCCCAGGCAGAATATCGGCAACATAAAGTTGAGATTGACGATCTCTGTCCCGGGGATCAGTATGACCAGGACGGTGGCCACAAGTGCGGCGAGATAGTCTTTCTGCAGCCAACGGCACAACGGATGCATCAGCAAGTAGCAGAATAACAGGCACTTCAAGAACCACACGCAATTCATAAAGCCGGCGAAAGACCACTCGCACAGATCAGCAATAGCTGTCACCCCGGCCACGAGCATGATAATGCAGGCGATTCCGTAAGCCGTCAGCGAAGGAATTCCCAACTGCCGGAGTTTCCTCTTTGCCATTTCCCCATATCCACGCTTCAAGGAAGAAGGGAAAAAGAAGCCGCAGACGAACATAAACAGCGGCATGTGATAGGAATATATGAACTCCCACACCGGATGGTCCCAGAACAGTCCCCCGGACAACTGCTCGGTCGAATGCCCCAGCAGCACAGAAAAGATCGCGAAGCACTTCAGCAGATCCATGTGTTCCAATCTCTGTCCCATACAACAAAGATAGGAAACTTGCCGAAATTGACCGTTTTTCGGAACAGTTTGATTGATAAAGACTTATAAAAATAAGCAGGGCCAAATCGACCGCCCTCAATTCCATAAAACACTATTAATCAATCGCTTCCAAAACACGCCCCTTGTATCGTCCTGAAAAAGGTTTACCAAAAATCTAAACCTCTGGTACTATACAATGCCACCCAGCAAGAGGCCATCAAAAAAAAACCGTTGGGTAAAACTCAAACTAATTACTATATATGCTGTCATTAAAAGACTTTTTAACCCTAGGGGAAAAGCCATTTCTATCGTATTCTAACAATCTATTCTCCACATCCTTTATCTGAATAGGAGCGATTGAATAAGAGTACTTTATATCCTCCAATATGGATTCTGCACTGCCTTTTTTGCCCTCAGAGATAAACGTATCAACCAGAGAAAAAAGACTGTTAAAATAAGACTGTTCAAGTTGATATACTCTGGAGACAGTTCTCGGCTCTCTAATAGCACTTTGAGAAAACCAAACGAAGAAATCTTTTATCTTCCTATTTGCTTTCTTATCGTTAATCCTAGATAATTTATCTATTTCATCTAATTGTTGTTGGGCATAACTAGCAATAGCATTCCATCCGTCATATGACTCAGAACCGTCATTATCATCCACAACATTCCATGAAAACTTAAACTCCGCATCACCTATAAAAATAGAATTATACATGGCACGCCCATCAATATGCTGAATATTAATATATCCGCTTATTGTTTCTCCTGGAGCAATTGTATTCTTTTTTAAATAACCGATTTCTTTTGCTTTTCTTTCTTGCCATTGAGCAGATTCGAAATCGGATATATTCTTTCTAGCTATAACCTGCGCTTGATAAGCAGCTGCACCATCATAGGTCCTTGTCGTAGACGTAGATGAACCGTACACATTAAATGAAGAGTTGCCAGAGTATATGCCATTCCTAAAAGAAGTCCCATAAGCATATCCACCACTACCATAAGCGAAAGCGGAACCAGATGATGAAGAATAACCAAAAGAACTTACAGAACCATGAACAGATCCGGAAGTTGTGGTCGTAGAGGTTGAATAGGCTGCACTCGCCGCAGATATACCTTCACTTATTCCTACGGCAATAGCCTCCCAATTTTGCGAGCGTTTTACTTTTTGGAGGTATTCATCACTTGACCAGACTGTCAACAGCGTCGGATATTGATGATCATCAAGTACGAAAGCAGAAACATCAATTGAAGGATCAAATTCAATAGGGAAAGGGGTATCGTTTGATATCATTACATCTATCTTATACCATTTACCATAATCTCTAGTTTCTTTGCATGTCTCTGCTACTATGATTCCATTACTTGAATAAAGTTCCCACATTACTCCATCACGATGTACTTTTTTCCTCTCAGAAATAATAGGGGTCTCCCAATATAATGAATCATTTGAGAGATTTAACTTGAACGTACCTCCGCCAGGATTGCCGTACACATAATAATCATTAACCGCCTCACCATCTGAAAACTCCAATTGGATATAAGAGCCGTCACTAAAGAATTCAGTTAACCTTTGATCTAGAATCCCATCCTTATAGTAGCCCTTTCTCCTTATAAGGCCATCTTCAAAATAATCGATAAACTCTCCATTAAGTTTACCATTAGAATAATAATAGTGAGATTGGATTTTCCCATTTTTATAATAACGGTCTATACTGCCTTCAAAAATGGAATTAGAATCATCTTGTGAATCAATACTGAGAAAACACCCTTTGCCGAAAAGAGAACCATCTATATAATAATCTCTAAAAAGCTTCTTCTCATTTGTATTTGCTGGGTACAAAGCTAGTCGATAATACTCCGCGAATGCTTTATGTGGAGCCTTTTTCCACTCGCCATCATAATAAAGGGTATCTATCTTTTGAATTCCGGTTTGAGAATAAACAGGAATGCTAATGCTGGCAAGAATAATCAAAATGACTCTTTTCATATGTAATAAGAAACTTAGTTAGCAAAATTAGTTTTTTTTTAACACTTATTACAATATAACGGGATATTTAATTGATGTGTCAAACACGCACAACCACTCAGATTTAAGCAACCCTACCATCACTGGGTTGGGGAATCAGATTCCAGAGAAGGCTTTACCGGGGTAAAACTACTCCGATCTAAAAAGTATTTCCAGCATTTCTGCAGGAGTGACAACGATAGGACTCGTAGGAAAATGTTTGGTGTTTCCCGTAACAAGATATGAGTCTTCTTTTGATAGAGCGACCTCATAAAAGACAGCGTCCTTAGGATCAGGAAATAGCTCTCCTGACTCCGTTCTGTCCATGTAAAGCCCAATGGATGTTATCGCATCCAAAACAGCTTTAACCAAGGATGAGGGGAACTTGAATTTCGGACGGTTAAGCACGTCCTTGTACTCGGCAAGAATATCTTCATTGAACAAGGGAATCAACTTCCCGTCGAGGATATTATCCCTTACAAGAACAGTCGCCGAGTCTGAATGGCTTGACAATATGGAGGAGACAATAACATTTGTGTCTATTACCGCATATACTTTCATCTTCCTTCCCTCGACAACCGAATCTCCTCATTAACCTCCTCAAGTGGCATACCAGCCAATCCATTCTCAATAGCCAGCCTTCTCAACTCATCGAATGCGGCTTTGCCCTTCGAGATGGTCTCCTCTTTAGATGGCGCCTCGATGATAAAAGGAATACGTCGGTTCCTAACAACCGTTCGAGCAAAAATATTGAAGGCCGTATTGGTGCTCATCCCGAACTCGTCACAAAGGGCATCAAATTGAACCTTCAGGTCATTATCCATACGGATGGTCATTGCTGTCTGTGCCATATTTCATCTATTTACAATGCAAATATAATTAATTCGAATCTATCTGCAACCATTATGCCATCAAAATAAAAGAACTTTTATCCTAAAGGCTGCCCCCAGAGGGGCAAGGTTGCAGATTGGTTATTCTAGTCTGAAGATTCTTCGCTTACGCTCAGAATGACAATTATGTCTACCTGAGGTTGCCTAAAACGGCATCGTCCAAGGTCTTGAGAATCTTGTCTTCGAAGCCGATGAAAGTGTTGGATCTTGAGCCGTCTTTGCCGACCACGAGATAAGAAGGGTAGGCGTTGGTACCCAGTTGTTTAAAAATTGTGTCAAGCTGCTTCTTGGTGAGGTAATAATGGTCCCCCGCGATTGACGGGACCATATCCACCCACTCCTCTTTTGGTGAAGTGGAGCTGGTGACATAAACAAATGACACATCCTTGAAGCGATTATCTTTCAAGGGTTCCATCTGTTTGATAGCCTCCTTGCAAGGCTCGCACCATGTCGCCCAGAAGTCCACAAGCACAGCCCTGCCTTTATAGCGCTCAAGAATGGCGTCCAGCATCTTCTCGGGAGCCGCATCAGGGACAGATTTCACCTTACCGACCGGTGCTTTGACCTCGACTTTGTCTGCTGGATTCAATAGATTCTCTTCCTTTTCTTTAGCCTCGGCAGCCTCAACAGCTATCCGTTCAAGACATTTCTTGAACATGGGATATTCACATTTGTCGAAAAGCGCAAGTTCCTCAGGGGTAAGTTCTTCTCCCGTATGAGCCTTGGCTGTAAGAGGACCAAGCGTGGAAAGGGCTCCCACAAAACCATCTCCTTCCGGGGCGACCGCCTTGAACAAGGCCGGCTTGAGAGCCAAGGACAAGTAGGGGTTGAACACTATCTTCGTATCATTCAGGCCGATAGTACCCAGCCAGGCGAAATCCTCATTACTGAGCTCGACGGGTGCGAAAACATCCAGCATTGCCGACACAGCTTGCCCCTTTAGCTGTGCTTGCTGGTATTCCTTGACATATTCAGGAAGCGCTTGGTCGCCGGAGATGGCGTCAGAATACTCTTTGTATATTGTTTTCAATAAGTTGACATAACTTGCCCCATCCGGGAAGTCGCAGGAAAGCCTTGAATCCGTTAAAAGATTGTATTCTCCCGGACTGGAAAGATAATCCCCGCAATCAAGCAATGCGGAATAAGTTCCTTCGTATTTGGGGTAGAAAGGAAGAGCCTTCTTTCCATTTTTAAGACCGAAACGCTCCTCCGTCAAATACCTGTAACCAGCATCAACCGTCATCCTGACTGTTTCACCGGGGGAAGTGTAGAAATCATTGCCTATCACATACATAACTCCGGAATTACCATTGTCAAACATGAGGAAAGATGGATAAACTCCATTTTGGTAAAACCTCAAAACGGCCTTGCCGGAATCATCGAATGTCCCATCGACGGAAAAGTTACCTTTCTCACGAGGTGGAATCAGGGGGGAGTTCATTAGTCTGAAACTGATTGGTGGCAGTCCTTTGAGCGAGCAGCCGAGATCCACTTCAACAGTTGTCATTCCTGAGTCCGTTGATAGGTCAGGAAGATGGGCCGGCATCTCCCCCGAAGCCTTCGTCTTGGCTGGTCTTTCCCCTGTCAAATCGATATTATAGAACTTGAAATCCCCTGGGGCTTCTCCCTCCAAGAAGCTGACTTCCTTTAACTTGGACGGAAGTGGCTTGAAGAACAGCTTGAACGAGGTCTTGCCCTGCCGATTCCCTTTGAACCACTCTCCAAGGGTGATACCGTCGGCGGAGATGAGGGGATATTTTTCCCCGTCCGCCAAAAGATAACTATCCGGGGATATCCGAATATTCGACATCAACTCGAAAGCCTTGAAATAGAACACGGTAGCGCTGTCACGCATTTCAATCTTCCTGATCTCTAGCGATGTGGCGTTCCTGTAATCATACCTGGGCAATTCCACAACCCGCGAGTGTTCCTTGTCACAAGCGCCTGACAAAACCGCGGCGATAGTTAAAACCACCAAGCCTGTTTGTATAAACAATCCTCTTTTCATTAATTTATGACTATTGATTCATTCCCTGTGCGATAACCTTCTCGAATTCTTCCTGTGGAATTGCGCCTTCGATGCAAACGAACTGGCCGTAATTGGAACCGATGTCCATCCGGGTCATAACAAAACTGGACACGGTCTTGCCATCTGTCGCTATAAACAGCCGGGTCACCATCTCTCCCTCGCGCCTTTCCATAAGTTTTTCATGTCCTTTGAGGACGGCCTGGATGTCCTTGCGCAATCCTCCATTGGCTGTGTTGCGCTGAGCGGCGTTAAACTCAAGCATATACAACCCGTCCAGGTTTTTGATGACTGGTGTCAGGTCAACCGGCCGGTAAAGTTGGATTTGAGGTATCTTCCTGATCATCTTGAACATCGAACGGGAAATGTAAGTCGCTGTCACTCCATCTTTTTCGGCCCATTTTGAATATAATGAATTGGCATTCGCTTTAGAAAGAGGGAGATCCATACTCTTCGCCTCAATCTCGTCAAGTTGTCTCTGAATAGACTCAATCCCCTGGTTGATGGACTGTTTCGCGGCCTTCATCGCTTTCTCAAGGCCTGCCTGTTCATCACGCCAATCCCGCCAATATTCCCCAATACTTCTCCCGTTAAGTAACAGACCCTTGACTCCTTTGCTCGTCTGCCAATAAATAGATTTGATAGGTTTTCCTCCCAAAGGTCGGGCTACATAATAAAAATCCTTGACATCTTTGAGATAAAGGCCGAGAAAGTCATCCCGGCTTGCGTTCAAAGTTTTTTGGTAACGGAAGTTCTCGATCCGGCTCCCGTCCATGGCGATGATCTCAAGTGTCCTGTATTCCTGCATGCTTAGGACAGGTATTTCCGGGGCAGAAACCTCAGGGGAAATTTCGACTGCCGCTCCGGCGTTTACCGGGAGCAAGAAGGAGAGCAACAGATAAAAAGTAATATATAAGTGTCTCATATTCTTTATTTTATGTCTTGAACCGCATCGTTGAAAAGGGAGAATGCCCGCATGGTTTCGATGTAGGCCAGCGTCGGATCCGAGAACGTGTCTTTGACTCTCTGCGGCGGACGGAACAGCAGGACATAGGCAATGATGGCTGCCGCCGCGGCCGGGATGAGACCCCATAACCAAGGGGAGACATGCGTTCCCTTGCCATTTTCCATCAAAGAGACGGCGCAGGCGATGTCTTTTATACCTTCAGAAAGGGGTTCTGGCACAATGACTTCCGGATCATTTGCCATGTCCCTCAATTCTTCCAGGCTGAGTTTCTCTATGTCTTCCGTTTTCATATCTTCTTTTTCAGTTGATTCTTCAATCGATGGAATGCCACCCGGAGACCTATTTTGTTCAGTCCGGTCCGCCGTGAGATCTCTTCGTAGGAAAGGTTCTCGGCCAACCTTAACCTCAAGAGCTCCCGGTCTTTAGGTGGCAACGACCGGATAAGCTCAAGAACCCGGTCCAGGCGGTCGCTACGTTCCCTCACATCCGCATCGGGAAATGTATCACTCAAAGCGACAGTCTGTTGTCCTCCTCTTTTGCGAATATGATCAACGCACATGTTCCGTAGCAGAATCAGGCACCATGCCTGCGGACTCCTCACATGGTCGAGTTCGTCCAGCCGTCCCCACAATTTGATGTAAAGGTCCTGGACCACATCCTCCGCCTCTTCCCACGAGCCGAGTAAACGGTATGCGACACGATGCAGACCCTCTTCTTCAGGAATGTATATTCTTATGAATTCTTCCGGTGTCATTCTTTTACAAAAGACGGAAGAAATAGTGAAAAAGTTACATGAATATTATTATTCGTCCAGAATCCTTACTGGGCCGAGGAGGCCGGAGGTCGGAAGGGGATCGTCTGGAGAATAGAACTCCCAGGAGGTCTTGGCCGAGCTCATGTAAGGGAGAAGGGTGTCAACCACTTGGGGTGTGGAATATGCCGCGTCGAAAAGGAAGAAGCCCGAGAGACCGATGTCATGCATCCACTGAAGGTCCTTCTTTATGCCATCTTTCGAAATATTCCCGTTCATCCAATGCCACAAAACCATCGGCCTGCTTTCATGAGGCGGGTTCAAGAACCCGGCTTCGAGTTCCGGGCATCCCTCCCTGCCGCCGCAAGAAAGCAGCGCCAGAACGGCCGCGACACAGAGGAAGATCCTTTTCATGCCTTAAATTTAAGAATTCTTCGCTTTCCCTTAGTCTTCTCGTAGTTTGGTTAAAAAACGAATTTTTCTTTTATTTGACTAGTTTAATATTCAATTATAAATGATGACTATTCCTCATAAGCGATCGATCTTTAGCTGGATGGTCCTGGCACTGGCCTCAACCGTGATGCTCGCAAGTTGTGCGTCAGCGAATAAAGCTGTTTCAGTTGATTCTTTCTCAAAGGAAGATTTATGGTCTTTCAATGGTGAGAAAAAGATTTATGGAGTCCTGTACAGACCCGACGGAATCAAAACCGCGCCTCTTCTTATCGTGTCTCACGGAATAGGAAGCGACCACCGCTCTGGAGCGCCATACGCCGAAGCCCTTGTCAAACTCGGCTATGCCGTTTATTGTTATGATTTCTGTGGAGGCGGCAGGGCCAGCAGATCGGATGGGAAGACTTCTGAAATGTCAATCTTCTCTGAGGAGGCAGACCTTGCGGCAGTCATCGATATGTTCAAAAAAGTCGAAGGAATAAAGAAGGGGAAGGTTACCCTGCTTGGCATAAGCCAAGGTGGCATGGTCTCGGCCCTTTATTCCGGCGACAATCCCAAGAAGGTCGAGAAACTCGTCCTCGTCTATCCAGCCTTGTGCATCAAAGATGATTGGGTGACAAAGTATCCCAAGATCACGGATATGCCCGAGGTGGTCAATTCTTTCGGAATGCAGCTCGGAAGGGCTTATGTGGAAGGCCTTTACGATCTGGATGTATATGGCCGGATCTCCAATTACAAAGGCAAGGTGCAGATCATCCACGGGGACCAGGACCGTCTCGTCCCGATCTCATATTCAGAAAAAGCCCACGAGACCTACAAGAACTCCTCCTTCAAGGTAATGCCGGGCGCCGGCCATGGTTTCCGCGGCCAAGTCCAGCAAGAAGCCATCGAGATCATCAAGGACTTCCTGATGCGGTAAGACAGTGCGAAAACCAAGTCGTGGAGATTGTAGCGTAGAAAGTGGATGAGCACGCATCTTAGGGCACCATGCCGCCGTAAATACAATATTCAGTTATTGACTGGCAGGTTGACCCAGGTCTCGTTTGCCCAGCCAACCGTGCGGCCGATACCCCTAACCTCACCGCGGATACCTTGCTCCTGAAGTTCACGGAACCCCTGTTCACCGGGCTTCAGGTCAAGGAAAGGAAGGAGGTAGCATCCGTGGTCCAACAGCACTGACTGCACTTCCGCCGCAGGGACTTCTGAAGGATGACGACCGGAACGGGCCGCAATTGCGGCAAGCGCACCCGCAGCCTGCCCGAGTCCGAGCAGTACCGGCTGCAACCGTACCGCTCCGTTCATCTCCCAGTCCACCGACACGGCCTTGTCAGCAACAAGAAGATCCTCCACTGAAACCGGTATCACGACGCCCAGGGGCACGCTGAAGGAAGGTATGGAGCCGAAGCTAAGATGTGACAGTTTCTTCCACCCGGGGTTGGCATAGTGGTGGTGATCGACTGGATAGTCACCTACCGCGACCGCACGCGTGTATAGGTCATAGGAATAAGGATGACGTGCGGCATCGACAGTCATGGTATCGCGGCCGGCGATACGCCGAGCTTCTCGGAAATATGGGTAGAAAGGAAGCCCGTCCACGGTCGGGAAAACGTCGTCGGCAACCCCGATTCTGGTATATCCCAGGTCGTGCTGAATGAAATAGACGAATCCGAGAGTACGAGATTTTGCCTGCCTGAACGCCTCTGAACGCTCCTCAGGCGTCAAGGCCAGGTAATCCACATAGTAGTCATTGCCGTATATGGGCCAATTGAGCATGATGTATCCGTCCGGCAAGCGGCCGTACGAGAGCATCTGCTCAGGACTCCACAGTTTCTGTCCCTTCGGGTTGTTCCCGTCAATATCCTCGGCCAGAGGGTTCAAACAACAGTTCCGATAGAATTCGGCGTCATAGCCTTCCGGCATTTCCATCAGGACGTCGTGGGAATATTCCTTAAGGACCGCGACATAGGTCAGGTCCTGGACGGTGCGACCGTCATCCAGCGCTTCCGCACCCACGGATCTGGCCACATCCCCGAGTTCTGTGCCGTCTACCAGGATCCGTGCCTTTACGCGGCTGCCATCCGAGAGACGAAGCATCCAGTTTCCACTTCCCTTTTTGCGGCCGATGCCCGTAACCGTGGTTCCGAATTTCACTTCCACACCGGACTCCGCGGCGATGCTGCTGAATATCTCTGCCCCGACGCGAGGGTTGAAAAGTATGTTTGACACCCAGCCGGAACGGAGAGCATCATAGCCACCGTACCGGGCGGCCAGCGAGTCTGCGAATTCTCCGAATATCCCGCCTCGCAGTCGATAGTTGCCGTCGACGGCGCTGACACCTGCGGAGGTCAGCACACCTCCGAGCCATGTCCCTTCTTCCACCACAAGAGTCCTGGCTCCTCCACGTGACGCCTCTATAGCGGCGGCGGTACCTCCGGTACCTCCGCCCGCGACCACTACATCATAAGTCCGCGAGCAGGCGGAAAGAGCCATCAGTGCGCAACATATTACAAGATACCTATTCATCTATCTCACTTTTCCACAAATATAGAATTATACTGGAACAATCAGGATCTTTTTGTGCTTTCAGATAAAAAAAGGCCGGAAATGAATCCGGCCTTCGGTTTCCGGACCTTGAGAGCTCCTTCCTGTGCTAAAATAGATCTCAAGTGGGCGCAACTCCTGATTGCGAGTGTGGTTCCGACATAGGAGTTGTTTGCAAACCAAGAGCGGGGTAATGTGGCTTGTAATTATGTGTAGTGGCGATTCGGTTGCGGAGCCCCCCTGCAAACAGGCGGGGTCCGCGGGCGAATATGCCATGCAGGGGGCTAGGGGGCTGGGCGGGATGCTTTTGGTTTGCAGATTCTTCGCTGGCGCTCAGAATGACAGGAAATTCTAGGTTAAGACCCCCTTCCGAGCGAAGCGAGTTCAGGGAGTCTGAGGGGAACGCCCCTCAGTGAATAAAAGGCCCAGGGGGCCACGAATAAAGCCGACGCTTATGCGTCGGCTTTATCGTGGTCCCAGTAGGGCATGATCCTACGACCCCCTGATTATGAGTCAGATGCTCTAACCAACTGAGCTATGGGACCTGGTTTCCCGACTCAAAGGTCGGGAAAAAAATCGTATTCTGCAAGCGCTATTGGACTCACACTTTGATCTCGACCTCGACACCTGAAGGAAGCTCAAGCTTCATCAGAGCGTCAACCGTCTTGGCGTTGCTGTCGTCGATGTCAAGAAGCCTGCAGTAAGCGTCAAGCTCGAACTGCTCGCGGGACTTCTTGTTGACGAAAGTGGAACGGTTGACTGTGAAGATCTTCTTGTTGGTCGGGAGCGGAATAGGACCGTTCACCTTGGCGCCAGTAGCCTTCACGGTGTCCACGATCTTAGCGGCTGACTTGTCAACCAGCATGTGATCGAATGATTTGAGTTTGATTCTGATCTTTTGACTCATATCAATAATAGATTTTAACTTTTTCTAAAAAACTTTGTGTTAATCCTCATCGTCGAAGTGGCGGGAACTGAAACCGCTCTTCTCAACTATCTCCTTGGCAAGATTGCCGGGAACCTCGGAATAATGGTCGAAGGACATCGTGCTGGTGGCGCGGCCGGAAGACAAAGTCCTAAGGACTGTGACGTATCCGAACTGCTCGGCCAGAGGTACGAACGCCTTGACGATCCTTGCGCCGTTGGAGGTCGAATCCATAGCCTGGATCTGACCGCGGCGACGGTTGAGGTCTCCGACGATATCTCCCATGTAATCCTCGGGGGTAACAACCTCCAGGGACATAATGGGTTCCAAAAGAACCGGCTTGCACTTGGGGCACGCGTGGCGGAAAGCCATACGCGCGGCCATCTCGAAGGACAGCTGGTCGGAATCCACAGGATGGTATGATCCATCCAGGACAGTCACCTTCATCGACTGGACCTCATAACCAGCCAGGACACCATTGGCCATGGCGGACTTGAAGCCCTTCTCGATGCTGGGGATGAATTCCTTGGGAATATTTCCTCCCTTGACCTCGTTGACAAACTGAAGACCACTTTCACCCTCGTCAGCGGGACCGATCTCAACGATGATGTCAGCGTACTTGCCTCGGCCACCGGTCTGCTTCTTGAACACCTCGCGGTGCTGGACAGTGCCGGTGATGGCCTCTTTGTAGTTGACCTGAGGAGCTCCCTGGTTGATCTCGACACCGAACTCACGACGGAGGCGGTCAACGATGATGTCCAGGTGAAGCTCACCCATACCGCTGATGATAGTCTGGCCGGTTTCGACATCAGACCTGACGGTGAAGGTTGGATCCTCTTCAGCAAGCTTGCCAAGAGCGACTCCCAGCTTATCCAGGTCGCCCTGGGTCTTCGGCTCGACAGCGATTCCGATCACAGGATCAGGGAATACCATCGACTCGAGGATGATAGGATGGTTCTCATCACAGATGGTGTCTCCGGTACGGAGATCCTTGAACCCGACTGCCGCGCAGATGTCACCAGCCTCCACGAAATCGATAGGATTCTGGTGGTTGGAATGCATCTGATAGAGGCGGGCAATCCTTTCCTTCCTCGCCGTGCGCACATTGTACACATAAGAACCGGCGTCAACCCTTCCGGAATACACCCTCAGGAAAGCCAGACGACCCACGAAGGGATCAGTGGCGATCTTGAAAACGAGGGCGCAGAAAGGCTGGTCGGCGGAAGGAAGAAGATCCTCCTCATTTCCTGTCCTGGGGCTGGTTCCCTTGACCACTCCCTTGTCGAGGGGAGAAGGAAGGTAACGCATGACCGCGTCAAGAAGGAACTGGACACCCTTGTTCTTGAAAGAGGAGCCGCAGCACGCTGGGACTATCTGCATAGAGATAGTGCCCTGGCGGAGAGCGGCGATGATTTCCTCCTCCGTCACCGAGTCGGGATCCTCGAAGAATTTCTCCATCAAGGACTCATCACACTCAGCGGCGGCCTCGACAAGCTTTTCCCTCCAGCTCTCGACTTCCTCCAGCATGTCTGAAGGGATGTCCTGAACCTTATAGTTGACGAGCTCTTCAGAGGAATCGTAAACAATGGCCTTGCGGGAAATCAAGTCCACAATACCCTGGAACTTGTCTTCCGCACCGATAGGGAGGCAGATCGGAACAGCGTTGGCTCCGAGCTTGGAGTGGATCTCCTCGACACAAGCGAGGAAATCAGCTCCGACGCGGTCCATCTTATTCACATAAGCGATCTTGGGAACGCCATACTTGTCGGCCTGACGCCAAACAGTCTCAGACTGCGGCTGGACCCGGCCCACGGCGCAGAATGTCGCAATCGTGCCGTCAAGGACACGCAGCGAACGCTCCACCTCAACCGTGAAGTCAACGTGTCCGGGAGTGTCGATAAGGTTTATCTGGTACACCTTGCCGCCATAGTGCCAAAAAGCGGTCGTCGCGGCGGAAGTGATGGTGATTCCCCTCTCCTGCTCCTGGACCATCCAGTCCATCGTCGCCGCGCCGTCATGCACCTCACCGATCTTGTGTGTCTTACCGGTGTAGTACAGGATACGCTCGGACGTGGTCGTCTTGCCGGCATCGATGTGAGCCATGATGCCGATGTTCCTGGTGAAAGTCAGATCCCTGCTGGATGCCATCCGTGATAAAGATTAGAAACGGAAGTGAGCGAACGCCTTGTTGGCCTCCGCCATCTTGTGCATATCCTCTTTCCTCTTGAAAGCGCCACCCTCATTGTTGTAGGCGGCGACTATCTCCGCACAAAGTTTTTCTGCCATAGAGTGGCCGGAACGTTTGCGGGCATAGCCGATCATGTTCTTCATGGAAAGCGAGACTTTCCTCTCCGGACGCAACTCTGTAGGCACCTGGAAGTTGGCACCTCCTACACGACGGGACTTGACCTCGATCTGAGGGGTCACGTTTTCGAGAGCCTTCCTCCAAATATCTAGAGGAGCCTTGTCAGAATCTTTCATCTTCTCGCCTACCATGTCGATGGCATCGTAAAAAATAGAATACGCGATACTCTTCTTCCCCTGCAACATAAGATTAAAACTAATGGGACTACTTCTTGGACTTCTTCGGCCTCTTGGCGCCGTAGAGGGAACGGGACTGGGTCCTGCCTTCCACGCCAGCGGTATCCAAAGCTCCACGAAGGATGTGGTAACGCACACCAGGGAGGTCCTTCACACGACCGCCGCGCACCAGCACGATGCTGTGCTCCTGCAGGTTGTGACCTTCGCCCGGAATGTAGGCATTGACCTCTTTGGAGTTGGTAAGGCGTACCCTAGCCACCTTCCTCATCGCTGAGTTAGGTTTCTTAGGAGTCGTCGTGTAGACACGCAGACATACGCCCCTCTTCTGAGGGCAAGCGTCCAGCGCGCGAGACTTGCTTTTAACCTCAAGACTCTCGCGTCCTTTGCGAACTAACTGTTGAATTGTTGGCATAAATGATTGTAAATCTTTTATTTATGTTTTTCCCCAAATAATTTGGGGCTGCAAATTTACAGAATAATCTTCAATTCACCAAAGTTTTATAGCGATTTGATATTCTGCCGAAGGCTTGCAATTATCGGATTTTCACTATATTTGAATATGTTTAAACGAATAATTCTTCTCATTCCGGCTGCCTTGACGGCTTTGCTGGCTCTCCAAGTGGCCGCGCAACCGGCTTCCAGAACTTCTTTCAACGAAGGCTGGACATTCACTAAAGACGGAAAGTCCCGTGCCGTGGACCTTCCCCACGACTGGGGCGTTGATGGTCCTTTCAACATAGACTATCCCGGCGAGACCGGCAAACTTGAGTGGTGGGGCAAGGCTGAATATACCAAGACCCTCGTGGTTGACCAGAAATCCTCCGCTTCGTCCTGGATGACATACTTTCTGGACATCGACGGCGCCATGTCGTGGGCGAAGGTATTCTGCAACGGCAATCTCGTGACCGAATGGCCTTACGGATACGCCTCTTTCAGGGCAGACCTGACCCCTTATATTAAAGAAGGAGAGAACAAGATAAAAATAACGCTCGACAATCCCGAGGAGTCGAGCCGTTGGTATCCTGGCGGAGGAATATACCGCAACGTATGGTTGACAGTCGCCCCGGCCGTCGGAGTCGCCCATTGGGGGACTTATATGACCACCAAAGGTGAGAAGGCCACGCTCGCTGTGTCCTTAAGGAATAGCGGCCCTTCGACAAGCTCAGGTACCGGAATTGCCGGTACTGTGCGTACGGAAATATTTGAATATGACGGGAATACGGTTATCGCATCCGCAGAAACAGCTGTCGAATCCATAACCGACTCCACCGTCATCACCCAGGAGTTCGACCTCCCTGGCGCCGCCCGCTGGAGCCCCGACCATCCGAACCTCTACCGCGCTGTCACCACCGTCATTCCTATGGAAGCCGGAGCGGCTGCCGGGCATCGGCCGTACTCAGCCGCAGCGAAGCGAGGATGGACGCGGACGAGCCCGGACAGCCGTCCGGCAGACGAGGCATACATTACCGTATTCGGACTGAGGGATCTGGAGTACCGGGAAGACGGGCTGTACATCGACGGAGTCAAGACCTTCCTCAAGGGAGTGTGTCTCCACCACGACGCCGGAGCCCTCGGAGCCGTCTGGAACAACACTGCCTGGGAGCGCAGGCTAAAGATGCTCAAGGAAATGGGCTGCAACGCCATTCGCACCTCCCACAATCCCCCGGCACCAGAGATCCTCGACCTCTGCGACCGGATGGGATTCGTGGTGATGGACGAGCTGACAGACACCTGGACCGTCCCGAAGAAGCCCAACGGCTACGCCCTCCTGTTCAACGACTGGGCAGAGAAAGACCTTAAGGCCATGATCCACCGCGACCGCAACCATCCTTCCGTGATCCTTTGGAGCATCGGCAACGAGACCGGGGAGCAAGGCTATCCCAACCTTTACCATATTCCCGCCCGCCTTACGGAAATATGTCATAATGAGGATCCTACGAGACTCACCTCATTCGGTTCTGACAATCCATGGGCCTCAGAACAGGAGTTCAGGAACACGATGGACGTCTATGGTTTCAACTATAAGCCACATCTCTATTCAAAGTTCCATGAGGCGAATCCAGGGAAACCGTATCTTGGGAGCGAGACCGCCTCGACCATCAGCACGAGGGGCAAATATTTCTTTCCTATTGAAGAAGATCCGCGAGGTAAAGAACACAGCGAGATGGACTTCCAAGTCAGCTCCTACGACCTCCACACAGTCCCCTGGGGCCAGATCCCGGAACAGGAATGGAAACTCGAGGACGAGAATCCTTCCTGTCTCGGTGAGTTCGTCTGGACTGGTTACGATTATCTCGGCGAACCCACGCCCTACAACAGGGATCTGACCATTCTGACCAACTTCCACGACCCCGAAGCAAAGGCCAAGGCCGAGAAGGAACTTGCTGAAAAAGGCTCTGTCAAGACACCTTCCAGAAGTTCGTATTTCGGAATAATAGATCTGGCCGGATTCCCGAAAGACCGCTACTGGCTGTACCAGGCGAGATGGTCGGAAAAGACTGTGCTTCACGTGCTTCCGCATTGGAACTGGCCCGGACGCGAGGGTGAGGTCACCCCGGTCCACGTCTATACCAACTGCGACAAGGTGGAGTTATTTGTGAACGGACAATCCCAAGGCACCCTCGACAGGTCTGACAATCAGTATCGCCTCCGCTGGGACGATGTCGTTTACCAGCCCGGAAAAGTCGAGGCCATCGGCTGGAAAGACGGCAAGAAAGTAGCCAGGGAGACCATAAAAACATCTGGACCGGTGGCCAAGATCGAGGCCTGTCTTGAGAAAGGCTTCGGGGAGGGCGACCTGTATTACATTGATGTCAAGTTGACCGACAAGAAGGGCAACTTCGTTCCAACCGCTTGTGACGAGCTGAAATTCAGCGTGACAGGTCCTGGAGAAATCCTGGCCGTGGACGCCGGCGACCCGACTTGCCTCACGCCCTTCCATTCAGACACGATAAAAGCTTTCAACGGACTCGCCTCGGTGATAATCAAGGTCAAGCCCGGCGCGAAAGGCAAAATCGTTGTGACCGCAACCTCAGACAATCTCAAAAAATCCAGAATCAAAATCAAACCCAATAAAATATGAAACGAGCTTTATTATTTGCCGCGGCCTTGCTGCTTGGCATAGCCGCGTTCGGACAGGAAAAAATCACAAAAGCCAATTATGCGCTGGCTGAGCGGTTCTCCGCCAAAAGGGTGAACAACATGGTGTTCTCGACAAGAGTCCAGCCTCGTTGGTTCAAGGAAGGCGACAGGTTCTGGTACGAATGGCAATCGCCGAAGGGAACCAACTACTACATCGTGGATCCAGCAAAGGGGACAAAGACAGAAGTATTTGATCTCGAAAGGCTTGCGATGGATCTGACAGAGATTGTCAAGGATCCGTTCGACGCCCAGCATATTCCCATAACCAGTCTCAAGCTCAAGGACGACAAGGTGTTCACCTTCGACATCCGCAGCACCCAGGACAAGGTCGAGAAGCCTGACACGGCCAAAGCTAAAAAAGGCGGCCAAGGCAGAAGGACCGGAGGTCCCGGCGCTGGTGCCGGAAGGCCGCAGAAGAAAGTCTTCCACTTTGAATATGACTTCGCCTCACGTACTCTCAAGGACGTGACCGAGGAAAAAGAGAAAGAAGATGAGAATAAGAAGTATCCTATGTGGGCCACTATCTCCCCTGATGGCACTCTGGGCGTGTTCGCCAAGAACAACAATCTCTGGATCATGGACTCGACCAACCTCAGGAAAGCCGCCAAAGACCCCAAAGACAGCACGATCGTGGAGTTCAAGCTGACCAAGGACGGTGTCAAGGATTTCGGTTATGGGTATAATTTCTCCGGTGGCGATGACTCCGACACCACTCGCCGCACAAACGCCGGAATACTCTGGTCGCCCGACTCCAAGCATTTCGCCGTGAGCAGGACCGACAGCCGTGAGATCAAAGAACTCTGGGTCATCAATTCCGTGGACAGCAAGCGTCCCAGGCTCGAGACCTACAAGTACCAGATGCCTGGCGAGCCGAGCCCTAAGGAATATCTGTACTTATATTCGGTGAACGGGACGAATGCGACATGCAAACCAATCAAGATCAACGCTTTCAAGGATCAGGACTTCAGTATCCTAAGAGCGCGCAGGTACGCGAGGGACAATTATGAGGACTATGTCACAAGCAAGTGGCTCGGAGACAACAGCGGGTTCTACATTCTCCGCCGTAGCCGTGACCTCAAGAGGGCTGATCTCTGCAGGGTGGACGTGGCTTCCGACTCAGCGAAGGTCATCATCCCCGAACGTTCAAACACCTACATAGAGACCAAGACCCCGTTCTTCATCAAGGATGGCAAGCAGCTTATCTGGTGGTCAGAGCGCAACGGATGGGCCAACCTCTACCTTTACGACAGCGACGGCACTCTGGTCAGGAAAATAACCGACGGAGCCTTCCATGTTGACAACGTAATGGGTGTCAATGAGAAAGAAGGTTATGTGCTACTCAGCGCCTGCGGAGTGCAGAAGGACGAGAATCCTTACCAGATGCACACCTACAGGGTTCCCCTTACCGGTGGCGCGCTCCAGAAATTGGACATGGACGACATGGATGTCCTCTCAACCGCCAGCGACGACGCCAAATATTTCGTGGCCAACTACTCCAGGGTTGACTACACCCCTGGTGTCGCCCTCTACGGGGCTTCCGGCAAAAAGATTCTCGATCTTGAGACCGCTGACCTGAGCCTTCTGTTCGAGGCCGGCTACAAATTCCCCGAGCGCTTCAAGGTCAAGGCCGCTGACGGCGTGACCGACCTTTACGGAGCCATGTACAAGCCCTACGACTTCGACTCCACCAAGGTCTATCCGATCTGCGACTATGTCTATCCCGGACCGCAGGTCGAGGCCAACAATATCTCCTGGAGCAAGGGATTCACGAGGACAGACCGTCTGGCCCAGCTTGGAATAATCGTGATCACCGTCGGCAACCGAGGCGGCCACCCCAACCGCTCGAAATGGTACCACAACTACGGCTACGGCAACCTTCGTGACTATGGTCTCGAGGATCAGAAATACGCCATCCAGCAGATCGGAGCACGCTGCCCCTTCGTCGATCTTGAGCGTGTCGGAATACACGGCCACTCCGGCGGCGGATTCATGAGCACCGCGGCTATCCTGAAATATCCCGACTTCTTCAAGGCGGCCGTCTCCTGCGCCGGCAACCACGACAACAGCATCTACAACCGCTGGTGGAGCGAGCAGCACCACGGCATTTTGGAGAAAGTGGATAAAGGTGACACCACCTTCGTTTATCACATCGACACCAACCAGGAGCTGGCCAAGAACCTCAAGGGCCATCTGATGCTGGTCCACGGAGATGTGGACAACAACGTCCACCCGGCCAACACGATCCGCGTCGTCAACGCCCTCATCAAGGCCAACAAGCGCTTCGACATGCTCCTCCTTCCGGGCCAGAGGCACGGTTTCGGCGACATGAATGAATATTTCTTCTGGAGGATGGCCGACTACTACTCTGAGTGGCTAATCGGAGACTCGCAACGAGCGCAAGTTGATGTAGTCCAGCTAAATAACGACTGACACCTGTCATCCTGAGCGAAGCGAAGGATCTAGCGGCCGTAGAGCTGGCGCTCGATAAGGCGGCGCTTAAGGACGCTACCATATTCATATTCACCGACTTCTATCGAATCAAGTAGATAGAGGTCGGTTCCTTTGAATATGGTGGATTGGGCGACAGTGCGGATGGCGAGGATCTTGTCGATCGCTTCTTTCGGGACGATAAGGTGGCAAGGGATTATGTAGGCGACAGGATTGCAGGCGACGGCATGGGCAATGGCCCGGACACCCTTGGGGTTGCCGCACAAGTCGGCCAGTTGACTATAACTCAGCAACTTAATCCCTTCATCTGGCAAGATCGGGGTTCCGTCCTCATGATGAGTCAGAAGATAAAGCTGATGCCAGACATTCACCTGGAAAGGAGAGCCGGAAAGCCTCATGTCCTCCCATTTTGTCGCGGCGGACAGCTCAGCCAGCTCAGAAGTACCTATCTTGCTGACAGTTATCTCTGATACACTGTCCACGGGCTGTTTACAAACCTGCTGGGCCACCTTGGACAGGCCCCTGAAATCGGCGCTGACGGAAGCCACCTTCCCGTCAATGCGGGTCACCACCCATTTTTGATCCTTAGCTTTCATACCGTAAAACCTTGACCCTTAAATATAAGCAATTTAATGAAAAAAACCGTTAACTTTATTAAGGGTTTTGCGGCTTATAGGTAGAGACGCCGTTTATGACAAAGGAAGAGTTCGGGCATATTTGTGAGAAGTCAAAAGGAGAGTTGATCAGGCTCGCCCGGAGATTCATCAAGGCAACTGGCGGACCGGAGGAGGCTGAAGACATCGTCCAGGAGGCTACGATTGTCCTCTGGCAG
The DNA here is from genome assembly GCA_902785825.1 of uncultured Bacteroidia bacterium. Lineage (GTDB taxonomy): Bacteria > Bacteroidota > Bacteroidia > Bacteroidales > UBA932 > Cryptobacteroides. The sequence goes on from CACZZZ010000013.1 coordinate 86,149, forward strand.
CTGTACGAGAGAAACTATCCGATCCAGAATCCCAAGGCTCTTGCCATAAGAATCACCAAGAACATTTGCGTCTCCCTTTACAGGAAAAGAAAGCTGGAGACTATTCCGCTGGAAGGGCTTCCGATAATCGGAGACGAAAGGGCGGATGAGAGAGTGGAAAACTCTGACAACCAGATAGTCAAGAAACATCTATATGGCCACCTGAGCTCTAGTGAGAGAGATTTAATTGCGATGAGAAACGATCAGGATCTCTCTCTCGACGAGATTGCCAAGAAGACGGGAAGAAGCAAGGCCAGCATTAAAGTCACACTATCAAACGCCCGCAGGAAATTACGGGAGAACATGGGGGAAAAGTGATGGAACTCGAGGAAAAGTACTTGTCCGAATCGGCGGTGGAAGAGTTCGACCGCATTGTCCGGGAATACGAAAGACCGCTCAAAAGACGGAGAATCTTCCGCTGGGTCAGCGGCATCGCCGCCGCGGCAGCCGCTGTGGTACTTGCCGTGTTCATTTTCCGGACCCCTGCCGAGGAAACACCTTTAAGCGCTGTGACCATCGCCGAGACTATCGGAGAACTCATGAACCTTGACGAAGGTAACATCCTTTCAATTGAGGCCAAACCTCAAGGATCAAAAGCGATTCTGACCGTCAACATGAAGAATGGCGGCACAAGGACATACATTATGACAATGGAAGAGGAAACCGGCGCCACACTCCTCACCCAATTATCTTCAACGAATTAAAAATCAATGATTATGGTAACAGTTTTTCTTTCAGCAATAATAGCGGCAAGCCTCACTTTCACCCCGGCAAATGCCCCCTCCGACACCACCAACAGGTACTACATAAATGGCGAGCTGGTGGAGAATTTCGATGGCTCACAAATAGTCGGACACAAAATCACGGCTTATAAAATCGATGACATCAAAGCCCGGAAACAAGTCGTGAGAATTCACCGCATTTCCACGGAAATAGTGGAGTCCCGGTATATTCTTAACAACATAGGAGTATCTAAAGCTGTGGCTGACAGCGTGATGCAATCAGGCAATGTGAGCAGTGTCAAGGTTTTTAAGGGAGTAGAAACGGGCGGCTTGATCGTTATAAAAACAAAAGACGAGGTCGAAAAAGAGGAAGAATTCAAGCGGTCTTTTCAAACTAAAATAAAAGAGTACATAGAAAAGTCGAAGCAGGAAGGCCGGCAGAATTGACGAGGTTGGCTCTGGTGTAAGGCTCCCAGGCGTAACGGACATAGACCGGATTCTTCACCTCAGGAGAAGATAAGACAACCCTGTCACCATCAAGGTGGCAGGTTGCTTTATGATAGAGCATATCTTTCCCAGCGAGCTCGAAACCAACGACTTCCGTACCGCTTGAAGCTTTCAGGCCTTCTGAATATTCAAACTCGACCACAACTTCTTTCCCGCTCCTGACGGCCGACTTGAACAACGGTCCTGAAGGGGCCAAATCAAAGCCATAATCCTTGTTAAGCGCCAATCTGGCAAGCCTCTCCCCGACCGGTTTCTTGTCTTTGTAATGCACGTCGGAAGGGTCCCCAAGGTCGCTTGTCACCACCATACCGAGGTTCGGCCGACTTTCAAGCAGCCTTCTCTGGCTGTCCCTGAACCATGGCCAGGAAGGACGGTTAAGGCTCGAAAGCTGGACATAGTAGAAAGGCATGTCAGGATCGGCAAACCAACCCCTCCAACTATCGACCAACAAGGGGAATAGATACTCATGAGCCTCAAAGTTGTGGGCATTAGACTCCCCTTGGTACCACAGGACTCCGGCGATGGCCGGATGACCCAGCGGAAGTATCGCTGATTCAAATAGATAGCAAGGCTCGTAGGGATGACGGGCGAATTTATCACCCTGCTTGTAGGAGATGTTCTTAGCCGCCCTCTCCCTGGCCCAGCCCTGGATAAAATCATTATGGATCCAGTCCCGCAGTATCACCGGGAATTTCCACTCGAGGGTATTCCTGTCAATCCATGACTCAGCGGTCGCCCCGCCGACAGCGTTGTGGATAATCCCGACCGGAACTTTAAGGCTATCCCTAAGGCTCTTCGCGAACCAATAGCCGACCGCTGACATCCTGGAAGAAGTCTCAGGAGAAGCGACTTTCCAAGTCGTCGGACGAAGATAAATCAAGTTCTTGACCGAATCTATGGCGGACTCAGGCCAGGTGACATCATTTGTCGGCCAATAACGATCCTGGTCGAAGAAGCGGAGATCAGGATCATCTGACGAAGCCGCAGCGGCGGATCCACCCATGGCCTCGGAAAGCCTGAAACGCATGTTCGACTGACCCGAGCATAGCCAAACCTCCCCCACAGCCACGTTTGAATATTCAAAAGTCTTGTCCTTGGTGGAGATCGTCATTTTCAGCCCGGAGGCCGCTTCCATTGGAGGAAACTCAACCGACCATTTCCCGTCTGTCCCAGTCAATGTCTTAAGTGACTTCTTCCCGAGTTTTACTGTCACCTTGTCTCCAGAGTTCGCCGTTCCGCTGATCGTGAGCGGCTTACGGCGCTGGAGAACCATATTGTCGCTAAAAAGTTCCGAAACGGCAAGTCCGCCGTAATCACCAGTCACAGCGGAATAAACTGTCTTTGCCAGCATCCCGTAGCCGACCTCGTCCGGATGGATTGCGTCCGGAATATGCCAGGGATAGGGATAAAGCGGGGTGTGGAAGTCAATGAGCTCACAACCAGCTGTTTCCGCCACGACCTTGATGGCTTTCTGTATATCCTCATGCCATTGTTTAGTCCCCGACATGAAACGGTGGTGCCTGTCTGCGAGAGGACTCAACAAAGCGATCATGATCCTGGCCTTGGGATTCGCTTTCTTGCAAGAATCTATCAACGCCAGATAATCGCCCACGAAATCGTCCCTATAGTTCGGCCAGGAGCGGGGATCGGTGTCATTAACTCCCAGATGTATGACGCAAATGTCTCCGGCGAAATCCATCGCCTCTTGAAATTCCTTCTGATCGAAATATGGTCTGAAAGAACGTTTGATGAGGGTCGCCCCATTCTTGCCGAAATTGCCGACCTCATATCCATCCCCCAACAGAACCTGGAGCTGGGAAGGATATGAATAATTCTCCCTGTCCTCGATAGCTGCCCCATAGGTAATGCTGTCACCGATGCAGACGACCTTGATCTTCCCTTGAGCGGAAGCGAAGACAGAAATAATTGACCAACAAAGGATTAAAGAAAGAGACAATCTTCTCATATCGGTATCGCTAATTATCCAGACATTTCAGGAAGAACTCCTTGAGCTCCGAACCGGAATTGGAAATCCTTCCTTTCAGGCGCCAAACACGGTTGTAAATGACGTTTTTCTCTTTTTCCATAAGAGCCGAAATCGTGGTGCTCGAGAAGCCAGCGGCAGTGAAGGCATAGATCTGGAAATCCTCCTCCTTCCAAGAAGGGAATTCGGAGCGAAGCTTCGTCATCACCCCATCCTTCCTGCTATCAAGCATGTCCTCAAGTTTCTTGCGGACCTTCCTGTCACTTCTCAGACCCCCAACGATGGATTTCACTTCTTTCAGGATCCGGGGCTGAAGGTTGTCAGTGCCTTCATAGATATAATACTGCTCGCAAAGCCTTTCCAGCGCCTCAAATCCCGGTCCCTGAACATTCCCCACCTTGTTGTCATCCTGAGCCGCCCTGCTGTCATCCTGAGCGGAGCGAAGGATCTCTTCCGCCTTCCCCAGACGATCCCTCAAATCTTCCGCTATCGACATGTACCTTTCCCGCTCGGCAATCTCCTCAGCCAGAATCCTTTCCTGCTTTGAACGATAATAATAATACACACCGATAAGCGCACCGGCGGCCAGCAGGGCTGTCAGAGCCAGCAACAAAAGCCGGAGCCTCGCGGCCCGTAGTTTTTCCGCCTGGATGTCCGCCTGTCCCTGAATATACTCCCTTTGGCTGGCCGAGACAGCCTCCTGAAGAGATGAGGCTTGTGACTTGTTGCCATATTCAGTGACTCTCTCCAGGGCCTGTAAAGCCCGTGCGGCATCACCGGAGCGGGAAGCGATTTGATATTCCCGAAAGTCGATGTCTGCGGCGTCATCTTCAGTCTCGACGGACGCCCTGGCCTCTGAGAGCCACCTCAAGGCTTCCTTCTGGTTTCCAGAAAGGGAATATGAATAGGCCAATATTCCTTTATCCTCAGGAGTCAGGGGATAATGGAGCTCATTGGCGGCTCTTCCCAGCATGTCGATAGCAAGAGACGGGTCCGGCTCATCCTTACTGACAGCGAGAGACGCATAAGCTTCCAAAGACCTGATTTCCAGAAGGGTATCTCTCATCTCATGAGAGTCGAAAAGGACGCTTTTGAATATTTCCTCCGCGGTTCCGAACTGTCCCTGGGACGCTTGTACCCTGCCTATCTCAAGTAGAGTCTCCTGGCTTTTCTCTTTCGCTCCGGAGGCCTTGAATGCTTCAGAAGCCCTCGCGAGATAAAGGATCTCATCAGCGGAATTGCCTGACACTCCGCTGGTTCTGGCCATATCCAGACAGATCAATCCTTCCCTGAAAGGATCCCCCGCTTTCTCAGCATGCTCAAGAGCCTTAGTGTAGGAAATAATGGCGGAGGAATAATTATGGTCGTTGTACTGAGTCCTTCCAAGGCAGTAAAGCGCCCTGGCCTTCTGGCTGTCATCTCCACGCCGGACGAACCAGCTGGCCATCTTCTCCACATTGGCGGCATCCAGGGTATTGACATAACCAAGTTCGCCCTCGACCTGATCCAGCACCGCGGCCATCTGGGTGTCAAGCCCAGTGGAGCAGCCCGTCAACACAAGGAAGGGCAAAAACAACAGCCACGCTACTAACGCTGTGTTTCGTAACCTATTAACCACCAAATATTTAAGCATATTCTTAATCAACGACTTCCAAATCACGGTCGTCATTCCAGCCCTGAGCCTTGACAGGAAGCTCCACCCCGTCAGGGGTCACAAGCACCGCCCCGACCTCCGGCTGGGCCAGATGGCCGATGATGTCAAAAGTCTGGAATTCCCTGCGGAACTTCTCTGCAGAGAGAATCGGTATCGTGAAAAGCAACCTGAAATCGTCACCCCCGTTCATTGCGGCCGAGATCGGGTCAATGTCCATCTCTTTGCCGAAAGCGAAACTGTTGCCCTCGAACGGGATCTTGTCGGCATAGACTTTCACCCCGAGCCCGGAGTCTCTGACAAGTCTCTTTAAGGCGTCTGAGAGACCATGGGAAACAAGATAACCATTGGAGGGATAGATGCCGGTCTCTTCAAGACGCACTACTGCTCCGGCCGGGATCTCCGGCTTCAAATAGCTACCTATCAGCATCTTATATTTCTCAAGATCAGGCTGTTCGGAGTCATCTGTCACCTTCTCGAACTTTCTCTTCTCCCTTTCCAAGATCTGCTGGCCGAGATAAGCCGCTCCAAGGCTGCCGGACACGCAGACCAGATCCTTGCTCCTCGCCTTAACCGTCCTGCCCCTTGTCAGCTTCAGCCTCTCACCTCCTGCCGAGACAGAGACCGTGAGCCCGTTAGGAGACGGAACCAAGTCAAGGTCAACGGCTTTGAAGCCATGTTCCTTCGCCGCTGAGACAACTCCTGACCAAAGATCCCGGATATGGCTGAAATCCAGTTTCGCCGAGACCCCAAGCCTTATCGAAAGTGATTTCGGATGAGCCATCATGGCGTATATCTCCCCTGCGACCGCGGAAGCGCATTTATATCCCAGATGTTTGAGCGGGAAATAAGTGAGATCGAAGTCGATGCCCTCCACAAACAGGCGACTTGACCAGACCACATCGCTCCCGGGAGCCGGCTCAAATGACGGATTCCCAACCCTGTCGAAGCCAGAGCCCTCATAAAGCAGCGAGATCGCCTCCTCTTTTCCGTATTCCTTGAAAGATTCCTCAGCCATGGATATTCAATTTTATAAGTATATATCACAAAATTAGCACAATTTGTTAAATTTGTGGTATTGATAATCTATCTGCGATGAAAAGATCCATCCTTCTTTTGATGGCGGCATTGATGATCTTGCCTGCCAGCATGTCCGCAAGAAAGAAAAGCTCGGACATAAAAGTAATATCCTACAATATCAGGCTCGGTGTGGCCAAGGACGGGACGAATTCCTGGGAATACCGCTATCCCGCCTCCGCCATGATGATAATGGACCAGAAACCCGACATCTTCGGACTTCAGGAAGCCTATGATTTCCAGGTCAAGTACCTCGAGGAGTATTGCGAGGGTTACAAGAGTGTCGGTGTGGGCCGCGAGGATGGAAAACATGAGGGCGAGCACATGTCGATCTTCTACAACAAGAAGACCACCAAATTGCTGAAATGGGGCACGTTCTGGCTTTCAGAGACCCCCGATAAGCCTTCCATGGGATGGGACGCCGCCTGCTTCCGTACGGCGACCTGGGCCCTGCTGAAAGACAAGGCCAGCGGCAAGAAGTACTATTATGTCAACACCCATCTCGACCATGTGGGATGGGAGGCTCGCAAGAACGGCATGAAACTTATCGTCGATAGGATCGACAACATCAACCCGAAGGGACTTCCCATGGTCGTCACCGGCGACTTCAACATGACTTATGACCGTCCAGAGTTCGACGACATGAAGAAAATGATGAAAAACGCCCGTGAGGAGGCCGCTAAGACGGACCATCATCAGACATTCAATGGTTGGGGTAAGGCCAATCCGAACAGTATCATCGATTTCATCTGGTACAAGGGATTCAGCTCTTGCCCGGTCTATGAGACCATCACCAAGCCCTACATGGAGCGGAAATTCATCTCCGATCATTATCCTATCACCGCAACATTGGTCTTCTAATGAGAATAATATCATTAATATGGGCCGCCCTCCTGGCGGCCTTTGTCACCTACGGGCAGGTTCCTTCAATTGACGAAGCCAAGCTTTCGCAGGTGGACATGGTGATAGAAGACGCGATAGCCGAGAAGACTATTCCGGGGGCGGTTGTGTCGGTGGTGCGGGGAGACAAGATCGCCTACCTCAAGGCCTATGGCAATAAGGCGCTGGTTCCAAAAGTGGAACCCATGACTGTCGAGACCATGTTCGACTTGGCATCCCTGAGCAAATGCGTCGGGACAACTCTGTCCATCATGCAATTGATAGAGAATGGATTCGTTCGCCTCACCGACAAGGTGGACATGTATATTCCCGGATTCAAGCCCTGGACAGATCCCGAAACCGGGGAGACTGTGGACATCATCATCAGGGACCTTCTGACCCACTCTTCCGGACTGGACGCGTACGCTGATGTCGAAGCTTATGTCTCCGAATTCGGAGAGAAAACGCCGGACGAGTTCGAGACTTTTCTGGCCACCAGGGCTGGACGGAATTTCCGCCCAGGAACCCAGTGCCTGTACAGCTGCCTTAACTTCATAACGCTCCAGAGGATTCTTGAGAGGGTGACCGGCGAGAAGCTTTGCGACTACGCCCAGGAGCATATATTCAATCCCCTGGGACTGAAAAACACCTGTTACCTGCCTTCCGTCAAGGATAATATAGCCCCGACAGAGGTACAAAAAGATGGAAAACCTCTTTTGGGAGAGGTGCATGACCCCATCGCCCGCAGGATCATGGGCGGCAATTCCGGCAACGCAGGAGTCTTCTCAAACGCGGAGGATCTTTCGGTAATATGCGCTGCGATAATGAACGGTGGAGCCCTGCCGGGAGCGGCGCCAGAAGCCCGCATCCTCGGCCCCTTGACAGTTGATTTGATGTGCAAGGCTCCGGTTCAAAACGACCCTTCCGTCGGCCGCGCGCTTGGCTGGGACAAGGACGGCTGGAATCCAGGGACCCGTGGAGACATCTTTGACCCGGAGACCTGCATCTGGCACACCGGCTACACCGGCACCTCGATCGTAATCGACATGAAGACCAAGACAGCCCTGATTATTCTCACCAACAGGGTTCACCCTGAAGACAAAGGCAGCCTTGCCCGAATGAGGGCCCAGGCAGCCAATATCGTCGCTGGGGCGATTGTCAGATAAGGTCACTGATGATGTCGTCGGAGACGAAGAAGTGGTCCTCGGGGATGCGGATCCTTCGACTCCGCTCAGGATGACATATTTCCAAGGCTCCTTCGGAAAGAAGCCGGTCAACTGCGGCGTCACCGGCGAGGGAGCGTAGCTCAGCCTCAGGAAGACCAGCATCGGTCCTCAAAGGGAGCATGATACGCTCGACCCGGATGTCTTCCGGGGTGAGGATTTCCTCTTCCCGGGAATATGCGTGAATGTCCTCACTATTCCAAGACCTTACGGAACCAGTTGATAATGAATGGGCTCCAGGGCCGAGGCCCACATAGGGAACCCGCCTCCAATAGGCGCTGTTATGGACAGCTTCATAACCGGGACGAGAAAAATTGGAGACTTCATAATGGTGGTAGCCAGCATCACCGAGTCTCGCGCAAAGCAGGTCATACTGCTCCCGGCACTGGTCTTCAGTGGCCTCAGCAAAGCCACCTTTGGCAATCAGTTTCTCAAGGGCGCTTCCCTCTTCTATCGACAGCTGATATGCGGAAATATGTTCGGGCCAGAGATCCAGGGCCTTCTCGAGTGTGTCTGTCCAGACTGCTTCCGAGAGTTGTGGAAGGCCGAATATCAAGTCAATACTGATATTCCCCACACCGCAATGCCGCAGAATCCGGAAAGCCTCAACAGCCTCGGCTGAATCGTGACGGCGGTTCATCCACCGGAGTATCCTGTCATCAAAAGACTGCACCCCCATGCTGATCCGGTTCACGCCCAAGGCCAAAAGCCCTTTGACATATTCTTCCCCTTTCCGGACTATATCCTCGGGATTCACCTCAACCGTGAACTCCGACCACTGCGGCATATCCTTACCGGAAGGGGCTATGCCGCCGAACCCTCCGCGCTTCGCGCTCCGTCCCGTCTCGCCTACGGCGAGCCACCCGTTCATGTGGCCACGGGCGGCCACAGGTTCGGCTGGCATACCCCTTCCGGACGGATGGACAACCGCTTCTGACGGAGTAAAAAGGCTTTCAATGGTGCGAACTATTCGGGACAAAACATCAAGCGGAAGCACCGATGGGGTGCCTCCGCCTATGTATAAGGTGTTGACTTCCAGCGTCCGGGCTATCTCTTCACGACGAGCGGCGACTTCAGCGCACACCGCATCGGCATAAGCCTCGTAACAGAGATTCTTCGCTTCGCTCAGAATGACATTCGAGTAGAAGCCGCAGTAGGTACAGCGGCTCTCGCAGAAAGGAACGTGGAGATAAATCACGCTTTAACGGAGCAGGAGCTCGGTCTTACCGAGGAAAGCCTGCGTCGTGTAAGCCTCGATCGTGTAGATGCCGGCCTGATAGGACGGGATGTCGTTGAGATAAATGCTCAGGTCAACCTCCTTGCCCTGATAATCAACCTCACGGGAAGCGGAGGCGACCAAGGTCTGGCCATTATAATTGAAGGAAGTCTGGACACTGTTCGTGAGAAGAATGCCCTCCGGATCCTTGACACGGAGATAAACCCTCACCGGGCCCTTCGGAGCAAGGTCATTCTCGACAAGACTCAACGAAGCGAGCAACCTGACAACCCTGCTGCTACGGTCAGTGACCTTGTCAGAACTGTTGTAGGCAGCAACGCTGAGGCCCCTGGACTTGATAACCGAGCCGGCGGCGACCTGACCGGTCAAGCTCTCGACCTGTCCCTTCAGCTCCGCGTTCTCAGCCCTGCTGGAAGCGGCTTCCTTACGCGCGGCGGCCGCATCAGCGGTGAGTTTATGGTTCAAGGTATTGAGAGAGTCGATCTGGACGATATAGTTGCGCATGATGCTCCTGAGCGTTCCGAGCTCTTTCTCGTACTGACGCATCTTGGCGCGGTTGGTTGCCTCCGTCTTCTGGATCCTTTCGATCAGCTGGTTAACCTCCTCGCGGGAAGAATCCAGCTGGCTGTTGACAGACTCGTATTCAGAAGAAAGGCTGTCGTAGTCTCCTTTCAAGGCAATCATCTGCTGGGTGAGGTCCTCCTTCTCAGCATTGAGATCCCTGACGAGGGAAGACTTAGAGGTCCAAATGTAAGCGAGACCGGCGGCCATCAAGGCGGCTACGGCGACAAGCGCCCACATGATGTTCTTCAGGCTTTTGTTTTTCTGTTCCTGTTCCTCGCGCTGGCGGCGCTCCATGATAGGGTCAATTTCTGCCATAATATCGAATTCTTGGTTCAACTTACAAAATTACGAAAAGTATTTCTTTTTCGTATATTTGTGCATATCGCAAAAATCGAGCTAATTATGAGATACCTAATCAGAGCCATAAAATACTTCGTCTATTTCGCGGTTGTCCTCACCATCACAATGGCTATTATGGCCGCCCTGGGGCTGGTGGATCCCGACCCGCAAGTCATGTTCAGGGACGGATGGAAATCAGTATGGCAGATAGCTATACTTTTCGCTGTCGTCGCCCTTGTCTATCCGATGACCGGCTTCCGCCGGCAAGAGGCGATCGTGCCCGGAGAGTATTCCGAAGTGAGAGACAAGGTCGTGAAATTCATGGAATCAAAGGATTATGTCCTGGAGACCGAAGAGGGGGAAAACATGACTTTCAGGCTTAGATCGTCGCTTGGAAGGGCTGTTAAGATGTGGGAGGACAGGGTGACATTTATCAAAGAGCCCGGAGGATTCCAGGTTGAGGGGCTCAGAAAGGTGATTGTCCGACTGATCAGCGGACTTGAATACACATTTAGGAACGAGAGCGATGACTATTATTCCAAATAAATGAATATCATGAAAAGGGAAGAAGATTTCAAGACTGTTATCACCGTCAACGACGCCATCAGCGCTCAGATGGTGGCCGGAATGCTGAACGAGAACGGTATTCCGGCGGCGGTGTTCGGAGCGGACTCCACGGCAATGCTCAACGGAGTCGGGAATATTGATGTGAAGGTCAACGCCAGCGACTATGAAGCCGCCATGGAGTTGATCAACACTCCTACGGAAGTCCCTGAAGATGAAGAACTTCAGGAAGGGGAAGAAGAGGAGGAGGCCTAGCCGTTAATCACCTTGGCCGCCGCCTCAAGAGCCTCGTAAAAATCTTTACCGTAGATGCTGATCAGCGGGTCGCGGAGGAATTCGTAAACACGGATTCCTTCGCGTTTCCCTTTTTTGAAAGCGTCGTCGCAGAGATTCCAGCGATGGAGGTTCAGGGCCTGCCCACCGTTGGACAATTTCTCAACCCTGATCGGATAGAGCCAGCAGGAACGGGGCTTTCGAAAAGAGCATGTGCCGGAGAAGAAGCACTTTTCGATCGAACAAAAACAACTGCCATCCTCACCGAAAGTGGTAAAGGCGCATTCACCGGTCCCATCGACCACAGGAGTGACTATATCTCCATCCCTGTCAATTATGAAAAAGCCGTCCTTGTCCACCTGGGAACGACCTTGTGGACGCATAAGTGGCGAATATACAGGATATTCCCTCTCAAGATCATCGAGTTCTTCCTCCTCAAGAGGAGCTCCGCTGTCTCCAATGACACAGCATATTCCTTTACAGACAGGATAATCGCAGGCGAAGAACTCCGTCACCACCTCTTCGGAGACCAGGATGTCTCCGATCTGAATTATCGTCCCGAAATCATTCTTGCGGCCGTACGACATATTCAATTCTCATTCCTTCGGACAAAACGCCGAAAACATCCTTGACCTTATCGGCCGACACGCCGTTTATCTTCTCATTATAACTCGTAAGCACGTCTTTACCAGATGAATATCTCATAAGGATAGCATCAACGTATCGTGAAGGATCCGACAATGACATCGAATACTCATTGGCGAGAAGGGCTTTGCAGGAAGCCAGTTCAGCCGCCGCGACCGGATCCTCGAAAACAGTCTCAATAGTCTTGGTAGCCACTTCAACAGCCTTCTCGATATTAGCTTCGCCATTTTCGACGCCCTCGGGGAGCCCATAAGAGGGAACTGGTGTGAAAATGAACCTCAGGTCAGCGATCTCTTTTGGGAAAGTATGGAACCTGTCTTCCAGATCCACATGGAAGCCCAGCTCGGCCATCACGCCAGAAAGCCGGCGGGAAAGGGATAAGCCCGCGATCTTGAAAGCCATGTAACTTTCTGTCGAGAAGGGATATGAGGCCGCCATTCCTATGCTGAAGCCCACCGGTTCCCCTTCCTTTGAATATGTCGAAGCCCCGGTTCTGAGATTGAGAGGAGCCGTTGCCCTGGGCGAGACGGTCTTACTCACCCTGAAGCCTCCGATCGACTTCTCGAGGTACTTCTGCAACAACACGGGAGAAATGTCCCCGACAATGACGATCACTCCGTCACTGCAGCGGATAAATTCCTTGGAGAAGAATGATTCGGCGTCAGAAAGAGTTGACGGCGTCAAACCGGAAGGGGTCTTAATCTCCGTATAATTATTCTCGGGATACATAAGGCTGTCCAGGGTCGCAGGTATGAGACGAGCCGCCTCCAGTTTCCTGGATTTTTCGAAATCAGTGTAGTCAGCCTTCCGGTCGTTAGCCACCGAAAGCAGGGCCTTCATAACAAGGGAATAACGGTTGGATGGTGCGGATCCGTAAATCCTAAGATCAGAGGCGGAAACCTTAGTAGCCATATCCACTCCGTTGGCTTTCAGCAACTTCCTGAAATCTCCAGGATGAAGTCCAGCGATCTTGTGGTGATCCATCATATCAGAGAAGAATGCCCCCTCTCCCTTAGGGAGATTCTTTACAGTTGAGAAACCGCCCTTGATCATCATAGAGTAAGCGAACCTGCCTCCCGTGGCCATCTTCTTATAAATCACCCTCATGCCGTTGGCGAAGGTCCACATCTCCCCTCCAGAGACCGGCTCGGTAGAAACGGATTTCAACTTGGTCTTGCTCCTGTCGGAAGCGAGTTCCGTAGTGTCCTTAGCGGCCACCCTCCATTTGTACGTGGGCCTCTCAAGCATAGCCACACCATTCCAAGTGGACTTGAACATCATCTCATAGACCCATTCGTCATATTCTTCCTGACTTCCAGTCCAAGCGACCTCTGCGTTTTCCATAGATCCGATCAATGCGGAGACATAATTATTGAAAAGCCCCAACTCGGCCGCCATCGACATATTCCTGGAAGAGAAATATTTGGCCTTCGTCGCTGGAAGAGCCAGGTCAGCCCCGACAAGATAATTGGAAACGCACAAGCGAACCATCTCATCGTTGGTCCCTCTCCCTGAGAGAATCCTCAAAGCATCTTCGCGGACTGTCCTGTACTCATCCTCTCCGATACCTTTCGAACCGATTTCAGCTAACGTTGAAGAAATCGCCATTGTGACAGGAATAAGCTGGGAATCAGGCATTTCTGCCCTAACGACAAATCGTTCGTCACCCGAAGAGTCAGAGCTGCCGGAATAGTTTACCGATAGCCCGGATACCGGAATCCCGCGAGCGAAAAGAGTCTCATCAATCCGGTTCCTGACAACATCAGCAAGCTCCATTGAGAACAGTTTGGAGATGAAAGGCTGGATAGTGTTCATCTGGTCAGCGGGAGTTCTCGGAGACCTGAAAGCCACTTCCACTGAAGACTTGTCAGATTGATTGAACGATAATTTGGCCTCTTCCGACGGTGTCCACTCATAAGCCGGACTTTTATATGAGGTGACTCTCGAGGGAACCATCAACGAGAAAACTTTCATTTTCTCAATAATCTCCGCAGGCTTGATGTCTCCAGAAACTATCACCGCATGGGGGCGAGGTTGGGTTCCGATGATGTCGAACATCATCAGGAGCGTAGTGTCGGCGGCGGCCACATCGAACATGGGCACGTTGTCGAAACGGAAAAGCGTGGCATCGTCCTGATAGGAGATATAACCTTCCGGACGGCAACCTATACCCTTGCGGGACAAGAACTTATAAGGAATTGTCTTATTAAAATGAGGCAGCGAGGCAAGCTCCGCCCTGGCCGCGAGAGTGTCGGTCATGCCTTTTCGGACAAGGGCGAAATCCGCGACTCCTTTCATCGTCGAATTGGTTACCAGATAGTATGAGATGCCATTTGACAACTCCCCTTTGGTAATTGAACCGTCCTTCTGTAAAGACGGAAGGTTCTGCGCTGGCATGTTTATTGAAAAACCAACCAACACAGAACAAAAGACATATGTGAAAAAACGCCGCATTTCGTGTACCTCCTTACGCAAAATTAATCAATAATGTGCGATTGACACAATTTTTTATTACATTTGTCTCCGTTCGCCGTGTATAAAAGTTGAACTTAAATACATTAAAGAAGATGAAAAAAATTGTTCTTGTTATCGCTTCTTTGGTCATGGCTGCCGGAATAGCTTCCGCTCAGGACATGGCTCAGGCTACTGAACTCTACAACAATGGAGCCACAGCAATCACTATGAAGAACTGGACCGAGGCTTTGGACTATTTCCAGAAAGCTCTCGCGATGGGAACCGAGATCGGTGAAGAGGCTAATGAGCTAGTGGAGAACTGCAAGACCGCTATCCCCGGAGTGACTCTCGCAATTGCCAAGGATCTTATCAGGGACGAGAAATATGACGATGCCGCCAAGCAGCTTGACGCCGCCGCCAAAATAGCTGAGGAATATGGCAATGAGGAAGTCGCCACAGAGGCCAAGGAACTTGTGCCCCAGATGTGGATGCAGAAAGGTGTTGACGCCCTCAAACTGAAGGACTTCGCCACCGCCGCCGACGGCTTCTCAAAGTCATACGCTATAGACACCACTGCAGGTAAGACCGCTCTTTATCTTGGCCAGGCCCTTAGCCAGATGGGCAAGACAGACGAGGCTGTCGAGGCTTTCAAGCATGCCGCTTGGAATGGTGAGGAAGAGGTCGCTATGGGACAGATCTCCAACATCTATGTCAAGGAGGCCAACGTAGCCCTTAAGGCTCAGAAATATGCCGACGCCGTCAAGGCCGCCGACAAGGCCAACTCCTTTGCCGAGAACGCCAACGCTTATCTGATCGCCGGCCAGTCATCCCAGAAGTTGGGAAAGAACGCTGACGCCATCAAGAACTTCGAGAAGTATCTTGAGATCAAGCCTAACGCTTCCAACGCCAACGCCATCACCTACACTGTCGCCGCCCTCTATCAGGGACAGAAGAACAACGCGAAGGCAATTGAGTTCTACAAGAAAGTCCAGAATGACGCCAAGTTCGGCGCCCAGGCCAAGCAGCAGATTTCCGCTCTTAGCAAATAATGACTGAACTCGAACTTCTCGCCCCGGCGAGAAACGCTGACATCGGCATCGCGGCCATAGACTGCGGTGCCGATGCGGTATATATCGCAGGGCCAGCGTTCGGGGCGCGTCAGGATGCGGGAAATTCGATGGAGGACATCCGTCGGCTTTGCGAATATGCCCATAAGTTCGGAGTTCGGATATTCCTGACGCTCAATACAATACTTTACGATTCGGAGATTCCCGAGGCCCGGAGGATCTTGACGGAAGCAGCCGAGGCCGGGGTGGATGCTGTGATCGCCCAGGACCTGGCCGTGTTTGAGATTCTTCGCTCCGCTCAGAATGACATGGAGGCGCACGCTTCCACCCAGTGCGCCATCCGCACACCGGAGCAGGCCCGGTTCTATGAGAGCCTCGGGGCAAGCCGGATTGTCCTTGAAAGACAACTTTCGCTTTATCAAATCAGGGCTATTCGGGAAGCCGTTAGTTGCGAGATCGAGTTCTTCGTTCATGGGGCGCTCTGCGTTTGCTACAGCGGACAGTGCTACATGTCCGAGGCCGTGGCCGGGAGAAGCGCCAACCGGGGAGCCTGTGTCCAGGCCTGCCGGTCGCTTTACAATCTGGAAGACAGTTCCGGAAAGGTCCTCGTCAAAGACAAGGCGCTCCTTTCACTCAAAGATTTCAACTTGATCGAACGGCTCTCAGACCTCGCCGAGGCGGGGGTATGCTCCTTTAAAATTGAGGGACGCCTTAAGAATATCTCTTATGTAAGGAATACTGTCAGGGCATATTCAAAAGCTCTTGACACTCTCGTGTCCGCCCATCCGGACAAATACCGCAGGGCCTCGTTCGGCAAGGTCGAGGGGGGCTTCACGCCCGATTTGAGGAAGACATTCAACCGTGGTTACACGGAGCTGTTCCTCGACGGGAAGCGCGGCAAATGGTCCTCCATGGACGCTCCGAAATCCGCCGGAGAAGATATAGGAACAGTCGCCGGCATAAGGACGCAAGCCGGAGCTGCCGTCGAGCTTAGGCCGTACTCAGCCGCAGCAAGCCCTGAGCGAAGTCGAAGGGCGAAGCGAGAATGGACGCGGCCGTGCTCGAGCGGCAGTCCGGCGCCATTCTCGGAGATTGTTATAAAGTTGGACAATCCGACGACGACGCTGCGCAACGGGGATGGATTCACTTTCACGCCGAAAGGCGGAGGTGAGATCAGGGGGTTCAGGGGTGATGTCTGCGAAGGTAACCGGATAATATGCAAGGAGGTTCCGGGACTCTATGTCGGAGCGAGGCTCCGGAGGAATCTCAGCGTCTCCTTCGAGAAAGAGATCGATGCCAACCTCCCCGTCCGCCGCATTTCCGTCAAAGCCTCACTGTCTTTCAGATCAACAATGCCCGGGACGCCATCCGGGCCCTGCCGCATCCCGGCATACACTATTAGAGTTAAAGCGGAAAGTGAGGACGGAAGGATCGTGGAGTTCGAGATGGATGCTGGGGGCCAGGAGGCGAACAACGTCGAGAGAATGGAGGCGATGTTCAAAAGTCAGATTGAAAAGGCTTCGGGAATCTATTCTTTCACTCTATCTAATTTAGACTCAAGTGGTTCTGGCGGGAGACTTCCTTTCATGCCGGCTTCGGCGATTAACGGGATACGAAGAGAGATCGCACAGAGGCTGGATCAATCGTCTTGCGAGGATAGACCCTTCGCTTCGCTCAGGGTGACAGGTGACGCTATGGGGAAGGGTGACGTAATGCCAGAAACAATTGATTATAAGTCCAATATCTCCAACAGCATTGCCCGTGAGGCACTCCGCTGTCTTGGAGCCAAGGACATCGAGGACGCCTTTGAGATGACCCACCGGGATGGAGCCGAACTGATGCGGACAAAGTACTGCCTCAGGCATGAGTTGGGGCTATGCCCGAAAGATTCTTCGGCCTCCGGCCTCAGAATGACAAATGGTAACCGGATAACACCTGGGCCACTATACCTCGTCAATAATGGCAAGCGCTACCGCCTCGGCTTCGACTGTGCCCGCTGCGAAATGACAGTGTCCTTGGCATAGCGATCAAGATCACAATTTCAAAAGAAATCCGCTTTCGAATATATCTCGCCAAGTGCGTTGGGGAGAAGGTCGCTTAATTAAAGAGGCTGGCCAGTGAAGACCAGCCTCAATGGGAGCAAATGACCATCAATTGAAGACAAAGGTGATAGACACGTCGCCGTAGCGGTTCGGGACTCCGTTGTTCTTTTCGAAATAAGAAGAGGATAGCTTGCCGCGCCAGACGATGTCGTCGTTGCGATGGTAAGGTAACTCGACAGAGAATCCATAGGCCTTGGATTTGATCTTAACCTCGCCGCTTGCCTTCCAGGTGGTGGACTTGCCTCCGTCATCCTCATGAATAAGGAAAACACACTCCGAAAGCTGCGGCGACCACTCTGGGACCAGGACCGTGTTGTACCTCAACGACGTCATGACCTGTTTTCTCTTCACTTTGATCATCAGGTCCGTGATCTCTGGCGTGTACTTCGAAAGGTCAGACGCGACCGTGGCCGTAAAGGCCTTCAAAGATCCACACTTGATGAAAAACTCGGCGCCTCCAGAGTACCATGGATCATACTGCACATGGGCCTTGAATTCCTTCAGCTTCAGTGTCTTGAAATCAGTGGACGCTCGAGTGACGCTGGCTTCCGGACGTAGTTTCTCCAGCATCTGCGGAGTCATTGCCCCCACATTCTCATTCCACCCCACAACCCAGACAGGATGCTTCCGGGCATATTCCTCATCAACAGGAATCTCTTTCACAATCCATTTGCCTCCAGGAAGTTCCTCACGTTGATAGGCGACGTGAGACTCAAGCGCGACCTCCGGGCAGAAAGTGATCGCAGGCATGGAAACTCCGTCCCAGTCCTCTGAATAAGGCCAATAAATCCGCAAGTCTGACGAAGCGACAGACTCCCCGAGACGGCTGGCAATCAGCTGGGAAAACGGAACTTGATACACACTTGGGGATCGAGTACCAGACAACTCATCTCCAACACCTCTGCCAGGCGAGGAGAACATATCTGAAAATGTGTACTCCTCGTCATACCCATTGGCGGAGGAAGCATTGACACCATCCCAGACTTCCCGGACTTGGTCGATTGTGAAAGGGATCCCGGAAAGAGTCCTGGCAACTGAATAAGGGGTAAGTTCCAGAGTCGCGGATGGAGCCTCCGGAGAGATGAGTGGTTGGGAAGTCTCGTCGCAGGCCTGGAGAGACAGCAAGGCCGCAGACAAAAGGGCCAGCGGCAAAGGCAGCGGCGACTTTTTCTTAGCGATGAAATTTTTCATTTTGAATAAGTTTTTAGTAGTTAATAATTCCATGACGCGAAGTGACAAAAAAACAGCCGTTGGACAAAAAATTCAACGGCTAATTGACAAAAACGGCAACTGGTGAGTGTCAGAGACCTATCGGGCGAACTTGACGAACCGGTTTTTTCCTGAAAAATCCTTTAATATTGAGACATCTTTAAATCCGGAAGAGAGGAAAAGATCCCGGGTGCGCTCTCCTAACAGATCATTTATCTCCACAATCCCGGTTCCTCCAGAAGATAGAAGTGCCTGAGACCACCTGGCCACAGCGCGATAAAATACCAACGGGTCGTCATCAGGGACGAAGAGGGCTATCGATGGCTCATATTCCAAAACATTGGGGCGCATCTCTTTTTTCTGGCTGTCCATCACGTATGGCGGATTGGACAGGATGAGGTCGAATGTCCCGCAGGGGAAATGAGGCGGATCCTGAAGGATGTCGGCTTGAAGGAGGACCACCCTTCGACTCCGCTCAGAGACCGGCCTTCGACTCCGCTCAGAGACAGTCACTTCGACTTCGCTCGGCGACCGGTGAAAATCTTGCCCGGAGGCGACCTCAAGGGCTTTTTCGGAAATATCAACCCCATAAACCAAAGCATCCGGAATCTCCAAGGCCATAGTCCAGGCTATACAACCGGAACCGGTGCAGAGATCGAGTACCTTTGGAGCGGAGCCGTGTCTGCGAGCTATCTTAAGTGCCTCATCACAAAGTATTTCCGTCTCAGGTCTCGGGATAAGGACATCGGGAGTGACATTAAAACGCCTCCCATAGAAATCGCTGAATCCGAGCACATATTGCAAAGGCTCACCCGCGGCGAGCCTGCCTAAATCTTCAGTAAGAACTTGCGAGGATTCCACGGAAAGAGAATAGCCCGGATCAGTGGCATAGGTGTACCTTCCTATGCCAAGGCGGCTCTCACATAGCGACAAAATGATATCCCTCGCCTCCGGAGTCGGATAGAGGGGCTCGAGGCGGGACATTCCCTCCTTCAGGAAATCCCGCAGAAGCATTAGGAATTATCGATTATTTCGGTATTCTCGATTATTCCGGAAAGGAAGTCGGTGATGTCGATCCCGGCGGTTCTCAACATCTTGGGAACCAATGAGGCGCTGGTCATCCCGGGGATGGTGTTCACCTCAAGGAAATACAGGCCGTCCTCGCCATTGATATAATCCATCCTGACCACTCCCTTGCAGCCGAGATGGGAATATATCCGCTTTGTAACCTCCTGAACATGAGTGCTGAAGGATTCCTCAACGGGGGCGGGGCATATTTCCTGACTATTGCCGTTGTACTTGGCGTCATAGTCAAAATAGTCGTTGTTCGTGACTATCTCGATGATGGGAAGGGCTTTTACGCCCTCGGCATCCGCATACGCCGCGCATGTGAACTCGCGGCCATTAATCCCTTGCTCGACGATCACGGTAGGACCTTCTGAGAAAGCGAAACTGATGGCCTCTTTCAGGTCTTCAGGGCGCATGACTTTAGTGATACCGAAACTTGAGCCGGCGTCCGTAGGCTTGACGAAAACGGGGAACTTCAACGTTGACGCGGCTTTCTGGACCACCTCATCCAGATCCATTCCGGAGCGCACGAATATATCCGGAGAGCATTTGACGAAATCCACGTCCCGCAGGTAGCTCTTGCAGGCGAACTTGTCGAAAGCGATGGCCGAGACAAAGGCGCCGCAGCTGCTGAACGGAATTCCCAACATCTCAAGATACCCCTGCATAAGGCCGTTCTCACCGGGGGTCCCGTGCTGGACTATGTAGGCATAGTCAAAATTGATCTTCTCGCCATAGACCTTGACAGAGAAGTCACTCTTGTCAACCTCAGGCCTTGAGCCTTCCGGGAAAGGCACCCGCATCGCGTCGCGTTTTTTCATAGCGACAAGCTGCCACTTCCCAAAGCGGGCGAAAATCTCATACACGTCATATTCAGTCCCGTCAATTCGGGACGCGATGAACTCTCCGCTCCGGCACGACACCTCCCATTCGGAAGAGTCACTACCATAAATCACAGCGATTTTCTTGTACTTGCCCATATCGTCATTCAAAATAATAATCCTCAATCTTGGACTGTTCAGCAGTGACCTCATCGTCGCTCCCGGTGCATCCAAGCCCGTCAACAACGCCGGCAGGCGCAATGAACCTGTCATTGGCCGTGACCCCAAGGGTTCCGTCAGCCAGAACCTTCTTCATGAATATTCCCCATGTGGGAAGGGACATGTTGGCGCCCTGACCCAAGGCTCCGGACTGGAAGTGGACCTGCCTGTCCTCGGCACCGGTCCAAACGCCGGCCACAAGGGTGGGGGTGTAACCGATGAACCAACCGTCCGAGTTGTCGTTGGTGGTTCCAGTCTTGCCCGCTATCTCGCCCATGAGGTTATAACGGTAACGCAGCCTGCTGGCCGTTCCGCCCTGGACAACACCCTCCATCAAGTTCACCATCAGGAAGGCGGTGTTCTCTCCGATAGCCTCTTTCTTCTTGCCGGTGAACTCGGTGATCACGTTACCCTGGCTGTCTTCTATCCTTGTGACATACAACGGCGCCACATACACGCCCTTCGAAGGGAAGGTGTTGTAGGCGGCTACCATTTCCCAAAGTGTTATGTCCGCCGGTCCCACGCACAATGCGGGAACCTCGTCAATATGGCTTTGGATGCCCATCCTTCTCATCATGTCAGCCATGGCTTCCGGGCCGAACTGCTTCATGAGATAGGCGGAAATGTTGTTCGAGCTGTTGGTCAGACCCCACTTCAAAGTGACGGTCTTGCCGATCCACTTTTCGCTGTCGGTGCTTCGGGGAGTCCAGGTGTCACCACCAGGGATCTCAAAAGTCTGAGGCAAGTCAACAACCTTGTCGCACGGGGTCATGCCCTCCTGCATAGCGAGCGTGTAGAGGAAAGGCTTGATGGTCGAGCCTACCTGGCGTTTACCCTGGCGGACGTTGTCATATTTGAAGTATCTGTAATTCGGTCCTCCGACATAGGCCTTCACATGGCCGGTTCCGGGCTCCATGGCCACAAACGCGGTCCTGAGCATCGACTTATAATAGCGGATGGAGTCGTCAGGAGTCATCGTGGTGTCCACATATCCTTTTTTATTGTAGGCGAACACCCTCATCTTGATTGGCTCGGAGAAGGTCTTGAGGATCTGCGAGTCGGACTTGCCGTTTTTCTTCAACATGCGCCAACGGTCACTCCAACGGCGAGCCTGGTTCATCAGGCGGTTGCGGGTGGCCTCATCGATGTCGTTGGAGAACGGGGCGTTCGTCTTGCGCTTGAGGTCTTTCATAAAATCGGCCTGAAGAGACTTAATATGCTCGGCCACAGCCTCTTCCGCATATTTCTGCATCTTGTAGTTGATGGTCGTGTAGATTCTCAAGCCATCCCTGTCTAGGTCATACTGGGAGCCGTCCGCCTTGCGTGTCTTCTCGAGCCAACCGTAAAGCTGGTCGTCTGCCCATGCGAGAGAGTCGGCAACATAGTCCTCACGGATCTTATAGTCGCCCTTCCGAGGTTTTTTGGCTGTCATGACCCGCCTGATCATATCCCTGAAATATGGGGCGTGTCCGGAATTATGATCCTGAATCTCATAATTGAGAGTGATCGGAATCGCCCTGATGGAATCGCGGGAAGCCTTGGTTATGTAGCCGGCCTTTTCCATCTGGCCGATGACGAAATTCCTTCTGAGCAAGGCCTTGTCCGGATTGATGGCCGGGTTGTATCTTGTGGGCTTATTGACCATACCGACGAGCATGGCGCTCTCCTCGATGGTCAGATCCGCTGGGAGTTTTCCAAAGAAAGTCTCTGACGCTGAACGGATTCCGTATGCGCTACTACCAAAGAAAATAGAGTTGAGATACATGGTCATGATCTCGTCCTTGGTGTAGTCCCTCTCAAGTTTCACCGCGGTGATCCACTCCTTGAGCTTTGTCCACACCATTTTCATGTGATAGATCCCGGGGACTTTCTTTCCAAGCTCTTTCCTAGGATAAAGGGTCTTCGCCAGCTGCTGGGTTATGGTACTGCCTCCTCCCTGGCTGGAATCCCGCAGGAGAAGGGTCTTGAAAAAGACCCTGGCCAGGCCCTTGAAATCTATGCCTGAATGCTTGTAGAAACGGGCGTCCTCAGTCGCAACTGCGGCGTGGACGATATTCGGAGAAAGCTCCTCATAGGTCACGAACGTCCTGTTCTCGATGTGGAAGGTGGCCAGAATCTCCCCGTCTTCGGCGATCACTTGCGTCGCAAGCTTACTGTCAGGGTTCTCCAACTCCTTGAAAGAAGGGATGTCAGCGAACATCCAGACAAGCAGGACCATGAATAAGAGGAACAGCACCGGAAGCGTGATGAGGATCCAGAACCACTTTGTTATTTTCTTTCTTGTCTCTTCGATCATAATAAAGACAAATTTATAACAAAATTTGGAAAATTGCCCGGTTTGTGCTTTACTTTGCGGAACGAAACTACAAACATTCTATGAACAACTTGCAAATTAAAAGACTATGGCAGAGAATCTAGTTATTGTGGAGTCTCCGGCGAAGGCCCATACCATCCAGAATTTTTTAGGGAAAGATTATTTGGTCAAATCCAGTTTCGGCCATATCCGTGACCTCCAGGACAACAAACTGAGCGTGGATGTCGAGAAGGGGTTCGCTCCTGAATACGTCATCCCGGCTGACAAGAAAAAGGTAGTGGCGGATCTGAAAAAAGCAGTCGATTCAGTCTCCACAGTCTGGCTCGCGTCCGATGAGGACCGCGAGGGAGAAGCCATCTCATGGCATCTGTTCGAGACTCTCGGACTCAAGAAAGATAACACCCGCAGGATCGTTTTCCACGAGATCACCAAAGACGCTATCCTCAACGCCGTCAAAAACCCCAGGGACATCGACATGGACCTGGTCAACGCCCAGCAGGCCCGAAGGGTCCTGGACAGGCTCGTCGGCTTCGAGCTATCGCCGGTATTGTGGCGAAAGATCCAGCCCAGACTGTCTGCCGGACGAGTCCAGTCAGTCGCCTTGAGGCTCGTGGTCGAGAGGGAAAAAGAGATCATGGCTTTCGAAAGCGAGCCGTATTACAGGGTTGACGGTGTGTTCCACCCGGTGGGACTGCCGGCTTCCGTTAAAGTCAAAGCCTTGCTGGACACCAGGTTCAATGGGATCGACGAGGCTCATAAGTTCCTTGAGGACTGTATTGGGGCTGAGTTCAAAGTCTCAAGCGTGGAAAAGAAAGAGGCTGTCAGGAACCCGGCTCCTCCATTCACTACTTCCACCTTGCAGCAGGAGGCCGGACGTAAGCTCCGCTTCCCTGTCAGCGTCACGATGAGGGTCGCGCAAGCTCTCTACGAGAGGGGTCTTATCACCTACATGAGAACCGACTCGACGAACCTCTCATCTCTGGCTCTCGGGACTTCCAAGAAATATATTACCGAACATTTCGGACCTGAATATCAGAAGACAAGGCAATTCAGGACGCACAGCAAGGGCGCCCAGGAAGCCCATGAGGCAATCCGTCCCACTTTCATAGAGAACACCTCGATAGAGGGAACGGCCCAGGAGAAAAAATTGTACGACCTGATCTGGAAACGCACGGTGGCCTCCCAGATGGCCGACGCCAAAGTGCTCAACACCCTGATGAAATTGTCTTCGGACAAAAGGGAAGAGAAATTCAACGTCCAGGCGACACAGGTGATCTTCGACGGATTCCTGAAGCTTTACATGGAAGGTACTGATGATCAGGAGGATCCGGAAGGCGAGACAATTCTCCCGGACCTCAGCGAGGGCACTGTGATGGAAAGACGCGAGATCAAGGCCGAATGCAAATTCACGGCCGCTCCCCCGAGATATTCAGAACCCACTCTGGTTAAGAAACTGGAGGAGCTCGGCATCGGCCGCCCGTCCACTTACCAGTCCACGATCAGCACTTTGACCTCTGGCAGAGGTTACATAGTCAAAGGTGACAAGGAAGGCCGCAAGATTCCTGTGACAGACCTCTCTCTCAAGGATAACTCCATCTCTGAGGTGTCCAAGACTGAGACTGTCGGAGCGGAAAGAGGCAAGCTCCTTCCTCAGGAGATAGGCATGATCGTGACTGACTATCTCGAGAAGAACTTCACTGACATCATGGACTACGATTTCACCGCCAATGTCGAGCAGGATTTTGACAAGATCGCGGGAGGCAGACAGGAATGGAACAAGGTGATCAGCGAGTTCTACTCCCCTTTCCATAAGAAAGTGGAAGAAGTCCTTCACGACGGCAACTACAGCCGCGTAACCAGGGAGATCGGAGTTGACCCGGAGGGGAACACGGTCACGGCCAAGTTCGGGAAATACGGCCCGTTCATCCAGAAAGGCGAAGGTGAGGGGGCTCAGTTCGCATCGCTCGCGAAAGGCCAGCTTATCGAGAATATAACTCTGGCTGAGGCGCTTAAGCTTTTCGAGCTTCCCAGGACCGTAGGAGAGCATAATGGTGTCGATGTGATAGCCATGAAGGGACGCTTCGGACCTTATCTCAAATATGGTGACAAGAACGTCTCCCTTCCTAAGGGGAAGGATCCCGTGAAAATCAGTCTGCAGGAATGTGTGGAGCTGATCGAGGCGGCGGCAGGTAAGACTGAGGCAAATCCTCTGATCGCCGACTTTAAGGATTCGGGCATTCAAGTGATAAACGGAAGATATGGTCCTTACATAAAATCCGGCAATTCGAATTACAGGATTCCGAAAGGCACCGACGCCTCAACTCTCACGGAGGAGATGTGCAAGGACATCATTGAAAAATCAAAACCAACGTCTAAAGGTCACAGACGTTTCAAAAAGGCTTGATTTTTTAAAATATTTTTTTAAATTTGCCATCATTAAGTTATAAATTGAAAGCGATGGCAACTTATCACATTGACCAAATCGATCAGAAAATCTTGTCTTACCTGGTCAAGAACGCCAGGATGCCATTCTTGGAGATTGCTCGCGAATGCGGTGTTTCCGGAGCGGCTATTCACCAGAGAGTCAAACGTTTGGAAGCTAATGGGGTCATTACCGGTTCCAGGCTTCTTGTAAAGCCACAGGCTCTTGGTCTGAATGTTTGCGCTTTCATTAGCGTGACTCTATCGGAAGCCAACAAGTACCCTGAGGTTGTCGCCAATCTCAAGAAGATTCCCGAGATTGTGGAATGCCATTTCGTCACTGGCAGCGCCGCCCTCCTTGTCAAGGTATATTGCTTTGACAATGACCACCTCATGGAAGTGCTTCTGAACACGATGCAGAACATCCCGTTCGTGCAGTCAACGGACACGATGATCTCCCTTGACCAGGCCATCGAGAGGCAGGTGTGGGTGAAAGATTATAAGAGCACCAGCTATCAGACTACAGGCGAGAAGAAGAAATAATCATCCTCGCCATCTCCAGGTCTTCCGGAGAAGTCAATTTGAAATTATACCTCTCTCCCTCACAGAACGAGAGAGGTATTCCTTTTTTGGAAGCCACGGAGGCGTCATCTGTAAAGGAAGTGTCGAACGCCTGGGAATATGCCGCCTTTATATCCTCGGAAACGAACATCTGTGGGGTTTGGACACGATAGACCCGGGAGCGGTCCAGCTCTTCTTCCGATGCGGTCAGCGTCTCGACCCCGGAATCGTCCACCCTCCGGTCCAGAATCCTCAAAGTGTCAATCGAGGGAAGCACGGGTATGAGCGCCCGGCATTTCCTGGTGGACATCAGGGAGAACATTTCCTTGATAAGTCCGGGGGAAACAAGCGGGCGGACACCGTCATGAATAGCGACAACCGCTCCTTCAGGGACTCTCTCCAGGGCGTTCCTGACAGAATGGAAGCGGGTGAAACCGCCCTGAACCAGAAGCTGGGGGTAGTTGAAGTCGGCGGACAGGCAATATTCCTTCCAGAAAGAAATATGGTCTTTAGGCAGGACCGTGATGACACGGATGTCCGGCTCCGCCGAGATGAAAGACTCGATGGTACGTCTCAGGATAGGTTTGCCACCCAAATCGAGGAACTGCTTCGGAGTAGCGGAGCGCATCCTGCTGCCGCTTCCGGCCGCCATCACGATTAATATTTTGTTTCCCTTGGCCATAATTATCCTCGCGAATATAACTTTTTTTGTATATTTACAAGTTGTAATAAAGACTTGGATTTTTATGGCATTTTCGTTTTTAACGCAAGAAATAGCAATGGACCTCGGCACTGCCAACACGGTCATTTTCCGAAACGACCAGAAGGTGCTTGACGAGCCGAGCATTGTCGCTATAGACAATAATACCCAGAAATGCATCGCTATCGGCCAGCAGGCCAAGCTGATGCATGAGCATACCAATCCCGGCATCAAGACCATCAGGCCCCTGCGCAACGGTGTTATCGCCGACTTCAACGCGGCGGAGATGATGATCAAGGGATTCATCAAGCAGGTCAATAACAAGAAGAAATCCCTTTTCTCCCCCAACCTCAAGATAGTGGTCGGAATCCCTTCCGGTAGTACTCAGGTAGAGATCAGGGCCGTACGCGACTCCTGCGAGCATGCTGGAGGTAGAGATGTTTACCTGATCTACGAGCCGATGGCCGCCGCTCTTGGAATCGGTCTTGACGTCGAGGCTCCTAAGGGCAACATGGTCGTCGATATAGGTGGAGGTACCGCTGAGATCGCTGTCATCTCCCTTGGAGGCATCGTCGAGCAGGAGAGCATCCAGACAGCTGGAGACGTGTTCAACACGGACATCCAGTACTACATGCGTCAGCAGCACAACATCAAGATTGGCGAGACAACGGCCGAGAAGATCAAGATAGCGGTCGGAGCTGTCATCCCCGACCTTGACGAGGAGCCCGAGCCGTTTGTCGTTAACGGTCCGAACCTCATGACCGCGCATCCTGTGGAGGCCACGATCACCTATCAGGAGATCGCTCACTGCCTTGACAAGAGTGTGGCGAAGCTTGAGGCCTCTATCCTCCATGTGCTGGAGCTTACCCCTCCCGAGCTTTACTCTGACATCGTGGAGAACGGTATCTTCCTTTCTGGAGGCGGAGCCTTGCTCAGAGGTCTCGCCAAGAGGTTCACGGAGAAGGTCAATATCCAGTTCCACGTCGCCGAGGATCCGCTTAGGGCCGTGGCGAGAGGCACCTGCATAGCTCTCAAGAAGACATCGAACTACTCATTCCTGATGAGATAATGCCCAAGGAGAGACCACTGGCAAGCAGAATCATCAACCTCGCGGTTTTCATCCTGCTGGAAGCCGCCGCCTTGCTCATGCTCTCCAACAACAGCACCCTTCAGAAACTCTGGATAGCCAGGATCTCACATGGCTTCATGGCGAAGACATGGGGAGCCTCGCAGTCTGTGAGGAATTATTTCTCCCTCAAGAGGCAGAACGATGAGCTCGCCCTTGAGAACGAGAGCCTGCGGGAATCTTTGAGAAGCTACCAGCTGGCAGCTAAAGAATCTGATCCTTCGTCACTTCCGGTGTTGAGGGACAACGGGTTCAAGTATATCCCCGCCACCATCATCAAGTCCGGAACCAATTCCCAGCACAACTACCTCATTCTCGACAAGGGCAGCGAGGACGGTGTG
Source organism: uncultured Bacteroidia bacterium (assembly GCA_902785825.1). GTDB lineage: Bacteria > Bacteroidota > Bacteroidia > Bacteroidales > UBA932 > Cryptobacteroides. Next base: position 114,256 of record CACZZZ010000013.1, read on the forward strand.
GTCGAGAACTCCGGAATCGTCACCTCGAAAGGTGTCATCGGGATAGTGGACGCGGTCAGCAAGCACTATTCCTTCGCCATCTCCTTCCTGAACAAAGAGCTCAACATCAGCGCCAGGATCGACACCTCCGGAGCCGTGGGTCCCCTGGCTTGGGACGGGATGAGGACTGACGAGGGAGTCCTCCGGGAGATTCCCCTCCAGTTCAAGTACAATCCGGGAGACACCGTGTACACGAGCGGCTATTCCGCGATCTTCCCTCCGGACATCCCCTTGGGCGTGGCCGGGGAGGCGAAGGTTATCAACGGAGCGACCAACGAGATCAGGGTCAAGTTGTTCCAGGACCACAGCGCCCTGAAATATGTCACCATCATCGAGAACACGAGGATCCGCGAGATCGAGGAGATCGAAGGCATGGACAGCAAAATCAAGGAGGGCAAGCGATGAGGAGCACTTTCACGGTCACATACATCCTGATGGTGGTCGCCCAGATGCTGCTGACCAACTATTTCCATTTCACCACGCTCTGCATGGTGACGATTCTCCCGATGATGGTGCTCTGCATCCCCACGAAAGTGGACACTCCATGGGCGATGGCCATAGCTTTCGCCACCGGACTGGCCGTCGACTTTTTCGCCGAGGGAGCCCTCGGACTCAACGCCCTGTCCCTGATTCCCGTCGCTTTTGTCAGGAAGGGACTCATCAACATGATTTTCGGCTCGGAACCTTTTGAGCATAAGGAGAATATCTCCGCAAGGAAATATGGGTTCACAAGGGTGTCCTTCGCAGTGATCCTCGTGACAACTCTCTTTCTGGCAATCTACATCACGGCCGACTGCGCCGGCACCAGGCCTTTATGGTTCATGGCCTCCAAACTGGGAATATCCCTGCTCGCCAGCTACCTTGTGTCCGCCTTGATAGTCAACCTCCTGAGCTATGACGACAGAAGGTAACAACAGGAGCAAGTTCCTTCTCGCCGGGCTGATCGTGGTAGCCGCCATCCTGCTCGGAAAGCTGTTCTATATCCAGATCATCGACGACGAGTACAAGATCAACGCCTCGAACAACTCGATGGTGTACGATATAATCTACCCGACAAGGGGGATTATCTATGATCGCAACGGGAAGATAATTGTCAGCAACAAAGTCACTTACGACATCCTTGTCACTCCAAGGGAAGTCGCCCCGTTCGACACGCTGCTGCTCGCCTCAGTCCTTGAGACCACTCCGGAGTTCATCAGGGAAAAGATGGCCGAATATTCCAGGAACAGAAAGAAGATAGGCTACCAAAGCATGGTGATGCTCAAGCAGATCAAGCCGGAGACTTACATGAAGTTTGCCGAGATCCAGTACAATTTTCCGGGATTCAGGGGGCAGGTCAGGAGCATAAGGGACTATCCCGTCAATGCCGGCGGCAACCTTCTGGGATATGTCTCTGAGGTGGATCAGAAATACATCGAGTCCCATCCGGGAGAGTACCGCCCCGGGGATTACGCCGGGAAGACCGGCATCGAGGCGGCCAGAGAGAAGGATCTCCGCGGGGAGAAGGGGTATCACATCTACCTCCGCAATTCACGCAACCAGATTGAGCGGCCGTACAAGGACGGGGAGATGGACAAGGAAGCGGTTCCGGGGCATGACATCGTCACAACGATAGACGCAGACCTGCAGCAATATGGCCAGGAACTGATGAAGAACAAGGTCGGAAGCCTTGTCGCGATCGAGCCTAAAACCGGGGAGATTCTGTCCTTGGTATCAAGCCCCGGAGTCGATGTCAGCATGCTCGCGGACATCAGCCAGCACTACAACGAGATCATCAAGGATCCCCACAAGCCCATGTTCAACAGGGCTGTCCAAGCTCCTTATCCCCCCGGCTCGGTGTTCAAGCTCGTGAACGGCCTCATCGGCCTTCAGGAGGGTGTTCTCAACATGGACATGGCTTACCCCTGCTACCAGGGATATCACTTCGGAAGCCACAAGCTCGGATGCCACAACCACTGGTCCCCCTTGAGACTCGAAGAGGCTATCATGATGTCCTGCAACGGTTTCTTCTGCTACGTCCTCAGGAGTATTCTGGAAAACAAGAAATACAAGAACATCGACGAAGCTCTTGACAAGTGGAACGAATATGTCCAGAGCTTCGGGTTCGGGCACAAGCTGGGGAGCGACTTCCCTGCGGAACTTGGTGGAACCCTCCCTACCTCAAAGCTTTACAACAAGCGTTACGGCAAAGGCGGTTGGAAATTCACGACCATCATATCCATCTCTATCGGTCAGGGCGAGGTTGGAGTCACGCCCTTGCAGATCGCCAATCTCGCCGCTATCATGGCGAACCGGGGTTGGTACAAGATCCCACATATTGTCAAAGCGTCCGAAGGGGTTGAGATAGACCCTAAGTACAATGAGCGCCAGTACACCATGGTTGACACGACCAACTTCAAAAAAGTGATCAACGGAATGTGGAGAGCGGTCAACAACGGCCCTGGAACCGGATGTACGGCATGGGTCGCCGAGGTGAAGGGCCTGGACATCTGCGGCAAGACCGGAACCGCGCAGAACCCGAGGGGAGCCGACAACTCGGTGTTCATCTGCTTCGCCCCCAAGGATGACCCAAAGATAGCTGTGGCGGCTTATGTGGAAAATGCGGGGTTCGGAGCCACCTGGGCTGCCCCTATCGCCTCCCTGCTTATCGAGAAATACCTCAACGGGGAGATATCCAGGCCGGATCTCGAGAACAGGATCATGCAGGGAGACCTCATGTCCAGAGTCAAAACGTATAATTAAGGCCGGGACATGGGAAACTTTTCCGACAGAGGCGTCAAGCAGTCGATTGACTGGAAGCTGGTAATCTCCTACCTGCTCCTAATCTTTATCGGCTGGGTCAACATCTATGCCTCGATCCATTCCTCGGAGCCGTCCAGCATCTTCGACTTCAGCGTCCGAAGCGGGAAACAGTTCGTATGGATCCTTACCGCGCTGGCGCTTGCCGTGCTGATCCTGTTTGCCATAAATCCCAGATTCTGGGAAAGTTCCGCCTTGCCATTGTACTTGTTCGTGCTGGTTTTGCTGGTAGTGGTCATATTCGTGTCTAAGGATGTCAAGGGATCCCACTCCTGGTTCGAGTTCGGCCCGGTGAAGTTCCAGCCCGCGGAGATATCCAAGATCACGACTTCGTTGCTGCTGGCGACATTGATGAGCCAGACAAACTACCGGGTCACCAGGTTCAAGGATTTCATGATGACCGCCTTGATTATCGGTGTCCCGATGCTGGTGATCCTTGCCGAAAGCGAGACCGGATCGGCTCTTGTGTACGTTGGATTCCTCTTCGTGATGTACCGGGAGGGCTTCTCCGGATGGTGGATATTCAGCATCATAGCCGCCATCCTGCTGTTCATCCTCACTCTCACCGCCTCGCCATATGTTTCTCTGCTGACATTGCTGGGATTGATAGCCCTGGCGGGCGCGATCGGCTCCGGACAGATCGGTCATCTCTTCTGGATCAACCTGGGAGTCCTTCTCCTGATGAGCCTCCTGCCCCTTATTCTCGGCAAGACAGTCAATCCCGAAAGCTTTCTCGCCGGGATCAAACCCATGTATATCCTCCTGAGTTTTTGCGTGGTCGCCATAGTCTCTCTTCTGGTTAAAGGCTATAAGGAGAGAAAACCGCACCTGTCGCTTTCGGCGATTGGATTGGTGGCAGGAATAGCGCTGATCTTCTCTACGGACTTCATATTCAACAACATACTCCAGGAACACCAGCGCAAAAGAATAGAGGTGCTGCTGGGTATGAAAGAGGATCCGTCCGGCGTGGGCTACAATGTCAACCAGAGCATGATAGCCATAGGCTCAGGAGGTTTTAAAGGCAAGGGATTCCTAAACGGGACGCAGACTACTTTCGGCTTTGTCCCCGAGCAGAGCACCGACTTTATCTTCTGCACCGTCGGGGAGGAATGGGGATTCATCGGATGCCTTATCGTGATCCTGCTATATGTGTTCATGATCTGGAGGATTGTCGTTGACGCGGAAAAAAGCAGGGAGGCTTTCACCCGGATTTACGGGTACTGCGTGGCTTCATGCATATTCATGCACCTTTTCATCAATATCGGAATGACCATCGGTCTGATGCCGGTGATCGGAATCCCGCTGCCGTTGCTAAGCTACGGAGGCTCCTCTCTCTGGGCTTTCACGGTGCTGATATTCATATTCATAGCCCTTTACCGGCAAGAGAAGAAATACTATTAGCCAATCGATATGAAAAGAACTCTGACCACATTGTTTGCCGCGGCCTTCTGCGTCGCGATGTTCGGACAAGTGAAAGTCTCTGTCCACGAGAACGCCACCGATCAACCTGTGATCCCGAAGGAGATTTACGGCCAATTCGCCGAGCACCTTGGAAGGTGCATTTACGATGGCATCTGGGTGGGCGAGGACTCCCCCATCCCGAACATCAACGGCTACCGCAAAGACCTTGTCGAGGCGATCCGGGAGCTAAAGGTTCCTGTGCTGCGCTGGCCGGGCGGCTGCTTCGCCGATGAGTATCACTGGAGGGACGGAATCGGCCCCAAGGCCGACAGGCCCAAGATGATCAACTCCAACTGGGGCGGTACTGTCGAGGACAACTCCTTTGGCACACATGAGTTCCTCAACTTCTGCGAGATGCTTGGGATTGAGCCATATATCTCTGGGAACGTGGGTTCCGGGAGTGTCGAGGAGCTGGCGAAGTGGGTTGAATATATGACCGCAAAAGGCGGGACAATGGCCGAGTTGAGAGCCAAGAACGGCAGAAAGGAGCCCTGGAAGGTGAAATATCTCGGGGTCGGGAATGAGAGTTGGGGCTGCGGAGGAAACATGACCCCTGAGTTCTATTCAGACCAGTACAAGAGGTACGCCATCTACTGCCGTAACTACGACGGCAACCGTCTGTACAAGGTCGCCAGCGGGGCCTCCGATTACGACTACAACTGGACTAAAGTGCTGATGCAGAAGGTTCGGGGAGACATCTCGGGGCTGTCCCTCCACTACTATACCGTCGATTGGGGCAAGAAGGGATCGGCCACAGAGTTCACCGACGAGGACTACTACAACGTCATCGCCAAGGCCGTCGAGATCGACGAGGTCATCAAGAACCATGAGGCGATCATGGATCTCTACGATCCCAACCACAGGATCGACCTGCTCCTGGATGAGTGGGGCACGTGGTACGATGTGGAGCCTGGGACCAATCCCGGCCATCTTTTCCAGCAGAATTCCATGAGGGACGCTATCGTCGCCGCCCTGACACTGAATATATTCAACAAACACACCGATCGTCTCAAGATGGCCAATATCGCCCAAATGGTCAACGTCCTCCAGGCCATGATCCTCACAAAGGGATCAGAGATCGTGCTTACCCCTACCTACCACGTTTTCAGGATGTTCAATGTCCATCAGGACGCTACCAGCGTGCCTGTCACCTTCCAGACAGATTCCCTGGCCTCAACATCTGGAAGATTGTACCCGACTATGAGCGTAAGCGCCTCAAAGTCAGATGCTATCCATGTCTCCCTGGCGAATCCGTCCGTCAATGAGTCCAAGACTGTCGAGCTTGAGTTTGACGCCCTGAAGCCATCAAAGGTCTCCGGAGAGATCCTTGTCGGCAAAGGGAAAGGAATCGAGGCTGTGAAATCCTACAACGACTTCGAAGGAAAGAGCGTAGTGGCCCCCGCCAAGTTCAAGGATTTCAAGACATCCGGCAAGACCGTCAAGGTCACCCTGCCCCCCGCCTCGGTGGTGGTTCTCGAAGTGAAATAATTAAGAATCAGAGCTGTTTCAGCGCCCGGGAAAGCTGGTCAGGGCAACTTGTGCCACGCCCTTTGCAGTCAATGCCGTCAAGAAGGGCGATCACGTCCTGAACCTTGCGACCTTCGCACAAAGCCGCCACGCCCTGTGTGTTGCCATTGCAACCTTTGGTGTACTGGACTTTGCGGATGATGTCCCCTTCAGTCTCTATGTATATCGCTTCCGAGCAGACAACGGGGCAGGTGCGGAAAAAGGTCTTCCTGATCCCGCCTTCCGTGGTATCTTCCACGAGCGTCACATCGTAAGTGATTCTTTCCATGTCGGTCATATTTTCCGCAATATAGTAAAAAAATTATCGAATTTATTTGGAACGATAATTTTTTATTGTATCTTTGCGATATCAAAATGATATTAAATTAAATCACCATGGAAAGTAAAGAATACACCTACAAAGGATTGACCATCAACGGTTTCCTCGCTCTGCTTCTCGCTCTTATAGTGTTTGCTCTCGCAATCTATTGCTTCGTATTGGCTGACACAAATGCCTACTGGGCCATTGCTGGATGTCTCCTTATGCTTTGCTTTGGAGTCGGCATGAACGGATTCATCAAACTTGAGCCGAATGAGGCCAAGGTCCTGGTGTTCTTCGGAAAATACAGCGGCACCTTCTTCGACACAGGTTTCTACTGGGTAAATCCCCTGCTCAGCAAAAAGAGTGTCACCTTGAGGGCCCGAAACCTCAACCCCGAGCCTATCAAGGTCAACGACAAAGCCGGAAATCCTGTTCTTATCGGAATGGTCCTGGTCTGGAAGCTGGAAGACACTTACAAGGCTCTATTTGAGATAGATAGCCAGTCGCTCGCTCCAGTGGTGACAACAACCGCCCGAGGAGGAGTTGTCCGCTCCCTGTCGCAGGCTTTTGAGAATTTCGTACGTGTCCAGAGTGACGCCGCCCTGCGCCAAGTCGCCGGATGCTACGCCTACGACAATCCCGACTCCGCCGACGAGCTGACACTTCGCTCAAATGCCGAGGAAATCAACGAGCGCCTTGTCAAGACACTGAACGACCGTCTCTCAATGGCTGGAATCCACGTCACGGAAGCTCGTATCAACTACCTCGCCTACGCTCCTGAAATCGCCGCCGTGATGCTTCGCCGCCAGCAGGCCGATGCCATCATCGCTGCCCGCGAGAAGATAGTTGACGGTGCCGTCAGCATGGTCAAGATGGCCCTTGACAAGCTCAAGGATGAGGGTGTGGTCGATCTCGACGAGGAGCGCAAGGCCGCTATGGTCAGCAACTTGCTCGTGGTCCTCTGCGGAGACGAGCCTGCCCAACCTGTCGTGAATTCAGGAAGCATCTATTAATATGGCCAAAGAAAAAGAAGCTGTCAAGAGCTTCGTGCTCAGGATCGATCCCGAGACAATGGAGGCTCTGGAACGTTGGGCTGCGGACGAGTTCCGCAGCACCAACGGTCAGCTTCAGTGGATCATAAACGAGGCCCTCAGGAAGAGCGGCCGCCTGAAAAGGAAAGACAAATCCTAGCGGGATCCCGCAATGTTATCGGATGGCGTCCCAGTCGGCTTTGCCGGCTTGGGGGGCCATCAACTCTATGAGCGGGCGCCAAAGAGCAACGCCAAACTTGGTGATGGTCTTGACGTAATATTCCTGACCAGGCTCTACTTTCAGGACAATTGACTCACGGGACTCTGTCGCGGCCCAGATCTCATATTCACCGGGAGTCTCAACTTTCACTGCCGCCTTTGCCTTGTTTTTCGAACGGAAAACCGGTTGATCGCCAAGATGGACAGTGTACGGAGTCTGTACAAAACCTCCTGGACGATAGAAGTAAATCACCGCATAGTCCGGATGGCTTGCCGGAACTGAATCCGCTTTGATGTTATTGTACAATTTCGGAGAACAACCGCACAGAAGAGCCAGTGCGGAAAGGATAACCAATAACTTTTTCATCATGACGATCGAGTATTATTGTTCGTCAAATGTACACAATTATTCCGAGATTCCAGCAGGTACACTCATTTGGACCGGCGCTTCAAGGTAATGTACCGATCCAAAGAGGGATCGGACTCCTGGAAGAATCCGATATATTTAAGGACCAATTGTTTCCGGTTACATTTCAAGATGTCGTAGACGGCCAGGGCCGGGCGGTTCTCACCGGGACCCACAACCTCGAGTTTCGGGTAGGATGAAAGTGAGTCCACCTCAAGTCCATTTATAAAAGTAGGTATCGTGGTGACACAGAAGAGATAGTTTTGAGTGTGATCTCCCGCAAACACGTCGGAAACCATAACATCCAAATAACCGTAAAAGGAGGTATCACCTTTCTGGAAAGTCCATCTCACGAAACCATCCGTGGCCACTCCTTCAGGATAAACCTTATCCCAGACGCCCTCCAGCAAATCAGTTCGCACGACGTCATCCTTTTCACATCCGCACAGTCCTGCCACCAGCAGCGCGGCGCAGATTATTGTTCTTAATGCCTTCATCTTGATTCGTTTTCTTATAAAACACGGAAAAAGGCATAATGCGTCTCCAAAGAAATCATACGGCCCAACTTGACATTTACATTCCCGGGAGGGATGCCCTGTGGTGGCCTGCAATGGGTTCCGGCTGGGAAGGCGAGGCAAAATCGGCCGGCCTTCCCACAAAGGACCTGTTTCAGAGGCCTGGGTTAGGGAGCTGATGGGAAGGTGATTTTCTAGTTGAATCTAAATAATATCCTTGACCTCCCCGTAAACCAGTCCAGTCAACCTAGCTATCTGTTTGAGGGAACTATTGAAACGGGAGCGGAGCGCCCTGGCCAGCATCAGGCGCTGGCGCATGTCGAGAGTCCTGACTGTCTCGACACCAAACATCTCTCGGCATAACTCATTCTTATGTTGCCGCATTTCCTGGATAGGCATCGTTAGGTGCGTAATAGTCCCGCCCCTGGCATCAACATCATCTTCCTTGGTTTTGTACAAGAAATAATTGAAGCTTTTACATGTCTTGAATATCCTTTCGACTATCTTATAGGCTACATAAACCCCTGGGAAGACTATCTGGCCAATCATTGGCACATCTTCTCGTGGAACATCCCTGGTTCTCAATAGTTTCCGACCATGATGTAGCCCTAGCCCCTCCCTATTGCCAGGACTGTAGTTACTTTCCATCCAAACCGGAGAACTCCAGAGACCAGTTCTCCTGAAGTATAACGGACCACTGGACCATGGATAATCCCATGCCGTAAAAGGAAGTCCTCCCACCGGTGCGTTCTTTATCGTGTAGCAGATGACTGTTTTCAGATAAGAATCATCAGTAACCGGCTGGTAATCGATAGGAACATTATCCAGTTTATGGCGCTCCGCATGTGTTATGGATATGTGCTGAGAAGTGCGCCGTACATATTCATGCATGAATTTGTTGCACTCCTCGAACTCCCCATAAAGCACAAAGTGCACATGAGTGTCCATCAGTGAGAAAGCAAGAATTACGACATTGAACCCCCTTACTATTATGTAGATACGGTTCATCCCAGCGATGAAATCATCATCGTCCTCGAACATCACATCAACAGCTTTCCCGTCAGTGCTGAAGTGCCAGCAATTTTTAATGATTATTCTCTGCCCCTTGATAAAGGGTCTGTCAAGTCCCAGATCCGAGACGATCTCCTTTGGAAGTTTTTCAAACATAATGTCAGGTTTTTATTTATGCGAAGATAGTGATTTTTGTGTACAGATTCTTCACTTCGCTTCGCTCCGTTCAGAATGACAGGTGTAATGTCATTCTGAGCGAAGCGAAGAATCTACTGCCCAACCCGACATTCACCTTCCCGGAAGGGAGGCCTTGTGGAGGCCCGCAATGGGTTCCGGCTGGGAAGGCGAGGCAAAATCGGCGGGCCTTCCCACAAAGGATCTGTTTCAGAGGCTTGGGTCAGGTGACAAGTGGGAAGGTGATTTTCAAGTTGACCAACGAAACTACTTGGTATATAGTCCCATCCTCTGGAACGTCACGTCGCCCTCGATCAGGTTCGGTCCGTCCACATTCACTTCTTCGCGCGAGAGCACCAGCTTGTCCTTGCTGCACTCCTTGACATAGTACCGTGCTGCGGGCGTATAGGCCGCTTTCCTGTCCTCTTGCATAAAATCGTGGTCCAACTCAAAGAGGTAAATTTCCGGTGTGGAACTGCCAACGCCGGGATAGCCGTTCTGATGCTCTTGGTAAATGTATTTCTCTTCTGAATCCCCAGAGGACACATCAGACACATAGATGGTCAGAATAAACGGGTCCTGACTCTCTTTATTGATGCTCGAGAAAGTCCATATCACCAGCCCCGCATCCTGCACTCCTTCCGGATACACCTTCTCCCAGCTTCCTTCCAGGTTGTTAGCCAAGTCAATCTCAGGAATCAGATTCTTCTCACACCCGCACAGTCCTGCCACCAGCAGCGCCGCACAAAGAACAGTCTTCAAAATCTTCATTGCTTTCGTTTTCTTATAAAACGCACAAAAGTATGAAATGCTGCTTCGATTATCAATATTATTTCAGATTCTTCACTTCGCTGCGCTCCGTTCAGAATGACAAGGGAATGTCATCCTGAGCGACCACCCTGTCATCCTGAGCGAAGCGAGGGATCTATTCATTCTTCAACGCCTCCGCGGGATTGGTCCTGGCGGTCTTGAGGTAGTGATACAGCACCACGGCGGCGCAAAGCATCCCCACAATCACCAGCGCCAGCAGGAACACCGACGGCATGAAGCCCACACGGTGTGCGAACTGCTGCAGGTAGTACCGTACCACCAGCCAACCGATGGGCGCCGCAATCACGTAGCAAATGGCAACTGTCCTCAGATACAGCATCAAGCCTTCGCCGGTAATCTGGCCCATATCGGCCCCGAACACCCGCTTCACGGAAATCTCCATCCTCTTGTACTGCACGTCCATCAGCACCTGACCCCAGATGCCCACCAGAGATAGCAGCACCGCCAGTAGGGAAAATAGCCACACGGCCAGCCGCAGCCGCTCTTCGCCGCTGTACAGGTTCTTGCCGATAGCATCGTAAAACTGCACCTCGAAGGGCATCGTCGGGTCCATCTCCGTCAGCACGCCCTGAATCTTGTCCACGGCCGCCAGACGGTCTGCCCCCTCTGTCAGCCGGAGATAGGCGAACGGCATGGTGTGTCCTTTGCTGGTATGCACCTGGAAGGCGACCGGAGAATCGGCCTTGCGCATGGAAGTGATATTCACATTCCTTATGAACCCCACAATCGGGGCTCCGTCGCCGAATTCATCGGCATACACCTCCATCTCAGCGCCATGCGCCTTGAGATCCTGCGTGAACAGAATCGGGCCGAACTCGCCTTCATTGAAATCCCTGCCTTCCAACAGCTCCAGTCCCAGCACCTGCGGCAGATTC
>CACZZZ010000014.1 GCA_902785825.1 uncultured Bacteroidia bacterium
TCCAGAATCTGTTCTCTTGTAAGCATATCTCATGAACTTTTTGCAAATGTAGCCAGAATCTCTCCTGGCCACAATATGCAGTTCATCGGAGGCTTACGGAGGTGATCGAGGGGCGATAGATCCTTCGCTTCGCTCAGGATGACAAAAAGTCCCGGGTCATATGGCCCGGGACTTTTTATTTAAACACTTGAATTACAAAGATTTCTCCAGGTGCTTGCGGATCTCGGCGAGGAACTGGGCGGAGGTCAGCATCTTGGGAGTGATCCCCTCCATCAGGTTCACAAGGTCCTTGGTGGCATAGCCCTCGTTGAGTGTGTCAAGGCAAGCGGCCTCGAGCTTATCGGCATAGGCCACGAGCTTAGGAAGGTTATCCTTCTCTCCCCTCTTGCGGAAAGCGCCGCTCCATGCGAAGATCGTCGCGATCGGGTTGGTCGAGGTCTCCTCACCCTTCAGGTACTTGTAGTAGTGGCGGGTCACAGTGCCGTGGGCGGCCTCATATTCATAATTCCCGTCAGGGCTGACGAGCACGGAGGTCATCATGGCCAGGGAACCAAAAGCGGTGGATACCATGTCGGACATCACGTCACCGTCGTAGTTCTTGCAAGCCCAGATGAAACCACCCTCGGAACGCATGACACGGGCCACGGCGTCGTCGATAAGGGTGTAGAAATATTCTATGCCGGCCTCGGCGAAGCGGTCCTTATATTCCTGGAACACCTCGTCAAAGATGGCCCTGAAACGACCGTCGTACTTCTTGGCGATGGTGTCCTTTGTGGCGAACCAGATGCTCTGCTTGAGGGCAAGGGCGTACTGGAAGCAGGAGTGGGCGAAGCTGCGGATAGATTTGTCCGTGTTGTGCATGCCCTGGAGGACACCGGCTCCCTTGAAGTTATGGATAATGGCCTCCTGGGTCTTTCCGGACTCTCCCTCGAACACGAGCTTGGCGGTACCAGGCTCATCCACAACGATATCCACGCTCTTATAGACATCACCGTAGGCGTGACGGGCTATCGTGATGGGCTTCTTCCAGAACTTCACGGCCGGGTGGATCGAAGGGATGGTGATCGGGGTACGGAACACGGTTCCGTCCAGCATCGAGCGGATGGTCCCGTTCGGGCTCTTGTACATCTCCTTGAGGTTGTACTCGGTCATCCTCTGAGCATTAGGAGTGATGGTGGCGCACTTGACGGCCACGCCATATTTCTTGGTGGCGTTGGCGGCGTCGATGGTCACCTGGTCGGAGGTCTTGTCCCTGTTGGGGAGGCCGAGGTCATAGTATTCGGTCTTAAGGTCCACGAAGGGAAGGATGAGCTCATCCTTTATCATCTTCCAGAGGATCCTGGTCATCTCGTCGCCGTCCATCTCGACAAGCGGCGTGGTCATTTTGATTTTTTCCATTTTATTTGCGGTTTTTGTAATAATTCATCAGACAGCCGTCGGCGAGAATCTGGCGCTCGTCAGCGGTGAGGTTCTTGAAATAGAGGTGGATAGGCTTGATCTCACCAGCCTTGGTGATAACCTTGGCGTCAATCTCCTCGGAACCGTTAAGAATGGCCTCACGGATTCCAGGGACGAATACCATGTCACCGGCCTCGTAGTCGAACGGAGTCTCCGGAGCGATTGTGAACGGGAGGATACCCCAGTTGATGCAGTTGCTGCGGTAGCGCTTGGTGGCGTACTCGTAGCAGATGTTGGCGTCACCACCGAGAACCTTCTGGCAGGAAGCGGCCTGCTCGCGGGCTGAACCGTCACCCGGCTTGTTGGCGAACACGCAGGAGCCGAAGGATGTGTTGACAGAAGAGACACCGAGTTTCGCGAGGGTCATGGCGATATTTGAAGGGGCCTCACCCTGACGACGCTCGAGATCCTGGGCCTGGATCCTCTTGGATATCCCGACATATTCAGGAACCCTTCTTGAGAGGGCGAACTCGCTGAGCTTGAGAGGATTCGAACGATAGCTGGATGTTTCTCCAGAAGGTATCAACTCGTCGGTGGTCGTCACAGGGTCGTGGATAACAGCGGCCAGCTCGAGAAGCATGTTGTCCTCCATCGGGTACATCTTCGGCCAATCCTTGATGTTAGGTCCGTAACGGAGCTCAACGCTGAGGTCCTCTTTGCCGAAGCCATTGTAAACACGGCTCTTGTAGATGCGGTCATCGAACTCGTAAGGCTTGTGGGTGTCCTCGTACTCGATGTCAGTGGCAGCGGTGATGACACCACCGTTAGCGGCAGTGGCGGCGATCGAACGGGCATCCATCAAAGACACGAGAGAGAGCTGGCCCTGTCCGGGCTTGGAACCTTCCCTGTTGGGGAAGTTACGAGTGGTGTGGCGGATGGAGAAGCCATTGTTGGCGGGCACGTCTCCTGCGCCGAAGCAAGGTCCGCAGAAAGCGGGCTTGATCACGACACCGGCCTCGAGGAGCTCTTCGGCGATATGATTGCGGGTAGTCGCGAGATATACAGGAGTCGACTGCGGATAAGCGCTCATGGTGAAATAGTCATTGCCAATGGTCTTGCCCTTCAAAATGGAAGCGGCCTCGGAAAGGTTGTCATAAGTACCTCCGGAGCAACCAGCGATAAGAGCCTGGTCGGCGCAGACCTTTCCGTCCTTGATCTTGGAGAGGAGGTCAATCTGGACCTTGTCGCCGAAACGCTTCTTGGCGTCAGCCTCTACAGCCTTCAGGATGCCTTCAGGATCAGCCTGGAGTTCATGGATAGTGAAAGCGTTGGACGGATGGAACGGAAGGGCGATCATGCTCTCCTGGCTGGAAAGGTCAATGCGGATCATGCTGTCGTACCAAGCGACCTTGCCAGGCTTGAGTTCTTTATAAGCCTCAGGACGGCGATGAGTCTCGTAATGCTTCTTGACAGTCTCGTCTGTAACCCAGATAGAGCTGAGGCAGGTGGTCTCGGTGGTCATCACATCGATTCCGTTACGGAAGTCGATCGGAAGTTCCTTGACGCCAGGACCGGCGAACTCAAGCACCTTGTTCTTCACAAAACCGCTCTCGAAAGTCGCCTTGACAAGGGAGATGGCGACATCGTGAGGGCCAACTCCGTGCTTGGGCTTGCCCTCAAGCCACACAAGGACTACTTCAGGAGCGTTGATGTCCCAAGTGTTATGGAGGAGCTGCTTGACAAGCTCACCACCACCCTCGCCGACACCCATGCAGCCCAGGGATCCATAACGGGTGTGGGAATCAGATCCGAGAACCATACCGCCGCAGGTAGCGAGGGCCTCGCGGACATACTGATGGATGACGGCTTGGTTGGCGGGAACATATATGCCACCATATTTCTTGGCGGCTGAGAGTCCGAAGACATGATCATCCTCGTTGATGGTGCCACCGACAGCGCAGAGGGAGTTGTGGCAATTGGTCATTGCGTAAGGGATCGGGAACTTCTCGAGTCCGCTGGCACGGGCGGTCTGGATGATGCCGACGTAGGTGATGTCATGGGAAGCCATGGCGTCGAAACGGACCTTAAGCTTGGATCCTTTACCTCCTTCAACATCATGAGAGCGAAGGATGCTGTAAGCGATCGTGTTCTCGCGGGCTTCGTCTTTGCCGGGAAGTCCTTCGGCGTTTTCAACAATCGTCTGACCGTCTAGGAGATATACTCCATGGGAAATCAGTTCTACCATAATTGTGTGGTTTTAAGAATATTAATAAGTTAATGAATCTATCAGTATCGTTAGCGCCAGCATGTCAGCGGCACCTCCCGGGGAGATTCCTTCCGCATCGTAGCGCTTTTTCATTTCTCTCAATCCATCCTCGCTAAAATCCTCAAGCAAGGCTTTGGCCTCTTTCTTCACTTCCTGGGCCCTTTCGTATCCGACCCTATGGATGACGCAGGTGTCGTCCAAGGTTGACATTATCCGCAGCAGTGTTTTCTGAAGAGGCTCCGCCGCAGCGGCCCCTGAGCGGAGCCGAAGGGCCACCGGTGTTTGGCCCGCAGTGCTGTCTGGTGTTTGGTCCGCAGTGCTGTCCGGGCCCGGCCGCGTCCATTCTCGCTTCGCTTCGCTCGCTGCGGCTGAGTACGGCCTTAGCCCGGCAGCACCTGCGGACGGCGACCCGGTGTATGCCAATCCGCGATAAAACGGCAGCCAATCCTCAAACAGCGGCCTGTAGCCTTCCTGAGCGAACTGGAGAGCACCTTTGACACCGTATTCCTTAACAGCATTGGCACCGTGGGAGTCTTTACCCGGCGCTATCTGACCGGAAAGATTAGCAATCCTGTCTGACAGCTTTACGGCCGTGAAACATAAAGAGCTATCAATCAATAAGTTAGCTAATGTTGTCTGGTTATTATCCACCAGGCACATTGGCTTATCATCCTGATAATCACCAAGTTGCGAATTACGGGCGATATCCAATGCTGAAAGAGCGGCGAGACCGAGGGCGAAGATCGCTCCGCGGTAGGTGTTCACTCCCCCTGTATATTCCATGACATCCGCCTCTATCGCCCTTCCAAACTCTCTGATCGAATTCACATCTGATCGGAGGAGTACCGCCGACTCAGACCATGCCACCATCGGCACGCCCCGTAAGGGCAAGTGTCCCCTGGGGGACTTGAGGGGGAATAATTGGTTCGCCGAAGGGGGGACCGGAGCTTCGCTTTGCGAAGCGAGCGGTGGGGCCGAGCGCAGCGAGGCGTCTGAATGGCGGTACTCCTCCGATCCCGATTGTAGACAATAATCCATTGGCAGGTGGCGGATGAAGGAGCGGCGAATCACCTCGAGGCTTCCGCTCATGAGGGCGTAATCCATGTCGGAGTGGGCTCCGTTGCTGTCTTTGTCAACGAGTCCTGGCTTCATAGGAGTATCGAGCTCCATCTTGAGGGCTCTGACCATCAGCTCGGCGACCAAATAAGGCCATGTTGAAGGCGGCGTCAGGGCGGCGGCCATGCGGAAGCTGCCTTCTTTCAGGGCTTCGCGCACAACCGAAGCCCGGATAGCCGCGGCTAAGCGCGGCCTAAGCCCGACGGCGACCTTAGATATCTCCAGTCTCGGAATCTCGACAACGGAGACACCATATTGCGGGAGGACCTGTTTCATCAGGTCGTTATATCGGGCCGTAAGCTGATCAGTAGGCTCGGAGCCGACAAAACGGACCGTTGCTCCAAGTGCGGGAGCGATGTGGCGGCCGAAGAGATCAAGATCCAGAAGCATCTGAGTTTCAGAGGCTTCCGAAAGGTCTTTCAGGAAATATGTCGGAAAAGTCGCGGCAGAAATCTGATAGTCCGATCCGTCCAGGACAGTCGCCAAACCATCGCAGCCTGACTTGATCATCTCAAGTCTCTCCGAATATGGGAACAGCGACAAGTCCTCCTTAACCGGAATCACAAACAGCTTCTCCACCTGTTCCGCCGCTTTCTCGACCAGATACTTATGCCCCGAAGTGAACGGATTGGCGTTCATGATTATCACCCCAATAGATCCCTCGCTACGCTCAGGATGACAAGAGACATGTGCGAGATAATCCTCGAGGCCGTGGCTGTTCTCCATAAGTATCGCTAGAGGAGCCATAGCTATGGTGTGGAAGCCGAGGCTGGTGAAAACAGCCTCGTTCTCCGGCTTAGTGAATACTTTGAGATTGGAAACGCCCTTCCCGGAAGCGTAGGCGATCACATGGGAAAGAAGCGGAGCGAGAAGACCCCTGGATCTCTCTGCGGAATCGACAGCCACACATTTGATGAGGTCAGCGGACAGACCAGCCCCAGCAGCGATGGAACCATCTTCCCGAAGGACACAAAAATAATCCTCAACGGACTCCAGACGGAGAGCATTAGCCGAAAGAAAAGTCTCGACCTGCCTCCTGAAACGAGGAGATCCCATTGGGATTCGTTGAATGTTAGTTATGTTTCCTTCTGTTTGCACCTGCTTGCAAGCTTTCCAATACTCCCGGTTCCGCCTGCTGTGGAACAACGTTACAAATGTAATAAATCGTTATAGATTTACAAGGGTTTTATTATAAATTTAAATAAGAATTGACTAAAGTTTGAATTTTTTCAAGCAACTCGTCGATAGAGTGAGTCCGAGCCCGCATGCATTCCCTGGCAGGTCGGTCGCATAGAAGGCACTTTCTTGGCCCGAGTCCGAGTTCCTCCCGCCCGATCGGAGCGACAGTGGTTTCCGCCGGACAGCCGCTCGAGCCCGGCCGCGTCCATTCTAGCTTCGCTTCGCTCGCTGCGGCTGAGTACGGCCTAAGCTCGACGGCTGCTCCGGCGAGAACAATGACATCCAGATCCATTAAGCGACCGAGGGGATGGGTGTCTTCGATTCGGCAAGTAAGGCGCTTGGTCTCGAGGGGATCCATATTCACTAGAAAGAACCCTTCAAATCCGGTATCCAGGTCCCGAAGCTCCTCATATTCAACTTTAAAAGCCGCACGTACGGCCTCTACTCCAGCTCCGGCTATCACCAAGGAAGCATCGTTTCTTTTCACCGGACCTGGAGGCTGTACCGTCAAAGAAATAAGCGAAAGGCCAGGATTGGCCTCCAGCAGCTCCCGCTGCCTCGCCACCCTGGCCTCCCGGCTATTCAGTATTTCTTCCAGAGTCATAACTACGACCCAGATGTCAAGGTGCTCCCCTCCCTGACCGCCGCTTCGCGGCCCCTCCGCTCGCTTCGCGTTGCTCCGCTCCGGTCCCGCCTACGGCGGAGCCATTTTTCCCCCTCAAGTCCCCCAAGGGACACTTACCCTTGCGGGGCAGTGCCGAGGGTGGCATGGGTCAGGGAGGGGACACCTTGACATCTATTTGATGTTATAAATGCGATCCAGGACTTTGCCGTGGCGGTCCATGACGACGCCGACGACCTTGTCGCCGAAAGGCAGCGGATCGGGAACACCGATAACGCTTGTAGCCTTGGCAGCCAGATCATGGATGTCAACGACCTTCAACCCGGCGGCCTTAAGACGCTCGGCAATCTCAGGACGACGAGGATTGACAGCTATGCCATATTCAGTGACAACAACATCGACACCGGCGCCAGGAGTGATGAGAGTCGTGACCTTAGGAACGACGCACGGGATCCTGCCCCTCAACAGAGGGCAGACGATGATTGAGAGAGCGCTGTCCTCAGCGGTATCAGGATGGCCTCCCACAGCGCCACGGATGATTCCATCGGAACCCACAAGCACGTTGACATTGAAGTCAACATCAACCTCAAGGGCTGAGAGGATCACGATGTCAAGGGCATGGACAGCTGAACCTGGATTATCAGCGCTGGCGTACTCGACGGCCGAGACTTCCTGGTGGAGCTGGTCAGACGCGATGGACTCAGCGGCGACCTTGTCAAACGACTGCACATCGATAAGCTTGCCGATAAGACCCTCCTCATGAAGCTTGACCATGTGGGCGGTGATGCCGCCGAGGGCGAAGGAAGCCTTGATCCCCTTCTCGATCATGCTCTCACGAATATACTTGACAGCGGCAAGCGAGGCTCCGCCGGTACCAGTCTGGATCGAGAAACCGTCCTCGAAATAACCACTGTTGATGATCACCTTCGCTGCCTGCTGGGCAAGCAATATGTCACGGGGATTCTTGGAGTCACGGATAGCTCCTGAAGAGATTTTGGAGCTGTCTCCCACGGAATCCACAACCACCACAGACTCCACGTCACAAGCCGAGATAGACTTCGGAACATTCGGATACTCAACGAGATCGTCAGTCAGGACGACCACGTGGTCGGCGTACTTGGCGTCAGGCAGGGCATAGCCCAGAGAGCCACAGATCGACTTGGCGTTCTCGCTGCGGGGGCAACCTGAAGCGTTGCCGAGCTCATCGCATGAAGAGGCTCCAAGGAACGCGACATCAATGTGCAATTCCCCATTAGCGATGGCGCTTCCGCGGCCACCGTGTGAGCGGAAAACCACCGGCTCAGCCATCAGGCCATGGGAGATCTCATTAGCGAGCTCACCGCGCAGACCCGAAGTTGATATTCCGGTAATAACCCCATTCTTGATGTGCTCGATCAGAGGAGCGTGCACATCGGAAAGGCTTGAGGCGGCGAGTTTGAGATCCTTGAACCCCATCTCGGCCAACTTGGCGACAACCATGTTGACAACCTTGTCGCCACCACGGAAATGATGGTGGAAAGATATGGTCATGCCATCCTTGAGGCCGCTGCGGCGGATGGCTTCTTCAAGAGTGACTACTTTAGTGTTTCTCATGACAATTCCTCCTCATTCAATATTCCAGAAGCTACAGCAAGGGATATGACCCTTTCGGCGCGAAGGACGACCGGACGGTCAACCATCTTGCCATTGACAGCGATAACGCCGGAGCCCTTCGCGCGGGCCTCCTTGATCGCCGCGATGATCCGAAGAGCCTTGTCAATGTCTTTCTGCTTAGGAGCGAAGACCTCGTTGACGACCTGAATCTGGCGGGGGTTGATGATTGACTTGCCGTCGAAGCCGAGATTCTTGATCAGCTCAACCTCTTTGCGGAAAGTCTCCATGTCATCGAGGTTGGAATACACAGTGTCGAAACAGGCGATTCCGGCAGCCCTGGCGGCCACGACTATGGTCTCCCTGGCGAGCAGAAGCTCCGATCCTTCAGGAGTCCTGGGGGTCTTGAGGTTGGCCGTGTAGTCCTCGGCGCCAAGCGCGATGCCCATCATTCTCTTGGAAGCAGTGGCGATCTCGTAGGCATTGACAATACCAAGGGCGCTCTCAATTGCGGCCATAATCTTGGTACGTCCGACGCAACCAAGCTCCTCCTCGACTTTGATGATCTCCGCCTCAAGCTCCCTGACCTCATCAGCGGTCTCGGTCTTGGGCATACGGATCACATCCACACCGGCCTTGACGACCGCCTCGACATCCTTATGGCCATAAGGAGTGTTCAAGGGATTGATCCTGACCACCATCTCGGTGTCACCGTAATCGATAGTCTTAAGAGCGTTGTAAACAAGCAGACGGGCGGCGTCCTTCTCCGCCATGGTCACGGAGTCCTCAAGATCGAGCATGATGGAATCCGGTCCGTAAATATGGGCGTCCGCCATCATCCCCGGATTGTTACCAGGGACGAACATCATGGTTCTTCTAAGCCTTTCCATACTACTTCCAGACATCTTTGCCGGTGGCGCGGACTGCGGCGGCGGTTACACGTGCGCGGATGGTGCAGTCAAGGGCTCCCTTATCCGTTGCTTTGACATAAGCGTCAGACACACCAAGGCCCTCCAGGGTCTCGGTGATGACCGACTTGATCTGACGGCCGAACTGGGCGGCCACGGAGCTTTGCAGCTCCACCTGAAGGCCTTCACCCGGTCCTATCTGGATCATGATGTCCCCGGACTCGAGAGTGCCGGCCACAGCGTTCTTTAATTCCATGGTTAGAGTGATCTAATTAATAATTGTTTGCGAAAATAGGCCTTTCCCCTATAATTTCAAAGCGTTTTAACAATTATTTATGAACAACTTTAACCACGTGGCGTTATTTCACTCTAAGTCTCTTTCCGATTCTCAACACGGTCCTCTCAGAGATCCCGTTGAGCTGGCACAACTTCCTGACCGAAGTGTGATATTTGCGGGCAATGGCACCGAGAGTATCGCCCTGCCGGATAGTATGGTATTGCGCCGCGGCGGCTTTCCTCTCTTCCTCCGCCTTCTTGGCGGCGGCTTCCTCTTCCTGGATGTCTCCCTCGATGATGTCAATCTCCTCCTGCTCATCCTCTGGGACATAATTGCTGGAGACATTGAGATACTTCTTCTTCAACGTGAAGAAACGGTGCCTCAACACACCAGACTCAAAGTCAATAAGCCACTCGGGATCAAAAGCATACCCCCTGTATCGGGTCTCAAAATGGAGATGCGGTCCGCTTGAACGGCCAGTGGAGCCGCCCAGTCCGATGATCGAACCCGCGCTCACCCATTCATCTTCAGATACCAATATCTTTGACAAGTGGGCATAGAAAGTCTCAAGCCCGTTCTCATGGCGCAGGATAACGAGGTTGCCGTATCCTTTGTAATACTTAGCGAGCCTCACTTTCCCGTCAAAGGCGGCATAAGCGGGGGTTCCGGTCTGATACGGAAGGTCCACACCCATGTGACGACGGCGATGACGATAGCCGAACTTCGAGAATACCTTGGTCTGATTAGGACAGCGGTACTGGCTCAAAGTGTCAACGACCCATATTCCTATCTCATTCGGAAGGCTCTCGAGGGACTCCCGGTAAGGATCAGGGTAATCATGGGTCCAATACTCGGAGAAAATCTCCTTCGCGGCCACATAGGAAGGATCCTTGATGTACTTCCAGGTATAATCCGCCATGAGGAGGATCCGGATGTGCGGGTTGGCCGTGTCGAGGGTATCGACTGCCTCAGCCAACGTCTTATCTAAAGACTGGACAGGCTGGAGAGCCGGTCTAGGGACAAGCAGCTCAGCCTGCTTCTTCGTGGTTATCGTCGAGTCCTGCGCGGCCATGGTGAAAGACATCATGAACGCCGCGGCGGCAGCGGCTATATAACTAAACTTTCGCATTAAATCTCTCTATAAGTAAACTCTTGGTCTTTGCCACCTTCTCGTCTAAAAGCTCGTCGGAAGTGGCTTCGCAGATGAACCTCAAATAAGGTTCAGTGTTGGAGGGACGGATGTTGAACCACCAGTCAGGGAACTCTACCCTGTAGCCATCGAAGTCCATTATGGCGGTAGGGGTCTCGGACGAGGTGAAATATTCCTTGACGGCCTCCATGGCCCCCGCCTTATCCTCAATACGGAAATTGATCTCCCCGGAGTTCTTGTAACGGGCAATCCTGCCGATCAGCTGACTCAAGCTGACACCCATCGACTTCATCTTGGCGACAACCCTAAGGATCAGCATAGACGCCAAAAGGCCACTGTCGGAATAAAAGAAATCCCTGAAATAATAGTGGCCGGCGAGCTCACCTCCCCAGACACCATCCAGCTCACGCAGCTTTTTGGCGGCGAAGGCGCGTCCCACCTTCCAAGTCTCCATGCGGCATCCCATCGGGGTGAGATATTCACCGACAGCCTTGGAACTGCGGATGTCCTGGAGAACTGTCCCCTTGAGACCCCTCTCCTCGACATAATAATGGCCGAGAACGGCGATCATCAGGTCCGGAGATATGAATTGGCCCCTCTCATCCACGAACATGACCCTGTCGGCGTCCCCGTCATAGATGACGCCCACGTCCGCACCGACTTTCGCCACAAGTTTCTGGAGAGGTTCTACATTCTTGGGAATCAGCGGGTTAGGCTCATGGTTAGGGAAAGTGCCGTCGAGATTATCGAAAATGTAATCAGGCTCCTCGCCGAAGATCTCCTTGGCGTAAAGGGCGGCCATACCATTGGACAAGTCGAAAGCTATCTTCAAAGAAGAATAGTCTCCCTTGAATTTCAAGAGGAAATCAAGATAGTCCTTGTGGATGTCCATCGGTATCACCTTTCCCTTGGCAGCGACGGGTGGAGTCGGCCTCCCAGAATCTATCCATTCCTTGATCTGGCCGAGCCCGGAGTCCAGCCCGACGGGCAGGGCGTTCTCCCTGGAAACCTTCATCCCGTTGTACTCCCTCGGGTTATGGGAAGCGGTGATCTGCACCGAGGCCTTGAAGCCATAGTTGGCGGTGCCGAAATACACCATTGGAGTGGTGCTGAGGCCGATGTCGTACACATCCGCACCTGCGTCGGTTATACCGGCGAGTAAATATTCATGAATCTCATCAGAAGACACCCTGCAGTCCCTTCCGACAAGGACTTTGTCAGCGGAGAGAAGCTCCGGAAGGAAATAACCCACTTTGTAGGCTGTATCGCGGTCGAAATCCACATTGTAGATGCCGCGGATGTCGTAAGCGTGAAAAGCTCCCATGGCTATTTGATTTTAGTGGTGTACCGGGCCGGGACACGACCTTTCGAGATATTCATCAACTTCTTGGAGATGATCTTCTTGCGGATCGGCGGGACATGATCAACGAAAAGGTCGCCGTCCAAATGGGACATCTCGTGCTGCACCATACGGCAGGCGAACTTGTCGAAAGTCTCGGTCTTTTTCTCGAGGTTCTCGTCATAGTACTCGACAGTCATGCTGTCAGGCCTCGCAACATCGCAGTAAATACCAGGGACACTGAGGCAACCTTCGGAATATACCACATTCTTCCCGCTCTCCTCCAGCACCACAGGATTGATCATCACCCTTGTGAAGCCTTCCAGATAGGGATAGACATCGGTCATGTCCCTTCCGTCCACAATCAGCACCCTGACGCTCTCGCCTATCTGCGGCGCTGCCAATCCGCAACCCTCAGCCTTCTGCAGGGTATCTTTGAGATCGGCCACAAGCCCGTCTATATAAGCCTTGTCAGTGAGATCCGCAGGAGCGGCCACATCCCTCAAGACTTCTGAACCATAAAGATATATCGGTCTAACCATAATCAAAGTTGTTTGCTGTTCCTGTCAAGGTAGCTCTGAAGGATGATGGCGGCGCTGATCTTGTCCACCGAACTCTTGTCGCGCCTGTCCTTCGCCTTCATTCCACCGTCAATCATCGCCCTGTGGGCAAGAACCGAAGTGAATCTCTCATCTTCCAGAGTCACAGGCACAGAAGGGAATGCCTTGGCCATGTTCTTAAGGAATATGTCCACATCGGCCGCCGCTTCGGACGGAGTGTTGTCCATATTGACAGGATAGCCCACCACGAAACGTGTCACGGACTCAGTTTCAGCATACTTTTTGAGATAATCTATTATCTTTGCAGCAGGAACCGTGTCCATGGGTGAGGCGAAGATTCCAAGCGGGTCACTAACCGCGACCCCGACGCGTTTGCGTCCGTAATCTATACCTATTATCCTGTCCATGAATCCGACAAAGATAAAGAAAAAGAGCTTCAAGTCAAAATTATATGGCGAAAGATAAAAAAGGAAGAGCCACAAGCAATTACAGGCTCACCATGGTTGACGACGACACCCATGACCAGATATGGAGCCGGAAGTTCACCAAACTGAACCTGATCGTGACCATTGTCACCGCTATTGTCGTGACTTTGGCTCTGTTCTGGTGTCTAGTGGCCTTGACTCCCGTAAAGACATTGATCCCTGGGTACCCGGACGCGAGGACCAAGCATGACGCGATCCAGAACGCCATAAGGATCGATTCCCTGGAGAATGTGATCACTAAATGGGAACTATATTCCGAGAACCTGAGGAGAGTCGTGGCGGGAGAGGCGCCCCTGAAGATAGACAGCATCATGGAGGCCCGGTCCAAAGCGAGGGATATGTCCGAGAAAGATTTGAAAGATATCGCCGCCAAGGATTCCCTGCTCCGGAAAGAGGTGGCGGCCGAGGACCGGTTCAACATCACCTCAGGAAGCAAGAAGGTTCTCCCGATAGAAGGCATGCACTTCTTCACACCCCTGAAGGGAGTGATCTCCCAAGGCTATGACAAGGCTCTCCATCCGTACATAGACATCACCGCTCCCCAGAATTCCGTTGTGATGGCGGTCCTTGACGGGACGGTCATCTCAGCCGGATGGACCGACGAGGAGGGCTACACAATACGTCTCCAGCATGATGGGGACATCATTTCGGTTTACAAGCACAACCAGAAGCTCATGAAGAAGACGGGCGACAAGGTGACGGCCGGCACAGCTATCGCGATCGTCGGAGGCACCGGCTCGACAGCCGATGGAGACCACCTCCATTTCGAGCTCTGGCATAAGGGAGAAGCGGTTGACCCCACGAAATACATTAGTTTCTGATGGAGAAAAGAAGGATAGCGATACTCGGTTCCACCGGTTCGATCGGAAGGCAGACCCTTGATGTGGTCAGAGAGCACAGGGACCTTTTCGAAGTCGAACTCATCACTTGCAACAGCAGTTTCATGACTCTGGCTGCCCAAGCCAGGGAGTTTGATGTCAACAACGCGGTCATTTGCGACGACACCAAGTACAAAGCGCTTTCAGACGCTCTGGAAGGTACTGACACAAAGGTGTTTGCGGGAATGAAATCCGTGTGCGACCTCGTCACGTCGGACAGGATAGACATAGTCGTGGCCTCGATGGTCGGGTTCAGCGGACTGGCACCCACTTTAGCCGCCATCAAGGCAGGAAAAGTGATAGCCCTGGCCAACAAGGAGACCCTTGTGGCCGCCGGTTCTATCGTCATGGGGCTGTCAAGGAAGTACAACGCCCCGATCCTGCCGGTTGATTCGGAGCATTCAGCGATATTCCAGTGCCTTCTCGCCGCCCAGGGCAACAAGATAAGAAAAATACATCTCACGGCCTCCGGAGGCCCTTTCAGGACCTGGGACAAAGAGCGGATCGCCGCCGCGACCAAGGACATGGCCCTCAAACATCCCAACTGGGACATGGGCGCCAAGATCACGATCGATTCCGCCACGATGATGAACAAAGGTTTCGAGGCGATAGAGGCCAGGTGGCTTTTCGACACCCCGGTGGAAAAGATCAATGTAGTCGTCCATCCCGAGTCCATCATCCACTCGATGGTCGAGTTTGAGGACGGAGCGGTAATAGCCCAGCTGGCGGAGCCGGACATGCGGGAGCCCATCCAGTTCGCCATCGGCTTCCCGGAGAGACTTCCTCTCGGAAACAAGAAACTCGATTTCGCCAGCCTCGGGAGCCTGTCTTTCTTTGAGCCTGACCTGGAGAAGTTCCCGGCACTGAGGCTCGCCTACGAGGCGATTGACCGAGGCGGGAATATTCCCTGCGCCCTGAATGCCGCCAACGAGAGCGCCGTAGCCGCGTATTTAAGGGATGAGATCTCCTTCTACGGAATATCCGACATTGTCGGGGAATGCATAGAGAGGACAAACTTCATCAGCGAACCGACAATCGACGACATATTCCAGACAAACACCCAGACCAGGGCCGCAGCGGACTGGCTCATCATGTCAATGAAAAAGAAATCCTGACGCCCATGGTAGTTCTGATGAAGGTTCTGCAAGTCATCCTTGCGCTTTCGATACTGATAGTCATACACGAGTTCGGCCATTTCACCTTCGCCAAGCTTTTCGGAATACGGGTAGAGAAGTTCTTCCTGTTTTTCGACATCGGAGAGAATGGCAAACTGCTCAGCACCAAGGGACGGTTCTTCACCAGGCTTTTCCCAAAAGCCAAGGATTGGGAGACCGAATATGGCATCGGCTGGCTCCCGCTCGGAGGCTACTGCAAGATCAGCGGCATGATCGACGAGAGCATGGACACCGAAGCCATGAAGAAAGATCCACAGCCATGGGAATTCCGGACAAAACCGGCCTGGCAGCGTCTTCTGGTGATGGTCGGAGGTGTTCTGTACAACTTCATCTTCGCTATCATCTGCTACATCGGGATCATGGCTATCTGGGGCAGCTCTTACATCCGCAACGAGGGCAGCAGGATCTATCCCGACCAACTCGGCGTAGAGATGGGATTCAAGGCCGGAGACCAGATCCTCAGGATGGATGACTATGTTCCCGAGAACTTCGGTATGCTTCAGGCCGACCTGGCCCGCAGGAATGTCGGGAAGGTGGTTGTCCTAAGGGACGGAGACACTGTCGATGTCTATATCGACCACTCCAAGATCGGAGAGGTGCTGAACTCCCCCGGGATGTTCGACCTGGCGGTTCCCTTCGTGATAGACTCTGTGATGGCCGGATCGCCCAATGTGGACGCCGGACTTCTAAGAGGCGACCGGATTGTCGCTCTGGACAGCATCCAAACCCCATTCATCCAGGACATGAAGGCTTACCTTGCCACAGTGCCTGGGGATAGCGTCCAGGCTTCCATCCTGCGCGGGGCTGACACTCTGGCCGTCCCTGTACTCGTGGACAGCGAGGGAAGGATAGGGGTATATACCCAGGTCCCCACTTACACGACAAAGACATATTCATTGATAGAGGCCATCCCCGCCGGGCTCGAGCTTACCGCCGAGACGATCGGAGGATACCTGAGGGATCTTAAGCTCGTGGCCTCCCCGAGAACCGAAGCCTACAAGTCCGTGGGCAGCTTTATCGCTATAGGTCAAGTGTTTCCGTCAACTTGGGACTGGTTCCGTTTCCTCCACATCCTGGCTCTACTGTCGATAATGCTGGGGGTGATGAACCTGCTTCCGATCCCCGCTTTGGACGGAGGTCACATCGTCTTCTGCCTCTACGAGATGCTGACCGGGCGCAAGCCGAGCGACAAGTTCCTGGAGGTGGCGCAGATCATTGGTATGGTCCTTCTGATGATGCTGATGGTCCTGGCCTTCGGCAACGACATCCGCCGTCTCTTCCACTAGATATTTTATTGATTATTCAACGGAAATGATTAAATTCGCCTTTCCTTTCGAAGGACGGATTTAACAAATATATTTCAATGGGAGGTTTCTTCGGAACTATTTCAAAACGGGAGTGTGCCACCGACCTTTTCTACGGCACAGATTACAACAGTCATCTTGGGACTCGCCGAGGCGGTCTCGCCACCTACGACCCTGATCGGGGATTCATGAGAGGGATCCACAGCCTCGAGAACAGCTATTTCCGCAGCCGCTTCGAGGACGAGCTCAGCAAATTCACCGGAAACTCCGGCATTGGAGTAATCAGCGACACAGACGCCCAGCCCATGCTGGTCAACTCGCATCTGGGGCGGTTCGCGCTTGTCACGGTGGCAAGGGTCAACAACGCCGAGGCGCTCGCCCGCAAGTTCCTTGAGGAAGGAATGTATCTCACGGAGTTCAGTAGCGGGAAAATCAATGTCACAGAGCTCATCAGCCTGCTGATTGTCAGGGGAAAAACCTTCGTGGAAGGTATCGAGAACGTGTTCCGGGAAGTCAAAGGCTCATGCTCGATGCTGATCCTGACCGAGGATGGGATCATCGCCGCCCGCGACGCGTGGGGACGCACTCCGGTCACCATCGGCACCAAGGATGGCGCCATGGCGGTAAGCTCTGAGAGCACGGCCTTCGCCAACCTCGGCTTCGAGACCTCCGCATTCATCGGACCCGGCGAGATAGT
This sequence comes from uncultured Bacteroidia bacterium, assembly GCA_902785825.1. GTDB lineage: Bacteria > Bacteroidota > Bacteroidia > Bacteroidales > UBA932 > Cryptobacteroides. Next base: position 16,945 of record CACZZZ010000014.1, read on the forward strand.
CCGGCTCCGGGCGGATGGAATGGAACAGCTCCGCGCGCCCAACCCCCGCAAGCAAGTCTGCTCATTTCTTTGGATATATTACGGATTCCCAACCTCCTGCTACGACGGGCGCAACGTCGAGGAGTCCCGCTTCCTCTGCGGGAAAGAGATGGGAGCGAAAGACGACATCGAAGTCGATTGCGCCTGCGGAGTCCCGGACAGCGGCATCGGAATGGCAGTTGGCTACGCCGCCGGCCACGGGGTGCCTTACATGCGCACGATAGCGAAATATACCCCGACCTGGTCCCGCTCATTCATGCCCTCATACCAGAGCATGAGGGACCTTGTGGCGAAGATGAAGCTCATCCACAACGCCGACATGCTCAAAGGGAAGAGAGTCCTGTTCTGCGACGACAGCATCGTGAGGGGCACCCAGCTGAGGGACAACACCCACCAGCTCCACGAGAGCGGGGCGAAGGAAGTCCACATGCGCATCGCCTGCCCTCCCCTTGTGTTCGGCTGCCCCTTCCTCAATTTCTCCGCCAGCAAGACCGAGCTGGAACTCATCACCAGGCGGATCATCAAGCAGTTCGAGGGCGACATGGACAAGAATGTCGAGAAATACACCGACTCCAGCACTCCTGAATTCAAGCGCATGGTCGATGAGATCGCCCAGGAGCTCAACCTCGACTCTCTGAAATTCAGCACTATAGAGACCCTCGTGAAGAGCATCAGACTCCCCAGGGAGGACCTCTGCCTCCACTGCTTCGACGGATCTTCCGCCTTCACCCTCGAAGAGGAGAACAAATAGATGAGAGCCGCCGTGTTCATCGGCTTCATGGGGGTTGTCCTCGGGACTGCCTTCTATGTGGCGTGGCATCTCTGGAGACTGATTCCCAGCCTGGGCTGGAAGATAGCCCTCGGAGGGCTATTCGGCCTGTGGACCGCCAGTTTTTTCTTGGGATTCGCCTTCCTCGAGAAGGTGCCGATAAGACTGGCCGTGCCTCTTTACGAGATCGGAAACAGTTGGCTGATAGCGTTTTTGTACCTGCTGATGGCCTTTGTGCTGTTGGACATTTGCTCCGCCTGCAGGATTATTCCGAAAGGGTTTCTCAAAGACTCCTGGGGAGTACTCGGCTGCGTGGCCGGGGCCGTCACCGCCCTTCTGATCCTGGGAGGGATCCATTATCACCACAAATATCGGGAAGAGCTGACTGTCAAGACTTCAAAGCCGTTAGAAAAGCCCCTGACCGTGGTTCTGGCCAGCGACCTGCACCTTGGCTACCACAACCGCAAGGCGGAGCTGGGACGTTGGATCAATCTTTTCAACGCCGAGAATCCGGATCTGGTACTTATCGGCGGGGACATAATTGACAGAAGCTTGAGACCGGTTTTAGCCGGCAACTATGCAGAGGAGTTCAAGAGGCTGTCCGCACCTGTATTCACTGTTCTGGGCAACCACGAATATTACAGTGACGTGGATGGTTCGGAGAAGTTTTTCAGGGAGGCCGGAATCGGTCTTCTGAAAGACAGTTATGCCGACACGCTCGGCATCCGGATAGTCGGCCGCAACGACCTCTCCTACCCTTGCCGTCCCGCCCTACATGAGATTCTTCAGTCGCGAAGCTCCTTCAGAATGACAGCCTCTGTCATCCTGAGCGAAGCGAAGGATCTCGGCGAAGCGAAGGATCTCTTCACGGTACTGCTGGACCACCAGCCTTACAACCTGGCGGAAGCCGAGGAAGCCGGGATTGACTTCCAGTTCAGCGGTCACACCCACCGGGGCCAAGTCTGGCCCATATCCTGGGTCACCGACGCGATGTACGAGAAATCCTGGGGCCACCACCAGCGCGGCTCGACCCGCTACTACATCAGCTCTGGTCTCGGAATCTGGGGCCCGAAGATCCGAATCGGCACCCGCTCCGAGTACCTTGTCCTTCACATCATACCCGAATAACCTCTGCCATCATGCAACGGGCGGATCCGCCACCGACTTCCTCGATGACGGGAATATGAACGGGGACTATCCTTGAGCTCTCACTTATCGCCGCAATCTGCTCTTCAGTCAGGGAGCCATAGGCGGTGTCGGACATAATGACGAGCCCGTCTCCATCCATATTCTTGACTTCCAATATGTTCCCGGCGAAATGGAGCATCTGGTCGTAGGTGATCGCGATCAGCTTCCGTCCCCCGTCAGACAGATTGGCCTCAAGGGCAGACCGTTCTGAAGAGGATATCACCACATCCTCGCAAAGCACGGCAAACCTCTCCCCTATGCTCATCACGACATTTGTGTGGTAGATTGGCAGACCATCCCGATCCACGGCATCGAAAAGGAAGGGATGATACCCGAGCCTGCGGCAGAAATCGTCCAGCACTGCCTCCGAAGTGCGCGGAGAGCGGCAGGCGTAGGCCACGCGGGCCTTCCGGTCCAAAACCAGGCTGCCAGTCCCCTCAAGGAACTTCCCGTCGTCCTCCCAGGCTGACAAATCCACAATACGTTTGGTCCCGGCAGCAGCCATGATCGTCCTGATCGTGGCGGGATCCCGCTCGAGGCGCCTGTTCGGGGCGAACATCGGATATAGGACAAGGGAGCCGTCCTCGTGGGTCGTGAACCAGTTGTTCGGGAATATCGAGTCCGGGGTCAGGGGCTCCGGGGTGTCCTCCACCACAATCACAGGGACATCATTCTCCTTAAGGAGGCTGACCATCCCGTCAAACTCCTCGAGGGCTCTTTCCTGGACGCCATCCTTCAGGGTATCATTCTGGAAACGGTTATTGGAAGCGGTCTGCTCATTGAAACCAAAGCGGGCAGGCCTCACCATCAGCAATTCAGCGACACTTTTCATCCTTCTTGAAGATGAGACACAAATCATAAGGTTCCGTATTGAGAAAAAAATCGAGAACTGGCCTATCGCCAGGACCCAGTCGTGGCGGATAAGGCCATATAGTATTATCATCACCGAGCCAATCACCGCCATGACCCAGTGGCCCAGCGGAAGGATCGAGGCCTTGCGCTTGTAGCTGTAGACAAGCTGATAGACCGAGCGGAGCTCATAAACTGTCTGGCCCAGGACACCGAAGAGGAGCAGTCCCAGCGGGACATATTCGTTGTGGAGGAAGGTCGCTGAAAAGGTTGGGATATCCCTCACGATCAGGGCCAGGATGACGAGCGGGAACAAGGCCTGCAGGATGATGATCGGCTTGGGAACCCTCTTGTAGAGGCCCAGGATGCCGATATTCCACATGTAGGCATAGTAGCCGATGCTCTCCCCGAAGATGATCGAGAAATCCTTCCGGAGCCAGCCGTAGATGTAAAGCACGACCGCTCCCACGCTGCTCAGGACCCAGTATATTCCCGGAGACTCGACCTTGCGGGACTTCTCCGAGATGTACCATTGGATCAGGATGCGGGAGCCGTAGATGGCCATTCCGGCCAGCCCAAGGAGATAAACCCAAAGCGGACTGTCCATGATCATTCAGGATTTGAGGTGCCGTAGAAATGCATGAAGACGGCCTCCTGGGTTTCCTGGGGCAGCGGGCGCACGACAGATCGAAGCATCCGTGAGGGGAAATCACTGGCTTTCAATACAATCATGGCGTCAAGGCAGTTCCCGAAAAGAGGATCCACATTAAAGCACGCCACCTTTGCCCCACAACTGAAATATTTCCGGAACAGCACAGGAAGACGGCTTTTCCCCTCGGAGATGGAGACAAGCAGCCTGTCGAAGGCGTCAATGTCGCCTTTGGGGACACCCGACAGAAGCCCTTCAGGATTGACCCTTATGAAATCCGGCCTGAAAGGATGGGTCGGACCAGCGAAGCGCACGGCCTCCGGAAGCTTGAAATCCCGCTCGATATAATGGAACGCCAGGCTCTTGTAAAGATCCGGTAGGGCATCGCTGATGGTGACCGTGCCGATCATGAAGGTGGAGGCAGGATCCTTGGCCAGGGCAACTGCGAGGCCTGCGAGAAGGAGTTTGAGCGGCAGGACCTCTTTCTGGTACTTGGGAGCCACGAAAGAGCGGCCGAGCTCCATGGAATGGGGAAGAATCCGGTCCGCTTCAGGCCCGAAATTGACCTGGCTGGAGGTGTATAGTCCTTCCTTACCCTTTTCCGGGATGATCGAGGATCCATAACCGAAGCGGTAGGATCCGACAATCTCACCGTTAGGTACACTCCAGAGAATCAGATGCTTGTAGTAAGCGTCATAGGAGTCGGTGTCCTGAGGCTCTCCGGTTCCCTCCCCAATCTGCCGGAAGGTCTCTTCCCGGAGGCGGTAAAGCTCCCTCATCGCATCCGGAGCGTCAGTGGCGTCAATCAGGTACGCCTTGTACTTCCATCTGGGAACGAATGATCTTGGGATCAACAGGTTCAGCAATGGGTCCCTGAGCCTTTTCCGGCCCCTGAGCGGTGGTTCGACTCCGCTCACCAACCGTAGGCCGGCCACCCTGCTGAAGCACCTGTGCCTCAAGCGCATAAGTGCGATTGCGGAGATATTCCTTAAGAGTCGGAATGCTCAAGGCGGCGATCTCGGCGGCCGGAATAGCCTTCCCTATCCGGACCTTGACCGTCATTCCCCTCTTGTTGGTCAGCTCATGGACAAGCCGAATGGTCCTGAGCCGAGGATGGATCTTTCCGAGAATATGGAAAAGCAAGGAGTCTGTCCCGTCGAAATAGATGGGGACAACCGGTAGGCCTGAATTCTTTATAAGTTTGAGTATATTGTCGGGCCAGGGCTTGTCCTCGATGACCATTCCCTTGATTGGTTCCTGAGCTTTATTCCCTGGTCCCTGAGCCTGTCGAAGGGCCGAGGGGCCCACAGCAGTCCGCCGCTCTTTTTTCTGCCAGGTCGATACCTCGCCTGTCGGGAAGAGGCCAAGGGAAGCACCAGAGCCGATATGCCCGAGAGCCGTGCGGATCCCCGTTATGCTTTTCGCCCCTCCCGTCGAGAAATTATCCACGGGGATGAACCATTTCGTCAGATTCGGCACCTGGGCCAGAAGAAAGGTGGTCAGGATCTTGAAGTCCGGTCGCTTGGGGTTTATTATCGCATTGAGGATCAATCCGTCAGCGCCTCCGAACGGGTGGTTGGATACGGTCAGGAATCCGCCTTCCGCAGGGATATTGGCAAGCTGCTCGGGTGGGATCTCGTAAGATATTCCGAACCTTCTCAGGACTTCCTCCGAGAACTCAGGGCCCTCAAGGTCAGCCACATAGGGATACACCTTGTTGAGCCGCCCGATGCCCAGGACCCCGTACAGAGCCCCGGCCACGCACTTCCCCACCAGGCCTTTCAGCCCCAGCGCCTTCCTCAAACCATCTTTGCTTATCAGTACTTTTTCGCTCATTCTTTCAAATAAACGTTTAAATATACTGATTTTTCCCTAAAGGTGGTTAATGATTCGGGCAAGGTCTGATTTTAGGGTGGGGTACCTTGCCCGCCGATAAGGCCACTGACAGCCATGAAAGGCCATTTTCCCTGGCAAGGTCCTGGCTCTCAAATTAGACCTTGCCCGAAAGGGCCTCAGAAACCCATCGCGTCGTACCCGGCGGTAATGTCGAACCAATATTCCTCTGTGCCAAGAAATTCCGGCTCGGGAATGACGAACTTGCCGTCAGCGTCCTGACGCATGATCGGATGGGAATAAATCCGAACCTTCAATGAATCCAGATGACGGTCACCTTTTTGTACAAGGCTCTGCTTCTCCACCTTGTAATCCACAAACCTGTACGGAACGGGACGAAGAATGAATTCCAGGAGTTCATATTCAAGATGAACATATTCGTCCGTCTCCTCGATAATAATAGGATTATCTGGACTGCAACCAAGATTAGCAGGATCATAAGTCTCGTACCTGGCCCGCTGATCTGAAGTGAGAATGCCATTCGATTCCATCACCCTCCGGAGTGGAGTCCCCTGCTCCGGAAGGTCGTCATCAAAAAGGTCTGCGGGAGATTCATCCGTTGAATTCCTTAACAAATCCTCCAACCAATTGAGATCGGGGTCATTTGCGGATTTCTTAGCCATATGATAATCAAATATTCAGTATTAATCTCTCTTTGAGAATAGATTTGACACGCCATCCAGGATAGCTCCTATAGCAACGACAAGGATTGAGGCTATTGCGGCATCTTCAAGACTGATTCCAAATGTCTTTTTAAACCAAGGAGAAACTGAATGGTATATCTTTTTGATTGGGAAAAACTCTTTCCCGGGAAATATCAGCCCCAGAATCCAGGCTATAATCCACCAAGCCAGCAGAACCAAGATTATAACAGGAGCTAATAGAATGAATAACAAAATGATACATGTGTAGGATATCACCTGGCCAACATACCCTAGGCAACCATTCATGGCATTGACACTGTCGGAGTACTCGTATGTTGTAGCAACCTTTTCGGTTGACGCTTTCGAATAATTGCCTACAACCGGTTCTGTGCTTATTAAAGATGAGCCCATAGGTTCAATGACTTTATCGTGATAATCAGGCAACACAATCCCCAACACTAGGCTGAGCTCATTCAGATCCCGAATAAGCACTTGGCGAGGCTTGCTCCCATCCTGGGGGCCAACGATTCCTGCCGCCTCAAGCTGGTCCATCACTCGACCAGCTTTGGCGTATCCCATTCCAAGACTGGTCCATCACTCGACCAGCTTTGGCGTATCCCATTCCAAGACGACGCTGTAAATCAGAGGTACTCGCCCGTTGATTCAGAACCACATACCTAGCAGCATCCTCGAATCGATCGTCAAATGTCGATAGATCAACGATGCCTCCTTGTTCTTTCTCAAAAGCCTCTTGATCGCAACTAACAATTCTATTATCAACTAATTGATTCTCCCACGCTCTCTTGATAATATCCTCTAAAGTGACCAAGTCAGAGACCAGCACTTGGCGAGGCTTGCTCCCATCCTGGGGGCCAACGATTCCTGCCGCCTCAAGCTGGTCCATCACTCGACCAGCTTTGGCGTATCCCATTCCAAGATATCCCATTCCAAGACGACGCTGCAAATCAGAGGTACTCGCCCGTTGATTCAGAACCACATACCTAGCAGCATCCTCGAATCGATCGTCAAGACCTATTGGTAATGAATACGAATACTCTGGATAGAAATCATCCTCGATATCTTCATATTTGTCACCGTCTAGATCGTTCAGATCATCATCGTCCAACTCCGGATCATAGAGCATATAGAATAATATTAGCTATTAACGGAATACAATTCTTTAACGTTATTCTCGAGATCTTTCCGTTTATCTGAGAGCACGGAGTATTGTCGTTTCAACTCTTCTTCCTTGTCAGCATTCATCTTATTACCGATGTATTTACCCGACATCCCTACTATTATAACTGCGATTAAAGTAAGAAAGGCCATACCTCCTTCCATTTCAGGGAACACATTTACTATGATAAAAAAAAGGACTACTGCAGATATCCAAGAAATCCTTTTGGTTTTCTTCTTTGATGCCTTGATCGCGGCCGCCATTCCATCGAGCTCTACTTGTTTTCTATCCAAGTCCACTTCTTTATCAAAAGACGTCCACAGCCCATCCTTATATGATTGATCCCACTTATCCCCATTCACGATACAATCTACGGCTGCGACATCCACAAGAGGGAGATTGACGTCAAACTTTATCGACAGAAAGTCCTTAGCTTCATCATACTCATTCTTCTCCGTATTGAAATAGAAAACGCATTTCATTCCAAGTATCGACTCTTTAAAAAACTCAAAATCACCTATAGGAATAGTGATAACATCTTCAAAAGACTTAGGCCCTGAATGCGCACTAAAAGTTAACAGATCGAACTCTGCCGGCACGTCATCAACAGAAAGTAACGTCTTATTCAAAATACGATTCTTTGATTTATTATAAAAAATCAGATCAGCATATACATTACTATCATCCTCTTTAGCATAAAAAACCAACTTCCCTGTACTCTCCTCACTAGCCTTCTGGATTTGTTTTCTTGTCTCATTATCCATCACACCCTCTATAACGCCATCAAATAATCGAGACCCCGATGATTTCTGGTTTTTGACCTCAAATTGGTTAACCAAATTGTCGTTATTCCAAAAACCGGAATCAACAATCTCAATGGCATCCACGACACCTAAAACATACCCATGTTTCAGTTTTGATCCCTTATATTGAAAGCTTTCCAATTGGCGGAAAGAGAACAAATCTTTGTAATAATGCTGTTTTAACTGGTTTATCGTCAACATAGAATAACAATTGTTAATTAAATGAGTTTAATACTTGTCCGAATATGGAGAATCCTCGATTCCGTGAGCCTTCAAAGTAGACACAAGATGATCCAATGGGGCTTTAAAGATTTTTTTGAAGACATGTGAGTCTCCGAACTTTTTCACTAAATAAGGACTGATTGAATAATAAAGCTTTATAAAACAACGACCAACAAGAGTTCTATCAAGAATATCATCCCTGAACCTGCGGAGAGTCCATACTTGAGAGCAATCGTACGATCCGTAAATGGCGGTAGCTATGTAACACCCTTGAGCCTGTGCAGCTTGAGTCTGTTTGGATTTTGCCTCTCTCTCTTCTCGCAGCTGTTTCTCTCGCTTTTCTTTTTCTTCTCTTCTTTTATTCTCCCCGTCAGCAAACGATTCATACTTGCTTAAAACGTCATCACCTGCCAGTTCAACTGACATAAAAACAGAAGTAGAGGATCCTGTAAGTGGCTCATAATTCTCCTGCCATTTAGCAGCCAATTTCGAGAACAATCTGGAGTATATATTAAAACCAGCAACATCATTATCAAAGTATGCTCCACTTCCAGATGCTCTAAAAGCAAAACTTGCAGAATCAGCAACAGCATCCACAAGTTCCCTTGTGACAAAGAAATGATATTTATTGGTCTCCGGAGTGTCTCCTTTCACTTTTGTACACTCCGTCAATTCAATATTCTCCCCATCAAGATTAAGTTTCAAGGAGTTTATCTCCCCTAGAATAGAATCCCAGGTATAAGTTGAGGTGTTGAATTTACCGGAACGGTCAATAACTTCAAGAATAACTGATAAATTCAGCTGACCCTCCTCAACTTTACCGCGAGAGTTTCTTGGAAGAAATATACCATAAGAAAGATATGCCTCGACACCATTATCATCATATACTGGGAAAGAACTGTAAGAGCCAGGTGTGTATATGGCCGTTTCTGAGAATTTATCGGAGATTAACTGCAATGATACAATTTTTGGGATTCTTTTCATGACATTAATACTATAATGATTACTTAAAAAATGACTTTTACACATGCGACATAACACAATTACCTCAGCATATGTACATATAATCAAAATAACTCTATGACTATTAAACTATCTAGTAGGCCGAAGACCAGGATGACGAATTACTATACTTCCTTTTCTGGCCATTTGAAAGTACAACTATGACATCACTCCCAGACCAGTAAGCCGCTAGAACGTCATAACCTACCTGAATGGTCCATGGAAACCACTTCTTCCGCTATGATACACGTAGACATTTTTTCCATTAGGCTCAATTTCACCTCGATATACACTTTTTCCCAAGACATGACTTATTACACTGATTCGTGCCGTGCGCAACTATATATTGTATTATTATCTATTGTCAGACAAATATGCTTTGCAGATTGCGGGGACGCTGGGAGCAAAGAAATGATCCGGATTCTTCCATTCTGAAGTATCTGAATATCTCGCTGACATCTGGCGATCTTCCGCATTAAGGGAATCCATCCTGCGACATACGCTATTCCAGAAACGGACTCCGATGATCTTATACTGGCCGGTACTACCAATTATAAGCATCCGGCTATCATTGACATGTTCACAAAATAAATGACTATTTCCTCCAAGGGTAGTAATCTTGATGCGCCTATTCTTGCCTTTCATCCAAGTAAGAATAGTTTTGAAGTCGACAGAATGTAGTTCGATGATAAACTTAAATAGAAAGACCCTGGAAGCGCTCTTTCTGAACGCTTCCAGGGATTAAACAATTTAACTAAAAAGAACGATACATGATTCCACACATGCTCTCAGTTCCTCTCGGACAATTGCAAGCACCACAGACAATGTTCTGTGAAAGTTTTGAAAATTTAAACATATTAAATGTTGTTTGAAAGTTAAACTTGGCTCCTCTTTATTCAGGATGGGAGCTTCTCCTGTTATTCACTAAATGATACCTGACTTTCGCCAAGAAACAATTATCCTCACTATGATTCTCCGGAACGCCATGTTCTACGAAACTTTGCCCTGGACATCTATTACAATATTTACAATAGGATTCTTTTCCGCAAATATCACTATCTCTATAACGCAGCATCCTGATTTTCTGCAATTTCTCCGAATTACGCCAAATCTCTTCAAGCCCCCTCTCCTTTACATTACCGCAATCCATCGGGAAGGCACAGCATGGGCTGACAGTTCCATCCGGCTGAAGGTTGAAGCTGGATTCCCCAGCTCCGCAGAACATCATATCAGGCTGCCGGTCAATCGCCCCGATGCTATTCTCAATTGACAAAGGGATTCTGGGGTCTTTCAGCACCTCCAGCAACTGTTCCTCACTCAAGCGCAATTTCTCGGAAGCAAAACAATCTCCGTCCACGCTCGAAGTTATATTGACATCAAATTGGGGCATCCCGTTGACACTTAAGGCAAAGTCGAAAACCTTACCATAAGAATCCTTGTTCGCCCGCATGATCGGACACTTGATCTGAAGACCAATCGCATCATCGCAGCACCAGTGGGCGACTTGCATTGTCTTTTCGCAAGAGCCTTTGCGGCGAGTTATGCTGTCGTGAATCTCCGGAATCGTACTGTAAACACTCAATCCGACATATTGAGGATAGAGATCCCTTAACTCCTCATATAATTTGGGGTTGGAAAACAAGGCTTGTCCATTCGTATATACAGAGAAGGCGAATTTGAGATTATGAGCATACCGGAGAATCTTCATAAGGTCCTTTTTCATGAAAGGATCGCCACCTGTAAAAACAATCTTTGTTACCCCCATTCTCTTCATATCATCCAGAACCGGGAAGTACTCTTCGGCAGTCATCTCTCCGGTAGGCTTCGTTTTTTGAGTTCCCAGCCCTCCCTCTCTCGGAGAATTCGGATTATAGCAATGGACACAGGCCTCGTTACAAGCATATGTGAGCTCAATCGACGCCGCTAGTGGAATCCCTTGAGACTCAACTAGATTTCGATAGTCATTATCAACTGACTCAAAGACCGAGTGGAAATTCCCGACGCCCTTGACACTCCGTAAAAAGGATCTCTTTGTCCTGTTCACGGACTTCTTGATTCTCTCCAACTCCGCTTTTCCCGATACATGATCGGCGAGGATTCTCTTGTCAATCAAATCCTTGAAAAAAGAAAGAAGATCGAAGCGCCCGCATCCACACTTCTGACAAATCTCATCGATTCTGAAGCCTTGCTCATAATCATACTTCAATAGCTCATTCCACAGACTGGCAGTCGGACCTTCGAAAAGATATGTCTCGCCGGTCAAATTATTAAAAACAATCGCCGCTTGGCTTTTTTCATTATAACTGCCTGCAATCCAATGGGGAAGGTGTATCCGTCCATTGAATCCATTGACATATGCTTTGCCTATTCCTTTCGAGCGATTGAATAGAACATCCTCCAGAATGAATGGATCGATTCCAAGCTCCGAAGCATAGTTGTTGAACTTATCAGCATAACCTACATATGCTCTCAGGGTAGCATCATTAGTATTGAAGATGGATTCAACACTTTCTCCCCTGTCCAGCATCTCAGCGAAGACGGCCGACCGCATGATATCATCAGCGATAACGGGAAGATAATGAGGATTCGACTTAAGCGGATAAGCCTTAAAATAAAAATGGAAGAACTTGGTAAAGAAAGAGGTGCCAATACTCTCCATATGGAGATTCCCGCCTTTATTCAATCTTCGATACAAATTCTCTAGTCCCCTCTTGAATTCCTGGAAATCTTTCTCAGCTTGCAATGAATTAAGACTGTCCTCAAGGCAAGAGGTATTTAGCGAATCTATATTCGATCTTGAATAGACCTTATTGGCCTGTCGAAAATCTGGATGACCCCACCATAAAGTAGAGAGACATTTGGAGGCGAAAGGGACAGTACTGTCTTTCCAGATATTAAGTAAACCGGATTTGCCAAGCCGGTATCCAGGTTCGCCATAACGAACCACTGCAGACAACGCAGTTGAGATAGTACTATCATTCTTGCCTAAAAGGCGCTGAGAAATCCTTATCTGCCCTTGCAAAGCAATGGAATTGCTATTGAGCGCAGGTTCACCAATTATTTCAGAAAACATATTCTGCCAATGATTAACTTGAAATCTTAGCAGACAAATATATAGGACTACAACATATAGGTCAAGTTCACATTGGTTCAAATCAAAAAGAAATGTGGGCCGGCGACATTATCCCTGCTGGCAGGCCCTAGAATGGTTAGCCAGCGTGAAAGACCGGACGATCCGGACCCCCCTCGGCAGAAATACGCACATCATTTTGACGCCGGGAGCATTTTAAATGATGACTCGGCGTCAAAGAAAGGGGTATAACGCTACCAATCTAACAGAATGTGACCTGGGAAAGCCACTCGGGATAAAAACGGGCCGACTCTTTCCCTATCTCGTCTCGGGTCATTCGCAAAGTATCCTGCAACTCATCAACCTTTATCATAACAACTAATTATTCAAGAACGTAAACAAATCTATCTCGATGCCCATTTCTCTCCTGCCTTTTCCTCTACTGGAATCCAAGACCCATCCGGCAGCCTTTAGTATTCTGTGAAACTCACTGTATTTCATTTTTCATTGTCAAAGTTTAGTAGCACAAATATAGACACCTCCTCTCGGGCAAGGTCTGATTTTAGGGTGGGGTACCTTGTCCTCAGAGAAGGCCTCTGACGGCCCTGAAACGCCATTTTCCCAGGCAAGGCCCTGGCCATTAAATTCGACCTTGCCCGAAATGGAGAGGTGGAAGTAACGACTATTCCCAGGGGAACATCCCGTAGTTTGCTTCCATGTCCTTGCCGAGCTTCCAGAAGATAGTGTCGAGCACTTTCATGCAGCCCATCTCCTGGCAACCGAACCTGATGCGGAAATCCCCGATGACGGGATGGTGTTCCAGCGACTTGTATGTGTCTATAATATCCCGATATACAGATCCCTGATGGTCCAGGCGGGTTTCATCAGGGCCGAACGGTTTTTGAAAAACAGCTGCCACATTCTTGTCGAAAATGGGATACTCAGTGTCGGAAAGGAGGTTGAGCATCTTGGTCACGAAGGAGAAGTTGCTTTTCCCCATGGCCGGGCGAAGGTCCTCGGTAATTCCCCGAGCATCCTGACCGGCAAAACAGCCTCTTAATGATTCCATCTTCCGGAAGAATGCTTCTTTGGCCTCCGACGAGACTATTCCCATCCCGTAAAAAGAAGAGAAGCTCCATTGGAACAACAAGTTATAGCGGATGTCCCCTTTCTCAAACTCTTTCTTAAGGAAGGAGAAAACGGCGGCATTGACTGCGAAAACGGGATTATCCAATAAGTTCGGATAATGGCTGAGGGAATACTCCAACAGCCGGACAGCATTAGTATTAATCATAGAGGAAAAATTATTTTTGCCCTCAATTATAAATCAAATAATCCAAACAACCAAAAAAATCTCCATGCTATTCAAACAGTTCGGTGGCTTGGCGGAAGAGTTCGTCGATGAGGTTGGCGTCGGTGGTTTTCTTTGGGGTGGTGGTTTTGGGGTGTTGCTTTTTGGCGGGGGCGGCCGGCCCTTCGGCTCCGCTCAGGGACCGTTTTGTGAGTGAGTCAGAGCTGGTGAGCGGAGTCGAACCACGGTTAAGGAACTGGGAGGTGTCGGGGAGATTCTTCACTTCGTTCAGAATGACAGATGGGGCGGCAGGGGCCGTGGGGACAGCAGAGCCAGATGGGTCAGCAGGGGCGGCAGGGCGGGACCAGCGCTCGAAGAGCGGGACGAGCGCCATGATGGCGATAAACAAAACAAACACAATCCCGGCGATCGCGGGCATGTCGCTCTTCAGGGCTTTCTGGACTTCAGCGACGGAACCATACCGTCCTTCCGGCCTGACGGACAGCAGTTTCCGGACAATCGGAGAATATTTCCGAACAGGGAAAAGCGACATCACTACCCCAAGCGAATAAAGGTCGCTCCGCACACTTGCCTTCCCTCCGGAACGAACTTCCGGAGCGGCGAACACGGCGGTCCCCGCAGGAGTCTTCAGCACGGAAGATGAGTCAGCGTCCGAGAGCCCGAAATCAATCAGTTTGACATTGTCTCCGTTGTAGGTCACGAGAATATTCGAGGGCTTCAAGTCCCTGTGCAGCACCTGTTTGGCATGCATGTATGAGAGCGCCGAACAGATTTCGCCCACGACTTTGTCGTAAAGCGACCGATCACGTTTACCCTCGGAAAGGAACTCCTCCAAAGTCCAGCCGTCCACCCATTCCATCTCTATACAGTTTCCGAGGTCGGGATCCGAGCCGAAAGAATAGTACTCGCAGATGTTCTCATGGTTAAGGGAATATCCGATGTCAAACTCCTTGAGCAGCAGCCGCTCGTAGAGCGGATCGCCCCTAAACTGGGGCTTCAGGCACTTCAGAACACGGAACCGTCCTCCCCTGTCCACACGCCATATCTCGGAGTAGCCCGACTCCGAGGAAGACACGATCTCTTTTGCTGAAGTCCCGGCAGGGGCTCCCTCAGCAGGCGACTCGAAGAACCCGGAAGTGTTTTCCATGCTCAAATATATACATTTTTGACTACATTTGTATTAGTCATGCGGACACTCATCTCATACATTGGCGTATTCGCAATTCTGGCATTGTCATCAGTGACGGCGGCCTGGGGGCAGAGCGACCGCTGGGACAGGGCGCTGGACAGTTACCAGACTATCTGCGACCGGTGCATCCTGCTTAGAGAGCAGTCACTGCGGGGAGACGAGATCCCAGCAGATGAATTGCGCTCGCTTTTGGAGCAGGTTAGCAGCCTAAGAGCCTCACTTCAAAGAGGTTCCGGAAGCATGTCGAAAGCCCAGAAGGAGAGGTTTGAGAGGATAAGGAGCCGTTATGTTGAGGCTTTCTCGAAGCAGGGATATTCCACGGACGGCCCGGCGCTTCGGATTGCCAGGCCGGCTTTGGACCTGCCGAGGGTCGCCAGCGGGGAGGAGATTCTTCGCTCCGCCTTCGGCTCCGCTCAGAATGACAATTCACTTATCTCTTTGGGCTCCCCCTTCGGCTCCGCTCAGAATGACATGCGTCTCTGTCATCCTGAGGAAGCGAAGCGACCGAAGGATCTCTCATTCAGCCAAACTGGCGCTGGGCCTGACGGTTTTACGACCGGACTGATGGTGATTGGCGCATGGAGCCCCAACACCCTCTCCTACGGGGCTATGGCAACCCTGACATGGGGTAAAGCCGGAATCTACATCAAAGGGCGTTCGAACTTCCAAAACAAGATAGGCGAATATTCCTGCCTCAGTGACGGCACCTCGGACGGAAAAGTCATCTGGACTTCCGGACAGGAAAGCCACCCCACATGGGTTCTCGGAGCAGGAGGGATATTCAAGATCGCAGGACCGGTCAGCCTCTATGCAGGATCCGGCTACGGAGCCGCTCAGACCCTCTGGGAGGACGCCTCCGGGAAGTGGGCGACAGTGGAGGACTATTCTGTCAAAGGAATATGCGCCGACGCAGGTATAATATTCAGTAAGAACCACTTCCAAGCCTCTATCGGTATCAGCACAATCACCTTCAAGAAGCCCGCCATCGAACTCGGCCTGGGAATCCGGTTTTAATTTGGTTCTTGGCATCCGGTTATGATCTGCCCTACGGATCCCCAAAAGCCCTTACCGGGCAAGGTCTAATTTTACATGGGGAACCTTGCCCGCTGAAAAAGCCCCTGAAAGCCACACAACGCCATTTTCCCTGGCAAGGTCAAGCCACTATTTTTAGACCTTGCCCAGCAGAAAGACATCTGCCGTCACTAAACCATCAGCCCTAATCCGGAAGGATGTCCAGGACGTTCAGGCCGTCGGTCTTGGCGGCGACGTAAGGAGGGGTCAGGGTGCCGTCGGAGCGGCGGACAGAGCTGATGAAAAGCGGGGCGCCAAGGATGAACTCAGAGGTTTCGAAACGATCTCCGGGACGGAGCTTGGCATTCTCGGCTGACTCGACCTCAAAAGTGGTCCCACCTAGGAATCTCAAGTGTAGCAGGCGGTTAGGAGCCCATCCTATGAGAAGGGCGGTTCCCTCGACAAGAGAGGCAGCCTCAACAGTTTTGGAGGTGAAGAACGAGGACACGACCGCTCCGGAATCCCTCAACACTTTGCAGAACACCTTGAAATCCTTATGCCCGAGATAACGGCTGAGAGTGTCCATCGTCGCCATCCTCGGTGTGGATGAATATGAGACATATCCCCAGAGCCGCTTGAGTGTGGATGCGGAGATGAGTTCCCCTATCTCCCGTTCAATGACAAAGGAAAGAAGTTCATAATCAGTCGTTGTGGAGAGGCGATGGCCGAATTTCTCCTCGACCTGGTGAAGAAGCTCGCCTAATTCAGGTATGAAAGGTGTTCCCATAAGTATCCGCGAAGATATTCTCTCATCCTGGTTCAATCAAGTTCACAATGGTTCAAACAAAGAGAGATCATTTGGACACAATCTTAGTGGCGGAAGGAATATGATCCTGGCTCCGTCCAAGCGTCACTCCCTTTATCTCAATACCTTTCTTAACAAAAAGAGTCTGGAGCAAGTTGTTGCCGGCATCGTCATCCATCGGAGAGCAGAACAGGCCTGTTATGTCATCCCCATTGGGTTCCTCAAAATGCGGGTTCTGACTAACATCAAGGGATGTTAGACGATTATTACCGCATGTCATCCAGCGAAGTAAAGGACATGAGGACACATCCAACGCCACAAGTGCGTTCGAAGAGCAATCAAGTTCCTGAAGAGCATGGTTATTGGACAAGTTCAAATCAGACAACTTGTTATCATCGCAATAAAGCCCCCATAGCGCTTGATTTGAAGACACATCAAGTCTCGTAATGGAATTATGGGAACATCTTAAATCCCAAAGATCAGGATTATGCGAGACATCAAGATCGGACAGCCCGGCATATTCACAGAACAGCTTACGGAGCCACCTGTTATTCGATAAATCAATACTATTCAACGGGTTCCCCGCCACATACGCCTCTTCAAGCGAAGGGACGCTCTTGAAATCAAGGGAAGTTATTGAGTTCCAGCTGCATTCAAGATACTCCAGGTTCTTCATCACCGAGAGATCGAGCGAGGAGAGTCCGCAGGAAACGCAAACCAATCTCTTCAGGCCGGAAAGACCGGAGATATCCAACGAACCCAATGGATTCTCTGAGACAGCCAGAGACTTCAGGTTCTTAAGACCAGACAAGTCCATGGAATGCAGATCACAACTGATCCTCTCATATTCCTCAAGAAGATGGACCGCTGAAAGATCCGGATCGACATTCGGGCACCAACTGACTTTAAGCACCTTAAGCTTTGGATTATTCTTTAGGTCCGAAAGGCTTGACGCAGCCGCGTCGACATTCAGTTCCTCAAGATTTGGACTACCGGAGACATCGATCCCCTGTAGCCTTCCATGCTGGTCATGACTGACATCCAGCCAACGCAGATTCGGCAGATTTGAAAATTCCGGCATCTCTCCATGTCCATGAGAGAAACTGATTCTTTCCAATAAGGGACATGCGCTAATGTCAGGATACTTGATCCAGCACATGGCGAGATACAGTTCCTCAAGTTCTGGATTATTCGACAAATCCAATGTCCCGGTACCATTCTCCCCTATCCCGCTGTTGTGCGTTAGTTCCAAAACTCTCAGTTTATGATTATGTGTGACATCGACATATCTCAGCGTCCCGATAGGTCCAATGCAATCGTCCCAATGGTAATGCTTGCTGAGATAATAATGCTCCCGCGCGAGGACGGTTGTTCCTATCCAATTTCCAGGGCATCTGAGAACTTCCAGGTTCGGCATGAACTCGATTCCCTTCAAGGAAACGATGTTAAGCTCGTCGGAACAGACATATATCTCTCGAATATCTTCCGCTTCCACCATAGAGATTTCCCCATCCCTATCATTGTCGTAACGTCCTAACAGCCAAGCCTTGAAACCATCGTCAGGAATAATTACGGTACCGGCCTTGATTGGTACGATTTGGGTGTCTTCCGGAATATTCTTAGTGGAACGATTGACGGTCACACCCTGGATCACTTGATCTTCCGAGACATACAGTCTTTTCAGGATATTCGTACCCGAAGTGCCGGTCATCGGGGAACATTCTAGAGTCTCGAGTTTAGGCAACATGCTGACATTCAGATCTTCCAGCTGACAATCCCAGCATTTCAACTCATGGAGTTTAACACATGGTGAAAGATCCAGCTCCTTAATCGGAGAATTCTGACAATTAAGCAGCTCAAGATTCGGATTACGGGACAGGTCGAGTTTAGAGATGTCTGTATCATAAGTGCCGAGCCAAACTAGCATTGGATTGCCGCTCAGATCTAACTCCTTGATTCTCAAATCACCGACATTGAGAACCCCGAGCCTCGGACACTTGGAAACATCGATGGAAGTGATCGGGTTGCTTCCGCACTCGAGAGTATGCAATAAAGGGGTGTTTGAAAAATCAAGAGAACCTACGTTATTGACCCACATCCGGAGGAGCATAAGCCTTGGAACCGCTGAAAGATCAATTGTTTCCAGAAGATTATATGAGCATAGGATCTCCTCCAGGAAAGGATTGTCGGATATGTCCAGCGAACGGAGCATGTTCTTGTCGCAAGCCAGGTAACGGAGCTTACGGTTGGAACTGACATCCAAGGAATCCAGAAGACCAGGATGGCCTATATCGTCATATTCATTGACAGCGGCACCTCGACAGAGGAGCGAGTCGAGGTTCTTGAAATGCTCGATTCCCTTCATCGAGGAAATCTTATCCGTCACGACATCGATCTTGCGGATTATGAGGGCCTCATCTTCAGACAACGCGCCATCACCATCGACATCGAAGTTTTCCAGAACATAGCGTTTGAAATACGGGTCGGGAATATTTATGCCGACCGGCTCTTCGGCAGGACCAGGAACCGGGGTGACAGGCTTTGGAAAAGTAAAGGTACTGGTCTGTGACCGGATTTCCGAGTCGCCAGCCCTGGCAAAAGCATACCATTCATATTCCTTTCCCTGGATAAGGCCAGCGATAGTAGAGCTAAAGGAAGTGGTTGATAATTCAGAAATTACGGTTTTCTTTTCGTCTCCTTCCGCCCAGAATACAAACCCGCAGGTCTCAGCTCTGGGCGATGACAACGCACATTCCAGGCTAACAGATGAGCCATTCACTTTCGCCTCTGCCGAGACAATCTCGGGAGCCAGAAATCCCTCGCTCTCCTTTTCCGGCTCGCAGGAGAAAAGAAGGAACAATAGCAAAAGGGATATGACACGCCACGGCTTCATCCTTACAAAAATAAGAAAAAACGGTCAGAAACTCTGACCGTTTTTCTATTTTGGTCGGGATGATCCGACTCGAACGGACGACCCCTACGTCCCGAACGTAGTGCGCTAGCCAACTGCGCTACATCCCGATTGCTCCTTATGCGAGCTTGTTGATGTAGACATGACACCGATCTTCGCGAGTTTGTCGATCATGGCGTACACCTTGGGAGCTCCCTCTTCGGCGGTCTTCTTGTCTGTCGTATTCCTTATAGCGCGGATCGCGTTCCGCGTCGACTTCGCATAATACTTATTATGCAGTCTGCGCCTTTCGCTCTGGCGATTGGCTTTTTTTGCTGATGCGTGGTTTGCCATTGTTTTTATTTTTTAATATTTTGGTAGTGGGTAGGAGAATCGAACTCCTATTGCGGGAATGAAAATCCCGAGTACTAACCGTTATACGAACCCACCAGGATCCCAAATTAAACGCGATGCGCCAAATTGGGTTGCAAATATAGAGATTATTTTCGAGCCTTCAAAATAAATTTACTCCTTATCCCACTCGAAAGAATAGAGAAGAGACTCGACCTGACGAAGATACTGCCGTTTGTCATATTTCGCCGCATATACCCACGCCTCGAGGACTATAATTTCCTTACCATCCTTGCTGTAGAATGAGTGGGAAACGAAAGGCCCTCCCATGAAGTCGTTGTAAACCTCCCAGAGTCCCCGAGTCTCGGCAAACTCCATGTCGTGGTACTTCAGGAACTTGACCCCGGGCGTGATGAACTGGCTGGTGATCATGTAGGTGTTGTCAAACATTCCGGGGACATATTTCTGAAGGAAAGCGTCCCTGTGAGCGATAATACGCTCCTCAGTGAAAGGCTGATCCTCGGTGGCGGGATACTTATAGATAAAGACACCCTGAGTGGTGTACTGCTTCTCATCGGCGATCCAGATGAAATCATCCGCGACTTTCTTGAGATTGTACCCGGTCGGGAAATGGACTTTGCCGCCGATCATCTGATCGACCACCTCGGCAAGCTTGGCCTCCTCATAAAGGAGAGTATTGGCTATCACCCTGTTTCGCTCCGCCTGCTCGATCGCCCCGGTGATATTCTCACCATTGTTCCGAAGGACCACGATGGCGGAATCCGGAGTGGAGGCGTTGACTTGGACTACACACTGAGGTTTGGCCCAGACATTAGTACGGTAGATGACTCCCTGCTTCTGGACGGTTGTGTCCACATTGAATATGACAATATTCCTATGATATTTGAACATGTCCGTAAAGGAACCAGGGGCGAGGTTGACAAGGGAATATAGAGGCTCCCTCTGGGGCAGGAACTCGCAGTCCCTCGAGAGAAGCCCCCTGATCTCGTTTCCAAGGTTGCCTTCCCATCCTTCCCTATCGACGACGACAATGACCTCACCGGCCTTTCCGCTGACATTGGGAAGCAGGGCTTTCCCGTTGCTGCCGCAGGACACCATGGCAGCGACCGCAGTTACCGCCGCTGCCACATATCCGAAAATCCTATTCATAACTTTATAATTAAAACACTTTTTCACGATGCAAAGTTACGACGGATTGTTGGATATCGCCAAATATCAGGCCCTGAAAAATCTCTCGCCACGCACCGTTACATCAATGATTATCAATAACTTCCAAAACTTCAATCTCTCACTTGGCATTGGGGTCTATGCCGCGGTGCCAGAAACGGGATGTGATGTCGGTAAGACGGTAATCGGGTTTGGCGGAAGTGTCGTGGGTGACTTTGTAAAGACGCTGGTTGGTAGTCGGGGAATTCAGCGGACCGAAATGCTCGATATAAGGCCCGACCTTGACATAGTCGAAAGTCATGTAAAGAGCCTTCTCAACATCGCGGCGACCGGAATAAAGAGCCGGCGAGAGGCCGATCTCACGCACATGGTCAGCCAAGGCGATAAGAGCCTCCGGATCATTCCCCTCTCCGAGGAACAAGAAGCAATTCACACCGTAATTGTCGGCGACAAGCTTGTCAATAATCTCATTGGTAAGTTCCTCACCGACATCTTCCTTCAAAAATGGGGAGTGGCACCCAACGCAATTACCTTGGCAGTTGCTGATGTCAACCGCCAAGGTAACCCTGTCAGGTATCTCCTCAATGACCACTGAGGTCATCTGGGGGACATATTTAATCATATTTTCGTCTTCTCGACGTAAACAGGAGCCGAGGCCTTGACAGTCTCCCTCGCTCCCTCATGGATGTAAAAACGGTGCGCCGCCTCTTCCTGACGCATCTCGCTGAACGACGAGACCCTCTTGAGGTAACCGATAACCCTGGTCAGATAATCAAGGTTGTGGCTTCCGCACTTCGGACAGACCTCGAGGGTGTCCTTGCTGATGTACCCGCAGTCATTGCAGACCGTGTTGCGGCAGTTGAATGTGAAGTAGTTGGTGCCGTAGTGGGCGGCGGTCTTCAGAAGCTGCCTGTACTGGTCCTTGGAAAGGTGCTCAGCGACGTTCATGTGGAGTGCCGAACCTCCGTCAAGATGCTTGACATAGTCGTTGCCATGGAGCTTGAACTTGTCGATCATCGAGAGGGTGTCGTCCTCGGGATTGTAGAAGTACGAGCTGTACATGTTGTGCTTGGGAGACACATAGTAGCCGTCCTTCTGGTCCCACTTGTAGTTCTTCCCGGAAAGGTTCTCGCCAGGGACAAACTCGGTGTTGAACATCGCGTCCGGAGTCTTGTCCTTGCGGTTGGAGCGGTTGATGGTCTCGAGGATCGTGTCCACGAACTCGTTGTACTCGGGGTTCGGGCTGATCGTCAGGCCAAGGAACTCAGCCGCGTCGGTAAGACCGTTGACTCCGACCGTCAGGTACTGACGCCTCATGTCGATGAAGCCGGCCTGATACACGTCCAGCATGCGGGCCTTCAGGAAGTCCTTGATGATCTCGTTGAAGGCGGTCTGGTACTTGTGGACCCTCTCAGTCTCCTCGGTCACTGCGGCGCGGATGTACTCGTAGAGCTGGTTCTTGTCGTAGTCACCTCTGCTGAGAGCCTTGCCACCCTGCATCATCACACCCTTCTTCTCGAGGAGATAGCGTCTCGCGGCATCTTGGATCAACCTGTTGAGGTTGATAGTCATCACGGACTTGGAGCCGGTCGATACCGAGGCGGTACCCATCGAATACTGGTGCGTGGTGTGGTTGTGGGAGGAATCTGACTTGTCGAGATCGGTCAGGGAGTTGCGCAGACGGCAGCAGCTAGCGAGGCTGTCCGGGCTGTCGGACAGGTAGCAGAAGAAGCTGTGTCCCTTGGACCACATCTCAGCGGTGAAGTCAGCGTACTCGGGATCGGCGAAATCATCGGCTCCGTCAGTCAGCAATGCCATGGTCTCGACGGGGAAAGTCAGGATGTAGTGGTTCCTTTCCTCGTTGAACCAGTTCATGAAGTGCTTCTGGAGCCATGAGAGCGTCTCCCACTTGGGAGCGCTGCCGTCCGGGAAACGGAAGTCGCCGAAAACGCCGCGGAAGTAGGGCTCGTCAAAGTAACTGATGTTCCAGAACACGGTCTGGTAACCGCGGTTGCCGGCGGGCATATTCATGGAATGCACCACCTGCTGGAAATAGTTGTCGATAACCTTGACGAGGGTCCTCTTCTTGACGTTCATCTCGACAACATCCTCGAGATGCTCGATGTAGTCGTCGCCATAGTCCTTGCGGATGAAATAGTCGAGATACATCAGGAACTCGGGAGTGGCCACAGCGCCCATGAACTGGGAGGAGATGGAATACACGAGGTTGATGAACTCGCCGCAGAACGACTTGAGGTCAGTCGGGGCAATGGAGACGCCACCGAGGTTGCGCAGACCGTCGGTAAGGAAAGGATACATCGTGATGGCCACACAGTAAGGGTAGCCTGGAGTGCCGCTCTCGTCGTGCTTGTAAAGGACATGGCTCTCAAGATCCTTGATGTACTGGTTGGCGAGGCCACGCCCGTACAGGGACTTGATCTTGTCCTTCATGATGTAGCGGTTCTGCTTGATGTTGTTCTCCTTGTAAAGCTCCTGGCCAAGCGTCACTATGTTCTTGCGGGTCACATTGGCGTTGGCGTCGAACTTCGACCCTGTGGCGGCGTTCGAGGCGGCGATATAGTCTTTGATGAAGTCCCTCTTCTTACGGAGGTCGAGACCGGCATCGAATTTCTCGATGTAGGCTACCGCCACCTTCTTGTTGATAGACATGAGGCTCTCCTCGACCTGCCTGCGGATCTCGCGGCTGGTGATCTTGTCGTAGATGTAGAGGTTCTCAGCGATAGAAACCACTACTGCCTCGGGGCACTCCTCGCCAGCCGTCTTGTAGGCCTCGCGAATGCCGCTCATCAATTTGACCTTGTCGTATTCCTCAAACGAACCGTTGGTCTTGCGTACAGTTACATCCATGATATATATATTGAGTTGATTGATTTCTATAGGAAGTCTAGATCAAGTGGGTAAAGTTGTTCGGACCGCAGGCCGCGGTCCGAACAACCGCTAACAAATATAATAGATAAATCGTCCCTTGGGTTAAAGAAAATGCTAAAGTTATCAACAGGTACGTAACGTTGTTGTTAATTCGTTTACTACCAGCTGATTACAGGAAAATATACTTTAACACGAACAAAATAGCCAGGACTATCATGAACCAGCTGACTTTTTCCTTCTTCCCAGTACAAAGATTCAGAACGACATAGAATATGAGGCCGATCAGAATACCATGGGAAATGGAATATGTCATAGGCATGAGGATCATGGTCAGGTAAGCGGGAATAGCCTCGGAGAAATCGTCCAGAGGAATATCCTTGATAGGGCTGAGCATGAAAAGACCTACTATGACAAGAGCCGGGCAGACAGCCGATCCGGGGATAGCCGTGAAGATCGGAGCGAAGAAAAGGGCCAGGATGAAGCAACCGGCGGTGGCGGCGGCGGTGAGTCCGCTGCGACCTCCCTGGGCGACACCCGAGGCGCTCTCGACATAGGTCGTCACAGTGCTGGTACCGAGAGCGGCGCCGGTCATGGTGCCGATAGCGTCCGCGAGGAAAGCCTGGTTCAGGCGGACCGGCTTGCCTTTCTCATCAACCATGTCAGCCTTGGTGGTGACTCCCACGAGGGTACCGATGGTGTCGAACATGTCCACGAAGAGGAAGGTGAACACGACCACCAGCATGTCGAGACTGAGGACCTGGCTGAAGTCGAATTTGCAGAAGATCGGAGCGATGCTCGGAGGAGCGGAGATGAAACCGCTGAGTTTGGTGATTCCCATGGGAATACCGATCAGAGCAGTAACAATGATACCGATCAAAAGGGCTCCGGGAATATTCAGAATCACAAGGATACCGGTGATTATCAATCCGATGACCGAGAGGAGGCCAGGGCCGCTGGTAAGGGTTCCGAGATCCACCAGAGTGGCGGGGCTGTCAACGACAATGCCGCCGCCCTTCAGGCCGATCAGCGCGATGAACAGACCAATACCGGCTCCGATCGCCTTTCGCATCGACATCGGAAGAGCGTTCACGATCGCTTCACGCACATTCGTCAAGGTAAGGATCACGAAAATGAGACCTTCGATGAGAACGGCGGTGAGGGCGAACTGCCAAGAATATCCCATGCCGAGGCACACTGAATAGCAGAAGAAGGCGTTGAGCCCCATTCCGGGAGCGAGGGCGAAAGGAAGCTTGGCGTAGAGCGCCATCACGAGGGTGGCGATAATGGAGGCGATCGCCGTGGTGGTGAACAAGGCATTCTTGTCCATCCCGGTGTCAGCGAGGATGGAAGGGTTCACCGCCAGGATGTAGGACATGGCGAGGAATGTGGTGATTCCGGCCATAATCTCGGTCGAGACCTTCATCTTGGACGGGTCAAACCCGAATAGTTTCGTCAACCAGCCCTTCTTCTCGGCAGGCTGGGACACAGTCTTAGTTTCAGCCATGTGTTATTACTGTGATTAGAGTGTGGTGCCTTGTGTGATTAGAACGCCCAACGGAGACCAAGGCAAGGATTGACGAGGAAGCCTTCCGCTACAAAGTTGTTAGAGATCTCAATCTCACAACCGAGATCAAGATGGTTGTCAAAAGCGCTTCCGAGGTTCATCCATAGCTGAGGCTCAGTCAGGAAAGACCAACCTGTCTCTTTGCCACCGAGGCCCCATACCTGCTTGTTGCCCCAAAAGTCAGCAAAGCCCTTGAAGGTCAATCCCTTGACTCCGAACAAATTATTAAGTCCCCACACAGCCGTGAACTTGAGAGGAACGCCAGGCTTGGGTGTGACCTTGGAGTTGAAATGCTCATACATCGCATACAGGGAGAGAGTCTTGGAGAAGTCCTGGGAATGGAAGAAATACTTGGCTCCAAAGCAATATGTTCCCTGGTTGAACCCTCCGCCGGTGATCAGACCGTCATACTCGAGGTGGAGGCTGAAGTCCTTAAGGTCGCTGTCCTGCCAGAAATTGATTCCGCGCTCGATCTCGAAGTAGCTGCCGTTGGCGGGACCGCTGTTCTGAAGACCCTTGAGATTCTTGTCAGTTGAGTTGTAGTAGTGGTCGATGAAGAAGAAGGTGTCACCGAACTTGTCGCCCTTGAACATCTCGAAGGTGGTGGTCACGTACTTACGATCCTTACCGAAATCGTAAAACGTCTGGACATTAGTCTGGGCCTTAGCCGCAAATGAGAAGGCCAGCGCCGCGATAGCGGCGGCGATAATGGGTTTTGTTGACATAATTTATAATAGTTGGACAATAGTCACTCAATCTATTCACAAATTTAATCCTATAACCAGAGAAAATCCATATCTTTGTTATACAATAATCCACAAAGTTTTCAACAACCATGTTTGAGGAACACCTTAAATTCTACCAGGACTTCCCGACCCCGGGAATCAAGTTCGTGGACATCATTCCCTATCTCCAAAACCGCGAAGTTTTCAAAGGCGTTACCGCCGAGGTCGCGAGGCATATCACCGCGCCTTCTGTCGCATGCCCCGAGGCCAGGGCTTTCCTGTTCGCCTCTCCGCTTCTCATCGCTGACAACTGCGATGTGGACAACATCATCCTGTTCCGCAAGAGGGGCAAGCTTCCCTACACGGGAGACGATCTCAAGACCATAGAGATCATGAAGGAATATGGTTCCGACAAGCTTATCTACCGCAATTCCGACATCGCGGCCGGCAGGGCCGAGGACGGGATTATCCACGTTTCCATCGTGGATGATGTGCTTGCCACTGGAGGCACCGCGGAAGGAGTGGCCAAAGCTCTGGAAGCCACGAAGTTAACAATTGACGGTAAGGAATATGGGGTCAAGGTGAACGAGTTCATATTCATCGTCGAGCTCGACGGTCTCAATGGGCGTGACCGCCTTGCCCAGATCGCCCCGGTCTATTCCATCGCCAGAATATAGTCATTATTTCTTTGTATCATTTATTATGGCCGAAGGAGATCCTTCGTCACCCGAACCCATGCCACCCTCGGCACTGTAAGAGGGGGGACCGGAGCGGAGCAACGCGAAGCGAGCGGTGGGGCCGCGAAGCGGCGGTTCGGGGATGAAGGGTCTCTTCGGCCACAATCGACATAATTTATGAAAAAAGTTATCATTGCCTTTTTTACGCTGCTCGGCATTATCGCATGTTCGAAGAACTCACCGACTGGGTTGCGGACGGAGTTCCAGGACGGTGATGTCCTGGTGGAGCCGGGCTCGGCGCCGAGGATGAGCTGGATCAACTCCTGCGAGCAAACAGCTTATCAGATAATCGTTTCCAGCAAGTCCGGCAACGGCGTCACATGGGACTCAGGCAAAGTCGGGTCCGGAGAGTCGCACCTAGTGAGCTACAAAGGCCAGACTCTTGAGCCGATGACCGACTATTCCTGGAAGGTCAGGGTCTGGGACAAGGACGGCAAAGCTTCCGGATGGAGCGAGCCGGCCATGCTGACGACCGGACCGGCCAAAGACGGCTGGGACGCCGAATGGATAGGCGCGGCGTGGCAGAAAGACGAGCGTGGCAACTGGTACACCCGTTACCCGATGTTCAGGAAAGAGTTCAATGTGGACGGCAATTTGGAAAGCGCCAACCTGTTCATCAGCGGTCTGGGATATTTCGAGGCCAGGGTGAACGGTGAGAAGGTTGGGGACGACTTTCTCGCTCCCGGCCTCACGGACTACACCCGCAGGCCCTTCCTGGGAACGAATCCCCGAATCCCCCTCGATCCGGATGTGACAGCGTACCGGACTCTCTACCTGGGCTACGACATCACCCGGATGCTCCAGAAAGGAGCCAACGCGATCGGAGTCACCCTCGGAAACGGGTTTTTCCACACCCGTCCGACCGCCCAGTCCGCCCAGTGCGAGCCTTTCGGAGTCCCAAGGCTGATAGCCAGAATCGAACTGACCTACAAGGACGGCCACAAAGAGCACATAACCTCCGACACAAGTTGGAAGGCCGCCGAGTCCCCTTTCATATTCGGAGACATCTGGGCTGGAGAGGCATACGATGCCAGGGAGGAACAACCCGGCTGGGATAAGCCAGGCTTTGATGATTCCTCCTGGACCGCGGCCGTCAAACGTTCCACTCCGGACGGTCCCCTGACCGCCAACAACGGTCCGACCGACAAAATCACCGAAGTGTTCAAGCCCCAGACTTTTGAGAAGCTGGACAATGGAACCTACAAGGTCGATTTCGGGACGGTAATCTCCGGATGGACCCACTTCAGAGGCATAACCGGGAACACCGGGGACACCTTGAAAGTTGAATATATCAGCGAATACCCCAGCCCTCGCTGCGAATACATATTCGCAGGAAGCGACCCCGTTGATTTCGCCCCCCGCTTCACATGGTATGTGTTCAGGGAGGTTGTGGTCTCAGGCGTAAAGGATCTCACTGCCGAGCAGCTTACAGCCGAGGCCGTGAACACCGATGTTCCCGTCAACTCGAAGTTCACCAGCTCGAATCCCCTGTTCGAGAATATTGTGACGATATTCCAGCGCTCCCAGATGGACAACATGCACAGCGCGATTGCGTCCGACTGCCCTCACAGGGAGCGTCTTCCCTACACCGGAGACGGAGAGATAGCAATGGCGGCTGTCCTGGAATCCTTCGATGCCGCTTCCTTCTATAATAAATGGATAGGAGACGTCATCGGGAGCCAGAATCCCAAGACCGGACATGTGCCGAATGGAGCCCCATGGGAGCCGATGTGCGGCGGAGGCCCCGCTTGGGGTGCGGCCATCTGCGTGATGCCATGGGAGTTTTACCTCAGGTATGGTGACAAGGCGGTACTTGAGAAGAGCTTCGAAGGAATGAAGGCCTACACAAGATTCTTCGAGTACTGGACTCGTCCGGACGGCACTGTCTATGTCCAGAAAGCCGCTCTTGACGCTGCCGAGACGATGTGGTTCAGTCTGGGCGACTGGGTGCCCCCGTTTGAGAATCCGGACGCCTCCCTTGTCCACACATTCTATTATTGGCTCTGCGCCCACAACACCTTCCTCGCGGCAAAAGCCCTTGGGAAAAATGCCGAGGCCGAGGAATATGCCAAATTGTGCGAGACTATTAAAGGAATATTTGACAAGGCGTACTACAATCCAGACGAGAAGTCTTATGGAGATTTCGGAAGCAATGTGTTCGCCCTTTATATGGGAGTCCCCAAGGAGCATTACGCCGATGTCTGCGCCACGCTTCGTAACGAACTGGCGGTCAAGTATAAAGGCCACGCCAACACTGGTTTCATAGCCACCAGGTTCTTGTTTGAGACTTTGGCGATGAACGGAATGGCCGACCTCGCTTACACGATCATGAACCAGCGGGACTTCCCCAGCTACGGTTGGTGGATTGAGCAAGGAGCCACAACCACTTGGGAAGCGTGGGACGGCGGCGGCTCAAGGAACCACCCCATGTTCGGAGGTGGACTAACATGGCTCTCCAAAGACCTGGCAGGAATGAATACGGATCCGGAAGCTCCTGGATTTAAGCATATTATAATCCGTCCTATTCCCGTAAAGGAACTTCCCGACGTGAGGTACACGACTCAGACTCCTTACGGCATGGCCGAGTCGCATGTCAGCCATGATGGGAAGACCGTGAAAGTCGAGGTGACTGTGCCTTTCGGCTCGACAGCCACAGTGTATGTTCCCAAGAGCGTTGAGGAGGCCTCAGCCAATCCCCTCTCAGATGGCAGCTACACCATCCACGAAGTTGGCCCCGGAGTTCATTCGTTCTAGAATACCTTCTATCGGTCGGGAGGGGTTTCCCTCCCGAACCGCAAACGATAGCGATGAAGCTACCAGATGATGTTGAGACCGGCGACGAAGTTGGGAGAGCCGGTCGTGGAGCGAAGGAATGTCGAGCCTGATGTACCGATGAGGTTATCGGTGCCGGCGAAGATATTCACGAAACCAAGCTTGGCATTGGCGAAAGCGCCAATGCTTGCGCCCAGGGTACCCGCACCGACGCTCCCGATCAGCTCTACCTTCTTGACCGGTTTGTATATGACATTTCCTCTCACGTCCCAGAAAGGACATACATCGTCGTAGCGGAAAGTAGCCAAACCACCGAAGGAGATGTCTGACAAATACAGGTACTTCGCGCCGAGACGGACTGTCATAGGCAGAAGGCCAAGAGTCTGATACTCATCTTCCTTGATGAAATTAGCGATGTCACCAAGCATTGCACCCATGTCAGTGAACTCCCTCTCGATGGCATCCCCGCGCTGATGGTGGGGATATGTCGCGGGATAATTCTTGGTCGAGGAAGGCGCGTGGCCGTACAGGTTGTGGAACCAGAACACGCAACCGATGTCAGATATCGAGGCGGAAAGCTGCCACGAGCTGTCGTCGTAAAGGATTCCCACATCGGCGCCGACACCGTAACCATTCATGATACCTCTCGGCTTCCCTATCCTTGTCCTGTGGAAATCAATGAGTTCCGTTGAAGGATCATAATAAGCCGGCATAGATGCGATCTGATATCCATCGTATGCTGACGCGATCACACCCGAAGAGTTGACAGCCCAGTTCTCACCAGTGTGATTGATCGTCATCCTGTCCATGTCTATGTAAGAATTGAGAAAGCCGATCACACCCTTGAAACGCATGCCCAAGGTCAACTTGCGGCTAGTCTTCCAGGATGAGGTTATTCCCAACTCGAAGAACGTGGTCGAATGGGCCTTAAGGCCTGACAGATCGTAGGTTCCGTCGGTCGAAGCGCCGTCTTTCAGGAATCTCGCCAAATCATACGGAAGTTTGGCGCTGGCATAGTTCCGGACATTGATATCAACAATATTGTAAAGTCCCCCAGCCCTGAAACCGACAGCCGCGAGGTTGGTGTATGACTCAAGATTGAGCTTGTTCAGCCCAGTCTTGAAATTATCAAGAAACTCCGCTGACGAGACTGACTCGTTCATGAAAGTCACCTTCTCCCCTCCGTTCTTGTAGAAGATGTCATTCAAAGCGAAAGTCCCCTTATACGAGCCTGTGGTCATACCGGCGAAAGGCAAACCGACGAAGCTGTACTCCGGATGAAAGGCCGGGTTAAGCCTGTAGGAATAAGTGAAATCCTCAGAGAAATACGAAGTCTGGAGCGTCTGCGCCCCGAGGGCCGCTGATACGAGAATACCCAGCGAAAGGATAATTACCTTTTTCATAAACAAATGCTTGCGATTCAATTCACAAAGTTACAAATAAAAGTTGAATCCCGGCATTAATCGTAAAAAAGCAGAAGGAGGACGAATTAACCGTCCTCCTTCCTTGTGCGCGGGATGAGAGTCGAACTCACACGTCGCAATTGACACTAGCTCCTGAAACTAGCGCGTCTACCATTTCGCCACCCGCGCCTGTAATGGATTGCAAAGATACAAATTGTAATCGAAAACGCAAATATTTTTGGCGCGGGCTGAGCGAGACTATCTGGCGAATTTCTTGAACGTGTTAGTGATCAACGTCTTCTTTGAAGGACAAACATAGATGAGTTCATCCCTGAGAGCCTCCGCGCTTGTGACAGAAGGCTTGAGAGAGGCGAAAATCTGCCCCCTAGTCACTCCTCCTTCCTCCAAAGTGGTCAGAATCTCTGAATGGAACCAGTTGGAACGGCCGAATTGGGGATTTTTGCCGTACCTCTCCTTGTAGATCATGTTCTCGAGATGATAAGCCCACATCTCGGCGACCTCGCAATACCCGGCATTCTCTCCGTTTCCTGTGCCATAGCAATCGCCTGTGGTGAGGTATGACGTCATGATGTACGTGGCGAAGACGTTCCAATAGCCGCTCCGCACGCTGACGAAGTGGGACGCGTGCGCCATCTCATGCGTGGCGGTGGCGTACAACTCATCGTACTTGCCATTCTTGTCCTTGGAGCCGATGGTGATGTCCGGAGAGAAAACCTGGACAACGATTTTGTAAGCTTCAAGATAATTGCTCACGAGCTTGCTGTCAAGCACCGCACCGTGATGCATCATAAGAGCGCTGGAGGCGCGCAACTTGTTGATTATCCAGAACCTGAGATTCTTGGGAGGAGCTACGACGTCAGTGGAAGAGCAACGCTGGTAGTAATCATAAGCGGCGTTGTTCACCACGCACCTGCGGAAAAGGGTCTGGTCCGACTTTGCGTCAATTGTCAAGTCAACTCCTTCAGGATCGTTCTTCCCTATAGTGGAGACCGAAGCGGGAACGAGGACCAAGTTAAGGCCGATCGTGAATCCGGTCTTGTTCTGGAAGCACAGGCTATACTTCGGTTTGGCGGAGAACTTGGCTGAGAATGAATAGTTTCCTTGGGCGTCAGTGTAGGTCGTGGAAACTTTGACGAACACATTAGCCACCATCTTCACACCAGACACCCCCACGGTCTTCCCCAATTTGTCATCCTTGATCGTGATTCTGCCCGAAGGCTTGGACTTAGTCTTAGCCCTTGTGAGCGGCTGGAGCATGTCGCCATTACCGGTGACCTTGAAGGAGCATTCCTCGACGGAGTCCCAATCGACTTCCTCAAACCCTCTGGTAACTACACCTTCCTCCGGGATAAAGCACTCATCAAGAATCTCTTTCTCAATCCCTTCTGGGAAAGGGAAATCCACAGGAACAACCGCATACTGCCATGAGATCTCACCAGCCGGAATCGAAGGGTCGTGATAGTAATCCCCATCAACAAGGATTTCCCTATCAAGAGGATAGTCAAACAACTCAGCTCCAAGACTTTGCAAAGTAGTGAAATCATCCGCTGACTTCGGCAGGAAACGGACGTAGAGAGAGGTCGCCGGCACTGTCGCCTCAGACCTGGTCGGATAGAGTTTAGAGAGGGCTTTGGTCATGTTTGCCCGTGAATACGGGTTGTCCAGTTTACGTCCGAGCTCCATGGCTCCGTGGGAGACGACCTCAACTTTACCTCCTGTGCTTTCGGGATTCTCCATGATTGGAGTTCCCGCATCCTTGTCGCACGACGCCAGCACCAGCGCGGGCAACATCAGTCTAATGAACCATTTCATAATTTAAAAGTTTAGTTACGGGGGCAAAGTTACGGGAGGTTATCCGTTGGATGAAATATTCAACGGATAAAACAAAAAAACGCCGCTAGGCGGCGTTAGAAGATGGTTTTTACCCTGCTATGAGAGAGAAAAAACGCGGAAAAATCCTAGAAGTAAACTACCGTTTTACCCTCAATGGCGGACATCAAGGCGTTGGCAAGACGGCTAACTCCAAACCTGAACAGTTTCTTGTCAAGCCATTCGGAACCCAGAATAGTCTTGACTATGGAGTAATATCCGACAGCGTCTTTAGCGGTGGAAATGCCTCCAGCGGCCTTGAATCCAACTTTACGACCGGTCTTGGCATAGAAAGCCTTTATGCATTCGCACATTATAAAGGCGGCCATCGGAGTGGCGTTGACGCTGACCTTTCCGGTGGATGTCTTGATGAAATCAGCTCCTTCTTCCATGGCGAGGAAGGAGGCGGCAGCGATACGCTCAGGAGTCACCAGAAGACCGGTCTCAAGGATCACCTTCAGGACCACTTCCTTGCCTGATTTGGCGGCGGCGGAATCGACAGCCTGACGCATAGCCCTGATCTCAGCTCTTGCCTTCTCATAATCGCCAGCCATGAAGGAATTGAGAGCCAATACAATATCTATCTCATCAGCTCCAGCCTCGACTGCCATCTCGCATTCCTTTACTTTTACCTCAAGGAAGCTCTGGGAGGTGGGGAAACAACCTGAGACAGCTGTCACATGGACACTCGCGTCCGAAAGGGTCTCCTTAACCACAGAAGCGAGATTAGAGAACACACAGACAGATGCCGGAAGCGGATACTCAGGAAAATCTTCCTTAAAGGAGTTGACCTTGCCGACCAGTTTGGCGACGGATGCGGGCGTGTCTTCCGTACGTAAGGTGGTGAGGTCCATGATGGACATGCAGAACTTCAATACCTCGGGCGTAGTGACATTATCAATATTAGCGGCAATAGCGTCGAGTCTTTTCCCTATCGCCTTCTCGTCCGGAGCATAGCCATATTTTTCTAATAACGAATCCATGTGATTATAATTTAAATTACTTATTATCAACCTCTTATTTGAACCTTTATACCTACCTCTGAAAGCGGCCGTGTCAGAGCGGTCATCTCTTCAACGGTGAATTTCTCCAAACCGGCGGCGGGAGCCTCCCGGTCCAAGGTATATACCATCACCTCCCTCGGTCTCAGATCCTTGACAATCTCTATCCAGCCATCTAGGACTTCCGGCGAGGAGGAGTCGAAATCAGCGGAACGAAGGAACATCGTCTGCATGACAAAATCGCCTTCGAACTTTCTCATAGACTCAACGACATCCGCGACATGGTATCCGCCCTGAGGCTGGTTAATCTTGGCGGCCAGCTCGTCTGTCGGAGCGTCCAGCTTAAGGATAGGGTTGTCAACCTTCCTAAGCGCCTCGAAAACCCCGGGTCGTCCGGCCCGTGTGGCATTAGTCAGCACAGAGACCTTCGCTTTAGGGAAATACTTGTCCCTCAACGCGATGGTAATGTCTATAATCTCAGGGAACGCCGGATTCAATGTCGGCTCCCCATCGCCCGAGAATGTGATGGAATCTATACCGATGCCCTTGGCGGCGCAATCTTCCAATTTAGAGGCCAAGGCCTTCCGCAGATCGTCAGCGGAAGGGATCCGTTTGTCTTCCCTGCCGTCCTTGTTCCATCCGCACTCGCAATATATGCAATCGAAATTGCATAGTTTCCCTTTCTCAGGGAGAAGGTTTATCCCCAATGAAGAGCCTAACCTTCTGGAATGGATGGGGCCAAAGACTATTTCCTCTCTCAACATATTCCTAAATCATTCTATATGAAGAGCTTCTATCAGTCAGACGACCGTCGGCGCCAAGGTTGTCAATAAACACGAGACCGGGGCACTTCCCTATGCCGATCGTGCCGAGAGTCTTTTCTTTTCCGAGGAATTCCGCTCCGTTGGCGCAAGCCCATGTAAGAAGTTCTCCCAGAGACAAGTCTTTGAAAGCGGTCTGGAGGCAATACAGTTCCCGAACCATGTCCAGGTCATCATTACTGGAGAGGGAATCTGTCCCCACAGTGATCTTCAGACCATTCCGGCGCATCAGGTCAACAGGAGGCAAAGCGTTGTGTATGAATATATTCGAGCAAGGGCAAAGGGCCACATACGGGTGTCTCATCACTTCTTTGACAGCGTCTATCCCTTCCTGGTCCATGCAAACCTCGTGGACAAGAAGGATATGCTCGTCGAAAGGAGCCGGATGAGCCTTGCGTAGCCTGTCGATGAAATATAAAAGAGAGGACTTGCCCGTAACAGGCGGAACGCTCATTCCCGCTGCCTTACGGTTGTCCCACATCGCTCCCTTACCGTATTTTATCATGTCCTCTTCCTCATCAGTTTCCTCTGAATGATAGGAGAGGAATCCTGACTTCAGTCCCTCGGCCGAGACCGCCGTGAGAAGCTCAGGGCTCATCGTATAGCACGCGTGAGGGGTCGGAGCGGCGTCAAGGCCCATCGCGTCAGCCTTTTCCTTCAGCTTCATGACGCCTTCCATAACGGACTCGCAATCTTCAGGTTCCGTGCCGAAGACCTCCAGGAAAGTCCGTGTGTACATGGGGGATTCACGCTTGATGGCGAAAGAGTCGTCACAATTGCTGATGTCAGCCATAGCTGAGACTCCCCTCTCCCACATGAGATCCATCCAGTGACGGATGTCGGCGATCTTCTCCTGAAGAGGCTTTGTGTCGCGCAGGGCATTGATCTGGTCTATGAATCCTGCCATTCCAGTACCTTTGCGGAAAAGCTTCCACATGTAGGACAACTCGACATGGCAATGGGTATTCACGAACCCTGGGGTAATAGCGCCCTCGAGGAAAATCTCTTCTTTTGAGGGATCCTCACTTATTCCCACCGCGGTCACCACGCCCTCGGGGGTATATTCCACAAAGCCGTTCCGGATAGGCTCAGGACGGTCGAGAGTGTAAAGATATTCAGCCGCTAATCTCACTTTAGAATCGGTTTCTTTTATTAGCAGGTTTTTTCCTGCTAGGGTCTGGCAGCATTTCAGGTATTGGTCTTGGGGCCTCTTCGGGCTCTTGCGCCACAACAATATCGGCGGAATCCCTAATTATCAACTCAGGACCGTGGAACACAGTGTCTTCCACCACAGGAACAGGATAATAAACTCCCTTTTTGTTTTTACGGATATCAATCCTGTCGGTCATGGAGTTCACATAGAAAATATCACCGTAAAAAGGTATATCTTCCTGCCGGTACGCTTTCATCGCCATGGCAATCGAGTCCGCGCGGTGGCGGATCTTTTCCTGCTGGTCGATATTTCTCTGGATAGCGGCGGACTCATCCCGGAACCCTTTCACCACCCTTCCGACAATCTCGGCGTACCGCTTTGGATCAGACAGATAGAAATCCACGCTCGCGCGGTAATCCTCGATGTCGTAACCGTATTTCTCAAATATCGGGGCATAAAACCACGTGGTGTCCGCCATACTCCTTTTGTCCGGGTTGTCGATAAGCCACTGGTCCGCAAGGAACATCTCGTGATAGATCTTCTCCATCTGGCGCTTCGGAATCACCTCAGGGCCTTTTGAGCATGAGGAGAGAACCACGGCCATGACCGCGGCTATCAAAAACACCATGCCCCATTTTCTGACCATACTATCTCAAAGTGGCGCCGTACTCTCCAGTGAAAGTGGACAGAAGCTTGCCCATAATCCTCTCAACATCAGCGTCTGTCAAGGTCTTCTCCTGATCCTGCAGCGTGAAGCCAAGGGCATACTGTTTCTTTCCGGCGGGAATCTTGTCCCCCCTATAGACATCAAACAGGGTGACATTCTTAAGGAGTTTCTTCGCCGCCTTGAAAGAGCTGCGGTAGAGATCTGCGAAACTCACGCTCTCATCAAGCAGAAGGGCCAGATCCCTGCGAACCTCAGGGAACTTGGGAAGTTCCTTGAACGCGACCTTGTCCCTCTTCACGAGTTTGAACAGGGTATTCCAATTGATCTCGGCCGCAAAAGCTGGCTGCTTGACATCGAATTTCCTCGCGAGAGCCGGAAGAACGGTACCGACAACCGCAAGCGGAGTGTGCTGGCCAGGAAGAGCGTAGCAAACTCCCTCGCTGAATATGTCAGCGGGAGCGGGAGAGGTCTCCATCTGATAGATGTCAGCCCCAAAGCGCCTCAGAAGGAGGTCAAGATAGCCCTTGAGCTCGAAGAAACTGCTCTTTCCAGGCTGGACATTCCAAGACTTCTCAGGGGTTCCCGTGATGAACATCGAGAACGCCGGATGCTCCTCATATGAGGCGAGAGTCTTGCCGTCGCCCTGAGGGTCGCGGCTATACACCGATCCGTATTCGAACAACCTCATTGATGAGATCTGGCGGTTGATGTTGTAAGCCATCACCTCGAGACCGTTGAAGATGAGGGTCTGCCTCATCACGTTGAGATCCGAACTCAGGGGGTTAACTATCGTAGCGCATCTCTCCTCAGGATAAGTCGTGAGTCCCTTATAGTACGCGGACTTAGTCAGGGAGTTGTTCATAATCTCGACGAAACCGTTGGCGGCCAAGAAGTTGGAGATGCCGTTACGGATAGCCTCCGGTTCAGGGGACGGAGTCGCGTTGACAGACATCTTCATGTGACGGGGAAGGTCGATGTTGTTGTAGCCATAGATCCTAAGGATCTCCTCGACCACATCGCATTCCCTCTCGACATCAACCATATACGAAGGAGCGGCCACCTTGGATCCTCCGGGCCTCTTCTCAATGAAGTCATAGGCGAGGAAAGTGAGGATCTTTTCGATGGTGTCATGACCTATCTTCTTGCCTATGAAGTTCTCAATGCGATCGTAATCCAGGTCGATAACCTTCTTTTCGATCTTCTGGGGATAGAATTCCTCCATTCCGCCAACGATCTCTCCTCCAGCGATTTCCTTTATAAGCAAGGCGGCTCGCTTGCAGGCATATTCAGTAATCCCAGGGTCGCAGCCCCTCTCAAAACGGAAGGACGCGTCGGTCTGGAGGGTATGCCGCTTTGAAGTCTTACGGATGGAACCCGGATCGAAATAGGCGCTCTCGATAAACACGCTGGTCGTGGACTCCGTGACACCGGAATCAATCCCGCCGAAGACACCCGCTATGCACATCGGGCCTTCAGCGTTAGCTATGACAATATCCTCAGGAGATAATTTCCTCTCGATCTCGTCCAGAGTGGTGATCTTTTCGCCTTCCTGGGCCCTTCTGACGATCACTTTGCCACCGGAGATCTTGTCAGCGTCGAAGGTGTGAAGCGGCTGTCCGAGCTCCCAAAGGATAAAATTGGAGACATCCACCACATTGTCTATCGGACGCAGGCCAATGGCCAGGAGCCTCTTGCGAAGCCACTCGGGAGAAGGTCCTACCTTCACACCCTTCACGGTGATGCCGCAGTAACGAGGAGCGGCT
Organism: uncultured Bacteroidia bacterium; assembly: GCA_902785825.1. Classification (GTDB taxonomy): domain Bacteria; phylum Bacteroidota; class Bacteroidia; order Bacteroidales; family UBA932; genus Cryptobacteroides. The sequence continues at coordinate 55,381 of CACZZZ010000014.1, forward strand.
GAAGGGTCCTGCACATCAATCGGGATAGCGGTACCCTCCCCTTCTTTCCAGTCCTCGATAGAGGGATATTTGAAAGAGCAAGGAATATCGTTAAGACGCATCCAGGCATACAGGTCGCGGGCGACTCCGATATGGGAGGAGGCGTCCACCCTGTTGGCTGTGATCTCATATTCAATGACAGCCTCGGTCTTGAGATGGAGATATTCCTTAGCCGGAGTGCCGACCACGGCCTCAGCTGGAAGAACCATGATTCCGGCATGATCCTCACCGATTCCAAGCTCGTCCTCGGCGCAAATCATTCCGAATGACTCCACCCCGCGGATTTTCGACTTCTTGATTTTGAAATCGCCGGGAAGGACAGTACCGATACGGGCGAAAAGGACCTTCTGGCCGGCGGCCACGTTAGGGGCGCCACAGACCACTGTCACAGGCTCTTCAGAGCCATCATTAACCTTGGTGATATGGAGATGGTCTGAATCAGGATGAGCGACACATTCAAGGACCTCAGCCACGACAACCCCGGCGAGTCCGCCGGGAATCTCCTCTTGTTCCTCCAAGGAATCGACCTCGATACCAATGTCAGTCATCGCGTCAGCGATCTGCTGAGGGGTCAGGTCAAACTCCAGATAATCTTTCAGCCAATTGTAAGAGAGCTTCATAATTATTTATTTATCAATATCTTCCTTTGAAAACAACGAGTTCACGAACTCTTTCTTGTCAAACACTTTGAGGTCATCGACACCTTCCCCGATCCCGATGAATTTCACGGGAACCTTGAGCTGATCGACTATTCCGATCACTACTCCGCCCTTGGCGGTACCGTCAAGCTTCGTGACGGCCAGGGATGTGATGTCTGTCGCCTTGGAGAATTCCTTAGCCTGCTGGAAGGCGTTCTGCCCGGTAGAGGCATCGAGAACCAGAAGAACCTCGTGAGGTGCGTCAGGGATCACCTTACGCATAACATTCCGGATCTTCGTAAGCTCATTCATGAGATCGACCCTGTTGTGCAACCGGCCGGCGGTGTCGATCAGGACCACATCGGCTTCCTTGGCGACAGCGGACTTGACGGTGTCAAAGGCCACAGAGGCCGGATCGGCGCCCATGCCCTGTTTGACGATATCCACCCCAGCCCTCTCGGCCCAGATCACGAGCTGATCCACGGCGGCGGCCCTGAAGGTGTCCGCGGCACCGACAATCACCTTCTTGCCCATGGACTTGTACCTGGACGCAAGCTTGCCTATCGTGGTGGTTTTACCGACTCCGTTGACTCCGACCACCATGACGACCATTGGCTTTTTGCCAAGGTCGAAAGGCTCCGCGGGGGAAGTCTCACCGTCCACGTCCAGAAGCTTTCCGATCTCATCACGGAGCATCTCCACAAGCTCATCCATGGACATGTACTTGTCCCTTCCGACCCTCTCCTCGAGACTATCGACGATCTTCAATGTCGTATCGACACCCATGTCGGAAGCGACCAATGCCTCCTCAATGGCGTCCAACACCTCATCATCGACCTTGGATTTACCCACCACGGCCCTGGAGAGCCTCTGGAAGAATCCCTCCTTGGTCTTTTTAACACCTTTGTCGAACAGTCCCATGACAATCAATTTGTAAACTTACAAATATACATAAAAACGGAGGAAATAAAAAGAGCGGACGTCTGATAACGTCCGCTCCGCATATCTTTTCCGCGACGATTATTTCTTGGCGTCGAAGAATTCCTTAGTCTTCTCAGCTTCAACAAGCTGCTCGGTGAAGAAATAAGCGCCCGTCTTGGGAGACTTGTCCATACGGATGCATTTCACCATGCTCTTGGCGCCGGCCTTAGCGGCGAATGTAGCGACTGCTTTCTTTGCCATAACTTAATCTCCTTATTTGATTTCGCGGTGGACAGTGACCCTGTGGAGGTAAGGATTGTATTTCTTGCGCTCCAAACGGTCGGGAGTATTCTTCTTGTTCTTGGTAGTGATGTACCTGGAAATCCCGGGGACTCCGCTGGCTTTCTGCTCTGTGCACTCAAGTATGACCTGCACTCTCGCGTCTTTAGTTTTCTTTGCCATAGTTCAATGATTTTTTAGACAAGGCCGACATATCCTTTTTCCTGAGCCTCCTTAAGGGCGGCGTCAAGACCCTTCTTCTCGATGGTCCTCATGCCCTTGGTGGAAACTTTGAGAGTAACGAACCTCTGCTCTTCCTCTGACCAGAACTTCTTGGTCTTGAGGTTGAGGGAGAAGTCACGCTTGGTGTGAAGCTTCGAATGAGCGACATTGCAGCCGATCATCCTCTTCCGTCCGGTGATTTGACAAACTTTTGCCATAATATCTTACTTTTTTATTGATTCAAAATAGTTTGGGGTCGCAAATTTCGCTTAAAAAATTCAGAATCGCAAGAGGTTAGCTCCTTTTCCTAAACAATTTTAAAGAATCTGCGCCACCTTATACTGTTGGGGAACTTCCTGCCTCTGTCTGTTGACAGCCAGATAATGGACGGCTTCCCGACGACATGGTCCTCAGGGACGAAGCCCCAGTACCTTGAGTCGAGGGAGTTGTGCCTGTTGTCCCCCATCATGAAATAGTAGTCCTGTCCGAATGTGTAGCTCGAGGCTTTCTCTCCGTCAATGAATATGGTCCCGTCGTCAGCGACCTTCAGCTCATGGCCTTCGTAAGAGGTTATTATCCTCTCGTAAAGGGGAAGGTTGGAAACGCTCAACTCCACGGTGGCTCCCTTGGCGGGGATCCATAGCGGGCCGAAATAGTCCCTTGTCCACTTTGAGTTTTCCGTGAAAGGGAAAATGCTCAGATGGGAATCCGGGAAATCCGGCGGATAAACATCCAGGTTCGCTTCCACGCTCTCCACGGCCGAGTAACCTTTGACCTCCTCAAGCATGGAGGCGGTCAGCGGCATCGACGGGTAACCGGGAAGATTCGGATCGTAAACAAGCTCAGAGATGTTGAGACCGAGTTTCTCGACAGTCCGGGCATTGATCTTCTGGCCTTTGGTAACGACCTTGTAAGTCAATTGGACTCCGGGATATACCTCCTGTCTCTCCCCATTTATCCAGACAAGGCCGTCACGCACTGAGAGAGTGTCTCCGGCAACTGCCACGCACCTCTTGACATAGTGGTCTTCCTTGTCCATAGGACGGACTTTAAGGGGTCCTCCGTTAGCTATTGTGTAATCCCTCCCGGCATTACGTACCCAAGTGTAGTAGTCCTCCGACGGGAAACGGGTAAGCACCGTATCCCCATGGGGGAAATTGAAAACCACATAATCCCCTCTTTTGACATGGCCGAAACCTTTCAGGCGGCGATATTTGTTCTGGATAAGGGTCGAATAAGACTCTTTCCCGAATATCACGTTGTGGGTGAAAGGAATCGTGAGAGGAGTCTGCGGCACTTTGGGGCCGTAAGCGAGCTTACTGACAAACAGATGATCTCCCGTGTAAAGGGAGCTTTCCATTGACGAGGAAGGAATCTTGAAAGCCTGGAAAAAGAATATGTTGATGAAAGTGACGACAACGGTGGCGAAGATGATGGCATCAAGCCAATCGAGCCACACATTGCGCTTCTCTCCTTCCTTGTAGTCTTTTTTCCAGAACAACCATTTCACCTTTTTGGTGATATGGAGGTCGAAAATGACTATAAGGCCGAGAATCCACCACCAGTTTCCAAGCCAAGCCACCCACAACGTGTAAAGTATGGCCCAGAAACCCATTCTGACCCATTTGTTGTGGTATAAGGCTTTCAAGCTCACTTCGGAATGTCGGAACTATTTGACGGAATTGACGATGGCCTCAAACGCCTGGGGATTGTTCATGGCGAGGTCGGCGAGAACCTTACGGTTGAGACCGACATTCTGCTTGGCGAGTTTGCCCATGAACTGGGAATAGGTGATCCCGTACTGACGCGCGGCGGCGTTGATCCTCTGGATCCAAAGGGCGCGGAAGTCGCGCTTCTTGGCCTTGCGGTCGCGATAGGCGTAAGTCAAACCTTTCTCATAAGTGTTCTTCGCTACGGTCCAGACGTTCTTTCTGGAGAGGAAATTTCCGCGGGTTCTCTTGAGAATCTTCTTGCGGCGAGCCCTAGAGGCTACTGAATTGACTGATCTTGGCATAATCTGATCTTTTTCCGGAGGCAGCGACCGCGGTGAAGCGGTTCTTTTCGGCTGCGTTCCAAGTTAAACATTAAGATAAACTACATGACCAACATTTCCCTGACCCTCTTGAGGTCGTCCTTCTCGACGATCGCGAAATGGTCAAGATTTCTCTTGCGTTTCTTGGTCTTCTTGGTGAGGATGTGGCTGTGGTAAGCGTGCTTCCTCTTGATTTTTCCTGTTCCGGTAAGCGCGAAACGCTTTTTGGCACCGGAGACGGTCTTAAGCTTTGCCATTGTTTTGTAAATTAAACTGTTAACTATACTTTCCGCTATCACTGCGGATTATTTTACTTTTTCTTCACCGGGGCTATCATCATAGTCATCCTCTTTCCCTCGAGAGACGGCATATTCTCAGCCCTTCCGAACTCCTCAAGCTCAACCGCGAACCTCAGGAGCTGCTTCTCACCCTGGTCAGCGAACATGATCGAGCGTCCCCTGAAGAAGATCGTGGCCTTTACCTTTGAGCCTTCTTCCAGGAACTCCCGGGCGTGCTTGAGTTTGAACTGGAAATCGTGCTCATCGGTGTTTGGACCGAAACGGATCTCCTTGATAGTGACTTTGGAAGCGTTCTGCTTCATCTCCTTGGCTTTCTTTCTCTGCTGGTAGAGATATTTCTGATAGTCAAGGATTTTGCACACAGGCGGGTCAGCCTTGGCGCTGATCTCGACCAGGTCAAGCTCCTGCTCGTCGGCCATCGCCAGAGCCTTGGATATAGGATAAATGCCTGGCTCGGCGATATTGTCGCCGACAAGACGGACCTGAGAAGCGGTGATCTCCTCATTAATGTTCAGCTCATCCTCCGCTTTCTGGCGGACGAATGAACGCTGGCCACGAACCCCGGCTGCGGGCTTCGGACCGGAAGGCTTAAATCCGGTCGCTGGTCTTGAACCTCCGTAACGTTTCTTGTAAGGCATTCTGTTTTTTTAATTAAACTCTTAAAATCTCCTATAATTAAATCCAACAACTTCAAGCGAGCTCCGAGGCCATCTGAGCCTTCAGCCACTCGACAAACTCTTCCACTTTCATGACACCGGCGTCGGCGCCCTCTTTCCTGACAGAAACCGTACCCTGCTCAACTTCCTTCTCTCCCACGATGGCCAAAACAGGCACCCTGAGCAACGAGATCTCGCGGATTCTCTTTCCAAGAGTCTCGTTTCTGTCATCTATAGAGGCGCGAATATCGGAATTATTCAGCAATCCGCAAACTTTTTTAGCGAAATCTGAATACTTCTCACTGATAGGCAGTACTTTAACCTGATCAGGGCTGAGCCACAGAGGAAGGTGTCCGCCGGTGTGCTCGAGGAGCACGGCGGTGAACCTCTCGATGGAGCCGAAAGGAGCCCTGTGAATCATCACGGGACGCTGCTTGCTGCCGTCAGCGGCGGTATATTCAAGCTGGAACCTCTCAGGAAGGTTATAGTCCACCTGGATGGTACCGAGCTGCCACTTCCTTCCGATGGCGTCCTTGACCATGAAGTCAAGCTTCGGGCCGTAGAAAGCGGCCTCGCCATATTCCACGACTGTCTTGAGCCCCATCTCGGCGGCCGCCTCGATGATAGCGTTCTCCGCCTTCGCCCAATTCTCGTCGGAACCGATGTACTTTGTCTTGTTGTTCGGATCCCTCAGGGACACCTGGGCGGTGTATTTGTCAAACTTGAAAATCTTGAAAACGTATAGGATAAGCTCGATTACCTTCTCGAACTCGCCCTTGAGCTGATCGGGAGTGACGAACATGTGGGCATCGTCCTGGGTGAAGGAACGGACACGGGTAAGTCCGTGGAGCTCACCGCTCTGCTCGTAACGATAGACAGTACCGAACTCAGCCATCCTCAGGGGCAGATCCCTGTAGGAACGGGGAGACGAACGGAAAATCTCACAGTGGTGAGGGCAGTTCATGGGCTTGAGCATGTACTCCTCTCCCTCCTGGGGTGTGTGGATCGGCTGGAAGGAATCCTTGCCGTACTTGGCGTAGTGGCCAGAGGTGACGTACAGGTCCTTGCTTCCGATGTGAGGAGTCACGACAGGAAGGTAGCCATATTCATTCTGCTTGCGGCGAAGGAATTTCTCAAGCTCGAACCTCATCACGGAACCTCTTGGAAGCCAAAGGGGAAGACCCATGCCGACACGGTTTGAGAAAGTGAAAAGCTCCATCTCCTTGCCGAGTTTGCGGTGATCCCTCTTCTTCGCCTCCTCAAGAACCACGAGGTACTCGTCCAGCATGGACTTCTTGGGGAAGGTGATGCCGTAGATACGAGTCAGCTGCCCGCGAGTCTCGTCGCCACGCCAATAGGCGCCGGCAAGAGCGGTCAGCTTGACAGCCTTGATGACCTCGGTATTGCGCAGGTGAGGTCCTCTGCACAAATCAGTGAAATGGCCATTGGTGTAATATGTGATGGTACCGTCCTCAAGCTCACTGATGAGCTCGCACTTGTACTGGTCTCCCTTTTCCTCGAAATGCTTGAGAGCCTCGGCCTTGGGCACGGCGATCCTGGTATAGTCCTGCTTCTCGCGGGCCAGTTCCAGCATTCTTTTCTCGATCTTGGGAAAATCGGCGTCGGTGAGCTGGTTGCCACCTAGATCCACATCGTAGTAGAATCCGTTCTCGATGGCAGGTCCAATACCGAACTTGACTCCCGGATACAAATCCTCGAGAGCCTCGGCCATCAAGTGTGAGGAGGAGTGCCAAAACACCCTCTTCGCCTCATCATCCTCCCATTTAAGGAGAGTTATGGAGCAATCCTCTTCGATAGGGCGGTTAAGGTCGATGGTCTGTCCCTTGCCGATCGTCGTGTCTCCGGCGGGCTTGACAGCCACAGCCAAAACCTCCTCGGCAAGCCTGGGGCTTATACCCCTGGCGATCTCGTAACCAGTCACTCCACTCTCGTACGCCCTGACGCTGCCGTCAGGAAATGTGATGTTGATCATAATCCTTAATTATTAGACAGTCTGCAAAGATAACAATTATTTTGCTATTTTTGCACATCTTACATAGTTAACGGGCATGAAGAAAGAATACTCAACAGGTGAGTCTTGGAACAGCGCGGCCATAGCAGGTCTTGTTATGGCCCTTCTGACAATCGCCGCCGAGCTGGTGGCATCCCTTTGCGGAAAGGTTAATGGCGTCGCCGGAGGTTTCCTAGCGTTCCTGGCATGGGCCGGGAAACTTGTGGCCTGCGCCATGATGTTCAGGTATCTTATGAGGAAATTCCATTCCTCGTTTTCCGGGGTTGACTATCCGGCCATGCAAAGATACGGCCTGAAACTGGCCCTGTTCTCTTCGCTGGTCGTGGCGGCATATTCCCTGGTGAACATCCTGGTAATCAATCCGGGAACCATCGACGAGATCACCGAGGTCTTCCGCACGAGCTACTCCTCCATAATGGACTCCAACTCTGAGGCCGCACTCGAGAAAATGATGCCCAAGATGCCTATTTACATGGGCATCGGCACTTGTATCTACTGTTTCCTTTGGGGATGGCTGTACTCCACCATCTTCGCGAGGTCAATCGCCCCCAACGATCCTTTTTCCGATACTGAAGACACCATCGACAACCAATAATCATGGAATACTCAAGAGACCTCTCCATAATCATTCCCCTCTTCAATGAGGAAGAGTCCCTGGGCGAGCTCCTTGCCTGGATAAGAAGTGTGATGAACGCCAATGCTTTTGACTACGAGGTAATATTCGTGGACGACGGCAGCACAGACGGATCCTGGGCCAAGATCAAGGAACTCTCTGAAGGAGACGACCGCGTCAAGGGCATATCCTTCCGCCGCAATTACGGGAAGTCAGCAGCCTTGTACCATGGATTCGCCAAGGCCGCAGGCAGGGTTGTGGTCACGATGGACGCCGATCTTCAGGACTCCCCCGAGGAGATCCCCGAGATGTACAAGATGGTGGTCGAGGACGGATACGACGTGGTGTCAGGCTGGAAGCAGCACCGGCAGGACAATAAATTGACTAAGAACCTGCCCTCCAAACTCTATAACGCGACCGCCCGCTGGATCACTGGCATCAAGCTGCACGACATGAACTGCGGCCTCAAAGCTTACAAGAACGAGGTCGTGAAGAATATAGAGGTGTATGGGGAGATGCACAGGTATATCCCCTATCTGGCCAAGAACGCCGGATTCGACAAGATCACCGAGAAGCCGGTCCACCACCAGAAAAGGAAGTTCGGCAAGAGCAAGTTCGGGATGGAGAGATTCGTCAACGGATTCCTCGATCTCCTGTCGCTGTGGTTCCTGAGCGTTTTCGGGAAGAAACCTATGCACTTCTTCGGGTTCTCCGGCCTGCTGATGTTCCTCGTGGGATTCGCCATGACCATTTGGATCATAATAGCGAAACTCATCCACCAGGCCAACGGGATCAAGTACAGGGCGGTGACTGACCAGCCCCTGTTCTATCTGGCCTTGCTGGCCGTAATGCTCGGAGTCGTGCTCTTCCTCGCCGGCTTCATTTGTGAGATGATTTCCCGCAACTCCCAGGAAAGGAACCAGTATAATGTGAAAGAGACCCTGGACTAATCCAGAGTCTCCGCGTCTTTTTCCTCAAGAGTCTCTTCCTCTTCTGAAGGCGTTTGTGGATCTTCCGGTACCACGTTTTGCAATTGCGTCTGGTTCCTGGGAACGTCCACTTCCGGGATTGGCGTGCCATAACAAGCTTGGAAGATAAAAGCCGACGCCGTCAAAGACGCTCCCATCAAGAGCTTAAGAAGGAACTTTCTCATAATACTATGATCAATTACTGTTCGTAAATATAGGATAAAATTCGGAAAAAAGGGAAAAATTGGTTTTATTTGACGTCCAAAAACGGAATTAACAATGAAAGTCCTCAAGTTCGGAGCCGGTCTGTTCGCCGAAGAAGGTAACATCGAAAAAATAAAAGAAGTTGTGGAATCCACTGAAGGAGACGCTATCATTGTCGTGCCTCAGGAGTTCCAGAAGAAGCTTCAGTCCTTGGTCAGAGGGGCAATGTGCGCCAATCCCCAGACTTGCCTGGCTGGTAACCCCGAGATCCTGATGCCTCACGGCGGGAAGTTCATCGTCCCCGGGATAATCCCGGACGGTTTCGCGGCGAGTGAGCTCACTGACCTCCAAGTCGGTGCCTCCGATTATCTCGCCAGCCTGATCGCGGCTTCGAATGATGCCGAGCGCCTTGAGATATGGACCGACAAGGACGGATTCATGACAGCCAATCCATCCGCAGTCAAGACAGCCTACCTCATCAAGGAAATGAGCTACCGGGAGGCAATGGAGCTCTGCAACTTCGGGGTGGGTCTCATCTATCCCCCCGCCCTCTTCCCCGTCAACTCCAAGGGAATCCCCACAGTGGTGAAGAATCTCTTCAATCCCTCCGGGAGCGGCACCACCATCCTGAAAGCCAGTGTGAGCGGAGAGAAGGCGATCAGGGGCGTATCCTCCATCGATAATGTCAGCCTCATCACCCTGTCCGGAACCTCAATGGCCGGAGTTGTCGGCGTCAACTGCAGGATATTCACCGCATTGGCTCTTGAGAGAATCAGCGCTTTCCTCGTCTGCCAGTCGGCTTCTGAGACGGGAATATCAATCGGCGTCAGCTCAAAGGACGCTTCCAGAGCCAAGAGTGTCCTGGATTGGACCTTCGCCCGGGAGATTGACAACGGTTCACTCTCCCCTGTCAAAGTCAAAGACGGTCTTGCGGCTGTCTCGGTTATAGGAGACAACATGAGAAACACCCCGGGAATCGCCGGACAGCTTTTCGCGACTCTCGGCAGGAGTGGAATCAGTGTCAGCGCTTTCGCCCAGGACGCTTCCGAGTCCAATATCTCCTTCATCGTGGACAGGGAGCAACTCCGCAAGTCGCTCAACGTGATTCACGACAGTTTCTTCCTGTCTGAATATCAGGAGTTGAACATATTCCTTTGCGGTGTCGGGACGGTCGGCGGAAGGCTTATCTCCCAGATCCAGGGCCAGAGGCAGAAACTCATGGACGAGCACAACCTGAAAATCAACGTGGTCGGAATCGCGAGGAGCGTAAAGGGAATATTCAACCGTGACGGGCTGGATCTTGACCATTGGAAAGAACAGCTCGAGAATGGAGAGGAACTCACCACCGCGAAGCTACGTGACGAGGTGATCGGAATGAATATTTTCAACTCCGTGTTCGTGGACTGCACGGCCAACTCGGAGATAGCGTCCCTCTATGAGGAGTTCCTGGGCAGGGGTATATCCGTGGTCGCGGCCAACAAGATCGCCGCTTCCTCTGATTACTCCAACTACAAGAGATTGAAAGAGATCTCCAGGATGAGAGGGGTCAAATACCTTTTCGAGACGAATGTGGGCGCCGGTCTTCCCATCATCGGGACCATCAACGACCTGCGCAACAGCGGCGACCGGATCCTCAAGATGGAGGCTGTCGTCAGCGGCACATTAAACTTCATATTCAACACTATATCTGAGGATGTGCCGTTCAGCCAGACTGTCAGGATGGCGAAGGAGCAAGGATTCTCAGAGCCTGATCCCAGGGTTGACCTTTCCGGCACCGATGTGATCCGCAAGCTGGTCATCCTATCCAGGGAGGCAGGGTACGAGGTCAATATGGAAGATGTGGAGGCCAACCTGTTCATTCCCAAGTCTTTCTTCGATTGCAGCCTCGAAGAGTTCTGGGCTAAACTTCCTCAGCTCGACGAGAAATTCGAAGTCGAGAGAAAGAGGCTTCAGGCCGAGGGCAAGAGGTGGAGATTCGTGGCCGTGAACGACCGCGGCAAGTGTTCCATCTCCCTCAGGGAGGTGCCTATGCAGCACTCATTCTACGTCCTGGACGGTTCCAACAACATCATACTCCTCACCACAGAGCGCTACAATAAACACCCGATGCTCATCCAGGGCTACGGCGCCGGGGCGGACGTTACAGCCGCCGGCGTGTTCGCCGACATAATGAGCATCGCGAATATCAGATAAAAAAGGCTCTTACTTGATGGCTTTCATCAAGGCCTCTTCCATGAGCTTATAGCCAGCCAGGTTCGGATGGACGGAATCACCTGAAAGATCGGTGCGGGTGTTGCCATTCTCATCCGCGAGAACCGTGGCGTAATCCACCACTTTGTAGTGCTTTGACTTTGCGTATGCCACGATCATGGAGTTCAGGCGGGCCACCTGCTCCTTGGTGTCCTTAATGGCTGGTCTCCAGCGTATGTAGGCGGAGGGGACGAGAGTGCAGAGAACCGGCTTGATCTTGTTGGCCTTGGCGATCTCGCACATGGAGACGATATTGCCGAAGGTGTCTTCCAGGGAGATGTATCCGTTGTTGCGGGCAATGTCATTGATGCCGGCGAGGATGACAACGTACTTAGGATGATGTTCGACGACGTCCTTACGGAAACGCACGACCATGTGGGAAGTCACCTGGCCGCTGATTCCGCGTCCGAGAAGGTTATTATTCTTGAAGAAATCCGGATCCTGACTGAACCAACCGTCGGTGATCGAGTCGCCCATCAGGACGGCGAGAGGCCTGGTCGAAACCTCCGAATTGGCCTGGGCGTAGCGCTTGAAGTTTGCCCAATCATTATCAGGGAGATCCTGAGCGAGCGTCGTGAAGGCGCAAAGAAATGCGGCGAGGGCCGCGATGATCACTTTTCTCATAATAGTGTTATCAATTTAATAGTTTTCAATTCTTTCCGGTAAATATACGAATTAAATCATTCAGTTGTTCGGGAGTGTCGGCGATCGCGTCGGCGATTTCGAGATCCGCTCTCGGCCGGAACCCCCACGAGACAGCTATCGCCGGGATTCCGGCATTCCTCGCAGTCTTAATATCCGTAGCGGAGTCCCCCACCATCACGGCATTCACCGGCTCATTCACTGGCTCATTCACCGGCTCATTCGCCGGCTCGCCACCAGACGAAGGAACCTGAGCCGGCTGCGCCACTGGCCAGCGGCCGTACTCAGCCGCAGCGGTCCCTGAGCGGAGTCGAAGGGCGCGAGAATGGACGCGGCCGCGGCCAGGTGGCGAGCCGGCCTCATTCAAGAAGTGGCATGCGGCAGCGATTGCGAGACGAATGACTTCGGGATCGGGTTTGAGGGGCAGTCCCGGCGCGTTTCCGAGGATCTTGACAAACGGAATCCCAGGGAAAAAGCGTCGGATCAAGGTCTCTGTGCCCTCCTGAAACTTATTCGAAGCCACCGCAAGCGAAAAACCATCCGACGAAAGCTTCTCCAGCAGTTCCGGAATCCCCGGATATGGCCTGGAAAGCACGTCAATGTGAGCGGTGTAATATTCAACAAACCGCTTTAGAGACTCCTCAATGACATCCTCCGGAGATCCCTCGGGCAACGCCCTGGTCACGAGGTTCCTAATCCCGTGCCCCACCATATTCCTATACTCATCGACGGTATGCCCGGGATAACCACCCATGGACAAAGCGTGTTCCACAGCGGCCGCCAAATCCCTGATTGTGTCGATAAGGGTTCCGTCCAAGTCGAAAATGACCATCTTCACATCCATACTGAACGCGAAAATACAAAATCCGGATTATTTCGCTATATTTGATAACGCTAAAACCGGTTCCCAAAATGAAAAGACTGGCACTTATCATGACAGCCGCTTTGGCGGCATTCGCCTCTTGCGAGGCACCGGCCCCTAAGGAAGCGGCCGAGGCATCCCTCTACAGCAACCACAAACCCTACACCCGCTGGTGGTGGTTCTCTTCCGAAATCGACAAGAAGGATGTCCGGGATCAACTTATCTGGCTCAAAGATCATGAGTTCGGAGGAGTGGAGATCGCCTGGGTGTATCCCATGTTCCTCAAAACTGACACTCCCCACCCCGATTTCCTTTCACCCGAGTGGAGCGAACCCGTCGTCTATGCCAAGAAAGTGGCTGATTCCCTGGGACTTGGATGCGACTACACCTACGGTACACTTTGGCCATTCAGCGATGTTGACCTTCCGGAAGGTGACCAGACCCGCACCTATTCCGACTCCGTCGAAGTCGCCCGCAGACCCTTGACCTGGGACCATCCAAAAGAGGCCAGGATCCTGAACCATCTGGACAAGGAGGCCTTCGGTAGATATGCCCAGAAGATGGACAAAGGTCTTGGAGACGCCTACAAAGGATCCAAATCAGGAATATTCGTTGACTCATGGGAGGTTGAGACCGATTATCTCTGGACCCCGGGTTTCGGAGAAGCATTCAAGAATCAGCATGGCTACGACATCGAGCCGTACATGAAGGACCGCACCCTCAAGGACAAAGCCAACGCAGACGTGCTTTACGACTACATGAAAACCATGTCAGGATACGTTCTGGACGAGTTCTACATTCCTTTCGCTGAAAACGCCAAGGCCAACGGTGGTTTCTCCAGAGCCCAGTGCGGAGGAGCGCCAACGGATCTGCTTACCGCTTTCACTGTCGTGGATATTCCGGAAACGGAAGCCATTCTGTATGAGCCTTGTTTCAGCAAGATAGCGGCCTCGGCCGCCACTTTGGCAAGCAAAGACGCCGTCACTTCGGAGACATTCACCTGCATGTACGGCTGGACAAGCCTGAGGTACAAGAACGGCCATGGCCAAAGCCCCCACCAGGGGAAGGAGCAGATCGCCGACTTGAAACTCGTCTGCGACGCCTTGTTCGCGACCGGAACCAACCAGATTATCTGGCACGGATTCGCCTTCAACAAGGTCGGAAGACTCGACAACTGGTTCTACACCACCTGCCAGGTCAGCACCAGGGAAGAGGATAACCTCTCCGGAGAAGAGCTGACCAAGTTCAACCGCTACATGACGACCGTCTCTGACTACATGCGCTCTGGCCGCAACTACAGCGACGTGGCCGTTTACATACCAATGGAAGACGCCTGGATGGGCGGGCCATATCCCAAAGAAGTCACCGACAAGATGGCTTGGGCTCTTGGGGAATATGAGATGCGTTACATTGTGACCCCTGAATTCCTTAAAGGAAGACAGCCTCTTTGGGTCAACGGCCATTTCCTCTCCTCAGCTGAATATAGCCAGGAAGGCCTTCGCTGCGGTGACGCCCTGTTCCAGTCCCTCTACATAGATGTCGATCACATGGATTATTCCTCCCTAAAGAGCATCTTGAGGCTTGCCGGGCAAGGTCTTCCCGTCTGTGTGGCAAAAAGGCCGGTGGAGCCAGGCAAGGTCAAACATGCTGATTATGACTCACTTCTGGACCAGCTCATGGCACTACCTACTGTCTCGTCCGAGCAGGCCGTGATCCCTGGGAAGCCGCTTGTCGAAGGAACGGATATTCCCGACTTCTGGTGCCGTGAAGACGGAGGAAAGATGTATCTTTTCTTCGCCAATCCGATGACCTCAACTGTCAGCTATCCAATGGAATACGCTAACGCCTTTAACGATAAGGGATCCCTAAGGAAGGTTACGATCAACCACCACGGAAGGAGCGATATTGTAGATCTCAAGTTCAATCCGATGGAATCGGTATTGATCGAGGCGAGTGCGAAGGGTGTCAGACAAATCCCTCTGGACTACATTCCCCAGAGGCTTCCAGAATAAGCCTTTCAGCGCTTTCCGGCCAGAATAACTCCGGCGAGGATAGCGGCCGAGCCGATCAAAGACATCGTGGTCATTCTCTCCCCGAGGATGACCGCGGCTGTTATAAGGGTAAACACCGGATTGAGATAAACATAGTTCGTGGAAGTAACATTGCCAAGTTTAGACATGGCGACATTCCAGGCCACGAAACAAGCCAACGAGGCTATAAGCCCGAGGAACAGCAAGTTGAGATAGACTACCGGCTGGCTGAGGATGGAGACGGAGAATGAGTCGGCGGACCCGGCGAGGAACGGGATAATTGTCAGCAGCCCGTAGAAGAACACCTTCCTGGTGGCCATCAAAGCGCCATAATCCTTTGTCATCTGCCCCATAAACATGCTGTAGAGAGCCCAACACAAAGCGGCTCCTATAGACAGGAGATCCCCTTTCAGGGAAAGCTCCACGCTTGATCCTTCGAATAGGACCATGGCCATACCGACAAGAGCGAGCAGGGTGCCTCCGACGAGCGGGAATCCTAATTTGACATCTTCAAGGCCATCAGCGAACCTCCCCTTGAGGAACTTTCTGGCAATCAGCGTGAATAACGCCGTGAAGACCGGAGCGACGCAGACAAGGAAGGCCACACTGCTGGCCTGGGCGTACGCCAGGGCGGTATTCTCGGTCAAGAAATAGAAAGATCCTCCTGTTATTCCCAAAAACAGGAACACAAGCTCATCCGCCCAACCTCGGGAAAACAATCTGGTCTCTCCTTTGCCGACGCAAAGCACCCAGATTCCGGCATAGGCAAGAGCGAAACGGACGGCGAAGATCGCTGCCGGATTCATTCCCGCGTTAATCAACGTCTTGGTGCAGACAAAGGTCACTCCCCAGACCGCCACCACGGCCAGTGCGAGAAGATGGAACAATGCTTTTCTTGAGGACATTCTGTTAAATTAGCGCCGTCAATATACGAAAAATCCATATCTTTACGTCATGAAAAAAACAACCCTCACACTTATCGCCACCATTCTGGCGGCCATATTTTCACTTTCCGGCCATAATCTCCAGGCCCAAGGGAAACGTGTCGTTTTCATAGGAGACTCAATCACTGACGGTAACTGGGGCTGCGTGTACGGATATAAACCCACTTCCGCTGAGAGGAGCCAGACGGACTTCAACCATATTTATGGCCACAGCTACATGATGCTCGTAGCCACCGATTTCCAAAGCAAGAAACCCAAGGCAGGTTACCGGTTCTTCAACCGCGGCTTCAGCGGCCACAAGTTATCTGACTTGGAAGGCCGTTGGAAGGAAGATGTCCTTGATCTCAAGCCTGATGTCGTGTCGGTCCTAATAGGTGTCAACGACATGGGGAACTACTTCAATGTCAAGCCTGGGGAGCGTTCCGCTTTTGATTTTGACTCTTGGAAAGAGCGTTACCGCGCCCTGCTTATGAAGACCAGGGAACAGAACCCGGCGGTGAAACTGGTCCTCTGTACGCCGTTCCTGGCAAAGGAAGGCTCAACCGGTCGTCGGGTTGATTACGACGAGCGGAAAGAGATGGTCTCCCACTTGGCCGGAATAGTCCGGGAACTCGCTTCAGAGACCGGAGCGACCCTCGTCCCCTTCGACGAGCTCTTCGCGAAACTCATAGAGAAAGAGCCTGAGCCCTGCTACTGGATCTGGGACGGGGTCCACCCGACACCCGCCGGCCACCGCCGCATGGCCAACCTCTGGGAAAAGAAAGTCCGCCTCTGAAGCCTTTATATCCGGGCCTGGAAGTGGTGCTGGCCGCCGGTGATGACCGTAGGGGCGGATTCGCCGGGGATATAGACTTCAGTACGAATGCCTTCCGGGACCTCGACATCCCATTTGAAGACTCCGTCTTCCACCTTCCAGGAACTGGAGATCCTGCCCCGAACCGAATCGTAGGAGCAATCGACATATTCAAGTCCGGAGATAGGATAAGGCCTTAACTCTATCTCTGCGAATCCTGGCTTTAAAGGCCGTATCCCCGCCAGGTACTCATATTCCCAAGTAATCAGGTCGCCGAGGAGCATCACATGATTGCCGGAGTTCATAGCCGGATCGGCGGTGTCTCCGTTCCAGAGCTCCCAGATCGTGGTAGCCCCGCGGGCGGCCATATATCCCCAGGAGGGATAGGTGGTGTCGGAAGCGATCTTCAGGGCGAGATCCGGACGGCCATATTCGGTCAGAGTCCTCATGAGCACTTGTATGCCAATGACTCCCGAGCTGACATGCCCTCCGAACTCATTCTCGGTCTTATCCACCAAAGAGGCGAAAACCCTCTTCTGCTCCTCTCTTGGTACAAGCCCGAACCAAAGTGCCAACAAGTTGGCTGTCACGGTGTTATTGTCGTAATATCCTCCCTGCTGATTATAATAGACACGGTTGAAGGCCTCCGTACAGGCCTTCCTCTCCGCTTCAAAATACTCCACATCCCCTGGATACCCGGCGACCGGAGCGAGTTCCGTCATGACCTGACAATAATGGACATAATACGGAGTAGCTATCACAGCAGGGGCAGTGATACGTGTAGGATCCTGGGAATGAATCATTTCCAAAGACTCCGGAGGCATGCACCAGTCCCCGTAGTTGTCTTTGGTCATGATCCCATCCACCATGTATCTCTCCTTCATGTAGGCGAGCCATTTCTTCATCGAGGGATAGTGCTTCACGACGACCTCCTCGTCTCCAAAACGCTGGTAAAGCATCCGGGCAGCGTCAATGAACAGTCCAGGCCAAGTCATATTGTCTGGACGCACGGTCCAGAAATTGGGAGCCACGCTCGGCAGCTGTCCCTCCTCGTTCTGTTCCGTGGCGATGTCGTCAAGCCATTTGGCGTAAAGGGCATGGTTATCGAATATCCAGCTCTCACCGTAGCAACCCGTTGCCCTGTCTCCAAGCCAGCCCATTCGCTCGTCCCGTTGCGGGCAGTCGGTAGGCATTCCGCGATAATTGCCCCGGATTCCCCAGAAAGCGTTCTTATAAACCTGATTAATAACAGGATCCGAACATTCGAAATGACCGGTCGTGGCCATCTTGTCATATATTACCTGCCCTTCGAAATCCTCAAGGGAGGGCTCGTACGACAGCCCGCTGACCTCAACGAACCTGAATCCATGATACACGAACAACGGATGCCAGACAAACTCCCGATCATCCCCGGCGATGTAATAATCCCTCGCCTTGGCCGTACGAAGATTCTCGGTGTAAAGCTCACCATTCTCCTGAAGGGTCTCAGCAAAACGCATTTTAAGGGTGTCACCCCGATTCATTGAAGCCCTGACCTGAAGCCATCCGACCATGTTCTGACCCATGTCGAGAATATAACGTCCTCCACTTAACCGATTGATCGCCACCGGCTTAACCACATCCTGAACCTCGATGTTGGGATTAGGCTGCGGAGTAAGCTTGCCATAAGGTGCCTCGGCAGCCTCAGCCTGATGCCAGGCGCTGTCGTCAAACGAAGGATCGAGCCATCCGTCCAGTTCCATCCTCGCGTCATAGATCTCACCGTCATATTCATTGTTGGAGCGGATCGGCCCATCAACCGTCGCCTTCCAATCCTTACCACTAAGAATCCTCTGGACACTGCCGTCTGAATACTTGATCTCAAGCTGGAAAAGAAGGCAAGGGAGCTGCTTGTCGTAATGCTTTGTCGTGTTGCCCGAGCTTAAATTTACCCTGACCCCCGGGAAACGCCCCGTACCGAGGATTACTCCGACGGCATTACTCCCCTTTCGCAAAAGCCCGGTCACATCGAAACTATTGTAATACACTGTCTTATCATAGTTGGAGACAGTCGGCGAAAGGACTTGCGCCCCTCCGACTTTATGCCCGTTGACATAAGCCTCATAGAGTCCAAGACCACAGATGTGCATCCTGGCTTGGGCAATTTTCTTTCCGGACTCGAATTCAGCGCGAAGATACCTCGCCGGAAGCGAGACGTCCCCTGTCCGCACATCTTCAGGAGAGTTAATCCCTATCCACGAAGCTTCCCACTTTACGGACGGTTCCCGGATGACAACCTGGCAAGGTTTGGACGTCTTTCCGGTGATTTTGGATTTCCCTGTCACAGGATTGAACCTCACCCTGCAGTCGCTGTAAGAAGTCCCGTCACCATCCGGCAGATGAAGGGTCACGTCGATGGGATCCTTACCGGGAACTATCTGAATATCAAAATGATCGCCCTTATCCATCGGAATTACGGATCCGACGCGGACATAAAGCGGGAACTCATCGAGGGAATATTCATTCTCTACAACCGTGCCTCCGGCAAGGCACTCTCCCGATTCCCATTCAATCCAATCGTCCCCTTCGGGAAGGGTGAAGGAGACATGGGAGTCGTAATCCGTGATCGCCTTGGTGAAAATATCCGGCCCGAAACGGTGGCTCTCCTGCTCGAAATCAACATCCCGAAGCAGAGTGCCGCCATTCAGATGAGCGTCAACGATTGTGGAAAAGATGTACGGGACAAGTTTCTTGTGGAGAAGTACCACGTCACGATAAATCTTACCTGCCTCCTCACCGTGCCACCATGCGAGATGGTTCTCAAACGGCTTATTGGCACCTCCGTTAACCATGCCTGCCGTAAGGGCTCCGAACTGTGCGTACCTTATGAGCTGCTCCTTGCCGGGAGCCGCTCCGTTGAATCCGCCCACCTCTGTACCGACTGCACCGTAGCCATGTTCCGCTGAGGTGTAAATATTCTTGATCTGGGCTTTAAGACCCTGCCATTCTCCGGAGAAATCACCGCACCAGCCAAGACTAAGCTTGTTTTTGCTGGCGTTATCCGCATCTCCCTGGAATGAATACGGTCTGGCCAGAATCATTCCCATGCCAGGACGACGGCTATTCACATAGTCGTACATGGCGTCATAGTAGAAATGCCTGTATTCCTTATTGGACATTCCCCCTATGCTGGTCACGACAGGCTCAGGAATGCTCAATTCTCCCTGGTCAACCTTGAAGCCATACACCCCTCCTTCCATCACCTTGTCAAGCTGTGAATACCACCATGCGGTAGCCTCCGGATTCGTGAAATCGACATGAACTCCCGTGCCCTTCCACCAATTGTAAGGATTTCCACCATTCACAACGAATCCATTGGAAACCGCCTCGTCATAATTGGAACTTTTATCTACCGGGCAATCCGCACTGACGGTATTCACGCAGCCAGTCAGCCAAAGGATCGAATGGACACCCTTGTCGAGAAGGCCGGAAGTCAGTTTCTGCGGCTCCGGATAACGGTTCGTGTCCCATGTGAAATTGTTGTAACTAGTGGACCAAGGGCTGTCTATAATGACTCCATTAACCGGGATTCCTCTCTCCAAATACCCGTCAACCAAACGGTTCACAGCATCCTGAGTGTTGAACTCATCCTCCCAGACAATATGCCCTAACGCCCACGCCGGGGTAACGGGAATATTATTTATATCCGACTCGGAATTGACTATCGCGCACGAACCTGCCAGAACCACCAGCAAGGCGGGCAGCATCCATTTTAAAGCTTTCATTTTGAGCTTGTTTCTTTTCTTTAACCCAATAAAATTAGTAAATTTACATCCAAGACACAAATATCATGAGAAAACTAACCATAATCGCCTTACTGCTTTCCGCAGGGCTCACACTGTTGGCGTCTAATGATGTCCCACCTGTTGATCAAATAATAACCCCTGAGACTTTCGGTTGCGTCGGAGATGGAGTCACGGACGACACGGAAGCACTTCAGAAAGCTTTCGATTTCTGCCTCGCGAACAATCGGCAACTGATAGCCCATAAAGGGAAAACTTATGCCGTGTCTAGAACCATTATGGCGCACACCGAATCCGACATACAGATCGATTTCGGCGGAGCGGTCATCAAGGCGATCAAGCCCATGGAGCATATCCTAGACCTCGACAACTATGATATTCCCGACAAGATAGCCCACAGTAGCGTCGTGAATAACCTTGTCCTGGATTGCGATTCGATGAGCGGTGGAGTGTATTGCCCGCGTGCGAGCAAAATCTCCTTCAACTTCCTGATGGTACGCAATTGCGAGTTGAAGGCGTTCAGGGTCGTGAAAGGATATGAAGTGTTCGTGACCAACTCTCACATCCATTGCACCACCGGTCCTCAGAGCTATGGAATTTACATGGACACAGGCGATTGCCATTTTGACAATATCGTCATAATCAACGCCCACACCGCCATTTTCCAGCTGACCAGCATTAATTTCTTCGATAAGATTCACTCTTGGCTCTCCAAGAACGTGGAAGGTAGTGTATTCTTACATCTGGTGGACGGTCTCGCCCACCTCGAGCAGTCATATTGCGATACCGCGGAAAAAGGATATGTCATCGACGGGCCTTCAGTGCTGAGGCTGGTCGGTTGTTATTATTACAATAATCCCCGCTGTTACGACAGCCCCAACCCTCCGGTCATATTCCACTTCACGAGGCCCGAGCTTACAAAGCAGGCTACGATCTCTCTCGAAGGCACCAGCTTCAACACAGGTGGGCTTGATGTGAGGATTAGTAACGAGGAAGACCACCGCATCCAGATATCCCACTGCTTCTTCAATCCAGGAATTAGCGGGAATGTAGGCAAATTCAACTTGACGCCGGCCGAAGGTGTGGAGTTCCGCCGCTCTTACGGGGTGATGGGAGACAACACAAGGTTCTCCACTCCTGCCAGCGAGGCTAACAAGCTCGTCATCGACGCTGACATCACAGCCCCGGTGAAAGGTTCTGTCACAATAGCCACGATCCCGGCCTCCTTCGCTCCTTCCACAGACCAGTATGGCATCTCAACGCTAATCGGTTCCAAGGGTGAGACCATCGCGGTACCCGTCCAGGTCGCTCCATCCGGAAGTGTCACGTTCCAATGCCCTTCCAAGCTCAAACCGGTTAGGATTGTCCTCGAGATGGAATACGTCCAATAATCATTTATCACAACAAGATTTCACGAATATGAAAAGAGTATTGCTCATCCTCATTGCGATTATCATCGGTTTCAGCGCCCAGTCAAAGACCTTGGACGAGAGACTCCCGGTCCGCGGGTTAGCGATAGCCGCTCCATCTCCACAGGACATGAACTTGTTCGTCCGTTTTATCAAGGAAGAACTCGTACCCGCGAAAGTGAACCTGCTGATTCTCAGGGTAGATTGGGGGTATGCCTACGAATCCCATCCGGAACTCAGGGATGAGAATCCGCTGTCCCGAGCCGATGTTGACAGGTTAGTCTCTGTCTGCAGGGAGAACGGTATCCGGCTCGTCCCGCACATCAACCTTCTCGGCCACCAGTCGTGGGCGAAGGAGACCAATGCGCTTCTCAGGGAATACCCGCAATTTGACGAGACTCCCTCGGTAAAAACCGAAGATTACGAAGGTTGGCCTAACCCGCAGGGACTGTATTGCAAGAGCTACTGTCCTCTCCATCCGGACGTTCATAAGATCGTGTTCGATGTCGTGGACGAGCTTTGCGACGCCTTCCAATCAGATGCGTTCCACGCTGGAATGGACGAGGTATTCTATATCGGGGAAAAGGAATGCCCACGTTGCAATGGGCTGGACAAGGCCGAGCTTTATGCCGGTGAGATCAGGACCATCCATGACCACCTTGCCCTCTCCGGCCGCCAAATGATGATATGGGGAGACCGCTTGCTGGACGGCCGCACCACCGGGATCGGGGAATGGGAAGCGAGCTACAACTACACTTGGAGAGCAATTGACATGATACCCAAGGACATCCTCATCTGCGACTGGCACTATGGAAGGGCAGAACTCACCGGAGTATTCTTTGCTCTGAAAGGTTTCCCGGTGGTATCTTGCGGCTATGAGAACCCCGTTACCGCTGTCCAGCAAGTCAAAGATATGATCCAGTTCCGCACGCAAACGACCCGCGTCACGGCTAGCAGGTTCCAAGGCTATGTCCACACCATCTGGTCCGGCTCAGATCATTTCCTCAAAGCATACTACGGGAAGGACGAAGACAATCAAAAGAACAGCGACGCGAAAGCTTTGAAAGCTGTCCTTGCCTATTTTAATAGCCTAGAATGAGATGCCGAAGCTTAGGTAGGGCAGCAGGCCACCGTCGGGTTTGCCGTCAGAAAAGACGAATGCAGGTTTGATACCGACACCGAAGGCGAAACCTTTCTCCTTTTGGAAGCGGTATCCGACATCCCCGAAAAAGTTGTATCCCCATGAGGTCCCATCGGTCTTATCCGGATTGATTTCAGACGTTTCGTCACCATACCCAAGGAAAAAGGCATGCGACGAATACTTATATATACCGTTTGTCATGCCAAGGCCGAGAACCAAATGACTATTTCTCTGGCCTGTCAGATAGTTGATTTCGACAGGAATTCCTATTCCGTTCAATGTGTAGTTACCAAGCAATGCGGACCCGTAGGCATAAGACAGTCCGACATTATAACCGAGCCCGTGATTGCCATTGAATCTTGAATCGAAAGACACACCGGCCACCCCGGATGAACCGAGTAAATCAAGGGTGACGGATTTTGTCTGGGCTTGAGAGAACAACGCCAATGTTAAAACCAAAACACTTAATAAAGCTTTCCTCATCACAAAACATTGTTTAACGTTCAACCGCTATAAAGAAAAAGACAAGTCTTTCGACTTGCCCTTTGTAGTAGCGGGGGGAGGACTCGAACCTCCGACCTCCGGGTTATGAGCCCGACGAGCTACCGACTGCTCTACCCCGCGGTGTTATTTGGGACTGCAAATGTAGGAATAAAACCTTAAAAAGCAAAATAATTTTCCCCAACTATTGTTCCAAAAAATCGATGATTCCTTGAATATCGCTGGTCCTGAACGACTTCTGCTCACCAGAAACCAGATTCTTGACATTGACCTGACCTGCCTCCATCTCATTCCCACCTGTAATAGAGAGGAACGGGATCGCCTTGCGGTCAGCATAGTCAAACTGCTTCTTGAGTTTGGAAGAGTCAGGATAGACCTCAACGGCCACTCCCTTCTCTCTCAAAGCCTTCGCCACTGGCAAGATGTAACGGACCTCCTCGGTACCCATATTAGCGAAAAGCAAAGTGGTGGCAGACTTGAGCCCCGCGGGGAATTTGTCAAGTCCCTGGAGAACATCATAGATCCTGTCAGCTCCGAAACTGATTCCGACTCCCGACATGTCCGGCAGGCCGAATATTCCTGTAAGATTGTCGTAACGACCTCCGCCACAGATGCTTCCGATGGCGAAATCTAGCGCCTTTACCTCGAAGATCGCACCCGTGTAGTAGTTCAGGCCACGGGCAAGCGAAAGGTCGATCTCGACAGGAGCCGAGACCCCGGCGGCATCGATAAGGCCGAAAAGTTCCTCAAGCTCGTCCAACCCCTTCAGACCAGCCTCGGAAACGATTCCGGAGGCAGAGCCACCATTCATCAGGGACCGCATCGAAGCGATCTTCTCGGCGGTGGTTCCGGAGAGTTTCAGAATCTGCTCGATCACGGCTATAGCGCTGTCAGTCAACCCCTTCTCCCTCATCTCGTTCTCAACGGCCTCAAGCCCGATCTTGTCCAGTTTGTCAATAGCCACTGTGATATCGACCACCTTGTCCGGGAATCCGCAGATCTCAGCGAAACCGGTCAGGACCTTACGGTTGTTGATCTTGACAAGTACTCTCACATCGAGCAGAGAGAACACCCTGTCCACAATCTGGACAAGTTCCAGCTCGTTGATTTGGGACTTGGATCCGATGACATCCACATCGCACTGGTAGAACTCACGGTAGCGGCCCTTTTGCGGGCGGTCAGCCCTCCAGACCGGCTGGATCTGGAAACGCTTGAAAGGGAAGGAAAGCTCATTCTGATGCTGGACGACATACCTTGCGAAAGGCACTGTCAAGTCATAACGTAACCCTTTCTCGCAGACTTCCTTGGAGAGAGCTACGGAGTTAACAGAGCCGTCTTCTTCCTTGAAGGAGTCGAAGTCAACCTTGCCGAACGCGTCTCCGGAGTTGAGGATCCTGAAGAGAAGTTTATCCCCCTCCTCGCCATACTTGCCGAGCAGGGTGGAAAGATTCTCCATCGCCGGCGTGTCTATCTGCGCGTACCCGAATGTACGGAAAACGCTTTTTATCGTGTCGAAAATATAATTTCGGCCAGCCATTTCCTGCTGGCCGAAATCTCTGGTTCCTTTAGGTATTGATGGTTTCATCAATAAATCAATAATTTACAAAATTTGAGCTCCGCATCCCTCAAGGGCACCGAAGAGGTTATAGGCCTCCTCGAAAGGATACTTGTTTGCGAACATGGTGACGCGGACGATCTCGCTTCCCTGCTGGTTGACGCCGAAGGCCCTGCGGACCTGGTTAGCGGCCGAGTTAGGATTGTAGCTGGAGGACTCAACTTTCTCGAGATTGGCGAAGCCCTTGAGATAAGGCTGGTTGATCTTCGTGACGAAGTTCTCGTCGGTCAGCTCGACATTGCCGGACTCGTTGATACCCTCGACATCCTCAAACTCTTCGCACCTGACATAAAGCCACATATAAGACTGTGAAGGGATGATCATGTCAGCAACATTCATGAAGAACTGGTTATCGACAATATTGAGTTTACGCTTCGCGTCAACAGCCTTGTCCGAGTCGTGGTGGGCGAAATCAATGGCTCCAAGATTGGAGCAACCGAAGATGTTGTCGTGGACATCAGAGTCAACCCTTGACATGAAACGGTAGCCGTAACCCATATCCTCCATGACCTTGGTGCGGCACCAGCTGAAGAGCACGGTGTTGTGATGGAAATCGACAAAGCACTCGTTGGCATCCTTGGTCATCGAGTCGATCTGGCATGAAGCGTAGCAGTTGGCCACGAAGACATTGTTGTATATTTCCCAATTGCCTCCCTTGTTCATGATCTGGATTCCATAGAATGTGGCGTTGGCGATGACGCAGTTGCGGATCACGAGATGTCCCTCGACATGTCCGTGGATAGCCCGACGTTCCTGCGCTGCTCCACCTACCTTAGCGGTAGAGGGGGACTCGCCTACCATAAGCTTGCGGCCGGTGAGGCAACCCTCGGGAGTACCGGAGACAGGGTCAGTGGGATCCGCGGCGCAATAAAGAGACTGTTCACCCATATCAACAGAGAAACCGTCAACCATGACAGTCTTGGCCCTGCTTCCGGAAACCTCGATGTTGATCGCGGCCTTGGAACCATTCTTGGAAACGTGGCTCGGGTTGGTCTGGATGTAGGTCTTGTAAACGTAAGGATCCCTCTCGGAGAAGTCCTCGTTATAGCCACCGACCAAGGAGACGTATTTCGTAATATCGATGAATCCCTGATCAAGAGTGCCGGTGTAGTTACCTGCGGCAACACAAATCACATCACCGTCAGCGGCCTCATCAAGTGCCTTCTGGACATTTTTGTACGGGGTCTCGGGAGACCTTCCGTCGTTCTTGTTGGATCCGGTGCCTGACACATACCAAGTCGAGCCGTTACCGGCCTTGGCGACACCGCTCCTTCCTTCAGGAACATTCGAGGAAGAAGACTTTGATTTCTTGGAGGAAGCGTTGTCAGCGGCGTTCTTCACACCCTTCTTCGCGGCGTCCTCGGCCTTGTCCATAGCCTTGTGGACTGCCCTGTCGGCACCCATCTTGATCCTGGTCTCGGCCGCATTTTTGGCGCGGCGGGTAATGTCATTGAGAATCTGCGCGGAAGCCACCTGTCCTGATGAGAAAATCAGGGCAAATCCGAGCAGCATGGCAGGAATAGCCTTGCAAACGGTCTTGCGGATTGAGTCGTAGGTTTTCATTTCTTGATAGTTAATAAAAGTCAATAATAAGGTAATAATGTCGCAATATACTAAAAAAACGGATTTTTTTCGATAACTTGCAGGGATTTTCAACGATTATGCCATGCGAATCCTGCCAACTTTAGGCTTGTTCTTAGTCTCCATCGCCTCGATGGCTCAGCCTCGCCTGAACGGGAATAACATAGATGAGATTCTCAAATCCTTGACCATTGAAGAGAAAGCCACCCTCCTTGTCGGAGGCAGTCCTTATTCTTTGGTTCAGGGAGCCGGCGGAGGCACAAGGGCTATAGGGCGGTTAGGCATCCCGGCGACCGTGTTTTCCGACGGGCCTGCCGGTCTTAGGATAGATCCAGTCAGGGAAGGGACGGATAAGACTTTCTACTGCACAGGCTTCCCAGTAGGCCCTGGCATCTCGGTGGAAAATCTTCCCTCGAATATATTATTCCATTAATTTTCAGCGATTTCTGAATACAATTAAATTCTACGGAATATGCGTAAAAACGATTTTTTTAAATGGGTCCTGGCAGTCCTTTGCGGACTGCTGGTCTGGGGCATTGTAAAGGCCATCTTCTTCATCATGATGATCGGCTCTCTGGCCGGATCCGCCGCCAACTCAAGCGGCTCATCAACCCTTCTGCCCAAAGAAGGGATACTGCTGATGGATATGAGCTCCCTCGTGATCACGGAGCAGACTACCGAAAGCATGCCTTCCATGTCACTTAGCGGCCTTGGAGGCGCCTCCACCACCACACCGGTCGGCTTATACGATGCGGTCAACGCTATCCACAAAGCCGCCGAGGATCCAGGAGTCAAGCTCATTCTCCTGAAAACTGACAACATAGCCAGCGAGCTGAGCAATGTCAGCGAGATCCGAGAAGCCCTCAGCGATTTCCGCAATAGCGGCAAGGCTGTGGTGGCTTATGGAGAAGCCTACACATCAGGCAGCTACTACCTGGCTTCCGTCGCCGACAAGATCTACACCACCAGTCACCATGGCGGCAACAACTTCATGCTGGGTCTCGGAGGAAGGATGATATTCCTCAAAGACCTCCTTGACAAACTCGGGGTCAACTACCAGCTAATCCGCCACGGCAAATACAAGAGCGCCGGCGAAATGTACATCATGAACGCCCCCAGCCCGGAGAACATGGAGCAGAATCAAGTGATGATCAACTCGATGTGGGAGACTATCGCGAAGGAGACCGCTGAAGCCAGAGGAATCAGCGTGGACTCGCTCAACTACTTCATTGACAATCTCTCGATCAACTTCCCTGAGGACATGATCGCCCACAATCTCGCTGACGAGATTTTGAGCGTGGAAGGATACAAGGAAAAGATGGCAGTGCTGGCAGGCAAGGACAACTTCAAAGACGTGAAGTTCATCCCGTTCAAGGACTATGCGGCAGCTAAGGTAAAGCCCAACACGGCTGCGAAGAAAAAGATAGCGGTCATCTACGCCAACGGTAATATCGTCGAGCAGGACGATCCCAACAACATCTCCGGTGACCGTTTCGCCAATATCATCGCCAAGGTAAGGGCCGATTCCTCCGTAAAGGCTGTGGTTCTGAGGGTCAACTCCCCTGGAGGAACCGTCCTTGCCGCAAGTAAGATCAAGGAAGAGATTGACCTGACAAGGGCCGTCAAACCTGTCGTGGCCTCTTACGGTGCTTATGCCGCCTCAGGAGGTTATTGGATTTCAAATAGTTGCGACCACATTTTCTCAGGAGCGACCACACTCACCGGCTCTATCGGATGCTTCTCCGCGATTCCCGAGTTCGGAAAGACCGTCAAGGAAATCGCCCACGTCAATGTCGTCCCGGTCAACTCCCACAAACATTCCGACATGATCTCCCTGATGAGACCTTTCGACGCGGAGGAGACCAAAGCGATGCAGGAATATGTTGACGACATCTACACCAACTTCGTGAATATCGTAGCGGAAGGTCGCGACAAGACCTACGAGGCTGTTGACGAGATAGCTCAGGGTAGGGTCTGGACCGGAGCTGACGCCCTCAAACTGGGACTGGTTGACGAGCTGGGCACCCTAGAGGACGCCATCGCCTACGCCGCTTCTTTGGGAGGAGATCCCGATGTGTCCGCATGGAACGTCACCGGCTATCCCAAGCCTCTCACTGTGATGCAACAGATTATGGCCCAATTCGGAGCGAAAGATCCGAACGCTGAGGATATCGTTGAGAATGTCCTGGAAGGAACCCCGATGGAGGGAATAGCCAAGTCTCTACTTGAGTGGCAGAGATCCTGGACAAAGAGTAATGGTCAGCTTGTTTTCGCCCGCCTTCCTTTCGAGTTCGAGATCAGATAAAGCGACAGATTCGTCAATTCTATAGCCTATAAGGGCAAGGACATGGGAGCCTTCGTCAGCGATGACGAGGGCTTTCTCTTTTTGGGAGGGGGGGAATTTAAGGTCGCCGAACATGTCGCTGAGTTTCTTCTTCCGACCACCCATCCCAAGAGGACGCATCCAGTCGCCCTCATTCCAGCGACGGATAGTTACAGGAAATCCGAGATTGGTGACCGTGACTCCTTCAGGCTGCTTAAGGCTCTCAACCTTAGCCATTTCCACCAAGAACCGGGTTCCACCTACCGAATATACCCCAGGCCCTGAGACCTCGACCATCTCAGCCTCATCCTCCGGACCTTCGCCGTCTGTCGCAGCCATTATCGATATCTCGGTCCGGGAAGTTGTGGCGATGTGGGTCGGGGAATGGAACTCACGTCCACTGAAGGTCTTGCCACTCTTGATCAGCTCAGTCAAGTCCCCGATCACAGACTCATTGAAACCATACGGTTCCAATATCCTGAACAGCAGATATTCCCAATGATCGAAACCCAGCAACTTTCTCACATCGATGCTGGTTGATCCCGTCGAAGGCGAAGCTATAAATTTGAGGAAAAAGTCGTCAGCGATTTCCTGAACCTGGGAGAAGCGGCGCATGTCGGAATTGAGCGTGTCCAGGAAAGACGGATTGATCTTGGCAAACAATGGAAATACCTCATTTCGAATCAGATTCCTCTTGAAAGTGGAGTCCGCATTGGTACTGTCCTCACGCCAGGACAACCCCTTCGACAGGGCATAAGCCTTGATCTCGTCCCTTGTGAAACCCAGCAACGGACGAATCAGTCTCGCTGAGGATCCGGGAAGGACAGACACTTCCCTCATCCCGCATATTCCCTTAAGTCCTGTGCCTCTCAGAAGGTTGAGAATCAAGGTCTCAGCGTTATCATTGGCATTGTGGGCCACGGCGACAGCCTTGAACCCATGTTCCTCACACAGAGACGCGAACCAAGAGTAACGAAGATCCCTGGCGGCCATCTCGACGCTCACCCCATTGGCCGCCGCATATTCCTTCGTGTCAAAATCCACTTTCAGGAAAGGCACTCCCATCTCTCTGGCCCAGTCCCTGACGAAGGCCTCATCGGAATCACTCTCGTCTCCCCTGAGATGGAAGTTACAGTGAGCCAAGGTGATATCATGCTTATGCCGGGACTCCAAGAAGAGCCCGGCCATAACCATGGAGTCGATCCCGCCGCTCACCGCAAGCAGGACCGCCCCTCCATTATCGGGAAGCAGTCCGTCAAGACAATTGTCAAAACGGTCCCGCATACCCCTGGAAACTATTTCTTGTTCGTGAACGAGTAAGTGAATCCGAACTGCATGAACTCCTTGAGCTGCACAGTCTTGTGACCGTTGGGGAACTTCTCGTCAACGATCAGGATCGTGTCGTCATAGATAAGGTTCGTCGTCAAGTTCAGAGAGAACAACTTGCTCAGTCTCCACTGGATGGTGTTATCCCAGTTCACACGGAAATTCTGGGGATTCTTCAGGTAATTGGAGAAGAGGATCAAGTTGCTGTTGACATCGAACTTATTGTTTATCTGGAACTTCACGTTCGTGGTAAGCTGGGCTCCAAGGGCGAAGGTGGCGGGCTTGTAATAGTTACCGGTGATAAAGTAAACCCCAGCGTCGTCCTTCTTGTCGGGGAACTCAGCCGTGTCCTCGTATTTGCTCTTCCTCGCCATACCGTAGTTCTTCCTGAGCTTCTCGTTTCCGACGATGGTCGTACTACCGGTCAAAGGAGCGAAGTTGACGGTGAGCCACTTGTTGGGCACCCACGCAATACCAAGACCCAGGGTCACGTAAGCGGGAGAGAAGAACCCGGATTTGAGGATTCGGGCGTCCCTCCATTGTTTCGGAGTCGGCTCCTCGTCAGCCTCGACCGCGGGGGTCGGATAGTTCCAACCGTTGGAAGCCTGGTTCAGGAAAGTGAAGTTAGCTGTGTAGTTCAGTTTTTCCTTGACTTTATATCCCCATGTGCTCGTCAGGAATGTCCTGTCCACATTCTTCTGGATGATAGGCTTGTCCTGGGAATACAGGAAACCATAGTCAAACTCCAGGTGGTTGTTCCAATACTTCTTCCCCTTGGCCCAGTTGGCGTCTCCCCTAATGATGGAGTTCAGCGTGTAGTTGTTGTTACCGCCGGCCGCCCAGCTGGTGAAACTGGTCTGGGCGAAGTTCAGTGTAGTTTTCAAAGTGTTGGTCCAATAGACCGGCTTAGGTGGAGCCACGACGGTCTCCGGAGTTTCCGCCAGCAGCTTGGCCGCCTCGGCCGCCGCAGTCTGCGCGTCTTTCTTGGTTTTGTCATCCTGGGCGAACGCCTGCCAACCTGAGAGCAGGAAGGCAGCGGCCAGGAACGCGTAACATGTGAATCTTCTCATACCGTGACTTGATAAATAACAGGTAACAGGAACTAATAGGAAATGGCGAAAACCACTCTCTGCTTCGACGGCTTACCGGAGAAGATGTCTTTCCCCTCCTCTTCGCACACGAAGCTGTCCACGGGGATGCACCTGATCGTGGCCTTGGTGGCATCCTTGATAGCCTGCTCGGTCTCCGGAGTCCCGTCCCAATGGCAGAGAAGGAATTTTCCGGTGCCGATCTTTTCCTTGAACTCGTCCCAGCTGTCGCATTTCTCCACGTTCTCGGCCCTGAAATCAAAGGCCTTCTTATAGATATTCGCCTGAATATCATCCAGCAGAGAAGCGATGGACTTGTCAAGTCCTTCCAGGGATACAGTCCGTTTCTCAAGGGTGTCCCTACGATGAACCTCGACAGTACCATTGTCAAGGTCGCGGGGGCCGATGGCCAACCGCACGGGAACTCCCTTCAACTCCCACTCGGCAAATTTGAAGCCAGGACGGAGATTGTCACGGTCATCAATCTTCACGGAATGGCCCTCAGCCTCCAGAGCCTTCTTCAGGGAAGACATCGTGTCAAGGATCCTGGCCTGCTCCTCGGGAGTCTTGTAGATAGGCACCATGACCACCTGGATCGGAGCCAGCTTCGGAGGCAGCACAAGTCCGTTATCGTCTCCGTGTGCCATCACAAGGGCGCCCATCAGACGTGTCGAGACACCCCAGGAGGTAGCCCACACGTATTGCATCTGTCCGTCCTTATCGGTGTACTGGACATCGAATGACTTGGCGAAATTCTGGCCAAGGAAGTGGGAAGTACCTGCCTGTAAGGCCTTTCCGTCCTGCATCATACCCTCGATGGTCAGGGTGTCAAGCGCCCCGGCGAATCTCTCGTTCGGGCTCTTGTGACCGACGATAACTGGAAGGGCCATATATTCACGGGCGAATTTGGCATACACGCCGACCATCCTCTCGGCCTCCTGGATCGCCTCCTCGGCTGTGGCGTGAGCGGTGTGACCTTCCTGCCAAAGGAACTCGGCCGTACGGAGGAAAAGCCTCGTACGCATCTCCCAACGGACCACGTTGGCCCACTGGTTACACATTATGGGAAGATCCCTCCACGACTTGATCCAGTTCTTATATGTGCTCCAGATGATGGTCTCGGAGGTAGGACGCACGATAAGCTCTTCCTCCAGCTTCGCCTCGGGATCGACGACCACGCCTTTACCGTTCGGATCATTCATGAGCCTGTGATGCGTCACGACAGCGCACTCTTTGGCGAACCCGGCCACATGCTCCGCCTCCCTGCTGAAGAAAGATTTCGGAATAAACAGAGGGAAATAAGCGTTGACGGCGCCTGTCTCCTTGAACATGTCGTCCAACGCCCTCTGCATTTTCTCCCAGATGGCATATCCATAGGGCTTTATAACCATACATCCCCTGACGGGCGATTGCTCCGCCAAATCTGCCTTTACTACAAGATCATTGTACCATTGAGAATAATTCTCCGACCTCTTTGTCACTTCCTTTGCCATATCAGAAATAATAGTTTGCGGTTCTTGCCGATTATTGTTAATATTGTGCGAAATTACGTTCGGTACGGATTTTGTTTATTGTGAAACATTAATAAAACAATACCGTATGCAAAACGGTAGCGAAGTTACGAATTTATTGTCAAATTATAGGAGATTCGAAAATGAAAACACGCGTATTGCTCTACATCTCGGCGCTTGTGGCCCTGGTATCCTGCGGCTCGGCGCGGTACGCCACTGACACCTCGGGACAGAGGTTTCAGGACGGGATCTACTATACATCTGACGCATCAGCGACAGAAATGGCATCCACGGCCGACCTCCAGGAAGAGACCGACCTGCTGGTCGCTAAGACAAAGAGTTCCCCGATCTTCATGAAAAGTGGAGAGAAGGTCGACACCCTGTTCATCCCTAATGACAAGGTGGCGAAGATAGATTTCAACAAGAGTGAGAATACCACGTCCGTTTACCTGTATGACAACAGTTGGGACACTTGGGCGGCTTACCAGCCTTGGTACGCGTCCTCCTGGTATTCCTGGCACCGCCCGTTCTACTCCTCCATCTACTGGGGTTACAACCCCTGGTATTACGGCGGATGGTACGACCCTTGGTATTATCGTCCTTTCTACCACTACGGTTGGTATGATCCGTGGTACTACAGCCCTTACCACTACGGTTGGTATGGAGGATGGTACGACCCTTGGTTCTATGATCCCTGGTATTATGATCCCTGGTATTATGATCCTTGGTATTATGGAGGATGGTACGGCCACTACGGCTGGTATGGCGGATACACCTGGCACCACCATGGCTGGGGCCACGGACACGGCCCTTATTGGGGTGGTATCGGCGGAGGCGACAGGGTCTATAGGCCCAGAGTAGCCACGACCGGATCCGCCACAAGAACCGGCTTGGGCTCAGCCTCGAGGTCAGCCGGTGTGAGAAGCTCTTCCATGACCCGTTCCAGGACTGGGGCGGCGACCACCAGAACTTCCACGGCCACCAGATCCTCAGGCGTCTCCAACGGTGCGGCGAGATCCTCCATCTCGTCAGTCGCCAGGACCACGAGGCCCAATTCCGGCCAGGCTGTCAGGTCCTCCTCGACCGGAAGCCGTGCCAGTGTCGGAACATCATCCGGAACCACCTACGGCCGCTCTTCCTCAAGGTCTTCGACCTACAGCAGGCCGTCAACAACCACCTACAGCAGGCCTTCTTCCTCATCCTCTATGAGCCGTTCCAGCAGCTCCAGCAGCGGAAGCTACAGGTCTTCTTCTACCCGATCTTCCAGCTCGGGCAGCTACTCAAGGAGTTCCTCCAGCGGAAGCTACTCATCCGGAAGCAGCTCAAGAAGCTCTGGTGGATATAGTGGTGGCGGAGGCTACAGCGGCGGAGGCAGTTCTTCTGGCGGAGGCCGGAGCTCCGGCGGAGGCGGCAGAAGATAGTACTCTTCCCTTCCATTGAATATCAACTGTTTCCCTAATTTAAACTATCAAAATCCAATTAAGATGAAAAAGACTTTTATAGCCATAACCCTCTTGATGACCGCAGTCACCGCTGGGGCACAGACAATGTACGACGCTCTGACTTACAGCCAGAACAACTATTACGGGACAGCCCGCTCCATCGGAATGGGTAACGCCATGACCGCTGTCGGAGGCGACCTTGGTTCAGTAGGTATCAACCCTGCCGGCTCGGCCGTGTACAACTACTCCCAGTTCACCATCACTCCCAACGTGACCATCAGCTCGATGAACGCGTCTTGGAGCGCTTATCCGGTGAACGGGACAGACACCTACACCGGAGGAATCACCAAGAACCTGTCCAGGTTCACGATGCCGAACATAGGTGCCACGCTTAATTTCAACACCGGTCGGAAAAGAGGGCTCAAGGGAGTGACCTATGGTTTCGTCGTCAACAGCGTGAACAACTATACCGGCCAGATGATGGCCGGCGGCCCGAACGACAAGACCAGCTATCAAAGCTCCATGGCTGTAGCTGCCGACGGTTTTGATATCGACTTCCTGAACGGCTATCTTGACGGATCAGGAAAGGAGATCGACGACTGGCGCCATCCTTACGAGAACGCCGACGACCGTGGATACTATGCCCCCTGGAACGTGATTACCAATGCCCAGGCCGGATCAATCGCCAACTATGGCGACCCCACCGACCCTGACTATTACTACAGGTACATAGCCGCGACCGAAGGCTTCACGCAGACAGGAGAGAAGGATGAGTACGGGAATTACATCTACGACATCTTCCTTGGCGGTCCCCTGAACCAGTCTTTCGGAAGAAAGGTCACCGGCGGAAAAACTGACGCCATTCTCAACCTGGGATTCAATTTCAGCGACAAGTTCTTTCTCGGATTCAACCTCGGAGTCACAAGCTTGACTTACAATTATGACGAGTATTTCAAGGAGGCCGCTGTCGATCCTTCCGATTTCCGTATCGACTACGACGACGCGACGACCTACTTCACTGACTATCGCACCCGCTACTCATATTCAGCTGACGGGACCGGAGTATATGGTAAAATCGGATTCATCGCCCTCCCTGCCGAGGGTCTGAGGATCGGTGCCGCCATCCAGACTCCCACTACCCTGTTCATCGATGAGATATGGCGTCAATCTACTGATGTCAACTACCAGAACTCATCCTACAACGGCAACGCCACCTCTCCTGAAGGTAATTTCTCTTACAGGCTCACCACGCCCTACAGGGCTAACGCCGGCCTGGCCTACACCTTCATGGGAATGGGTCTGATAAGCGTTGATTATGAGATGACGGACTACAGCAAGATGAAGTTCAAGAACCGTGACGGTGGTTGGAGCGACACCTTCGAAGATGTCAACAACGACATCGTTGGCTGCATGGGGATTTCCCACAGCGTCAGGGTCGGTGCCGAAGTCAAGCCCATCCCCGAGTTCGCCATCCGCGCCGGTTACAACTTCACCACGACTCCTGAATATGACGGGAACGTGACTCTGAATGACAAGCTCAACATCCTCTCAGTTGGAGTCGGTTACTCCTCCAAGGGATCTTTCTTCGCGGATCTCGCCGCAAGATATTCAGCTTTCTCGGATGAGTACATCTCGCCGTTCGCCGACTATCTCAGCGATGTCGCGTCACCTATGATCCTCAATAAGAGGGACAGGTACGACATCACCGCCACAATCGGCTGGAGATTCTAGAGATTCGTCAAGTAACAGATGGAGTCGGGACCTTCGTTGAAAAGAAGGTCCATGATCGAGAGATCTGATATGAAACCGTACTTTCGGGCAAAAACCTGGAAGTACGGTTTTTCCAATCCAAGATCCTTCAGCACCGTGTTCGGACGCTTCGGATGCAGGACCTCACGGTAGTCATCAACGCCTGATGATGGTTGGAAGGTGTCGGTCAGACGAAGGTCGGCAGCGATCCCGGTCTTGTCGAGGAAAAACCGGATTATCCTCATATCCAGTTCGAAAAGAGTCTCGGGATGAGAATCCAGAATTGCGAACAACTCATCCTTGTAGTAATCAAAAAAGGCTGAGGACTCGTATGCCGAGGCTATCGCCCGTTTTGTTTTCAATACCCATGGAGTGGAGTAATCCACCTTTATCGCGGTGATAGGCAACTCATGGGATCCCTCATGGACGATAGGGAAATTGAGGTATGCGGGGCCATCAGCGGCCAGGATCCTGCACCTGTTACGCCAGGATTGTTTCTGGTAATTTTCGCAGGCCTCTATATAAACGATTGAAGGAATGGTGTTTTCCGGAGAAAGAACCATTCCTTTAGCTATCAGCGCGAAATAACTGACAGGCGGGAAGTAGGCGATGCCAAGGAGCATGGGAAGCCTACTCTATCGCTGTCCTGTCGTTGGGATCGCTGGCACGGATGATACCGCGCTTTGAGCTCCTTATGAATTCGAGAATCGCGTCTCTCTCCTCACTCTGAGGGAAACCGGCCTCGACTTTGGCGCAACCGTCTGAGATATTCAGACCGGCATAGTAAATCGTATCGTAAATGTCTTTGATTGAGCGGATAGCGTCCGAAGAGAAACCCCTGCGGCGAAGACCGACAATATTCACGCCCACATAACTAAGCGGCTCATGCCCGCAAAGAGCGTACGGAGGGACATCCTTGTTGATCCTGGACATGCCGCCGACCATGGCGTGGCAACCGATCTTGGAGAACTGGTGGGCCTTGGAGCCCCCGCCGATGATGGCCCAGTCATCCACAACCGTCTCACCAGCGAGACCGACATAGCTGACAAGGATGCAATGGTCCCCGATCACGCAGTCATGGGCTACGTGAGAGTAAGACATTATCAATGTGTCGTTTCCGACCTTCGTCACATACTTGCCGCTAGCCTTTGTGCCGCGGTTGATCGTGGCGCATTCCCTGACGGTGACATGATCGCCAAGCTCCACTGAAGTAACCTCACCCTCGAACTTGAGATCCTGAGGGACGGCACCTACTACGGCACCGGGATATATCTGGCAATTCTTGCCCATCTTCACATACTGGAACACGGTGGCGTGCGGGAAAATCTTGCAACCGTCACCGATCTCCACATCATCATCCACAAACGCGAATGGTCCTATCTCGATGTTGTCGCCAAGGATAGCCTTGGGACTGACTGAAGCGAGAGGAGAAATGTTATTCATTACTATCTGTTTTATTATTATTCTGAAATGGCGTCCAAGATGGCTCCCGCCATCCTGGTGTTAATCGTGTGGCCTGGCTTAAAGGCTTCAACCTTGGCTTTCAGACGACCACCAGCGAGAGCCAGATCCCCGATCATGTCGAGCAGCTTGTGGCGGCCGCACTCATCAGGGAAATGGAGTTTGAGATTGTTGAGATATCCCTCGTCGTTGATCGCGAGCTTCGGGACATTGAAAAGGGCGGAGAGTCTCCCGACCTGCTCATCAGAAACCGGATGCTCGACAATTACTATGGCGTTATCGACGTCGCCTCCTTTTACGAGATTGTTCTGGAAAAGATACTCGATCTCATGGAAGAAGACAAAGGTACGGCAGCACGCGATCTGTCCGGCATAATCAACATCCTCATCCCAATGAGCCTTCTGCACACCGAGGATCCTGGAACCGAAATCAACCGTGAGATCTATGGAAGGCACATCTGATGGAGTGACTTTGATATAAGACCCCGTCTTTTCATCCCTGACCTCGATCTCTCGGGGAAGGGTAATATATTCCTTCTCGGCATCCAGCTCCACAAGGCCGTCTTCCAAAAGGGCCTCAACGTAGAATCTGGCGCTGCCGTCTAGAATCGGAACCTCCACATTATCAATCTCAATCAAGGCGTTATCCACTCCCATTCCGGAAAGCGCTGACATCAGATGCTCTATAGTGGAGACAGAGGCCGCACCCTTGGAAATAGTCGTGCTCCTAGCCGTGGAAGAGACATTCCTGGCAAGTGCCTCGACAAAAGCGTCAGGGCCAAGATCGACCCTATGGAACACGATTCCGGTACCGGCAGGAGCCGGCAGAAGCTTCATGTTGGCGATTTGTCCTGTGTGAAGGCCTTTGCCGTGGAACTCGTGCCCGCGGGAAAGGGTCTTTTGTTTGATTAACGTCATAAAATATCTTTGCGTACGGCTATACTGCAAAAAGCAGTCCGCAAAGATACGAAGTTAAAATTAATATACCAAAGCTACTATTTGCCCTGGCTGCGGAACACCGCATAACTGCGCATATAGTTCTTGAAATTGATGGCCGGTGATCCCAGAAGGGTCTGTCCCGGCTCCTTGACGCTGCCGATAACCCCGGCCTGGGCTCCGAAGGTGGTGTTGTCGGCGATCTCAAGGTGACCGGCGATGCCAACCTGCCCCGCGAGGATGCAGTTTTTGCCGATTTTGGTGGATCCGGCGATTCCGCATTGCGCCGCCATCACGGTATTGTCACCTATCTGAACATTATGGGCGATCTGGCAAAGGTTGTCGATCTTGACCCCGTTGCCGATGATTGTCGATTCCATCTCGGACCGGTCGATAGTGGTGCAAGCCCCGATCTCGACATTGTCGCCGATTATCACATTACCGAGGTGCTCGATCTTCTCCCAAGTGCCGTCCGGAAGCGGGGCGTTCCCGAAACCGTCGGAACCTATAACGGCGTTGGCGTGGATAATCACGTTGTCCCCGATCACCATTCCGGGATAAATCACGACTCCGGGATATATGATGCAATGCTTGCCGATGACCGTGTTGTCTCCGACATAGACATTCTCGAAAATCTTCGTGTAATCCCCTATCTTGGCGTGGTGGCCGACATAAGAGTGGCTGCCCAGATAAACCTTCTTCCCGAACTTGGTCGTCAGGAACCAGGACGAACGGAAACCCCTGTGCCTGCGATCGGTACGCTTCTGAGTGGCGGCATATTTCAAAAGGTCAGCCAGGGACTTGTAAGCGTCCTCGACCCGGATGAGGGTTGGAGTGACCGGCTCTTTGGGCTGGAAATCATTGTTGACCAGTAAGACACTCGCCTTGCAAGAATAAACATACTTCTCGTACTTGGGATTGGCATAGAAGCAAAGCTGACCGGGCTTTCCATGCTCTATCTTAGCGAATGAGGTAACCTTTGCCTGCGGGTCGCCTTCGACCGTTCCTTTGAGCACCTGGGCCAATTGCTTTGCTGTGAATTCCATCTTTGGTCTTGATATGATAACTGGTAAATTTCTACAAAGTAAACGATTTATTTTCATTTTCCCCAAATATTCATTACCTTTGTACCGTTGTGAGAGATAGGTGACGATGAGCGTCTCCTATCTTTTGTTTTATGAGTATGGACAAGGAATTGATTCAAAGAACCATCGAGCCTGTGGTCGGAGATCTCGGGTGCTTCATTGTGGAAATCACTGTCAGCAAGGACAATGACGTGACACTCACTGTCGAGAAATCAGCCGGCGAGGTCACCCTGGATGACTGCGTCGCCATCAATGACGCGTTTCTGGAGGCCTTCGACAAGGATTCCGAGGACTATTCGCTGACCGTGTCGTCCGCTGGTCTGGACCAGCCGTTCAAGGTCCACGCGCAGTACGTCAAGGCCATCGGCACCCAGGTTACGGCCCTTCTTAAAGGAGGCCGCAAGCTGACCGGGGTTCTGACCGGAGTTGACGAGAATGGCATCAACCTTCGCTACATGGCAAAGGAGCTTCCTGAAGGGAAGAAAAAGAAGGTCACAGTGGAGCGTGAGGAGCGGATCGGTTTCGAGGCGGTCAATTCCGTAAGTCCCTTAGTTGAATTCAAGAAATAGTAAATACAATTATGGAAAAGAAAGACGTGATAACTCTCATTGACGCCTTCAAGGACTTCAAGGAAGAGAAAAACATCGACAGGCCCGTGATGATGGGTGTGCTCAAGGACGTGTTCCTGACTCAGATCGCGAAAACCTATGGGTCATCCGACAATTTCGACGTGATCATCAACGTCGATAAGGGAGACTGCGAGATCTACCAGAACTTCGACATCGTCGAGGAAGTGGAGAATCCCAACACGCAGATCACCTTGGAGCAGATTAAGGAAGAGACCGGAGAGGATGATTACGAGATCGGTGATGTGTACACCAAGAAGCTTTCCCTGGCATCTTTCGGCAGGAGGGGCATCCTGAACATCAGGCAGAACCTTCAGGGAAGGATCATGGACATCGACAAGGCCAATGTTTTCAAGGAGTATTCCGACAAGGTAGGAGAGATCTTCACAGGAGAAATCTACCAGACATGGTCAAAGGAAGTCATTATTCTTGACGAGGACAGCAACGAGCTCCATCTTCCCAAGAATGAGCAGATCCCTGGAGAGCGTTTCAAGAAGGGAGACACCATCCGCGCCATCATCAAGAGCGTTGAGATGAAGAACAACACCACTCCCTACATCACTCTCTCAAGGACCTCCAACGAGTTCCTCGAGAAGCTCTTCGAGCTCGAGGTTCCTGAGATCTTCGATGGCCTTATCACCATCAAGAAGGTAGTCAGGGTTCCTGGAGAGAGGGCTAAGGTCGCTGTCGAGTCCTACGATGAGAGGATCGATCCTATCGGAGCCTGCATCGGTGTGAAGGGATCCAGGATCATCGGCATCGTCCGCGAGCTCAGGAATGAGAACATCGATGTCCTGCAATGGACCTCGAACACCCAGCTTCTCATCCAGAGGGCGCTGAACCCCGCCAGGGTTTCCTCTATCGACCTCGGCAACTCTCCTGAGGATAAGATCAAGGTCTATATGCAGCCGGATGAGGTCAAGAAGGGAATCGGACGCGGCGGTTGCAACATCAAGCTCGCCGGAATGCTCGTCGGCAGGGAGATCGAAGTCTGGAGAGAGCTCTCCAAGGACGAGATCCAGGAAGAGGAGGATGTCCTTCTCAGCGAGTTCAGCAATGAGATCGACCAGTGGGTCATCGACCGCCTCGAGGCCATCGGCTGCGACACGGCGAAGAGTGTACTCGCCTTCACGCCTGAGGATATCGCCAAGAGAGCCGATCTCGAGGATGAGACTGTGGCGGAGGTCTTCCGCATCCTGAAAGCGGAATTTGAGGATTAGTCCCGAAGGGACAAGTATTAACATAAAGGGGTTGAATATGGGAGAAATCAGATTAAATAAACTTATCAGAACCTACAACATCGGACTTCAGAATCTCGTTGATTTCCTGAGCAGCCAAGGTGTGGAGGTCGAGGCGAATCCTAACGCCAAGATCTCGGATGAGCATCTTCCCGCGATCGAGAAGCAGTTCGGAAAAGATCTTGAGCTGAAGAAGGCTTCGGAAAAGGTTGACATCAAATTGACGGAGATTCTTGAGCGTACCTCAAGGAAGCAGCAGGAAGCTGCCAAGGAAGATGACTTTGATGAGCCCGTGAGGGAGACGGTCATCAAAAGCAATGTGTTCACGCCCAAGGAGAAAGCCGAGCCGAAACCGGCACCCGCGCCGAAACCCGAGCCTGTTCCCCAGCCGGAACCGGAACCTGAGCCCATACCTGAGCCGGAACCTGTTCCCCAGCAAGAACCCGAGCCGGAACCTGTCCCGGAAGTGAATATTCCTGAGCCGGAACCGCAGCCGGAGCCCGTAGTCGAGGAGAGTATCCCCGAACCGGAGCCGGAACCACAGCCTGTCCCCGAGCCGACACCTGAGCCGATCCCCGCCCCAACCCCTGCGGAGACCGTGAAGGAAGAGGAACCCGAACAGGCCGAACCGGAAAAAGTGGAGCCTAAGAAAGAACCCCGCAAGGAGGAAGAGAAAAAGGAAGAGACGCCCGGATTCAAGGTTTTGGGAAAGATCGACATGTCCCAATTCGAGAAGAAGAGCGGCAAGAAGAGAGAGAGAATCGCAAAAGGCAGCCAGAAAGTCGATGTCGCCAAGGAAGGCAAACAAGCCGACAACAGCTCCCGTAAGGACAAGAAAGACCAGGGCAAAGCCTCCCAGGATCAAGGGAAGGGTGGCCGCAAGCGCGGTCGCGGAGCCGACCGCTTCAAACCGGCCATGACCGAGGAAGAGCAGGAGGCGATGCAGAAAGAGATCCAGAAGCAGGTCAAGGAGACTTATGCCAGGATGAACGACAACAAGAAGAACAACTTCGGAGCCAAGTACCGCAAGGAGAAGAGGGAGCAGGCCGCGGCCAGGACCCAGGAAGAGATGGCGCAGGTAATGGCTGAGAAGACTGTCCTCAAGGTCACGGAGTTCGTGACGGTCAATGACCTGGCCACCTTGATGAACAACACTCCGGTCAACGAGGTGATCAAAGCCTGCATGGAACTTGGTCTGATGGTTTCCATCAACCAGAGACTTGACGCTGAGGCGTTGGTGCTCGTCGCCGAGCAGTTCGGATACAAAGTGGAATTCGTCACCGCCGAGCTTACCGAGGAGATCGAGGGCAATGAGAGCCAGGAAGAGCGCGAGGAGGATCTCGTTTCAAGGCCTCCGGTGATCACTGTCATGGGACACGTTGACCATGGAAAGACCTCGTTGCTTGACTATATCCGCAAATCCAACGTTATCGCTGGAGAGGCCGGAGGTATCACCCAGCACATCGGTGCCTACAATGTCAAGCTTCCCGACGGGAGGAGGATCACCTTCCTCGACACTCCTGGTCATGAGGCTTTCACCGCCATGCGAGCCAGGGGCGCACAGCTCACCGACCTCGCGATCATTATCATCGCCGCCGATGACGCTGTCATGCCGCAGACCGTGGAGGCTATAAACCACGCTCAGGCTGCTGGTGTACCTATGGTATTCGCCATCAATAAGATAGACAAACCGGGAGCCATGCCTGAGAAGATTTATCAGCAACTCGCGCAAATGAATATCCTCACTGAGGCCTGGGGTGGAAAGTACCAGAGCCAGGAGATCTCCGCCAAGAAGGGTCTTAATGTGGACAAGCTTCTTGAGAAGGTCTTGCTTGAGACTGACTTGCTCGAGCTCAAGGCCAATCCGAAGAAGAACGGAGTAGGCGCTGTGATCGAATCCTCTCTCGACAAGGGCCGCGGTTATCTCGCGACTGTTCTCGTCCAGAACGGCACATTGAGGACAGGTGACATGGTCTTGAGCGGTTGCTATTACGGGCGTATCAAGGCGATGTTCAACGAGCGTGGTCAGAAAGTCAAGGAGGCCGGCCCTTCAACGCCTGTCAGCATCCTCGGTCTGAACGGAGCCCCTAGCGCGGGAGACAAGTTCAATGTCATGACGGATGAGAAGGAGGCGAAGGCCATCGCCAACAAGCGCGAGCAGTTGATCCGCATCCAGGGCATCAAGACCCAGAAGCACATGACCCTCGAGG
Organism: uncultured Bacteroidia bacterium; assembly: GCA_902785825.1. Lineage (GTDB taxonomy): Bacteria > Bacteroidota > Bacteroidia > Bacteroidales > UBA932 > Cryptobacteroides. Next base: position 98,828 of record CACZZZ010000014.1, read on the forward strand.
AGATCGGAAGGCGTATCGCCATCGGCAACTTCAAGGAGCTCAATGTGATAGTGAAGGGTGATGTGGACGGATCCGTGGAGGCTCTCTCAGACTCCCTCATCAAGCTCTCTACCGAGCAAGTCAGGGTCAATGTGATCCACAAGGCTGTCGGTGCTATCTCCGAGTCTGACGTGATCCTGGCCGAGGCTTCCGACGCCGTCATCATCGGTTTCCAGGTTCGTCCTTCCACGGACGCCAGGAAGGTCGCTGATGAGCAGGGTATCGAGATAAGGCTATATTCAGTCATCTACGACGCCATCAACGATGTCAAAGACGGTATCGAGGGTCTGCTCGAGCCCATCAAGAAGGAGGAGGTCACAGGCACAGCCGAGGTCAAGCAGACCTTCAAAATCTCCAAGGTCGGCACTATCGCCGGTTGCCTTGTCAGGGACGGAAAGATCGCGAAGACTTCCCAGTGCCGTCTTATCCGCGACGGTATCGTGGTTTACACTGGCGACATCGCCTCGTTGAAGAGGAACAAGGATGACGCCAAGGAGGTAAGCGCCGGAATGGAGTGCGGTATCGGTATCGAGAAGTTCAACGACATCAAAGTCGGTGACATGATCGAGGCCTTCGTCATCACCGAGATCAAGCAGACTCTCGATTAACTCATTAGGGGGGTGGTACTTCTGCCCCCGAACCGCCGCTTTGCGGCCCCACCGCTCGCTTCGCTCCGGTCCCCCCTCTTACAGTGCCGAGGGTGGCATGGGTTCTGGGGCAGAAGCAACATCCCCCGCAAAATGGGCGAAGACGGAGACTGTCTGGCGGGCGGGGGCGATGTCGTGGACACGGAGGATCGAGGCTCCGTTCTGAAGAGCCAGAAGATTCGCGGCACAGGTGGCCGGCAAAGCCTCCGTGGGTGTGATTCCCAATGGCTTATACAGAAAACTTTTGCGGGATAGGCCGGCCAGTATTGGTCGGCCAAATTCTTTAAATTCAGATAGTTCCCTAAGGAGAGTCCAATTTTGGCCTACGGTTTTGGCAAACCCGAACCCTGGATCGAGGATCCAGTTATTGACACCGAACCGGTCCGCCGACATGGCAATATCCAGGAAAAAGGATTTTACGTCCCGGACTATATCCTCGTAGTCCGTAAGGTTTTGCATATCCTTCGGAGTGCCTCGGGTGTGCATGGCGACATATTCAAGTCCAAGTTCCCCGACAGTCTTCCACATAGCCTCAGACCCTCCGCTGACGTCATTGACAATAAAAGGTCCGACGATATCGTAAGACCTGGAAACAATTCCAGGACGGAACGTGTCGATAGAAATCCCAACCCCGGGACGCTCGGCGGCCAGAAGCCTCAAGGCAGGTTCCAGTCTAGCCCACTCAATGTCCTCACCGACCGAATCCGAACCCGGCCTGGTCGAGCACGCTCCCAGATCTAGGATATCGGCTCCCTCAGAGATCATTACGGATACTACATCCAGAAAATGATCCGGATCGAAGACCCCACCCTCGCTCAGGACGCGGCTGCCCGCATAGAAGGAATCGTCTGTCAGATTGACGATTCCCATAATGCTGATCTTTCTGCCTAGCTTATCCACCATCATGCGCGAAAATAGCTAAAAAATGAATATATTTGTAGATATTATAAATCACAGCGATGCTTATTGTTCTGGAAGGATTGGACGGTGCGGGAAAGTCAACCCAGGTCAGGAAACTGAAGGCCCATCTTGAGCAGGTAGGCCCCAAGCCGATGGAATATATTCATTTCCCAAGATATGATTCTCCAGTGTACGGAGAGCTTATCAGTCGTTTTCTCAGAGGAGATTTCGGCTCGAACGAGAGCGTGCATCCGCAACTCGTCGCCCTTCTATTCGCGGAGGACCGTCACCGGGCGGCCCCAGAGATCAAGTCAGTCCTGGCAAAAGGAGGAACTGTCCTTCTGGACAGGTATGTTTACTCCAATATCGCCTACCAATGCGCCAAACTGGCGGACCCGGACGAGAGCGAGTCGCTCCGCGAGTGGATCATCAACACCGAGTTCGGGGATTTCGACCTGCCGAGACCAGACCTCAACATATTCCTGGATGTCCCGATAGGTTTCGTTGAGAAGAGTCTTGAAAAAGGAAGAAACGGCTCCGACAGGAACTATCTTCACGGTTCCCAGGACATCCATGAGGCCAGTATCGAATTCCAGAAGAGAGTCCGGGACATCTACAAGCGACAGGCTTCCCTGGATCCTGACTTCATTCCGGTGGACTGCTCCGGAGAGGATGGCGGGATGCTGCCTCCAGACGAGATATTCGCCAAGATCAAAGTATTGACAGACACTTATTTGACTGGACGATGAACAGTAATTTCATACATTATAGGCTGCGCAGGCTCTGCGCTTTCATCATTGGCCTGGTTTTCCTGCTGGCCGGTATTTTCAAGCTTCTGGATCCGGTGGGTGCCGGCCTTGTGGTTGAAGAGTACTACAGGTTTCTCGGACTGACATTCATGCTGCCCACAGCCAAGGCGGTAGGCGTGTTGCTTGCCTTGCTCGAGGCTTTCCTGGGAACGGCTATGATCAGCGGGGTTTGGAGGGAATTCGTCGCTGTCGCAACCTCGGCACTTATCGTCTTCTTCACGATAATCACGTTGTGCCTGGCGATTTTCAACCCCTCGATGGACTGCGGATGTTTCGGAGAGGTGATCCATCTGACCAACATGCAGACATTCCTGAAAAATGTCGTCCTGCTGGTACTCGCCATAATCGCGTTCGTCCCTTTCAAGGATCTTGGCGAGCCGAAGAAAAGGAAATACGTAGCCTTCTTTATAGCGGCCGCCTCGATAGCCGGATTCACGATCTACTCACTGAATTCCCTGCCGCTTGTTGACTACACCTCTTTCAGGCCAGGCAGCGAGCTCGTCTCATCCTCCGGAGAGGATAACGATTTCGTGTCCACTTTCATCTATGAGAAAAACGGCCAGGAAGGCGCTTTCACCCTTGACCATCTTCCAGACTCAACCTGGACATTCGTCAGGACTGAGACCATCCGGATGAACGGTCCTAAAACCGGCGGAGAGCCCCCTGTGCTCACTTTCACCGATTCCACAGGTACTTACCGGGACGAGCTCGCGGCGACCGGCAACGCTCTTGCCATTTCCGTCCACAACCCTTCCAAGATGAAGGGAGACGATTGGACGAGGGTGGCCAACGCTGTTAACGGGGCTTCCAAGGCGGGCTTCACTCCCCTTCTTCTTGTGGCTGGCACCAAAGCCAAATTCGAAAACCTGGACGTGCTGGTTCCCGAAGTCAGGGCAAGTCTTCTCCCCTGCCTCTATTTCACTGACAGGAAGACCTTGCTCGCGATGAACAGGTCCAACGGTGGCGGAACATGGTTCAATGACGGAGAGCTTATCCGGAAATACCACTCCGGAAGCCTCCCGACAGAGGAGGAATTCCTCGAGATGACCGGAGACGACCCCACGGAGATCATGCTCCACACCAGTACCAAAGGCCGGCTCCGCTTCCAGGGCTTCCTATTGTACACCTTAGCCCTTCTCCTGTTGATTTAACAAATCAGACATGATAGACTTGAATTCACTCACCGCGGTATCCCCCATCGACGGCCGCTACTCTTCCAAAACCTCTTCCCTGAAGGATTATTTCAGCGAATATGCCCTTATCCGTTACAGGGTAAGAGTCGAGATTGAGTATTTTATCGCCCTGTGCGGCATTCCCCTTCCTCAATTGGCAGGATTCGGGGAAGGAACCGGCAAGACCAAAGAAGTCCTTTTCAATGAGCTCAGGGGCTTATATACCGGCATGACCCCGGAAGATGCCGCGAAAGTCAAGGATATAGAGAAGATCACCAACCACGATGTCAAGGCTGTTGAATATTACATCAAGGAGAGGTTCGACGCTCTCGGGCTTACCGCCTGGAAAGAGTTCATTCACTTCGGATTGACCTCCCAGGACATCAACAACACTTCCCAGCCATTGATGCTCAAGGAAGCCCTTGAAAATGAATATATTCCCGCCCTCAAGGATATTATCCAAACACTCCGCTCCGATGCCGAGGAATGGAAGGACATAGCCATGCTAGCCAAGACCCACGGCCAGCCAGCCACTCCCACCAGGCTCGGGAAGGAGATGATGGTGTTCGTCGCCCGTCTGGAAGAGCAGCTCCGGCAGTTCGAGGGGCTTTCCTTCCCCGCCAAGTTCGGTGGGGCCACGGGCAATATGAACGCCCACAAGGTCGCTTACCCTGGAACTGATTGGAAATCATTCGCTGACGCCTTCGTCGCATCACTTGGTCTCAGCCGCTCGTACCCCACGACCCAAATCGAGCATTACGACAATCTGGCCGCCATCTTCGACTGCCTGCGCAGGATAAACACCATCCTCATCGACCTCTGTAGGGACATCTGGACTTACATATCGATGGAGTATTTCCGCCAGAGAGTAGTAAAGGGCGAGGTCGGCTCCTCCGCCATGCCACACAAGGTCAATCCGATAGACTTCGAGAACGCCGAGGGCAATCTCGGAATGGCGGACGCGGTGCTGACCTTCCTTTCCATGAAGCTACCGATCTCAAGGCTCCAGAGGGATCTGACAGATTCGACTGTGCAGAGAAACATCGGCGTGCCCATCGCCCATGGGATGATCGCTTTCGCGTCATTGAAAAAGGGGCTCGGCAAGCTCATCCTCAACAAAGAGGCGATCGACGCTGACCTCCACCGCAATTGGGCTGTCGTGGCGGAAGCTCTGCAGACCATTCTCAGGAGGGAGGGCTACCCTAACCCTTATGAGACCCTAAAGGCATTGACCCGTACCGGTGCCGCTATTGACGAGAAAACCATCTCGGATTTCATTGACACCCTGGATGTAAGCGAGTCAGTCAAGGCGGAGATGAGAGCAGTCTCCCCCTGGACCTACACGGGCATCTGACGATATTTATTCTACGATATAGACGTCGTCGCCTGGCTCGGCGAAACCGAAGTTCTCCCTGGCATAACGCTCCAGGGAGTCTTTGTTTGAGGTCAGTCCATGGATCTGGGAGTCCATCTGATCGATTTCCTTATTGTACTTCTCGATCAGCTTGTCCTGGCGCTTGATCTCGGCACCGGCCTTGACCCAACGCACAATATTGTTCTGATTGACAAATCCCACCAATATGAAGAAAAGCGCGGTGGCCACGATGGCATAACGGATGAAAGATCGCTTCTCGGCGTTCTTACCATCTTTGTCCCTGTCCCAAATGTCCCTGAACTTTCCCATCTGTTAAAGACGTTATTAACGCGAAAATAGTTATTTTTGTAAAAATAATCTCAAAATATGAAACCAACTCTTCTTGTGCTCGCGGCCGGAATGGGAAGCCGCTATGGAGGACTGAAACAAATGGATGGCCTTGGCCCCAGCGGAGAGACCATTATTGATTATTCCATCTATGACGCGGTAGAGGCCGGATTCGGCAAAGTCGTCTATATTGTCAGGGAGTATTTCCTGGAGCAATTCAAAGAGACTGTCAAGAGCAAATATTCAGGCATCCTTTGCCCCGACGGAACTCCTCTCGAGTTCGACTTCGTGGTCCAGGAGCTGGACAAGATTCCTTCGAGGTTCACCTTGAATCCCGAGCGCCAGAAGCCATGGGGTACCGCCCACGCGGTGTTGATGGCCAAAGACGTGATTCACGAGCCTTTCGCCGTGATCAATGGCGACGACTATTATGGCAAGGAGTCCTTCAAGATAATCGCCGAGTGGCTGAAAGCCCACCAGGGCAGCGAAGGCGTTTGCGCCATCGTCGGCTTCGAGCTCGACAACACTCTCTCCGAGTTCGGGAAGGTGTCCCGCGGTATCTGCCACTATGATGAGAAAAAGAACCTGACGAGCGTCGTGGAGTTTGTCAACGTCGGCGCGGAAGAGGACGGGAAAGTCTATGGTGACAACACCGTCACGGGCGAGACCCATGTGGAAGTCGACGCGAAGGCCCTTTGCTCAATGAATATGTGGGGATTCACCCCGGACTACTTCGACCTCAGCGAAGCCGTGTTCGAGAAATTCCTGGAAGTCAATCTGATGGAGCTCAAGAAGGAATATTACATCCCCTACGCTGTCGATTACATAATGAAAGACAACGGCTACAAGTGCGAGGTGCTCTCTACCCCGGCCCACTGGTTCGGAGTGACCTACAAGGAGGATCGTCCCGGAGTGGTCGCCAAGTTCCAGGAACTCGCCGACAAAGGCTTCTACCCTACACCCCTCTGGAAAAAATAATCATGTCATTTTTCAAGCCCCGTAAAGTCGAGAAGAACTACGACCTTCTCTCCTCCTGCTCATGGTACACCCCTGACGTTGGAGGATTGTTCGCCGTGCTGGGCTGGTTCCTGATCGGAATGATTCTGGCGTCTATCGTGGTCATGCCGTTCATGTTATCAGGCTCAATACCGATGTACTATGTCATGCTCGTGATGTACCCGTTGCAATTCATCGCGGTATTCATATTCGTGAGAATAAAAAGTTCCAGGAACATGGCGTTTGACACCGGCTACTCTCTTGACAGCAACCATTTCGGACGCTGGGGAGGAGGTTTCCTTGCGCTTGCCGTAGGAGTCGCCACCATCGCGGCCGGAATGATGTTGGAGCTTGTGAACCAACACCTTCCAGACACTGAGGGAAGTATCATTGAACAGATGGCCAAGATGATGGAAGGCCCCCTCTGGGTCAATCTCATCACCATGGCCATCATGGCTCCCGTGTGCGAGGAATGGTTATGCAGGGGCGTCATCCTCAGAGGATTGCTGAACTATCAGCATAAAACTCCCGCCATAGAGGGAGAGAGGGCAAGAGGCATGAGTCCGGCCTTGGCGATAGTCATCTCCGCCATATTCTTCGCCGCCATCCACGGCAACGTCTGGCAGGGAGTCACCGCCTTCGCAATCGGATGCCTTTTCGGATATGTGTATTACCGCACCGGCTCGCTGAAACTTACCATGCTCATGCACTGCGTCAATAACGCTTTCGCTGTGCTGGTAGGAAAATTCGGTTCTGAGACATTGAAAGACGCCAAGAGCATCCTGGAGGTCGTCCCGGTCTGGCAATACGTGATCATATTCATCGTCAGCGCGGCGTTCCTATGGTTCCTGATCGACTACTTGAGGAAGATTCCTCTCCAGGATCCACAAGGTAACTGCGATGTGATTTACACTGCCGATGACCTGGTCTCCAATGGAGAGAGTCTATAACGATCCGGATGTCGGTGAAGTAATATTGCGGAAAGGCCGAGGCCGCAAAAGGATCACTTTGAGAGTCAGTCCGCACTCCGGAGTGACTGTCTCAATGCCTTGGTTCGTGCCTTATAAAACAGGTCTGGATCTCTTTCTCAAGAAGAAGGATTGGGCCCTGGAAACCATTGAGCATCAAAAGAATAAGCTCATTGATCAGCCAGCCCCGACCCCCAGTGAGATCGAGACCATGAGAAAGGAGGCTAAACGGGTTCTCCCCGTAAGGCTAGCCGAACTCGCCAGGATATATTCATTTGAATACAACCAGGTCAGGATCAAGAATAATGTCTCCAACTGGGGCAGTTGCTCCCGGAAAGGAAACATAAATTTGAACCTCAATCTCATGAGGGTCCCTGAGGATCTTCGGGACTATGTCATGCTCCATGAGCTCTGCCACCTGCGCCATCCCAACCATGGCCCGGACTTTCACGCTCTTTTAGAGAGCCTCTGCCCAGGGCACCGCGCAAAAGAAAAAGAGTTGAGGAAATACAGGTTGTTTTGACATATCGTCGTAATATTTATTGAATAATAGCCATGCCTTTCTTGCTTTGTCGGGAAAAATGAGTATCTTTGCGGGCTAATTTATTTTTAACAGTTTAAACAATTAATTTTTTGCGAAATGGCAGAGTATTTACAAGCCGACAAGAAGCAAGAGATTTTCGCAAAGTACGGGAAGTCTAATACAGACACCGGCTCACCTGAGAGTCAAGTTGCTTTATTTTCCTACCGTATCAATCACCTCACTGAGCATGTGAAGAAGAACAAGAAGGACGTTGTCACACGCCGTTCCCT
>CACZZZ010000015.1 GCA_902785825.1 uncultured Bacteroidia bacterium
TAGTTCATCCGCACCATCCTTCTCACATCAAAAGCAAATATAAAAAGTACACCGCAACCTCCATATTGGAATCACGGTGCAAATCTAAAAGATGCTTACCCACGACCTTGGGCAATTACATGAAATCACTGTCCGACAATCCGACAGCCCGTCGTTGGACTTCCGGTCAGGCCTTGCAGCCTACAGGGATGATAGGACCAGTCTCTATTTAGACCGCTTGTTGAACTCCGCTATTCCGGACTCCAGGAAGTCCACGAACCCATCCACGCTGAGATTATAACCTCTGACGGGGACCAGCAGATTCCCGTCAGAGCCCAAGAGGGCGTAGTTGGGTTGCGCGTTGACGTTGAATCTTTCCCGGACGATATATGAGTTGACCCGGCCTATGTCCTTCAGGGTTTTGCCTTCCGGAGTCGTGACCCAGTCCTCTTTCTCGAGTTTGGTCTTGTCGTCGTTGTACAGGAAGACCATGACATAGTCGTTTTTCATTATCTCCTGTACTTTCGGATCGCTCCATACCCTCTGCTCCATCTCCCGGCAATTGACGCAGCCATGGCCGGTGATATCCACGAAAACGGGCTTCCCGGTGGCCTTTGAGGCCGCCAAGCCATCCTCGATGGTGAAATAGCCATTGTACCCCATCGGCAGGCGCAGATTGTATTTCTCCGCAAACCCTGATGGAATCGTTCCGTCTGGTGACAACTCCCCTTCGCGGACATTTTCCCGGTTAGGGCGCGAAGCGTAGGGAGCGGAGGTGAGGTTGTCACCCGATGCGGCAGCCATTGGGGAATCAGCATAGTTCCAGACGATAAAGTCCTGAGTCTCAATGGGTGGCAGATAGCCGGAGAGAGCCTTGAGAGGGGCTCCCCACATCCCGGGAATCATGTAAACCACAAAGGTGAACACTCCGATGGCCAAGGCGAGCCTTGTCACGGACAGGCTCTCTACGGGAGAGTCATTCTTGAAACGGATCTTCCCGAGAAGGTAGAGTCCGAGTAGGCTGAACACCACGATCCAGATCGCGAGGTAAACTTCCCTGTCGAGGAGTCCCCAATGGTAGGTCTGGTCAGCGACGCTGAGGAACTTGAATCCAAGGGCGACCTCGATGAATCCGAGCACGACCTTGACACTGTTGAGCCACGATCCGCTCTTCATCTTCTTCAGGAGGGAAGGGAACATCGCCAGGATCGTGAACGGCAGCGCAAAGGCTACGCTGAACGCCAGCATGGTGACCATCGGGGTCCAGAACTCACCGGAGGTGGACTTAATCAGGACGGTGCCGACAATCGGGCCTGTACACGAGAAAGACACCAGGACAAGGGTGAGAGCCATGAAGAATATTCCTCCGAGGCCACCCTTGCCGGCCTTGGCGTCGCTCTTGTTGGCAAGGCTGGAAGGAAGCTCGATCTCGAACGCCCCGAAGAAGGAGGCGGCGAAGACCATGAACACGATGAAGAATATGATGTTCGGGAGCCAGTGTGTGGCGAGCCAGTTGAATATGTCCGCCGTGACGGCATTACCTCCGATCAGCCATGTCAGGCCGATGATTATGGATATCGGAACCGTGTAGAGCAGTACGATGAACAGTCCGTACATGAATGCCTTGAACCGCCCTTCGGCGGGGGACTGGGACTGTTTCATGAAGAAGGAGATGGTCATGGGGACCATGGGGAACACGCAGGGGGTCAGCAGCATGGCGAGGCCCCAGAGGATCGCCTCGATGATCAGTCCCCACAAGCTGTTACTCCCTTCCTCCTTAGTGGTGCCGAGGGTGGCATGGTTCGGTGCGGCCTGTGCCGCACTTCCGCCACCTAGCGGCACGGAGAACTCCCAGTGCTCGGGGGCGGCGCAGAATTGGTCATTGCAGCCGCTCCAGGTGATTTCACCTGAGACAGTCGCGTTCTCGCCATTTAGCTTGACCTTCTGGGAGAAAACGGCCTCATTGAAGAACACCTCCTCATTCTTGAACATGGCAGGTTTGGAGACCTGCTTGAACTCCCCGACAGGAGAAAAGCCCTGGCCAGGTTCTAACTCCAGCGTGGTGGGGTTGTACTGATTGTCGGTGGTGTAGATGTGCCAGCCATTCTCGATGGTGGCGGTGAACACCAACTCATATTCACCCTCTCCGGCCGGCTTGGAAGTGACCTTCCATGTCGCTGTGGCATCCGGCGCTTGGGCGAAAGCGGCGGCGCCCCAAAGGAACGCTGCCGCGATCGATGTGATTATCGTTCTCAGATATTTTCTCATGGCGTTATTTGGCGTAGGAAACCGAACGGGTCTCGCGGATAACAGTGATCTTCACCTGTCCGGGATAGGTCATCTCTTCCTGGATCTTCTGGGCGATGTCGGCCGACAGCCTGGCAGCCTGGTCGTCGCTGACTTCCTCGGCACCGACGATTACCCTGAGCTCACGTCCAGCCTGGATGGCATAGCTCTTTGTCACGCCGGGATATGCCGCCGCGAGGTCTTCCATGCCCTTAAGACGCTTGATGTAGGACTCAATGACCTCCCTGCGGGCTCCGGGACGAGCTCCGGAGATGGCGTCTCCAATCATGACGATCGGAGATATGATAGATGTCATCTCGATTTCCTCGTGGTGTGCTCCGATGGCGTTGCACACATCCGGTTTCTCCTTGTATTGCTCGGCCAGTTTCATACCCAGGAGAGCGTGAGGCAGCTCAGGCTCCTCCTCGGAAACTTTACCGATGTCATGCAGCAGACCGGCCCTCTTCGCGACTTTGGGATTCAGTCCAAGCTCGGAGGCCATTATGGCGCAGATGTTCGCGACCTCGCGGGAGTGCTGCAGGAGGTTCTGTCCGTAAGAGGAACGGTATTTCATACGGCCGATCATCCTGACGAGCTCGATGTTCAGACCATGGATTCCAAGGTCTATGCAAGTCCTCTTTCCGGTCTCGAGAATCTCTTCCTCAAGTTGCTTCTGGACCTTCGCGACCACTTCCTCAATCCTGGCGGGATGGATTCTTCCGTCCACGACAAGCTGATGAAGGGCGAGCCTGGCGACTTCCCTGCGGACAGGGTCGAAAGCGGAGAGAAGGATGGCGTCGGGAGTGTCGTCCACCACAATCTCAACACCGGTGGCCGCCTCAAGGGCCCTGATATTACGACCCTCACGACCGATTATGCGACCCTTGATCTCATCATTCTCAATGGGGAAGGTCGTCACGGCGTTCTCGATCGCGGTCTCGGTGGCGGTTCTCTGTATGGTGTTGATAACTATTCGCTTAGCCTCTTTTGAAGCGTTCAGCCTTGCCTCGTCCATGGTGTCGTTGATGTAGGCCTGCGCCTCGGTCCTGGCCTCGGCTTTCATGTTCTCCATCAAGATGTTCTTGGCTTCCTGGGCCGTCATCCCGGCTATTGTCTCGAGCTGCTTGTTGGCCTGGGCGCTCAGCTTGTCATATTCCTCGGCTTTTTTCGCGAGTTTCTCCTGCTGGGCCTGGAGGCTGTTTTTGGCGTTGTCAGCGTCACGGAGCTTTTTCTGTAGCTCGTTGTTCTGCTGGTTTAGGGTGTTCTCTTTCTGCTTGATACGGCTCTCGGCCTCCCTTAGCTGGTTGTTCTTCTCGTTGATGAAACGCTCGTGCTCGGTCTTGAGCTGCAGGAATTTCTCTTTGGCCTGGTGGATCTTGTCGTTCTTGATCCCCTCGGCCTCTATCTCGGCCTTGGCTATTATCTCGTTCTTTTGTCCGTTCAGAACCATCTTCTGGACCAGGATATAGACCCCCAGGGCTATCGCCGCCCCGATCAGGGCTCCTATAAGGTAAGCTATCATGATTTGTTGTTCACTTTTTGTTAATGTTCATTATCTAATTAATAATCAAATGCTTCTGGTAAAAAGCCCAGACGACCGCCGGTGTTTTGAAACCGGTCGGTCGTCTGGATATTAAAAAAGCCGTTAGTCGCTTGTCTTAAATCTTAAAAAATAAGATTTGAGATCCGGTCCGGTTCGGACTTCCACCGTCGCGCTAGCGCAATCCCGGAAGGTAACCTTGGCCTGCCCTTGCCGTCCTGAGTGTTCTCGGTTCAATAAGAACTTGTTGATAAAAGCACGTGGGACTAACGGCCGTCTTTTTCAATATTCTTGAGGTATGTCTCCACATCTTCCTGAAGCCCTTTCGCCTCCTCGGTGGCATCCGAGAGCCTCTTTTGGTAGGTCAGCCTGCTGACCGTCTCGTTGAGGGCGACGAAGGAAAGTTTGTCGGCGAGAGACTTGTTCGGGAACTTGGCGTCATAGGCGGTCAGTTTCTGGTTGATCGCCTCCGCGGCAAGCCTCATCAGACGCTCCATCTCGGGTGAGGAAGCGACCAGGGAATATTCATTGCCCGCGATTTTTATCTTTATGCTCTGTCCCATTCTAGTTCTCAAGCAAGGAGATGCACTTGTCTATCTCCTTGATAAGCTTATCAATTTTCTCCTTCGCCGCAGTCCTGTCGCCGGCGGCTCCGAAGGCTTCCGAAAGCTGCAGATTGTTAACCTGTTGTTCCAGATCACCGATCTGTTTCCGGCAGGATTTTTTTTCGGCCTCGCTCTCGGCGAGGAGAGTCTGGAGCCTTATTCGCTCCGCCTTCTCCGCCTCGTAGAGTGAGATAAGCTTTTCTATGTCTTTTCTTAAACTTTCAAGCATATCATTAGGGCCTAATTCGCCTGCCGAATGCAAATGTAGCAAATAATCTTTATTCGCGCAAAATCACTAAATTCGCGTAAACGAAAAAAATGTCATGACAATAACAGTGGAAAACAGGGAGATACCGGTGCTGCTCCTGACGGGATACCTCGGAAGCGGCAAGACAACATTGGTCAACAGGATTCTTTCCAATAAGAAAGGGATAAAGTTCGCCGTGATCGTGAACGACATCGGCGAGGTCAACATTGACGCTGACCTGATCCAGAAGGGAGGAGTCGTGGGACAGACTGATGACAGTCTTGTTCCTCTCCAGAACGGGTGTATCTGCTGTACGCTCAAGATGGATCTCGTGAACCAGATTGATGAGCTTTGCCGGATGAGGAAGTTCGACTACATCGTGATCGAGGCGAGCGGTATTTGCGAGCCCGCTCCAATTGCCCAGACGATCTGCTCCATCCCAAGGCTGCTCCCGGAATATAACAGGGCGGCCACTCCTAAGCTGGACGCGATCGTGACGGTAGTTGACGCTTTGAGGATGAGGGATGAGTTCGCTTCAGGAAAAGCACTGAAAAGGCCTGACATAGAGGAAGATGACCTGGAATCACTTGTCATCCAGCAGATTGAGTTCTGTAATATAGTCCTGCTCAACAAAGCCTCAGAGGTGTCCCCGGAAGAGCTCGGAGAATTGAGGGAGATAGTCAAGGCCCTTAATCCCCAGGCTACAATCCATGAGTGTGACTATGGCGAGATTGACCTGGATCTGATCCTCAATACCGGAATGTTTGACTTCGACAAGGTTGCGACCTCCGCTGCCTGGATAGCCGCGATCGAGGGGGATGAGGAAGAGGAACTCCATAACGAGGAATCCGGCGAGGCTCTTGAGTATAACATCAGCACGTATGTGTATTACCGGAGACCCGCGATGGACATCAACATGCTGGACTACATTGTCTCCAAGAAATGGCCTTCAAACATAATCAGGGCCAAAGGGCTTTGCTATTTCGCTGACGAGCCTGACAAGTGCTATCTCTTTGAGCAGTCAGGTTCCCAGAAGTCAATCAAAGAGGCTGGCTTGTGGTTCGCGACCATGCCTGCTGACCAGCTTCAGGAGATGATGCGCAGAGACAAGAACTTGCGTCGTGATTGGGATCCGAAATATGGCGACAGGATGGAAAAGATCGTCTTTATCGGTCGGGACATCGATCCGGCGGCGATTGATGAGCTTATGGATTCCTGTCTGACGGAATAAAAAAGGTCGCTACCTCACGGCAGCGGCCTTTCCCACTTAATACAAACCTAATTTATGAATAAAACGTAAGTATTCTATCGAGACAAAAATACGGCATTTTTTGTGCCGAAAAAATAGGGATTACCGATCATTGAACTAAAGGATAAAACTTCTCTACTAAAAGCGATTAATTTTTTTGTCATGAAAGCTAAACGACTAATAGTCATTCTGCTTGCCTTGGTGATCTGCTCTTTTGCCCAGGCTCGTAAAAAACCTCTAATTGGTGTTGTGCCTGGGTGTAGTGGAGAAATGAACCTGATTCTCAGCCGTTCTTACACTGACGCTGTCGCCAGGGCCGGAGGAATACCGGTGATCCTTCCTCAAGTGGATGATCCGGTCGCCGCTGCCGAGTACATCAGCCGCCTGGACGGAATCCTGTTCACAGGAGGTGTCGATGTCGATCCGGCACGTTATGGTGAGACTGTTCTCAATGAGACTGTCGAAATAGACCTTCGGAGGGATTCCATCGAGTTTCTCTATGCGGAAGTGGCTCTCCAGAAGAGATTGCCCATCATGGCCATTTGTCGAGGTGAGCAACTCATGAATGTCGTGCTCGGCGGATCATTGTACCAGGATCTTCCCAGCCAGAAGCCGGGGGATATTCCTCATCGCCAGAAAACAGATTCGAGGTATCCGACCCATTCAATCTCGGTCGCTCCTGGATCTATCTTGCATAAGGCTATGGGCGAGACCGAGCTCATGGTCAACACATCGCACCATCAGGCGGTAAAGCAGCCTTCCGACAAAGTCATTGTGACCGCGTATTCACCGGACGGCGTGGTAGAGGGTTATGAGAGCGGGATCAAGGGGCAGTGGATTCTCGCGGTGCAGTTCCATCCTGAGCAGTTGGTCAGGGCAGACGACAAATGGCTCGCCCTGTTCAAGACGTTCGTCAAGGAATGCCGGTAGATGAGACTCCTCCCGGCGTTTTTCTCTATTTTATTGGCTATGATTCCCTTATCGGGTCATGGCCAGGAAGTCGTTGACATTTTTAATAATATTCCGAACCAGTATAAACCGCAGGTCTGGTGGCACTGGATGGACGGAAATGTCTCTCGTGAAGGGATCAGGAAAGACCTTGAATGGATGAGACGTTCCGGCATCGGGGGAGTCCATCAGTTTGACGCTGGCGGGATAAACATGCCCCGGGCGGCCAAGGTCAAACTCTCATATCTGTCCGAAGGATGGAAGGACGCTTTCGGCTATGCTGTCTCACTGGCCGATTCTTTCGGGATGGATGTCACAATAGCGAGCGCCCCGGGTTGGAGTTCCACAGGAGGGACGTGGGTGACGCCGGCGGATGCGGTAAAGAAACTCGAGTGGCGTTCAGTGGACGTGGATGGCGGGAATGTCGATGTCAGCCTTCCTGATCTCTACAGGGTCACGGGACCTTATCAGGATTTCTTTCAAGGCAATGACCGGGTGGAGATCAAGCCCTATGGAGAGGATCTGTTCGTTCTTGCTGTCAGGAGATCCCCTTCTGACCGGTCAATGGAAGAAATGGGGGCCGAGGTCGAAGTCTCGGACACATTGATCACTGTCAAATTGAATAGGAAATATTCCATCAAGTCTTTCACCCTTAAGTCGATGTCAATGGGAGGAAGGCCGAGGGAAGGGGAGCCGGACTGGCGTAATATTCTGGAGTGCAGTGATGACGGAGTCTCATGGAAAGAGATACATAAAGTGTCCCCCTCGAGACTGCCCTATATGACGGAGGACATCAACCCTGTCAAGGCCAGATGGTTCCGGGTGAGGGGAGAGAAACTTGAGTCCCTGGACCTTTTCACTGTCAGGCGGGTGAACCATTCCGAAGAATTGGGAGGGTTTAGTAACGTGCCTGATTTCAATAGGTTCCATATTCCTTCCAAGAAAGGCTTTTTCGCCCGTAGGGACTTTGTCAAAAGGGAAGACGTCCTGGACCTGACAGGAAAGATGACCCCGGAAGGGCGCCTTTCATGCTCTCTTCCCAAGGGTAGGTGGAGGGTTTACCGTTTCGGCTGGTCAATCACTGGAAAGGTCAATCATCCGGCGTCTCCCGAGGCCACCGGACTGGAGGTTGACAAACTTGATAAAGAGGCCTGGATGAGGTATTTCCATCATTATCTCGACCTTTATAAGGAGGTCTCCGGGAACCAGCTTGGCGCCAAAGGGATAAGGTATCTTCTCACTGACAGTTATGAGGCCGGCTCTTTCACTTGGACACCTTGCCTTGTCCGTGAATTCAAGAATCGCCGGGGGTATGATCCACTTCCCTGGCTGCCCGTCCTGGCAGGCGAGGTTATTGACGGGCCAGAGGAGAGCGAGGGCTTCCTATGGGACTGGCGGAAAACTCTCGGGGAGCTGTTCTCAGAGAACTATCAGAGAATCAAGGATTTGGTTGATGAATATGGTCTTGCGGGAAACTATTGCGAGACCCATGAGGGTGGAAGGGCTTATGTCGGAGACGGGATGGATCCGAAACTCTCGGCTTCGATCCCGATGGCAGCTATCTGGATGGAGAACACTCCCACGGGCTCAAGCGTTCCATCGGCGGTGGCAGACATCCGCGAGTCCGCGTCCGCCGCTCACATCTCCGGTTCCGGTGTGGTCGCGGCCGAATCATTCTCGGTAAATGGCGATGAGGGCAGGGCATATACCTACTGTCCTGAGAATATGAAATATGTGGCTGATGTGGCCTTGTCCGCTGGAGTAAACCGGTTCGTGATCCATGAGAGCGCCTCCCAGCCTAATGACGCTTATCTCCCTGGCCTGCAACTGTTTCGATATGGCCAGTGGTTCCACCGTAACGAGACATGGGGCGAGTATGCCTGGGTCCTGATGGATTATCTCGGACGGTCCAGCGCCCTGATGAGGCAGGGGATTCCGGTAGCTGACATCCTCCTTTATTATGGGGAGGACAGCAATGTGACATCATTATACGGCGGAGGCACATTCTCCTCGTTGCCCCAAGTCCCCGCCGGTTATGAATATGATTTCGCCAATCCAACCGTCCTGAAGTCATATCTCCAGCCAACCGCATCACAGCCTTTACCAGGCGGTGCTGAAACTCTGCTGGAAAGTGTGGGAGGGACAAGTTACAAGGTGTTGTGGTTGGACGGGAACGTCAGGACCATGTCTTTGGATATGCTTCTGAAAATCAAGGAATATGCGGATGCGGGAGTCAGGATCTGCGGACCTGCTCCGGAGCGTCCGGCCGGTCTAAACGCGGACAAGAAAGCCTTCAGGAGGATCGTTAAGGACATCTGGGAAAGCGGCAGGGAAAATGTCGATGGATCGCTCGATGCGGCCCTGGAGGGCATCGCTCCCGATTGCGTCGCTGAGTTTGACGGTGTTCCCGCCAGCACCGAAGAGTTCCGTTATGTCCACCGCTCGATGGAAGACGGTACGCAAATATACTGGGTCAGGAACTTCTCAGGGAAAGACGCTGCCGCCAGGATCAGCTTCAGGGACGCTGGGCCTCACGCTGCCCTCTTTAATCCTGAAAACGGGAAAATATTCACATTGAACACCTTCCAGCAAGACGGCAGGACTCTTGCCGATCTCCCGATGCTATCTTCTGACGCCTTCTTCGTGGTTTTCTTGCCCCATCCCTTCCCTCAGCCCGCTTTACCTTCCTGTCATCCTGAGCGCGGCGAAGGATCTGGTGGCGAAGGATCTCCTCTTCTCACTCTCCCTGGCCCTTGGAAGGTCAGTTTCAACCAAAAAGGAGGTGACCGTGCGGAGGAGATATTCCCGGACCTGAAATCATGGACCGAGAGCGGCAATCCGGTGGTGAAGTATTATTCCGGGACAGCCATTTACAACACGACCTTCGTTTGGGAGTCCGGTACGGGAGCTGAGAGTGACCCCATTTTCATCGATCTCGGATCCGTGAAGAACATTGCTGAGGTTTTCGTAAACGGTGAGAGTGCCGGAGTCCTCTGGAAGGCTCCTTTCAGGACAGAAGACATCTCCGGATTCCTGAAGCCTGGTAAAAACTCACTTCAGATCAAGGTGACCAATCTTTGGCGTAACCGCATGATAGGGGATGTCCAGCCTGGTGAGAGCCGTCCTGTCACTGCAATACGGCGATTCTATAAAGCGGGAGATTCCCTCTTGCCCTCAGGCCTCATGGGCCCTGTAGTGATCACTCGGTGATAGATATCCTGTTGAATTCCTTCTCCGGAACTGGCGCGTTGGCCCTTTCCTGACGTTTCTTACGGCTTGTGAAGATGCTCCTGGCGAGCTCTCTGAAGGTGCTGAACTCCTTTTGGTAAGTCACACCGACTCCATTCCTTTGGTAGTTGTCCAGGAAGTTGGTGTAGTCGTCGGCTGAGTGGGAGAAGAGTTTCAGCCTGACCTGGCCTGGCTTGTCGAGTTTTATCTCGATGTCAAGGTCTCCGACGACATCCCCCTGGGACGAGTTGCCGTATTCCCTGTTGCCGACATTTCCGTTCACAATTACCCTGTTGTTGAACAATTGGGTGGACACGGCGACGTCGAAGATGTTCGAGCCGCTTTGGCTGGACTGATAATTCAAGCCGAAGTCTAATGGTATGTCCAGTTTCTGCAGGATATTATTAAGCTGCCCGGCCATGATCTCCGCCAGGTTCGTGTAGAGGTTCGAGGTGTTGTTGACGATTCCGGACTGCTCTTCCGGCATGAATCCTCCAGAGATCAGCAGGGCAAGGAACTGCCGCTGCACTTTATCCTCTGTGTTGAGGGCGCTCTCCACATTTGCCTTGGTGGTGGGGTCGATGTCCGGTACATCGATCGAGAACGTCAGCTGTGGCTCCCGCAGCTTTCCTGAGATCCCGATCCCGCAATTCACTGTCCTCCTGCTCGACACGGAGGCGGTGTCAGCTATCAAAGTGGCGATAGAGGCTTTTGTGGTATAGACTCCGTCGATGTCCAGGTCGCTGTCCATCACGTCCCCGTTGAACCTTATGGAACTTCCCTGCGACAGGGTGAAGTCTTTCTGGGTGATGTCGAGCGCGTTGAAATGGAATTTACCGGAGGCGAGAGTGTATTCGCCATTGATGGTGAACACATCCGCGGCGGGACGTACAATTATGTCTATATTCCCTTGACCTCGTCCGTTGAGGGCGTTCCCGGAGAGCCGGTCGATCTCGACGTATGCCTCGGTCCTCTCGTTGGCGGCTATACTTAGGTGGATGCCGAAATCGTTCTCTTTCTTGCTCTCCGACACGAGCCTGTTCATCATCACGTCATAAGGATCGATGTAAATCTCTTTCTCAGGCTCCTTGAAAGTGAGCAGGTTGGTGTTGGCGTCTGATGAGGCGTTGTCTATGGGAATATGGATAGATCCGTTTTTGTCGGTCCGAGCGTTCACGTCGAGCCGTATCGCATTGAAAGGTCCTTTGATAGAGACATTTCCGGTCGCGAAAACATTGCCGTAGATGGCCTCTCCGGAAGCTGGGGACATATTTATGGCTTCCATCCGGTTCATCCTTATTCCGGTGTCCATCCTGATGTTCTTGAGATGATCGAACAGGATGCCTCCAGAGATGGTTCCGGTGCCGTCAAACCTGTCCCTGACCGCGATACCGTCCAGATGGAGCCCGCCGTTGTCAATGATGAACGGGCCGTTCGCGTAGTACGGCACATTAGTGTAGGCGACCTTGAGCATCACGTCGTCGAACCTGGTTCCTTCCCCGGAGAGGAACAAGTTGTCCGTCTTTCCGTGGATCCTCACTTTTCCGCTCACATGTCCGTCGGTCTCGCTGAAAACAGACGACAGTACCGGAGCGATGTAACCGGCTTCCAAGTTCTTCAGGTCGGCGACAATGTCCAGCGTCTTGTCATTCATGCCATAGAAGCCGTTGATATCGAAGGTCTTGGCTCCGTTGAGGACATTGTTGGCCAATATGTCCAAGATCCCGTCACCGACCATTCCGCAGTCGATTCTCATGGCTCCGGCGTCAATTCCACCTACTTTCACCGAGTCACACTGAAGAGCGACCGAAAGACCTGCGTTGCTTTCCCAAGGGGTGGAAAGGGTGGAGCGTCCCGTGGCGAGTCCCGCGATTCCGTAGTCTTGTCCAAGCAGGATGTTGGCTATGGCCATGTCGAATTTAACCAGATTCACTTCCAAGGTGTCCGGTCTTGTCTTCGAATATCCTCCGTCCACCTTGATGGATTGGCCTCCGCATGCGGCAGAGAGGTTGTCTATGGTCCAATCTTTTCCAATGAGGTTGATGTCGGACTGGGAAATCAGCCACTCCTGGTCGTTGATCCACAGGCTGGACGGGAGGGTGTGACCATGGATCATGAGCTCTCCTTTCGGGGACCTTTCCAGCTCACTCGAAAGGTAGATCTCTCCCTTGTCCGCGAAATCGCCCTTGTTGTCGAACGAATATCCGAACCCCACGTGATTCTCGCTGGCGAAGACTGAAAGATGGTCGTTTTTGAATAGAAGACCGCCAAGGGCGAGTTCGGAACCTGTCATCGCCCCGTTCAGGCTGCCTCCCTTATTGTCGAAAGCCAGATCTATGTTGCGCAGGTAATTCTTGCCGAGAGCTATCCTGGAGGACTTGACGGAGGCTTTCACCTCTCCTTGATCTGAAACCGTGAGCCGAACACGGGAACTGTCGGCGATGTAAAGTCCAGGCATGGCGAACGACAGCACGTCGCGGATGTCATGGATGTCAAGTCTCACATCGTACATGTCGGACTGCCAAGTCTTGACCGTGTCTTTGCAAAGGACTGGAAGCTCTTTAAGCAGAGTGAGTTCCCTTAAGTCCCTGACGATTTTGGTGATAGGCTTGGTCCCGACATAGGACCCGTTGGCGAAATCGGCGTCGAGATTGACCCTGTGTCTCCCGTTACCGGAGTGGGAGGCTATCGTTATGTCCCCGACATCATATTTCCCAAGAGAATTCTCCAGCCCGAGATCCATTATGTCGAGGTCTCCGATAATGTCTCCGCTGTTGACGGTCATGTAGTTGGCGTTGACTCTTCCCGCTACTTTGGAGACGCCCCTCTTGTCCAGCCCAAGGGCCTGGAGGTCAGCGTAGCCGATGTCCGCGTAGAACTTGTAAAGGCCGTTGCTTGTCTTGTCGGAGAGGGTGAATATTCCCTGGAACAGGAAGTTGAGGTTGGGATCATTGCAGATCAGGCGACCGTCGAAAGCCTTGTCGGAGAAAGTTCCGGCGGCCATGATATTCGAGTACTCATATTCCAGCGCCTGTAATTTGTCGATGAAGAGGGAATCTATCTTTAGATTGATCCCTCCCTTCCCGAGGGAAGCGTCCATCGCTCCGCGCATGGTCAAGTCACCGATCTTGTCGGTCCCGACTATCCTTCCGATGTCCAAGGCGTTGGTCGCGATCGCTCCTGAGAATCTCCTGACCCCGCCTCTTTTGATCAGGTCGTGAAGTCGGATGTCCGTGCTCAGCGCACCATTACTCTCGGATCCGGCTTTGCCTTTGACATTCAGGTTGTTAAGGGTTCCTTTCACATGTCCTTCGAATCCCAGCCTGTCGCCGGGCGCGTATTTCCCGAGCGCAAGCTTCGCTGAAGGGGCGAATCCGTTAACGAATTTTCCGAGTCCTTCCGAGGTGAAAGAGAGGTTATCAACCCTGAAATCGAACACGGTGTTGTCGATCTCGGGCAGTCCTGAAAGCCGCCCCTCGGCATATCCCTTGACTCCGCTCCCGGACTCTGTGAAGTCGATGCGGTCGATCCTTAGGTCGCTCACTGGCCCGTCCACGTCGGCTTTGTGGATGTCGAAACTGACGGACATGTCTTTGAGCGCCGGGGCGAAATACGAGAGACTCTTGAAATTCACCTTGCTGGGCCGGACATCTCCGGTGATCCTCACCTTGTCGATGAAATTGTCGAAAGAATCGATCCCTTCGTAGCTCATCGCGAATTCCTTCATCTTTATGTCAGACCAGCTGTCCTTCAACTTCAAGTCCTCAATGAGGGTCCGGCCACCTCCGACCGTGGTGTTTCCGGACAGGGAAGTGATGTGGTAGCCGCTTTTCTCGGTCGCTTCAAGCTCATCCACAATGCCTTTCATGTATCCGCCGGCGAGACTTAAATCATGAGCCTCAAGCCTTTTGACCGTCACGTCCATGTCCGCCCAGTCGATCCCATATTGTTTGGCTGGATGCTCACGCCTCAGGTTGATATACCTGAAACGGAACCCTTCCACCTGTACTTTGGAGGCGTCAAACAATTCACCCATCTCTTTTTCGGGCTTAGGTTCCTTGCCGGAAGGCGGGAAGACACGTTTGAGATTGCTCCCTCCCGGTTCAGAGACAAATGTGAATGCTCCGTCGGTGACTGAAACTCTTCCAAGATGGAGACCCTCATTTTTGAAAAGACCTTTCAAAGAGAAGGAGGCTGTGACTGAGCCGGCTTTGGCGACTGTGTCCAGGACTTCTCCGTAAGAGGTGGTGAGGGGATTATCGTCTATTAAGCGGAAATCTTTGAGTATTATCGTGTTGAAAGGTTTGAGATGGACGGAAGAAAACTCGATCTTCCCACCGAGCTTGCTCTCGAGGACAGACACAACCCTCTTGGTCAGAAATGTCTGCACGCCCGGGATCTGGAAAATTATCCAAGCGGCGGCCAGAATGACCGTCATAGCCACGATAATATTCCGCAATATCTTGAGTGCCTTTCTCACAATCTACAAATATACCAAATTACTTCAAAAACTTTCATTAACTTCGCGGTCAAATAAAGTCTTTGAATATTATGGCGGATTTTATCCTGGGAATAGAGTCAAGTTGCGATGACACTTCGGCCGCTGTGTTGAGGGATGGGGTATTGCTTTCCAATGTGATAGCGAGCCAGCAGGTGCATAAGGATTTCGGGGGAGTCGTCCCTGAACTGGCTTCCAGGGCACATGAGAAAAACATTGTGCCGGTTGTGAGCCAGGCTCTCGATAAAGCCGGGATTAAAGCCTCTGATCTCACCGCCATAGCTTTCACCCGGGGCCCGGGTCTTCTCGGATCCCTGCTCGTCGGAACCTCCTTCGCGAAAGCCATGGGAATCGCCCTTGACATTCCGATAATTATGGTAAATCATCTTCAGGGCCATATTCTCGCTGGTTTCGTGGATCAGGAGGGCAAGGAGAACCGCCATCCTAAGTTCCCGTATCTCTGCTTGCTTGTGTCAGGGGGCAATTCTCAAATTGTACGGGTGGACAGCCCTTTGGAGTACACGATTCTCGGCCAGACTATTGATGACGCTGTCGGAGAGGCCTTTGACAAGTGTTCCAAGATGATGGGGCTGGGTTATCCGGGCGGACCGGTCATCGATCGCCTCGCCAAAGAAGGCGATCCGGACCGTTTCAAGTTCGCGAAGCCCCAGATTCCTGGATTGGACTACAGTTTCAGCGGGGTCAAGACTTCTTTGCTGTATTTTGTCAGGGATGAAATCGCCAAGGATCCGGATTTTATTGAGAAAAACAAGGAAGACCTTTGCGCCAGTTTCCAGAAGACTTTGATAGACATTCTTTTGAGCAAACTGATCAAGGCCGCGAAACAGACCGGGATCAAGGAAGTGACGATAGGCGGCGGAGTGTCCGCCAACAGCGGCCTGAGGGCGCGGATAGAATCTGAAGGGAAGAAGAGGGGATGGAACACCTACCTTCCGGAGTTCAAGTTCACCACGGACAACGCGGCGATGATCGCGGTAGCCGGATGGTTCCGTCACAAGGCCGGGGAGAGGACGCCCCTGGATGTCGCTCCTGTTTCCAGAATCGCTGATTATTAATAATTTAAGAATATGATAGAGTTTGAGATGACAGGCCGCGTCGGCCGTGACCTGCGCCCCGATGATGTGAGGATAGTGGCCGCGAGGGAAATGAACCTTCGCAGTAACGCCGTGATCAATGTGATTGACCCGACAAAGTCCTTCCAGCCGACTTTCCCCCATGCGGATGCCACCTGCGTGATAGCCCGGAGGTCTATTGACGCGAGGAACGATGTGATTTACCGCTATAAGATCGAGGGTTATAACCATCGTTTCGAGTCATACGTCCCTTATGAGGTGGCTGAGTACCAGGACGTGTCGGAGGCGGAACCTGTGATTATCGTCGGAGCCGGTCCTGCGGGAATGTTCGCCGCCTTGAAACTCCTGACCCTCGGTCTCAAACCGGTGATCCTGGAGAGGGGAAAGAACGTCCGTGACCGCAAGTTTGACATGGCGGCTCTCGTCCGGGAAGGTACTCTGAACCCTGATTCCAACTACTGTTATGGAGAGGGTGGCGCCGGGGCTTTTTCCGACGGCAAACTCTACACCCGTTCCTCCAAGAGGGGTGACATCAAGGAAGTCCTCCAGCAGTTTGTCAACTTCGGGGCCAATCCCCAGATCCTCATAGACGCTCACCCGCATATCGGTACGGATCGTCTCCCTAAGATTGTCGAGAATATCCGCCAGACGATCGAGTCAAAGGGAGGGGAATATCATTTCGGAACCAAGGTGACCGACATCACCAGCAAGAAAGACGGTACGATCGAGGTTAAGGCACTCGACAGCGAGCATCCCACGAAGACAACTGGGAAACCAAAGTCAGTCAAATACATAGCCAAGAAAGTGATCCTTGCCACAGGCCATTCGGCCAGGGATATCTACGAGATGCTTGACGCCAAGAAATGCCCACTTGAGCCTAAGGGGTTCGCGATGGGTGTGCGTGTCGAGCATTCGCAGGCTTTGATCAACGAGGCCCGCTATCATGGCCAGTGGGAGCAGGGAATGCCCGCGGCCGAATATTCATTCGCCCAGCAGGTTGACGAGAGGGGAGTGTTCTCCTTCTGCATGTGCCCGGGCGGTGTCCTGGTCCCTTCTGCGACCGAGCCTGAGACCATCGTGATGAACGGCATGTCCAACTCCGCCCGCAGCGGCAAGTTCGCCAATGCCGGAGTGGTGGTCCAGATCGAGCCGGACGACATCCCTGAGGAATATTCCGAAGCGGGCGCTTTCAAGGGACTTGACTTCCAGAAAGCGGTCGAGAGGAAGATGTGGGAATATGCCCACACCCGGTCAGAGAATCCGATGGCCGCGCCGGCGCAGAGGATGATCGACTTCTGCAACGGGGTCGTGTCTTCCGATCTTCCTGAGACCTCCTACAAGCCTGGCGTAGTGCCGGCTCCTCTCCATGAATTGCTGCCGGATTTCATCTCCTCAAGGCTCCAGAAGGCTTTTCCCGAGGTCAACAAGCACTCTATCAGAGGCTTCTTCACCAATGACGCCCTGCTTGTCGGGGTCGAGTCAAGGACTTCTTCCCCTATTAGGATCGGCCGTAATCCCCGGACTTTTGAATCCGATTCTTTCCCGGGATTGCTGCCTTGCGGTGAGGGTGCCGGATATTCGGGAGGCATAGTCTCCTCTGCTATTGACGGCATCAACTGCGCCCTCGCTGCCGCCCGCTCCCTCGAAGGAATTCCCGGCGACGACCCTGTCATCCAGAGCGAAGCGAAGGATCTGTCACCAGAGGAATAGCCATGTCCGACGACAAGCCCACCGTCCATGCCGGCTTCCCATCTCCGGCTCAGGACTACATGAACACCTTCATCGATCTCAACAAAGAGCTCGTCCAGCACCCCGCCGCTACTTTCTACGCGCGTGTGGAGGGAGATTCAATGGTTGATGCCGGAGTGGAAGAAGGGGATGTGCTTGTCGTGGACAAGTCGATAGAGCCGAGGGAGGGTGACATGGCCGTCTGTTTCATCGACGGAGAGTTTGCCCTGAAGTTCATATCGTTCGCCGATCCTGCCTCGACGCGATCCAAGAAGGCGTCGAAGCCCGGGGTGTCATACGACATCCTGCCTCACAAGAAGATGTGGCTGCTACCCGCAAATGAAAAGTATCCTCCTATAGAAGTTACTGATTCAAATGACTTTACGGTCTGGGGAATAGTTACCTACGTCATCAAGAAAGTGTGTACGCGCTTGTAGATTGCAATAACTTTTTCGTCTCATGCGAGAGGGCCTTCCAGCCTGAGCTGGAGGGGCGTCCGGTCGTGGTGCTCTCCAATAATGACGGTTGTGTCGTGGCCAGAAGCAATGAGAGCAAGGCTATGGGAATCAAGATGGGGACCCCGTATTTCAAGGTCAAGTATCTTGTTGACCAAGGCAAGCTGGTCGTCCGTTCTTCCAACTACACCCTTTACGGGGATCTTTCCGCGAGGGTGATGTCCCTGCTCTCCGAAGTCGCGCCGAAACTCGAGGTTTATTCGATAGACGAGGCTTTCATGAATATGGACGGCATCCGGGAGGAAGATCTTCCAGGAATATGCCGGAATCTCATCAAACGGATCAGGCGCTGGACAGGGATTCCGGTCAGTATCGGGATAGCCCCGACAAAGACTCTTGGCAAAGTGGCCAACCACTTCGCGAAAAAATACAAGGGATATAAGGGCGTCTGTGTCATCGACACGGACGAGAAAATGCGGAAGGCATTGTCTCTCACGCCGATAGACGATGTGTGGGGAGTCGGATGGAGGGGCGCTCCAAAACTTGAGGCGGCTGGTGTGAAGACAGCTATGGATTTCGTCAGCAGGCCTGTCGAATGGGTCCGCGACCGTATGGGAGTAATCGGTGTCCGCACATGGTCCGAGTTGCAAGGCATCCGCATGGTGGAGGAAGAGAAAAACGATAAAAGGAAATCCATCTGCACGTCAAGGTCATTTGCCGGGAATATCTCGGACATCGATGAGCTGACTCTGCGTGTCTCTGATTTCGCGGGGAAATGCGCTGAGAAACTCCGAAAGGAGGGTACGGCTGCCGGTACGGTGGGTATATTCCTGTACACCAATCGTTTCCGGGAAGATCTTGACCAATACTATCCCTCCGCAAGTGTCCGTCTGGAAGTTCCGGCAAGCAGCGCTCCGGAGATTATAAGTGCCGCCTTAAAGGCTTTGCGGTACGTCTATAAGCCTGGCTATCAGTACAAGAAAGCTGGTGTGATCGTGTCCGACATCGTGGATGCGGATTCCATCCAGCAGGTCATTTTTGGATTCGACGATAAGGCCAGGGAGCGTGATGACAGGATATCCGAGGTGATGGACAAGGTCAACACATCCGGGCGCAATGTGTTGCGGCTGGCCACCCAGAGGGGAGGACACTATGCGGACGGAATCCGTAGAGATTTCTGCTCCGGATTATACACCACCTCGTGGCAGGACCTGATTAAGGTCAAATAATTATTTTGAGATAGCCTTGAGGATACACTCGACAGCCTCGTCTTCCGTGAGATAGTCCATGTTCAGGACCAGGTCGTAGTTGCGCAGGTCATAGCGGCTTGTGTCGGCGTATTTACGGACATAATTTTCCCTTGCCTTATCGACATACTCTATCACCTCAATGGCTTCTTTCTCAGACAGTTCTTGCCGTTTCATGATCCTCGCGATCCTATTGGCTCTTGAGGCGTGGATGAACACGTCGAACTTGTTGGGGTGATCCTTGAGCACAAAGAAGCCGGAGCGGCCGGCGATCACGCACGATGATTCCTCCGCGAGGGTGGTGAGAATCTTGCTCTCATAACTGAAAATCTCGTTCGAGGTCACATCCGGAGCGTACTCAACCCCTTTGGGGATAAACATCTCGGAGCCGAATTCCGGAGAAATCCTTGAGAACAGGTCCTCGAGCCAATTCTTCTTCTGACCCTTGACCCTCTCGATCTCGGCCTCGTCAAGACCGAACATCTCTTTCAGTTTCTTGATCAGCTCTTTGTCGCAGTAGCGCACGCCAAGTTTCTGGGCTAGTTTTCGTCCTACGGTTCTACCTCCGGTGCCTACTTCCCGGCTGATGGTAATCGCGAATTTCTCGTTGGTGTTCATCGTGTCAATTGTTATGACACAAATATATAAAAATTATGGATTGTTTTTTATATTTTTGTTCGACAATAATCCTCGCTATGATCCGAATCAATCCATCCAGGCGTTTCCTTAGCCTCATCCCGCTCATTGCGGTCAGTTTATGTCTTTTATCCTGCGGCTCTTCCTTCGAAGTGTATGATCTGAAGTGCGAAGGACTTTCCGAGCCTTTGGGCATAGATTCCGCCGAACCCCATTTCAGTTGGAAAATAAGCTCGAGTTCCCCCATGGAACAGGTGGCTTATGAGATACAGGTGGCGAGTTCCCCTGAAGCTCTCAAGTCCGGGAACGCGGACCTTTGGTCTTCTGGTAAGGTGGCCTCTTCGGACCAGGTGATGATCCCATATTCCGGGAACCGATTGGCCTCCAGGCAACAGTGTTGGTGGAGGGCCAGGGTTTGGAAATCCGAGAACGAGGTCTCCGCCTGGAGTGCCCCCCAGAGGTTCGGTGTCGGTATCATAGGAGAAGACAGCTTGAAGGGGGACTATATTGGAGCCACCTACACTCAAGGAAGCGCTTCAATCATGCGGAAGTCGTTCACTGTGGAAGACTTAAGTTCGCAGGCCATTCTTTATGTCAACTCCCTTGGTTATCACGAGGCATATATCAACGGCAAACCGGTATCCGACGCCGTGCTGACTCCGGCGGTCTCGCAGCTGGACAAGAGGTCCCTTATCATGGCTTACGACGTCACCCCTCTTCTTCGAAAAGGTGAGAACGAGATCGTCTTTTGGCTAAGTTCCGGCTGGTATAAGCAAATCCCGTTTGACGCTTCTTACTGGGGAGCTCTTGTCAAAGCGGAACTTGACGCGATGGGCCCGGAGGGTCCGAAACCATTGGTGTGCACGGACTCGTCATGGGAAGGCACATGGAGCGGTTATTCAGATTATGACTCTTGGGGAGCGTGGCATTTTGGCGGTGAGACCATCGACGCTTCTGAAGTACCTGTCTCGATGGATTCTAAATCATTGGATCCGTTGCCATGGCGAAAAGTTGACGTCGAGGATGTGAAGGGCATTGTCGCCACGATGCAGATGTGTGAGCCCTGCCGCATCCAGGAGACCCTGGTCGCCAAGAGTGTGACAAAGGACGGCAAGGACCGTTGGATAGTGGATTTCGGCCGGGTGATAAACGGCATGTTTGAGATCAAACTACCTTCTATGGAGAAAGGTCACAAGACAGAGGCTGGTTTCTGCGATGCCAAGGAGGAAGGAGGTTTTGATCCGGTGTCGAGGGATTATTACATATCCTCAGGGGCTCCCGATGGGGATCATTTCAAGAACAAGTTCAACCATCACGTGTTCCGCTACGTTATTCTTGAGAACCTTCCCGAGGCTCCCAAACCGGAGGATATCAAAGGGCACAGGATGCGTACGGATTATCAGGCGGCCGCGACATTCGAGTCCTCGGACAAGGACATGAACGCTATCCACGACATGGTCCGCTATACGCTTGAGAACCTGGCCTTTGATGGATATATGGTTGATTGCGCCAACATCGAGCGTCTTGGTTACGGAGGCGACGGCAACGCTTCCACACTCTCTCTGCAGACCATGTTCGATGTCTCTCCTTTGTATGTCAATTGGCTCCAGGCATGGAATGACTGCATCCACGAGGATGGCGGTTTGCCGCATACCGCTCCTTGCCCTTACGGTGCTGGTGGTGGCCCTTACTGGTGCGGATTCATTGTCCAGGCTCCCTGGAGGACATGGATGAGCTATGCGGATCCACGTATGCTTGAGAGGTGCTATCCTACTATGCTTCATTGGCTGGATTATGTGGACGCCTATACCGTCGATGGGCTCTTGAGAAAGTGGCCTGACACTGACTACAGAGGATGGTATCTCGGAGACTGGGCGGCGCCTAAAGGAATTGAGGTTGGTGAGCAGGAATCAGTGGATCTTATCAACAACTGCTCTCTCTGCCAGGTTTACAAGGAACTTGAGGGAATCGCCAAAGTCCTTGGCCGGCCTGAGGAAGCGGCTGGTTTCAAGGCGCGCTATGATGCCCTGGCAAGCAGGATCAACGAGACCCTTTACCACCCCCAGACCCAGACCTACGGCAGCGGCACTCAGGTTGACATGGCGTACCCCCTGCTTGTCGGGATAGTTCCTGAGAATAAACGGAAACAGGTCAGGGACAAGCTGATAGAGCGTACAGCCAACGTGTATGAAGGCCATCTCAAGACCGGCCTTGTCGGAGTGCCTGTCATAACCGAATGGGCCACTTTGGCGGGCGAGTGCGACTTCATGTACGGAATGCTCAAGCAGAGGACATATCCCGGGTACCTCTATATGATTGACAATGGCGCGACCAGCACGTGGGAGTACTGGAGCGCTGACCGTAGCCGTATGCATAACTGCTACAATGGCATCGGCAGCTGGTTCTATCAGGCCCTCGGAGGCATTATCCCCGCGGAACCCGGTTACCGGAAAGTCGCTATTAATCCACAGGTCCCCAAGGGTCTGGAGTGGGTGAAAGTCACCAAGGACACCCCTTATGGGCAGATCGTTGTCTCTCGTCAAGGAAATAATCTTCATTTTGAGTTGCCTGTCGGAGTGAAAGCGACTGTGGGCGGTACTGAATATTCCTGTGGCAAACATGATGTAATATTGTAGGGAATTATGCTCAAGAAATTGTCTCTTTTACTGGCCTGCGCTTTGGCCATGGCCTCCTGCGGGTCTTCTATTAGCGTATATGACCTTACATGCGAGGGACTTTCGGACCCTCTCGCTATTGATTCCGCTGAACCTCATTTCAGCTGGAAGATATCCTCCGATGTCCCGGTGTCCCAAGTCGCTTACCAGATACAAGTCTCATCTTCATTGAAGGACCTCAAGTCTGGCAAGGCGGGACTGTGGGATTCCGGCAGGGTAGTGTCCCCGGATCAGGTCATGATTCCATATTCAGGAACTAATCTTGGCTCCCGTCAGCAATGCTGGTGGAGGGTAAGGGTTTGGAAATCTGATAAGGAAGTCACCAAATGGAGTTCCCCTAGGCGTTTCGGTGTAGGTATCATCGGCGAGGACTTAATGAGTGGAGAGTATATCGGAGCCTCGGCCGGTGATTTGAGATCACCACTGCTCAGGAAGAGTTTCGATCTTCAGAGTATTCCCGGGATGGCCATCCTGTATGTCAATTCCCTGGGGTACCATGAGGCATATATTAATGGCAACGCGGTCTCTGATGCCGTCTTGTCACCGGCGGTGTCCCAACTTGACAAGAGTTCGCTGATAGTGGCGTACGATGTCACCGCACTGCTTAAGAAGGGGCGGAACGAGCTGGTCCTTTGGATCGGATCCGGTTGGAACAAGGTGTTCAACCCCACCCACGACGGACCGCTTGTCAAAGCGGAACTTGACGAGGTTTCCCCGGTCGGGGCTGAAGTGATCTTGGCTACAGACGCATCCTGGGAGGGTACTTGGAGCGGTTACAGCGATTTGACAAACTGGCGTTACGGAAAGTTCGGTGGGGAGTCAATCGATGCCTCCGTGGCTCCGGAAGCTGTTGAATCGCAATGTCTTGACCAATTATCATGGGCTCCGGTTGATGTCGTGAAAGTCATGGGCATCAAGGCCATGGCGCAGATGTGCGAACCCTGTGTCGTACAGGAAACCCTTTCCGCCAAGAGTGTCAAACCTTATGGAGAGGGACGTTGGGTCGTGGACTTCGGCCGCATTGTCAACGGCCTGCTTGACATAAGTCTTCCGGGGATGGAAAAAGGTCATGTCAGCATAGCGTCTTTCACTGATTATGAGGAGAAAGACGGGACTTACAACCCAGTCAGCCGCAATGAATACATCTCCTCCGGGAGACCGGAGGGCGACAGGTTTGTCAACAAGTTCAATCACCATGTGTTCAGATATGTCATCTTGGACAGCATTCCCGAGGCCCCTAAACCGGAGAATGTCAAGGCCCTGAGGATGCGCACTGACTTTAAAGGCTCCTCATCGTTCAAGTCTTCAGACGAGGAAATCAATGCCATACATGACATGGTGAAATATACTATGGAGAACCTGGCTTTCGACGGTTACATGGTCGATTGCGCCAACCTTGAGAGGCTCGGGTATGGTGGCGACGGCAACGCATCGACTCTCTCGCTCCAGATCATGTTCGATGTGGCGCCGTTGTACGCTAACTGGCTTCAGGCGTGGAACGATGTGATCAGGGAGGATGGTGGGCTTCCGCACACAGCTCCTTGTCCCTGGAGGGCCGGAGGAGGACCATATTGGTGCGGTTTCGTGGTCCAGGCTCCTTGGAGGACATATATGAGTTACGGGGATAAGCGTTTGATTGAAAGGTGCTATCCCACAATGACGAGCTGGCTCGATTATGTTGACACCTACACCGTGGACGGCCTTCTGAAAGCGTGGCCGGAGACGGAATACAGGCACTGGTTCCTGGGCGACTGGGCCGCTCCTGACGGGGTGGATGTCCAGGATCCCGAGTCTATCGACCTGGTCAACAACTGCTCTCTTTGCCAGGTTTACCTTGATCTTGTCCAGATAGCTCACCTGCTCGGGAAAGAGGAGGACGCCGCCGAGTTCCAGGCCCGGTACGACGCTCTGGCCAAGGTCATCAACGGGAAACTCTATCACGCCGACACGTTCACCTACGCCAGCGGATCCCAGATAGACATGGCTTACCCCCTGCTAGTCGGAATAGTCCCGGAAAATCTTCGGAAACAGGTCAGGGACAAACTGATAGAGCGTACTGCCACCGTATATGAAGGACATCTCAAGACCGGGCTCGTCGGTGTTCCGGTAATAACCGAATGGGCGACCTTGGCTGGTGAGTCTGACTTCATGTACGGCATGCTGAAGCAGCATGGCTATCCGGGTTATCTCCACATGCTTGACAATGGAGCCACCGGGACTTGGGAGCATTGGAATGCCCGTCGCAGCCGTCTCCATAACTGTTTCAACGGGATCGGCAGCTGGTTCTACCAGGCCTTGGGAGGCATTATTCCCGCGGCTCCTGGTTACAGGCACGTATTGATCAACCCTCAAATACCTGAGGGGCTGGAGAGTGTGGAGGTATCGCAGGGGACTCCTTATGGGGTGATAAAGGTCGCCAGAAACGGTCGTAACCTCCATTTCGAGATTCCGGTCGGTGTCACCGCCACTGTTCGCGAAAAAGAATATTCGTGCGGGAAATACGACATTGAAATATAATTTTTGTATATTTAACCGGATATTTCGCAATTACATAACACTAAGATATGATTAACAGAAGAGATTTCCTCAAGTCCATGGCCGTGGCTTCCGCCGGCGTGGCCCTTACACCGGGAGAGATCCTGGGTTCCGATAAGTTTTCCGCCGGGATGGCCTCACAGGCCAAGCCCCGCGGGGAAAAAGTCAAGATCGCCTTTGTCGGTATTGGCAACCGTGGTGAGCAGATCATCCAGGATTTCACAAGGACCGGGATGATAGATGTAGTAGCCCTTTGCGATGTCGATATTGACGGGCCGCAGTGCAAGAAGGTTCTTGCCCAGTATCCCAAGGCCAAGAGGTTCCGTGACTATCGTCAGATGTTCGACAAATGCGGAAATGAGTTTGATGCCGTGGCCGCGGCCATTCCGGATCACTCCCACTTCCCGATTGCGATGCTGGCTCTGAACCAGGGCAAGCACATCTATCTTGAGAAACCGATGTGCCGCACCTTCCATGAGGCCGAGCTGATGATGGCCTCCGCCCGTCGTCACCCCAACCTCGCCACTCAGGTCGGTAACCAGGGGCATTCAGAGGGCAACTACTTCCAGTTCAAGGCCTGGATGGATGCCGGCATAATCAAGGATGTCACAGCCGTGACCGCCCACATGAACAATTCCCGCCGTTGGCATAATTTCGACGCGAAGAAGATGTATCGCATGCCTGCCCAGCAGACCATCCCTAGGGGAATGGACTGGGACACCTGGCTCGGCGTTACTCCTTATCATGACTTCAATGAAAAGTACCATCAGGGCGACTGGAGGTGCTGGTATGACTTCGGAATGGGTTGCCTTGGCGACTGGGGAGCGCATATTCTCGACACTGTACATGAGTTCCTTGAGCTCGGCCTTCCTTATGAGGTCAGCATGCTTTACGAGAACGGTCATAACGACTATTTCTATCCCTATTCTTCAACCATTCTCTTCCGTTTCCCGCAGAGGAACGGCATGCCGCCTGTGGACGTGACCTGGTACGACGGACTGGACAACCTGCCGCCGCTTCCGGCTGGATATGGCGGGGGAGTCTCGACAGCCAATGTGCCTGCCTCTGGCCAGAATGTGGGTCCCGCCGCGAAGATCTCTCCCGGAAAGATCATATACACCAAAGACTTGATTTTCAAGGGCGGAAGCCACGGATCCGAGCTCAGCATCATACCTGAGGAGGCGGCGAGGGATATGGCCTCCAAGCTTCCTCCGACCCCGGAGAGCCCGTCCAACCACTTCGAGAACTTCCTCCTGGCTTGCCAGGGAATCGAGAAGACAAGGAGCCCGTTCGAGATCAACGGAGTACTCTCGCAGGTTTTCTGCCTCGGTGTCATAGCCCAGAGGCTGAACGCTAAACTCTATTTCGATCCTCGCACCAAGCAGTTCACCAACAACGACTTCGCCAACGCTATGCTTGTTGGCCTGCCGCCTCGCAGGGGTTGGGAGCAGTTCTACACAATGTAATTTTAAGAAATATGAGAAAGGTATTCATAGCTCTTGCGGCGCTGGCACTTTGCGTCAGCGCTTGCGCACAGGATAACACTTTGACTTCCAAGGAGAAAGCTGATGGCTGGAAACTCCTTTGGGATGGTAAGACAACTGAGGGATGGAGAGGCGCCAAGCTCGATGATTTCCCTGCTAAAGGCTGGGTGATCGACAAGGGTGTCCTGAAAGTTCTCAAGGGTAATGGTGGGGAATCCACCAATGGGGGTGACATCATCACGACCCGCCTGTACAAGAACTTTATCCTGAAAGTGGATTTCAAGATCACTGAGGGAGCCAACAGCGGCATCAAGTATTTCGTTGACCCTACCTTGAATAAGGGCGCCGGCTCAGCCATAGGTTGCGAGTTCCAGATCCTGGATGACCTTCGTCACCCTGACGCCAAGTTAGGAGTCAAAGGTAACAGGACCTTGGGATCGCTTTACGACCTGATTCCCGCTCCCGCTGATAAGCCTTTCGACATCACGACCTGGAACACCGCGATGGTGAAGGTCGAGGGCAACCATGTCGAGCATTGGCTCAATGGTGTGAAACTCATTGAATATGAGCGCAACAACCAGGAATGGAACGCCCTTGTGGCCTATAGCAAGTACAAGGATTGGCCCAACTTCGGCAACTACGAGGAAGGCTACATCCTTCTCCAGGACCACGGCGACGAGGTCTGGTTCAAGAACATCAAGATCAAGGAACTGTAAAAAAGAAAAGCCGGGCGTTCAGCCCGGCTTTTCTTTTTCAAATCTCATTTTATTTCTGTTCTTTGCCTCCGAGAATCTGACGGACCTTGAGGGGTTCGTTGGTGGTTATGCAATCGACACCGAGGTCGATCATCTCCTTGATATTCTCCTCTTTGTCAACTGTCCAGACATTGACGCTCATTTTCCTGTCGTGGGCTTCCTTTACCCAGGTCGGATTCTTCTGGAAGACACCGTAGTGGTAGTCGATACCATTCACGCCATTGGAGAGGACCTCTTCAGGAGTCTTGTTGCCACTCAGGAACTGGTTGGTGAAACCAGGGCAGAGGGCGGCGATCCTCTGGCAGATATTCCAGCTGAAGGAAATGAAAATCACTTTCTTGGGATCGTAAAGCCCATGCTTTTTCAGGGCGGCTACGCTCTGGTCAACCATGTAGTCCTCATGAGCCTTGTCGATCTGGGGCTTGAGCTCGAGCACCAGGACAGTGCCACCCTTTTCTCCCTGGGTCAGGTAGTCGTCGAGGGTAGGGAGTTTCTCACCGTTCTTGAGGCGATAGTCCTTGAAATCAGCATAGTCGTGGGTCTGAATATTCACACCCTTGATGTCACGGTCGTGGTGGACGACAATCACGAGGTCGGAAGTCATGTGGACATCGAACTCGCTGCCCCAGAGCTTGTTCTGCTGGGCTAACTCGAGGGATTTAATGGAGTTCTCGGCGTAACCGGCCTCTTCACAGTTCCAAAAGCCCCTGTGGGCGGTGATGGCGACTTTAGGCGCGCATGATGACGCCAGCGCTACTAAGGCGGCGACAGCCGCGATTTTAAAGGATCTTCTCATATTGGGGAATTATTAAAAGTTTCAGTGTTTCTCACAAAGATAGTAATTTCTTGATGTATTCCTGTCTGTAATTATGGATATTCTCGTTCCACCATGCCCTGTATGGCTCCGGTATGTTAGCTGACCAATGGTTGCGGTAGGGGCTGCTGATCACCTTGACTTCTCCGGCTACGCCATTCAGGCCTGAGAATACTTCTGATGGAGGGCAAGTGGTGTCCACAAGACCTATCTCTACGAGGAAACGGGCCTTTGATCCTCTCATTAGCACCGCCCCGTCGAAGTAGGGGGCCACTTTCCTCGCTCTCCGGGCGTTCTTGCTGGTAAGTCCTTCCGTATCGGCATCCAGCATTGAGGATGTCGGGGTGACGACCCCGTTATATTCCATGGGCCAGGGCCAGGCGTCATTCCTCCCCAGAAGGTAGCCGCCGTTGCCGATCATCGCCGGCACATTGATTAACACGTCCGTGACTCGGTCGTCAAGCCCGGCCAGAGCTACCGCTTGCGCCCCTCCTTGACTCTCTCCGAGCAGGATGATGGTCTTACCGTCCCACGCCGGATCAGTGGTGATGTAGTCCAAAGCCCGGATCGCCCGGAGGATCATACCCCGGAAATAATACGAGTTCCTGGATGTGATCGGGCGGTAACTGTAGTTCTTCAATGGGCCGTTCTCGAGCGTTTTGTAATAATCGTCACCGGCATCATTCAACATTCCGTGCGCATTGAAATCGAAGGCTATGGCTCCTTCCAGCGCCAAATCAGCCGTGGCCTGGGCATGGGCCTTGCACCAGTCTCCGGCCACCCCGGCGGCATGAAGTTGGATTATTATCGGCAGTGACCTTGCCGGGGCGTTTTTCGGTCTCGCCACATAGCCCCTGACAGGAACCGTGTCCAAAGCGCTGACCTCGACATCAAAGCATTCTATCCCATCACCCTTAATGGCGACAGGCTTTGAACTTACAGTCATCTTTTTCGCCCTGAGGCTGCGAATCTGGCGTCCCCAATATCGCTTTAAGTCCTTTGGAGGCCTAAAACCGGACTTGAAAGCTGATCCGTTGATGACGTAGCCAATCCTTATCGCGTCTTCGGAAGCGTCGAGGTTCATCGGATTCTTCTCCGGAAATGTCCCCTCGGGTCTGAACTCCAGCATGACGGCCACAGGCCCGGTCCGGACATCAGTGAACACTACCCGCTGGCTGGTGACAACCCCGATTTTCTCTCTGCGGGTCATTATCCCGTTCTCGAAAACGGCGACCTCAAGCGGGGTGGGATATTCCTGGACAGGATTAACGCTCACGATAACCGTGTCGCCCGAGGCGTATTGACCGTCAGGATGGTTGAGCCCGATTCTAAGGCTGGTCACTATCCCGGCCCCTTGGCAAGTGGCAAGCGACAGAAATAGCCCGATTATGGTAACAGTGATGATGTTGGAAGGATTACGCATATTCAAATATAGACATATTCTTGCTAATTTATCACCGGAATTGGTTATTTTTGTAGGCTACAGTAATTTGGTAATTATTATTTTTAAAAGAATATGGTTAAAGTTAATCTGGGAGGTTGCGACTCCTTTGTCAAAGACGCTGATTACAAGGTTTATGTCGGTAAAGCCCTTGAGGCTCTGGAGGTTCTGGAAAGTGGTACCGGAGAGGGGAATGATTTTATCGGATGGAGGCATCTTCCTTCCGAGACTCCTGAGGCTCTTGTCGCCGAGTGCGAGGCTGTCCGGGATTGTTGGAAAGAGAAGGGTGTTGACCTTGTGGTCGTGATCGGCATCGGAGGTTCCTATCTTGGAGCCCGTTGCGCCATCGAGGCCCTCTCACATAATTTCGCGAAGCAACTGTCTAAAAACCGGTCCCTGAGCGGAGCCGAAGGGCCAGAGGTCGTGTTCGCCGGAAACAACCTTTCCGAGGAATATCTGGCTGAGCTGATGGATCTGGTGGCCGAGAGGAATGTCGCCACAGTCGTGATCTCAAAGTCCGGCACGACCACTGAGCCCGCTGTCGCTTTCAGAATCATCAAAGAGCATATTGAGAAGACTTATAAGGATGCCGCAGAGAGGATCGTCGCTATTACCGACGCCAAGAAAGGTGCCCTCAAGACTCTCGCGACCCAGGAAGGATACAAGACATTTGTGGTCCCCGACAACGTCGGTGGCCGTTATTCAGTCCTAACTCCTGTCGGCTTGCTGCCGATCGTCCTCGCCGGATTCGACGTTCGCGAGATGCTCGCCGGAGCCAAGGAGATGGAGGAGGCTTGCGCTGTCAAATCAGGGGACAATCCTGCCGTCAAGTACGCCGCGATGAGAAATCTCCTTTACTCCGAGCTCGGGAAGAAGGTTGAGATCCTGGTCGCTTATAATCCTAAGCTCCAGTATCTCGGCGAGTGGTGGAAACAGCTTTACGGTGAGTCCGAAGGGAAGGATCTCAAAGGAATATTCCCCGCTTCCGTCAACTTCACAACGGATCTTCATTCCATGGGCCAGTTCATCCAGGAGGGCGAGAGAATCATGTTCGAGACCGTCGTTAATGTCGAGAAGAGCAACCGCTCAGTCGTCATAGGGAGCGATCCCCAGAACCTTGACCAGCTGAACTATCTCGCCGGACAGCATGTGGAGCACTGCAACGCCATGGCCCAGCTCGGAACCAAGCTCGCCCATATCGACGGTGGCGTGCCCCAGCTTGAGGTCTCGATTGAGAATCTTTCGGCCTACAATCTCGGAGGACTGTTCCAGTTCTTTGAGTATGCCTGCGGAATCAGCGCTTATGTGCTGGGAATCAATCCTTTCAACCAGCCCGGTGTCGAGGCTTACAAGAAGAATATGTTCGCTCTTCTGGAGAAGCCCGGCTACGAGGAGCAGACCAAGGCCATCAAGGAAAGACTCTAAGTTATGCTT
This sequence comes from uncultured Bacteroidia bacterium, assembly GCA_902785825.1. GTDB lineage: Bacteria > Bacteroidota > Bacteroidia > Bacteroidales > UBA932 > Cryptobacteroides. Next base: position 30,879 of record CACZZZ010000015.1, read on the forward strand.
TGCCAGGATAAATTCCGCGAGACCTACAAAAGGGAGCCGGAAGGGCTCTCCTTTTGCCCTTATCGTGTGTGTCCGCTCGGAGCCCATTCTGACCATCAGCTTGGTAAAGTGACGGGCTTCGCGATAGACAAGGGCATCCACATCGCTTATTCCCCCAAACAGAACGGAGTTATTGAGCTTGCCTCTCTGCAGTTCAGGAAAAGAGCACAGTGGCATGTCAGGGCGGTCCCAGAGGAGAAACAAGACGACTGGGCTGATTATCTCCGAGGCGCCACCAAGGAGCTTTATCAGGCTTATCCCTTGCGTATAGGCCTGAGCGGAGTGATTGAAGGCTCTTTGCCGATCGGCGGACTGTCGTCATCAGCCGCCGTGACGATATCCTTCATGAAAGCCTTGTGCCGCGTGAATGGACTCCATCTTGAGGATAAGGAGCTGATCACCATGGCCATGGCCGCCGAGAACAAATACGTGGGAGTGTCTTCCGGAAAGCTCGACCAGAGTTGCGAGGTGTATTCAAAGAAGGATCATCTCCTGTACCTTGACACCAAGGACGACAGTTACGAGCTCATCCCCGCGTCCCCGAAGATGAAACCTTATGACATCGCTATCTTTTTCAGCGGTGTCGAGAGGACTCTCGCCGGGAGCAAATTCAACATGAGGGTGGATGAGTGCCGTAGCGCCGCATATGCCCTGAAAGCATATTCCGGGATGGAATACGGGAAGTTCAAGGAGACTTATCTGCGGGATGTCCCTGTCGAGGTTTTCGAGCGTTTCAAGGACCGTTTGCCGGACACTTGGAGAAAGCGCGCGGAACACTGGTACAGCGAGTATGACAGGGTCCAGAAAGGTGCTGAGGCCTGGAGAAGGGGAGACCTTGAGGAATACGGGAGGCTTAGTTTCGAGAGCGGCCGTTCCTCAATCGAGAGCTGGGAGACCGGTTCCCCCGAGCTTAAGAAGATATATGACATCATGACCAAGACCGACGGGATCTATGGCGGCCGTTTCAGCGGAGCTGGTTTCAAAGGCTGCTGCATGGCCTTGATCGATCCCTCCTTCAAGGAGAGCATATTCGAGAAAGTGGAGAAGGAATACCTGAATGAATTTCCTGAGCTAAAGGGACATTATTCGGCGTACGTCTGCCATAGCGCTGACGGCGTGAAGATATAAATATAACACTCCTGACCATGAAGTGCCTTATTTTAGCGGCCGGTTATGCCACCAGGCTGCGTCCTTTGACAGACAATTTTCCCAAGCCTCTGCTTCCGGTGGGAGGAAAGCCAATCCTGGATTGGTTGGTAGAGGATATTGCCGCTACCGGCAAGGTGGATGGCTTTGTCGTCATCTCCAACCACAGGTTCGCCCCGATATTTGAGGAATGGGCAACCGCCCGTCCCGAAGACATCAAAGTCGTTGATGACGGGACCTCCACCAACGAGACCCGCCTGGGGGCCGTGCGTGACATGTGGTTCGCGATAGACTCTCTCGGCTTGGACGAGGACCTTCTGGTGATCGCCGGTGACAACCTCCTTGATTTCAGCCTTGGCTCTTTCATTGATTATTCTTTGAAGAAAGGAACCAGTTGTGTGTTAAGGTATTATGAGGAATCCACCGACATCTTGAAGAAAGGTGGGGTCATGGACGTGGATGAGAATGGCCGGATCCTTGGGATGGAGGAGAAACCGGCGGAGCCGAAAGCTCATTGGGCATGCCCTCCGTTCTACTACTACACCCGTCAGGACGCTGCCCGTATTCCGGAAGCGATCGCTTCCGGATGCGGGATTGACGCTCCGGGAAGTCTCGTCGCCTGGCTATCATCAAAGGTCCCTGTCCATGCCATGGAGATGCCGGGCAAGCGCTTTGACATCGGGGACCTGAAGAGCTACGAGGCTGTCAAGGAAATATTCGACAATAATAAAACCAGCTGAATATGAACCGCTCACTTTACTTGATCGTGGGAATTGGGGCGATCGCGCTCATTTCCGCGTTTTTCGGATTCAGGCATAAGGATGCCGAAGCAGGAGCCCAAGACGACATCTATGTCTGCGCCTATGTGTGGCCATCCTGCCATGACGATCAACTTGCCCATAAGTGGCTCTGGGAAGAAGGGATAGGTGAGTGGGAAGTTATCAAAAAAGGAGACAAGCGTTTTCCTGAGCATTACCAACCTCGCCAGCCGCTTTGGGGCTACGAGTTGGACAACGATCCGGTCGTGGTGGAGAAATGGATCCGGACCGCCCTTAAATATGGCGTGAATACCTTCATCTACGACTGGTACTGGTATAACGATCCGGATGGCTACAGCGGGCCTTATCTTGAGAGCGCCCTCAATGACGGCTTCCTGAAGGCCCCCAGTCATGAAAAGATGCATTTCTACATCATGTGGGCGAATCATGATGTGAAATACAATTACTGGAACTACCACAAGTGGGGAGACAATGAGGAAAGGCTCTTTAACCCGGATGTGGACTGGGACCAGTTCAAGAAAGTGGTGGACCGGGTGATAAACCAGTATTTCAAACTCCCGGAATATGTCAAGATCGACGGCTGCCCGGTGCTGGGAATATTCTCGATAGAGAATTTTGTCCGCGGGCTCGGCTCACTTGATGAGGCGGCCAAGGCGATGGAGTATTTCCGGTCTGAGGTCCGCAAGGCAGGTTTCCCGGATCTTCACCTGCAACAGATTCAAGGCGGGGGCGGCAGGATGAGTGAGGAGAGGATTGAGTACATGAGAAAGAACATCAAGGCTTTGGGAATAGACAGCGAGGCTCTTTATAACATGGGAGGTTTCAATCCGGACTACCTTGTCCATGGCGCTGAAGCCGTGGAGATCCGTGAGCAAATGGACGAAGTGTTTGATATTCCGGTGTTTCCGTGCGTCTCAATAGGTTGGGACGACACCCCTCGCTTTCCTGCCAAAGGCCCGGATCACGTGACTCGCTTCCACAACACCCCGCAGTCCTTCGCCACTTTCCTCGCCAAGGCCAAGGAATATGTCGAAGCCCATCCCGACCAACCTCGGTTCATGATGATAAATGCCTGGAATGAGTGGGTCGAGGGAAGTTACCTGCTTCCTGACCGCTTGAACGGGTTCGGATACCTTGAGGCGGTCAGGGATGTCTTGAATGGTAAGTATGACAATTAGAACCGGATATGACCTATGAAAAGAATCTTACTTGTATTGTTAGCTCTATCGATCTCTGTTTCCGGCGCTTTTGCCCAGAAGCAGGTGGTCCGCGACGTTGACATAACCCTCCACTTGTCGGACAAGGGTTCTGTCACTTTCGACGAGATGTGGGACATAAATACGGGTTCCAACATCACTGAATGGTACCTTGTCCGGGAGAATCTCGGGGATATCATTATCCCGAACCTGACTGTCCTCGACGGTGAGACAGGGGCGAGTTTTGAGGATGTCGGCGAGTGGGATGTCAACCGTTCCCTGGAGGAAAAAGCGGGCAAGTCCGGAATCGTGCATAAAGATAACGGTGTCGAGCTCTGCTGGGGAATAGCTCCAAGGGGTGATCGTAAGTTTTACGCTTTCTATAGCATGATCAAGGCGATGAAGTCGCTGAACGACTACGACATGCTGCACCTGCAGGTAGTGTCTCCCGGATTGAGTTCTCCGCCGCAGCATGTCAGGATCACAGTGATGTCGAAAGATTTCCAGCTCGACACCACCAACACCCGGGCCTGGGGTTTCGGCTTCGAGGGAACCACGACTTTCACCGACAGTACGGTTGTGTTCGAGTCCTCCAAGCCTTTCAGGACAGATGATTCGGCAATCATCTTGCTGCGTTTCAACAAAGGAATGTTCCAGCCTCTGAGCGTTCAGGAAAGGGATTTCCAGGAGGCCTTGGACATCGCCCTGGAAGGGGCGAAGTTCGCGGATGATCCTGAGGAAGAGAATCCTTTCGCTGGAGCGATGGCGGGGCTCATGATTGTTTTGTTACTGTTTTTTGCCTTTGTCAGACCGATCATCAAGATATTTAAGGGATCCCGGACCAAAGTTACCAATCGTGACAAGAAAAAACTGCTCGGCGTGGCTCCCGACAAGGTGGATTGGTACAGGGACATTCCGATGGACGGGGATCTTCAGATGGCCGACTATGTCTTGAGACGGCTCGGTGAGAGAGGCTCCGCGAATAACCTCCCTCTGGCCGAGATCCTCAGGATGATCTACAAGGGCAACCTCGCTGTCACCAGTGAGCTAAACGGACCGGTGAACATCTCTTTTGCCAGCCGGGATGGCCTGTCTGAAGTCAGCAAGGATTTCTACAATATGTTACATGAGGCCTCCGGATCCGACAATATCCTTCAGGACAAGGAGTTCTCCAAGTGGGCCTCCAGTCATGAATCACGGGTTTACCAATGGTCCGAGACTTCCCGCACGAATGGTCTGGCAAAGTTCAGGGCCCAACGGTATTTGCGTAATGAGAAGTTTTCGAGTGAAGGACAGGCGGAGGCCCGGAAGCTTATGGGACTGAGGACGTTCCTCAATGAGTTCACACTTCTGAATCAGCATGAGACTATCGAGGCTAATCTCTGGAAGGAATATATGGTCTATGCGGCCCTTTTCGGGATAGCGGACAAGGTCGCGAAACAACTGAAGGACATTGATCCGAAGTTCTTTGAGAAGACCTTCAGTTATGATTATCGGACATTCTCTTCCGTTCTCTCCAGCAGCCAGTCCATTTCAAGGGCTTTGGGTAACGCTATCACCAGCGCCTCACGGCCGGTTTATTATTCCTCGGGCGGCAGTTTCTCCAGCAGCAGTTACTCCGGCCGCAGCAGGAGCGGAGGCGGCGGCTACACATCCAGAAGCGGTGGCAGGGGCTACAGCGGTGGCGGCCGAGGTGGTGGCGGAAGATAGTATATTCTTTAACTTTAATTTATTATGAAAATAATAAAGGCGTTTTGTCCTATAATCATTCTTCTTTGTCTCAATTCCGCCTTCCTCTGTGGAACCAACCCTGTCATCCTTAGCAGGACCGGCCCTGTCATCCTGAGCGAAGCGAAGGATCTCTACCACTTCACCATTGACCTCTCCAAGCCCGGAGCGCCCATCAGCCCCACCCAATACGGTATATTCTTCGAGGACATCAATTTCGCCGCTGACGGTGGCCTTTATGCGGAGCTCGTGAAGAACCGTTCTTTTGAATTCCCATCCAACTATCTTCAAGGATGGAAAGTGTTTGGTAAGCTGGAAGTTCTTGATAATGGGCCTTTTGACCGTAATCCGCATTATGTGAGGCTCTTGGATCCCGGCCATCCTCATCGTTGGACAGGTATTGAGAATGAGGGTTTCTTCGGGATAGGTGTCAAAGGAGGTGAGGAGTATAGATTCAGCGTCTGGGCCAGGGTTCCGGAAGGAGGGGAGTCCAAATTGAATGTGGAGATTTCTGACCCCGCATCCATGGAAGAGGATCATGCCCTATGCGACGGGGAGTTGGTCGTATCAGGAGCTGACTGGAGGCAATATGAGCTGATCCTCAAGCCTTCCAGGACTTTGGACAAGGCTGTGTTGAGGGTATTCCTTGACGGCGACAGGCTGGTGACTGATATCGAACATGTCTCCCTTTTCCCGGTTGACACCTGGAAAGGTCACCGTAACGGACTCAGGAAGGATCTGGCCCAGGCCTTGGCCGATCTCCAACCAGGGATATTCCGTTTCCCGGGAGGTTGTATCGTGGAAGGCACGGAGGTGGAATCCCGCTATAATTGGAAGAACTCGGTGGGTCCTGTTGAGAACCGTCCCTTGAATTCCAATCGTTGGCAGTATTGCTTCCCGTACCGCCTTTATCCGGACTATTACCAAAGTTACGGACTCGGCTATTATGAGTTCTTCCAGCTTTCTGAAGAGATTGGCGCTGAGCCGCTTCCGATTTTGAGCTGCGGCCTGGCATGCCAGTTCCAGAACGGGGATGATGCCCATGTCCCGGTGGATGAGCTCGGACCTTATATTCAGGACGCCCTTGACCTCATCGAGTTCGCCAACGGGCCGGAAACTTCCACATGGGGAAAGGTTCGGTCGGAAATGGGACACCCTGAACCGTTCAATCTCAAATACATAGGCATCGGAAACGAACAGTGGGGGACTCTCTATACCGAGAGGCTTGAGCCCTTTGTCAAGGCAATCCGGAAAGCATATCCCGACATCAAGATAGTCGGTTCGAGCGGCCCCGGTTCGGAAGGGGAGCAGTTTGACTTTCTTTGGCCGGAGATGCGAAGGATCGGGGTGGATCTCGTGGATGAGCATTTCTACCGTCCGTATGAGTGGTTCCTTTCCCAAGGGGCGCGGTATGACAATTACGACCGGAAAGGGCCGAAGGTGTTTGCCGGGGAATATGCGTGCCATGCCAGGGGAGCGAAATGGAATCACGCCTATGCCGCCCTTCTCGAGGCCGCTTTCATGACTGGGATAGAGCGCAATGCTGATGTGGTCCAGATGGCGACGTATGCCCCGCTTTTCGCCCATGTCGAGGGATGGCAGTGGAGGCCGGACTTGATCTGGTTCGACAATTTGCGCTCATTCCGCACCGCGAGCTGGCAAGTGCAGAGTCTGTATGGCCGGTTCAAGGGCAGGAACACATTGAGCCTCAAAATGTCGGGAGCGAATGTGACAGGTGCGGAAGGGCAGGACGGCTTGTTCGCGAGCGCTGTTTCTGATGGTTCCAGAATATACATTAAGGTGGCCAACACTTCTGAAGAGGAGCGGAATCTGGACTTCAGTTTCGCCGGTTTGAAAAAGAAAGATGTCGTGCGGGCTGTCGAAGGCATTCGGCTGGACTGCTCTGACCGGATGGCTGAGAACTGCCTCGATGAGCCGGATAAGATAGTTCCTGTCTCTTTCGCTTTCTCCGGTGAGGGCAAGACTATCTCCGCCTCCGTACCGCCCCTCTCCTTCTCCGTGTTCGTTCTGGAAAGGTAAAGGAAGCCTCGTTTATGGCATTTTGTCAGGTTTAAGTGTCAAATAGTCAGCAAGTTATGCCAAAATGTCCACTTTTAATGGACTTTTTGGCATTGGCGCGGGAATTGACTGTTCTGGAGATGTCCGCCCGAAAGGACGGGGTTGAAAACAAAAAAGAAATTTAAAAATTATAGGAGGTTTTAATCATGTTACCTGTTTCAAGAAGATACAACCAGAACTGGTTGCCCAGCATTTTCAATGATTTCTTTGACAACAACTGGATCGAGAGGACAAGCGCGACCGCTCCGGCGATCAATGTCTTAGAAAACGAGCACAGCTACGAGCTTGAGCTCGCCGCTCCTGGAATGACCAAGAACGATTTCAAGGTCAGCCTTGATGACGAGGGCGATCTCGTGATCAACATGGAGAAGAAAGAGGAAAACAAGGACGAGAAGAACGAGAAGAAGAAGGGCCGTTACCTCCGCAGGGAGTTCTCCTACGCCAAGTTCCAGCAGACAATGCTTCTGCCTGACGACGCCGACAAGGAGAAGATCAGCGCCACTGTAGAGAACGGCGTCCTGCTTGTCACTATCCCGAAACTTGAGCCGAAAGTCGTACCTCAGGCCAATAAAGTCATCGAGATTAAATAAAATTGAAAAAAAATTTGCGTACCCAGCATTTTTGACTATCTTTGCATCCGCGTTTGACACCAAGCGCGGATCTTTTAAATCCTGGTGCGGTAGTTCAGCTTGGTTAGAATGCCGGCCTGTCACGCCGGAGGTCGAGGGTTCGAGCCCCTTCCGCACCGCCAAAAACAAGGTTCAGTCTTTTGGCTGGGCCTTGTTTTGTTTTTTCTTTATAATCGCCAATTAGGGGATCAAAACCCGTCCAGTGACGCGCAAGTCACTCGACCATGGCTTGTTTCGTTGACGATGGGACATTGTCGCTCGCGAAAAACGCAGCTGTCATCAAACCGATTGGATAGAAGTAGTGTGCCTCACGGGAGGAGTGACTTCGAACTCTCTCGATCTTGTGGATTCCTTGTGGCCTGTTCGGCTATGCGTTTTACGTGACTGCTTAATTATCGCTCATTTCCGAATAGCGTTCCAAGCGCGGTGACAGGCGGGGGAGATACCCGGCCGGAGTCCGGGACGACAGTAACACCACTGCCGGGGATGACAGTCATGGCATTTCCGGCATCCTGAGCGGATCCTGTCATCTTGAGCGAAGCGCACATAGCGTGGCGCTGGCAGGTAAAGGGCTGAAACCCATTATAATAAAGCATTTTTAAGTACTGTTATACGGAACTTAAAAACACACTAAAGTGTTAAAATACAGGTAATTAAATGCCAGCCCCCCCCCCTTGGAGGATGATGGATCGAAGCGAGCAGGGACGGGCATTATCAGCGCTTTATAAATCATCATAATCAATACCCCCAGAAAATCATGGGTCCGGATTTGGCATCCAGTAACAGACTAACTGTTAATTACTTCTCGGCGAGCATATTCCAAACCCAACGGGCTGCCTGTCGTGTTATTTTTTGTGTTCCTCTCGTCCTATCCGTATGGACGTGGGGAACAATATCGGCTGTTTCTGTTCTTTGCGTCCGCAGTTTAGGGACGATAGTGACAATAGATTCTTCGCTGGCACTCAGAATGACAGAACTGGGCTAATGACAGGCAAGACTACAGAATCGTCTCATTCGAAACACAGGGTTTTGGACTTGGTCCAGAAAAAGGGATTATTAAAAAATTAACGAAAAACATTAAATAATATTTGGAAATTAGAAAATTATTAAATTATATTTGCAAAAGAATAATGTGAAAAGATATGAGACCCTTTAGATTTGTATCATCTATTATATTAGCGCTTGCTATGTCGGCGAGCCTGTATGCCCAGACCAATGTGAAAGGAACTGTGTTGGACTCCTTGTCCCGCCAGCCTGAGGTGGGTGCGGTCGTGCAGTTCATAAAGAATGGCCAGGATAGGCCTTCGGCATATTCTGTGACCGACTCTCTCGGCAAGTTCGAGAGGACAGTCGCCGGAAATGGTGAGTATGTGCTGTTGCTTCAGAATATGGGCAGGAAATCTGTAAGCAAGGGATTCAAGGTCGATGGCCATGGTGAGCTTGATTTGGGAGAAATACTTCTGCAAGATGATGCCCAGGCGATAAATAGCGCCTCGGTTCAGGCAATGAAAACCTTGGTTAAACTTGATGTCAACAAGCTGACTTACAAGGTTGAGGCTGATCCGGACTCAAAGACCGGATCTCTTTTGGACATGCTCCGCAAGGTTCCGATGGTAACGGTTGACGGTCAGGATAATATCACAGTGAACGGAAGTTCGAGTTTCAAAGTCTATGTGGATGGTAAACCCAACCAGATGCTTAGCTCCAATCCGTCTCAAATCCTGAAGGTAATGCCTGCCAGTGCGGTCAAAGACATCGAGGTTATCACTAACCCTGGCGCGAAATATGACGCTGAGGGTGCGGGTGGAATCCTGAATCTCATCACCGGGACCACCACAGGAGCTTCCTCCGCTGTAGCTGATGGGGCTTATGGCTCGGTCAATGTCGGGGTGACGACAAAAGGTGAGAACGGCGGGGTTTATCTTACCGCTAAAAAAGGTAAGCTGACAGTTGGGGTCAACGCTGCCGGAGGATACCAGAAATTAAACGGAATAACCTATGACTCTGCTCAGAAGAATCTTGGGAATGGAGATTTTCAGAACACGGAAATGGTTCAGAACCAGAAGTCTCCGTTCGTGTTTGCGGACTTGAATGCCAGTTATGAGTTATCTCCGAGGGATCTGTTGACAGGGTCTTTCGGGATGACAGGTTTCTATCAGAGTGCGGTAGGGAACTCTACAATCACGATGGGCGGTGTGGCTCCATATTCCTATATCAACGATCAGGAGATGAAGTACCGGACCAGCGGAATAAATGGAAGCCTTGATTATCAGCACACCAGTGCCGAAGTCGCCGGTAGGGCTTTGACCTTGTCGTACAGATATTCCGGCTCACCTTTAAGGACGGAGTTCACAAGTCGTTTCTCCGACATGCCGTTCCCGCTACCTGATCGTATGAGCGAAGGCGACGACAACTCCCAGGAGAACACTTTCCAGCTTGATTACACGACTCCGGTAGGGGCGGGGCAGTCTCTAAGCTCGGGGCTGAAGTATATCGCTCGCCACAACTCGGCGGATGACAAGCTCTATTTCGTCGAAGGGAATAGTTGGATTCACAATGCGGAGGGCAGCATGCTCTACGACCATTTCAACGACATAGGAGCATTATATTCCGAATATACAGGGACTTTCGGGAAATTCTCCCTCATCGCGGGATTGAGGTACGAATACACCTGGCAGAAAGTCCGTTACGGAAAAGGGTTTGGCCAAGACTTCAAGACCGGATTCGGGGATATTGTTCCGAGCGCGAGTCTCCAGTACAATATCGCCGCGACCCGAAACATCGGCCTGACCTACAACAGAAGGATCCAAAGGCCTGGTATCACTTACCTGAATCCCTATGTCAACAGGTCATCTCCGACGGTGGTCTCATACGGAAACAGCGACCTTACCAGTGCGAGATCCGACATCATAAGCTTTGTGTTTAATTCATTCAATCCCAAATGGATAGTCAGCCTCACCGGCCGTTATAGCCACACCGGGAGCGGAATATCTGACTATAGTTTCTATGACGATGAAGGGATTATGAACACGACTTACGGGAATATAGTCGTGGAGGACAATACTGGCATCACCGCATTCGTCAACTGGACCGCGGGCCCTAAGACGAGGATATACACGAACAGTTCTGTCGGGTATAGCATGTTCTCAAGCGACGAGCTTGGACAGAAGAACCACGGATGGAACTGGAACGTGATGGCGGGGCTCCAGCAAACCCTTCCCGCTGACATGCTCCTCAGCGCCAATCTCATGGCTGGAGGAAAAACCTGGACTCTGCAGGGCTGGAACAAGGGATTCACGATGGGGGTCATTGGTTTGTCAAAGGGCTTTCTCGCTAATAAACTGCGGGTTACCGGGCAGTTCATCTCTAACTTCGAGAAAGGTGGAATGTCTATTGAATCCTTTGCACGGGGCGGTAATTTCGAGACGAGGTCCAAAGTGACAGTTCCTATCAGGCAAGTCGGTTTGAATCTGACTTACACATTTGGAAAGCAGGGCTTCCAGGTCAAGAAGACAAGAAAGTCCATCACCAACGATGATGTGATAAACAACACCAACGGACAGGCGCCTGGAACAGGGGCCGCGGGATCTTCGGCGACAGGTGTCGCTGGAGCTGGACAGGGCGGAATGTAGTCCCATGACACATGTAAAATTAGAGAGAACTTTTTCGTATCTTTGCGAAGATGTTCTCTTCTTTTTTATTAAAAAGTTTTATGATGAGACGATTATGGCTTTTGGTGGTCGCCATGCTGGCGGCTTATGGTTTGATGGCGCAGGGAACGCCCGTTAATTATCCTTTACCTCAGAACCCGGATACCTTGAGGATCCTGGCGGTCGGGAACAGTTTCTCCGACGACGGGACCGAGTATATTCCCGGACTCCTTGAGGCCGCCGGTATTCATAACGTGATTATCGCCAGGCTTTACATCGGAGGTTGCTCGCTTGAGAGGCATTGCCGCGAGTATGAGGAGGGAACTAAGGATTATGTCTATTACAAGTCCACCGATAACAAATGGGTGACCGTGAGCAAGAACGCCACGATCCTCGACGGTCTCAAGGACGAGCCGTGGGACATCATTACAGTCCAGGAAGTCTCCAATAATTCAGGTACTTACGACACTTACAAGTTGTGGGCTCCCAAGCTTCTGTCAATCATCCGCAAAGAGGCCACCAATCCCAAGGCATCCATCGTCTGGCACATGACATGGGCATATGCGTCCAACTCTGACCATGGCGCGTTCAAGTTCTATAACAAGGACCAGAAGACGATGTACGACGCTATTGTCAGCTGCGTGGACAGGGCGAGGACGGATTTCAATGTCCCTGTTGTGATACCTTCCGGGATCGCGGTGCAGATGGCTCGGGAAACCAGACTCAATAATGAGAACCGTGTTCCGGCGGATTCCAAAGTGTACCAGCTTACCCGTGACGGGTTCCACCTAAGCCGCCAGCATGGCCGCTATATAGCCGCCTGCGTTTGGTTCGAGAGCCTTATCAAGCCGACTCTCGGCAAGTCTGTGAAGGGGAATCCTTATCTCCTTGAGGATACTGAATATTCAATAACGAAAAAGGACGCCAAGCTTTGCCAGAAGTGCGCTATCAAGGCTGTGGCCTCATATAAATAATGCAAAACATGGATCCAAGATCAGAAAGAATACATAAAGCCGCCGCATATATTAAAGAAATAATTGACGGACAAGGACTTGCGCCGACTGTCGGCATTGTCCTCGGCAGCGGACTCGGCAGGCTGGTCGATGACATTGAGAATCCTGTGACTATTCCCTATAAGAATATACCAGGATTCCCGGTCTCCACGGCTATAGGTCACAAAGGTAATTTCATAGTCGGTGAATTGGGCGGCAAGACCGTCATCGCCATGCAGGGGCGCCTGCACTATTACGAGGGATATGACATGGACACGGTCACCCTTCCCATCCGAGTTATGAAACTTGTCGGGATTGAATATCTGTTCGTCTCGAATGCTGCGGGTGGTGTCAACACCTCATTCAAAATCGGGGACTTGATGGTGATAAAGGATCATATCAACCAGATTCCCAATCCTTTGATCGGTCCCAACCTGGATGAGTTCGGCCCTAGATTTCCCGATATGACAAGACCGTATGACCCTGCTCTTATCGCGTTGGCCGGAAAGGTTGCCGCGGAGCAAGGGATATCCCTGAGGGAAGGCGTCTATTTCGCTTGCACGGGACCCACATACGAGACCCCTCACGAGTACAAGTATATGCGTATCGTCGGAGCTGATGCGGTGGGGATGTCCACGACTCCCGAGGTGATCGTGGCCCGACATGCCGGAATACCTGTCTTTGGCGTATCGGTCATTACGGACGTCGCACATGAGTCTGAGGATTCTGACTATGTCACTGACGGTGAGGAAATTGTCCGCCAGGCAGATGCGGCTGCCACCAAGATGATCGCCTTGTTCAAAGGTATTATCGCCAGGATTTAAGTATGCCAGAAGGCAATATAATCATACGTGGCGCCAAGGTCAACAACCTTAAGGACGTTACTATTGAGATCCCGCGGAACAAGTTCGTGGTAGTGACCGGCATTTCCGGATCAGGGAAATCCTCACTTGCCTTCGACACACTTTTCGCGGAGGGGCAGAGGCGTTTTGCGGAGAGTTTAAGCTCCTATGCCAGACAATTCCTTGGGCGTATGAGCAAGCCGGACGTGGAGTCTATCGAAGGAATTCCACCGGCTATCGCTATAGAGCAGAAGGTCAATATCCGCAATCCCCGCTCCACTGTAGCTACCACTACGGAAATATATGATTATCTGAGAATTATCTTTGCCAGAATAGGTAGGACATATTCCCCGATAAGCGGCAGGGAGGTGAAGTGCCACGGCCAAAGTGATGTCATGGCGAGCATCCTGGCGGGAGATTCCAAGACCGTTTACATATTGGCGGACCTTAGCTGGGAGACCAGGGAGGACAAGGTCGAGTTGATGCTTCGTCTAAAGGAGGAAGGATATTCCAGATTCTATGGGGACGGTGGAGTCATCAGGATCGAGGACATAATGAGGATGGCTGACAAGGGAGAGTATCCGAAGGACCTTTATCTTCTTGTCGATAGGTTGAAACTCCCGGTGTTCAAATCCTGCCTGCCATATTCAGAAGACGGTAAGCCATGGCCCCAGACCGATTGGGAAGATCTGCAGACCAGGCTTCGCTCATCCATCGACAACGCTTTCAGGGAGGGACAAGGGAAACTTGTCCTTGTGAAGGATGATGCCAGGGAAGAGTTCACCAACCGTTTTGAGCTTGACGGAATGACTTTCCGTGAGCCTGACGAGTATCTGTTCTCTTTCAATAGCCCGCTTGGGGCTTGCCCTGTGTGCGGAGGTCTTGGAAAGATCATCGGCGTCAGCGAGGATCTGGTTGTACCCGACAAGAGCAAGAGCATCTACGACGGGGCTATAGCCTGTTGGAGAGGCGATAAGATGGGTTGGTTCAAGGATCACCTGGTTCAGGTCGCCGAAAGGTACGGAATTCCTATATTCGAGCCATATTGCAACCTCTCGAAAGACGTCAAGGACATTATTTGGAATAGCCATAGTGTTGAGGGTGATGAGAATTCCATCGTGGGAATCAACGAGTTTTTCTCATGGGTGGAGTCGAACCGCTACAAGATACAGTACAAGTACATGCTCAGCCGCTTCTCCGGACGGACCACCTGCCAGTCGTGCCATGGGTCCCGATTGCGTCCGGAGGCTCTGTATGTCAAAGTCGGAGGAAAGAGCATCGCCGAATTGCTCGATATGAACGTCGAGGAGTTGACCGCATTCTTTGAGTCTTTGGAACTAACTGATTATGAGAACGGTATAGTGCATAAGGCGATCGAGGAGATCCTTTCCAGGCTTGGATATATCAACGATGTGGGACTTTCTTACCTGACCTTGAGCCGGGCCTGCAACACCCTGTCCGGCGGTGAGAGCCAAAGAATCAACCTGGTGACAGCGCTCGGCAGCTCGCTGGTCGGGTCGATGTATATTCTCGACGAGCCGAGCATCGGGCTCCATCCCCGTGACACTGACAGGTTGATCTCCGTGCTTCGCCGCCTGCGGGATATCGGCAACACAGTTGTCGTGGTCGAGCATGATGAGGAGATCATCCGGGCCGCTGACATGCTGATAGACATGGGTCCATTGGCTGGTGTCGAAGGTGGCGAGGTCGTTTTCCAGGGCAAGATCTCTGGCAAGCTACCCGCTTCCGCCATGAAGAGGTCATTGACGCTCCAGTATCTGGCCGGGAAGCGGGGAGGATATTCCCGGGAGAAAAGGAAATGGACATATTCGATTAATGTCGAGGGGGCGATGGAGCATAATCTCAAGGACATAGACGTCAAGTTCCCTCTCGGGACGCTTACTGTCGTGTCCGGGGTCAGCGGCTCAGGAAAATCCTCTCTCGTGGGAGATATTCTCTATCCCGCCCTGTACCGCCGTATCAACCAGACGGGAGATCTTCCCGGTGTGTTCCGGAAACTCTCCGGCAATCTGGACAGGATTACCAGGGTCGAATATGTGGACCAGAACCCTATCGGAAAGAGTTCCAGATCCAATGCCGTAACCTATCTGAAGGTTTACGACGACATCCGTAAACTCCTTTCGGAGCAGCAATACGCTAAAATAAACGGCTACACCCCATCTTTCTTCTCTTTCAACCAGGAGGGAGGAAGATGTCCAGAGTGCCAAGGCGACGGATTCGTGAGGATCCCCATGCAGTTCATGGCCGATGTCACGATGGTGTGCGAGGCGTGCGGGGGAAAAAGGTTCAAGCCTGATATCCTCGAGGTCCGTTATAAGGATAAGAATATAGATGATATCCTCAACATGAGCGTGGAGGAGGCGATCGCCTTCTTCGGTTCCCAGGAAGATGATCTCGCCAAGCAAATCGCCCACAGGCTGCAGCCGCTGGTTGATGTCGGACTCTACTATATTAAGCTTGGACAAAGTTCCTCCACACTTTCCGGAGGCGAGAGCCAGAGGATAAAGTTGGCGTATTTCCTGGCTTTGAGCGAGGATTCCGCGTCTGTCAGGAGAGAGAGGATACTGTTCCTCTTCGATGAGCCCACAACCGGATTGCATTTCTACGACGTTGAGAAGCTCCTGAAGGCTTTCGACGTGCTGATAGATAAAGGTCATACTGTGGTTGTGGTGGAACACAACATGGACGTTATCCGCGCGGCTGACTGGGTTATCGACCTTGGTCCCGACGCCGGGGACAGGGGAGGAGAGGTCGTTTTTGCCGGCACTCCCGAGGAGATGGCCGCTAAAGGCGAATCCTTCACGGCGGATTATCTCAGGCGATTCTCCAGACCATGAACCGTGTCCTCGTCATAATAGTGACGTATAATGGTATGCGTTGGCTTGAGCGTTGTCTCTCATCCGTCGTATCCAGCACGGTTCCGGCTGACATATACCTGTTTGACAACGCCTCTGATGACGGTTCCGCAGATTTTGTGGAAAAGCGTTGCCCTTCAGTGAAGCTGGTCCGCTCGAATGAGAATATAGGCTTTTCAAAGGCGAATAATCTCGGTTTTGAGTACGCTGTCAAGGAAGGCTATGATTACGTGTATCTCCTCAATCAGGATGCTTGGGTGATGCCGGACACCTTTGAGAACCTTCTTCGGGGTTTTCGCGGCGGGAATTGGGGCATTCTTAGTCCGGCTCAGATGCGACCTGACCTTAAGACCCCGGACAAACGCTTCAACAGGCATTTTCACGGCACTTTGGAGCCTACCGATGAAGTGCAGCCGGTGCGGTTCGTTATGGCCGCCCATTGGATGATCCCTGTGAGATGCCTTAAGGAGACGGGCTTTTTCTCTCCGGCTTTCACTCATTACGGGGAAGACAACAATTACTGCGACCGGATGCGGTTCCATGGCTTCGGGATTGGGGTGGTCACATCAGCTGTCGGAATTCATGATCGTCAAACCAGGAAGATGTCCAAAGAGAGACGGATTTACTTGAATTGCCAATATTCCAAGGTCCGTCTGAGTGATCCGGGATCGTCGTTTTGTATTCAATCTGTCTTGCAACCGATGCGGCAATGCGTGATGGCCTTGCGGTGGTTCTCAACTCTGCCAATTAAGATTATTCCGGAACTTATCGGTGAATATCCCTCATTAAGGAGGTGGAGGGAGGAGTCCCGTTCAAAAGGGGCCTTTATCTCCATAACCGACGATAACAAGTAGCCTCGGATCAATGGATGCTGTCATAACATACGTCAATGGCCTTGATCCGGTCTGGCAGGCTGAATACGCGTCATGCGCCCCTGAGGGGGCGATTCTGGCCAAACGGTATAGGGACTGGGGAACGTTGAGGTATCTGCTCAGGGGGATTGAGAAACACATGCCTTTTGTGGATAAGGTGTTTCTGCTTGTTTCCGGAGATAGTCAGGTTCCCGGTTGGGTTGACCGCTCGGCTGTCAATGTGATTCTGCACAAGGATGTGATTCCGGAGCGTTTCCTGCCCACTTTCAACAGTACTACCATCGAGATGTTTATGCACAGGATACCTGGTCTTGGCGAGGAATTCTTGTACTTTAATGACGACATGTTTCCGGTAATGGACTGCCGTCCGGAGGATTTCTTCCAGGAAGGCAGGCCGGTAATCGGGTTTTCGCGTCATCTCCTGGCAGGAGGCAAGTACAAGAAGAGGGTCCGGAATTCGGACCATCAGGCTAGGAAGGCTTTGGGAAAGGCTCCAAGTCTGTTGTTCGTCCGTCCGCAGCACACATGCTCGCCAATGCTCAGAAGCGAGAGCGAGAAGCTATACGAGGTCTCCTATGAGGATATTTTCAAAGTAGTCTCAAAGTTTCGGACTACGGATAATTTCAATCAGTACTTGTATTTGGATTATCTGTACTATCAGGGAATGACCGTGGAAGGGAAAATATCCAACAAACACCTTTCACCGGCTGTCCACAACCCGGAGACCATAGTCGCTAATATTCTTAACCCATCGACGAAACTGCTCTGTATTAATGATGTGAGTATGTCGGAAGAGGCGTTTGACCGTTACTCAAGTGCGGTTCTGTCCGCTTTTGAGTCTCATTTCCCATCACCATCCAGATTCGAGATCCAGTGAAAAAATCCCGCCCCGGTATTTGGATGTTCTGGATGAAGCATGGCTGATGCAAGTGATTCGCGGCAGAACGCCGCAGCAAGGTGAAGAAGAGCCGAAGGCGGGATTCTTTTACGCGAAATTACTCTCCCGAAGGCTGACCTTCAGTGTTTTGAAAAAAACAGTCGGAATATTTTTAAGTTTTTTATAATAATGGGGTGAAATTCCTAAATAGATTGTAAATTTGGCGCTCAGTTTAGTCGTTTTAGCTTATTTCACGTTTTTTTTATGAGCCTTTACAAAAAGATTAAGATGGCTTTGAGGGGAGGAAAACACGAATTCATCCCAATCCTTGTCCAGCAGGCGGATTTCATCTCGAAGTCATCGTCTTTGATGGCCGCTATGTTCTCATCGTCGGATCGCGACCTATGGGTTTCTAATGAGAAAGAAATCAAGGCTTGTGAGGTGCAAGGAGACGCTCTCTTGAGTGAGTTCCATGAGATGCTCTCCGGTGGACTGATGATGAAAGTCAACAAACTCGACCTTCAGTCCGTCTCGATGGCTATGGATGACTGCGTGGATGTCATTAAAGACACGGCCAAGGCTGTGCTGATCTACCAGCCTGAGCATATCGACATCCAGCTTGAGGAACTCTCACAGATAGCCAAGGCTCAGTCGGAGGCCATCCAGGACATGATTCCCTCGCTGCATGACATCCGGAAAAACCTTTCCGCCATATCCCTTTGCTGCGATCGCGTCACTGAGCTCGAGCATACGGCGGATGAGGCCTATGAGGAGTATATAGGCTATATATTCAATAACGTGAATGATGTCCGCGAGCTGATCAAGTACAAGAATCTCGCGGAGATGCTGGAGAACACGACGGACGCCCACAAGAAGATTTCCGACCGTGTGCGTAACCTTTTGCTTAACTACTTGTCTGATTGAGGATCAGTCCTCATCATACCCCGATACTCGATAGGCTCCCTGTTACGGCTTCTCACCCTGATGCTGGTGCTTCCGTTTGTGAAAACGTCGATGACAAACACAAACGTGTCCTCGCCATTGTTCGTGGTGATGGTGATTTCTCTCCTGTCAGCCTTCGGGACTGTCTCGATGTAGTCACGGATCGCGGACTCGAAATTCATTCCTTTGCCACCTCCGTAAGGAAGGTTCCAAGCCTGCCCGAAATAGGGGAGTTGGGAAACGAGCTTGTCACCATCGATCTTGAGGGAATAGTTGTTGACATGTTTGGTGCCGCCCCTGAGCGGGTTCATCTGGTCAACTTCGATAACGAATGAGCGATTGTCCAGGTTCTCCTGAACCTTAGCCTCGATGGCGGCCTTCTCTTCAGGGGTCATACGAAGTGAAGCGCATCCGCAAAGAGTTAAGGCTACCGCCAGAATTAATGTTAAGCTCTTTTTCATGGTGATAATGTTTTATTTATCGCTTGGAATAATGATCTCGTAGGTTTTTCCGGCCTTGTTGACCAGCTTGCTGTCCCTGAGCCAAAGGTTGGCCTCTTTGAGCTGGTAGTAGCTGCATCCGTTTTTCTCCGCGAAATCCACAAGGCTCTCGATCGGTCCGCTGACGGTGACCCTGTTCTTCGGGGGATAGTACGGATACTTCTCAAACTGGTCAACCTTGAACCCGAACAGCTCAGGCTTCTCAAAGAACAGTTTGGCTGTGAGCACCCTGAACATGTAGCGCGAGGTCTCCTCAAGGAGCAGAAGGTCCATGGCGGATTTCTGTTTTTGGTCAGCCAACCTTCTGGATATTCCCCCCTGTCCGGCGTTATAGCTGGCTGCGACTGTCATCCAGTCTCCGTACTTGGCGTAAGCCCTCTTAAGGAACTGGCAGGCCACAGCGGTCTCTTTCTCAATGTTGTACCTCTCGTCCACCTCATTGTCGATTACAAGGCCGAACTCCCGTCCGGTGGTCTTGGTGAACTGCCAGAGGCCAGCCGCTCCAGCGGTGGATAATGCCTTGGGACTCAGGTTGCTCTCTATCGCCATGAGGTACTTAAGGTCGTCCGGGATTCCGTACTGCTTGAGGATTGGCTCAACCTGGCGGAAATACCTTTCGGAGCGCTTCAGCATCAGCAGCGAGTTGGTGTGGGAATATGTGAAAGCGATCAGCTCGCGGTCCATCCTCTCGTAAAGGTCGCTGCGGTCAAACCGTACTGTGTCGCCGGCGAAGACGACATATCTCGGAACCTTCGGGGACTGGAATTGCAGGTCTTCATTGACATAATTCTGTGCCTTGATGCTGAAAGCACAGGCAAAAACCAGCAGAACTGTCGCGGCTATCTTTCTCATATTCCGTGTTTTTTATTCGCTGAAACGCTTGGCCTGCTCCTCGATGAGAGCTTTGTCGTTGAAATAATCAATCCGCATCGCTTTTTTCACCTCGTCAAGAGTGGCCTGTGCGGCCTCTTCGGCAGCCTCGCTGCCTTTCTTGAGGATATCATAGACTGAAGGTATGTCCTTCTCATATTCCTTCCTCCTGGCCCGGATCGGCTCAAGTTCCTCGTTGAGGATCTTCTCAAGGAATCTCTTGCACTTGACGTCACCGAGTCCGCCTTTCTGATAGTGGGCCTTCAGCTCGTCCAGGTTGGCGTAGTCAGGCCAGTAGAGGCCGAAGTGCTCGTCACGACAGAACGCGTCAAGATAAGTGAACACCGCATTCCCCTCGATGTGACCAGGATCACTGACATTGATGTGGAGGGGGTCAGTGTACATGGACATGACTTTTTTCCGTACCTCGTCGGCAGATTCAGCTAGGTAGATGCAGTTGCCGAGCGACTTGCTCATCTTCGCTTTACCGTCGGTGCCGGGAAGCCTCATGCACGCCGCGTTTGATGGAAGGACTGCCTTTGGCTCGACCAGGGTCTCACCATAAATCCTGTTGAAGCTGCGCACGATCTCCACAGTCTGCTCGATCATCGGTTTCTGGTCCTCTCCAACAGGGACATCGGTGGCCTTGAAGGCTGTGATGTCCGCGGCCTGCGAGATCGGATAGCAGAAGAAACCCACCGGAAGCCCGCTTCCGAAGGCTTGCTCCTCGCCGTCAGCTCCAAACCCTCTCATCGCGATCTCGGTCTTGACCGTGGGGTTGCGCTGGAGCCTTGCCACGGTGACGAGATTCATGTAATAGAAAGTGAGTTCTGTGAGTTGAGGTATCTGACTTTGAATGAATAGATTAACCTTATTAGGATCGAGACCGACAGACAAGTAGTCAAGAGCGACCTCTATGATGTTTTGACGAACTTTCTCTGGATTGTCGAAATTGTCGGTGAGCGCCTGGGCGTCAGCGATAAAAACAAACATCTTGTCATAGCCGCCCGCATTCTGGATGGCGACCCTGTTCTTTAAGGAGCCGACGTAGTGGCCGATGTGCAGACGTCCTGTTGGCCGGTCTCCCGTTAGTATTATTCTTCCTGCCATATATTGGTTTTAAGTTTATTTTATCAAGTTGAGGAACTCGTTCCTTGTCCTCGCGGAACTCAGGAATATTCCCGAAAACGCTGAGGTTGTGGTAATAGCGTTGGACTTTTGGACACCTCGAAGAGACATGCAAGTGTGCATGGCCTCGATTACCACGGCAACCCCCAGAGGCTTTAGGGCGTCAACGATGCAGTCCCTGATCTGGACGGTGAGCCTCTCCTGTACCTGAAGCCTGCGGGCATATGTCTCCACGATCCTGGCGATTTTGCTGAGTCCTGTGATCTTTCCGTTTGGAATATACGCGACGTGGCATTTGCCGATGAAGGGGAGCATGTGGTGCTCGCACATTGAGTAAAGCTCGATGTCCTTAACAAGTACCATCTGCTGGTATTTCTCGTCGAAAATCGCTGACTGGATGATCTGGGTGCCGTTCTGGGAATATCCCTGGGTCAAGAATTGAAGCGACTTGGCGACCCTCTCTGGTGTCTTGATGAGTCCTTCCCTTTGGGGGTCTTCTCCCAGGAGTTCCAGGATTTCCCTCACCCTGGCGGCGATCTCCTTGGTCGTCCCCTCGTCGTATCTCTCTATTTTCTCAAAAGCCATATTTATGGTACGCTTGTTGAATGTTTTGCTTGTCATGCAAAATTAGCCAAAAAATCATTATAGTTTCGATTTTTTGCATATCTTTGCGGCAAATAAGCCACCCTATTGGCGCTTATTGGTGTAAGTTATTGTTTATCAATTAATTGATTGCGATATGTATTGGACACTCGAACTTGCAAGTAGCCTGGACGATGCTCCATGGCCGGCATCAAAAGAAGAACTGATCGATTACGCCAACCGATCCGGCGCTCCTGAGGAGGTTATTGAGAACCTCACCGAGCTCGAGGATGATGGTGAGATTTATGAATCCATCGAGGACATCTGGCCCGATTACCCCACGAAAGAAGACTTCTTCTTCAACGAGGAAGAATATTAAGGGAGAGATTTACTCTTAACATACTGATTTACGGCGAGGAAAACAGTTTCCATGTGTTTTCCTCGCTGTTGTTTTATAAGCAAAATTTGTGGTGAAATAGCACTAAACTCACCTGAAATCATAGTTTTTGCAGATAAACTTGTCTATTATTCATCTTGTTGAATCTTCCTCGTGAATAATACTTTTTTAACTAGCCAGTGGTCAATCTGTCCATAATGCTGGATTGTACAAATGATTTCACGTATAGTGGAGCGAAAATAGATCGTTTCATGACTTAGAATGAATACGACGAGGATGAATGAGATATACGATCCGATAGATGCATTTTTTTAGACTAAAACACTAAATTTGTATGTCAATATTATTTGATATGAGTCGGAAAGAAGTATGAGTTGGAAAGAAGACGCCATTAAGTACCTGCACAATAGCCTTCATCCCGTGAAGGTTGAACTGAATGAACTCGATTGGAAGAGTGGCCTATCTGAGAAATCAGAGAGATTGTCTCAACATATATCTGCTTTCGCCAATCAAATAGGTGGCGGCACTTTTGCTTTTGGTGTCAATAATGATGCATCCTTGTTCACTCCCTCAAGAGAGCAAGCCGAGGATATTGTCAGCCGTCTAGGAAGCATTGCTAGGAATAATCTGCATATACCTATAAAGTTAGAGCATGCGTCGGTCGAATATGAGGGAGAAGGCATTCTCTTCGTTCATGTCCCGGAGCAAGTTGACAAACCTATCTACCTTCGTGGAGGCACTATCTATGACAGTTATTACCGTTCCGCCGGTCAGACGCACAGGATGTCCCGCCAGCAGGTCCATGATATGATTGCCGCTAAAGAAGGGATTTCCTTTGAAGACCGAGCTGCCTCTTCGGGCCTTTCTGCCGACCACATTCTCACGATGCTCGACTTCGGAGAGTTCTACAAACTAATAAGCAAACCTGTCCCGATTGGGGCTGAAAGCATTGCTGAAGGCATGGCTAATTATGGCTTCTGCAAGAAATGTGAAACAGGCTGGGCAATTACTAACTTGGGCGCCGCCCTATTCGCTAGAGATCTGCGCAGTTTTCCATCTTTGGAGTTTCGCTATGTGGTTGTCCGTCAATATAAGGGGGCCAATAATCGAGACATTTCAGCTGAAACTTTCTTCTACGAAGGATATGCCATCTCACTAGAAAAGATTGTGAAGTATGTCATGAGTCTTCTTGAAAAGACAGAAGACATCTTGCACCCGAAGCGTGAGAATAGATATCCTTATCCTGAAGTATCCATTAGGGAACTGGTTGCCAATATGGTTCTTCATCAGAGTTTTGAGGTCTATGGTATAGCCTTGTCTGTTGAAATATTTACCAACAGGATTGTCATTACCAATCCCGGCACTCCACTCATTGATACAAACCGATTCATTGATCTCCCGCCAAAATCACGTAACGACAAAATGGCTCAGGCTATGTTCCTTTTCAATCTTTGCGAGAAGCGCGGCAGTGGTATGGACAGAGCTGTTGAAGGGGTTGAAGCGATGCGTCTTCCTGCCATAACTATAGAAAAAGGCGAAGACTTCACTAGAACTCGTCTATTCCCATTGAAGAAGTACACGGAAATGACTAAAACTGAGAAAATCCTTGCCTGCTACCAACATGCTTGTTTATTGTTTGAGGATGGGAAGGTACTCACGAACCAGTCTCTGAGAGAGAGGCTTTCAATCGGGAAAAACAATGCTGCCGTTGCATCAAGGATTATTGCTGATACTATTACTGCAGGATTCATCAAACCACTAGAGGGACAATCTGCTTCGACGAAATTTCGAGAATATGTTCCTTATTACATTTAGTGCTTCTTTGCACAGGTAGTCCTTGCAAAATATAACTCATTGATTATTAGTGATTTTTTCTTTGCATAAATAATCCCTCTAAACTGAAGGAGTATTTTTGCGAAAGACAGAGGCACGGGAATCATCTTAGGCATGCGACCAATGTCTACTGCTTTTTGCTGGATTAGTTGTGTGGTTATCCTTCAGTAATGCCAGCATCTTCAAGGTAATCCGGATAATACCTGTATATGATCATTCGTTTACTGTAACACGCCTAACGCTGCGTTGATTATAGTAGCAATTTCACTACTTGCCACACCCATAGCAAGCCCCTTTATTATTGCGAGGCTCTTCTTAATCAAACTTTTCCGTGGCGTAGGTGACTGTAACTCACTATTCAAATCAGCCGCTGTCTCTTTCAGCATTGAGTCTTTTTCCTCTCCGATCAGCACATTCAACCTTGAAAATAATGTTTTTAGCACCTGGACATCGCTTTCTGATAGCGTGTCCGGCGAAAGCATTATGATATTATCAGCTTCGATTTTGCCTTCCCCGTTGTTTACAATGCTATTGGTAATAGTTTGGAGAAAAACCTTGCTCACCTCTTCTTTATTGATGGGAGGGGACAAAGTCAGTTCAATTTCTCCTGCTTTGTCCAATTGTAGGATGAAATTTAGAATCATTGACTTCACTGTTTCCACCAAGGATGAAAAAGAAGACGGCGAAAGGTCTTGATAGACAGCCTCTACGTGTGCGTTATGGAAAAGCTCCTGTACGAATTGATGCCCCATAGCTGGCGTAGGCTTTCGGATAAGACTCTCATTAGAAATAACCGCTACTCGCTCTGCTTCTATTGCCGGTTCGCTATAATAAACCGTAGAGAGCATCTGTTGCGCACCTCTGTGCTGAATGGCATCAACGGGTACGTTCATCTCTGTTTGGGTAGCATGGAAGGGTATGGTCAAGAGTGCGGTCACATTGCACCGCAACTGCCGGTAAATGGGGACTTCAAGTGGTTTGTCGTACCCCCGCTGTTCATTGCTGACCCACTGCTTAAACTCTTGTATCCCTAAAGCCGAGGAAAGGATCTGTGCTTTCAGCAGAATCTCGGAAATGGAAGCCTTTCCCGTTATGTCCGCAATTATTTCTTCGCATATCTTATTTATATCCATGCTGCATATCTTTTAAGACCACTCATTAGTGATGTTAATGGTCGTATTATCTGGCTGATAGCCGTCAGTTATCTTGTCTATCTTAACTACGATAGGCATTTCTACCATTTGACCAGCAACTACACATGTGCCTGTTGTCAATATAGGTAGTGACTCCACAGACACCTTGTCGAGATAAGAGATTGTGTTGCGGATCTGTTCAATATCACGCTCGTTCATTAAGCGGTGGATGAAATAGTTGTGAAGTTGTGAAATGATGGTAGGCGATATGTCGGATGGGCGTTGACTGGCAATCGTTAGGAAAACACCGAACTTTCGACCTTCCTTGATTACTTCTTCGAACACTTCCAACCTATAGTCTTTCCACTCTTCGCTCTCACGCTCGGACTGACGGGATAGGACATTGTGGGCCTCGTCAATCACGATATTCAGATATGTTGTCTTGTCTCTTTGCTGTTTCTTTTCTGTGTAAAACTTATTGGTAAGAATCATAGGAACCATTTTGCGCATATCTAAGTTCAGGTCGCGCAGGTTCACCACTACTTTGTTGGTCGTCCAGAAGCCAGTAGTACTCGAAAAATCAAACACTTTTCCAATGCTTGGTGCAATAGCTTTTAGCTTATTGATGGCAGGTGCGATATGTTCATTCATAGCGCGATTGTTGAGTACATCGAATATGAGTTGCATATACATGATGTGGATAAATCGCTCAACTACATTGGTCGGAAATACATATAATCTAGCCTGCAAGTAGAGTGTGGTTTGCAACTCATAGGCAGGGTTGTCCTTGAAGTTTGTATGATAAGCATTGAGAGTTGGGTCAACTTTGTAATAGTAATTGTTGGTATTGTGAAACCGGATATCCGACCGTAATCCAATTTCTACATGAGTGAGAGGGTCTTCTTTTTTGGGCAAGATCTGCTCCATATAGTCAAGAAGGGTATCACCTTTTATTTTATCCGACATCTCCAAGACTGAGCATATCTGCGACTGTAAATAGGCTCTGGCCTTCCCCACGTCATTTCCAATGTTTCTATAAAGCTTAATTGTGCGTTGGATGAAAGGCCGCTGCGTCTTCTCTGTGGCATTGGCGAAGATACTGATAAGTTGTAGGTCAAGGAAGTCTTCGCTCTTCATCGGTAATTTATCACCACCTTTTTCTGTCCTTGTGCTGAGAGCGTAAACTGTCTTCTTCTCGCAAATAGACTTCGAGCCTGAATACTCACCATTAAAGTCAAAGAGAAGGAAACGCGCTTTCCTGTCAAACTTCTCGTTGTCAACGTATTGGGCAAAAAGCTCGTGATACAGTTTAGATAGCGTGTATGACTTGCCACTTCCTGTATTGCCAAATATTCCTATGTGACTTGCGAACAAATTATTAATGCCTAATGATATGTTTATTTGCTGGTCGGTGGAGAGGCTGCCGATGGAGATAACAGGCTCTCCAGACTTGGCAAAAGAATGAATCGATGCAAACTCATCCTGCGTAAGTAGATAACATTCGTTGTCTATCAATGGCAGTTCAATGATGCCGCGTTCAAACCTCTCAGATGACATATACCCAACTAACTTCACGACAAGAATCCTGTCAAAATCATCTAGCGTGGAGTGATACTCGGGTATCTCTACTTCTTTTGGCATTAACCTCTCGGAATCCACCTTGCCAATAATCGGAATAAAACCTTTGATAATCTTCACGTAGGCTCCCACAGACACGTTTTTGATAAGCGCACCTTTGAAAAGAATATGAGAGGTATTCTTATCCTTATCGACACGGATTCTCACCTCGCGCCCATCTACTGAGCAGACCACCCCAATCCTGAGAATTGACTGGTAGAGTATGATATCGCGGTTACTTTCCATATCGATTCGGTATGCTGCTTCTGATGATGTTGAAAACTATATTGACCGATTCAAGGCTGAAGTTGCTGATTGTATTCAACGTGTCAGTAAATTCTTTATTGACACGCTTAACGATGCTTGGCGTAAGTATCGTCACATTGGAATTGAGAGACGAGCCGCTGAGATTCAAGTTCTTCTTGAAGGAGTCAACTTCGGAATCGGAGTATGCAAAAACAACTATCTGTAGCGTCGGATTGGAGTCCGCTGCCCGCATAGTGAGTTTGGCAATATGCTCATCGGCGAAAGAAAAGCCAATAACAAATAAAATGGAATTCTCCTTTTCCAGGGAGTTTGAATAGAGCCTCATTAACTCATAGAAGTGCATATCCATCACTGTCTCCTGGAACTTATGCTTCGTGGGATTAACCATTATGAACTTCTCATAGCTGTTTAGGAACGGATCAAATTGGCTGAAATCCATAATGTCTGCTGACTTGTTCTTGACTTTATTTACCAAATCATCAAATTCGTAAGGTTTCAATGTGCCGGAATCATCGTACTCAGTCTCTACAAAGTCGGTATCTTTTATCTTTCTCAACTCCTCGAGGATTGAACTTACTAAAGAAAGCTGATAGTCATTCCCTACTTTCCCATTGGCAAGTGCACTCCAGTTGATGGAACCGTGCATCTTGTAGAGATTGAAAACAGGTAACTCTGCCACACTCTGGAAGTGCAAGCTTGCCTTGCTGATGGACTTCCGAAAATTAGACTCGTCGAATACTTGGTTTATACTTCCACGGAAGCCATCATTAAACTCTATAGCCAAACCTTCAGCGGCATTTTCAATAAGCGTATCAATATTGGTGGTGAAGAGATTGACCTGTTTGGAGATCAGTCTAGAACCACGTTTGTTGACAATCTCATTGAGGGTTGATAACAGGTTTGCGTATGTCTTCTTCGCTTCAATATACTTGTCTGCAGGAGTCTTAGTGTAATTCCCTATGATTGCTTTCTGGTAATATGCACGATATACAGATGCCAGGAATAATTTCTTCTGATTATCATCAAGAGAATTGTCACTAGAGAACTGAGTAAGCCACTCTTCTATCTTTCCAAGTGTACCGAGAAAAGGTCGAGATGCTCCTGACCCAATAAGAAAGTTAATATTGGCGGATTGTAGATAATTTGTGAGCGTTTTTATCTCCATAATCTCCGAACATTTATCTATTGATTATCGTATGATATCTGAAATGCAAATTTAGCTTTTTTCTACGTATAACTCTAGCCATATAATAGAAAGATCTGATTGAACATTGGTGGACAAACCGGCATCTACAGAGTAAAAAGCAGGCTTCCCAATAATCTGTTGCGTCCATTAGAAAAAAACAACTGCCGCCAGCTCAATCTGAGCTGGCGGCAGTTGTTGCATTTTGAGGCCGAAAGCCGAAGAATCTACTTAGTATACTGCCCTATCCTCCTGAATGTCACATCGCCCTCGATCAGGTTCGGCCCGGCCACATTCACCTCTTCACGCGTGAGTACCAGCTTGTCCTTGCTGCACTCTTTGACGTAATAACGTGCCGCAGGCGTGTAGGCCGCTTTCCTATCCTCCTGCATGAAGTCGTGGTCGAGCTCAAAGAGGTA
>CACZZZ010000016.1 GCA_902785825.1 uncultured Bacteroidia bacterium
TTTCGGGGAGTACGAGCTATCTCCCAGTTTGATTGGCCTTTCACTCCTACCCACGCCTCATCCAAGCCCTTTTCAACGGAAACTGGTTCGGGCCTCCAGCGACTGTTACGGCGCCTTCACCCTGGACATGGGTAGATCACTAGGTTTCGCGTCTGCCCGCCGCGACTGAACGCCCTGTTCAGACTCGCTCTCGCTCCGGCTCCGCCACTGAGTGGCTTAACCTCGCCGCGACGGCGCAACTCGTAGGCTCATTATGCAAAAGGCACGCGGTCACCATCTTGCGATGGCTCCCACCGCTCGCAAGCGCATGGTTTCAGGCTCTATTTCACTCCCCTGCCAGGGGTGCTTCCCACCTTTCCCTCACGGTACTGGTCCACTATCGGTCTTCGGCAGTCTTTAGCCTTGCGGGATGGTCCCCGCTGATTCGGACAGGATTCCACGTGCCCCGCCCTACTCAGGTGCCGGCCCTGACGTCGTCTCGTTACCCGTACGGGGGTGTCACCCTCTGCGCCCGAGTTTTCCAAACTCCTTCCGGTTCCTTACGACGTTCCTTTGGCCGGTCCTACAACCCCGGCGTGTCCTAGAACACGACGGTTTAGGCTCTTCCCCCTTCGCTCGCCACTACTGAGGGAATCGATGTTTTCTTTCTTCTCCTCCGGGTACTAAGATGTTTCAGTTCCCCGGGTTCGCCCCGTACACAATACGGTCCCAGGCCTTCAGCCTGGGGGGTTGCCCCATTCGGACACTCCCGGATCAAGCCCTGTTTGCGGGTCCCCGGGAATTTTCGCAGCTTACCGCGTCCTTCCTCGCCTGCCGAAGCCAAGGCATCCTCCATGCGCCCTAACTTCTCTTTCTCTAAGTGAATCTTTATGATTCGTGAAATTGTCAACCTACTATATTACTATAATCTGCTGATTTCGATTTTTACACTTTACCTCGTTGTAATCTCTCAGAGTTGTCAATGATCTTGTGCTTCTTTTCCGAAGCGGGCTGCAAAGGTACGAACTTTTTTTAATCTGGCAAATTTTTTTTGAAAAATATTTTCCCTATCTTTAATGACCATTCAGATGGAGACAAATACTTATTAATATTATTATGGAAGATAAACGGAACACCTTGCCGGAAAACGCCCAGAGAGAGCTGAAACCCGGTGAAGAGTACAAACCGCTGCTCGACTCGGGTAGGCAATGGGCCGAGGTCACTCCTTACTCAGTGTTTATCGGATTGCTGATGGTGGTGATTTTCTCTGCCGCTGCCGCATATCTCGGCCTCAGGGTCGGCCAGGTCTTCGAGGCGGCGATCCCCATTGCCATCATTGCCGTCGGACTCACCAGCGCCCTCGGGAAAAAGGAAGGCCTTGGACAAAATGTGATCATCCAGTCCATCGGAGGCTGCTCAGGTGCTGTCGTGGCGGGAGCGATATTCACCCTACCCGCCATCTACATCCTCGGGGTGGAGGTCAATTTCACCCAAATGTTCCTGTCATCCTTGTTGGGAGGCGTGCTGGGAATATTGTTCCTGATCCCTTTCAGGAAATATTTCGTGAAGGAGATGCACGGCAAATATCCTTTCCCCGAGGCTACGGCCACGACCCAGATCCTGGTCAGCGGAGAAGGAGGCAAGGGAGCGGGAACCCTGCTCGTTAGCGGTCTGATAGGTGGTCTGTACGACTTCCTTGTCAGCACCTTCGGGACCTGGGCCGACACAGTCAGCACCACGGTCATGGGAATCGGACAAACCATCGCTGACAAGGCAAAGGTCCTGCTTAAGATAAACACCAGCGCCGCCGTACTCGGCCTGGGCTATATCATCGGGCTCAAATACGCCTTCGTGATCTGCTGTGGAAGCCTATTGGTCTGGCTTGTGATAATCCCGCTGATGAATATTCTATGGGGCGGCCAGGTCATCGACCTGATGAACACAGGCGTCACGGCGACAATCGGTGAGATGTCACCAGACCAGATATTCAAGGATTACGCCAGGCATATCGGAATCGGAGGCATCGCGACAGCCGGAATAATCGGGATCATCAAGTCGTTCGGGGTCATCAAGTCGGCTGTGGGGCTGGCTGTGAGGGAGTTCAAGGGCCCAACCAAGAGCGGCGACAATGCCATCCAGAGCGAAACGAAGGATCTCCGGACTGACGAGGACATCCCGATGAAAACCATCGTGTTCGGTATAGTCATAGCGCTCTTGGCGGTATTCGCCTTCTTCGCCTTCGGAGGCGTGGTCAATAATATCTGGCAAGCGATTGTCGGCCTGCTTATCGTGGGCATCATATCATTCCTCTTTACCACCGTCGCCGCCAACGCGATAGCGATCGTCGGAACTAACCCGGTCAGTGGCATGACCCTCATGACGTTGATCATCGCCTCCCTGATCCTCGTCGCTGTAGGTCTGAAAGGCAACGCGGGCATGGCAGCCGCCCTGATCATCGGAGGAGTTGTCTGCACTGCCCTCTCTGTGGCCGGTTCCTTTATCACTGACCTCAAGATCGGTTATTGGATCGGCAGCACGCCCAAGAAGCAGGAAGGCTGGAAGTTCGTCGGCGTCGCCGTCGCGGCCGCCACGGTCTGCGGAGTCATGCTTGTCCTCAACAAGACTTACGGATTCGTTGGCGACCAGGCTCTTGTAGCCCCCCAGGCAAACGCGATGGCCGCGGTGATCCAGCCGATGATGAACGGAGGCGGAGCTCCCTGGCTGCTTTACGGAATAGGCGCTGTTATCGCCACCCTTCTGACCATATTCAAGGTGCCGGCCCTGGCTTTCGCCCTCGGTATGTTCATCCCTATCGACCTGAACCTCCCTCTGCTCGTCGGAGGCGCCATCTCCTGGTACGTCAGCACAAGGACCAAGGATAAAGAAGTCAATGACGCGAGACAGAACAAGGGAACCCTTATCGCTTCCGGTTTCATCGCTGGCGGTGCCCTGATGGGTGTCGTGAGCGCTCTGCTGAAGTTCTTCAATGTGGACTGGTTCATGTCCGGGTGGAACGCGGCCTACGGTGAGGCTATAGCGATTGTTCCTTTCGTGGCGCTGATAGCGTACATGATCATTTCTTCAATGAAAGTTAATAACAATGGAAAAGATAATTGACAGGTTTTTAAGGTACGTCGCCGTGGACACACAGAGCGACGAGAACTCAGAGAGCCAGCCTTCCACGGCCAAACAGCTCAACCTTCTCGCGATGCTCAAGGATGAGCTCACGGCAATGGGTGTGGAAGCGGTTCTGGATGAATATGGCTACGTGATGGCCTCAATTCCCTCCAATATTGAGGCGAAAGTGCCGGCTATCGGATTCATAGCCCATGTGGACACGGCCCCAGACGCCTCCGGGGCAAACGTCAAACCTCAGATCATCGATGAATATGACGGCGGGGATATTCCTCTTAAAGGAGTGCCGGGACTGGCCTTGAAGCCTTCCGATTTCCCTGAGATGCTCCATTATGTCGGCCAGACCCTCATCACCACCGATGGGACAACCTTGCTCGGAGCCGATGACAAAGCCGGGGTCGCCGAGATAATGGACGCTGTCCAGTACATCATGGAACATCCTGAATATAAGCATGGTGACATCAAGATTGGATTCACTCCCGACGAGGAAATCGGACGAGGGGTAGTGAAGTTTGATGTCGGGAAGTTCGGGGCTGATTATGCCTACACAATGGACGGAGGCGAGATCGGTGAGCTGGAGTTCGAGAACTTCAACGCCGCATCCGCCAAGATCCGCATCCAGGGACGGAATGTCCATCCCGGATCCGCGAAGGGGAAGATGAGGAACGCCATCCTGATCGCGATGGAGCTGAATTCCCTGCTGCCTGTGGAGCAGAGGCCTGAATACACGGAAGGCTACGAGGGCTTCTTCCACCTTATCGGGATCAGCGGATCGGTCGAGGAGGCTTCAATCTCGTACATTATCCGTGACCACAACCGCAAGCTTTTCGAGAATAAGAAGGACACCATCCAGAGGTGCTGCGATTTCATCAATATGAAATATGGCGAGGGCACGGCCACGCCCACAGTGAAGGACCAGTATTACAACATGCGTGAGAAGGTCGAACCTCACTACATTGTGGTGGAAAAGGCAGTCAAGGCGATGGAGATGGCGGGAATAAAGCCGAAGATCCAGCCGATCCGGGGCGGAACCGACGGGGCGAACCTCAGTTTCAAAGGTCTCCCATGCCCGAATATATTCGCTGGGGGACTGAACTTCCATGGCAAGATGGAGTTCGTCCCCACGCAATCGATTGAAAAAGCTTCCGAGGTGATCCTCAACCTTATCTCGCTCTTTGCGGAATAGAGCCAGGATTTACCGCCAGACAGTCATTGTCTGGCCGGAAAGATTTCCGAACGGACCCGGGGTCGTGCCAGAGGCAGGCCTCGGGTTTTTGAAATAGTCGAGATCAATCAGAACCGGAGTCCCGTCCGCGTTCTCGTAAGGATAATCCGTAAGGAATGTCACTCCAAGCCGCTGGGCATCAACAATCCGGAGATTACTTTCAAGATGAGGTAAACCGTTTATTTTCAGCCTGATAGTCTCACCTTCGAAAAACATTTCAAATTTCGGATCCTTGACCAGGACATTGTCCTTGACAAAAGCCGGATGGTCAGCTTCTTTGTACCTTGCGAGCTCCCAGCTTGTGTCCCCGTCCGTCGAGCAAAAGATATTGCTGAAGAAACGATAGTCTGAATGCTCTATCCTGCTGATTCCCTTTACCGCTGTCGAATGGGCTTTTTGGTATGGGACGAAGCGCTGGTCTTCCCAATCGATATGACGGATCTTCCCATAAATGAAATTGTGGATGAATGCGCCTCCTTCCGCCGCGTCCAGCAACGAATATTCCGACAAGAGGATATTGTTGTCCAAGATGAAAGGGCCATGGTTCATCTCCAGGAAAACGTCCTGCTGCCAATTGTTGAAGAACAGGTTGGAGGACACCCGCGATCCCTGGGCCATCCAGTCCAGCCATATCGCCTGATTGCAGTCATGGATGCAATTGTCGTGGATGTAGGTGTCGATAGCGCCATGGAACTTTATCCCGCTGAGCTCGGCCCCGTTGTACTGGTCTGACCCTTTGACGAACACATTGAAAATGTGGTTCCCGTAAATCTCGCTGAAAGCGCAACCCATACTGCCGCATATTCCTGTCTGGCCACAGTCTGAAATAACGTTGTTCCTGACTATATGTGATCCTATGTTCTCCCGATTCCAACCTCTCTCGAGCGCTTTGAATATGGTTTCGAGATAATGGATGGAGCCATCGATATGACGAGGGTCATTCCTCCATTCGTCCTGGCCTGTCCCAGCCTCTTTTCCGAGAGTTATACCGCTGGCATGGGAATTCTTTATGACGTTATTCTCTATGATCCAGCCCTTGCTCCAGTGAGGGGCGACCATGCCGACCTGCTCCGCGGTCGGGGCCGCCCACTGGGTAGCGGCTTGACTGATGTGGAACCCCCTGAGGGTTATATAGTTGATAGCCTCGCGGGTAGGATAGAAACATGTAGGACGCACATTGATCTCAACTGTTTCCTTGTTGGGATCCTTCCCGTCGAAACACGCGAGTATGGTTGTCGTGTTTTCTTCCACCGTCGCGTACCAGTTCAGCCTGACACCTTCAGGATCTCTGAGGGTCGTCCTTGTGACCTGGAGCGAATCCGGAGATGGCGCCTCATACAGGGATATTTCATTAATGTAAACATCCGCCAGATGCATGGGAAATTTAGTCTCAAGCCAGTCTCCCTTGAACTCTTCCGCAAAAGGATTGAAGCTTCCAAAAAGGGAATTAGGCACGGTCACTGACCAGATGTCACTGCCTTTACGTACCTTTTTCCAACCCGTGACTATCTCCGATCCCTTGATTTCTACCTTCTCTCCTTCAGCGGCCCTGTAAAGGATCCTGCTGCTCTCTCCCCTGCCGCCTCTTTGAGGATCGACCCATTCGCGATAGACGCCCTCATGTACGGTGATGGTATCGCCTGGCAAAGCGATCCTCGCAGCGGCGTTGATTGTCAAGAAAGGATCGCCAAGAGTTCCGGAAGCAAGGTCGCTGCCACTCTTGCAAACATGAAATTCCCTCCCGAAGAGTGCCAACGGGAGGAAAAGCGGCAATACCGCCAAAAATTTATATTTCATATATTTCTCTAAAGTAACTTCTTCCGGAGAGCGTCGATCATATCGACGGTCATGCCCTCAAGATCGTATGACGGCTTCCAGTCCCACTCAGCGCGGGCGCAGCTGTCATCCATCTTGTCCGGCCAGGACTCAGCGATGGCCTGGCGGACGGGATCGACCTCATAACGCATCTTGAATCCAGGAATATGCTCGGTGATCTTCGCCTTTAGGATCTCAGGATCGAAGCTCATGGAAGCGATATTGAATGAATTGCGATGGATGAGCCTTGAAGGATCGGCGTTCATGATATCGACAGCGGCCTTCAGGGCGTCGGGCATGTACATCATGTCCATGAAGGTTCCGGGAGCGATCGGGCAGACAAATTCCTCACCCTTGACAGCGGCGTAGTAAATCTCCACGGCGTAATCAGTCGTGCCTCCTCCGGGAAGGGTCACGTTGGAGATCAGTCCAGGGAAACGGACCGAACGGGTGTCAACACCGTATTTGTGGAAATAGTAATCGCTGAGAAGCTCCGTGGCGACCTTTGTGCAGCCATACATGGAACGGGGTCTCTGGATCGTGTCCTGGGGAGTGTCCTTGCGAGGTGTCTCAGGTCCGAAAGATCCAATGGAAGAAGGAGTGAAGACAGCGCAGTGGTTGTCCCTCGCGATCTCGAGGATATTCATCAAACCGTCGATCTGGATATGCCAAGCCAGCTGGGGCTTCCGCTCCGCGACGGCGGACAGCAGGGCCGCGAGGTTGTAGATGGTGTCGATGTCGTACTTCTTGACAACCTCAAGAAGCTGCTCACCATTACACACATCAGCCTCCGCCGCGGGGCCGCTCTCCAGAAGCTCGCCTTTAGGCTCCGCTCCTTTGATATAACCAGCGACAACATTGCCTTCAGGGATCATTCTCCTGATTTTCATCGTCAGCTCGGAACCGATTTGTCCGGTTGACCCGATCACAAGTACATTTTTCATTGTCTTTAATGAATAAATCGCTAAATTAGCATCGCAAAGTTACATTAATTTCACGGAAACACGAAACTAATTAAACAATTATAATCATGTACGGCAAATTTCAGGAACATTTGAAAGCAGAGCTTGCCTCCATCCAGGAAGCTGGCCTGTACAAGAACGAGAGGAACATCGCCTCCGCCCAGTCCGCCGAGATCACTCTCCAGGACGGCAGCAAGGCCCTTAATTTCTGCGCTAACAACTATCTCGGACTTGCCGACTCTCCGAGGCTCATCGAGGCCGCCAAGAAGGCTATGGACGAGAGAGGATTCGGAATGAGTTCGGTGCGCTTCATCTGCGGCACCCAGGATCTCCACAAAGAGCTTGAGAAAGCCATCTCCGATTTCTTCAAGACCGAGGACACTATCCTCTACGCTTCCTGCTTCGATGCCAACGGAGGAGTCTTCGAGCCCCTTCTCACCGCTGAGGACGCCATTATCTCTGACTCACTCAACCACGCTTCCATCATCGACGGAGTACGCCTGTGCAAGGCTGTCCGCTACCGCTACGCCAACGCTGACATGGAAGACCTTGAGCGCTGCCTCAAGGAGGCCCAGGCCCAGAGGTTCAGGATCATCTGCACCGACGGTGTGTTCTCGATGGACGGCAATGTCGCCCCGATGGACAAGATCTGTGAACTCGCCGAGAAATATGACGCCCTGGTCATGGTGGATGAGAGCCACAGCGCCGGAGTCGTCGGTAAGACCGGCCGCGGAGTCGCGGAGCAGTTCGACTGCTACGGAAGGATCGACATATTCACAGGCACACTCGGAAAGGCTTTCGGAGGCACCGTGGGCGGATTCACCACCGGCCGCAAGGAGATTATCGACATGCTGCGCCAGCGCTCCAGGCCTTACCTGTTCTCCAACTCCCTGCCTCCTATGATCGTGGCAGCCGGAATCGAGATGTTCAAGATGCTTGGTGAGAGCAACGAGCTCCACGACCGCCAGCAGGAGAATGTGAAGTACTTCCGCGACGCCATGATGGCCGCCGGTTTCGACATCAAGCCGACCCAAAGCGCCATTTGCGCCGTCATGCTTTACGACGCTCCCCTCTCACAGAAATTCGCAGCCAAGATGGCTGAAGAAGGGATATTCGTGACAGGCTTCTACTATCCTGTCGTCCCTAAGGGACAGGCCCGAATCAGGGTGCAGCTTTCCGCGGCCCACAAAAAAGAACACCTTGACAAAGCCATCGCTGCCTTCATCAAGGTGGGTAAGGAACTTGGAGTGATCAAGTAGAGATTAATCGTACCATAGCATTGAGGCCGGAAGGTTTTCGACCTCAATGCCTTCGCCAACAAGACCCACTTCGATATTCTCACCGCCATAATTCTCGAAATACGGGATCTCAATACGGTGGAAGCCTGCTTCGAGCTGGATCCAAGCCTCAGCGAATCCGCCTCCGTCCCTATCAAGGTCAAAAAGAGGCTTACCGTCCAGGAAGAGCTTGGAACCGTCATCTGAAGCCAGCGAGAACAGATAAAGTCCGGTTTTCTCAATCTTCATGAGAGTGTTGAAGTTGAATCCGAAATGATCCTCCTGGCGTTTTGCCGAGGTGGATAGGAACGGGATGGTTCCTTTGGCCACCACAGGGCTGGAAAGAGCTTCGCCCACACTCATGAAAGGACCTTCGTGGTAGGTGTAACGCACGCCATGGCCTTTAGGTGCGGCTTTGATCGCCGGGAAGGTCGCCGAGGCCTTAGGTGCCTCAGGCTCTTTGTAATATGAAGGGTCGAAGGGCTCGCTCTTCACTCCGTTGCCAGGGGTGAAATCAAGGCCCAAAAGGTCGGCGATCGTGGCCGCTATCTGTTTGGTATAGAACGGGCCGTTATTCTCAGTCTCGCCGGCAGCGGGGATATTCCTACCCAAAGCCATCAGCCAAGTGTGGTTGGCACCCCTGACATCCGCTCCGTGGCTCTTGAATTTTTCCCCATTGCCTCTGCCGTGGTCGGTGGAGATCAGGTAGGTCGTCTTGCCTTTATAGAAAGGATCCGCCTCACAAGTCTCCACAATGTCGCGGATGAAACCGTCTGTCTGACGGATTATCTCAAGGTACTTGTCATATTCCCCACCATGACCATACTCGTCAGTGGCGCCAAAAGAGACGAACAGCAGTTTCGGATGGTCATTCCGGAGGGTCTCCATGGCATAAGCGTAAGTGAACGCGTCAGGCCTTTCCCCTCCTCTGGGGCCACCATACATGCTCTCCATCATCCTATCGATCATCTTCAGCCTCGGGCTCGGATTCGGGGACGCGTTCTGCTCGTAGGCGGTGCTCCCGGGGAAGCCGCCACGCTCGTTGTTGACCGCGAAACGGATCGACTCCCAGGAGCCGTAAACCATGACATGGTCCTTGTAACGGGGATCCTTGTTCGCGACCTCCATGACACTGACGTTGGGATTCGGAATAGGGTCATTCTCAATGATTCTCTCGTCATCAGCCCAACCGCAGAACATCTCGCTGTAGCCAGGATAGGAGAACGACTTATTGTTGAAGACCTGCATGAGGCTGTTCTTGTTCCGGTTGCCGAGCAAATAGCCATTCGAGGC
The DNA here is from genome assembly GCA_902785825.1 of uncultured Bacteroidia bacterium. Classification (GTDB taxonomy): domain Bacteria; phylum Bacteroidota; class Bacteroidia; order Bacteroidales; family UBA932; genus Cryptobacteroides. The sequence goes on from CACZZZ010000016.1 coordinate 9,687, forward strand.
TATATGGCTCCACACGAACGGCATGAGCGCTTCTCTGCGAGCCTCTGGGGTTGGTTTCCAATACTTGGCTTTCAATGCCTCCGGATCCTTGACGAAACGTGGATCGGAAATAAGGGTTGAATCGGCTCCGGTAAAGACTTCCTGCCAACGCAGGCCGTCAAAAGTTATCACTATCACCTTCGGATCCTTATCCGCTTTGGAGCATGATGCAACAAGGGCGCAAACGCCCATCAAAAAGACAATTATTCTTCTCATTATCTGTAAGTTGTTTTATTAATGGAAAAGCATCGAGGCCGGGATATTTTCGTAGGAGATCCCGCAACCATCTATGCCGAGCTCAAGGAACTGCCCTTCGCAATCATCGAAATACAGGACCTGAATGCGATGGAAGCCGGCGTCCATGGCGAGCGAAGCCTCAACGACATTCACACTATGACTCCCGTCATTGTCAATAACCAATTTGTCGTCGATGAACACTTTCGCCCCATCGTCGGAAGCGATCGAGAAAACATAACGTCCGGAAACGGGGATCTTGATAAACCCGTGGAAATCGTAGCCGAAATGGTCGTCCGCCTTGGCCCCTTCGATAGTCAACTCATTCACGATCCCGCTATCCTCGTAACCCGATGTCAGAAGCTCGTCCACACTGACGAAAGGTCCCTCATAGTACCTGTACTTAAGGCCGGCGCCATTAGGCTTTACGCCTAACTCATGGAAATAACCCATGTCCTTGACCGCCATATTATCATCCAAAGGCTCACCTTTGAATTCAGGATCGACCGGAGGCTGCTTCTCCCCGTTGTCTGGAGTGAAATCTATCCCGAGGATGTCAGCGACGGTGGCGGCGAACTGGCGGGTGTAGAAAGGACCGTTCCCGGAAGTCTCTCCAAGGTGTTGTATTCCCTTGCCGAAAGCCATCATCCAAGTGTGCTCCGAGCCTCTGGTGCCCGTGCCATGGTCTTTGAAAGCACTCTTGTTGCCACGGCCATGATCGGTTGTCATCAGGTACGTGGTCTTTCCCTTGTAGAAAGGATCACTCTCGCAATATTCAACAATCTGGCGAATCATCTCGTCCGTGCCGTGAGCGGCCTCAAGATAGAAATCGTACTTGCCGGCGTGCGCCCACTCATCGGTGTCTCCGAAAGCGACCCAGATCACCTTCGGATGATCTTTCTTCATCGTTTCGAGCGCATAAGCGTAAGTGAAAGCGTCGAAACGCTCCCCGCCCCAATAACGTGGCATCACCTCCTGCATCTTGTTAAGCATCTTCAACTCATGGCTCTTATGGGTGGCGAGGTCAGGCTCGTATGCCACGCTTCCAGGGAAGCCTCCCCTCTCGTTGTTGACAGCATATCGGATCGAGTCCCAAGAGCCATAGACCATCACACTGCCTTTATAACGGGGATCCTGGGCTACCGCCTCCAGCACGCTTTGGTTGGGATTAGGGATGGCGGCATTGCTGTTGACCCTTTCATCATCAGCCCAGCCGCAGAACATCTCGCTGTACCCGGGATAAGAGAAAGCCAGCCCGTTCGAAACCTGGAACTGACTGCCTTTCAGGCGGTTCCCTAGCATATATCCATTAGACTCGATATAGCTCCAAGTGAAAGGCATCAAAACGGAGCGCCGCTCCTCAGGAGTAGATCTCCAGTATTTGGCTTTCAATTGGTCGGGATTGTCAACATACCTTGAGTTGCCCACGAGACTTGAGTCCGCACCAGTGTAAAGTTCCTGCCACCTCAAGCCATCATAAGTGAATATCACAAGCCTTGGATCATTGTCTCCGCAGGAAGAGAGGATGCCGGCAAGAGCCAGCAGAAGAGGGAAAAACTTTGATTTCATTTATTTTTAATCAAATTCCAATGTGTCGTAAAACTCGCCGGGAGTCATGTCAGTCAGTTTTTTGAAACTCCTGGCTATTATCTTGTAATCCATCCCGAGAATATCAGCGGCGTTCAGCGGGGAATACCCGTTGATCATCAGGTCCTTCATCTTCTCGACCCTGACCTTGATAATATACTGATAGATCGAGGTGCCCATCTCACGGCGGAAAGTGCTCTCAAGGAGCCTTCGCGACATCGGGACCAAAGCCACCACGTCATCCACCGAGATACGGTCGTTAATGTTGTTGTTAATAAAATATAAAATCCTGGAGATGTATGGGTTAGGATGCAAAACCGCATCGGTGGAACGGCGGGTTGTCACATGGGTGGGCTTGACGATTATGTCACGCTTCTTTCCGACCCTTTCCTCGACAGGAAGGGCTAGAAGCTCATCAATGAAACTCGCCGTGTTGTACCCGGCCTCCTCGACATCCTGGTTCAGAGATGAGAGCTGGGGAGAACAAAGCTGGCACAGAGACTCGTCGTTGTCGATGCCGAGCACCATGATGTCCTCGGGGATACGCATGTCATCACCTCCCGTCATCTTCGCCGCCTCGATTATGTAATACGCCCTGTTGTCGTCGCAAGCGAAGATGGAGACCGGTTTGGGAAGTTCCCGGAGCCATTTTCCAAGTCCCTCGAGGTCGTACCACCACGTCTCGCTTATGTCATATTTCTCCTGGATAGAAATGGTGGCGTCCGGAACCCTGGCCTGGATTTCCGCTACAAAACTGTCCCGCCGGTCATCCGACCACACCATTCCCTTCAAGCCGAAGAATCCGAAATTATGGACCCTTTTCTTGATCAGGTAATCCGCGGCGATTCTGCCGGAAGCCGCATAGTCACCGCTTATGTTGCTGATGGAAGGGAACTTCTGGTGATAGTCCTGGGCGATAGCTATGATCCCGTGCTTGCTGAAAGCGTCCACATCATCAGTGGGCAGGAACTGCCCGATGATAGCGTCCGCCTTCCAATCGACAGCGAACTTCACCACCTCATCCATACGGCCATTGTCCCTCAAGGAGAGGGGCATCTTACATACTACCCACGGCTCGTGCTCGTGGGAGAAACGCATAATCCCTTTCAGAAGCTTGTTAGCATATGATTCCGAGAAATCGGTCATCAAGAGAAGGCGTGCCATGACAATATTGGATTAATTATACTTATAAAACGGTTTAGCTATCACAAATATAACAATTCAACTTTTTTAAAACAAATAACTTCCGCCTAAAAAGCTCCACTATCTCCAATCGGCTCGATCCGGAACTTCAGGGTGTATTCCTCGCCGGGAACGATCTTGTACTCCGCCAGGGTCCCGGGACCGCAACTGCCGTTGCCGACCCCGTCAATGTAGCTGTCAAGATTAAGGATGACCGCGGAGCGCCTGACCTTGCCCAGATTATGGAAGTACTTGGCCCTGAATATATCCTCGTCCGTAAAATGCTGGGCAGAGAAAGAGAGCGGACCTTCGGCCGTTATCTTGAAAGCCCTGCCATCCGCGGCTGAGAACCTTATCCACCTCGTGTCAGTCCTCTCACCCATGCTCTGGGTGCGGGCGTAAGGCTCGACCATACCGGAAACGGTGGCATCATACACCCCGAGGAATGCGGCGTCTTTCCTGTCGATATAGTTCTCCATCGGGCCACGCCCATACCAGGAGACATTCTCGAAAGCTGGATCAAGGGAGAAACGGAGTCCCAACCTGTGAAGGGAGAATTTCTCGCCGGGAGAGAAGGTGGCGGTCACATCGACGCTACCAGAGTCATGGATGTCATAAACGACCGAGTAAGGCACAGCGGTACCTCCAACCGTGGCTTCAAGAGAGGTCTCAACCCTCAAGCCTCCGTCCACTACCTTGGATGAGAAATCTATCACCCGGCTGGTGGTGGGAAGAGGGTCATGGAACTCGATTCCCATGAATCTGGCGGCATCGTTGCTGATGTACCTATACCCATTAAACTGGGAAATTCCCTGAATATGAAGAACTTCCTCACCGGCCAGACAGAGGCTCTGGAGGGATCCCTCCGTCCGGTCGAAGCGAACGGAAACCTTACCATTCGAAGCGCAGAGATACCGGTTTTCCTCGGTATAGACCTTCAAAGGTGAACCGTCCGCAGGCTTCACAGGAGAAAGCTTCCTTTCAGGCTCATTCAAGATGAACTCAGCCGAAGCCACCTCATGACCGGCGTCAGCCCAGCGGGTAGATTCCTTGAGGCAAACACTGACCTGGAGGACTACATCCACGTCTTTCCTTTCCAGCAAAGCTTTGTCCACGGGAATATTCACAGAGCAAGACTCGCCCGGCTTCGCTCCGGGGATAGAGGTCTCGCCTGTAGTCACCTGTTTCCCGTCATGGAGCAATCTGTAATGAAGTCCCATTTGGGAAAGGTTGTAGGTGGTGTAACGGTTCTCGAGGAGCAGCTCCACCTGCCCTTCGACTCCGCTCAGGGACCGATTAGTGAGCGGAGCCGAACCACGGGTGATTTTAATGTACTGGTAAACCTTCTTGACCTGGAGCAGTTTAGCCGTAACCCTCCGGTCTGAAGTGATTATACCATTGAGACAGAAGTCATTGTCATTGGGCAAATCTCCGAACGAGCCTCCAAAGTAGAGGTTGCCATTGTTCTCTCCGAACATATGGATACCCTGGTCAACCCAGTCCCAGATGCAGGCTCCGATCATCCTTTCGGACTTGTTCTCAATATAGTCCCAATATTCCGCAAGATTACCGATGGCATTACCCATCGCATGGGCATATTCACAAAGGATGTAAGGCTTATCGCTGCCATCCTTGTCCTGAGCCTCCATCTCGCTCAGCGAGGGATACATCCTCGAGTCCATGTCCGCGACGCTGTTCATGCCCTCATAATGGATAGGACGGTCGTCCAGACGACGGACAGCGTCCCTTTCGGCGACGATGTTCGGACCGGGACCCGACTCGTTTCCAAGCGACCAGAAGATTACAGACGGGTGCAGCTTGTCCCTGCGGACCATCCTCTCGGCACGATCCACGTAGGCCGCCTCCCAGGAGGGAGTCTTACTGATGGCGTTGTTGCCATGGCACTCCTGATCAGCCTCATCGATGACGTAGAGCCCGAAATAGTCATACATGGCGTACATCTTCGGGTCATTGGGATAATGGCTGGTTCGGACAGTATTGATGTTGTGACGCTTCATCAGAAGAATATCCTTGAGCATAGTCTCGACCGGCACGGCCTTGCCATGGACAGGATCTATGTCATGGCGGTTGGTGCCTTTCAGATATGTCAGGGCCCCGTTGACATAGAGTTTGTTCCCCTTGAACTCAACCTTTCGGAACCCGTGACGGAAGAAAGTCGTCTCAAGAGTCTTTCCGGCCTTGTCGAGAAGTTCCATACGGATCGTGTAAAGATAAGGATCCTCAGCAGACCAAAGATGAGGGTTGGACACATCCATACGTATATCCTTCAGCGCAAACTCTTTCCCTGCGGAAATCATTGTCTCGGCGGATTCGGCTTGGCTTACCTCGCGCCCCTGTTCATCGTAAATAGCGGCCTTGACCCGGGCTACCGATCCCTTGCCATCATTCCTTAGAATGGCGGAAGCGTCGATGGAGCCGATGGAGAAACCGTCGCTGAAAGAGGCCTTTATGTCAAAATCATTGAAATGAAGTCTCGGCCTGGCGACAAGATAGACATCCCGGTGGATACCAGCGAGGCGGAACATGTCCTGATCCTCGAGATAACTGCCGTCGCTCCACTTATAAACCTCCACGGCCACGACATTGCGTCCCTTCACCACAAATTTGGTGATGTCAAACTCGGAGTCGTTGTTGGCCCCCTGGCTATATCCGACCTTCTTTCCGTTGACCCAGAGATAGAAGGCGGAGTAAACGCCGTCGAAGTGGATGTACACCTGCTTGTCACCCCAATCTGACGGGAGGGTGAAATCCCTGCGGTAAGACCCTGTGGGATTGGGCTCAGTGAAGGTGGTGTAGCCACGCTGGGGCTGGATGAAGGGAGGATTGTTAAGGAAAGGATATGTGCTGTTGGAATATAACGGAGTGCCATACCCCTTCATCTCCCAGTTTGAAGGAACGTCGATCTCATTCCAAGAAGAGACATCGTACTTTGGAGACTGGAAACCGGATGGCCGGTCCTTAGGATCCGCCACCCAATTGAACTTCCATTTCCCATTTAGAAGCAATATCCTGGAGGTACTGGTCCGGTCCCATGGCCGCGTATAAGCAGGGTCGGAAACCATCTCTTTTTCAGAAGCGAAAGGGAGGAAGGTGACGTGACCCGGCAACTTATTGATAGCAAATACCTTCTCGTTTTCCCAATCGTTATTCGACTCCGTCTTGGGGATTATGAAGTCCACTTCCGCGGCGGATTCCCTCAGGAACCAGCGCTGGGATGGATTGGACGGATCGGCTGTTTTTTGCCAGACCGCGGTACCAGGCTGATGGGTAGAGTCAAGCCCCAGAGCCATGCCGCTCGCGACGCTCACTATCGAGCAAGAACCGTCTTCGGCGAAAGAGACAACCCAATGTTGATTCGGGTTAGGTCTCTCATCCTGCCACTGGATGACAGGGTGCTCCCCGCCTGTGCCATCGCAGTCCAAAGCCTGGAAAGAGAACGCGTTGACCAGCTGGTAAGTGCCATTTCCCAAATCCCTGAACTGCCAGGCCTGGGCCTGGGACTCATTGTCGGGAACCCCAAGATACATTCGTGTCTCGCTGCTTATGCTCCCTTGATTGTCAAGAACCAATCCCCCTGAGGTGGATATTTGGTAAACCTTTTTCGGATCAATCTTTTGCGCTGACACGGAGAGGGACAACACCAGAAGGAATAACGCAGTGATTGTTTTCTTCATTTTCAGTTATTTAGATTATTCGCTTCGCTCAGAATGACATTAGGGGATGAAAAGCCTGTTGGCCGGGAGAGGACCGTTGAAACCTTCCGGAGCGGCGAGATAGATGTCCAGCATCTGACCTTCACAATCTTCGAAATATCTGAGTTTCAGGCGGTGAAATCCTTTTTGCAGATTGACGAAGGCTATCCCGGTCTTTGGGGAATGGGAACCATCCAAATTGATGACCTCCGTCCCGTCGAGATAAAGCACCGCACCGTCATCACTGACTATCTTAAACTGGTGGATTCCATCCACCTCAGCCTTAAACCAGCAGTCGAAGACATATCCGAAATGGTCCAACTCAGGCTCAGTGTCGATCTTGATAAATGGCAAAATGCCTTCATGAACAGGATCTTCCCTCCAGACCATCTGCGAGGTGGTCATGAAAGAGCCCTCGTATTTCTGGAACGATACCCCATGGACTGTCGGATTGACATCAGCAGCAGACAACTGGGGAGCCTCTTTGAAACTTTCAGCCAGTTTGGCATAATTATCCAAAAGGTGCTTCGCCTCCATGATTCCTCCAGACCATTCTCCTTCAGCCATGCGGTTGATTCCTTCCCTTTCCACCACCCGGCGGACAAGGGCATCAGCGCCTTCCTGGAACCCAACGACTGGATTCTTATGCATTTGCAGGAAACAGAGCGGCATCTCGGCCGTCTCGACCCTGTCATGGAGAACCTTATCGGAAGCCACCGCTTCTTTCGCCGCGGCGAAAATCTTCCTGCCCTCGGAAATGAGCTCATCAGTGTACATCGGATCAGAAGCGTCGATATAGCAGTCAGAGTGGATACCCGGCCTGCGAAGGATGCTGTCCGAGAGGGCGATATATTCCCTGACATATTTGCCGGCGGCCCCATAGTAACCGTCGGTGAAATCCTCGATCAAAGCGTCAACGTCAGCGTCCGGATTCCACATCAGCTTTGAGAGCAGCCAGGCTCGAAGCTCCCTCAATTCACATGAGACTGTCTGGTAATCACCTTCTTCCAATATTCCGATAGCGTTGTTGTCACGGAAGTCCTTGATGTGGGTCGCCATGGTCTTCCAATTGGCGACCGGGAGGCAGTACTGAGCGAAGTCTGTCACATAGTCCCAGATGTAAAGATTAGGAGCGATAGCGGACCAGTCCTTGAGATCCTTCATGAAGGCGACATTCTGCTCGCAGTCGTCATAGTCATGGAACATGCAGCACTCGATGCTACAGAGGCGGATCACCACATTGTCCCTCGGGACTATGTCCTTAGGAGCGTGGCGGGTGTACTGGTAAGCGAAGGTTCCGATGAACTTGTCCGGGAACTCATCCTTGACCGCATCAGCGACCTGATTCACGAACCACACCATGAGGCCGGACTGGCCGCCATATTTCTCGGCAAGAGTCTCGCACTCTTCGCATTGGCAATATAGGCGGTTGTCCCCTTGCTCCATCGAATAGATAAGGAAATCGGGGTTCTGCCGCATGACGTTCCTGATCTTCTCCGTGCAGATCCTCAGCACATCGGGATTCGAGAGACATAGCTGGGAGTAACCGGAAAGGCGCTCACCGTCCCTGAAACTGAAATACTCAGGATGCTCGGCATAATACTCCTCGGGAGTCATGAGATAGCCCATGGCGTGGACTCCCCAATAACCCTCAGCGGTGCCAGGAAGCGTCTCGCCAGGTTTTTCCCCGGGCAGGTTGACGAAATTATTCCTCATCCTTCCGGAGAAAGCCGGGTTCTCACGGACATCCAGGTAGCAGTTGTCCCGGATAATTATTCCAGGCTCCTCATGGCGGTCCAATTGTGAGAACTCCCAAGAGTCCTTGTGTGGGGCCACGCTCACCTTGCTGGAAAACCACCGGCAGCCGAGCTCCTCCTCCAGGAAGGAATACACGGCGTAAAGTGTGCCGCGGTTGGCTCCTCCCCAGAAGAGAATGTCTCCACCCTTACTGGTAAGAGTGAAAGAGTCATCCCGATCCACAGGCTTGACCGAGCCTGGTACCATGGTCTCTGTGAGGGTGTTATAACCGACAATCAGCCGTTTACCCTTCTTTCCCCCGTCAAGACCCGCCACAGGCAGCTCCACTCCGGAGACTTCTTTTATCCAATTCCTCAACTCGGAGGCCGCGTACTTCTCCGAAGGAGTAGCGTCCTCAGACACGACAATTGTGTAGTCGGACTGGCCGTCCTTGAACAACTTATGACTACCGCATGAGACCGCGAGCAAGATCGCGATGGCTAATATTGATAGATTCTTCACTTCGTTCAGAATGACAGTTAATAGTCAGAATGACTGTTTGTTACTATTTGGTTTTGATGATAACGGTGGGATCGAGAGGATAGCGGCCGAAGTCCTTACCGTAAATGGCGAGACCGCCGTCGAGGTCTTCAGCGGGAACGCTGAAGCGGAGCTTGACCTGCCTTGTCTTCAGGATCTCCCCGACAGGAAGGCCATTAAGAGGCACATCGATCTTGACAAGCTCGCCGTAGGAGCCGCCTTCACGCATCTCGCGTTCGGCTGGCTGAGCTCCCCATGACAGGATGCCGCGATGATCCGCCGGATCGTCTTTCAGGTCCACCTTTCCGATAATCTTGCCGTTCACGGAGACCTCCAGCTTCGAAGGCCAGAGAGTCGTGTCTGTCATGGCGTAGGAATTGAGCGACTTGCAGTGGTCAAAGGTACCCTTGCCAAGCATGTAATCGCCGTCAATCTCGTCACCCTCTTTGTCCTTTCCGAATTTTTCCTTGGCGGAAGCCTCGAAAAGAAGTTCAGCTGAAGTGACTTTCTCAAGATCGATATCCTTGGGAATGCTGAGTGTATATTCGAAATATCCATTGCCGAAACCGTTCTCCTTGAGACCTCCGTAGATCGAGGATGTACCCTTCGACCATTCAGAAGCGGTGTAAGAGGCAGGTGCGAAGGTCAGGATCCTGGTATTGTCCGTAGCCGGAGTCTTTCCGTTTTTCACACGGAAGGTCGTGAAGTTACGATGGAGAACCTCGCCTTTATCATTCTTCAAGACCATCCTGAGCCAGTACAGGCCATTCTCCTCTGGAACAGAGACTTTCTGGCTCGCCACCGGCTTGCTGAGCCAAGGCTCAAAGACAACGGGAATTGAAGTCTTCTCATATTCCTTAAACTCGCCAAGGCTGTTATACCCAACAAGTTCCGTCTCCAAAGACAGCTTTCCCGGATCCTTTTCAGTCATGAATGAGCCGTAGAAAGACAGAGGAACTTGCTCGCCGGGTTTGTTAACAGTCCAGAGATATTTCATAGGGGAAATATAGTACAGGCTCTGGAAGTCAGAGACGGTCATCCCGGGGACGAGGTCGCCCAGGCCGTCGATCTTCGGGGAGCGGTCGTACTGGACATATCCGTTCCACTCATTGATGACATCGTGATGCTCAGTGTAGAGCCATCCGGCGCACTTGGGATAACGGCGGAAGAGATCGATCATGATATGGTAGTCCCAAGTGAAATCGACATCACCGGCGCTGCCGTGATATCCCCAAACGTCGCCGCACTCGCTATTGATCATCGGCACATCCGTCTGGACATTGTCACCAATGTAGTTGAAATGGCTTCCCGGATAGGTGTTGTCGCAATAGTACTTGATCTCCCTTTCCCAATCCCAACCGGGCTTATAGGAATGCCAGGAGTTGATGTCGCTCTCGACATGGTCCTGGTTGCAGGCGCTCTGGTCCTCGACAAGACGGGTCGGATCCAGGCTCTTGGTCAGACGGTACATCGACCGGACCCATTCCTGGGCGTCTTTGGTGTACACATGGTCCTTGTCGAAAAGTCCCCAAGTCTCGTTGAAATTCACGTATGCGAATATTGACGGATGGTTATAATCCCTCTCGACCTGTCCCCTGAGACAGTGCTCCCAATCCTGACGGGCTTCCGGGACAGGCTCGCCCCAGAAGTTAGGGGTGTCAGCCATGATCAGCAAACCGAGTTTGTCCGCCCAGTAAAGCTTGCGGGGGATCTCCACTTTGATGTGGATCCTGTTGCCGTTCAGACCGAGCTTCTTTGAGAGCAGGATCTCATTCTTCATGAACTCGTCGCTGGGGAAGGTATAGAATCCTTCCGGATGGTAGCTCTGATCCAAGCAAAGCTGCAAATAAATAGGCTTGTTGTTGAGAGCCACGTACTTATAGTCTGCTCCGGGGAATTTAACAGTCCCGATCTTCCTCTGGCCGAAGTAGCTGTCCACGGAATCATCCTTGATCGAAGCCTTGACCTCATAAAGGAAGGGATCGTCCAAGTCCCAAAGATGCTGGTCCTTGATCGGAATCACGAAACTCGCCTTGTCCTTGCCGCTGATGTCAGAAGTGAAAGTCTCCTGGCCACCGGTCTTGAACTCGAGTTTGAAAGTCTCACCCTGGGCGGCTGGAGCCGCGAGGGCGACATCCACCTTGACAGAGGAGTTGTCGATGTCCGGGCTGAAATGAAGGGAACTGATGTAGTTCTCTCCCCTGGCCTCAAGATAAACTGTCTGCCAGATGCCCCGGGCGTTGCCGTACCCCTGCTTGCCATAAAGGTGGGAATCATTGGAGGTGTCATCCGCCTTGATGATCAAGGTCTGGTTCTTCCCGAAAGTCACGTCCTTAAGCTCGCACTCAAAAGGTGTGTAGCCACCCTGATGGCGTCCGACCTCCTTGCCGTCCAGCCACACCTGGGTGTCCCAGTCGGACGCGCCGACCACGAGATAGACCCTCTTGCCCTTCCATGAGGACGGGACCTTGATCTCACGGGCATACCAACCGATGTCTCCCTTGTCCTCAACCTCGGAAAGCTTTGAGCCCCAAGGGAAAGGAACCAGAATCTTTTGCGTCATGGCCGCCAAGTCACCGTCAGAAAGGACTTTGCCGGCAGCCGCCGCGTCAAAGGTGAAGGCCCAATGGCCATTGAGGTTGATCCACTCGGCTCTCTCAAAGTCCGGCCTCGGATGTTCAGGAAGCGGAATAGACTCTGATGTCTGATTAGAGGCGCAGGCACCCAAAAGCAATATGCCCGCAAAGAGCAGCGCATTGACAATCTTTCTCATATCCTTGAATATTAATTATTTCACTTGTTTAATTCCCTTCGGGAGCTTAATGTCGGAAGCGACGGTTCCGTCGGCTTTTTTCTCATGACGGACAGAGATGACACCGTATGGCGTGGGGAAGGTTCCCTCGGCCCACTGAAGGTCGCCAAGGTGCGGTTCGATCCTGACTTGCTTGAACCCGACTCCGACAGGTTCGATGCCCAGGACGTGACGGCTCAGCCAAGTCGTGGGACCGGAAGCCCAGCCGTGGCAGAAACTATGGCGCAGACCCACATAGCACCATGCGCCTCCGTCAGCATGGATGTCGAACTTGTCTTCCGGGACGATCTCGTCGATCCTGGCGGCATTCTCGGCGTCAGCGTAGTTGAAGTCCTCCCAGAAAGTGGTGGCTCCAAGATCAAGCATCTTTCCCCAATATTTTGAGATCAGATCCATGGCCTCCGCGTAATGTCCGCCCTTGGCGAGAGCCTCAAGCAGATAGTAACCCATGAAAGAGGTGAACTTCTCAGGGCCGTTTTCGAGAATGATCTCCGAGGCCTTCCCGGCATCCAGCATATCTTGGATGGCAAGAAGCGCCGCTGCCTGACTATTATTCTTATTATCAGGAACATAAGTCCGCATAGACTTTGCCACATCCCCGCATTTCACTTTCATGGTCTCATCCCCCAACCATCCGCACATCTCGGATCCTGCCTCAAGCGCCCTGACAGTAAGGGCCTGCAACCCGGCGTGGATGACATCCGGCTTGTCATTGGAAGGCCAGTCTATGAAGCGGCCGTCGGCGTAAGCCTCTTTCGAACCTTCGACGTTTTTCATCACATTCTCCAGCAACCGTACAAGATACGCTTTCTGCTCCTGTAGATAATCCATATCCCCGTACCACTGATAAAGATGGTGGTGAATGATAATCCACCATAGTGAGTATGAGCAGATTCCGTTCATCCACCCTTCGGGAGTCCCGTCCCTGACATAGTCCAGGCTCTTGCGAACAACCTCGTGGTTCCCGAACACGGTCCCGACGGTCATAACCTCAGGATGCATGTCCCCTATCCAGACAAGACGGTCGCGTTTGATTCCGTCCCAAAGGTATTCCTGCATGTTGAGATGGACAGTGTAGGCTCCAGTCTGCCAGATGTCGTCGAGCCTCTTGTCGCTGCAATGGAAAGAACCAAGATAAGGGATATCCCTGTACTTGGAGATCGCGCGGACAGCCACCAGGGCGGCCTGCTCATCATCACCAAGATAGTCCAACCTCGCGAAACGGAAGCCGCTGTTGCCATATTCAGCGGCACCAAGCCAAGGAACTGAGATCTCGAAATCCCTGACAGCGTGGTCATTGGTGGCGGTGCTGCCCTTTTCGGTCACATCGCTCAGCGCCTCGCTGACGGATTCACCCAGTACCAGCCGGAACCTGACCGGATCATGGCTCCCGTACATTGCCCGGGTGATCTGGATGCCGCCTTGGATCTCCTTCCCGAAATCGAGAAGGACAGACCCGCCGGGGCCAAACTCCGTCATGTACTCCTCAGATGTGGAGACCTGGCCTGGATAAGGCCTGGTCAGTACCTCCGGAGAGGTTACCGGCCCCTCGGTCAAGACAACCCGAGTCGGGGTGAGATATTCAGAGACGAACTCCGACCCCCGGACGGGAGACGCATCCTCTTTGGGGACCTGGCTATTGCAGGAGGCTAATACCGCCACGGCAGCCATTACAGGGACCAAAACAGAAAAACGCTTCATTGTTTATCCTTATTATCTTGATTATTAAATATTTAAATTAATCCCCAAACCTATGACATGCTCAGCGGGAACATCATTGAACGCATAGTAAAGGTAATAGGCCTCAAACTGGACGGCCTTGGAGATGTCGTAGTCGCAGGCCACATAGTGCCTGGTCTTTTTCCATTTGTCGCCCCAGGTGAACACCTCGGCCGCAAGATAAGGGCTGAACTTGCTTCCTGGAATGGCGTACTGCACCTTGAGCCTGGAACGCAGCACATCACTTTCCTCCCCAATCTCGGGAGTCCATCCATGCTGGTAGCGTTCCCTTATCGACACCTTCAGTCCTCCTTGCTTGAGAGTCGCCGTCAAATCAGCCACGGCCTTGTGGGTCAGGAAGGACGGCTCCCTGATGAAGTCGTAGGCGACATCGGCCTTAAGCCAAGGGAGTATCTTGACTCCCAGGGTGGTACGGGTGTACCAGCACTCCAGGCGGCTGTACTGGTAGTTATCGTGCTCGTAATAAAAAGTGGCGAAAAAGGGACTCTTACCGAAATCGTGGTTGATCTCGAGGAATTCCCAGCCTCCAAAAGTGTTGTCCTCGCCCTCCTGCGCTTCCGAAGGGACGGAGGCCAAGAAAAGCGAGGCGATAGCCATCAATGAATATAAAACCTTGATCTTCAAATTGTTCTAAAAATCAATTATCCAAGAATGGCTCCGGAGGAATCTCGTCGTAATAAACTCCGGTCCGCCGGGGATCAGTGACCTTCATGTCCCAACCAACCTGCCGGAGATGAGTCTGGACCAGATACGAGCTCCTTGAGTATGAAGGCTCTTTTTTCCATGCGGCGTTAGCCAGAGTGAAATAGATGCTCACGAGATCCTCGCCGAAATAATGGTGCCACAAAGTCCCCAGAACGCCATCCATGCCCTTCTCATGGGCATACCTGCCTTGGGAAACAGTGCCTTTCCGATCCATCCAAGGACAAGTCAAGGTCGGAAAACCAAGCCCGCGGAAATAATCCAACGTGGGATAGGAATCTTTAGCGCCCCCATAGAACCAATCGCAGATCACGATATCCTTCGGGAACCCTAAGAAGCCGGCCGCGGTCTGGGGAGTACCGTTCGCGTAAAAACCGTTCCACCGGCTATCCCCTCTTTCAAGAAGCATGTCATGCCACATCATAGCCTTCGCCCCACGGGCCGCGACAGTCTCTCGGATGGCCTTGATATGATTCAGAAACAGCTCAGAATAAGGGTGTTTGATACACTCAGGGCAACTCGGGGGATTAGCCTCATCGCCTCCGATGTGGAAATACGGCGGATTGCCGAAAGCCTCATGCAGCTCGGAGATCAAGTCCTGGATCAACTTCGTGGCCTCCGGGTTGGAGAGGCACCAGTTCCATCCTCCTGAGGGCTCGAACAGAGGCTGATATTCCGGATTGAAATCCAGACCGGCATGTTTTCCGGCGCCTCCCCTGGCCATGGTAGCGTGGCCGAACACATTGATCTGAGGGATCAGGGTGATGCCGAGGTCGTCCGCTATTATCTTAATGCGGGATACTTCCTCCTTAGTCATGGAGCCATCTGGCCAACCATACCACGGAGCCACATCGCTCTTGAAAGAGCCCCACGGCTCGATCACGGCGTAGTTCAGCTTATAATAAGCCGCTAGCCTGACAAGACGCTCAACTTCCCACGGCTCAGTCTCGTGGAACCAGCAGATGTGGATGCCCCTGAAAGCGAGCCCGGGCCTGTCCTTGACAGTAGCGATCGGAACTATCCATCCTGAAACCCTTGCGGTCCCCCTGGAGGGCATAGCCAGTTGCCTTAAGGAATATAGGGCATAGCGTACGCCCTGAAGAGTCCCGGCCTTGATTTTGACTTCTTTCTGGCCGATCTCGAGCTCATATTCCCCTTCAGCCCCGCCGGCCTTTCTTCCCAACACGGGGACGACTCTCGGGGCATATTCCCCATACCACTCTCTCAGGTGTTTTTGCGCCCACATGGGAGCGTCATCATCCGGGCAAGAGAGGGTCACTTCTTTCAAAGGCACGTAATCGGTCGGGGAAATTTCGGAGAACTGAGGCTCCGGACAAATCACCGGTGCGATGTACGCGCCCTTTCCCTGGGCCAGAACGCCAAGAGAAAGGGCAAGCGACAGAACTGTTGATGTTAACAATCTTTTCATAATGATTGGATCTCAAGATTGACAGGGCCTACAAGACCCGCGGGTTCGAGCTGGGAATCTGGCCTGAAATAGGTCCAGACGAAGAAGGATTTGCGGTCTTTGGATGGACGCGGAGTGTCTTTCATGAACCATTCCGGGAAAGCCTTTATTCCCTTACCGAAAGTCTCTCCACGGTCATATCCCCATTCAAAATCAGGCTCAAAGCGCTCGTCTCCAATCATCCTGTTGGCCCAGTTGTTCGTCACCGCCAAGGACAGGACATTCTCCCCACCCTTTAGATAATCGGTTATGTCAGTTTTGAAAGGCGGATACCAAAGCACTCCGGTTTTCTTGCCATTGACGCTGACCTCGACCAGGTCGTTCAACTCTCCAAGATCAAGGACTATTCTCTTGTCCTTAGCGAGATCTTCCTTGTCCACCTGGATTGTGGCAGTGTAGGTCGCGGTTCCGGCGAAGAACTGGATCCTCTGGTCATCACACTGGCTGAAATCTTTGAGATTGAATGATTTGACTGAGAATTTCTCATCCATTTTCGGGACAAACTCAACATCCCATGTTCCTCCGACCGGCTTGGTCGAGGTGGACTTGGCGACATAGACAGGAGCCTTCTTATAAGAAGACTTGCCATAGTTGAGAACCACGAACATCGATTTGCCAGGTTCGAGGGTCACATATAGCGAGTCGGATGCTGTGCCTTCCAGTCCGCCCGCCAAAGAAATCTTTCCGGTATAAGGGTCCCACGCCTCAGGGACAGTCTGGGCGCCGTCCTTTCGGCTCCGCTCAGGGACCGGGATGGAGACCACAACAGCCGAGTCTTCCTGATTGGCCGTGAAGAATATGTCCGAATCGGTTGTCTTCCTGTGGATCCAGTTCTCCGCCCTGTCCTCAAGGACTCCCTGACGGAGCATCATCTGGCAACGGGTCAGATAGCGGAAGAACTCCTTGCCCGGCTCGAACCAAGTCTGGTTGCGACCGAAGTGGGTACCCCACCATCCCATGCCCATACCGGGCTGGTACCGATCGTCAAACGGCTGGTGGACCCAGTGATGGAGGAAGAGAAGATTGGTTCCCGAGAGGAATGTCCCGTCAGCTGATTTCTTCAAGAAGGCGGGATCCTCGGTGTAATGGCTGTTGGTAGGCCAGCCTGTGAAAGCTTCGGCCCCGACGATATTGATTCCGGCCTCCTTGGCCTTATCGACGATAGTCCCGCTGATTCGACCGTTGCCGTGAGTCCAGAACTCTCCCATAGGCAGGTCGGCGATCGCCACCGACTCGGCTGTGCTGAATGGACCGGTATAAGGCTCCCAGAACAACTTGAGACCCTTGGCGTGGATCTTGTCGCGGGCGACTTTGAATCCATTGTCAATGAAAAGCCTGCTGATCGTGGCCTTCATGTCCTCGTCAAACTTCTTCACATCTTCAGCGCCGGGGGCCACACCCTTAAGGGCGAACATCGGCACAGGATCGTACCCATGCTCCTGGGTGAATTCCTCCCTGAACCCTTCAGTCCAGTTCTGGTCTCCAGCCTCGTAGCTGTCTATCAGCATGTGGGTGAACGACTTCCCGAAATATTTCCCGACATGTTTCTCCAAAGGATCCAGGACATTGTCCCAATGGAAAGCGGTCAGCTCGGCGCTCATTTTGTCCACCTCGAAGCACTTCCCGATCAGCTCTTCTGGCACAGGATGAGGGAAAGCCATCGTGCAGGCATGTCCAATGCGGAAAACCGTCCATTTTCCCGCTGGCGCTACCCAAGTGAGGGTTCCTGAAGCGTCCATATTGCCGGTAAGGTCGATGACATCATCCTTCCTGGCATCCTTCTTAGCCGGGACTGCCATCACCGCTATGTCATGGAACTTGGTCGCCTTGGCCGTGAAATCGGAGTAAAATGAGAAGGAAGGCAGGTTCGGCACAGGAAGCGCCACCTTCACCTTGCGCCCCCCAGTCACCGGGGTCGAGCTGGAGACCACTGTCTGCATTCCCTTGTCCTCATCGATCCAAGGGCCACCTGTGGTGCTGTATCCCGGAGAGTTATGGAGACCGACCTTAAGACCGAGTTCTTCAGCCACCTCCGCGGCGTAATATATCGCCTCCCAATACTTGGGACTGCGGTAAGTCTGGTCAGGCCATGGATTGTTGCCAACGGGGCCTTCTGATTCCTGCACAGCGGAAGTGAGGTTGAAAATCGTAGCACCGGCTATCCCGGATTCCCGCATAGCCTCGAGATCCTTGCGGATTCCTTCTTTGGAGAAATTCGGGCCCATCCAATGCCACCAGACATAGGGACCGTACTCGATCGGGGGCTGGGCGAACATCCCGGCGAGGTCGGAGACGGTCGTGGTCCCGGAAGGCTTCTCGGAGCAGGCCGACGCTCCAAGCAGCAGTGTCAAGGAAAAGAATATGCCTGTGATTCTTCTCATGGTAATAAAAATTATTCGGTTTTCAGACGTATATCAGCGGAAGAAGCGCCCACCATCACCTCGGGAAGTCCCTCAGGGATAATGAATTTACCTTGAGACTCGCTCCAATAGCGAAGATCCTCGCGGCGGACAGGGATCGTGACAGTCTTGGTCTCTCCCTTCTTGAGATGGACCCTCTTGAAGCCCCTGAGTTCCTTAATAGGAGCCTTGCCCTCATATTCAGGCAAACGGGTATAGACCTGGGCGACCTCGTCTCCGTCGTACTTGCCGGTGTTCTTGAGAGTGAAAGTGACCTCAACATTCTCGCCCTTATCCTCTACCTTCAGGTTGGAATAGCGGAAACTACTGTAGCTCAGACCGTAACCGAAAGGATACAGGACGTCTCCCTCGAAGTACTTATACGTACGCTTAGTGATGTCATAGTCGTCAAAAGGAGGAAGATCCTCGATCCTGTTGTAATAGGTCAGAGGGAGCCTTCCCGCAGGGTTGTATTTTCCGAAGAGGACATCGGCCACGGCCGTGCCGCCTTTCTCACCAGGATACCAAGCGTTGACGATGGCAGGAAGATTCTTATCTTCCCAGAGCACAGACATGGAACTTCCGGCGACAAGCACCAGGACAATATTCTTATTGACATGGTAAAGTTCCTGGAGGAATTCCTGCTGGTCAGCGGGCAGGGTCAGATAATCCCTGTCTTTTCCTTCCCTCTCGATGGTCTTGTTGATACCCATCACGGCGATCACTACATCGCTCTTAGCGGCCACCTCGCCAGCCTTTCCGTACAGAGCAAGCCTGCCCTGTCCATCCACCACAGGGGGTCTCCAGTTCAGCTTGGCGACAGCATAGTCCAGATTGTTCCAGTACTCCGCCTTGATAGAGTACTCCTTGCCTGCCTCAAGATTGATCTTGGCGTTGTCCGAACGGACCTGATGTCCTCCCCAGGCGTCAATCACGAGTTTGTCGTCCACCCAAAGGCGGCAACCATCGTCAGAAGTGAAGCTTAGCTCATATTCGCCACTCACGTTCGGGCGCAGAGTACCTGTCCACCTGATGCTCAACGGTGAGGCCGGAAGGAAAGGATCCGGGGCCTGGTTGTTAGGTTCGAAATTAATCCACTCGTCCGTCCTCGTCTTGGCCTGGCCTTGAAGCGATGTTCCGCTGTAATATTCGGCTTTGAGCCCGCCAGGGAAAAACTCAGGGGCGATCAACTCCATTCCGTCAGCCGCAGTCTTCCAAGGAGCGTAATTCACCTTGATTTTCTCCTTAGCGGCAGCTGTCTTGATGCCGTCAAGAATCGAGACAGGAGTCGAGGCTGGAGTGCCGCTATAGTCTCCGAATTCGCAAGAGGCGGCGTTGATGCCAACCACGGCAACCGAGCGGACCTTCCCCTTCTTCAACGGTAGCATGTTCTTCTCGTTCTTGAGCAGCACGATGGCTTCTTTGGCCATCTCAAGGGCAAGAGCCTGATGCTCCTCGGACCCGATCACGTCAGGTGATATTTTGGTGTATGGATTGTCCTTGCCTGAATCGAATATGCCAAGACGCATCCTGGCGGTCAGGATCCTGCGGGCGGCGCGGTCGATGTCCTCATCTTTCACCATACCCAGCTTATAGGCCTTCTTCAGAGGCTCAATGTAGTAGTTGTCACCGCATTCCAGGTCGAGACCGGAAAGAAGGCAAAGCGCCGCGGCTGTCTCCTTCCTGGCCACATAGTGATGATCCTCGACAAGAGTGGAAGGGCCTCCGCAGTCCGAGACCACATAGCCTTCAAAACCCCAGTCATCCCTCAGCACCTTTGTGAGGAGCCATGGGTTGGCTGAAGAGGGAATGCCGTTGATGGCGTTGTAAGAAGCCATGATCGAGGCCGCCTTTCCCCGGCGGATAAGAGCCTCATAACCTGGCAAGTAATATTCCCTCAATTGTTTCTCGGAGATCTCGGCATTGCATTCGAAACGATTGTGCTCCTCGTTGTTGGCGGCGAAATGCTTGGGAGTGGAAACGACCTTAAGGTATCTGGGGTCGTTCCCCTGGAGTCCCTTGACAAAGGCGGTTCCCATCTCACCGGTGAGGAAAGGATCCTCGCCGTAGGTCTCAGGCGTCCTGCCCCAACGGGGATCACGGGCCATATTTATGGTCGGGGACCAGAAGGTCAGCAAGTCGCTGAACTGGTTCTTCTGGAGCTTTCCTTCCCCAAGCTCGTTCCAGCGGGCCCTCGCCTCGTCGGAGATTGCGGTAGTGACCTTATAAAGCAGATCCGGATCCCAGCTCGCCGCAAGTCCTATAGCCTGAGGGAAAACGGTGAAGCTGCCTGGGCGGACAACACCATGAAGCGCCTCATTGCCGTGGTAATATTTGGCGATCCCGAGACGTTCATTGGCTGGGGACGTGGCTCTCATCAAGTCGATTTTCTCATCCACGGTCATGCGGCCGAGCAGATCATCTACCCTCTTCTCAATTGGAAGAGTCTCGTCTTGATAGGGCAACTTCTGGGCATTGGCCAGGGTCGTACCGGCGAAAGCGGCGACACAAATCGAAACAACTGTCAGGATTCTCTTCATAACTCACTTATCTTTATTCTTTAACTCTCTTGAACACAGGAATATTCTCCATATCAACGGGCACATCGTCATAACGGCCTCCATCATAATGACTTCCGTCCTTAATATATTCCCATCCCCCAGCGTTTACCGGCAAATAGACTCTCCATGAGTCCACATGACCTTCGGTGACAGGGCAGACCAGATAGTCCGGTCCGAACATGAACTCGCAGTCCTGACGGAGGGCCTCATCGTCAGCTGGGAAATCGAAAACAAGCGGACGCATCATGGTGTAATCCTCCTCGCTGACCTTCTTGGCGCACTCAAGAATATACGGCATCATGGCCTCGCGCCTTTGGATGGCCGCCTTGAAGCGTCTCTCGGTCTCAGGGAAGTATTCCCAAGGTTCTGTACGGCTCTGGTAGCCATGGACCCTCATGAACGGGAGATACACGGCCGTCTGGATCCAACGGATCATGCGCTCCTGATAGTCCTGGTCCTCATACTGACCCACAGGACGGAAGAAACCTCCGGCGTCGTAAGTCCACCAGGGAAGACCGGCGGCCATCTGTCCCAGGCCACCAGCGATCTGGGTCCTGAAAGATTTCCAGTCGGCTCCGACATCTCCGCTCCAGGTCATCGCCCCGTAACGCTGCATGCCCGCGAAACCGCTCCTGGTCAGGATGACCGGAATGCGGTCCGGATCATCCCTACGCAGGCCTTCATAAACAGTCTGGACGACTTTAATCGGATAGACATTCCGGTAGAACTCCCCGGGGATGCCCTCATTGCCGATCCTGCGGCCGACGAGGTCATCGTTCTCAGGCTCAGTGGCATCCTGCCACCAAGCATCTATACCGGTAGGCAAGAGATTCTCACTGAAGTTCTTCCAGTAACATGCAGCGGCCTCCGGCTTGAAGAAATCGACCCAGTCCGTGCCGTCAATATAGAATCCTCCGTCAGCGATCTCATGGCCAAGGTCTGAATTCTTGTCCACCTTTGACCACACGGAAAGCATGACATGACTTCCCAGGTCATGAACCTCCTTGACCATGGCGGCCGGATCAGGATAATAATCCTCATCGAACTTCATGGAGTTCCAACCGTACTTGCCCCACCATTGCCAGTCCTGGACGATAGTACCCACGGGGATTCCCTCGTCATGGAACCTCCTGGCTGCGGTCAGGAGTTCCTCCTGGGAAGCGAAACGTTCCCTGCAATGGATGTACTTGAATATCCAGTCAGGCATCGCCGGGACATGGCCGGAAAGCGAGCGGTAAGACTTCATGACGTCATCCGCGCCTCCGGCGAAGACAGTATAGTCCAAACCCTCGGAAACAGGAGAGGAGAAAACCGTCTCGTCAGTAACCTTCCTCCAATAAAGCACAGGGGCATCCCCGTCCGCGGCGAAGACATCAATCTTGTGTTTCCCGGCGGACAGCTTGGTCATTACAGCGGAGGTCGGAGGCAGCCAGCAATTCGAGGAATTGATCAGAGGCTCCCCGTCTATGGCCAGATATTGCTTTCTTGCCATGGATCTTCCCACATCCAGAAGGAAGCTGTACTCGGCATCCTCCGGCAGGTCAATCTCTCCGACAAATGAGTCGAACTGCCTGATCTCGAACAGGTTCCCGAAGGTGCTCGTGACATTGACCTTGTCCTCGGAAATGGCCTTTCGGTCAAGTGTCAGCTTCTCGCTATGATCCGCCGGATTGAAATCAGTGAGTCCGTAATTATGCCACAAAAGACCGTATCCTTTGCTGGAGATGACCATCGGCACCGAAATCTGCGTGTTGACCTGCGTCAGGCGGCGGGTAAGTCCCTTAATATCCAGATAACCGTCCTGGAACTGTCCCGTGCCGTAAATGTGCTCTCCCTTAGGGGAGATGAAAGCCTGTCTGACAGCGAAGGTCCTCTCTCCCTGAACCTCGGAAGCGACGACTGACCTTCCGCCGGCTTTCTCTTCCAGAAGAACGTTCCCCACGGCATCCTTGAACACGATAGCGCCAGTGGCGGCTTTGTATTCGGCTGACATCTTCGAAGTGCTGACAAGCAGGTCCCCGCCGGAGCGGCGTACGCTATATTTCGGAGCCTTGACGCTTTCCGTGAATATCAATTCTCCCAAATCACGGGATCCTTCCGGAACCAATCTCACCCGGATAGCTCCCTCGGAGACGGGCTCTATCCTTAGATCACCCTCAGGCAGGGAAACCACAGCCTCCTTCTTCCCGCACGATGAGAACACGGCGGCCACACATAAACAAAGTAAAAATCTCTTCATAATATCATCCTATTCCAACGTCCAATCCTTCTCAAGGCAGCTCACGTGGTGCTCCTTGATGCCCTTCTCGTCCATCCACCGGCGGGTGTCCTGGGTCTTAATCCAGTCATTTTCAGGGGCAGGTTCCCAAACCCACGAGGGAGTTGGCCAAAGGCAGACCCTGAAATTGATAGTCTTGTAGAACTCCTCGGTGCATCCGCTCTGGCCGTGGTGGGCCATCTGAAGATAATCGCAATCGAGGTAGTCCCGGTAATCGGCCAGAAGGTTATTCCCGCATTCAATGTGGGCGTCTCCAAGGAATACCACGCTCTTAACGTCGTCCCAGACTCTCACGACCATGGACTGGTTGTTATAGTTCTTGCTCTTCAAGGACATATTCGAGACACCAAGCACCATGACTCCCACATCATCGATGTCGAAACGCTGCCCGCCCCGGTGGATGTCCAGGAAATCGGTTTTGCCGATATGGTTGTCGATTGCCCGGTAGTACCCCCTGGCGTTGTCGGCGCTGCCCGGCTCACAGTTCAGGAACTCGTCCGTCACCCTGGAATACACAACCTTGTCGATGGTTATCCCGCCCATGTCGTTCAGGATCGTGGCCAGGGCCTCCATGTGGTCCTCATGCGGATGGGTGATGAACCACAGGTCCACATGACCGCCCGCCTTCATGATGTGTTCCCTCAGCACCGGAACATCCGAGGCGTAACCGCCATCGACCATGAGGACTTTCCCTCCGGCCGTTTTCATAAGATAAGACTCGCCGATCGTGTCTGTCGCGGAGGAGATCTGCGTCAGACTGAAATGGCCTTTCTTCTTATCACCGAATAACTTCCGCTCTTTCTCACCCCATGAGGTGTCTTTAGGGGAACAACCAGCCAAGGCAAATCCGGCGGCGGCAGCACCCGAAACTTTTATAAAATCCCTTCTATCCATGTGTTATTAGTTCTTAAATATAGTGATTCTTTTCGTAAAAACAGAACCATATTCGTTATTTTACGAAAACCCGCCCCGCGGGAAGCGCTTCTTCATCCGCGTTCTTTCCGAGCCAAACCTCAAACCAGCCTTCCTCAACGCCAAATTTCATGTCTTTGTCCCACATAGCGAAACGGCGGTAAGGGACCTCGATCTCGACAGTCTTGCTCTCCCCAGGCTTCAACGAGACACGCTTGAAGGCAGCCAGCTCTTTCATCGGCCTGACCACGGAAGCTTTCACATCATGAATATAAACCTGGACAACCTCGTCACCTTCCATGTCGCCGGTGTTGGTCACAGTGACCTCAACCTTGAGGGCATTATCCTTTTCCAGCGACTCCGGTATCTTGAGACCTGAATATTCGAAAGTGGTGTAGCTCAATCCGTAACCGAACGGGTACAGCGGTTTGCCGTCATTCTCGATATATCCGTATCCACGTCCGCTGGGCTTGATTGAGTAGTACATCGGCGTCTGGCCGATGTCCTTGGACCAGGTTATTGGAAGGCGTCCTCCGGGAGTCCTGCTTCCGGTCACGACATCAGCTATCGCCTTACCACCCTGCTCTCCGGGATACCAAGCCTCGAGGACCGCGGCCGCTCCATCCACCCAATCGGTGATGTCGATGATACCGCCGTTCTGAAGGACGACGATCACGGGTTTCCCGGTGGCTATCAGATCACGCACCATCTTCTCCTGGTCGATAGTAATGTCCTGAGCCCGCTGGAAGTCAATGACCAGTCCGCCGGTCACATCCCGGTCACGGACCTTCGCCGCCGGAAGCTTGAAGCTGCTGCGGTCACGGCCTTCATCCTCGATTATCGAAGGGAAGAAGAACAACACGTCGCAAGAGCCAGCGAGAGACCTGACGTCCTGTCCCCCTTTGTTCAGGATAACTTGTGCGGACCCTTCGAAAGCCTCCCGGAGTCCTTCAATAGGTGTCACCCCGTCACCTTCGAAGCGTCCTCCTGAACGTCTGTAATTGCCCAGGCTCAGGTCGTCGGCGGCAGGACCGAAAACACCTATCCTCCTGACACTCTCCGGTTTAAGAGGAAGGATTCCGTCGTTCTTTAGCAGTGTCATGACCTTGCAGGCAGCCTCATAAGCAAGCTTCTTATGCTCCTCGGTGCGAACCACGGAAGCCGCTTTATCAGGATCCACGTAGGGATCGTCGAAAAGCCCGAGCTCAAACTTAAGGCGCAGAACCCGACGCACAGCCTCGTCAAGGGTCTTCTCGCTGACCTTCCCTTGCTGTACAAGATCCAGAAGACCGAGGGATGTGATATGCAATTCAACGTCAAGGCCGTTTTCCATACAAAGCGCGAGGGCCTCGTCCTCAGTCTCCGCGAGGCCGTGGTGACGACGGACGATGTCCACCGCGTCGTAGTCGGTGACAACTATTCCCTTGAACCCCCACTCTTTCTTGAGGATATCGTTGAGCAGTACACTGTTGCAGCTGGATGGTATTCCGTCCACAGAGTTGTAGGACGACATGATTCCCCTGGCGCCTCCTTCCTCAACACAGGCCCGGAACGGCTCCAGGTAGACTTCACGGAGCACCCTCCAGGAGTTGGTGGAAGCGTATGAATCACGGCCGCCTTCGCCGTAATTGTCCACATAGTGCTTGGGTGTGGTGACTATTCCACCCTCTTCCAGCGCCTTGACGAAAGCCACGCCCATAGCGGAATTCAGCAGCACATCCTCCCCATATCCTTCCTGGGTTCTGCCCCAGCGAGGGTCTCTGGAGATGTTGACAACAGGAGAGAGCACCTGGCGTACTCCAACTGCCCTGACCTCCTGGGCGATAACTTGGCAGACGCGGTTGTAGAACTCATCGTCGAAAGTGGCAGCCATACTGATACTCTGAGGGAAGCTGGTGGCTTTGCCCCACATCGCCCCGTGAAGGGCCTCGCAGTGCTGCAACACGGGGATTCCCCACCGGTTCGCCAAAATGGAGAGACGGGTGTCCTCGTTGATCACTTCGGCCACCGATTTAGGATCGGGGGTGATGTTCCTGTCCGTCAGGAAAGGTGCCGGGGTACGGATAAGTCCCTTGGTATAGTCCCTTTTGTCCAATTCCTCGACTTCAACGAGTTCGGCACTGACCTGGCACACTTTCTCTTCCAGGGACATCCTGCCAAGCAGGTCCTCCACCCTCTTCTCGACGGGCTGGTTCTTGTCCCTGTACAGGAAGTTACCAGCCTCTAAGACCGGGCCGTTCCCAAGGTCAAGGCTGTATTTGCCGGGACCAAGGTTCCTGATATAATCCGCCCAAGGGATATTGACATGGGCCAGAGAGCCTTCCGGCACCTCGATATCCATGTGGATGGCTTTACCGTCACGCTTGAAAGACACCGCCACCGTTCCCTTTACGGTCGGGAAGGAAAGACTGCAGTCATTGAATATATGCTCGTCAGGAGAGATAGAGAACCTCCTCCAGCCGGCCTGGATTGGCGCTATTCCGAACATCTTCGCCGGCAGCACGGCCAGGGGACCGCCGCTCCAGGCATGGTTCACGCTTCCGCAATCCCAGTCGCCGTCCACACCGACGTTCCATCCTTCAAACAGGGTGTCGTAGTCCGGATGGTTGACGATGAAATCGTATCTCTTGCGCTCACGCTCAAGGGCATAGTCGCCGTGGCCGATGCGGAACAGGGCCTCCATCACGTATTTCTCCATATAGGGGCTGGCATGCTCCTCTTTCTTGAGAACCTCGAAAATCGCGTCATACTTGTCTTTCCACGCTATCCCGGCCACGACAGCGAGCGCCTGCACCCGGTCGTCTGTCTCACCATCGTAATCCGGATGGCGATAGCAGGTTCCAGTCCAGCAGATCCGGTTGATAGCGTTCTTGAGGTCGTTCATACGGCCGCGGTAAACCCTGCCGGTGACAATCTCGCCAAGCATGTCTTCCATATTCGTGACAGACTGGAGGGCAAGGATATACCACATGTTCTGAAGCAGGCGCATGTCTTTGTTGTCACCCCAGTCGCCCCAGTTCCAGTCGCCGTCGTGCCACTCCAGGAGTCCGTCCTCGCCCACCTTGTAGGTCTCCAGATATTTCTTGATAGCGGGAAGGACATATTCGACGGTAGCCCTGTCGCCAGTGTTCATGTAGTAGTTCCAGAAACCATAGACTCCGATGGCGGCCAGCATCTGGCATGGAAGCTCTACTCCGTAGTTGCCGGGAATCGGGGAGAAGAGAATATCGTCAGGCCTCTGCCAGTCGACGAGCTCCCGCATTCCTTTACGGATAAGGGCATGCAGCGAGGGGGTGAAGGTGTAGAAAGCCTCGCCGGAGATGGTCACGATGTCTCCCCACCACTGTCCCCTCTCACGGTCAGGGCAGTCGAAGAAATTGTCGCGGGCGTTGACATATATCGTGCGCAAACCCTTCTCCCAGAACTTGTTGAAGAAAGGATCCTCGCAGCTGAAACGGCCTTCGGCCACTGTGTCATACCCGGTCTCACGGTACTTCACTCCAGTGACTTTAGCCCCATGTTCCACAGTCAGGATGATCCTCATGCCGTTCATCCATCCGAGGGACTCATATTCCTGGGATCCCGCTTTCGTGATATATTCGGCTCTGACGCACTCCTCTCCAACATGCGCATGGTCAGTCTCAATAAGGATCCTGTGGCCTCCAGTCTCGTCTTCCACGGCAAGGACCGGAGTCATCTGCATGTTGTAAGGGAGCTTGGCGATGACCGTGTCAGCCTCAACTCCGGGACGGGTCTCGAAAGCGACCTCCTTGATTCCGTAATCCTTCCAGAAAGGGATGGGACGGCTGTACAGCTGGCCAAGGGAGCCTTCAAGGACTTTTGACGGGGCGAAGCCCTCTGTTGAACCTGTCTGCCAACCTTCAATGTCTTTTCTCGCGTCGAAGGATATGCTGCTTTCCGAAAGCCTGAAATTCGGCTCGGGGCAGTTTGCCTTTCCGTACGACGGATGGACACGGCTGAGCCAGCTTTCATCACTTTGCAGTCCTATGGACGGGCAACTGAACCAAAGCTGGGCCTCACCACTTCCTTTATGGGAGAAACCATCCTTCCCGAAATACCAAAGCAGCAATGCCAGTTTGTTCTCTCCCCTCTTGAGATAAGGGGCAAGATCCACCTCATCGAAATAACTGCCGGAGGGATTGGGACCTCTTTTGAGCTGACCTTCGAACACGACCATCTCGCCGTTGATCCAAAGCCAGTACTTGCTGTCCACCGCGATCCGTGCCGGGACACTCCCAGGGATGCTCTTCAGGTCGAAATCCTTCCTGAAAGCAATCCATTTGTTTGGAGCGTCCGGTCCGGAATCAGCAGAAGTGATCGTAGCCTGCGAATCCAGGACTATATCCTCCGGAGTGAAAACGGAGTCCATCTTGGCGACCTTCCTGTCCTGACCTCCGCATGAGGCCAAGGTAAGGGCCAGAACCAGGGCTGACAGGCGCGATGCCCATGCGAAACTTCTTTTACCCATAAATATTTATTTGATTATCAAATATTTCCTCCTTTGACAAACACCCTTCCTCCGTCGATTTTGTTCTCTGCGTCACGTCCAAGCCAGACCTCGAACCAACCTTCCTCAACACCGAACCTCATGTCCTGGTCCCACATCGCGAAACGGCGGTAAGGGATCTCGATACCGACAGTCTTGCTTTCACCCGGCTTAAGGGTTATCCTCTTGAAGGCCGCGAGCTCCTTGAGAGGGCGAGCCACTGAAGCGAGCTCATCGTGGATGTAAGCCTGCACGACTTCGTCGCCTTCCACGGCTCCCGTGTTGGTCACTGTGACTTCAATCTTAAGGTCAGCGCCATTTTCAAGGGATTCGGCCATCTTCAGGCCTGAATACTCGAATGTGGTGTAACTCAAGCCATAGCCGAACGGGAACAGAGGCTTGCCATCGTTCTCGACATATCCGTATCCACGGCCGCTGGGCTTGATGGAGTAGTAGTACGGATTCTGTCCCATTGACTTCACCCAGCTGATAGGCAGACGGCCTCCGGGATTGACCACGCCGGTGATCGCGTCAGCGATAGCCTTGCCGCCCTGCTCTCCGGGATACCAGGCCTCCAGAACCGCGGCTGTCTTGTCAACCCAATCGGTGATGTCAATCACTGAGCCGTTCTGCAGCACGACGATCACGGGCTTCCCGGTAGCGATAAGGTCACGCACCATCTTCTCCTGATCAATGTCTATCTGAGTCAGTTTCGTGTCATCGATTATGACTCCATGAGACTCCTCACTTCCTACAGTCATGTGGGTGGAAGGCAGTTTGAAACTGCTGCGGTCCGCTCCCTCATCCTCGGTGATAGAAGGGAAGAAGAACAACACGTCGCAGGTCCTGGCCAAAGAGACGACTTCCTGTCCAGGCTTGTTCAGCACCACGTCTGTGGCACCCTTGAAAGCGTCTTTCAATCCATGGAAAGGGGTCATCGCATCACCTTTCCATCCCCCTCTCGGGCCATTGTAATCACCCAGGCTCAAGACATTCGCCCCAGGGCCATAAACTCCTATTCTTCTGACACTTCCGGGCTTCAAAGGCAGGATGCCGTTATTCCTGAGCAATGTCATCGACTCTTTGGCGGCCTCATAAGCGAGAGTCCTGTGCTCTTGGCTCCTCACAATCTGGGCGGCTTTCTCAGGATCCACGAGAGGTTCTTCGAAAAGGCCAAGCTCAAACTTGAGACGCAGAACCCGGCGGACACTCTCGTCAAGGGTCTTCTCGCTGACCTTACCTTCTTTCACAAGATCCAGAAGGCTCTCGCTGGTCCCTGCCAACTGCAAGTCAAGGCCGTTCTCCAGACAAAGGGCGAGGGCATCCTCGTTTGTCGGCGCCATCTTATGCGCACCGCTCACACCTTCGACTCCACCGTAGTCAGAGACAACAATTCCTTTGAATCCCCACTCGTCCTTGAGGATGTCTTTAAGCAGGACGCTGTTGCAGCTGGAAGGCACACCGTCCACAGAATTATATGAAGCCATGATTCCCCTGGCTCCACCATCCTGGACACAGGCTCTGAAAGGCTCAAGATAAACCTCCCGGAGCGCCCTCCAAGATGTCATGGAAGCGAAAGAGTCATGTCCACCTTCACCGTAGTTGTCCACATAATGCTTGGGGCTGGCCACAACGCCCTCTCCCTCAAGACCCTTGACATAGGCGACACCCATCAGGGAGTTCATCAGCACATCCTCGCCGTAGCTCTCCTGGGTCCTGCCCCAGCGCTGGTCCCTGGTGATGTTCACCACGGGGGCATACACCTGACGCACACCGACCGCCCTGAGTTCTTTTCCTACCGCCTGTCCGACCTTGTTGTACAACCCGTCGTCGAAAGTCGCGGCCATGCTGATACTCTGCGGGAAACAAGTGGCATAGCAACTTTGTGCCCCGTGAAGGGCCTCACCGTGCTGAAGGACTGGGATTCCCCAACGATTGGCCTCGATCGAGAGACGGGTATCCTCATTGATTACCTCCGCAGCCGATTTGGGGTCGGCGTCACGGCCAGCATCCGGGAGAAAATGGCCAGGATTCCTGACATGTCCCTTGGAGTAGTTCCTCTTGTCCCACTCATTAGGGAACAACAGCTGGGCACTGATCTGGTCCACTTTCTCCTCAACACTCATTCGGCCCAGAAGGTCGTCCACCCGTTTCTCCACGGGAAGGGAACTGTCCTTGTAACGAGGCTCCGCACCCTCGCCACATGAAACCGCCACGGCCAGCGCGGCCGCGAGGGTAAGAGAATTGAAAAGTCTGTAAGCTCTCATCGTATTATCAGAATTTAATGATACTCGGTTTCCCTGCTTTAAAACTGACTTTCTTTATCTTATCCCCGTAACGCACAGGATATTTGCAAGTGTTGTCAGGGGTGATTGTAGCGCTCTGAAGGACACCGTCCTTCCAAGTGATATCCACCGTGAAACCGCCTCTCGCGCGGAGACCTTTGACCTGCCCGTCAGCCCATGACTTGGGTATTGCCGGAAGCAAGTGAATCTCACCGGCATGGGACTGGAGAAGCATCTCGGCAATACCTGAAGTACCACCGAAATTACCGTCAATCTGGAATGGCGGATGGGTGTCGAAAAGATTATTCTGGGTGGACTTGGAAAGAAGGGCGTCCACATTGGCACCAGCCTCCTCGCCGTCACGCAGACGGGCGTAGAAATTGATCAGCCACGCGCGGCTCCAGCCGGTGTATGATCCCTGGCGAGTGACAGGATCCTCATTGTACTTGCGTCGGCGCTCAATCGTGCGCTTCGCGGCGGCGAATATCTCAGGATTCTTGTCCGTGATCATCGTGCCGGGATAGAGACCGAAAAGATGGGACATGTGGCGGTGACCAGGCTCCATTTCCTCATAGTCCTCAATCCATTCCTGGATGGTGTCGTAGCGCTTGCCTATCTTAAGAGGAGGGAGTTTCGCCATGGCCTCTTTGACCTTGGAGCGGAAAGCGGGATCGTCCCCAAGAATCTCGGAAGCCTTGATCACGGCCTGGAAGAGCTCGTGGGCAATCTCGATGTCCATTGTAGCTGAATATGTTAGATTGTACGTCCCGTTCTTTCCCGGAAGCTTATAGCCGTTCTCCGGCGAGTTTGACGGAGCTGTGGCAAGATAGCCATTCTTGTCCGTGATCATGAAAGAGAGGAGGAACTCGACGGACTCCTTCATCGCCGGATAAGCCTGGTTCCTAAGATATTCCTTGTCCATCGTGAACAGGTAGTGGTCCCACTGGTGAAGGGTAAGCCATGAGCCAGCGATAGGGAACGTTCCCCAGCCGACCCCGTCGCTGATCGAGGTGTGTCCGAACAGGTCGGCCACATGGTTCACGGTCCATCCTTCCGCGCCAAAGGTCTTACTCGCCGTGACGCGTCCGGGAACCCTTATCGCGTTGATCCAGTTGGAGAATGGGATGACAGTCTCGGAGAGGTTGCAGACCTCGGCCGGCCAGTAATTCATCTGGATATTGATGTTCGTGTGGTAGTCAGCGTTCCATGCCGCTTCGATGTCCTGGTTCCAGATGCCCTGTAGATTGGCGGGCAGCCTGCCGGGAGCCCTGGACGAGCCAGCCAGCAAGTAACGGCCATACTGGAAATACAACGCGGCCAGAGCCGGATCCGACTTCCCTTCCTTCATTCTCGCAAGTCTCTCGTCAGTAGGCACTTCCGCCATGGAGGGATCGCCCAAAGTCAAGGAAACCCTGCCCATAATGGCGCTATGATCCTCAACATGTCTCGCTCTAAGGTCGGCGTATGACTTACCCTCAACGGCTTTGATCTGGGCGGCACAAAGCGCGGAAGGATCTATCGAGCGGTCATAGTCAAGTTTCGCCATGTTGTAATCCGTGTTCATCGCGATAAGAATAACCACCTCATCCGCCTTGTCCACGAATATGGCGTTGCCCGTGTTAGTCAGCGATCCACCTTTATTGATGGCTTTAATCTTCCCGGCGAACTTCATGTGGGCCCCGGGCGCTCCCTGGTCCTTACCTGGGAGATCGATCAGCTGGCCTTTTATGTCAAGTCCGGAAGGACCGTCAGATGTGACTGAGACGTCCGTGGGACGCTGGTATGATAACTTGAATGTCAAAGCTCCGGGCTTGTCCGAGGCGATTCTCACGACCACGATGTTGTCAGGAGCTGAGGCAAACACCTCACGCATGTACTTCACATCCCCTGCCTTGAAGGTAGTGACATTCACTCCCGACATCACATCAAGGGAGCGCTCATACTCCTTTAATCCTTCAGGGAAGAAGCTTCTGGCTTCGTTGGATCCCCGTCTGAAGAAATCGATGATCAAATCTCCGAAAGTCTGGTAAGAGCGAATCCTCAAGGGATTACCGGCCAGACTCTTGTTCGCCAAAGCGATAGCCTCCGGCACCTTGCCGTCCAACAGAAGTTGCTGAAGCTCAGGCATGATCGCAGCCGAGGGAGCGTTGCCATCCTCCGGGCATCCCGCCCACAGACTCTCCTCATTGAGCTGGATGGTCTCGTTCCAAGGGTTGCCATAGACCATCGCTCCAATCCTTCCGTTTCCGACAGGAAGAGCCTCATTCCAGTCTTTCGCCTCCTGCTTGTACCACAATGTGGTCGTCTTGTCCTGCCCGGCATATAGCCTTGGCATTCCACTCAAAGCGGCCGCCACCACGACCATCCCGATGAGAACATATTTTTTTATCATACTCTAAGTAATTAGTTATTATGTTATTAATAATTATTTATTCCAAATGAAACGGTAGTTGAACCTGCGGTTCGGGGCGGTGTCGCCATGCAGGCAGAGGGAGATCGGATCAGTAAGCTCCCCGGCATTGTCCGCCCACTTGAAGTCGAAGCCCGCGCTCTTCCCCACGGAAAGGCCAAGGGCCGAGGCTGGGACGGATAACTCAATCTCCTTGCCGGCCACCGCGTAAGACGCCTTGCCGGTTTCCCGCCAGGACCCGCTCTCATATCTCATGACCGAAGTCACCCCGTCCGGGGAGACATCCTTATTCACAAGGATGTCATACCCGTACCAGCCTGTGCCGGAATCCTGGTCCGAGTCAATCAGGAGCAGCATCCAGTCAGGATCCGAGCAAGGGGATATGTCCGAGCCACATTTCACATAGAAATACACGTTGCCGTCCTTGCCGAGGGCGACCTTCGAATCCTGGATGTCGTTGCGGCCGGTCGAGTCAGTGTAGTGAAGCCCGGCGTAGCCGTCAGCGTCCCGGAAGGTGATGTCCCCGCGGGTGTCGCGGTAAGTGACCTTCACTTTATCCCATTCGGAGAAGTCCCCGTCTATGGCTATCCTCCTGTAGCCTTTGTTCACGGGGATCGGCCTAACGCCTTTATAACGACGAATGTTCTGGGCCATCTGCATGTAATAGTTGTCGGTATAGCCATCCTTCATGGGTTGGATGGTCCTGTTGAACTCGGCGTTGTACTGGTCCACAAACGCATATGGACTGTTCTCGCGTCCCATGAACCAAGTGTCTCCAAAATGATATTTCCCGGCGGTCCACTCGTTCCAATCGTTGAGATAGATGAACCGCGGATCAGCCGCCAAGGCATCCTCCCAACGCTCCTGGAAATAAAGTCCGTAAGCGGACAGATTGCCGGAAGGCAGGTCATATTCATTCAAGGGCGGCTCTCCATTCCCCTTTGTCCAGGATTTTCCGACACCGCAATGGGCGCCTTTGAATCCGAGGGGATGCTGAGCCGGAGTGACAGCGCACTCCTCAACTTTTCCCGCATGTTTCGAGGCCAGCTCTGAAGGAGTCATACGAGCGACCCGCTCGTCGTCCATGCTGTACCCGAAGCTCCAGTTGTCCTCAGTGCCCACATAGCGGTCAGGACCATGCTCATGGTCCTTCCCCCACTCGTAGTAGCCCCACCACATGTTCCTGAGAGTGAAGAAGTCGAATATCTCCGGAGGATAGTCCGCAGCCGTGGTCTCATAGTTGCCGTTGGCGTCAACTGAAGGATCCGCGTTATAGAGAAGCAGCGGCTTCCCTTCCCACCGGAACCAGAGGTCGGAATATTTGTTCTCTTTGTAGTACCTCTCGTACAGCGATTTCACGATATTCACCGGGTTGCCGTTATATGACCAGAAGGTGAACTGAGGAGTCCTGTTGCCTTCCAGCCTCATTTTCTCCATGGTCGAGAAAAGCAGTTCCCACTCATCCCAGTAGCAGAATCCGTTGGTCACATCCAGGATCAGCACATCCACTCCGGCATCCTGGAGCATGGACAAGTCTTTCCGCATCACCCACTCGTCCTGGCTGAGGAAATAGCCCATCTCGGGCTCTCCCCAGTGGTAGCTGCCGTATTTCCAGAGCGGATGATGGGCATCCAACCTCGCTGAAGGGTCTTCTGCGAGTATCTTCGAGACATCAGTATAAGGGCCGGGCAAATCATGGTTGCCCTTCCCGTGCCAGGTGATATAGAATATTCCTACAGCCCTCTCTTGCCCGGTCTTCACATTGCCGACCGAATCCACCAGAGGCATCTGGCGGCCGAGAGCGTCGGTCGCCACCCAGGTGTCACTCATCAAGTCTGTAGGATCCATATTCACGTTCCTCCCGCAAGCCGCGGCGACCAACAAAACGGAAACAATCAAAAAACGCCTTCCCCTCATTCTCCTTAAATATCTCTCCTGTAAGTAAATTCATCAAACCAGGCAGTGCCGGCATCAGTGTCGTCGTTGTAGCTGAACAGGGCCACCCTGGCTCCTTTCCAGTAGCCGAACCTGGCCTCAAAGGTCTCTCCCAAAGGCAGGAAATCCTTGCCGTCCTTGCTATAAGAGAAACCAAACACCTTGTCATTGATGTCGAAAGTCAGCCTCAGCCACAACTTACTGGACTCAAAGGGAGCCGAGGCGAGAGCCTCCCCATCCTTCTCAAAAGAAAGGAAAGTCCCACTTCCGGTCTTTCGCAGACCGGCGGTGAAATTATCGCTGCCCATGCAAGCCATTCCCGCATATTGCCCATTGGAAATATCTGACAGATCAACACTTACGGTATATGACCCGGCAAATCCCATTATCTTCTGGGAGATCGTGTTACGAGCCATCCGGAAAGACTCCGCCTTGAGGGCGTCTATCGCCAGATATCCCTTGCGGCTTGAAAGAGACCAAGCGTCATCCACAGGATTGTGATTGAACTGCCACTGGAGTCCAAGCCTCTTGCCGCTGAAATCGTCCGACGAGACTGGAAGACAGGGCTTTACGGCTTTTCTGGTCTTAGGCTTTACCCAGCCCTTGACCGGCTCACCTACCCCGTTGCCGTCATAGTCCTCTCCCATCACAGGCCAGCCGTCTTCCCAACGCATGGGCTGGAGATGGACAATCCTGCCCAGCGGATCCCGCTGCTGGAAGTGAAGGAACCACCACTCTCCGAAGGGAGTATCGACGATAGCGCCTTGGTGCGGGCCATTGATGCCGGTGGAACCGGTTTCAAGAACTATCTTTCGCTCATAAGGGCCGTAAATGTCCTTGGAGCGGAGAACTGTCTGCCAACCTCCGCCTACACCACCTTCGGGAATACTGAGGTAGTAATATCCATTGAGTTTGAGGAACTTGGTACCTTCAGCGACAGGTCCCTCATACACAGTCACACCTTCGTCAAGAAGAGTCTTGCCGTCAGGAGACATCTTATGGATGATTATCGGGCCCGCGCCGACGCGGCTATGTCCCAGATAAGCCTGGCCATCCTCATCCCAGAAGGGGCAGGGATCCTCCCAGCCGGATATCTCCTTGACACAATGGAGCGGAGTCCACGGGCCGGCCGGATCTTTGGCCGTACTCATGAAAAGGCCCTCGTCCGGGGTGCAGAAATACACGAAAAACAGCCCGTCGTGGTAGCGGATGGCAGGTGCCCAAGAGCCTTGGCCATAATGCTCCATCTCGTTCCATCCCGGCCTTTCGAAACGGTCGTAAATCTGGGAGATGAGTTTCCAGTTCACGAGGTCGACGGACTCGAGGACCTGCATGCCCATGAAGTGGAAGTCGGAGGCTACCATGTAATACTTATCGCCGAGACGGATCACGTCAGGGTCAGAATAGTCGGCGGCAAGGATGGGATTGAGATAATTTCCATCCCCCGTGTCGCCCCAAGCGCTTTTTTCATCCGGAGCGACAGCGCACGAAGCGGCGCAAAGGATTATTGCGGCCAAAGATGGGAACCAATTGAATATCTGCCTCATAACCTATTCGTCAACAAAGACTTTCTTGATCGCATCGAGGTAACCGTAGCCATAGACATCGTCCGGCTGGAGGTAACTGGTCTCAGTCCACTCGTTCCATGAGTTGATGGTGATGAGCGGATGGAGATCGGGGCGGGCGTCAAGCCAGGCCTTGGCCTTGCGCAAGGCACCCTCAAAGCGCTCAGGAGTATTCTCCCTGACAACGGCGCTATCGCCGAAACGGGGGCTGTTGTCCCAGCCGATGCTGATGTGGGGATAATACGGGATGGTGAACTCGGCGTCCAACTTGTCCCACTCCGCATACGCTTTGTCAAGGATGTTCTGGTAGTCATCATCCATCCAAATAAAATGGCAGAACTGGTAATGCGACATACTGTTGAATCCAAGCTTACGGGCGAACTCGTCACGAGGACGTTCGGCTTTGGTCTTGGCGTCATCCACACCGCTGAAATTGAACTGGTTATCCCACATCGTGAATTGAAGCTCGAGGTCGGGGAAACCAGCCTTTTTCACTTCCTGGCGGAACCATTTCAGGGCATCCACGGCCTTGTCAACGCCACCGATACCTTCGATGAAAGTAGTCACCTCATAAATCATAAAAACGGGCTTGCCGTCAATCTTGTAATAGTTCGGCTGCTTGAAAAACATCTCGATATTCCTCTTGCAGACCTTCTCGAACTCCTCACGGTCAACTCCGCCCCGCCAGATGATGTTGTCTCCACCTATACGGGTGTCCCAGCTGTTGTCAACGTTATGGTTCGCCCACATCAGGTAGAACTTCATCTTGTCACGATTCGCAGCCTTGAGGAAACCCTCCGTAAGGGTTGTCTCCATGAAAGGCCGTCCGTCGAACCAGTACCAGTCAAAGATGAACACATTGACCCCGTGGCGGGTCGCCTGCTCGATCTCCATCTCCATCACCGCCGGGTCAGCCTCATTAATATAGCCCCAAAGTGGATGACGGTCCCAGTAATGGCCGGGATTACGTTTCTGCATGGTCATGACAGTCTCCCACTCTCCCCTGTCCATCGGCCAGAATGGCTTCAGGCGCGGCTCTCCAGCGGCATAGGCCGGATAGAGGTACGCTGCGACATCGTATTGCTTCTTCTGGGGCGCGGCTTTTTTCTTCTGGCCGCTCATCATCGGCATCGCCATGGCCAGAGCCAGGCACAAAACAACAATTCTTCTCATACTATGCGGTTATATTTAAATCACTTGAAATGGACAACTTGGACATCTCCGTTATAGGTGGCTCCGACCGTGTATTGGATGGCGGTCGGGGAGAAACGCTCCTCGAAGAAACGGTGCATGTGGCCGCAAAGGATACCTTTGAGGAGTTTCTGCTCCTTCAGCCAGGCGCAGAACTCCAGGGTCGGCTCGTCCGCCCGCTGCTGAACCTTACGGTAACGCCACTCCTGCCCGGCGGGATAAGTCTTGCCTTTGTCAAAGGTCTCGGTGATCTCAAGTGGGGCACCTGTCAGATAAGCGCAGTTGCCGTCATTGGCCTCAAGTTCAACCTTGCAGAACTCCGGAGTGTAAAGAGGAACGTGGCAGAGCATGATGACCGGAAGGCCTTTGGCCATCTCTTTCTTCATGTGTTCCAACTGGTTCCGGGTGAAATTGTAATACACGTCATCGACTGCCACGAAGTTGACCCCGTTGATGACCCGGCTGGCAAATGTCAGGTCGTTGGGAAAAGCGCCCTGCACAGCTTCCCTGCTGTCGTTCTTGTAGGCCTCATCCTCCTTGGCCTCCCCGACATATTTCGAGTACTCATGGTTGCCTGCGGCGACGAACCAGTCCGCCATGATCATGTGCTTGGCGGTGACGTCCAGATTGGCCTCCGAGACGAAGTCGATCATGTCACCGGTGTGCATCATATACATTCCACGCTCATTGGCGTAGCGGATAGCCTCATCAAGGTAGTGCTCGCCGTAACCCATATAGCGGGAACGACGGCAGGCAAGCAACATCTTCCTCTCATCATTCCTGTCATCAGCCAAAGTGATATGGGTGTCAGAAAGATGCATCACGTCAAACGGCTTCGTCGCTCCGACCTCGATGGTTATCTCCTTGATGTTCAAGGGACCGTAAGCGTCAACCTCGCGGGCGACCCCACTATGGGCGGCCGGCCCTTCGGCTCCGCTCTGGGAGCGGGTGTTTCCGCTCTGCCCTTCGGCTCCGCTCTGGGAGCGGGATCCACGGGGGCCGCATCCTGTCATGGCAAGCCCAGCGGCCGCCACTGAAGAAACTTTAATAAATGATCTTCTATTCATGCTCTCAATTTAATGACTTTTCAACAATATTCAAAACGATTCTTACCTATAAAAAAGCCTTTCAGGAGGGATAGGAGCGAATTTCGAGGTTCCTTTTTTCCTCCATGACCACTTAAGCGACTGATCCCCCTCATCATCGAAATAAAGGAGCTTGAAAGGATGAAGTCCTTGCTGAAGCGGAATGCTTCCAATAGCCGAGGCGGGCATCTTCCCGCCCTCCGCGCTCACTATCCGCTCCCCCTCAACCCAAAGCTCGCTCCCCTCGTCAGCGGTGAGGGAGAATTCCCACGTCCCATCCGACGGGACATTGATATATCCGAAGAAATTATAGGCGAAGTGGTCCCCTGCGGGAGAACCAGCTATCGAAGGAACCGCCATGATCCCGGAATCCTCCTCCGGATCAGCGTCTATCTGGTTGACAAACTTGAAGTTGGCAATATGGAAAGTGAATCGGCAGCCCTGCGTCATCCCGTCCATGGAGGTTACGGGATAATAATAGTTCTTATGAGCCGCGACATAATTGACCGGGGACGGATCCATCCCCGTCTTGAAGGCCCGGGCCTTGATCAGGCAGGACCGTCCCACCTTGAAAGGTCCTGAATACACCGGGCTGTTCTCAGTCGGATCGCTGCCGTCAAGAGAGTAATGGATCACGGCACCCGCAGTCCTACAGGACATGGAGACCTCTGCTTCGGAGTCAAACAGGTCAAGGTTACCGGTAATAGCAGGCTTGGACACAAACGGTCTCGGACTCATTGAATATGGGGCAGGAAGGCCGTCCCGGCCATGATCCGGTTTAGGGGACAACTTGAATTCAAGGACACCGCCAGCCATGATCTGCTCATAAGTGAGGAAATGCCTGTCTATCCTCCCGCCATTCAGGAACACATCATTGATGTAAGGATATTCAGGATGATCAGCCTTGATAATCAACTGTTTCCCATTGCCAAGGCTAATCTCGGCCTTCTTGAAGAGCGGGGCGGTGAGGAGATATTCCCCAGTGCCTGGACAAGCCGGGTATATTCCTAAAGAAGCAAGGATGTACCAGGCGCTCATCTGACCGCAATCCTCGTTGCCGCAGACTCCATCCGGAGCGGCGGAATAAGCGTTCTCAAGGATCCAACGGACAATCTCCTGACTCTTGGAAGGCTCCCCGAGCCAGTAATAGATCCACGGAAGGGCATGCCCGGGCTCATTGCCATGGGCATATTGGCCTTTCGCTCCACCCAGTTCAGCGGCATAGGAGGCGTTACCCAGGGGATCGAAGCTGAACAGAGAGTCAGCGGCGGCGACCATCGCCTCGCGGCTTCCCATAAGGTACTCCATCCCGGTAAGATCATGCGGGGCGAAGAACCTGTACTGCCAGGGGGTCGCCTCGGTGAAGTCCTCGGAGCGCAGGAGGGGCTCGAAAGCTCTCGCCCATGTGCCGTCCAGTTTCCTTCCCCGGATGAAGCCCGTGGCAGGATCGAAAATATTCCGGTAATTGGCAGCCCTTTGGTAATATTCCTCAGCTATATCCTTGTGGCCCAGGTTTTCAGCCATCGTGGCTATGCACCAGTCGTCGTAGGCGAACTCAAGGGTTCTGGAAGCGGTCTCGGCCTTCAGGTCGGCCGGGACGAAGCCGTGGGTGGCGTAGAGTTCCGAGGTGTTTACCTCGTTGTTTTTGGATGACACGACCATGGCTTCCAGCGCCCTCTCACCGTCGAAACCTCCAATTCCACGCAGCCAGGCGTCAGCGATGACAGAGACGCTGTGGTAGCCGATCATGCACCCCGTCTCAAAACTCGATAGCGGCCAGACAGGAAGCTCTCCGGAGCAGTCGTACATGTCCAGCATGCTGTTTACCATGTCGGCGACCAGATCAGGATCCAGAATGGTCTGAAGGGGATGCCAGCTCCGGAAGGTATCCCAGATGGAAAGCGTTGAATAGAAAGGCCTTGCGGTCTTGCGGTTCCTCCCAAGCTCATCACGGTAGCTCCCTTGGGCATCATCGATACGATTGGGAGTCACGAAGGTGTGATAGAAATTCGTGTAGAACACATCCGTCGGGCCACCTTCGACCTTGATCCTGCCCAGAGCCTCAGCCCATTGGGCTTCAGCCTTTGAGAGAATGTCGTCAAATGAGAGTCCTTCCGTCTCCGCGAGACGGTTTGCCACGGCATTCTC
Organism: uncultured Bacteroidia bacterium; assembly: GCA_902785825.1. GTDB lineage: Bacteria > Bacteroidota > Bacteroidia > Bacteroidales > UBA932 > Cryptobacteroides. The sequence continues at coordinate 50,717 of CACZZZ010000016.1, forward strand.
CAGACTCACTCCGGAGAGTCCGGCGAAAACGGTCACCTCCTTGGTTCCCTCAGGAAACGTCAGAAGCAGTTTACCACGGCCGGCCTCCTCCACCTTCTCGAAAGGAACCGAGAATTCGGCGGAGAAATAGCTGTCACGGCCATGAGCCCATGCCCAAGTGTTCCGCTCTCCTCTCAAGGTATTTGGCCCGTCGGCCTCCAACTCGGCTTTCAGAGCCTTGCTCCACCAGCCGATGCAATACTCCGCATCAACCTGGATCTGAGGGATTCCCTTACCTTTAAATATATATCTATGCGCGCCTGTGTGCACATCAGCGGTCATCTCAGCGGTGATCCCAGCGGGGAAATCAACTCTGTAATAGCCTGGGCGGGCATATTCGTCACTGTGCGAGAAAGACAGCGGCTCAGCCTTCCCGGTCAAGGTCGGAGTGAAAAGGAAATCCCCGAAGTCCGGGCAGCCAGTCCCGGAAAGATGGTTGTGGCTGAAACCAACTATCACCGAATCCTTGTAATGGTAGCCGGAAGTCCGGTCGGGACTCGTGTCAGGCCCCAGCTGAATAGCGCCGAAAGGGACTGTAGCGGCGGGAATTGTGTTCCCGTCACGATCGGTCCCGTTAAACACATTGACCTGCGAGGCAGGATCCTTTGCCCCGGAGCACGAGGCGAGGATTGCCACGATGATAATAATTATTGAATTCTTTCTCAATGACATATCGCTGATTCAGGAATATCCGTGAATTTGTCCGAACCGGGAGCCTTCCAACTCCAGCCAAGCACCTGCCCCTCATAGTCCTCAAGATAAACGAGGCGGAAGGAATGGAGCCCTTTCCTGAGTGCTATCTGCCCGGTGGCGGTGTAGTCGGAATGAGAGCCGTCGTTATTGACCGCAAGACGGTTGTCAATATACAAGACGCTGCCATCGTCACTGCGGAGAGCAAACTCCCAAAGGCCGTCCTCCGGAACATTGACATAACCAGTAAACACATAGCCGAAGTGGTCAGCATCTGGAGCGGAAGCGATTGAAGGAGAAGGCATAACGCCTTTTGAGACGACCGGGGACGCAAGTACGCCGGCCGAGTTTTTGAACTCTCCGAGGTGGTAAGTGTAAAGGCAGCCGGAGGCCGGTCCGGACACCTTCTTGGCCGGCAGAAAATCTATCGGGAAAGCGTGGACAACCATCTTGGGACTCGGCTCGAAACCATCTTTGAATGCCTGAGCGACCAGATAGACATCCTGGTCTATACGGATTGGTTTCTCATAAAGGTCCGAGACAATCGACATATCCTCGCCGTCGAATGAATAACGAATCTCAGCGCCTTCCGTGCGGGTACGGAGCTCTGCCATGAATTCCTTGTCGAAGAAGCGGGGGTTCCCTTCCAGGTACGGAGTCGAGACGACCTTGCCGTCAGACATGGAATACGGGGCCTTCAGGGCGTCGCGATCGTGACAAGGCTCTTTGGAAAGTTTGAAGGATAACTCTCCGCCGCCCATCAGTTGGTCAAAGGTAATGTATTGCGCCTGGACCGGCTCACCGTTGAAAGTCACTTCTTTTATGTAAGCATATTCAGGATGATCGGCGGTGATAGTCAATTGTTTCCCGTTTCCGAGGGAAACTGTGGTCTTGGGGAATACCGGTGCGGAGAAGACATATTCCCCGGTGCCGGGGCAGAGAGGATAGAAGCCCAGCGCTCCGAAAACGTACCAGGCGCTCATCTGGCCGCAATCCTCGTTGCCGCAGAGACCGTCGGGACCGGTAGAATACAGATTATCAATGATTTCCCTGACATAGCGCTGGGAAGACGAAGGATCGCCAAGTGCCGTGTACAGCCAAGCGGTGGCGTGGCTTGGCTCATTGCCGTGGGCATATTTCCCGATACGCCCGGTGACAAACCACTCGGCGTGCTCGTCAAGATCCCCATAACCCTCACTGAAAAGGGAGTCAAGGGATGACTTGGCCGCCGGTACTCCGCCCAGCATGGCGGCGAAGCCCGCCACATCATGAATCATGAAATGGCGGTACTGCCAAGCCGTGGCCTCGGTATAGTCCCTGGAAGACTCACGGCCGGTCCCGTCGGGCGTGAAAGGCGACCTCCAGTTGCCGTCGGAATCCTTTCCCCGGAAGAAGCCCGTGGAAGTGTCCAGGATGTTCCTGTATCTGAGGGCCCTGGCATCATACTCGGCAGCGATGTCCTTATGGCCGAGCGACTCCGCCATACGGGCTATGCACCAGTCGTCGTAGGCATATTCAAGAGTCATCGAGATTGACTGGGGCGTGAGGTCGCAAGGAATATATCCGTATTGGTTGTACCAATCCGTTGCAGGGTATGAGTTGGAGGCCTCAATCATGGCCTTCAAGGCCTTCTCTCCGTCAAAACCTCTTATCCCACGGAGCCAGGCGTCGGCGATCACCGAGACAGCGTGGTAACCGATCATGCAGTCCACCTCGTCTCCCCAAAGTGGCCACAAAGGCAACTGGCCGTTCAGGTCGTACATATCCAACATGCTGAAAACCATCCCATTCACAAGTCCAGGCTCCAGCAGGGTCATAAGGGGATTCCAGCTGCGGAAGGTGTCCCAAAGGGAAAGCGGGAAATAGAATCCCATCCCTGCGGGGGCGGTCTTGACCTCCCCGAGATGGTTCTTGTAACGGCCGTCAAGATCGGCCATCTGGTTAGGGACGACAAGGCTGTGGTAAAGGGCGGTGTAGAAAACCTTCCGGCGATCCGGAGACCCTCCCTCAACTGCGACACGACCGAGACTGGAGTCCCATAATGCCTCCGAAGCCTTCAAAGCTCCCTCGAAGTCTGCCTGAGGAATCTCCGCAAGACGGTTATTCTCAGCGCCTTCCACATCCACAGAGGAGATTCCGACGCTCACAGTGAGCTGGCCAATCTCCTCCGGGAAGGTCAGCAGGAAGCGGTCGTGTCCGTCAGGGACACATTCCTTGACAGGCTCGGAGAATAGGGCTGAGAAATACACCCAGCGGTCGTTCGACCAACCGGTGACATGCCGGCCGCCTCTCACGACGTTTTCCGAGTCTTTCTCCAGGAATATTCCGTCTGCCCTTGAGAAACCGAGATTATGACCCATATCAATCAAAATCTTCCTCTCCCCCTTTCCTGAGAAAGTGTAACGGTGGCATCCGGTGTGCGACAGGGCTGTCATCTCCGCGGTGATGCCAAGCGAAGGGAAACTCACCTTATAATAGCCCGCATGGGCCTTCTCGTCCTCCTTCTTGAAAGGCATCGGACTGACCTCGAATCCATTAGCCGTCTTTGGCACATCCCCTATAACGGGAGTGAACAGGAAATCCCCGAGATCCCCTTGTCCGGTTCCGCTAAGATGGGTGTGGGAGAAGCCGAGAATCAGGCTGTCGGAGTCATGATAACCAGCCACCCCACCATTCGGTGTGTCCGGACTAAGCTGCACAAGACCGAAAGGAGCGGTCGCTCCGGGATACGTGTGCCCGTCCAAAGCCGTGCCGATAAATGGATTAACCTCCTTGACGGGATTCGTGTTCCCGGCACATGCCGAAAGAATCACGGCGATAATGCCGAACGCTATACTGTTTTTCTTCATAATCATCACATATCCTCTATAGACAGACAACTGAACTCGACTTCTTTCCCTCCGAACACTTTGTTTGACATGTCCCTGACCTTAGCCTCAACCTCAGAGGGAGAGTATTTGGACTTGTTTCTTTTCACCTCGAAAGCCTTGACGGTCCCGTCCAAGGCAACTCCAACCAGATCCAACTCGTTAGGAGCGATACCTTTCTTGCCCTTTGTCGGATTCCACCATCCCCCGATCTCACGATACTCCTGGGATTCCATCATCCGCTCCCTGAACCATCGTTCAAGGATTCTTCCGGAATATGTGGGGTAATCCTCCTTGATGATATTGGCAAGAGCCGAATAATTCTTTATCTCGACAAGGGATCTGTAACGATGGAAATACCTGAACCAGAAGCGGAGAAAGACATCCGAGATCTCATACCTCACATCCTTGCTGTTCTCGCCGGAACGTATGGGACGTTTCTTCGAGATCAGTTTGTATTCCTCCTCAAGGATCCGGATCTGCCCTCCGAGGCTTTTATCTCCAAGACTGCCCTCTATCTCAGGAAGGGTCACCTCTCCGGAAGATATCCTGGCGAGAATGGAAAAATATGTCCCGTAGTTCTTCCCCATCTCCTGAATGAGGATTTTCTCTCCCTCGTCCAGGAATTGCGATCCGGGAGTAGTCATGTAATCCACCATGGAGTCCAGATTCAGGCAACCGTTATCCATCAGAAGCTCAATATATTTCGGCACACCTCCTGTAAAGCAGTAGAGGGCGAGGAGATCATCATTATTGTAATCGGCCTTATGATCCGCAAGGATACTTTTCTGGACACTGGTTGAGAACGGTTCCAATTCCAAGGTCAAGTCTGCCCTGCCAAAAAGGGGCTCATGCTCATCCTTGAATATCTTTTCCATAAGAGTGAAAGTGGATCCGCTGAAAACCAGGTTGACATGCGTTTTTCTCCTTGTCCTGTCCCAGATATCCTGGATATCCGAGAAAACCGCCTTGTTGATATAATAGAATTCCTGCACCTCATCGATGAACAAGGTGAAAGAACGGGTCTCCCCGGCTGACATTAACAGCCCAAAGATATCCTTGAAACGAGTAATCCCTTCAGGGACAAACACCCCAAGAACACGACGTATCTCTGAGGAGAAATCCTCGCACAGATCACTCTCGGACCTTCGGCCGACGAAAAGATACACAAAATCAGCTCCTTCGAAAGCAAGGGTTCCAAGGGTGGTCTTGCCGATTCTTCTCCTTCCCTTCAGCACTGTCATCTTGGAAAAAGACTCAAAAGCCTTATCCCTTATTGCCTTAAGCTGCTTCAGAGGGATCTCCCTATCATAGTAATTCATTGCAACAAAGTTTATATCCATAAAGTTTACGACCATAAACTTTACAGCCATAAACTTTACAAATTTATAAAATATATTTTACAAAAACACCCGGAGCCGCATAAAAAAATCCCCGGGTGTCTCATGATGTCATCCCCGGCCTGATCGGGGATCATTTATAATCAGCTTGCGAATCCGCAACTAATTGATTTCTTGTTTCATGAGTGTTTCCATACCCCTGGACATAGCTCAACGCGCTGTGGACCAGGTCGATGCCAAGAGCGTCCTCAAGTTTTGCGATAGTCTCTAAGGTTAAGTTCTCATGGCCTCTGACTAGTTTCGAAATATACTGGGGCGAGCAATTCATCCTCTCGGCCAGTTCTTGTTTTGATAGATTCAATTCATCTAGTCTATTAATAATCTTCAAGGCGATGAATCCTGAATACCTTAGCCATCGCCTGTTATTCCTCCGGTATTCTGCTTCTTCTCGCCAGTTTGTCTTTACCTCAAATTGTTCGAGAATCCTTATCTCCTTATTAATAATCTTGTTATCCATTATTATAGAGTTCAAAATCATCTAAGTCTGATATCCCTATTTCAACAAGGAAGTCTCTGACTTTATTCATTTTCTCAAGTTCCTTAATCGTATGGGCTCTTTCTTTCATGGTAGCAGTTAGTTTTATCGCTCCTCCAGTAACTATATAGACACCCGATTGAATCCTTATCGCATATATCCTCAGCCAAGAAGCATGTATCGGGTTTCTACCTTTAGCCTTTTCTTTGCTTAGGAAAGAGTCAGGAGGATCTAAATTATTGAGCGGATGAAATAACCTGTCGAGACTAATATCTGACGATAGATCCAAAATAAGGCATTCCAGGTTATTCGCTTCTTCTACTGTATCATAAATCGCCGCATCCACATCCGTGATATGGAAATAGTGATTTAAATCATCAGCATTCTCTTTAAAAAACGACGTTAACCATTCAAAGTCGTTCCATTGAGAGAACACTTGGTTAAACGCATTTGCAGAGTCTCCGTCATATATGACCGACCACAATCTTCCATCATCTACTAATCGTTCAAACCGCATAACAAAGTAATCATAATTTAGTGTCGCAAATATAGTAATAAATAGTTAATAAACCTATAGGTTAATATATGTTTTTGTCATTATGGCTTAAAAAGACCAAGAACGAGGCTGTACGATTTGGCCGTCCCGCTTTCTGTTGTCATCCCCGGGTGTCTCATGATGTCATCCCCGACCTCATTGGGGATCAGCGGATATCTTTTGAATAAGTTCTTGAGGGTCAAGGTCACGCATCAGAGAAAAAGCGAACCATTTCTTTCCGAGGTCTTTTAGGGAAGCGCCGATGTGATAGACGCTGTCATCTATTATCAGGAACCGGTCATGCGCCTTTCCAAATAACCTGACATCAATTGGCGAATATTGCTCGTTATGCCTTTGGAGATCTAATCGCAACTGCCGGTCAATCGCCTTTGTGTATATGGTGGCGCTGACCTCAGATTCCCTTTTGTCAAGTAATGCCAGAACTGTCTCGTCAATATAGTTGTCAATCAGCGCGATTTCTTTAGTCGCCCCCTTAATTAACTTAGAAACAAATAGATAAGCATCAAATATCTGCCCATCGTAAAAGATGCCTTGGTTTGTTATTCGAACCTGTTTGTCAAAAGATTTGAAAAGCGTCTGGATCTTTTTCTCCGCCTCTAATTGTCGATATTCAATAGTGTCAATGCGCTGAACGATTTGCCTTTCGTTAGATAGTTGGTTCCTCATCGCGACAAATGCCCGCATGATTAAAATGTTAACTTGAATAGCCATACCGCTTCTCAAAAGCCCTGAAAGCATTGAAACGCCTTGCTCAGTAAAAGCATATGGTAAAGAACGATCCCCTCCTCTTGAGTTTGAAATGCCAAAATGGCATTTCAAACTGGCGGTTTCTTCCTTCGTCAAGCGAAACATGAAATCTGGTGGGAAGCGTTCAATATTTCTTTTGACCTGTCGGTTCATCTGTGCGAGATCTACTTGGTATAATATGGCCAAATCTCTGTCCATTATAACCTGCTGTCCTCTCACTGTGATGATTTTAGCTTCAATGGCATCAAGTCCATTAGCAGATAAAACAACGTTCTCTGACATATTCTGTCGTATTAGTTTATTATTACATACATATAACGACAAAGCGAGTCAGGCGCGATATAGCCCAACTCGCTTTGTAGACTCTGAGTGCTACGGCATTCAAATTTGTTCTAACGCAAATATAACAATAATCTTTTGTTTTCATGCCCACATAAAACTGGACCGGAAAATACAACTCAAGAGCAGGACAGCATGCCCTGCAGGGCCTTCAGTGGGCGATTAGACCGCGAATCCCCTGATTTTGAGGCGGGGGTCCGCAGGTTGATGTGCCCTGCAGGCCACTTGAATCAAGGTTGGTCGCTCTTGGTTCGCTTTTTTGATGTTGCTATCATTATCGTAAGCCTCCGATGAACTGCATATTGTGGCCAGGAGAGATTCTGGCTACATTTGCAAAAAGTTCATGAGATATGCTTACAAGAGAACAGATTCTGGAG
>CACZZZ010000017.1 GCA_902785825.1 uncultured Bacteroidia bacterium
ATCAATTGCTTTCTCAAAGTAAAGATCTCGTGTCTTGGTTTGATACTGAAACATTGTGACTCGTGTGTTTTGCGAGTCAACTATTTTCAGGGAAAGACAAGGGGAACGCTCAGGAATACAAATGGCTTGCGTCTGTTTGGCGGCGGAAAAAGAAAAACAGTATCTTTGCCCGAGTATGAACCCTGTCACTGCAAGACTCTTGAGCCAGCAGCTCATCTGCCCGATCTTCGAGAATCCCTCGGAGGTCGTCTCATGGTTCGGGGCTATTCAGGCACAGGACTACCGGGCCATGCGATGGGCGGTCGCCTCACGGACAAGAAAACCTTCTTTCAAGGCCTTCAAACAGGCTTTTGACGAAGGAAAGATAATAAGGGCACATCTTCTCCGCTGCACTTGGCAGCTGGTCTCGGCCGAGGATTTCGGGTGGATGAGACTACTGTGCTACGACAAGGCGCTGGCCACAATGAACGGCTGGACGAAGTCCTTGGGCTTTGCTTTCGGCGGGAAAGAAAAGTATCAAGCCCTGTCCATAATCGAAAAGACTGTCGGGGATCTTGGCGAGACAACGGAGGATGTGATAGGAGAGGCTCTGAAAATGGGCGGCATTCCGGAGGATCACCTCGTCTATAATCACCAGCTTAGGATGGCCGAGCTGGAAGGGATAGTCTGCAGCGGCACTCTTGGTCCAAGAAACACCTATCGCCTTGTCAGCGAGCGGGTTCCGAATATTCCCGAAATCTCTCGTGAAGAGGCCCTCGCCCTTCTTGCCAGAAAATATTTCCGGAGCCACTGCCCCGCCACGCTTGAGGACTTTGCCTGGTGGTCCGGACTGAACGTCAGGGATTGCCAAAAAGGAATATCAGCCCTGGGCGGCGAACTGTTCCGGGAACGCTGGAAAGGGCGTGAATTCTTCATTCATAAAGACTTCCGGACAAGAGGATTCCGATCCGGCGCCCTCCATCTCCTTCCCGCCTACGATGAGTATCTGATCGGATACAAGAGCCGGGATGTGGTTCTCGATCCGAACCTTGCCCACCATGCCCACAATGACCACGGGATATTCCGATCAGTTGTCGCCTACAATGGTGAGATTGTGGGCAACTGGAAACCCTCCGCCAAGGACGGCGGCGTGACGATCTTCAAGAGCGGCGTAAGCGTCCCGAAAGAGTTGATTGATAGGCAAGTGGCGATTTATTCCGCTACTTTTTCGGACAGCCGACGTTGTCTTTGATGATGAGTTCGGGGCCATGGCCGCCCTCATCAACAAGCATATCTTCCATGTAGCCGTTCCAGAGAGTGTTCCCGGAGATAACGCAATGGGACAAGTTCTTGATAATCAGTCCTACTTGAGGAGTGAAAAGACCCTTTCCGCCATCATCCTGACCTGCCAGACAGGCGTTCCCGGTCATGGTCAGACCATGGCAATCTTCCAGTTTGACCTGGCATGAACGTTCTCCCGGGTTAAGGAGATTTGAGTCCTTGCCGCAGCGACGGAACACGTTGCCGGTCACCGCGACAGCGCTGGCGTTCAAGGCATATAACCCGGCGCTGAAGTTCCTATCGAAAGAATTCCCGGTCACGTTCCAGTCGTCTCCGTTGTGGATGAACAGCCCATAGCCTCGGTTCCACTCCACCCGGTTGGCCGTGAACATCACGGTCGCTCCGCAATCATCGCAGTTGAAACCATCCCCGCCGTTTCCGGAAAACTGGTTGTCCAGCACAAAACCGTCCCATCCGAGTATCCTCATGCCGTCGCCTTTGTTGCTCATGAAATGGCTGTGGCGGACAATGAACAACCAGATGCGTTTCAGGAACACCCCGTGACCGGAGAAATTCATCACCTTGGTGTCATCGATAACGATGGTGTCTTCTTTCGGGCTCCAGGCCTCCGTGTTGTTCAGGTATATTCCGTGAATCGCCTTTTCGGCGGAACGATCCCCACCAAGCACAAGTCCGCGGATTCTCACTGCGTAGGCTCCCGTTATGTCCAGCAGGCAATCGGCCTCTTTGCTGTCAAGCTCGAGGACGGCCCCACGGTTTTCGCATCTGTAAATCCACACGGGATCCCCCATCAGTGCCACATAGGGGGGTACTTTCAAGTCATGGCAGCGGTACACTCCCGGAGGGAACCAGACGGTGCCATTGATCTTTCCGGCCGCATCCAGAGCGTCCTGAATAGCCTTCGTGTCGGAAGTCTTCCCGTCTCCCTTTGCCCCGAAATCCAAGACGTTAAGCCTTGATTCTGAGGAGTTCCCCTCTTCGTGAGAAAAAGACTGGAGAGCCAGTGAAGCGGCTCCAAGCCCGGCCAATCCAGTCAGGCCGCCTTTGCGGATGAAATCTCTTCTTTCCATAAAAACTATTTACAAGTCATAGAATAAGGTTTGTCTTCCGGCTTCTGGCCGCGGGACTTGTTGGGTTTCGCGGCCATCTCGAACTCGATGACTCCTCCGGCCGTGATGTCCGAGTGGGTCAGGTAGAGTTTGGAATATTCCTTACCGTTCAACAGGACTCTCTTCACATAGCGGTTGGTGTCGCTGACCTTAGGAGCCTTGACAGTCAACTGTTTCCCGTTGGGGAGGGTGATCGAGACCTCTTTGAAGAAAGGCGCTCCGATGACGTACTGGTCACTTCCGGGACAGACCGGGTAAAATCCAAGTGTTCCGAATATGTACCAGGCGCTCATCTGGCCGCAGTCGTCATTCCCGCCGAGTCCCCGGATCTCCGGGCGATACATCCGGTTTATAATCTCCCTCATCCAGTACTGCGTCTTCCAGGGCTGGCTTGTCCACGCATAGAGGTAAGGAATATGGTGGCTGGGTTCGTTGCCATGGACATATCCGCCGATCAGGCAGTCCTTAGTGATGTCCTCGTTTTGGGCGTAGGCATATTCAGGAAGGTCATTGTAGAAGAGCTCGTCGAGATTCGCGACAAACCTCTTCTCTCCGCCCATAAGTTTCATTACGCCATAGACATCTTGGGGAGCGTGGAAGCTGAAATTCAGCGAGTTGCCCTCGATGAAACCCTCTCCCACCGTCTGCATAATGTCGAAATCCTTCTTGTAGGATCCGTCCTTGTATTTCGGACGGGCGTAACCTAATCCGGTGTCGAACACGTTAGTGTAATATCGTGCCCTGGGGGCATATTCCTCCTCCACCGCCTTGTTGCCGGAGATGCGGGCGGTGTTCCAGATTGTCCAGTCGTCGTAGGAATATTCCAGGGTGTTGCTGGCGGCTGTGGAGATCTTGTCGTAGGGGACATATCCCAACTTCATGTAGTCGCCCAGGCCGCAGTACCACTCCTGTTTTGAGGTAGTCACCATGGCCTCCAGCGCCCTTTTCTTATCTATGTCAAGGCCCTTGACTATCGCGTCGGCCAGCACCGGCACGGCATGGTAACCGCTCATGCACCAGTTCTCGTTGGCCATGTGGCTCCAGACCGGGAGCATGTGCAGGACATTCTGGTCGTAGTGGGCCAGCATGGACATGACGATGTCCCTGTCCCTGTCCGGCTTGAAAAGAGCCAGGAACGGATGTTCGGCCCTGTAGGTGTCCCAGAGGGAGAAAACTGTGTAGTTGGTGAATCCCTCCGCCTTGTGAATCTCATGGTCAAGACCCCTGTAGGAACCGTCCACGTCCATATAGACAGAAGGGTTTATCATCGTGTGGTAAAGAGAGGTGTAGAACATCTTCTTTTCCGCCTCAGTACCAGTGATTTCCATCATGGAAAGCTCTTTCTCCCAAGCCTTGTCGGCCTCCGCGGCGATCTGGTCGAAGGTCTTTCCGGCGGCCTCCGCCTGAAGGTTCTTCATCGCTCCGGTGGTTCCGGTCGATGAGAGGGCGACCTTGACGGTCAGCTTGGGATTCTTGTCAGTGGCGAACCTGAACCAAGCGACAAGCTTGCGGCCGGCCATGGCGGCGAAATTCCTGCTCGTGTCGAACTTGCTCCAGCCACCCTTGTAGTCAATCTTCTGGCGGTCTGTGTAGCCATATTCAATGACAGGCTGGGAGAACTCGATGGCGAAGTAGGTGTAATTTGTCCTGGCCCATCCGTTGGTTATGCGGTAGCCTGTGACATGGGTGGGATCCTGGACCTGTACTTCTGCCCAGAGGGTCTTGCCGTCATAGTCATAGATGCCATGGATAAGGTCAAGAATGATATGGCCAGATCCTTCGCTGCGCTCAGGATGACAGAAGGTATATTCATGGACTCCAACTCTGGAAGTCGCTGTGAGTCTGGCCTTTATGTCATAGTCGTCGAGAGTGACCTCGTAGAGTCCCGGGCGGGAGCTCTCGGTCGAGTGGCTGAAACGGCTGCGGAACCCGCTGTCCGGATTGTCCGCCGTGCCGGGATTGAGCTTCAACTCTCCGGTAGCTGGCATTATGAGAATATCCCCGAGGTCAGAATGACCTGTGCCGCTGAAATGGGTGTGGCTGAATCCGACGATCGTGGGATCGTTGTAACGGTAGCCGGCGCAGGTCTCATAAACCATCGGCTGGTACTTTCCGTTAATATTGTGGGGGATCGAGTCGGTGTCCGGGCTGAGCTGGACTCCGCCGAAAGGCACGCAGGCCCCGGGGAAGGTGTGACCCATACCATCTGTGCCGATAAACGGATCCACATAGCTGGTTTTGGTCTGCGCCGAGACAGAGAAGGATAATCCAACCAAGAGCAACGCTAATGATGCGTGGCGTATAATTACGTTCTTGTTCATCATTGTATCTTATTGACACTTATTCATTTAAGAAATACGGCAATTATCGGATCCCGTATTTACGGAGAATCTTCTTAATGGGCTTTTCGATGGAGCGGGCCCAAAGTTGGTAGCCCCGGTCGGAAGGATGGGTGCCGTCCTGGGTGGTCTCGTGGTCCGGAGCCGAGGCGCTGGGGTGGATGTAATAGACATCCTTGTATTTCTTGCAGGCGATCTTCATCAGGCTGTCGGCAACAGCGATCCTGCGAGCCTCATAGTCAGCGGTCCTTTTGTTGAAATTGCGCCATTCCCTGTAGATCGTCCGCTGGAAGATAAGCGGTTTTCCGGGGTGAGCTGCCTGAACCTTCTCAATGAAGGGGAACAGGCGTTCCTTTATCTGTTCGGGAGAAGGATTTGAGAATGAGTCGAATACGAAGGCATCGACATCGGCCGCTGCCAGGACGTCGGCGAAATAATCCTGCAGCTTGCAGTTGCCGCTGCAGCCCAGACTGAGCATCTGGAGCCCTGTCTCACGCGAGAATACCGCCGGGTAAGCCATACCGGCCCGGCTGGTTGATATCCCGTGGGTGAAACTGGAACCGAATATGCCGATCCTGCCTCTGAAAGGATTGGGAAGCGGCTCAAGTACAGAACCTTCTGTCACCCCGATCTTTACGGAATGCTCCTCGCTGAGGATCGGGAGGTACATAAGGCATTCTTTCATCGTCCCGTCCATCCCGGAGATCAAGTTGAAAGGTTTCTCAAGGTCTCCCGGGCATCCGGCTCCGGCCCAGATCCACTGTCCGTCCCTACGGATGTAGAGATCGTAACCTCTCGCTGAGTATCCTCCGGTATTATTTGGCCAGCCCACATCTCCGTACTTGGTCAATACTGAGATGGTTGGAGAGTTGGTCTTGAAAGCCACGGCGATTCCGGCGGAGTTGCGCACTTGGTTGTTCTCGCTTTTGGTGAAGCCTTTAAAACGTACGGTGTCAACCCTGTGGTACGGGTTCGGGGTGTCAATCAGTTTCCCTGTCAGCGTCAAATCGCTGGCTTCGGTGTAGATCAAGTCCTGCGCCCTTGCGCCAGTAACCATTACGATGGCCGTGATTGCTGATAAAAAAAATCGTCTCATTGTGTTAGCCTTATGTCAGTACAAATTTAATATAAAAAAGCTTATGTGGGAATTCAATCAAAAAACAGTAATTTTGTGTATTCAGATTATGTCAATTATGTCCTTCAACAAAATGATCAGATTCTTCGCTGCTTTGGCTGGGGTCATCGTTCTGTACGGCTGCCAGGGCGGTAAAGCGGAAAAGTCCGCCGAAGTGTTCCTGCCGGAGGGAAAGGCGGACACAGTCCTTTTCAAACAAGCTCCTTTCGAGTGGCATATCACTCCAAGGTATGACTATTCCAAGGTCTTCGTGACCAAGCTGTTCCTTTGCCAGGCAGAGTATGACAAGGAGTATCTGGGAGCCTACAAGATGAGGGATAACGGCCAGAGTACGGTTTACATGACCTGCGAGCAAGCGCTCGAGGCCATAAAAGGGATGGACGCCGTGAGTCCGGGTCTCCAGAAGATCGTGTATCTTGTCGGCTGGCAGTACAATGGACATGACTCGAAGTATCCGGCGTTCTTCGGCGGAAACGAGTCTATAAAGAGACCCGGTGACGATGATCCGCTTGACAGTGTCCGCTGGCTGATGAGGGAAGCTAAAAAATACAACACCGCCGTCAGTCTCCACATCAACATGTTCGACGCTTTTGAGGACAGTCCGGCGTTCCAAAAGTATAAGGAAGCCGATGTCTTGGCCAGGGAGAAGGACGGGAGTTATATTATCGGAGACTGGGGTTACAAGGTTAGCTACGCCGCGGAGTGGGAGAAGGGTCTCTCGAAGTGGAGAATCGACAGCCTTTGCTCTTTGCTGCCTATCCAGGAGGCCGGATCGATCCACATCGACGCTTTCCACAACAAGGTGCCCAGGCCTCGCCTGGAGAATGGCAAACCGGTCATCCGGATGGAATCCCCGATCAGTCCTTGGCATGGCCACACCGCCGAGCAGGATCAGGAAGGGAAGGAAAATATCGTGAAATACTTGGATTCCAAGGGAATAGATGTGACGACCGAGGGAGCGGAGATGGGTATGGGAAAGATTACCGATGGCTGGTTCCCCATGTTCTGGCATTATAACTCGCTTGACAAGGCGATGTCACTCACCGCTTCCCAGGCTTGTGGCGGCAATATTTACGGGAATATCAGGGCTTTCGGAAGGAGCATCAACGGAGAAGCGATATTCAGGGATTCACCTTCTGTTGAGGAGGGGATAGCGCGGTTTAAGAATGAGTTCTGTAAGAGGACCCTCATCACGTTGTATCTCAACACTTTCGCCCGCAAGGCCTTGGTCACCGATGAGAGTGGATCTGCTTTCGGAATATTCGAGAATGGTGTCAGGACCCAGATGAAAGACAACATTTTGACTGTAGCCAAGGACGGCGAGATCCTGTCCGATGAGAAAGACGTGTTCATCCCCGCTCTTTGGATCGGAAACAGTTCAGTGATAGCGTTTTCGGAGAATGGATACAACGAAAGGACCTGGACCGTTCCCGAAGGAGTCAAATTGTCCGGACGGGCGAAAGGGTGGATCCTCGACGTTTCCGGTCGGAAAGAGTTTAAGAATTTTGAGGTCAAGAGAGGCAAAGTCACTTTATCCCTTGAGCCTGGGGAGATGGTTTTGATAACTGATTGATATGAATATCAAAAGATTAATTTATGCCGCGGTGGCGCTGGCTTTGGTTTCCTGTGTCGGGACAGAGTCCGGTCCGGGAACCTTTGACGAGAGCAATGTGGTCTTGTCTTTGGGAGTGGTCAGTGACGTCCACATCAACACCGGACTTCCGGCAACTTCCAGAAAATGGAAAGCCGCCCTGCTGCAACTCGGGGTCAAGGCCTCGGAGACAGATCCTGACGGATTGGACGGTGTGCTGGTCGCCGGGGACCTGATAGACTATCCCAACGAACCGGCTATCAAGGAGTTCAAAAAGGTTTACGAGTCCGTCCTCAATCCGGAGATAGTCCCGTTGATCTACACTGTCGGGAACCATGATGTCCCTGATTACAAGTGGAGCGAGACGATGGTGAAGGATGCTGAATATATTCGTGACGTATTGGGAGACCTCTATTTCCAAGCGGATGTCGATAAGGATGCGGGGGAAAGGCTTGAATGCCGCCACTGTGTGCTCAAAGACTATGATGTCCTTACGATTACCCCTGACGGCACAAGTCCGATTGTTTACAGTCCGGAGGCTCTCAAGTGGCTTGACGGCAAACTTAAGGAGATCACGAGTAAGAATCCGTCCAGATACGTGATCGTGATCACCCACCCCATGCTCTATGACACGGTTTACGGAAGCCTTCTTGGGGAGGCGGACGGGATCTGGAAGTCGTTCCTGCCCGGTTACTGGGCCACCAGGGAACTACCGGAGATTCTTTCGAAATATCCCCAGGTGGTGGCTTTCGGAGGTCATCTGCATTTCCCTCTGAACGACCCCAGGAGCGTCTGGCAGGGCTCTTTCACGGCTCTGGGCTGCGCCTCGGTGCGGTATATGGCCCTCGAGGCGGGTGGCTATGAGGACATGGCAGGTCAGACCACTATGAAAGACAAGGATGAGTTCTCGCAGGGAAATCTCGTGCAGTTCGACAAGAAGGGGAACATGAGAATCTTCCGGATGGACTTCCACAATAACGCCGTGATCGGAGAACCTCTCCTGATGGGCCGTCCTGTCAAGAGCGGGAAGCATCTGGAGGAATATTCATTCGCCCGCAGGGAGGCTTCGAACCAAGCTCCGGAGCTGTCCTCGCTGGATGTGAAAGTAGAGTCCTCTTCGGTGCCTTGGAAGAAAGAACCCGCTTGGATCTCAGTGAGTTTCCCTTCCGGGACTGACGATGAGTTCGTCCATCATTATGTGGTGACGCTTTCCCGGGATGGTGAGACCTTGAAGGAGAAAAAGATCTTGGCGGATTTCTACAAGCACCCTTCTCCGGAGATGATGAAGCCTTTGTGGGAGATGGCTTTCAGGCCGGAAGATTTAGAGAATTATGAGATTGATCCCGGAACCTACACCGTCTCCCTCACCGCGGTAGATTCCTGGGATGCCGAGAGCTCGACCTTGACAAAAGAAGTCGTTGTGAATTAAAGATTTAGATTAATATGAAATTTATCAGTTGGAATGTCAACGGCCTGCGGGCCTGCGCCGGAAAGGGCGACTTCGACAAGGCTTTCACCGCCTTGGACGCTGACTTCTTCTGTCTTCAGGAGACAAAAATGCAGCCAGGTCAGCTTGACCTTGAGTACCTTGGCTACACATCGTTCTGGAACTCCGCCGAGAAGAAGGGCTATTCCGGAACGGCAATATATTCAAAACATCAGCCGCTCTCTGTGACTTACGGAATGGGGCTTTCTGAGCACGACTCCGAGGGCCGTGTCATCACTCTGGAAATGCCTGATTTCTATCTGGTTTGCGTCTATACTCCTAACTCCCAGGACGGACTCCGGAGGCTTGATTACAGGATGACCTGGGACGACGCTTTCCGGGAATATGTCCTCGGCCTGAAGGCCAAAAAAGGTGTCGTGATCTGCGGAGACATGAACGTCGCCCATGAGGAGATCGACATCAAGAACCCGAAAGCGAACCGTCGCAACGCCGGCTTTACGGATGAGGAGAGGGACAAATTCTCTGTCTTGCTGAAGTCCGGCTTCGTTGACACATGGCGTCTTGAACATCCGGAGGAGGTCAAGTACTCCTGGTGGTCCTACCGCTTCAACGCCAGGGCGAATAACGCCGGATGGCGCATCGACTATTTCCTTGTTTCAGAAGACTTAAGAGAAAAAATAGAATCGACGGACATCCACAATGAGATTTTCGGATCCGATCATTGTCCGGTCGAGTTGGCCCTGTCGCTTTGATTTTTGAACATTTCATTGTATATTAGCAAACTGCGAGAATAATATATAATAGCGCTATAATGAAAATCCAGAAATTGTTTTTGAGCATCCTCGCCGCAGCGTCATTATTCGCTGGCTGCAAGGAACCGGAGCCGGAACCGACTATTCCCTCCCTTACTGTTGGTCAAACCGAACTCTCTTTTGAGCAGGGCGGCGGAACCGGCAATATCACAGTGACTTCCAACCGTCCCTGGACAATCTCCACAGATGCGGACTGGTTGGCTTTCAACCCTTCAAGCGGTAATGCCGCCGACGCTCCCGTGACGGTCACGGTGACCGCTCTCGCCAATTCCTCCACCGACAGGACAGCCTCCTTCAAGATCAAGACCGACTTTGATTTCAGGACTGTTGAGGTCTCCCAGAAAGGAGCCAAGGGCGAGGATCCTAACGTGACTCCTTCCGGAAGCGGAACCGCCAGCGATCCGTACAATGTGGCCGCGGCACTTGAGAAGGCCAAGAGCCTTCAGGCGTTCAATACTGATGATGAGCTAACATCTTCCAATTCGGCGAATGTCTATACCGCCGGAAAGGTTGTCAGTGTTGAGATCGATCCTAGTTTCGGTAACGCCACTTATTACATCTCGGCCGACGGCACCAGCACTGTCCAGCTGGAAGTCTATAGGGGTAAGTACCTTGAGGGCGTGTCTTTCACCACAAAGGATCAGCTCAAGGCTGGAGACGATGTCGTTGTCTTCGGAACCATCGTCAATTTCAAGGGAGACACTCCGGAATACACTACCGGCAGCAAGCTAATATCTGTCAACGGTGAGACAAAGGCTCCTGAGATTGATTATACCAAGTACGAACTCATAACTGTTAGCGCCTTTATCGAGAAAGCAGACAACGCTCAGTTCTTCAGACTCAAAGGAAAGGTAAGCAAGTTCAACAAGAGCTACTGCAGTTTCGACCTTACTGACGACAGCGGTACCATCTATGTCTACAATGTTGCCAACAAGGACGATTGGAGCGATAAGATCTCCAACGGAGGGACGGTCGAGCTTGCCGGTCTGTATACCCTCTACACGAATAAGAATACCGGCGCCACCCAGCATGAGGTGATCAGCGCCCAGATCCTCTCCTTCGAAGAAGGTCAGGCGGAAGACTACAACGCCGCCGAGCCTAAGACTGTGGCTGAATTCATCGCTGCGGCCAATAAGGAGACTTACTTCAAGCTTACCGGAACCGTCAGCAAGTTCAACGCCCAGTACTGTAGCTTCGACCTTACTGACGCCAGCGGTACCATCTATGTCTACAGCGTGGCGAACAAGGCTGATTGGTCATCCAAGATTTCCAATGGTGGCACGATCACCCTTGCCGGTAAATACGACTACTACGCCTCCAAGGAGCAGCACGAAGTGATTGAGGCCCAAATCATTTCGTTCGAGGCCGGAGCACAGGAGGACTATAGCAATGCTGAAGCCAAGACAGTTGCGGAATTCATCGCTGCGGCCAATAAGGAGACTTACTTCAAGCTCACCGGAACCGTCAGCAAGTTCAACGCCCAGTACTGTAGCTTCGACCTTACTGATGCCAGCGGTACCATCTATGTCTACAGCGTGGCGAACAAGGCTGATTGGTCATCCAAGATTTCCAATGGTGGCACAGTCACACTAGCTGGTAAATACGACTACTACGCCTCCAAAGAGCAGCATGAGGTTATTGAAGCTTATATCCTCTCCTTCGAGGCTGCCGCCCCGCCGGACACTCAGGACGCTACCGTCGCTGAGGCTCTCTCAGCTGCCAAGGATGCCGTTCTGAAGGTTGGCCCGGCTTTGGTCGTGGCATCATCTTCAGTAGGTTTCCTCATGGAGCAGGACGGCGCGAAAATCTATGTCTACGGAGGCTCGGCAACAGTAGGAGACAATGTCACTGTCGATGCTACATGCGGTGAGTACCAAGGTGTTCCCCAGCTAGTTTCCCCGAAAGTCGCAGTCAATTCCACCGGTGCCGCGATCACATATCCTACAGCAAAGGATATCACATCGACATTCGCAACTTATTCTTCTGATTCCAGGGAATTTGTGACGTTCAAAGGTAAACTTAATATTTCCGGTAATTACTACAATGTGGATGTTGCCGGTTCCTCCACTGTCACCGGAAGTATCGTGAAGCCTGTTGAGGACATATCATCCCTGAACGGCAAGGATGTCACAATCACCGGTTACTACCTCTACCACACTTCCCAGGGCAAGTACTTGTATGTCATCCCCACTAAGATTAACGACATAGTTATCAGTGGCGCAGGTGGTGGAGAGACCCCTGGAGGTGATACTCCAGGCGGAGACACACCTGGTGACGGTAGCTCCATCTCATGGAAGGGCCAAAGTGATTGGACAGGAGTCGCTGATCAGGCTGAGACCATTACATTAAAATCGGGGAATATCACCATCACCGCGAAAAAGGAAAAAGCCTCGAATAAACCTACTGTCAACGCTTCCGCCAACGATTGTCGTGTCTATGCGAAAGGATCTGTGACCATCACAACGACGGGAGATGCGATGACCAGTATCGTATTCAATATCTCCAGTCAAGGACAAAAACGGCTTACGGATATTACGGCCAACACTGGGTCGGTGGCAAAGCAAGCCAAAGGCGACAAGACCGTCACTTGGACAGGTTCAGCAAAATCGGTCACGTTCACCGTGGGTGAAAAGGCTGTTTATGGATCTGATGGTGCGGATAAGGCTGGTCAGTTCGATTTCTCGAGTATCGTGATCAAGTAAGTTGAGGTTAATCAATTCATATTTATTGTCTTCAGTGACGGCGCTTCTGGCGCTGTCACTGATTATGGCATCTTGCGGTGGAACCTCCGGCAACAGCAAAGAGGAACCGCTGGTCCCTCCGACGGTCAGCATTAAGACGCAGAACGTGTCCGGCGAGGCCGGGAGCCAGTTCCTAAGCGTGTCCTCGACCGGAAACTGGACGATTGTGACTTCCGCTCCCTGGCTGACCGTCTCCCCGGATACTGGTTCGGGAAACTCAAACACTGTCGTGCTTTCCTATACCGAGAACACCGACGCGGTCCGTACCGCCACGGTGACCATCTCCAGCTCAGGAGGCTCCGCCACGGCCAGCATCACTCAGAACAAACTGGTGGTTCCAGTTCCTCCCTCTCCGGGCCCGGGCGACAATCCGTCACAACAGGAAGAGAACGGCTACGGGTTCAAGACTGCCCCTTACAAATGGCTTGAATTGCCGGAAACAATTGAAGGAGACGAACTTGAGTTCTTCGCCCATTACATGCCCCTCGGAGGTGCTACGGTAAGGAATTATTCTTTTGACTGGGACTACGACAACCTCGTGGCCCCTTGGGTGGCCTATCCTCTCTGCTCAGGTAATATCGGCAACGGTGGTCGTTCGGACCAATGGGGTCTCGATCCTCTCCTGCCGGACAAAAAGCAGCCGGTCCTGTTCAAGGCATACTCCAACTTTGGATCCCGCGGCCATCAGATACCATCTGCGGATAGGCTTAACCGTGACGCTAACATCCAGACCTTCTATTTCACGAATATGACCCCGCAGGACTATGACTTCAATGGAGGCATTTGGGCTGTACTGGAAGGCAAGGTTCGTGATTGGGCAAGAAAAACCGGGGCGGCCACTGGCACGGACACCCTGTACGTGGTTACCGGTTGTTACATAGGGAACTCAACACGGAAAGCGTTTGATAATAATGGAAAAGCCGTGGCTGTCCCGGAAGGATATTTCAAAGCCCTGTTAAGGTACAAGAACAGCGAGTCTGTCGGCCATAAAGGCTTCATGGCCTGCGCCTTCTACTTTGAGAATGAGAACAAGTACGGGTCGAAGATCACCAAGGAACTGTCCATGTCCGTGGCCGATCTTGAGAAGAAACTCGGTTACAAACTGTTCGTGAACCTTGAGGCAAAAGTCGGCGCCGAGACCGCTAAAGCTATCAAAGAAGAAAATCCCGCTACCGTCAGCTGGTGGTGGCAATAAGTATAATAAACTAATAGTCAATGAGAAAAGTATATAGCACAGTCTTGGCTTTCGCCGCCATCCTTATTCTCGCTCCATTCGCCGGGGCGCAGAAGGTGCAGAAGAGTCATGTGATCGGCTTTTACAATCTCGAGAACCTGTTTGACACTTATCACGACGAAGGTAAGAACGATTATGAGTACCTTCCTGAGGGCGCCAACCAGTGGACCGAGGTGAAGTACCGCAAGAAACTCCACAACATGGCAGAGGTCATCCGAGCTATGAAGGACGAGAACAAGGTCTGGCACACTATCCTGGGAGTTAGCGAGGTGGAGAACCGCAATGTCCTCGAGGAACTGGTGATCCAGCCTGAGATTGCCGAGGCCAACTACCAGATTGTCCATTACGACGGCCCGGATCGCCGAGGCGTGGATTGCGCCCTGTTTTACAGGCCGGACCAGTTCACCCTCCTGGAGAGCCGCTCGATCCCATTCACTTTTGACTCGTCCGACATTAAGTTCAGCATGACTCCTGAGGAGCAGGCTAATTTCCGCACCAGGGACATCCTCGAAGTCCGTGGGACAATAGCGGATGAGATGTTCGCTTTCTACGTGACCCACCTGCCCTCCAGGGTTGGTGGAAAGAGCGGGGACCTGCGAAGCCGGGGCGCTGAGATCATCTATGAGAACGCCATGGCTATGATGGAGAAATATCCCGGAATCAAGATCGTCGTGATGGGTGACATGAATGACAACCCGACGGATGAGAGCATGGTCACCTACCTCCATGGGAAGGAGAGTATCGCGGAGATGGGACAGAGCGATTTCTTCAATCCGTTCCTCTCGATGATCAAGGCCGGTTTCGGATCATTGGCTTACCAGGGAGTCTGGAGCATATTCGACATCATCATGGTGAACTCCAACCTGGCGAACGCTCCTAAAGGGACATTCGAGATCAAACCTATAGTCAAGAAGAAGTTTTACGGCAGAGTCTTCCAGCAACCGTTCATGACCCAGCAGGAAGGCCAGTACAAGGGTACGCCCAAGCGGACAATGTCCAATGGTGCTTTCATTAACGGCTACTCTGACCACTATCCCACTTACATTGTAATATCTAAGTAAAATGAATATACCAAAGCGAATAGTAACATTCCTGGTCTCCATCCTCGCCGCGGCCAGCCTCTTTGCCCAGACTCCTTCGGGAGGGGTGAAAGGAAAGGTGATCAACAGGGCGGACAGGACCCCGGTCACCGGGGCGGTTCTGACCTTGAAATCAGGAGCCACCGAGATAGGTACCATCAAGTCCGATTCACAGGGCGACTTCCTTATCAGCGAGCTTGCGGACGGAATGTATGACCTCGTCATCGAGGCTCAAGGTTATCTGCCTACGACCGTAAATGTCACGGTCAATGATGGTTATGTCAAGAACATGTACAACCTCAGCCTCTCGCCTTCCGTGGTGGGCGGGGAGGTTGACGACTCGTCTTTCGGCGAGTTTGACCTTGACGGAAACGGCTATGAGGACACCCCTACGATCCTTTATGACCAGAACGATGTCTTCAACAACGCCGCCAGTTACAACTTCAGCGCCGTTCGCTTCAAGGCCCGCGGTTATGCCAGCGAGTCGCAGGACGTTTACATCGCCGGAGTGAAGATGAACGATGCCCTGACGGGATTTTCCCCTTATTCCCTCTGGAGCGGCCTCAACGAGGTGACCAGGGCGAAAGCTTCCGTGATCGGTTCCGAGATATCCCCGTACGGGATCGGAGGTTACAATGGTCTCACGAATATCTACGCGACTCCTGGGCAGGCTCGTCCCGGCAAGAGGTTCAGTGTCTTGACCAATAGCGCCTTGTACAGGATGAGGGTGATGGGCACCTGGGCTGTCCCTGAGAATGACAAGGGATGGTCATACGCTGTCAGCGCCTCTGCAAGACTTGGTGGAAACGATTGGGTACAAGGAGTTTACTACCGTTCTTTCGCATATTATCTTGGAGTGGAGAAGAACTGGGGCGACCGCCACAGGCTCGCTCTCGTCACTTTCGGGGCCCCCGGTCAGAGGGGTGCGCAGAACGCCTCGACCCAGGAGGTTTACGACCTGATGGGGGACAATATGTACAACTCCAACTGGGGTTACCAGAACGGCAAGATGCGCAACGCGCGTAACAGGATAACCTTCGAGCCGATCACTTTCCTTAAGTACGATTATACCCCTTCGAAAGATTTCGAGGCCTCGGCAACCATCCTGTTCAGGACCGGAAAGAATGGATACACGGCTCTGGATTGGTATGACGCTCCCGATCCCCGCCCGGATTACTACCGCAACCTTCCGAGCTATTTCTACATGGCGAACGAGGACTACAACCGTCTGAATCCCTCCAAGGCCGCATGGGCCAGAGAGGCTTGGCAAAGCCATGATCCGTCGGTCTCCCATGTGGATTGGGACAGGTTGTACTCTGTCAACCGGAACTCTGAGGGAGGACGCTCCAAATACGCTCTTGAGGAGAGGCATGTGGATCAGAATGACCTCAACCTGGCCACGAGCGTCCTTTGGAAGCCTAA
Source organism: uncultured Bacteroidia bacterium (assembly GCA_902785825.1). Classification (GTDB taxonomy): domain Bacteria; phylum Bacteroidota; class Bacteroidia; order Bacteroidales; family UBA932; genus Cryptobacteroides. The sequence goes on from CACZZZ010000017.1 coordinate 16,191, forward strand.
ATCAACAATCACCGTGCGGGCTGGTTTCAATGCAAAATACAACCGTACCGAGTACTATAAGTCAATCAACGACCTTCTCGGGGGCTCTTACTTCCTTGACGTTGACCAGTTTGCCGAGAGGGATTATTCATCCTCGGCCGCCAGGGTGCAGAACGACCTTGACTATTATCTCGCCCATGGAGAGGCCCGCAAGATTAAGGTGGGAGACAAATACGGCTATGATTATTATGCCCATCTGATAAAAGGCGAGGCTTGGGCTTCCGGAAAGTTCGCGCTCGGCGGGCTCGACCTGACCCTTGGAGGCCATCTCGGGACTAACTCTTTTTGGAGGGAAGGACTTGTCAGGAAAGGCCTTTTCCCGGGACTTGACGCGAATGGGAATCCAATCCAGATTGGAGACGACATATACACCTCTTACGACGGGAACGGCGAGGCTATCACCTCCAAGGGGAACTCCAAGAAAAGCTCGTTCCTCACATATGCGGGCAAGCTCAATCTCGCTTATACCCTGACAGGAGGACATCGCCTGTATGCCAATGTGGGTTATTTCAACGATGCACCTTACTTTGACAAGGCTTTCGTGGCTCCCAGGACCAGGAATACCCTAATCGACGGTATCCAGAACACAAAGGCCCTTTCCGCGGATGTCAACTACATGTACGCTACCAATGGCTACAGCCTGCGTCTGACAGGGTTCTACACCAACATCACCGACCAGACCGATGTGATGAGTGTCTATTACGACCTCGAAAACTCCTTCGGAAACTTCGCGTTGAGCGGAATAGACGAGAGGCACACCGGAGTTGAGCTCGGATTCGAGGTCCCGACTCCGTTGGACGGCCTCTCCGTCGTGGGAGTGTTTACCGCGGGTGAGTACATTTACACCTCGACTCCACTTCTTACCGCCACGGTGGACAACAGCGCCGTTCTTATCTACAACGGTATTCCGGTCTCGTACTGGAAGAGTACCCCTAAAGTTGACGGGACAAGGCAAAAGCATTATGTGCCCAGCACGCCTCAGACAGCCGCCAGCCTCGGTCTCTCTTACTTCCACAACTACTGGTTCATCGACGCGGATGTGGACTACTTCGCCAATTCCTACCTGGACATGAGTCCTTTGAGCAGGACCGATTACGCCACGGCTGGTCCCGACGGAGTCATCACAGCGGAAGAGGTTGAGGCCATGACCCTTCAGGAGAAGTTCGATCCGGCGTGGGTTGTCAACTTCAGCGTCGGCAAGTCCTGGTACATCCAGAGAAAGTACCAGCTTGGTTTCTCACTCAACGCCAAGAACATCCTCAACAACACCGGTGTCAAGACAGGTGGTTTCGAGCAGACCAGGATGGTTGACAACACTGTCAGCAAGAGCCGCTACTACAACTTCGATCCGAAGTACTTCTACATGTCAGGTTTCAACTACATGCTGAACCTTTATTTCAGATTCTAAACAGGGAGGACGATCATGAGAAAATTTATATATTCATTTGCGATAGCGCTCTCGTTTTCAATTGTTTCCTGCCAGGAATGGGAACCCGTCTTCGGAAATCAGGGCGAACCTGCGGAACCCGCTGCGGCTGCTCTCCAGGTCACGACAAGCATCGCTGACCTGAAGGCCATGTACACCGGGAAACCGGTCCATATAGACCAGGATATAATCATCGGAGGGCAGGTCACCTCGTCTGACGCATCCGGCAACATCTACCGCTCCCTGTACATCCAGGACAACACAGGTGCCATTGAGGTCAAGATCGGGAATTCCGGTCTTTACAATGACTACAAAGTCGGCCAGATGCTATATGTCAAATGCCAGGGACTGGTTATCGGGAATTATGGAGGCATGCTCCAGATCGGGGCTGAGGATCCCACGGGAGAATATGAGACCGCCTATATTGATGTTAAAAGCCTTGTGGCCTCCCATGTGTTCAAGGGAGCTAAGGGGACACCGGTTGCTCCGCAGGTGGTTACGGAGGATGAGGTTAAGGCTGCCCTGAAGCAGGGATATAAGAGTCCCTATTTTGGGAAACTCGTGACTATCAACGGTTTGACTTATGCAGACGAGATCTTCGTGCTGATATATCTTGACAATAACGCTGATAAGAAAGCGTCGTCCAATCGTCTTTTCCTCTCTGACAGCAGGTGGGGAGTTGACACCTGGGCCATGAGCGAGGCAGGGATGAAAAAATACCTTCTTTGGGGAGTCTGGGATTCCGCCAAGATAGGTAACTCGGGTGATTACAATTACGGCACTGTCCGCGACAACCTCCATCAGTTGATGAACAACGCGGGAGCGTACGCTGTCAGCCAGTATTTCAGGATGCCCGGAGGAACTGAGTTACAGATCCGTTCCAGCGGCTATTCCAAGTTCGCTGACACGGAGATAGACCAGGCTGTGCTTGACCGCAAAGCGAAGATCAATGTGACTGGCATTCTCACCAATTACAACGGCGCCGCACAGTTTACGCTGATTGACCTGGATGGCGTGAAGATAGCCAACTAAGAAAATTGACTTTATATGAATAAAGGGCTTTTAGTAACAGGAGCGATATTGGCGATGACAGCTTGTACGCAGACAAAGAATCCCTTCCTTCAGGAATGGGACACACCTTACGGCATTCCGCCGTTCGAGAAGATAACACTGGCTGATTACATTCCGGCTGTAAAAGCTGGTATAGAACAGCAGGAAAAGGAGTTGGAGGCCATCTTGAACAATCCCGAGGCGTCTACATTCAAGAACACCATAGAGGCTTTCGAGTTTTCAGGAGAGATCCTCGACAAAGTCACTGGAGTTCTCTATAACCTGCAGGAGACGGATGGTGGAGATGAGATGGAGAAAGTCGCAGAGGAAGCCACTGAGCTTCTCACAAAACATGAGAACGCCATCTCGATGAACAGGAAGTTCTTCGACAGGGTCAAGGTGATATATGATGCTGACCAGAGTGCCCTCACCAGGGAGCAGCAGATGGTGCTGAAGAACCTCTACAAAAGTTTCACCCGCAATGGTGTGGATCTTGACGAGGCTTCCCAGGAGCGTCTCAAGGAGATCAATGTCAAGATAGCTGGCCTTCAGCAGAAGTTCGGGACAAACCTTCTTGCGGAGAGCAACGCTTTCAAGGACAAGTTCGGGATTCCGGTCTCATCTTACACTGATGAGATGAGCACCTGCGAGGACAGGACACGCCGTGAGGAAATGTTCAAGGCATATTCATCAAGAGGCAACAATGACAATGAATATGACAACAAAGCCCTGGCTTTAGAGATCCTGAAGCTTCGGGCGGAGAAGTCCAGGATGCTTGGATTCGACACCTTTGCCGCTTATGCCCTTGACGAGCAGATGGCCGGAAACCCTTCGACCGTTGACGAGTTTTTGGATGAGATCCAGAAAGCCGCTAACGCTAAGGCTAAAGAGGAAGTCGCTGACATGCAGAAGATTATGGATGAGGACATCGCCGCAGGTAAGCTTCCTAAGGGTTCCAGGATCAAGCCTTGGGACTGGTTCTACTATGCCGACAAGGTAAGGACTCGCAAGTATGCTCTTGACGAGAGCCAGACCAAGCCATATTTCCAGATGGAGAATGTCCGCCATGGGATCTTCGCCGCCGCCCACAAGATTTATGGGATCAATGTCGAGCCTCTTAAGGATGTGCCTGTGTACAATCCCGCGGTCGAGACTTTCAAGGTGACGGACGCCGACGGCAGTCTTCTCGGAATATTCATGACCGATTATTTCCCTCGTCCCACGAAAAGGGGTGGAGCTTGGATGAATGCCTTCCGGGAGCAGTATCAGGATAAAGACGGAAAGGACGTTCGTCCTATCATCGTCAATGTCGGTAACTTGGCTTCCCCGACAGAGACTGAGCCGGCTCTGTTCTCTATCGACAATGTCGAGACGACGTTCCATGAGTTCGGACATGCTCTCCACGGCCTTCTGACTAAGTGCGCCTACAAGTCCGTGAGTGGCACCAGTGTCAAGAGGGACTTTGTCGAGACATTCTCGCAATTCAATGAGAACTGGGCCTTCCAGCCGGAGATTCTCGCTGAGTATGCCAAGCACTACAAGACCGGCGAGATCATTCCTGACTCCCTTGTCGCGAAAATCAATAACGCACGCAAGTTCAACCAGGGTTTCATGACTTCGGAGCTCTGCGCCGCGTCTATCCTGGACATGAAGTGGCATGAGTTGACTTTGGAGGAGCTTGAGAAGATGAGTGGCCCCGATGTGGCCGCTTTTGAGGATAAGGTTTGCCAGGAGATGGGCCTGCCTTCCGAGATCATCCCAAGATATCGCACCACGTATTTCAATCATATATTCAACAGCGGGTACAGCGCCGGATATTATAGCTATCTATGGGCGGAAGTACTTGATAAAGACGCCTTTGAGTTCTTTGAGCAAAATGGTGTTTACAATCCCGCTATCGCCGCCAAGTTCCGTCGGACCTTCCTTGAAAGGGGAGGAAGCGAGGAACCTATGGTCCTTTACATGATGTTCCGTGGAGCGAAGCCCGACCCCGGTGCTCTTCTTCGCGCGAGAGGTTTGGAATAGAAATCACTTTAAAAACCGAAATATTTATGAAAAAAATCTTAATGATCGCCCTGACGTGTGGCCTCGTCCTTGCCCAAGCGGCAAGGGCTGATGAAGCGCGCCTGCTCAGGTTCCCCGCGACTAACGGGACCGATGTCGTGTTCTCATACGCTGGTGACCTTTTCACTGCCCCTCTCGCGGGCGGTGAGGCAAAGCGTCTTACTTCCCATGTGGGTTATGAGATGTTCGCTCGTTATTCTCCGGACGGAAAGACAATCGCTTTCACCGGTGAATATGATGGCAACCGTGAGGTTTATGTGATCCCCGCCACCGGCGGAGAACCCCTGAGGTTGACTTACACCTCGACCAACAGTCGTGACGATTTGGGAGACCGTATGGGCCCCAACAATATCGTGATGGGATGGACCGTTGACGGGAAGTACGTTATCTATCGCAATAGGACCGGTGATGGTTTCCCTGGCAAGCTTTGGAGGGTCTCTATCAATGGTGGAATGCCTGAGGAACTTCCTCTTCCTGAAGGAGGTTTCTGTAGCTATTCCCCTGACGGGAAGAAGTTGGCTTACAACCGTGTGATGAGGGAGTTCCGTACCTGGAAGTACTACCGTGGCGGTATGGCTGACGAGGTGTGGGTCTATGACGGGAAGAAAGTTGAGAAGATCACCGACAATCCCGCCCAGGACATTTTCCCGATGTGGGTCGGCGACGAGATTTATTTCGTTTCTGATAGGGACATGACAATGAATGTCTTCGTCTATAACACAAAGACCAAGGCGACATCCAAGGTCACCAATTTCGATGATTTCGATGTCAAGTTCCCCAGCACCAACGGCAAGCTGGTCATTTTTGAGAAGGGAGGTTTCCTTTACAAACTCGATCCCGCCACCAAGAAGGCCGAGCAAATCCATATCAACCTCACTTCCGACCTTGTGTATTCCCGTCCTGAGCTGATGAAGGTCAACGGACGTGGAGTCAGCGTCTCTCCTGACGGAAAGAGGGCGGCTGTGACTGCCCGTGGTGAGGTGTTCGATGTCCCCGTGGGCAAGGGTATCACAAGGAATATCACCCAGACTCCCGGCGCGAACGAGAGAAGCGCCACATGGAGCCCTGACGGCAAGTACATCGCTTATATCAGCGACTCTACCGGGGAGAATGAGGTTTATCTTTACGAGCCTGCAACCGGAAACACCATTCAGGCGACAAAAGACAATGACACTTACATCAGCAACCTGATGTGGGCTCCCGACAGCAAGCACGTGTATTACACCGACCGCAAGAACCGTCTCGTCGAGGTTGATCCCGCCACCAAGACAAAGAAGGTGGTCTATTCCAATCCTGACGGCGGTCTTTATGGTGTCGCGTTCTCCCCTGACAGCAAGTGGATAGCCTACACCAAGCCGGCTTCCAATGACATGAGCATAATCTACGTGCGCGAACTTGCCAGCGGTAAGGAGTATCCTGTCACCGAGAAATGGTACAGCTCGGGTTCCCCGATGTTCTCTTCTGATGGGAAGTATTTGATATTCACGGCTGAAAGGGATTTGACTCCTATATATAGCCGCATTGAGTGGAACTATGCTTATGGGAGTATGACCGGAACCTACATGGTGATGCTTGCCAAAGACACTCCTTCACCGTTGCTTCCTACCGACAGCGAGTCCGCTCCCGCCAAGGAGGATGAGAAGGCCGCTCCTGAGCGTCCTGGCCGTCCTGACGCCCCTGGCGCGAAGCCCGGAGAAAAACCGGCTGAGAAGAAAGTCGCTGACACCAAGATCGATCCCGATGGACTGATTGACAGGGTTGTCAGGCTTCCTTTAAACGGCAGGGTCATGTTCTGTGACGGAAAGAAAGTTTGGTTCTACGGTGGTGCGTCCGGTTCCATGGGTGGCCGCGGCGGTTTCGGCGGCGGAGCAGGTGTCAAGACTTATGACTTCGCTTCCGGCAAGACCGAGGATTGCTCTGACGGCATGATCAGCTATCGTCTTGGCGACAAGAAGGCTATCCTCTCCAGCAGGGGTAAGACGACCGTGGTGAACTTCCCGTCTCCGAAAGTGGGAGGTGGCGAGGCTGTCGATACCGACAACATGTACGCCATGGTTGACTACTCGCAGGAGTGGCCTCAGGTTTACAACGAGGTCTGGAGGGCTTTCCGTGACGGTTACTACACGGAGAATATGCATGGTCGCGACTGGAAGGGTGTCAAGGCGAAATACGAGCCTCTACTTCCTTACGTGAAGACCCGCCTCGACCTTAACTACATTCTTGGCGCTATGATCGCAGAGCTGGCCAGTGGCCACGCTTATGTCAATCCCGGTCCTTATCCGAAGCCGGAAAGAATCCCTATGGGACTTCTCGGAGCTAAGGTCAGCAAGGACAAGGGCTATTTCAAGATCGATCATATCTATGCCGGAGCGACCTACAGGCCTGAGCTTCGCAGCCCTCTCACCGAGCCCGGAATGGATATCGCCGAGGGTGACTACATCACCGCTATTGACGGCAAGTCCCTCAAGGATGTTGACAATATCTACAAGTGCCTGATCGGCAAGGCTGACAAGCTTATTGAGCTCACCATCAACAAGAAAGCCGCTGAGGGTGGCCGCAAGGTAGTTGTCAGGCCGATTGACAATGAATATCCTCTCGAGCACTACGAGTGGATCCTGAAGAATATCAAGACCGTTGAGGAGAAGTCCGGAGGCAAGGTCGGTTACATCTATATTCCTGATATGGGTGCCGAAGGCCTCAATGAGTTCGCCCGTTACTGGTATCCCCAGCTCGACAAAGAGGCCCTTATCATCGATGACCGTGAGAACGGTGGCGGAAACGTTTCCCCGATGATTATAGAGCGTCTGCAGAGGGTCGCTTACAGGATGAACGCCGGCCGCGGATCTGATAGAGTCAGGACCATCCCCGATGGTGTACATGTCGGACCTAAGGTGTTGCTGATCAACAAGTATTCCGCTTCTGACGGTGACCTCTTCCCTTGGGGCTTCAAGGCCAATAAGCTTGGTACCGTGATCGGTACCAGGACTTGGGGAGGAATCGTCGGAATCGGTGGATCCCTGCCTTACATGGACGGCACGGACGTCAGGGTTCCTGGCTCCACCAGCTATGATCCCAAGACAGGTGAGTGGATTATCGAGAATTATGGTGTCGATCCTGACATTCTGCTCGATAACGATCCTATCAAGGAGTACTCCGGAATTGACGAGCAGCTTCTGAAGGCAATCGATGTGGCCCTTGAGCAGATCAAGACCCAGAAGTCCCACAAGGATCTTCCTGGAAAGCCGAAGCCTCGTACCTTCGAGGATCTTGGCTTGCCTCAAATCAAATAATCTTTAGTACTTAAATTTTTAATCAGACATGAAAAAAGTTTTTCTCACTCTCCTTGGAGCGATCATGCTCCTTGCAGGCCCGAAAGCTTCGGGTCAGATTACCAACATTGATGGTGTGTGGTCGTTTGGAGGAGGTTTCTCAATGTTTAATCTTTCGGGAGAGAGCGCCGAGAAAGCGAAAAACCTGGGTTTCGAGACGATGCCTGGATTCTATTTCGGTGTCATGCTCGATTATCCGTTCTCCTCGATAGAGGGCTTTACCCTGGAGCCTGGCCTGAATATCGTCCACTATGGGAAGTCCTTCATTTTCGGGAATTCAAACGATAAGAAGAACAAGTCTTATCATTGCAATTACTTCAATATTCCCGTTAACCTGAAGTACACATTCCCTACGGGTGACTCAGGATTTGGCTTGTCTTTGTTCACCGGCCCTCGCCTTAACTTAGGTGTGGGAGGGAATTCCTTCAGCACAGGCAATACATATCCAAGCATCAGGCCTTATGATGCCCAATGGGGTATCGGTGCCGGAATCACTGTCGCTGATGCCATTGTCATCAGGGGAGGCTATGATTTCGGTATCACCAAGTGCCTTAAAGACAACAAGGACATCGGCTACGACGACGAGATCGCCTACAGGAACACATTCAACATCGGTGTAAGCTTCCTGTTCAAGTAGAAGTCCCGAAACACTATAAATAAAGGCGACCAGAATTTCTGGCCGCCTTTATTTTTTCCCTTTATTTCCTAGAACTCGAAGGATTCGATTTTCAGGGTTCCGTTCTCCTGGATTATGCCGACATATTCGGCGAATTCCGGAGTGGCGGAATGCTTGTCAAGGCAAGCCTGGTCTTTCCAGGTCTCGCAGATCATCATGACGTCGGGTCTGGTGGCGCTGCAGAAGGTGTCGTATGCGATGCATCCCTCATGTCCGAGGGATTTGGCGGTCAGGGCCTTGGCGGCCTCCACAGCCTTCGCCATAGCGTTCTCTTTTTCAGCCGCTCTGAAGAAACAATTGATTCTGATCATGTTATGTTAGTGTTAAAATTACTCAATGAAACTGGTCAGGCAGGTCATGCCGGCCTTGTCGGGGTGGAACTCGATGGTGCTGGAGGTCGCAGGTACAAGTACTGTCTCACCCTGCCTTATCTCAAGGCGATGGACGGAGCCGTCGCCCTCATTGTCCACCAGCTCACCCTTCCCCGCCACGCACATCACCACTACGAATGAATCCAAAGCGCTGAGATTCTTCGAAACCATCTTGTCCAAATCGAACAAGGTGGTTGTGAAGTACTTGCAGCTGACAAGCGGCGTCTCGGCGTTCTTTGCCGGGGTGTAGTTCGTCCTGTAGTCGGGATAAACCGAATAGTCGATAGCCTCCTTGGCCTGCTCCACGTGGAGTTCCCTCGGTTTGCCGTCGAGTCCAAGGCGTCCGTAGTCATAGATTCTGTAGGTGATGTCGGAGGTCTGCTGGATCTCGGCGACGAATGAGCCGGCCCCGATGGCGTGGATACGTCCGGCGGGGAGGAAGAACACGTCACCCTTTCTCACATCATAGCGTCCGAGGACGTCTATGATAGTGTTGTCGTTCACCTTTTCCTCATATTCCTCAGGAGTGATCTCGTGAGTCAGGCCGCTGAGGAGTTTGGCTCCCTTGTCAGCCCCGACCACATACCACATCTCGGTTTTACCTTTCAGGCCGGGTTTGATCCTGGCTGCCAGCTCGTCGGTCGGATGGACCTGGACTGAGAGATCCTGCTTGGCGTCGATGAACTTGATAAGGAGGGGAAACTCGGTCCCCGTCTTGGCGACGACCTTTTTGCCCGCGAGCTTTTCGCTGCAATCTATCATCAAGTCAGTCAACGATTTCCCGGCGAAGGGGCCGTTTTCGACAACTGAGACGTGGCCAGGGACAGCGGAGATTTCCCAGCTCTCGCCAATTCGGTTCCTTGTGGTGAATATTCCTTTAAAAGGAGCGATCTTCTCTCCACCCCAGACCTTCTCGCAGAGGTAGGGTTTGAACTTAAGGGGATACATCATGGCCGGGCCTCCTATTTGTCAAGTTCGGAAAGGGCGAAAGCGTAGGCTCCCAATGAGATGGCCTTGCTCGCTCCGATCTTCGAGCGCATGATTCCGATCCTCTTCTGGGGATCATAAACAACCTCCTCGTCGCTGCCGTAAACTTTCAGCTTCCTGGCCTCGCCGCGAGCGAAATCTCCGAACTCATCAGGATCATCCAGGTTATAGACCTTCATCTGCACCCTGTTGAGCTCCTCACCTGTCAGCTGGTGAATCTTGCTTCTCATGGTCCTCAGGATTCCGGGCATCAGGAACTGGTGGTTATTCATGATTCCGCCGCCGATCACGACCAGACCGTCAATCAGCGTCACGGCTGTCGCGATGGCGTCACCGGCGACCTCACCCATCTTGTCGAAAGCCTTGATTGCCGCCTCCTTGTCTCCAGGGGCATCCCCGCGGGCGATCGCGCCGATCTCTTTAGGATCAAGACCATGGCTCGGGTTGCCGGAGAGCTCGCCGTAAACTCTCTTGACAGCGCGGATAGCGACACCGTCCTCGACGATGATGTCGGGCATGTCGGGATGCTTGAGGCAGAAAGTCTCGATGCAGGAATTGTCACCCCTGTTGAGTCGGCCGTCAATCACTGTTCCTATGCCAAAACCGGTTCCGAAGGTGTAACCGATAAGGTTGTGGTAGCGCTTTGAGCTGCCAGCCTCTTCCAGGCGTTTGTTGATCTCGGGCAGGGCGCCTCCCAGAGCCTCTCCATAGGCGTAAAGGTCTCCGTCATTGTTGATGTACACAGGCACGCCGAACTTCTTCTGGAGGAAGGGGCCGAGCGCCACTCCGTCTCTGAATGAGGGGAAGTTGGGTAAGAAACCGCCTATTATGCCGTTGGGGTAGTCAGCGGGTCCGGGGAAAGCGAAACTGATGGCCACGGGCTTCTCTCCACCGAGTCTCTCGATTATGGTCGCAAAGCCCAGGATCATGGCCTGAAGGCAAAGATCCAGGTTGGAGGCGTTTGAGGGGAGGGTTATGGTCTCTCCGTAATACTCTCCACCTTTCATGGCTCCGAAGACCATGTTGGTTCCGCCGGCGTCCAGAGTCAGGACAATCCTGCTGTCATGCTTAATGTCTGCCATATCTTTTAGTTGTTTATTTATATTCGTGATTATACAAAGATAATCATTATCCGCTCACAAGTCTCCGCCTTTGCGGGGAATTTGCTAACTTTGTGGAGATTTTAAGAATAAGAGATGAAAAAAGGAAGACAGGCCCTTAAGAAGAACCGCGACCAGCGGTTCGGATCCAGGCAGGGCGGAAAGCGGAAATTTGAGGAAGTGACCGGTAAGGTTCAGATGAGCAGGGACGGTTTTGTTTTCGTCGTCCCGGAAGGCGGAGAAAAAGATAATGACGTGTTCGTCAGGGCGTCCAAGACCCGCGGAGCCCTTAATGGCGACATCGTCAGATGTGTTGTTACGAAAGAGAAAAAACCGGTTATAGCGCCCAGGGGTAAAGGCCGGCCTCAAGGCAGGGACGGCGGACGCCGCAGGGAAGGAGAGATCATCGAGATCGTCGAAAGGAGCAAGACCCCGTTCGTGGGTATCCTTCATATTGTCGGAAAACAGGCCTGGGTCTTGATGCAGTCAAGGACTATGCCCTATGATATATCCATTGATTTTGAATCACTTCCGGAAGGGGCCAAGAAGGGTATGAAGGTGGCTGCCATCATTGATGGCTGGGACAGGAAGGAGCCCAATCCGCATGGATATATCTCCGATGTGCTTGGAGAGCCTGGCGCTAACGAGACAGAGATGCACGCCATCCTCGCCGAGTACGGCCTTCCGTACAGGTTCGCCCCTGAAGTCGAGAATGCGGCCGACAAGATCCCTGAGGAGATCACCGATAAGGATCTCAAGGGTCGTAAGGACTTCCGTAAGACATTGACATTCACCATAGACCCGGCCGATGCCAAGGACTTTGATGACGCCTTGTCCCTGGTCAAGCTGAAGAACGGCAACTACGAGGTTGGAGTGCATATCGCCGATGTGTCATATTATGTCAAGCCAGGATCCGTCATGGATCAGGAGGCCCAGGCTAGGGGAACATCCGTTTACCTTGTGGACAGGACGGTCCCTATGCTTCCGGAAAAGCTTTCCAACAAGCTTTGCTCGCTGCGCCCCAATGAGGACAAGCTGACATTCTCGGCCGTGTTCGAGATGACTCCCGAGGCCAATGTAGTGGACCGCTGGTTCGGCAGGACTGTTATCCGTTCTGACTACCGATTTGACTATGAGGGAGCCCAGAAGATCATTGAGACCGAAGGTAAGGAGCCGGAGGATCCGGCTGTGACCCAGGAGATCCGGGATGCCATCCTTGAGCTTAACAAGCTGGCTTCCATAATGCGCAAGAAGCGCTTCTCTTCCGGTGCCATCAGTTTCGAGAGGCCCGAGATGAAAGTGGAGGTGGACGATACCGGGAAACCGATTAGGGTGTATGAGAAGATAACGAAGGAGGCCAACTGGCTGATAGAGGAATTCATGCTCCTGGCGAACAAGAGTGTCGCTGAGTTCATCGCCACTTCCGGTAAGATGAACGGGAAGGAGGACAAAAACGCCAAGACCTTCATCTATCGTATTCATGACGAGCCGAATATGGAGAAGATCGCCAGTCTCGGCAAGTTTGTCGGCAACTTCGGTTACAAGCTGGGTCCTGTCTCTACAGGGCGTGACATCGCCAAGTCCCTGAACTCCTTGCTTACTGAATCCAAGGACACTCCAGAGCGCGACGCTTTCCAGATGATAGCGCTCCGCTCGATGGCCAAGGCAATATATTCCACAGAGAACATCGGCCACTACGGTCTGGCGTTCAAGTTCTATACTCATTTCACTTCCCCGATCCGCCGCTATCCGGACACCATGGTCCACAGGCTCCTGTCCATGTACCTTGACAACAGGGAAAGCCAGAACAAGGAATATTACGAGGCCCAGTGCCAGCACGCCTCGGAGAGGGAGCAGATAGCCGCCAACGCCGAGCGCGACAGCATCAAGTACAAGCTGATTGAATACATGGTCGATAAGGTCGGCCAGGAATTCGACGGTGTTGTCTCCGGCCTGACAGAGTGGGGAATGTACGTCGAGATCAAGCCAGAGATGATCGAGGGTATGGTCGCCCTGAGGGAGATGAAGTCCGACTTCTTCGATTTCGACGAGGATAACTACAGGATCGTAGGCAAACGCACCAAGAAGATTTATCGTCTCGGTGACCAGGTGAGGATCCGCGTCAAGTCAGCTAACCTGGAGCAGAGGCTCCTTGACTACGAGCTGGTGGAGGCTACCGATAATAGACCTCAGTCGGAAAAGTAATATCTATTCCCGACTCTGAAGCCACACTGACAATACCCATTCCGCCCGTGACGTTGCTCGGCAACATCGTGGGCTCAATTATCGGCGACACTTCGTAGCCGTAGCATTGCATGTTGTTTATCGCCCGGAGATAGTTGTAGAAGTCGCGGTCGAAACTATTGACCGAGACACGGACGGTATTATCTACCTCTACCTTGCTGGCTATATAAAATAAATCGTGAGGATAATAATTGAATCTATATGTGGGGACATAGATCTTCATCTTGGCCTCTGAATCCTTGAACATCTTATCCGAGAAACATCTGGTGTAGTTTACCGGCATGAGGTCCTCGAACAGGTCTCCTATGCCGGAAGAGTAACCATCCTCAAGGATAAGGTCGTGGAATGTGTCATAGCTCAGACTATAAGGTCCCTTTGTCGTTTTTTCGAACGCCTCTCTGCTCCCAGAACTCAAGGTGATGAGACGGGTGATTGACGGGTTCATGGAGAAGAAACTGTCTTCTCCTATGACATCTTTGAGGCGAATCGTAAATTCGACATATTCCTGCTCGTAGTCCTGAAAATCCCCACTGTTTTTGATCACCGTCACGGTGTCCACGGAAATGACCGCACATGGCTGTGGAACAGTCATTTCCGCCCATGCGTCCATCTGTCCTTTCTTTGCCTCGATCCGAACCTTGTCTCCAGGCTTGAAAATGGTATCGAACTTATATTCCGTGTAAGGAAATCTGTTCGGGACCAGACTGGTCTCCCCGGTCATCCAGTCAGTTTCTTCCCTGTAGCCGGCGGGAACAGCCTTCGCCAGGGTTCTGGATCCATTGACAAAGCACTCCACTGTCGCTCCGGGGAGCGAGTCAATCCTGTCGGGGTAGCTCATTGAAAGGAATATCGAGTGCGTCGTGTCAGCGGTAGAAAGCTGCCCCAGGATGGTCATCTTCCCGTCGTTCAGGTCATATTCGTACTTTATGGTCTTCTCACAGGCTGCGCTTACGAGGGCTGTGATCAATATGCTGAATATTAAATACTTCCTCATAGTTTCCTAAAAATTTCGAGTCCAACTTACCGAAGGCAGAAGGGGAAGGATCGTGATTTTCTTCATCTTCAGGCTGGTTCCGGTGTAGTTGCCGTTGTTGTCATAGTCAGGGCCGTAGTCCATGAAAACGAAATTGGGGTTCATCCTGTTGTAGGCGTTATAAACGCTGAAATTCCAGATGCTCTCGCCCCTGCGGCGCTCCTTGTGGAGGTTGCAGCCGATGTTGAGCCTGTGGCTCGGGGGGATGCGGAAATTGTTGCGGTGATCGACGTATTGGGCGTCCCAGATGTTCCCGTCCGGCAATTGGACAGCAACCTGTCTGACAGGCACCGTCGTGGTTCCGCCTGTGGCGAACGTCCAGGTGGCGTTGATACCCCATTTCTTATTGAACCGGTGGTCAACGCTTAAGTCTATGCTGTGGCGGCGGTCGTATTTGTAGGGGAATCGCTCCCCGTTGTTAATTGACCCGTCCGGGAATATCCTGTCCGTCTTCGCCAGGGTGTAGGCCAGCCAACCGGTTGTCTTCCCCGCGGTTTTCTGAACCAGGAATTCTATTCCTTTGGCGGTTCCTTCTCCCATTTCGACCCGGTTTTCCCAGCCCTCGGAGGTGCCCAGCATAAGTGTGCCGTCTTTGTACTCAAGGATGTTCCTCATGTTTTTCAGGTAAGCCTCGACGGAGAATTCCCAGCCTTTGATCCCGTCGTAATATGCCCCGACCGAGAACTGGTCAGATGTCACAGGGCGGATGTCCTTGGTGATAGGTACCCACAGATCGACAGGCAGGGAGATCTGCGCTGAGCTCAGCAGGTGGACATATTGCGCCATCCTGGCGTAACCGGCTTTGAATGAATATCCTGTGCCTGTCGAGAATTTGGCGGAGACTCTTGGCTGCAGACTCCAGTAAGTTCTCCCTTCAGTGTTGAACATGGAAAGGTGTACTCCTGGGTTGAAGGTCAGGTGCTCTCCGACGCTGAAGTCATCCTCGGCATAGAAAGACAACTCATGTCCCCGATATTTTTTCTTCGGGTCCGCGAAATGGATGGTAGTGTCAACCTGAACCTCAGCTCCGTTGACTTCCCTGTCCACAGCCGACATACGCTCCGGGATGAAGGTGTGCCAGAGATATTCAGTACCGAATTTAACAAGGTGTTTTGGGGAAGGTGTATAGTCAAAGTCCGTCCGGATTCCGAAATCCCGTATCCCGGAGTGGTAGTCGAGGTGGTACCGGCTGGACGTAGTCACTCCGTCCACAATGTCAGTTTCCGCTGAACCGGCTCCCATTACCATCCGGTAGCGGTTGTAGGAGAGGGTGGTGTTGGCGAATAACTTGCTGTTAAACACGTGGTTCCATCTTGCCGATCCAACCGTGTTGCCCCAGAACACCCCGACATCGGTTCTATCCTTGTACTTATGGTGGGTGGTTTGCGCGCCAAAAGTCTCGGTCCCTTCGCCCTCGTTCTTCTCATCGTAAACGAATCGGTCACGTCCGTGGTAAGCGCCGAAATAAAACCGGTCCCGGTCGCTCAGACGCCACGTGACCTTTCCGTTGAGGTCATAAAAATAGTAGTTTGCGTAGGCGTCTTCCAGCACCATCTTGATTACTGGCGCATACAGCACTGTGTGCATTCCCCTGGCGCTGACGGAGTAAGCGAGTTTATCCTTGATTATCGGGCCTTCGAGGTGGAGCTTGTCGCTGATGAGCCCGATGCTGACGGTTCCGTGGTTCTCTTTCATGTTACCGTCATTGGTACGGATGTCCACGATGCTGGAGACCCTGCCTCCGTAACGGGCCGGGAAAGAGCCTTTGTACAGGGTGACTTTCTTGACCGCCTCCGGCTGAAAAACCGAGAATATCCCGAGCATGTGATCGACATTGTAGATAGGTACTCCGTCCAGCATAATCAGGTTCTCATCGGGTCCGCCTCCCCTGACATAAATGCCTGAGAATCCTTCGTTTCCGCCCTGAACTCCTGGCATCATCTGAAGGACTTTCAACACATCGGCCTCTCCGAACAGCACAGGGGTGTTCTTGATCTGAGCGGCTGGAATGTCGATCGCTCCGAGATAGGTTGATTGTATTCCGGCATCCTTTCTCGCCACGATGTGGGAGGAAGAAAGGGTCTCTCCGGCCTCAAGAGCCACGTTGACCACGGTGTCCCGACGCATGTCGATACGCATAACCTTTTCAGAGTAGCCGACGTAAGAGAAATGGAAGTCATATTCCCCGGCCGGAATGGTCAAGGTGTAGTAGCCGAAATTGTTCGTGACCGCCCCGAGGCCGGATTCTTTTTCGAGAATGCCGGCTCCGATAAGGGTCTCTCCTGAGGCTATGTCCGTGATGTGGCCGCTGATTGTGACTTTCTTTTGCGCGGCGGCTGAGGCACTAATGAAAAGCGCGAGCATCAGTGCCGCCCGCGCTGTTTTCCATCCAAGTTTAGTTAAACTCATTATCTGTCATCTAAAAAGATATCAGTGGTTTAGTGAGTGCCTCCTTTAGCTGGTCGTCATAGCGGAGGCGTGTCTTGATCCCGGCTTCCTGGAAGAAGTAGCGGACCATTATCTCTTCCTCAATGAACGGCACTATCTCGTCCCTCTTAAGGTTGAGGAAGGTTTCCTTGTCCATCTCCAGAGCCTTGCTCATCGCGGCGATCTGCTCTTTCATGCTCTCGGAGAGCCCGTCCTTCTCAAGTTCTTTCTTGACCTGGTCGAAATATGTCCTGGCACTTGAGCGGTAGTCAAACTCCTTGGTCTTGGCGAACTCCACGAAGTCCTTCCAGTCGGCGTCGGTCATCTTCCAATCCTCAGGCACGCTCTGGTGTTCCTTGACGAACTTCAGGGTATATTCCTGGATGATGTTGGAATAAACCAGGGAGAAGGTAAGGCGGCTGTACTCGTGGCCTTTGACGATGACATCGGGGGTGATGCCGCCGCCGTCCTTAACGATCCTTCCATGGGCTGTCTTGAACTCATGTGTGAGAGAGTCGGGAATATGGGCCACGCTGCCGTCCTCGTTTCTCTTGGCGTAGTCGATGGCTTGGACGCAACGTCCTGAAGGAGTATAGTATTTGGCTGTGGTGACCTTGATCTGGCCGTTGTAGGGGAGAGGCCTGATTGTCTGGACCAGTCCCTTGCCATAAGTCCTTGTGCCCATGACTGTCGCCCTGTCGAGATCCTGGAGGGCTCCTGTGACAATCTCGGAGGAGGAGGCTGATCCGCCATCCACCATCACGATGATAGGAATCTGAGTGTCAATTGGTTCCGTGGTGGTCTTATATTGCTGCTCGCCAACACCCTTGCCCTTTGAGGACACTACCAGGGAGCCTTTGGGAACGAAGAGGGAGACTATGTTGATGGCCTCGCTCATGAGTCCGCCGCCGTTGCCCCTAAGGTCCAGGACCAGCTTTTTCATGCCCTGCTTCTTCAGATCCAGGACAGCGTTCCGGATCTCTCCGGAGACATTCTCCGTGAAGCCGCTCTGGTAGATGTAGCCGGTCTGCGAGTCGAGCATCCCGTAATATTCAACGTCCGGAAGATGAATCCTTTCCCTTGTGACATCAATGTCCACGACCTCTCCGGTATAGACTTTCTTGACCTTGAACCTCACCGTGGTTCCGGGCTTTCCTTTCATCTTGTCGGAAGCCTCCTGGCTGGTGAGTCCATGGGTGGTCTGGCCGTCGATCTCCATGATCTCGTCACCGCAACGCAGGCCGTACCGCTCCGCAGGGGAGTTTTTATAGGGCTCATTGATAATCACATTCCCGTTCTGGTCCGGCTTGTAGATGACTGCTCCGATGCCTCCGTAGCTCTTGCTCACCATCATCTGCAGATCCTCGTTCTCTTCCTCGGGAATATAGATGGTGTACGGGTCCAGAGCGTCCAGCATGGCGTTGATTCCTGCCCTCTCTATGCGGTCCACAGGAAGGGAGTCCACGTAGGAACGGTTGAGTTCCTTTAATATGGAATTCTGTATCTCTGTCCACTGCCCGAGCTTGAAGCTCTGGGACTGGGCTGAAAGCGCGGCGCCGCTCAGGATTATGGCCGCGGCGACCGCTATGATGGATTTAGTATTCATGTCCTTCGTAAATAACCGAAGCACAAAAGTACTAAATATCGTGCCATTCTCCTAATCCCGGTGAGATCCTTCGCACCGGTCGCAGGCTTAGCGGTCGAGCGGGTGGGAGGTGGTGCCGAGGATGTCGGAGGGTGAGGCGGAGTCGATTATGGACTTGACGTAAGTCTCGATGGCTGAGAGCCCGGCCTGGAGCTTGGCCGGAGGCCAGGCGTTGGAGCCTCCGGTAGAGATCGAGCCGTCCTCGTACCCGATGTGGGTGTGCCACATATATCCGTCAAGTACTTCAAACTTAGGAGTATAGGAGTTCTCCAGCTTCCAGAGCTTATATTCCCGGACGAACCCGTCGATCTTGGCGAGAGCGTCGTCTGGGCACTTGTAGATCGTGATCTCCGTCTCGCAGTCCTTGGAATGCAAGAGCCGCAGTTTGCCGTCCTCACCCTTCTCGATCTTGTACCAGGTGATGTACCACATCATTGTCCCGGAATACGAATACTCATATTCCTTGATCGTCTCCGGCGCGACATTTTTCACATATTTGTTGTCCCACGGTTTGGCGCAGGAAAACATGGCTCCAAGCAGCGAAAGAGCCAGAATAGTCTTAACCATATCGCTTCTAATGCTGTATTGCCATCAGTCTTATGTACTTAAGGACGGTGTCGCACCACTCCTGGTCGCCCGGCAGCTGGTAACGGGCGTTGCCCTTCGGGTCAGCGGTGAAAATGGTCTCGCCCTTGGGAGTCAACTCGACCCAGCCCCTCTCGGAAAGGGTATAGAGGTCGTCGCCCTCGACAGCGTTGATCACGGCGAGCGGATCCCACATCTTCTGGCCAGTGTCGCACTGGACGTTCTGATAAACCCATTTGATCGGATGGCAGTCGGTCCAGTTCATGTCGGCGATAACCTGCTCAGGACGGTAATCCAGGGGATCCCCGACCTCTCCGGGGCAGAAGATGATATCGACCTCCTTAGGCCATAACTCAAAGAATTTCAGCGAGAAATCGATGGCCTGGGTAAAGTTGTAGTCCGGTTCGACAGCCTCACCGAACACTCCACCCATCGCGTAGATGGCTTTCACCTTGTTCCTTACAAGCTCGACTCCGGAGAGGTTGGAATATTCATCCGGCCCGGACTGGAGAAGACGGGAAAGAGAGGTCACGAAGCCCACGGAGGCGATCGTCACGCTGTGATCAGGTTGCTCGGCGAGGAGCTTGCGGTAAAGCTTGTAGCCCTCCGGGTACTCGTCCTTGCTCTTGTAGGTCTGCTTGAAGAGTTTCTCGGCGTCTTCCGTGCGGGCGTAAGCGACATTATGATAAGGGATAAATACCTTAGGATCATGTATTCCCGCCCTCTCGAGGCCGATCGGGACGTCCGGATAGCCATAGAAGTTGTTCATGACATCGACAGCGTCGGCGTTAGCCGCTCCCATCCGGTCCACGACAACTCCGAGCAGGTCGCAGCGCTTCATGTCCATGTAGCGGTACAGGAGCATCAACGCGAAGAGGTCGTCGGTCGAGGAGCCCATGTCGCAGTCGAAGATGATCCGGCAGTCTTTCTGCTCGTAGTTGGACTTGACGTTTATACCCTTGCCGGCGTCATAGACCGTGTGCTGGCCGTTCTCTCGCGCGAAAGCCAGGGCAGCGGCCAGGCTGTCCTCGGGGAACATCCTGGTCGAGTCGAAATAGTACTTCCCATTCTCGGGATTGTACCAGCCTCCTACGAGTCCATCATGCTCACGGGCGTGCTTCACGACAGCCGGAATGCTCTTCTTGTCGAAGCTGTTCTGGGTGTCCTTATAAGATACCATGATGCCTTTGTCGGGCTGTCTCAAGGTTTTGAGATCGATTGTGAATCCCTCGGGATACATCTGTCCCATCGCCCAGATGGCGTTGTAGAGTTCCTTGTCGGAGAGTCTCACTTGCTGCGCCGAGACGGTCAAGGAGACCAGAAATACGGCTAAGGTGGATAATAATTTCAAAGGTCGCATGTTGGAAATAGTTTTGTGTTAATATGTTAAATCTCTAAAGTCTTTTACTCTATGGAAGGTCACGAGGTTCCCGTCATGGGAGTTTCTGGCCCGCTCGTCTCCTGAGCGGCTAACAATAAGGAGGTCGTCCCCATGGATGATCATGGAGGCATAGTGGCGAGCGGCGTTGTCCGCCGGGCCTACGGCCACGAGACCGGCGAAAGTCCATTTCAGAAGGTCCGGGGAATATGACAGGGCTAGCCTTCGGCGGTAGTTCATCCGCCCGTCCATCTGGGAATGGAGCAACCAGTACAGGCGGCTTTCAGGGTCATATACCACGTAAAACTTCAAGTCGGCTCCGGGAATATGGGCAAAGTACATCTCCCGGCCGTTCTTCGTGAGCTTTTCGACAGCGAGACTCCCGTCAGGCTTCTCCACTCCTCTCATCATGACTCCGATGTCGGGAAGACCAACGCTTGCCCTCATCATCAGGACCACGGACTTCCCTGAGGGGTCGTAAAAAGGGTTTTTCTCGTCATAAACCCTGATCACATTTGTCTCCAGGATGCCTGCCTTTCCCGGGTCAGTCAGGGGGATGCCGGAAGGTCTCGAGGCTTCCATATCCTCATCTGGGTTGTACAGATCAGAGAACTTCCAGCTGGAGGCTTCCGTCAGGTCATCGTCAACCTTGGCCTGCATCAGCACCGGGCCCACTCCAGGCCAAGGATGGCCGTCAGAGACCCATTTCTCATAGACCAAGGTTATTTTCCCGTCGTGGATGTCCACCGGGGCGCAGCTCTGGTGCCAGCGGGGTTCAGGGCACAGGACCGAAGGCTCAGACCAGGTCTCTCCGTTGTCGTCGCTCCGGGTGATGAGAAGCCGGCCTGAATGGCCGATCATGTACAGTGACTTGCCGGCCTTGAACAGGATCTCATGCATCATCGGAATCCTGGCGGAGGTCTCCCTCCAGGTCTTTCCATTGTCGTCTGACAGAAGAATACGGATCTGGTTGCCGGACTTATAGTCCCCGAAATCTGACCGGGAACCATCCAGCACACTTGTGCCAGGACCACCGTAATCGACTGACACGACGAGCCTTCCGTCAAATCCCTCAACTATTCCGGGAGTGTAGAGGAACACGCTGTCCGGGGCCGGGGACTCGGCAATCACAACCTCAGAGGCGACGATGTGACTATCCTTACCGCCCGTCCGGCAAGAGGTCAAGACGGAGGCGGTGAGAGCCGCGAGCAATATTCCCAGTCCTCTGAATCTCATTTTCTATTTATCGAAATTCCTTGATGCGAAGGGCAGGGCTGTCCGAAGCGCGGTGTGCCAATATTCCCAGTTATGGACTCCGTTGCGTACCCGCAGCTCGCTTTTCACTCCTTTCTCTTTCATCTTCATGTGGAGCTCAAAGGAGAGGCGGACGAGAAAGTCATCGTCGCCGCAGTCGAAGAACCACTTCACCGTGCGGAGAGACTTGAGCGTGGCCTCATCGGCATTATCAATGAACGCGAGAGCGGAATGGTCTGTGACAGCCTTGCTGACATAGTACAACTTGTCCTTCTTAAGGTCTTTTCCTCCGACCTGGCCTTGGTCGTTGTCCAGCCACGCACTCATGGCGTAGCAGCTCGAGAACATGTCCGGGTGCCTTTGGCAATAGACGGCGCTGCCGCCTCCGCCCATAGAGAGACCCATTACCGCCCTGTGGCCTTTGTCGCTGATTATCCGATATTTCCGTTCGACTTGAGGAAGGAACTCCTTGAAGAAGAAATCCTCGTAGTTCCACCCCGGCATGTTGAAATAGCCGTTCCAGGTGTTGTGGATGTCCGGACCTCCGGCATTCGGCATGATGATCACCACTTTCCTTAGCTCCCCGGTGCCGATCAGCTCGTCTGCCACCGTCTGCATGCCTCCTCTCTCGACCCATGCGGTGTAGGTGTCGCTAAGCCCGTGAAGCATATATATCACGGGATATTGTTTGTCTGACTTATCGAAGCCGCTGGGAAGATACACATTGTACTTCACGCTCGCTCCCAGGACCTTGCTCTCAAGGCTGTCTGTCACCACCTTTCCCGCCTTGGCGGAAAAAGCCGGCAGAAGAAGGGATAGAATGGTCAAGTAAAAGATTTTCCTCATGATATACGGCTGTTACTTATCGAAATTTCTGGAGGCGAAAGGAAGGGCTGTCCTGAAGGCGGTGTGCCAATATTCCCAGTTATGGATTCCGTCACGGACACGAAGCTCGTCCTTCACCCGCTTGAGAGCCATCTTCTTGTGGAGCTCGAAGGAGAGGGTGACAAGGAAGTCGTCGTCTCCGCAGTCGAAGAACCACTTCACTGTGCGGAGGGCCTCAAGGGTAGCGTCATCGGCATTATCTACAAAATCCAGCGCGGAGTGCTCCCGGACGGCCTTGCAGGTGTAGTAGAACTTGTCTTTTTTCTCCTCGGGAGTGTTCGGATTGATTTGCTGGTCGAGCCAGGCGCTCATAGCGTAGCAACTGGAGAACATGTCCGGATGCCTCTGGGCATAGACCGTGCTTCCGCCTCCACCCATGGAAAGACCCATCACTGCCCTGTGGCCCTTGTCTCCGACGCAGCGGTATTTCTTCTCGACAGTCGGGATGAACTCCTTGAAGAAGAAATCCTCAAAGCTCCATCCGGGCATATTGAAATAGCCGTTGGGGTAGTTGCTCACGTCGGGGTTTCCAGCGTTTGGCATGAATATGACCGCCTCCCTGGCCTCGCCGGAGCGCATAAGCTCGTCTGCGACTTCTTTCATGGTGCCTTTTGAGACCCAGTCCTCGTAGGTACCGTAGAGTCCGTGGAGAAGATAAACGGAAGGGTACAGCACCTCAGACTTGTCAAAGCCATCCGGCAGATAGACATTGTACTTGATTGTGGCACCGAGAATTTTACTGCTGAGGCTGTCGGTCACGATCTTTCCGGCATTGGCCGAGATGGCCGGCAACAGAGCCAGAACGGATAATGTCAGGAGTATTTTTCTCATGATAATAGGTCGTTAATAAATCGGTTTTTTTAAGCGAACATATAAAAATAGTGATTATCTTTGAATAACCCACATTTTTAAGCGATGCGAACCTCTATTTTTACCCTGTTTATCGCTGCCGCCATCCTTATGGGTTGCGGGCATGAAAAACCAATCGTTCCGACCGACAGGCCTTGCGCTGATCTTGAGAAGGGTCCAGCCTTGTTCGCCTCATGGGTCGAGGATCCTTCCGCCATCCCCGTCTCCTTCACCTATGCCGGGGTTCCGCACGAGGGATTCAAGGGTTTTGACATATTATCAAACACCTGTCTGACAACAACTTCCGGAAAGTCGCTTAAGGCGGTTTTCTCTATTGACGAGAATCTTCAGGCCAAGGTTGAGGCCGCCCTTAACAATGAGTTCGGGGAGATTGAATACACGGTTTGGTTCGAGAACATCGGATCCTCGCCTAGCGGGGAACTGAAAGACCTTGAGAGCGTTGTACTGGATTTCGATGGAGGCGACCCGATGATCCGGGGATGCCTTGGGGATCATGTCAACAAATATGCCGACTACCAGACCCCGCTCCGGGACACCACTGTCTCGTTCGTGTCCACCGGCGGCAGGGCGACTCATGTCTATTTCCCTTACTTTGACCTCGTCCATGGTGATGGCGGCACGCTGATGGCTCTGGGTTGGGCCGGCACATGGCACGCCGATTTCGCTGGCAGCGATGAAGGAATATCCATGAAAGGAGGCAATTGCAACGGATTTGACTCCGTCCTGATGCCAGGAGAGAAAATCCGGACCGCCCTTGTGGTGATGCTGCCTTACAAAGGCCGTGACAGGGACGACGCGACCAACCTTTGGCGAGAGTGGTTCATTAAATACAACATGCCCGCGGCTGACGCCAAAGGCAACAGGATAGAGCCTTTCTCAACCTGCACCTTCGCCTCCGACACCGGACTCCCGAATTCTGACGGGTCCATCTCCGAACGTTTCTACACCTGGAGGAGGACTTATGATCGCCTGATATATGAGAACCTGATCCCGGATTTCAGGTGGTTCGACGCCGGATGGTATTTCGACCCGAGAGGCAACACGGTTCCGTCCGACTGGTATGGAACGGTCGGCACTTGGGAGCTGGATACCGTGAAATGGCCCGGGAAAACCTTCCTGGAGTCCAACCAGGCTTGCCACAAGATCGGGATGAAGGTTCTTATGTGGTTTGAGCCCGAGAGTGTCTGCGATGTCGAGGATCTGGCCAAGAATTACGGCTACAATCCCGAATGGGCGGATTTCAACAGGGGGAACCGGTACACGAGCAACCTCGGCAACAAGGACTGCCTGGAGTGGACCCTCGGCCGTATCACCAAGGTAATGAAGGAGAACGAGGTCGATTTGTTCAGGGAGGACAACAATTCCAATCCTGTCAAGGCTTGGAAGGGGTTCGACGAGAAGACCGCCACCAAGACCGGCCTCCCGAGGACCGGGATTACTGAGAATCTCGCCATCCAGGGACATTATGAGCTTTGGGACAGGATCATAGATTTCTGTGCGAAGAACGGAAAGTGCACATATATAGACAATTGCGCCTCTGGAGGCGGCCGCAACGACATAGAGTCGCTGCGTCGCAGCATCCCGTTCATGAGAAGCGACGCTGACCGTACCACGATTCCCTTGAGGCTTTCCATGACCACATCGTTTAACCGCTGGATCCCGTTCCATGGGTCGGCCACCAAGGAGTCGAAAGAGGAACTGGAGCCCGGAGAGCCTGGCGGAAGCCCCATCTATGTCACCAGGGCTTCCTTGCTTCCGGTGTTCAATCTCGCGGAGTCATTCACCCACGATGTGGAGCTGGACTATGACCGTGTGAGAGCGTATTTCGGGGAGTGGAAGAAATATAACCGCCTGCTCCTTAAGGATATGTATCCTCTGACACCTTGGCGCGGACCTGAGGATGATGCTCACTGGACAGCCCTCGCGTGGCACGACCGTGTGGCGGATGAGGCTGTGCTTCTGGCCTTCAGGCAGAGTTTATGCCCGGAGCCTGAATATACCGCCAACCTCAAGTTTTTGAAGCCGGACAGGAAATATACACTAACCAACGAGGACACTGGCGAGACCTTGGAGAGAACAGGTGCTGATCTCGCATCTAATGGCCTGAAGATCAGTTTGCCTGAGCCGAAGTCATCCAGTGTCTGGCATATTTTGCCGAAAGAATAATCAAAACAGATATGAAAAAGTTTCTAGGATTTCTACTTGTTTTCTGCTCATTGCAGGCTTTCGCCCTGGAAAGGGAACTTATTTGGCCTAAGGGAAAGATGCCTGATCCACAGGATCACCAGATCGCGGCGATGACCAATGAGGTCGGGGCCAAGGGTTTCAAGCCCGAGAAGCACAAGGTGGCCTATCTGGAATGGTTCGACGCTCCGGATCCTTCCGTGAAGAAAGATGTCTGCATGATATTGATTTCCGGTGGCTCTTACCAGAACTGCTGCGACGTGGGCCTGATTGACTATTGGCAGAAAGAGCTCACCAAGATCGGAGTCCAGTGTGTCAATTTCGTCTATAGGACTCCCCGTCCTGTAGGCCTCCCGATTTACCAAAGCGCTTGGGAAGACGGCCAAAGGGCCGTGAGGATGGTCCGTTCGGAGGCAGCCAAGAGGGGATTCGATCCTGAGAAGATTGGAACTGTCTCGATGTCAGCTGGTTCCCACCTGGCTTTAATGCTTGCCACAAGTTCCCAGACCCCCGCCTACGAGCCGATCGACAAGCTTGATGAAATCCCTTGCCATATCAATTGGGCGATAGTCAACGCTCCCGCCTATGTCACGACCGACGGAGAGACCGGTACCCCTGCCCTCAGGGACGGTTACGGCGCTGATGTCAAGATCAGTGACGCGTTCAAGTTCGACGAGAAGACCTGCCCTATGAGTTTGCACCATGGCGGGCAGGATCCATATTCCCCGAACGGCTCCACGCTGGTTTACAGGCAGCTCAGGCGCATGGGAATTCCTGCCGAACTGCATCTGTATCCGGGCAAGGGCCACGGGGCTTTCGGCTTCGAGAGAGGAATCGAGTTCATGACCCAGATGGGTTATCTCGGGCCTCTTGGCGAGCCGGAGAAACTGATGGACAGGTTTGCCGCTGACGTCCCTGGTGTCACCATGACCTCAGAGGATATCTGGCCTGAGGGAAAGATGCCAGATCCCCAGCCTGACCAGTGCAAGCCTTATATCGAGTGGCATATTCCCGCTGTTCTTAAGACCACGGCGATCCAGATTATCTATGCCGGAGGCGCTTACAACTTCAACCGTCCGGAGGACTTTGAGGTCGCTCCCGCACGGAAATACTTGAATGAGAAGGGAATGGCAGTTGTGGTCATGAAGTACCGCACCCCTAGGCCGAAGACCGGTCTGGCGAAGCACACCACCGCCTGGCAGGATCTTCAGAGAGCGATCCGTATCGTTCGCTCCGAGGCTCCCGCCAAGGGACTTGACCCCGACAGGATCGGTATCATGGGTTCCTCCGCCGGCGGTCACCTCACCCTCATGGGAGTCACATCCTCAAGGCACAAGGCATATTATCCGATCGACGACATCGACAAGATCTCCTGCAAAGTACAGTGGGGTATAGGAATATACCCGGCATATTCCCTGACCGATGGTCTTGAGAGCCCGAATTCCGGTGGAGGAAATGACGACTCGGCCGTCCTGGCTCCTGAGTTTTCGTTCGACCTCGACACAGCCCCTATGCTCTTCATCCACGGTGACGCCGATTCCTGGGCCGCCATGAATTCCGTGAAGACTTGGGAGAAGATGCGCGCCATGGGCATCCAGAGCGAGCTCCACACCTTGGCTCTCAGGCCGCACTGCTTCCAGGAGAAAGCCTCCCCGGGAACCGGCAGCTACACCTGGCTGGACCGCATAGGTGAATATCTCCAACCGCAGTTTGATAAAGAATAGAAAGACAGAAGGCTTATGATGACCACTACTGTTTCCTACAAGCAGATAGAAAGCCTGGACAAGCTCCCGGCGCCGGACAGCACCGGAGTTGTGACGCACTATGTGTTCCAGTATATTGACTTCAACAAGGCACCACAGTACATCGCCGCCAGGCATCGCTTCTCGGATTGCTTCTTTTTCGGTTGTGAGATCCCCAAGGAACTTGAGGACGGAATAGGCACTTCTTGTCTGGTTTTCCCGCGCATGGGAATGCCGTACAATGTGTTCCGCAGCAAGTTATACACGGCTGAGTATCTTTATGACGGCTATGATCCTGAGAATGAGGACACCTTCCCTAATTGTTTTGATTCAAAGGTTTTCGCCGACTACATCGAGAAAGGCAAGGAGAGTGACAACATCCGGGAGACCCTCGGGCGGTCGCTTCATGACCATGCGATCGGAGAGGCTATGAATGACTTCCTCAGCCGCTTTGACGAGAGGCAGGTAGTCGCCGTGATGGGCGGCCACGCTTTGAAGAGGACGGATGACGCCTACGCCACCATCGCTTACATAAGCAAGTGCTTGACAGAGAGAGGAAAACTTATGGCCTCCGGTGGTGGTCCCGGGGCCATGGAGGCGACCCATCTTGGAGCCTGGATGGCTGGAAAGAGCCAGGAGGACCTGGAGGATGCCTTGACTATGCTCAAGGTCGCTCCTACATTCAGGGATCCGGGCTGGCTGCGGACCGCTTTCGAGGTCAGGAAGAAATATCCCCAGGAAATGTACCGCAGCCTCGGAATCCCGACATGGTTCTATGGTCATGAGCCGTCAACCCCTCTGGCCACTGACATCGCCAAGTATTTCATGAACAGCGTCAGGGAGGATATTCTCCTTACCATTTCCAAGGGAGGCATCATCTACACCCCGGGTTCGGCCGGTACGATGCAGGAGATATTCCAGGATGCGGCCCAGAACCACTACCAGTCGTTCGGTTATGCCAGTCCGATGGTTTTCTTCGGGCAAGATTTCTTCAGCAGGCAGATCCCCGTCTATCCTCTTCTTGAGGACCTGCTGTCCCGGGGGGTGTATAAGAATCTTATCTTGTCCATAACGGACGATCCGGAGGAGGTCATTTCCAATATCATGGATTTCACGGCGAACAAATAAATAGATAATCGGAGAATGAGAACATCATTTTTTAAAAGAGCTTTTGCCGTGGTTCTGGCAGCGGTCGCCTTAGTTTCCTGCGGCAAAAAGGAATTCACTGTCACGATTGGTTCCGCCCATGAGTTCAGGGGAGATTACAAGAATTTCGTGCTGAGCGGCGAGTTCCTCGCGGAGAGCGGATCGGCCGCCTGTGTGGCCTTTCATGACGATGGGACAGGCAGCGGTTATCAGGTGCTCCTGCATGGCGGGCCTATTGACGGAACCATAAAAACAGGCTCTCTCCTGCATGTCCGTAACCTTTATCGGGCTCTTGAGGACGAGGGAGAATGGACACCGTTGGAAATAGCTGTCAGAGGGAAGAATATCTCAGTGAAAGTCAAGGGTGAGGACGTTGTCTGCTACACTGAGCCGGACAAGCCGTTCAGGGTCCCTGAGCGTAGCAAGATGCTCTTGGGCCATGGGAAGATCAGCATTTTGGGAGGGCACGGGACAGTGAGCTTCAAGGATCTGACAATCAAGCGTCTGCCTGACGATGCGGTCAATCCGTGCGATACCCTTCCTCCGATTGACGAGTCCGCCGACAAGGCTATCCGTCTCCAGCAGGAAGATTTCCCGGTCATCGACTGGCATGTCCACCTTAAGGGAGGCCTGACTGCCCAGATGGCTCATGCGATGAGCATGAATTACGGTATCAACTATGGCGTCGCTCCCAATGCCGGAGCCGGTGGAGTGGGCAGGATGCTCGCCAATGACGAGGAAGTCTATGAATATTATGAGGAGGTAAAAGACATGCCTTTCCTGCGCGGGGTCCAGGGAGAGGGACGCAAATGGACAGCGGATTTCTCTTCAGAGGCTCTCGGGGTCTTTGACTATCTCTTTACGGACGCCATGACAATCGTGGACCAGAAAGGTCGTATCGCCAGAATCTACCGCAACGAAGAGGTGCGGCCGGAGGGTCTCTCCGATCAGAAATACATGGACTTGATCGTGGATCAGACGGTCAAGATCCTGTCCAACGAGCCTGCTGACATATTCGCCAACGCTTTCTTCCTTCCCGAGTTCCTGAATGACCGGTTCGATCAGATGTGGACTCCGGAAAGGGTCGCCAGAGTCTTGGATGTGATGGAGAAGAACGGGATAGCACTTGAGATCAGCGCCCGCTATCTTATTCCTAATGAATATATTATCCGTGAGGCGAAGAAGCGCGGGATCAAGTTCACCTTTGGCACCAACAATGTGGACGCCAATTTCGGGCGGCTGGAGTACAGCATCGACATGGCCAGGAAGTGCGGCCTTACCAAAGACGACATGTGGTTCCCGAACCTAAGCACAAGGGCTTCGCGTCCCACCGTGATTTACAACAATTTCTCAGGAGAGAACGGAAAGACTGTACTTTTTAACGGCAAGGATCTTTCCGGCTGGGTGCCTGTCACGGAGTCTGAGACCGCGGAGCCTGTTTTCAAGGTCGAGGACGGAGTTATAGTCGTTTCGGGCAAGCCCAATGGCTATCTCAGGACCGCCCGGCAGTACGGGGATTACACCCTTCACGTGGAGTGGAAATGGATCGGTAAGGGCACAAACAGCGGAATATTCCAGCGTGTGCAGGAAGGAGACAAGGTTTGGCCTGTGGCTTATGAGTGCCAATTGATGGCTGGCAGGGCTGGGGACATTGTCGGTCTTGGCGGCGGAAGGATCAAGGAAGTTCCTTACGATCCCGCGGTCAAGTTCCCTATGAAGAAGAGAGTCCATTCCGGGGCCCAGATTGAGCTTCCGGACGGGGAGTGGAACCGGGCTGAGATCATCTGCAAGGGAGACAAGATGACGGTTTATATTAACGGAAGCCTTGAGAACGTGGTAACGCTCTCACATAAGACCGGTTATATTGCCTTGCAGAGTGAAGGTGGACCGCTCGCTTTCCGGAACGTGTTTATCGAGTAGGATTAATCCATCGGGTAATGGACCCCCCATTCTTTGCGGAGGGAGTCCATCAATTCCATAAGGAACAAGGTCTCGGAGTGCGGCATCTGTGGCGGCTCGATGAGGCCTTTTTCCATTGCCTCCTTGCAGGCTTGGAACTCATATTCATAACCCGAAATGCTCTCTGGCACAGCGATTTCCTCTATCAGGCGGCCTCCTTTGCCATAGACCCTGATCAGTTTGGGATTATTGGTGTTGTCGATGGTTATGCAGCCCTCGGTGCCTTCGATGCTCGCCGTGTTGAACCCTTCGCAGCACACAGAACTTCTGATTGTCGCGAGGATTCCACCTTCCAAAGTCAGGGAGATGGTCTCGCTGATGTCCACTCCTTCGTCAGACAGGACGCATTGCGACTCAATCTTTTCTATCGGATTGTCGCAAACCATCCTGACGAAGTTGAGGGGGTAGAGTCCGATGTCTAAAAGGGTGCCTCCGCAGAGTTCTGGACGGGTGATACGGGGAAGATGCATGACCCCATGGGATAGGGTGGCGCAGATCTGGCGGATTTGGCCTATACGGCCGTAAGAGATCAGCCTGTTTATTATGTTTCTGGCAGGCTGGTAGCGTGTCCAGATAGCCTCAGCTACGAATATTCCTTTCTCCTTGGCCTTGTCGAGGACGGCTTTGGTCTCCCTGGCGTTGGCCATGAATGCTTTTTCCACAAGGCAGGCTTTGCCCTTTTCAAGGGCCTCCATTGTCGGTTCAAAATGGTGCGAGTGGGGAGTGGCGATATAAACGAGATCCACGTCCGGATCTTCCAGAAGAGCGTCGTATGAGCCGTATGCTCTTGGAATCCTGAATTCTTTGGCGAATGAGTCGGCCTTCTCCTGGCTTCTTGATCCGACCGCAATGCAGTCTATCCCTTCGGTCCATTCCAGTGTCCTGGCGATTTTTCCGGCGATATGACCGGCCCCTATTATTCCGACATTCATGGTTATATGATTTTAGTGATTTGTTTTTCAGTCGCTTCCGGGAATAACTCCTTTATGTGGGCGATGAGTTTCTCTCTGGATTCTTCAGGGGAGCAACCACATTTCAGCGTGCTGCCGCCGATATGCCACGGGCCGAAATCTTCGGCCGGACGCTCGAACAGGGACTCCGGAGTGCAGTAGGAGGCTGTCTGCCAGCCTTTATATTCAAGATTGGGCCCTCTGTAAACCCTTTGGATGTCACCGATGATCAGCCTGGTCCCGTTCATGAGGTTTGCGAGTATGGAATCCGACTTGCTTTTCTTTACGTTTAGCAGTTCCCGGATTTGTCTCGAGACGCAGAATCCTTCTTTTTCAATGAATCTCAGCACCTTCCTTCCTTCGGCAGTGGGCTTGTGCTTCTCTTGGTGAAGGCGCCAGTTCCGTAGATGGGCATACCACTGCGGGGTGGCGAAGGCGGATTTCCCTCCGCAGAGGAACTTCCCGTAAACGATCTCCCCGCTTTGCACGACATCTACTTTCCAGTCCCAAGGCCCCAGATTCTCTTCCGTGAACCAGCAGTCCGGGGGAGTGAGCTCTTCTATTGAATATCCCGTTACCGGGTTCTCGAAAAAAGGTATAATCCCATAAGCCTTAATGGCTTCCAGCATCGAGGAGCTGTCAGTCACCTTAATCCCGAGCGGATTGCCTTTATGATTGAAAATGGACATTCCGGCTTATGGTTTTCGGAACAGTGAGATTCGAAGTGTCAAGAAAGAGAGATCATCGTTGTTGATGTCGCTTATCTCATCGAATAAGGCTAAATAGCTATCATTTTTGTAAACGAGCCTCGGAAGCGGATCCTCGCCAGGGGAATCCAGAGCCTTGCGGATCTCACATCTCAGGAGCTCTTCGGTCCGGGTGCTGTCATTGTAGAAGACGGCCACCTCAGAATCTTCGTAGTAATGATAATGGGACGGGGGGACAAATATGGTATATTCCCCAAGATCAATAGGTTCTGTGATGTCGTTGAGGTTCCATACGTGGATGCTCTCCACCTTCTCAATGTTTTCTGAGGTTTCTTCGATGGCTTCTTCCGGCCTGTCCGCCTGGCTTCTTCTCTCAAAATCCTTAGCCCTTATTCCTGGAATATAGGTGAAAAGGATCAGCGCTCCGGCCAGGATGAGGGTCATCAACTGGAAATTCCTGGTCTTTTCTTTTACCAGCATGGCGGTAAAGATGGTCAGGAGAATGGCTATGAGCAGGACATAGAACCTGGGCTCGGTGATCCCGTAGTCGCTTATCCTCCTGATAACTCCGATCCAGAGAAGGGTAAGTGGCGGGATGGCGATTGCCGGGAAAGCCTTGTAGAACCACTCGAAATGACGTTTTTCCAGCTGGAGTCGCAGCAGATAACAGAGCAGGGCAAGGGCCATGAATATGGCGACCATGTAGGCCACGCCTCCATCCGGAAGCTCCCAGTGGATGATTATCCTCAGTATGTAGAGGAGGAGGATTACGGCGTAAAGAATAAGCGCTGGCGAAAGGATGTAATCTATGGCTATCCGTAGGGCTTTCTCGCTGTTCAGCCTGGTTGTTTCCTTGGTCACGAAAGAGCAGCAAAGCAAGGGGATTACTCCAAACGCTATGAAAGCGTTGGGGTGGGAGAACCAGTTGTCGGACAGATTGAGGTCGAACAGGAACCCTGTTGAAGCCACGATCGCGGTTATTATCGCCATCAACAGGAAACCGATCAGGAATCCTGGGACAAGTTTAGCCACCGTGTCCAGGATGTGCTTTCCATATTGCTGATTATCAAGGGGTTCCTCGCCGATTATAAGCAGGATTATGGCTAGTATGTAGGCTATGGCCAGACTCCAGCCGGAATTTGCTTGTCCCCAGAGAAGCAAAGGAATCCACAGGAACCATGAAAAGAAGTACAAGACTTTGAAGGCCAGATGTTTCCCGCTTAACCTGTGGAGTGAGAATAGTAGGACATAATGCGGGAAGAACCAGAAAAACATGTAGTAGATGTCTTTCCCGTCCAGAGCCGCTCCGATCTTTTTCGCCAATACGAAAAGAATGAAATATGTGAGTCCCAGCAGAGCCTCCAGCGGGAACTCTCGTAAGCTTCCGTCCAGTCCTTTCGCCACTTTGGCGGCACTGTCCTTCAGATTTACCATGATGATTCAGAAAGCTTATTTGCGGGGTTTCAGGCGTTGGTTGGAGATGCGTAGGAAGCGCCCGAGCTGCTTGTTTTTCATAATCGCTTCCTCGCATTTGACAGGCATGTGGTACGTGAAACCTTCCAGGTCGCAGCCCACATAGAAATCCTCGGGGAGATCCTCCCTGAGATCGGCCCCTCCGTTGTTTCCGGCTGATATTCCAGGAGTGAAGATCTCCTTGTAGATGTATGGCGGCCCGTCCAGCCTGAAGCAAAGGGTGCGTTTGGTACTCTCTGTGTAGCCGCCTCCACTCTCGAACCTAGTCCAGCCCAGGGGAATGTCGCAGTGGAGGAACTGGAGTCCAAGTTCTTTGGCCAGCCGTTCAGCGAGGGAGTTATATTCGCCCCTGATAAGGACTTTGTTGGTTACCAGGTACTTGTCCAGCTCTGGTGTGCGCTCAATGCTCTTCACCGAGAAGGCTATGATAAGGCACTCGATGGATGTGAACGCCTCGATGAAGCCTTTTGTGACCTTGGTTATTCCCTTGTCGAATTCCAGTGAGGAATACTCATCGGGCTTGAAGGAGCCAGGGCGGGCATTCAGGTCTTCAGCGCATACCGTCCCTTTGCCCTCCACCCGGAGGTTGTCATTCCATTCGTTGATGAATGTGATATTGTCGTTGTGGTCGGAGAAGTACATATCATGTCACTATTTGTCCATAAAGATAGCATTAATTAATAACTTTCCTTAAATTGCGGTATGAGAAAGATAGCGATTATAGCATCCTTGCCACTAATTATATCCGCCTGCTGCCGAGGTCCGGTTTACGAGCGCCTGAACCTTCAGGCCGAATCTGAATATCTCCATCCGGTCCGTCCGGCTTCCGAAGGCAGGAACCCCTGTTGGAACAAGTTCGCTAAGAAGTTCATGTATGCGCCTGCGTTTGAAGTGCCTTCTGTCCCAGGGACTGACAAATACCGCTTTACAGTAAGGGGTGTTGAGGGAAGTTGGTCTTTCCTGTCAGACAGGCCAGACGCCGACTTGTCTCCGATCTGGAACCAGATTCCTCCCTCAAATGTGGATTTGACAGTGGAAGCATTGGTTGGGGCAACCGCAGACACGGTTTACTCAAGAAGTTTCCTGAGGGATTTCCCGTTCAAAGGTCCATATAACGGCCCGGTCAGGAGTTACAAGGAGGCCGCGATTCGGGCAGCCCTTCACAACCATCTGATGCCCCAGGTACAAAACTGGATAGGAAATACAGTCCCGGACATGTCTTTATGGACAAATACATATCCATGTAAGATAATAGGCTCCACTATTCGTAACGAGTGTCTTGTGGCCCGCTTGCTTCCAGACAGGAAGGAAAACGCCCTTGAGGTGGCTCGTTCAGCCGCGGCTTTTTTGATAGTGCAAAGCCGTCCCGAAGGGGATCCCCTGGCATTTTTCCCGCCCACATATTACCTTGACACACAAGCTTCTGGCGAAGAGCAGAATCAGGGGAAGACGATGACTATGGAGGCCACCTTTGCCGGGAACGCCTTTCTGGACTTGTACGATGTGACGGGAGAAAAGGAATGGCTTGACAGGGCGGTCGAGATTGGCCGTACATATGTGCGGTTGCAGAGAGAAGATGGATCGCTGCCAATCAAGGTGGATTTCGCCACCGGAGAGCCTGTCAACGATGCCCATGCCCTGCTGCATCCGCTGCTAAGGTATTTCCAACGTCTTGAAGGGTATTCATTCGGTGAATTCTCTCGGGCTAGGCTGAAAGCCGAGCGATGGATGGATGAGACAGCGATGGAGCGTTTCGAGTTGACAGGCCAGTTTGAGGATGTTAACGTGCTAGGACTAGAGCCATATCAAAACCTGACGAACTGCACAGCCGCACCTTACGCCTCATATATTCTGGATAAAGGAACTATTAGTGAATCAGATATTTCCAACGCTGTGGACCTCATTCGTTTCTGCGAGGACCAGTTCGTCCATTGGGATTATGCTGACACGACAGCTGATGGATTCCACAAGTCCAACGCCCCTTGTGTACATGAGCAATACAAGTTTGAGGTTCCGGTAGATGACAGCAGTTGCAATGTCGCCAACGCTTGGCTTGACCTGTATGAGGTCACAGGTGACCTTCTGGCGCTCGCCAAAGCGAAGGCGTTGATAGATAATATCACCCTCCAGCAGAACGCCCAGGATGGAATGATCCCTACCATATTCAATTGGAGAAAGCCCGGGAATGGGGGAGATTACTGGATGAACTGTAGTTATGCCTCCATAACCACATTACTGCGTCTCGCATCGATGACTGAGGACTTGAATCGTCTTGAGGACTGATTACTTAGGTAACTGAAGGATGACCTTAATAGGGAAGTGGTCGGAGGGGGTGCGGGCCTGGAATGCTTGGAAGGAGATCTCCTTTGGGAAGTTGCCGTTCTCGTATTTCTGGGCCTCGGGCGTCATGGTTCGGTAAGTGTCGGTCAGGACACCATAGCGGATGACCCTTGTCTGAGGGGAAACAAAGACGTGGTCTATCCTGCTGGTTGTGAAACTGTTGGGATCGAAACCGTTAGCTGTGCCGTCGAGGGCGTAGCGGATCTCGCAGATTTCATAACTGTCTGAGAGAATCCCGCTGCCGGTGAACACTCTGTAGATCGGGTTGTTCTGGTCAACGTTGAAGTCGCCGGTCAAGACCACAGGTTTGCCGCCGCATATTTCCTTAATTTTCTCAACCACAAGTTTGGCGCTTTCCATTCTGGCCTGGACCCCGATGTGATCCATGTGGAGGCTCATGTAATAGAGTTCCTGCCTTGTCGCCTTTACCCTGAAATGGCCCCAGGTGCAAATCCTGTTGAGGGCCGCATCCCAACCCTTGCTTGGCACATCAGGTGTGGGGGAGAGCCAGAAATCGCCATGGCCCAGAAGATCAAATACTTCCGTCTTGTAGAATATCGCCGAGTGCTCGCCGGCCAGCTTGCCGTCGTCACGGCCGACGCCGATATATTCATAGCCAGGGAGGAGAGCTTTCATCCCCTCAAGCTGGCCAATGTAACCTTCCTGGGTGCCGAAAATCTCGAGGTCGTGGAAGAGGATCTGCTGGGCGATGATCGGAAGCCGCTGTCCCCAACCGTTGCCCTTAAGGGAGTCGCCCTTGTTCTCGTAACGGATGTTGTAGGAGCCGACTTGCAAGGTGGTGACCCGGCGTGAAATGCCGCAGCTCACCGTCAGGATTGCGGCGGTGGCGGAAACCAGAAGAAGTCTCAGGAGTCTCATAGGTGTTATTAATTGTCACGAAAGTTAATAAATACTATCTTTACTGACAAATTAGGTTTTTATGATATCAATATTCACCCTGACCTCACCGCTTCACGACAAGGCAGCTGTGGATGCCGTGACCAAGGAATTCCTTGACAGCCTTGGCATTGAATATTCTTTCCAAGGGGACAATTACGAAGACTACGGTACGGATCTGTCGCTGATTTATGTCAGGACGGGAGGAACCGAGGGCCTTTTCAAGGAACTTTTGCCTACCTTGCAGGGCCTTTCCCGGCAGACAATCCTGCTCTTGACTTCCGGAAAAAGCAACTCGCTGGCAGCGTCGATGGAGATTCTGTCCTATTTGCGTCAGGAAGGTCTCCGGGGGGAGATCCTGCATGGAAGCCCGTCGTACATCCGTTCTCGAATCGAGGCTCTCTCAAATGTTGAGGAGGCTCGTCGTTTCCTTGAATATAAGACCCTCGGGATCGTCGGTCATCCGTCAGACTGGCTGATTTCCAGCGGTTTCGACCGGGATGTGATCTTGGATAAGCTTGGAATATCGCTGCAATATATTCCGATGGAGGAGCTTATGGAGGAATATTCCTCGCTGAAGGATGAGGTCGCTGAGTCCTGGAACGAGATTGTTGGTCGCGGCGGATCCGAAGGGCCCATCTCCACCCCCGTCAAGCAAGCCATTCCCGGAGCGTACCGCCTCTATAAGGCACTGCAGACCCTTGTCTCCGATTACGGCCTTTCCGGCCTGACTATCAGGTGTTTCGACCTGTTGACCGCTATTCATAACACAGGCTGCCTGGCTCTTGCCCGCCTTAATTCAGAGGGCTATGTCGCTGGCTGCGAGGGAGATGTTCCCGCCATGCTGTCGATGATGATCGGGCGGGCTGTTTCGGGAGTCAGTGGTTTCCAGGCCAATCCGTCCAGCATTGATCCCGAGACGGGTGAGATCGTCTTCTCGCATTGCACGGTGCCGCTGGACATGGTCTCTTCATATGGGTTGGACACTCATTTCGAGTCCGGGATCGGTGTCGGAATACGAGGCCAGCTTCCTTCCGGGCCGGTTACGGTATTCAAGGTCGCCGGAGATTTGTCGAGGCACTTCATCTGCGAAGGGGAACTTCTTCGCTGCGAGGCCAAGCCGGATCTTTGCAGGACACAGACTGTGCTTAAGTTGCCTGCTTCCGCGGCCTCTTATTTCTTGACGGAACCCATTGGCAACCACCACATTGTCCTCCCCGGTCATCACGCTGCCGTTCTGGAGGCGCTGCTAAAATAAATGAATATGCTCGAACTAGGAATAAAAGGCTACCAGGAGGAAATAGTCACTCCGGAGCTACTCGCTTGCCATATCGGCAGCGGCACAGTACGGGTTTTCGCCACCCCGCTTATGATCACCCTTATGGAACGGACCTGCCGGCTCAGCGTCCAGCCCTATCTCGACGCTGGTTTCGAGACTGTCGGGACACATGTCAATGTCAGCCATGTCAGCGCCACACCGGAAGGGATGAAGGTTTGGTGCGACTCGGAACTAATTGGCATTGATGGTCGTAGGCTGACTTTCAAAGTAGTCGCCCAGGACTCGCATGGAATTATTGGCGAGGGCACCCACGAGCGCTTCATCGTCAACGTCGCCCGCTTCCAGGCCAAGACCGACACGAAACTGGAGTAGGTTTTAGCAGGATTCGCTCTTTTTTACTACCTTTGCGGTCGTGTAAGCGGCAGTATTGTCGATCTACACGCCCTGGTGGTGGAATGGTAGACACGAGGGACTTAAAATCCCTTGGCCCGAAATGGCTGTGCGGGTTCGAGTCCCGCCCGGGGCACAAGCTAACTAATTGAATATCAATTAGTTAGCTTTGTTTTTCTTTATTTCATAGTCTCCGATAAACTATCAATCTTTCGCCAGACAACCAAATGCCAACGCCCAAAACTTGGAAAAGCGTCCTTTTTGGGCCTCAAATTCTTTGGAAAAGCGTCCTTTATTCTGTAATCTATCGCCAAACGCCCAAGCAAAATCCAGCCAACTGTCGAATCAAAAATCGGCCAAGTATCGAATCAATTTTTAGTCGAATATGTTGATATTCAGTCAAAAATAATCTAAATTTGCGATAAAAATGATGCGAAGAAAATGAAAGAATATAAGAAACGTGTTGCAGACCAAATACTTTTGGACAAGCTGGAGTCATCTGGCGCTGTTCTCATAGAAGGTCCCAAATACTGCGGGAAGACTACTTTGATGGCCGATCCCGAAAGGTTGAGCCAGAACTTGGCTTTGGCCAGGACAAATATCTCCCGTTTGCTGGCTGGTAAAACACCGAGATTGATCGATGAATGGCAAATAGCACCACAGTTTTGGGATGCTGTGAGAAACGAGGTGGATAAAAGGGATGAGGATGGGCAGTTTATGCTCACGGGCTCCGCTGTCCCCCCTAAACCGAAGAAAGATGAAAAAGGGAATATAATTGAGGAAGAAAAGATTTACCACACTGGAACAGGACGTATCTCTCGCCTTAAGCTTCGTCCCATGTCACTTTGGGAATCTGAAGATTCTACCGGTGATGTTAGTTTGGGCCATTTGTTTGAGAATGCTTATACGGTGGATGGCGAGAGTCACATTGACCTTGATAGACTCGCTTTCCTGACATGCCGTGGAGGCTGGCCTAAGGCTGTTTTAAGAAAAAAGGAAAAAGCCTCTTTGGCGCAAGCCTTTGATTACTTCGATTCCGTGGTCAGCACAGATATTAAGAGAGTTGATGATGTGGAGCGGGATGAAGAACTGGCCAGGCGTATCATGCGCTCCTATGCGCGGAACCAAGGCTCCCAGGCAACTGTCGGGACAATTCTCGCGGACATCAAGAATAATGGCGATGAACAGATGTCTGACGCCACTGTTTACAGTTACATCAAGGCACTGAAGGAGATTTTCGTCATAGAAGATTCTACCGCATGGAGCCCTAACCTGAGAAGCAAAACGGCCATCAGGACTTCCGACACCAGGTATTTCATCGATCCATCCATCGCCACCGCCGCCCTCGGCCTTGGCCCGAAGGATTTAATCAATGATATGGAGACTTTCGGGCTGATCTTCGAAACGCTGGCCGTGAGGGACCTGAGAGTCTATGCGGACGCCCTTGACGGGAAGGTCTATCATTATCGTGATAAGAACAACCTTGAATGCGATGCCGTTGTCCATTTAAGGAATGGCTCGTATGGGCTCGTGGAAATCAAGATTGGAGGGACAGACCTCATCAATGCCGGTGCGGACACTCTCACGACCCTGGCCGAAAAGATTGATTCAACCAAAATGAAGAGACCGTCTTTCCTCATGGTTCTTACCGGCATTGGTGATTATCCTTATCGTCGGACAGAAGATGGAGTTCTTGTCGTACCGATAGGCTCCCTTAGGGATTGATGTTGACTTTTAGGCCCGCCGGAAATAGCTTGCGTTTTAGCTTGGAAATGTTGTAATTCATTGATAATAAGCATAAAAAGTGATCCCGCCCAGGGCACAAGCTAACTAATTGATATTCAATCAAAAAATCTAAGTACTCAGAACCTCCAGCCGAGGAATACCATGAGGTTGTGGAGATGGACTTGGCCGGAGATGTTGTATTCCGGGTACTGACGGAGCATATTTCTCAGGCCCACACTGGCTTCGAATCCCCATTGGAAGTGCTTGCCGCTTTGGATAACGATGCTGGGCTGCAGGCCGATGTCCCATCTCTTGAACTTTTCCTTGTTGTTTCTAGGATCACAGGGGTCGTGATCAATGTAATATGTGTCGGGAGTGGTCATGTAGGAGAATTGGGGCCCAAGACCGACAACCATCTTCGTCCCTTCTGTAATGAAATGGTACCAGGCATCACTGACCACTGCTCACTCACTTTTAAGTCAAGTCCGTACGACAATCTCAGCACGGCCCCGGGAAATACATCGCTGGCCTGATTCCCGGTTTCTCCGAAAAGGCCTGCTCCAATCATGATATTATTCTCAAGTCTCTTTGGTGAGGATGTCTCTTGCGACCAAAGGGAAATACAAGCCATCAAAGAAATGGTTATAGTGATAAGTTTTTTCATCTAAAGTTTATTTACCAATATTAATTCGCAGGCCGGTCGCTACGGAGAAAGCAAAAGGATGCTCACTTCGCCAGGTTTCCAACACACGGTTCTCTGATGGAATGGTCCAGCTCAATTCCGGTTCTACGTAGATTCCGAGGTGTTTCGTGAAATTGAATTGGACGCCTCCCGCACCGATGACGGAGAAACTAAACCCGTCCCGTTTGATCCTTTCTCCCGCAAGCGTCGCGCCAATACAATAATCGCCTTCAATGCCACCGCCCAGATACACATCCAACCACCTTTTATCCGCCAGTGTCCAATCCAACCGTAGCGGAATGCCAAGATAATGAGCGAGTTGCTTCTTTTCTCCTGAAATCGAATAGGTTAAGCTGGATTGATACAGGCTATATTCGAGACCGGTAGTAACCTTCCATCTCTGGGCGACAGGAATCCCGACGGATAGTCCACCCTTGAACGGGAAATGGTGCGTGGGGCTGCCTGTCAGGACATCCTTCGACCCCGAATATTGCCATCCATAATTAGGATCACCCTGATTTACCGGGCTCGCGTCCGCGGCATAACCGGAACCGAGAATTGGTGTGGCAACGGCCGCAAGCAACCCGCCTCCAGCGATGACTCCCGCGACCGGGGCTCCCTTTATTTTCACGGTCTTGTCGCCGATGTTATCGGGGACGAAAGGAGAAGCGGTCTTGACGGTCGGATTCGGGGTCTCGGTTTCTTCCTGAGGTTCAGGCTCTTCTATAGACTCCGGTTCTTCGGGGGATTCTGGCTTTTGAGGGCTGACTGAGGGGTCGGAAACCGAAACTTCGGCGATATGACTTCCGGAACCAGAAGGCTTGGCAATATGACGTCCGGTGATAACCACCTGGGACTGAATGGGTTCTGCAATATCAGT
This sequence comes from uncultured Bacteroidia bacterium, assembly GCA_902785825.1. Lineage (GTDB taxonomy): Bacteria > Bacteroidota > Bacteroidia > Bacteroidales > UBA932 > Cryptobacteroides. Next base: position 57,908 of record CACZZZ010000017.1, read on the forward strand.
GGAATCATTGACAACTGCGACTGGCTGTACCGGCTGCTGGATAATCTGGAGGTTGTTTTCCGGGGCTGAGGGCTGGCGAAAGAAAAAGATGGCCGCAAGCCCGGCGGCGACAGCAGGGACAAGCGCCCACATAAGCGGGAACCGTCTCGGGGTTGAAACAGGTGCGGAGCCACCGCGAAGAGCACGGAATTCGGCAAAGACACTTTCAGGGAGGGCCTCGTCGAACTCTTCCATCTTATCCTTGACTATATCTTCCCATTTTCTCATTTACCTTGTTCCTTTAAATAGCGTTTAATCTTGTCTTTCAACTGTTTCCTTGCCTTTGCCAATATGCTTGTGGAGCCCGTTTCGGTGATCCCCAGCATCTGCGCGATCTCCTGATGAGAATAGTTATCGATGCAATACATATTGAAAACAGCCCTTCTCAAATCGCTCAATTCGCTGATCCATTCCCTCAGTTTCTCCTTCGGTATTGTCTCCATCTCATCCTCGGTCGGTTCTGGAATATTATCCCTCGCCCATAAATCCATGGGAATTGTCCGCCATCGCCTCCTTCGGATCTGGTCAATAGACTTGTTGATGGCAATCCGACTGATCCATCCATTCAATGAACCCTTCCCGGAATATTTGAAAGAATCAATCCTGTCGAGCGCTTGGTTGAGAGACTCCAGCATCAGGTCTTTCGCCTCTTCCTCATCTGAAACATATCGCCTGCAGAGTGCGTTGACCTTTACCGCATATCTTCTATACAGTTCATCTTCAGCCTTTCTGTCTTTCAGCGAGCAGTTCCTGGCCAGCTCCTGCTCGTCCATCTCTTTATACACTCAAGCGTTTGTCAGTGAATGCGTGTCTTTCTCTTTTATGCCATATAAACGCAGCTTTTCCGGGAATGCGTCTCTTGGAATATTGTAAACAAATATATAACTTTAACTTTCATAGTGACCTCGCTTGTTTATGACTGGTGAAGAAATAATAGCCCTTATCAAGAGCGAAGTAAAGCCCGCATTGGGCTGTACAGAGCCGATCGCCGTAGCCCTGGCTGTAGCCAAGGCCGCGGAAATTATTAGTGAAAACTGCACATGTTGTGATTCTTGGCGCATGCTGGCGGATTTCCGGCTGGATATTGCCGTAAGCGGGAATATCCTTAAAAACGGCATGGGAGTGGGGATTCCGGGCACCGGCATGGTGGGTCTTCCTGTCGCGGCCGCCCTTGGCGCCGTGTGCGGAGATTCCTCCCGTGGCTTGGAAGTCCTCAGCGGTCTCACGCCAAAGGCCGTTGAAAGGGCCAAGGAGCTTGTCTCAAAAGGCTGTGTGCATATTTCTGTGGCTGACACAGAACATCTTCTGTATGTGAAGGCTACGGTTTCCGTGGAAGGTGGCCTGGAGGCCAGCGCCGAGGTGGATCCTCATGCCTATGCCGTGATTGAAGACGACCACGACCGAATCGTGGAGACCAGTTTCGCCAATCACATCCTTATGAGTTCTGAAAGCGCCGCCGCCGCGGAAGACCATGCCCCGGATTCCTACGACCTTACGGTTAAGGATATTTGGGATTTCGCTCTTTCAGCCCCGTATGACAGCATTTCTTTCATCCTAGGAGACCGGGACCTCAATCTCGCCTTAGCTGAAGAAGGGCTTAAGGGGGATTACGGACTGAAAGTGGGGAAGGCCATCAGGGAAAACCAGAAAGAGGTTTTCGGGGACGATTTCATGAGTTATGCGATGGGTATGACTGCCGCAGCTTCGGACGCTCGAATGGCCGGCTGTACCCTACCCGCCATGAGCAACAGCGGCAGCGGAAACCAGGGCATCACCGTGAGCATGCCCGTGATAGCTTACGCATTGAAGTACAATGTGGCCGATGAGCCCCTGGCCCGAGCGCTTATCCTAAGTAACCTTGTTGCCATCCACATCAAGCACTACCTTGGGAAGCTCAGCGCCCTGTGCGGCTGCGTGGTGGCATCTACCGGCAGCGCCTGCGGCATAGTTTATCTGCGGGGCGGAGACTTCAACCAGGTCTGTTACGCGATCAAGAACATGGCCGGGAATATCACCGGTATGGTCTGCGACGGCGCCAAGGTCGGCTGCGCCATGAAGGTGGCCTCTGGAGTGTCCTGCGCCGTGCAGTCGGCCGTTCTGGCTCTTCGAGACACCTGCATACCCTCCACTGACGGCATCGTCGAGGACGACGTGGAAAAGACCATCCGGAACGTGGGAGCCATCGGCTCGGCAGGCATGAAAACCACGGACCGAATGATTCTGGACATCATGTTATGCAAATAGGCGCATGGACAGGGAGAAGGAAATAACCCGTGTGACGCTCGTTGGCAGCGTTGTCAATGTAGCGCTGACCGCTTTCAAGTTCGTGGCGGGAATCCTCGGACGAAGCGCCGCCATGACTTCGGACGCCATCCATTCGCTCTCCGATCTCCTGACTGACGCCGTGGTGATCATATTCGTGAAAATCAGCGGCAAACCCGCCGACAAGAAGTACGAATATGGCCACGGGAAGTTCGAGACCCTAGCGACGGCGTTTATCGGTGTGGCGCTTCTCGTAGTGGCGCTGGGAATCCTCTATCAGGCCGGAGTCGCCCTTGTCTCTTTCATTCGTGGGGCCGTGATCCCCAAGCCCGGAATGATAGCCCTCTGGGCGGCGATACTCTCGATAGTCCTTAAAGAGGGGGCTTACCAATATACCGTCCATAAAGGCAGGAGCCTGAAGTCTTCCGCCCTTGAGGCTAACGCCTGGCACCACCGCAGCGATGCCCTATCGTCGATCGGAACCTTGATCGGCATCGGCGGAGCGATCCTTCTTGGCGACAAGTGGACCATTCTCGACCCTCTGGCCTCAGCCGTGGTCGGAATATTCATAATCAGGACAGCTTGGAAACTTCTTTCCCAAAGCTTCGGCGAGTTGATGGAAGCTTCTCTTCCTAAGGAAGTTGAGAAGGAGATTTTGGATATTGTCACCTCATTCCCTGACGTTCAGGATCCGCACAACTTGAAAACCCGCCGTATCGGCAACCGCTATGCGATCGAGATGCACATCCGGATGGACGGGAGCACCTCCTTGCTCGACGCCCATTCCAGGACCCATTACATCGAGAAGGCCCTGAAAGAAAAGTTCGGCGAGGAGACCCATGTCGTCGTCCACGTCGAACCCATCAAACCCTTTGAAAAACACTGATTATCCCAGGATCGGGGAGATGATTTCCGTCAGGAGGTCGTTCTCGAGAAGGAAGCCGTCATGGCCGAATTTCGAGGTGATGCCGATGTGCCTGGATCCGGGGATCATGGGCGCCCAACGCCCTATCTCCATAGGAGGGAATATTCCGTCAGTGTCGATGGAAATGACTGTGGTATTGGCGGTTATCCTTCCCAGAGCCGCCTCGACTCCTCCTCTTCCGCGGCCGACATTATGGCTGTCCATGGCATTGGCGATGGTCCAGTAGGAATATGCGTCGAAATTCCTGTTTACGAGTTTATCTCCCTGGTGACGCTCGTAAGAGGCCGCCCTGCCGGCGAACAGGCAATCGGGGTCAGGCTCGCTCTGCCTGATCTCGAATCCCTCGAAACAACGGTATGAGATAAGGGCCTGGGCCCTTGCGCAACGCAGGCCGTTCGCTCCTCCTGAGAGGTCCTTAGCTTCCCTAAAGGTCTGGTCTGCCTCAAGAGCCATTCTCTGGGCCTCCATCCAGGCTGTCATCCAAGGGGAGATCCTTGGAGCTGTGGCGATGAACAGGGCGTTCTTGAAAAGCTCCGGCTCGGAGACAGCCCACTCAATGGCCTGGAATCCTCCGATCGAGCTGCCGATCAGGAGGTCTATCTTCTCGATTCCCAGATATTTCCGCACAATTTGGGATGCCGCTGTCATGTCCCTGAGAGTCAGGGCGGGGAAGTCAAGCATGTAGGGCTTCCCGGTCTTCGGGTTTATCGAAGCCGGCCCCGTGCTGCCGTAAGGTGATCCGGGAATATTGGCGCAGATGACAAAATGCTTGTCAGTGTCAATGGCCTTGCCGGGACCGACCATTCCAGGCCACCAGTCCTCGGGGTCGCTGTTAGCTGTCAATGCGTGGCAGATCCACACCACCTTGCCGCCCCGGGTTCCGGAGGTGTGATAGACGATCTCCAGCGGCTCAATGGAACCGCCTGCCTCGAGGTCGAGTCGGTTGATTATCAGGGAATTTCTATTCATGTGCGGCGGCGAGAGCCTGCTCGATGTCGTAAATGATGTCCTCAGGATCCTCCAGACCGATGCTCAGACGCATCAGGTCGGGGGCGATCCCAGCCGCTCTGAGCTGCTCGTCAGTCAGCTGGCGATGAGTGTGAGAGGCCGGGTGAAGGATACAGGTGTGGCAGTCAGCGACATGGGTCTCGATAGTGATGAGCTTGAGGGAGTCCATGAAGCGGTTGTCAAACTTGCGGCCACCTTTGAGCCCTACGCACATGACCCCGCTGAAAGCTTTCAGGTATTTTGTGGCCAACTCGTGATGAGGGTCGTCCTTGAGGCCGGGATAACGGACCCAAGCGACATCAGGATGGTTCACCAGGTACTCGGCCACCTTCTGGGCGCTCTCGCTGTGGCGGGCGATCCTGACATGGAGGCTCTGAAGGCCGAGGTGGAGATAGAAGGCGTTCTGCGGGCTCTGGATTGAGCCGAGATCCCTCATCAGCTGGCTTGTGGCCTTGGTGATGAAGGCCGCCTTCCCGAATGCCTTGGTGTAGATTAGGCCGTGATAGGACGGGTCGGGGGAGCAAAGACCGGGATATTTATCAGCGTGGGCGTCCCAGTCGAAGTTGCCGCTGTCCACCAGTGCTCCTCCTACGGTCACCCCATGACCGTCCATGTATTTTGTGGTTGAGTGAGTGACTATGTCGGCTCCATATTCAAAAGGCCTGCACAGCACCGGAGTCGCAAATGTGTTGTCGATCACAAGCGGCACACCGTGGCTGTGGGCGATGCGGGCAAACTTCTCTATGTCAAGCATTTCCACTCCCGGATTGGAGAGGGTCTCGCCGAACAGGAGCTTGGTCTCGGGTCTGAAGGCGGCGCTGATCTCTTCCTCGGAAGCGTCCGGGGAGATGAATGTCACCTCGATACCCATCTTCGCCAGTGAGGTGCCGAGCAGGTTGAAAGTCCCGCCGTAGATGTTGCCGGCGCTGACGATGTGGTCTCCAGCCGAGCAGATATTCAGGCATGCGAAAAGGTTCGCCGCCTGGCCTGAGGAAGTCAGCATCGCCGCGACTCCACCCTCCAGGGCCGCGATCTGGGCGGCCACCATGTCATTGGTGGGATTCTGCAGGCGGGTGTAGAAATATCCGCTGTCCTCAAGGTCGAAAAGCCGGCCCATCTGGTCGGAAGTCTCGTATTTGAAGGTCGTGCTCTGGATGATGGGAATCTGCCTTGGATCACCCTTCCCGGGCTTGTAACCGGCTTGTACGCAAAGCGTACCGATGCCGGGAGTCTTCTTCTCTTTAGCCATTGATGTTATGTCCGTTATTTCAGGGGGTCGAAGTTACTCAAGATTTGAGAAAAACACAAATAGGCTTTGGGTTCGACTTTTTTATGACAAATGAACGAATTGATAAAAAAAATAGTAAATTGCGAAAGAATTGTTAAAAACACGAAGCTTTTTATAACCACTTATAACCAAATTTATTTATGCGAAAAAATGCCTTTTCAGCGCTTAAGCTGCTGTTGACCGGGCTAATCATGTGCGGAGCATGGATCTCCATGTACGCCCAGAACATAGTCCGGGGAACCGTGAAGGATGAAAATGGCGAGCCGGTCATCGGCGCCAGCATCATGCTTGTTGAGGATGCCACAAAGGGAGCCATCGCTGACGAGAACGGAGCGTTCTCCATTGCGGTGCAGCCTGGCAACACACTCCGCGTGTCATCTATCGGTTTCAAGACCAAGGATGTGAAGGTCGGTTCATCCACTGTCCTGAACATAATCCTGGAAACTGACATCAACCTTCTGGACAATGCCGTGGCCATCGGTTACGGTACTGCCCGCAAGGGAGACCTGACTGGATCCATCTCAAGCGTCCGAGGCGAGACTGTTACGGAACGTTCTCAGGACCAGCTATCTACGGCACTTCAAGGTATGATTGCCGGATTGCAGGTGACCCGTTCCTCAGGAGAGCCCGGAGCTACCGGAACCATTCGTATCCACGGTGTCACTACCATGTCGGAGAACAGTCCTCTTGTCATTGTCGACGGAGTCCCTGGTTCCCTTGACGATGTCGTTGCGGAAGATGTTCAGGATATCGCCGTCCTCAAGGATGCGGCATCAGCCTCGATTTATGGATCAAGGGCTGCCGCTGGTGTTATCTTGATCACCACAAGGCGCGCTCAGGAGAATAAGTTCTCTGTGGACTACAACTATTCCTATGCGATTGACAAGCCTACCGCCCGTCCGGCGCTCACTAATGCGGTGGATTGGATGAGGATTGTTGACGACTTGAAATACAATGACGGTGCCTCTAGTCCTTTCTCGGAGTACACTGAGGACTACATTAACTCTTATGCGGCCAACAATGCCAAGGATCCTTATCATTATCCTGACACTGATTGGAGCGAGGTTCTGCTTAAGAAAACGACCTCCCATCAGAGGCACAACATGAGCATCACGGGTGGCCGCGAGAACTTGAGGACCAAGTTCACATTCAACTACAATAAGGGAGACGGATATTACAAGTTCAGGGGATATGAGCGTTATTCCGGTCGTGTCAACAACGACTGGCAGATCGCCAAGTGGCTGAAAGCCAATGTCGACCTGGACTTCATGTTGAGCGAGTCAATCGCCCCGGCGAATAACAGTTACATGAACTGGGCATACATCGTCGCTCCTATCTATGGCCCGTATTGGTCAGACGGAAGGTATGCGGATGTCAAGGACGGAGCAAACGCCCTGGCGAGTTTGAACGAGGGTGGTATCAGCACAGGCAACCGCTACAGGATGGGCGGAAAGATCCAGTTTGACATAACTCCATTCAAGGATCTGAAAATCACCACCATTTTCGCTCCCCGCTTCTTCTTCAACAAGACCAAGAGATTCTCCAAAGCAGTCTATGTCGAGAAGGAGGATGGCACCCGTCTGCTCAGCGAGCTCAGCCGCTCCACGGATCTTAACGAGACCAGGAATGACAACCACTCCTACACCTATCAGGCTTATGCCAACTACACCAAGAGGTTTGGTTCTCACTCCTTCAATGTCATGGCCGGTTATGAGGGTTACAAGTACGAGTGGGAGAATCTTGGAGCCAGCAGGACCAAATATGCCCTCGACAATTACCCCTACCTTAATATCGGTCCTGAGGACTATCAGTTCAACAGCGGTTCCGCCGGACACAACGCCTACCAGTCGGTCTTCGGCCGTGTGATGTACTCCTTTAAGAACAAGTACATGCTCCAGGCCAACTTCCGCGCTGACGCTTCCTCAAGATTCGCCAAGGAGAACCGTTGGGGTTACTTCCCTTCAGTCTCCGCTGGTTGGGTCATCTCCGAGGAGCCTTGGTTCAAGAACAATGTTGTCTCTTACATGAAGCTTCGCGGCTCCTGGGGTCAGTTGGGTAATGAGCGTATCGGATCCGAGTTCCCTTATCAGGCGGCTATCAGCTTCGGCAACAGCTACATGATGAATAAGGATGGTAGCGTGACCGCTCTGCAGAATGCGGCCCAGGTTTACTACGCTTTCCGTGATATCACTTGGGAGACAACGACTTCCACCGGTGTGGGCTTGGATGCTAATTTCTTCAACGGTCGTCTCCGCTTCTCAGGTGACTACTACCACAAGAAGACGGAGAACATGCTCCTCACTCTCGGATTCCCTTCATACGCCGGTTATTCCGCTCCTTCCCAGAACGCGGGAGACATGTTCACAAACGGTTGGGACATCGAGCTTGGTTGGAGCGACCGCGTGGGAGATTTCTCCTACAGCATTTCCGCCAACCTCTCCGACTACCGCTCAAAGATGGGGTATGTCGGAGACAAGAGAACTATCAGCGGCAACAATATCATCGAGGAAGGATCCTACTATAACGAGTGGTTCATCTACAAGACCGATGGTCTGATCATGACGCAGGAGGATCTTACCCCCGGTGGGCAGCGCATCCCGACATATTCAGGAAACGACAAGCCCGGAGACATCAAGTACGTCGATGTGAACGGTGACGGCAAGATCAACGCCGACGATAAGGTCAAGATGGGCAACTCCCTCCCTGAATATCTCTACGGAGGTAATGTCTTCCTCGGCTGGAAGAACTGGGATTTCAACATGTCCTTCCAGGGAATCGGCCACCAGAACAAGTTGTTCCAGTACTACTGGATCCAGCCTTACAAGAACCAGTGGGGTTCCGCTCCCCAGATCCTTGTCGGTAATTACTGGAGGATCGGTGATGACGCCGCCAACAAGACAGCCAAATATCCCAGGGTCACCTACACCAACACCGGCAGCCAGAGCGCCGGCTCTGACTTCTGGATGTTCAACGGCGCATACTTCCGCGTGAAGAACATCACTCTCGGGTACACTATTCCCAAGCATATCATGGAGAAGACTTTCGTAAAGAGCCTTAGGGTCTATGCGAATGTCACCGACCTTCCCGCTATCAGCAACTTCCCCAAGGGCTGGGATCCTGAAGTTGGCAATACAAGCGACTTCATCTCGACCTCATTCATCTTTGGTGTAAATGTCAAATTCTAAAGGAGGCGCAATCATGAAAAAGATTATAACTATTGCTATATCAATGATTTCGGCGCTGATGATCACTTCCTGCGTCGATCTCAACCTCAATCCTCTCTCCGAGGGGTCCAGCGAGAACTGGTATTCTTCCGCTTCCGAGATCGAGATGAGTCTCAACGACCTGTACCGGACCGCTTTCTTCCCGATTGACGGTACCGACTGGGGAGATGATGTCACCTATCGAAGCAATACCCAGTTCACTTTCAACGGTACCTTGACCGCTGAGAACGGAACAATCGCCACTTACTGGCAGAACTACTATAAAGGCATCGCCCGTTCCTTGAGAATCATCAAGAACCTGGACGAGAAAGGCGCCGATCTCGGGATCAACGCCAAGACTCTCGAACAGTACAAAGGCGAGGCTTATTTCTACATCGGCTACGCTTACGGTATGCTGGCTTTCCGCTGGGGTGACGTCATCCTGGACAAGACCGGAATGACCCTTGAGGAGGCTTATTCCGCTTCCCGTTCCCCCAAGAGCGAGGTCCTCGCATTCTCATACGAATGCTTTGACAAAGCTGCCAGCATGCTGCCCACCGGTTATGGCGGAGTGCAGAGAGCCACCAAGGGTATGGCATACGCCTACAAGGCCCGTATGGCCATATACAATGGTGATTACGCTACCGCCGCCACCGCGGCCAAGGCCTGCATGGATCTCGGTGTCTATTCACTTCACGAGAATTACCAGAGCCTTTTCACTGCCAAGACATCTCCTGAGTGGATATTCGTTTTCAAGGGTGACTATTCCCTGAAGGTGTATTACTGGTTCGACAACGACATCCAGAACATCCTCACGCGTCTGGCCGGTGGTTGGGGCGCCAGGAATCCTGGTCTGGAGCTTGTCTGCGCCTATCCTTGCATTGACGGCCTGCCCATCGACGAGTCCCCTCTGTACAACCCCAAGGCCATCTTCGACAACCGCGACCCCCGTATGGCGATGACCATCGTGCCTTTCGCCCAGCCGGATTCAAAGTGTATGAAGGACGGAACCTACAAGCCTGAGGACTACGCTTTCTTCGGCTTCGAGCACTCTCCTTCTCCTTTGGCCAACAAGGTCCACAGGATCTCTGACGGAGCCCTCGTCAACAACACCGACTCCAAGGCATGCGCTCTCCACGCCGCCTACAACGGTTTCGTCTTCAAGAAGTTCTCCGACCCGACCAATTGGATCGCCGCCAACAGCTGGAAGGGTGTCAACGCCTATCCGGACATGCGTTATGGTGATGTGCTCCTGATGTATGCCGAGGCTATGAACGAGCAGGGCAAGTGCGATCAGGCTGTGCTTGACGCCACTATCAACAAGCTTCGTGAGCGCGCCTACAATGGTACCGGTCTCGAGTATCCCAAGGTGGTCGCAGGTGATCAGGCCAAACTTCGCACGATCATCCGCACGGAGCGTTTCATCGAGATGGCCGCTGAGGGTCACAGGTATGAGGACCTGATCCGCTGGAGGATCGCTGAGGTCGTCTTCAACCGTCCGATCTTCTATCTTGAGAGGACATGGTCCGGAAACGCCAGCTGGGACGGCAATCTCGCCAACACTCCTCCGGAGTACCAGAAGCTCGCCCAGAACTGGCTCGACGGTAACTATCCGATCGGAGGTACTCCTGAGATCGACGAGAACGGTATCGCCGATGTCCGTTACATGGCGGAGAAGGGATATGTGGTCCAGGCCACTACCCGCCAGTTCAATCCCGCCAGGGATTACCTCTGGCCGATCCCGGCTTCAGACCGTCTGATCAATGAGAACCTGACCCAGAATCCTGGTTATTAGGATATGCGTAACTTATTAAGAATCTTTGCGGTGACGGCGGCCCTGGTGGCCGCCGCCGCTTGCTCCCAGAAGGCTCCGTCGGCGGTTGATGAGACCGGCCACAAGAGCTTCAGCGGTATCTATCCGCATCTGGCATATTACAACTCCCAAGGGGAGTGCGGCACTGGTGCGGTGGTTCCTTGGCAGGGCGACTTGTGGGTGGTGAGCTATTCTCCCCACGAGCCTTTCGGCTCAGACGACAAGCTCTACCAGATCACACCTTCTTTGGAGCAGATAGTCCGTCCTGAGAGCATCGGCGGCACTCCCGCCAGCCGAATGATCCACGACGAGAGCAACCAGCTTTTCATAGGCCCCTACGCCATCGACGCCGAAAAGAACGTCAGGCCGCTTTCGTACGACAAGTTCCCGGGCCGTCCGACCGGCTTCGCCCGCCACCTGACCGATCCGGAGAACCGTATTCTCTACGCTTCCATGGAGGCTGGATTCTATGACATCGATGTCCATACCCTCGACGGGATCGAGCTCTACAAAGACGGCAACCAGAAGCGCAAGGAAGGCTTCACCGGCCCTCTTTGCGACCTCTTCCCCGGCTATCATGGAAAGGGCTTCTACTCCGGCCAGGGAGTGGCCGTATATTCCAATAACGGAGAGGAAGGGGAGCTCGCGCAGAAGCAGTTCGACATCCCTTCCGGAGCCCTTGTGGAGTGGGACGGGAAAGACTGGAAGCTCGTGAGACGCAACCAGTTCACCGAGATCACCGGCCCCGGCGGGATTCATGGCAACCCTTCTCCGGCGACCGATCCCATCTGGGCCCTTGGCTGGGACTACAAGTCTGTGATCCTGGCTTTGAGGGAGCCCGACAAGGGTTGGACATATTACCGCCTTCCCAAGGCGAGCTTTGCTTACGACGGAGCCCACGGCTGGAACACTGAGTGGCCGAGGATAAGGAATATAGCCCCGGAAGGCGCTGATCCTGACTATCTTATGACTATGCACGGAATGTTCTGGCGTTTCCCCGGAACCTTCTCATCCGCCAATTCCGCCGGCATCAGCCCTAGAGGCGCTTACCTTAAGGTCATCGCTGACTTCACGGAGTGGAACGGCCGCCTTGTCTTCGGCTGCGACGATTCCGCTCATAGCGAGTTCCTCAACAAGCGCAAGCAGAAAGGCCGAATCGGCGGCCCCGGCCAGTCCAACTCCAACATCTGGTTCACCCCTTACGACCAGCCTGATCATGTCGGTCCCACCACAGCAGGAGGATCGGTATGGCTCAAGGAGGATGTCAAGGCCGGAGTGCCTTCGGATCCTTTCCTGATCAAAGGATGGGACAACCGTTGCGCCTGGATTGCCAATCATTCCAAGACCCCTGCCGACATCAAGTTCGAGGTTGACAAGAAGGGAGACGGAAACTGGACTGAGGCTTTCAGGACCACGGTTAAGCCTGGCGACTCGATGTTCTTCCCGTTTGAGCAGACTCTTGACGCTGTCTGGATCAGGGCTATCAGCATGAATGACAACAATGTTGACCTTACATTCGTTCTGGCTCAGAAAGAGACCAGGACGACCGAGCCCGACCCGATATTCGCCGGTCTCGCTCCCGTCAGGAGTGACAATGATTCCCAAGGCTTCCTGTATGGCCTTCCTGACCAGCGCAGGGCTCTCGGTGTCCTTGCCCAGACCTCTGATGGAGAGAAGTATTACGAGATCGACGGTGAGATGAATTTCGTCGCTAAGGATGACGCCGAGATGGCGGATTATATTCGTGACAAGTTCGAGATCCCGGTCGATGTCGTGGATGTTGAGGAAGGTTCAATCCTGATCGTGGATGCCAAGAATCGTCGCTGGAGGCTCCCTCTGGGCGACGACAAGTACGCTTCCAAGATCGAGGAAGGCGCTTTGAGGCTTTGCCGCGAGGTGGCTACCGAGAGGGATCTCCTCTCTCTGGCTGGCACATTCTACGAGCTTCCGGCCGAGAATGCCGACGGTTACGCCAAGGTGCGTCCTGTCGCTTCCCACAAGTTCGGGGTCAATGACTATGCCTCGTACCGCGGCATGCTCGTCATGACTGGAATAGACCATGCCGCCGCCAAGGGCAACCCTCACGTTGTCTTCTCAGAGGATGGCAAGGCAGCTGTCTGGGCTGGAGCTATTGACGATCTTTGGAAGCTTGGCAAGCCCACCGGCCACGGCGGCCCTTGGGTTGAGACCGAGGTCAAGGCCGGGGAATATTCAGACCCGTTCCTGATCGGTTTCTACGACAAGAGGGAGATGGCTATCTCCCACCGTTCGTCTGGCGACGTGACCTTCACCGTTGAGGTTGATCCGACCGGAGACGGCCAGTGGTTCCGTTATGCTGACTTTACCGTCAAGCCCGGAGACACTCTGGAGCACCGCTTCCCGGATGCTTTCCAGGCCAGGTGGATCCGCCTGAAGGCAGATCAGCCCACCAAGGCCACAGCAATGTTTGAGTATAGATAATCTATTGATTATGAAAAGATTTTTCCTGATTGTTATCGCTATCCAGATTCTTCAGTCGCTTTGCTCCTTCAGAATGACAGGCACCGTTCCTGTCATCCTGAGCGAAGCGAAGGATCTAGTCGAAGCGAAGGATCTCCCCTCTACTGGCATATTCGTCGAGGCCGAAGCCTTCGCCGACAAGGGAGGCTGGTCCGTGGATCAGCAGTTCATGGACCTCATGGGATCGCCCTACCTCATCGCCCATGGCATGGGGAAACCGGTCGCAGACGCCAGCACGACGGTTGATATTCCCGAGCCGGGAGTGTACCATGTATGGGTCCGCACCTACAACTGGACCTCTCCCTGGACCACTTCCAAGGATGGCCCTGGAGCCTTCAAGGTCAAGTTGCAGGGGAAACCTGTCAAGACTATCCTCGGCACTAAGGGAGACTCCTGGTTCTGGCAATATGCCGGAAGTGCGAAGCTCAAGGCCGGATCTTGCCAACTCGCTCTGTCGGACATGACTGGCTTTGACGGGCGTTGCGACGCTGTCTGGATCAGTAAGAATCAGGAACAGGTCCCACCTGTGGAAGTAGCTAAGCTTGAGGCGTTCAGACGTTCAGTAGGGGCGCTTCCTGCCCAGCCTTCCGATGGCGGGGAATACGATTTCGTGGTGATCGGAGGCGGTGTCGCCGGCATGTGTGCCGCCGTCTCCGCAGCCCGATTCGGCTGCAAGGTAGCCCTTGTCAATGACCGTCCGATCGCCGGAGGAAACAATTCCTCGGAGATCAGGGTCCATCTCGGCGGACTTATCGAGCTCGGGAAATATCCCGCCTTGGGCAGGATGCTCCGGGAGTTCGGCCATTCAAAAGGTGGCAACGCCCAGCCGGCCTCCAATTACGAGGACGACAAGAAAGAGGCTTTCATCAAGGGACAGAAAGGTCTTACCTACCTGCCTTGCTTCAGGGCTGTCAAGGTTAATAAGGACGGCTCCAAGATCTCCTCTGTCGTTATCAGGAATATCGAGACCGGAGAGGAACTCTGCCTCAAGGCCCCTATTTTCGCTGATTGTACCGGTGACGGAACCATCGGTTTCCTGGCTGGAGCTGACTGGATGATGGGCCGGGAAGGCCGCGACGAGTTCGGTGAGGCTCTTGCTCCTGAAAAGGGCGACAAGCTGACTATGGGTTCCTCTGTCCAATGGTACAGCGTTGAGGACGCGAAGAAGTCCACTTTCCCCGAGTTCCAGTACGGGGTTGTCTTCAATGAGGACAACTGCGAGAAGGTCAAGATGGGCGAATGGACCTGGGAGACCGGAATGAACCTTAACCAGATCTACGATTTCGAGCGGATCAGGGACTATGGACTCCTGGTGGTGTATTCCAACTGGAGCTTCCTCAAGAATCATTTCTCCGGGAAGGCTGAATATGCCAACCGTTCTCTCGGATGGGTAGCATACGTGGCCGGAAAGAGGGAATCCCGTCGTCTGGTCGGAGACTATATTCTCAAACAGGACGATGTGGACAAGCAGGTGTTCCATGAGGATGCCTCCTTCACAATCAACTGGCATTTCGACCTTCATTTCCCGGATCCGGAGAACACCGCCAACTTCCCCGGGACCGAGTTCAAGGCCGCCACGAAGAGCAACCCTATCTATCCTTACTCAGTGCCTTACCGCTGCCTGTATTCCAGAAATGTGGACAACCTCTTTATGGCTGGACGTGATATCTCGACCACCCATGTGACGCTTGGTTCCACGAGGCTTATGCGCACGGGTGCGATGATGGGTGAGGTCGTCGGTATGGCCGCCAGCATCTGCAAGGACAAGGATACGACCCCTAGGGGAGTGTATCAGCATTATCTTCCTGAGCTCAAGGCCCTTATGACCAAGGGAGCCGCCCGCACCGACATTGACCTGCCGGACAATCAGCACTTCAACACCGGCGGTCACCTCGCCAAGCCCAAGGACATAACCTTCTAGGTGGTCAGCTTATTGATAGCAGAGTTTTTTAGTCTCGGTATCCCTTGAATAGTGGCGGAAGAAGTCCCAGATCAGCTTGGCTGCAGGCTTGAAATTCCAGTGACCGTAATTGTTGATGACCATAAGGCGGATCAAGGGCTTTTCTCCTTTGTAAAGTTGCCCGGACTCTATCGTGATGTCCTCACTCTTGCCGGTATGGATGAGCGTCCTGTCCCGCAGGACTATTCCGAAAGTCGGATCCACGTTGAAATCCAGATCGCCTGTAACGGGCATTCCGTTGATTGTCTGGTAGATACGCCAGACATTGAGGTAAGGATTGCCTTCCCAGTGATCTTTGTCGAAGAAACGGATCGTGTCGTCGTGAGTGCCGACAACGGAACAATACGCGACTTCCACATGACCCCGTTTCTGAATGGCCTCGTTCATCAGCGGTTCGGAGCCGTAGGCATAGTAACCAAGTCCATTTCCGGAGAATATGCCACCTGAATGGCCGGCGACGGCAGCGAAGAGGTGGGATTTTCGGACACCGAGCATATTGCTGGTCATCGCTCCGGCCGACAAGCCTTCCGCATAGATCCTGGAGCCGTCTATCTGGGGATATTTCTGACGCAGGACGCTGATCACCGCCTCTATTCCGTCAAGTCCCATAGGCGCATAACCTTTGCCTCCCTGCCATTCCATTTCCACGACCATAAACCCTTCTTCAGCAGCCAGTTCCGGGAAGCCGGAAGTCTCGCTCTGGGTGCGGGGATCGTTCCCGTGACCATGTAGAAGCACGACCAAAGGAACCGTACCGGGAGCGGCACCCAGAGCTTGCTTCGGAATATACTCATACCAAAGATACTTGTCCGGATTATCCGGCCTGGACGGGGCGTTCATGTCCACCAAGGGATATTCAACCACATTGCGCTGTATTCCTATCTTGTCGAATACGGGGATTGAGACCAACTCAAAGTTCTTCACGCCTTCCCGATTGTCGATTCCCCTGCTCATGTAAAAAGTGTGGAATAGGTTGTTGTACCGGTAGTTGGCGCTAAGTACCTTGTCCCATGCCTGGGCGAACAGCGTCTCCCAAGAGGCTTTTTTATCCGTATTCACTACCACCTTCTGCAGAGGGTCCGCAGGGGCGGAATCACTTGCCGCCTGATATGGTTTCGCGACTTTCGCCGCGTTTTTCCCTCCGATGAACGCCGGAACAGGATACTTGCAGGTTTTTCCTGGCTCGCCGTCGATTGAGACGATCCCGGCTATGGCTCCAGTCAGATCCGTGGCGGACAGTTGACGGTTAACGAATGTTGCCCCGGAACCGAGCCCCACAACCTTGATATTTGTCGGAGCCCCTCCTCTTCCGATCAATCCGGTGAAGGTTTCCAGGTCCTGATCCTGCCACTTGCCTGAAGAGGGGTTGACAATCACTATACGTCCGCCATATTCCTTGATGATTCCGATAATGTTCAGTCGCTCAACTAGTTCCAGGGCCTGCCTGTTATCCAGTTTGCTGTCCGGGAACACATAGAACGCCGGGCCGAAGCCTGCTCGGGAATGGATGTCTCGTTCTGGCCGCATGTTGTAATTAAGGACGGAAGTGCCTTCAATGGCCAAGAACTGATTTATTGGGCCCTGTGGACTCGTACCTGGCTGTGCGGAGACAATAATCCCGGCAAGGGATAACACAACCGCCGTCAACAATCGACTTCCTTTCATATCTCATATCGTTTTTGCAAATAGATACAAAATAATCAAAAATACAGATTCTTCGCTTCGCTCAGAATGACAGTGGCTGGCGCTCTAACAACTGGGTTATTTTGCGGTGGCTTCGATGAGTAGGCCTTGGCAGGAGGAGATTACGCTCTCGTACCAGCCTTCGGCGTCCCTTCTCATCGGGAGATAGGAATCGCCGCACCTGACAGACACTTCACGACCTGGAGCCTTGAAGCGTAGCTTGTGGGTTTTCGGAGCCTTGTCGAATGGATCGTCAGCGACGCAGACGAACAGGGCCTTGCCTTCGCTTCCATCCTTGGCGGCCATTTCGCCGACAATCAGGGGACAACCGGCGGACAGGTCGGTGAAGACGTCGTCCTTGTACGCCGTCAAGCTCTTCTCGCTTGTTCCGTCCAGCATATCCGTACCCTCAAATCCGATGAAAGAAGTTGATTTTGAGGTGTAACGCATGTAATCTTTCCCAATGGAGTGAAGCTCGGCGTTGATCTTCTTCAATTTGTCATATTGCCGGGTCTTGATTCCTTTCTCATCCACCACCTGGTTGGTCCACCAGCCAGCGGTGTAGCAGGCCCAGGTGATGTTCTCGGCTCCTAAGGCCAATGCTGAATACGCCTGGAAGCGCAGCTCGTTCTCTGTTATCCAAACCTTTGGATCATAGCTGTTTACCTGAACCGTGACCCACATTCCACGTCCGGTCTTACGGCAAGCGTCGGAGACAACCCGAAGGTTGGCGTAATCTTTGGCCACCCCGACATTCTTGTAATAGAAATCGTAGGAGATGTAGTCGGCAGGGACATATTCGCAATATTGCCTGATGTGCTCCTCATAAGTGGGAGTCCCCAATTGGTTCTTGGTCTGGACCGCGGAGTTCTGGGACACGGAGGCATAGTTCGGGTAAAGGTTGAGGAAGGCGAACTGATTGGGAAAGAGCTGCTCAACCTTTCTCATAACCTCTCCGTAATACGGGAAATCCAGAGCGGAGGGCTCGTCACCGATGTCTATGCCCCAGATTGCCGGGTGATCCTGGAAAGTGGCCGCGGCCTCCTCATATTTCGAGATTGGATTGGTCTCGGCGAGTTTCCCGGCATTGTCTCCGTCTCCTCCCCACCATCCGGGGACGACTCCGCTGACAATAGCCCCGACACCGTACTTGCTGAACAGGTCAAGGGCGGGACGGTCGTTTTCCATGCATATAACGAAATCCACTCCACACTCAGCCAAGTCTTTTATGTGTGCCTCTGTACGGGCGTACGGACGAAGGTGGTAAACTCCGATGTTCAACCGGCTTCTGTCCATCCGGCCGGCCTTGGTGACATAATCCTGGGCAAAGGCGCCAACTGAGGACGCCAGCACGATCAAAACGCAAATCAATCTTTTCATGACCATGAAATACTATTATCAGGCTTGAAGCCAGGTGTGCTTCTTCACGCTATAGAGGGGCAAGAGGGGGAGTATGATGGGAGTTTTCTTAATATATTCCTGATATTCAGGATCTTCCCCGTAAGACTCGTCTTGCCGGATCTCAAGCCTTCTGGCCCCGCTGAACATCACATAGACAATCCCGATGTAGCCGATGGCAACGATGACCCATTGCCAGGCGCAGAGGGATGCGCCAATGGCGGAAATCAAAGCCCCAGTCCAGATCACCAGCTCTCCAAGGTAGTTGGGGCAGCGGACGATCTTGTACAGCCCGGTGTCCACGAAACGTTTGGGATTGACCTTTTTTGCCGCTGATTTCTGAGCGTCCGCACCGGCTTCAAGCATCACTCCGCAAGCCATCATGGCAGCTCCTATCCAAGCCCATAAATCATTGACGGGTAGCCCCTTGGCTGTGTTCGCCAGCCTGAAGGCCACGGGGCTTACCTGTCCCACATAAAGAAGGGCGCAGAAGATCCAGACAGAGAGGATCACCCCGATAGGCTTCTTTTTCTGGAGCGACGGATCGTAAAGGATCTTGCGGTACGCCGCGGCCTTTCTCTCCCTGATGAGGAGATAAGTACCCAGGCGGCAGCCAAAGATGAACATTACCGCGAGCAGAAGAGCGGTCGGGGGAGTCACGGCTCCGGCGAAGATGATGACCAGGGTAAGGGCCAGGGCGGCTATTCCGTAGCCGTATCCGAGGCTGAAGAAGTAGATGAAGTATTTCCAACCGACTGCGGACACCGCCAGCGACACGGCGAGAAGAATCCAGAGATATGTCATGGTTATTATGTTTTTTTGTTACATCAAAAGTACACAATTATTCGTTATCTTTGTTAACATGAAGAGAATAGTTTCACTTGTGATAGCCTTTCTGGCTATCTCCGCCATGCTTGGAGCTCAGACCAAGGTCATGTCCCACAGAGGTTATTACGCCCATCCGGGCTCTTTTGAGAACACTTTGACAAGTCTCCGCGGAGCGCAGCAGCTGGGAGTCGAGGGAGTCGAGTTGGACGTCCATCTCTCGACGGATGACTCTCTTGTGATCCTTCATGGCCCGAAGATCGCCGGTTCGGACTATCCTGATGTCCAGAAACTTGATTACAAGACCATCCGCTCCTGCACGCTGCCGAATGGGGATAAGGTCCCGACGCTTAGGGAATATTTCACCCAGGCGAAGAAAACAGTCGCCTTGATGCTCTTCCTCGAACTTAAATCCCATCCGACAAAAGAGAGGGAAACGACTCTGGCAGAAAAGGTTGTCGCCCTCTGCGACGAGATGAACATGTACGACCAGGTCACTTTCATCTCCTTCAGCGAGCATCTTTGCGACGAGATCTTGAGGCTCCGGAAAGGCACTAAAGTGATCCCTATTTCCAGCAGCAAGGCCTACACGACCGAGGAACTTCTCGCCAAGGGATATGCGGGAGTCTCCTACCACATGGGTGTCGTTATGAATCGGACCCATCTTCTGGACGAGGCTCATGAAGCCGGGCTCCAGACAGTCCTTTGGCCAGTGAATAGTTACGATCTGGCTGACTTCGCCATGCGCCACCATGTCGATTACGTCAGCTCGGACGAGCCGCAGGCGATGCTGAACCTGATGTCGGGAATCAGGGAACTCAAGTGGAAGCAGACCAAAAAACTCATAGTCTTCGATCTTGACGGGACGCTGACCCAGCACAAGCAGCCTCTCACTGACGCTAATAGGGCTGTCCTGGACACTCTCAGGCAGCGTTATGAGATCATCATGGCCGGAGGCGGCAACTGCAAGAGGATATATAACCAGATGGGTCAGTATCCGATCACCATCCTTGGCAACTACGGGATGGAGGAAAGCCAGGTCATCGACGGGGAGTTCAAGATGGTACGTGAGGAGACCAGTCCCGTGGACCGCAAGTTCTTCGATAAGAAGACCGCTGAGCTCCGCAAGAAATATGGCTACACGGCCTACAAAGGGGATTCAAATGAATATCACCAGTCCGGAATGGTGACCTTCGCCCTGCTTGGGACAAAGGCGGATCCGGCCGACAAACTGGTTTTCGATCCGGACAAGATCCGCCGCAGGGCTATGTTCCCGGAGATGAGTGAGATATTCAAGGACTACTCGGTGTTCATCGGTGGTACAACCTCTTTTGACATAACCCCAAAGCAGTACAACAAGTACGACGCCGTGATGCGCTACGCCGCTGAGCATGGCTATGTCAAGGACCAGATCCTTTTTGTCGGCGACGATTTCACCGACGGAGGCAACGACAGCCAGATCCGCCTCGGAGGAATGGACTACATCCGGATCGACGACTACACCCGGCTTCCGGAGAAGATGCGTTTCATGTTTTAGGAATATCTAAATATCTTGATATGAAGAAGTTCTGGATTTTTATGATGTCTGTGGCGGCCGCAGTATCTTGCGGCCAGGCCGTTCCTGAGGATCTCCCTATGGCTGTGGCTCACAGGGGTTGCTGGCTGATGGACGGAGAGGAATTCTACATCAATGAAAACTGTCCGGCAGGTGTCAAGATGGCCGCCCAGTATGGCTATCCGGCCATCGAGTGCGATGTGAAATATACTCTTGACAGCGTGATGGTTATCATGCACGACGGCACGATCAACCGTACGATGCGCAACGCTTCTGACTATTCCAAGATAGAGGAGCCGGTGAAGGTCACGGAGACCACTTTCGAGGAGTTGAGGACGAAGTACGTCCTGGAATCCACGGATCCGGCGCTTCGCACTCCGATTCCGACCCTTCAGGAGGAGCTTGAGGCTTGCAAGGAATATGGGGTCATGCCGATGCTCCACAGCGCTGTGGTCGAGTCCTACAAGCTTGCTCATGAGATACTTGGTGACAAGTTCATCGCTTTTGACGCCTCACAGGCCGCGGTGAGCCAGGCGCGGAAATGGTCAACCTGCTTGATTCTCCTCGACCCAGGCAAGGATCCGGCGCCAAGGACAATTGAGAGGCTCCAGGAGATGGGTGGCGCGTGCGGAATGAGCACCATGAATTATAAAATGCTTGACGCTGAATATATTAACACTGTCAAGAATGCCGGTTTCGATGTGCAGGCCTCCATATTCCCTGCTCCTCATGAGCAGAGGGCTGTCTCTGACAAGGTGACAATCCAGCTTTCCGACTTCTGGTGGCATCAGACAGATGGTCGCAAGCCGCTCTCGATATTCAAGAAAAACTCTGTTAAACTCGCTGAGGGGCAGTCTGTTGAGTGGAATCCTGAGGCTCCGGAGTTCGCGGCGGTGACTATTGCCCTTGATTTCGAGGGAACGCTTGAGATTTCGTTGAACGGGCGGGTTTACACCCTGACCCATGACGGGCCCGGAAAGGTTGAGGTTTTGGGCGCGAGGCTCTTCAAGGCTAATCCTGGAATAGTGGTCAAAGCTCTTGCAGCCTCCAAGATTAAATCTATTAAAGCTGAGTTATTTGATTGCGGAAAATAGTGAGAATCAAGCATTTCCTCTTCTTGGCCGCTTTGCTGGCCTTTCTTCCGACAGGTTCCTCTCTAGCACAGAACCGAGGTAGTCTGCCGGAGAGGCTCGTGAGGAAAGTGTACAAGAGCATCACGACCCTTAATCCACAGCTTGACACCTCGTACATCAGCAAGTCTCCATTGCCATGGTCATTCAGGATTGACAACACCTTGGTCACGACCGGAGCCAATTTGAATAGTGATATCAACGTCACTGAATATCAGCCAGGCGATCACTCTCTCCAGAATGGCACGAACGTGCGGGCGTCCTTTGACACCCGTCTTCAACGGCATCTCCACAAGAAGCTCGGACTGTCTGTAGGTTACGGGAGCCTGAGCGTTTCCGGCGGTCTGGAGCTGGGAGCCAAGAATCCCGGAAAGAACTCGTTTATCTCCTTCTCTTATAGGAGGCCGACTTTCGGGGCGACGGTCCGGTTCATCCGTCTCCAGGAATATCTTGACGGGTCGCTCTCCGTCGAAGGGGTGGCGCCCGTGACATTCACCTCGGATTTTCCTGGGACCATGCGGACCATGACGGGGGATGTGTATTACCTTTTCAATGGCCGGAGATTCGACTATAACGCCACCCAGGGCTGTAATGTGGACCAGATTCGTTCAGCCGGATCATTCATGACCTTGGCCAAATACCTCCAAGGGGATCTGTTGATGGACAAGAGAGACAAATTCATGCTGACCGTGACTGAAGGACTTTTCAGTTACACGACCCAGCAGGTTTCTCTCGGGATAGGTTATTCGTACAACTTTGTGCCCTACCATCGGGATTCCGATGACAGGAGAAACTGGATAGGCTATAGGAATCTCACTTTCAACCTGACAGCCATCCCGATGGCTTCTGTGTATAACCACATGTACTCGCTCGAGGAACTGGGAGACGGGCAGGTCCGAAAGACCAGGTTGGACGGAACAATAGTCCCGACCGTCACATTCCGTTCGGGTCTGAGTTTTTCCTGGAACAGGTTCGGCTTGGTGGGAACCGTCGTCTATAACCGTTTCGGCTTCGACGGAATGAGAACCACCATCTGGCGGGACAACAATAAGCTCAAGAACGAGTTCAAGACAGACTGCGACTTCGACGACCTCACCGCCAAGATCAGCCTCGTCGTGCGATTATAGGTAGAGGAACTTCTTCCGGTTGGTGAGCGGAGTCGAACCACCGGCTAAAGTCCACCGCGAGGCCGCTAAAGGATGACCGGGAGCTTCCAGGGGTCGCGGTAGGGCTTGCAGAGGTAGGAATCCGCCTCGGCGTCGTGGAAGGTCTTGCCGTCCCAGCTGAGCTTCTTGCCGGTGCGGTAGGCTATATTCCCGAGATGGGCGAACTTGGCGATGTGGGCTCCGATCTGGATGCTGGCATTGCAGTTGGGATTCCGGCTCTTGATGCACTCCAGATGGTTCTTCACGTGGAGGCTAAGACCGCCATCGCCATATTGCTTATGTAGAGGAACCGCCTCCATGCGAGCCACATTGTTGACTTTCTCGGGGATCACCTCCCAGCCTCGGCGGTCAACGACAAGCGTTCCGTTCTCACCCACGAATCCGAGACCGTGATTACGACCGTAGGCGCCGTCGTCGATGCCGATGGCGTGGTCCCACATGACCGTGAAGTCCGGGAAGGTGTAGATTGTCTGCAAGGTGTCGGGGGTCTCGCAAGCGTCATCCGGATAACCGAACTTGCCTCCAGAGGCCATGATGCTGTCCGGGGCGGTGACATTCATGCCATATAAAGCGTAATCCAGAAGATGGACTCCCCAGTCGGTCATCAGGCCGCCGGCATAGTCCCAGAACCACCTGAAAGTGAAGTGGAAACGATTCGGGTTGAATGGACGCAAGGGAGCCGGTCCAAGCCACATGTCATAGTCAACCCCGTCGGGAACGGGCTGATCCGGCTGCACTGGGATGGAGGGACACCAGCCCTGATAGGAGAAGACACGGACGGTGCGGATCTTGCCGAGCTTGCCGCTATGGACAAAGGCCATGGCATCCTGCCAGTGGGGATCGCTGCGCTGCCACTGGCCCACCTGCACGATCCTGTTGTACTTCTCGGCGGCCCTGACCATGATGTTGCACTCCTCGATGCTGTTGCCCAATGGTTTCTCGCAATATACGTCCTTCCCGGCCTCGCAGGCAGCCACCAGCTGGAGGCAATGCCAGTGATCTGGAGTGCCGATTATGACCACATCTATGTCTTTGTTGTCGATGAGTTTCCGCCAATCCTTGTAGAGATGCTTGACCTTCTTGCCCTGGATCTTCTCCACGTCGGCGGCACGTTGCTCGAGAATCCCATTATCAACATCGCAAAGCGCTATGCAATCCACGTCCGGATTGCCGAGGAATGCGTTCAGGTCGCCGAACCCCTGGCTCCGGCAGCCGATCAGGCCGACGTGGATCTTGTCATTCGCTCCCACAGGTTTGGCCGCCATGCGGACCATAAGGGGACTCATGGTAAGCCCGGCGCCAAGGACGGCGCTCTTCTCCAGAAACTCTCTCCGTGTCATGATATGATGTTTTATTGGTTATTGGCTAAAGGTCATCAAAACCAAAGATAACGATTTATTTCTTATATTTGAATAATCGATTGGTATATGAAAAAGATTTGTTTCGCTTTTATCGCTGTTCTCGCCCTGTTCGTTTCTTGCAAAGGGCGTAAAGCGGCCGCCGAGCCTGAATGGGAGGCGAGTATCCCTACGGACAGCATCTATTGCAGGGATCCGTTCATCGTGGCTGATTCCCAGACTAAGACGTATTATCTTTTCCGTTCTTCCACTACAGCGGAAGGGCTTGGAGGTGTTGAGGTGTTTAAAAGCAAGGACCTGGCTTTATGGTCTGAGCCGGAGCGTGTTTTCACGGTCCCGGAGGACAATTTCATCACGGGCTCTGTCTGGGCTCCGGAAGTCCATCATTATAAGGATGCGTGGTATATTTTCGCCACGTTGAACACCGACCGTAAGTGGGCTGAGAGCGTCCCAGGGTGGCCGGCCTTCACTTATCGAGGAACGCAGATATTCCGCTCAGAGACCCTCCAGGGGCCTTTCCAGCCTCTTGGAAAAGATCTGACGACCCCCAAGGATTGGATGTCGCTGGACGGAACGCTATGGGTCGAGGACGGTGTCCCGTACATGATTTTCTGCCATGAGTGGGTCCAGGCCATAGACGGCACTTTTGAGCTCATGCCCCTGAAGGAGGATCTCTCCGGAGCGGCCGGGGAGCCGGTGACCATATTCACCGCATCCCAGGCCCCCTGGATCAGTCCCGTCAGTTATTGGACCGGGGAGGACGGAACTAAGACTCCGGCTTACGTCTCCGACGGCAATTTCGTGTATAAGACCAAAGACGGGGAATTGCTGATCCTGTGGTCCTCATTTAAGGATGGAAAGTATTGCGTGGCGATTTCCAGGTCCGCTTCAGGCAAGATCGCCGGGCCTTGGACTTGCGATCCCGAGCCCATCTTCGCTGAAGATGGCGGGCATCCTATGATATTCAAGGACTTTGATGGAAACTTGAAACTGGTCTTCCATCAGCCTAATTCGGGTCATAGTCATCCGGTCATCCTCGATCTCGAAGACACCGGTCGCACAGTCGAGATCAATTGAAAGGGGTGTAGGACATCCAGTCTGTCTCAAGCTCGTAAGGATAAAGAGGCTTTTCCGTGGAAGCTGGATTGGTCTCCACCGGCCAGTTGTTGGTGTGCCAGAAGTTGAGGCGATACCTTGTCTTCAGGCAGGGGATCCCATCCTTTGATGGATGCTCGGGGAACAGCTCTTTCCCGCCTTCATAGTCCCACAGAATCACTTTCTTGCCGGTTTCCGGGTGGATTATCCACCAGACAAGGCGGTCCGGGTACCAGTCCCAACCATAGGTGTAGAACTGGCTTGAGGCGTCGTAGCCCTCGATCGCCTCAATTGTCTCAGGAAGGTTCTGGCGACCGTCCAGGGGAGTGTTAGGGATACGCTTCCCCTCTGGGCCACGGGTCTCGCTTCGCCAGGAATTGTCCAGAATCTCTCCGGTGGCCAGGTTTATCGTGCGTCCGACCCGGTTGAGAGTCCCTCTCTTTCCGGTCCAGGTGCCGATGTAGATGATCCGGGGGTCGGCCAGAAGCCATTCTATATCAATCTCACTTAGGCCAAGCTGCTGGTCCACGTTGTAAGTGAAATATCCCACGACAGCGCCTATGTTCGGCTGGGCGTCCCTGGCATTAGGCACTTTGATCCTGGCGGAATAACTGCCGTAGAAGGTGTAGTCCTTAGATATGATTTCCGGTCCCTTGCCTGCTCCGGCCGGGTCCGACGGATCTATCCGGTAGAGCATTATGTCGGTGCCTTTCTCGGAAAAGGACTGTATGCCGGAAAAGTAGCGGGAGTCATACCCGGACGGACGGTAGTTGTAGTCGAAGTATTCCGAGGTCTCTTTCGAGAAATCCTCTTTGAAGGCGCCATGGAACTTGATGTCTTGGGCGAAGGCCTGTCCCGCGATAAGCAAGAACAAGACGGCAAGGCGGATAATTCTCATATTGCTGAAGGCTATAGGCTAAAGGTCGTCTATGGGATTCCTCACGATGCTTCCTGAGGAGGCGGAATTGGCCAGGTTCGAATATTTCAGGATCACATGCCAGGAACTCTGGTTCTTCACGTCAGCGTCCAGGGTGATGGTCCCGTTGGGGAGGTTGTAGATCGCGAGGTTGTTGTTCTTTGAGGTGACAGGCTCGATGCCATATTTCTGGGTCAGAGAGGCTTGGAGCGAGTCATAGGACTTCTCCAGGGAGTCCCAGTCGGAGATCACCGGGAAATCGACCCGGACTTCCTGGACGGGATTGTTTCCTGAAGGGGTCACCTTGCAGCCGCTGTAGCCGGCGAAATCCCCGGTGTAAGTCCCGCCACCCGTATTCCTGAATCCGGCTTTCACGAGTTCGGAGCCGAAAGCGGAGAGAGAGCCTTTCATCGGAATACCCTTAAAGGTCAAAGGAGATGAGGCGGTGGCAGGGGTCGTGGTAGTGGTAGTGGGTAAGGTGGTGGAAGTCGTTGATTCATCTTCGTTTCCGATACCCAGCTGCCGCTCAAGATCCTTGATGTCCTGAGGGACGTCTTTGTCTGAGGTCGTTTTCTTTTCGGTTTGCTTTTTCGGGGAGAACCAGCCGCCGTCAGTCTCTTCAGTCGTCTCCGTTTGAGTCCCGCCGAGACCTCCAGGGAGCTGGATCACATTGCCATAATGGTCAGTGCAGTACTTCACGGCAAGATAAGCTACCGCAAGAACCACGATAAGTCCGATAAGCTTTCTCATCGTCAATCAATTGTCTGTTTATCACAAATATGAAAATATGCAATTTTTCTGCTTATGAGATGCAATATTTTGTTTTTTGAGGATTTAGTAGATAGAAAAATGCAAGTTAATATGAATAGAGTACTTTTCCGGGTTATTGTTCTTGCCGGGTTGCTTTTAGCGACAGGATGTGAGAAATGGAGTGAAAAAGAAGATTGGATTGTTGATTGGGCTCCAGTCGAGATTTACATTACCGCTACTGATGATGATGGAAACTCCATTATTTCCCCAGACATGCCAGGCATGACACTTACTTTCAAAGGAGAGACATACACGGTAAAAGATTGGAAAGAGCTTTCCGTCATACAAACCAGGGCATATCTTGCCGTTTTACATGGTTTGTTTGCGCAACCCTATAATGAAAGCGATGGGAAAGAATCATATCGCCTTTATTTTGGCGAAATAGATGGTGCCAAGGACATGGATGAGGACATTGTCCTCAAATGGCCGGATGGTTCGTCTGACACGATCCATTATCACTGTTCTGATCATTATAATAAAGGCCGTGGGGGATTCGGATGTGATCGAAGTTGGAAGCTTAATGGGGACAGTCATAAAGGTAGCATATTTAAATTCACGGGCAAAAGCTTTTGATAATCATAATTAACCACTCGTGTTTCCTTGGATAAGCATGAGTCGTAACACGCATGAAGCTGGTCTTTCAGAAGGTTTTTTTCGGTTGCGGTCGTATGGAGAGAGTCCCGTGTGCCAGAACAGGAAACGGTCTTTGAACTGCTCTTTTACGAGATAGGTCTTCCCGACCCGGCATCGTCCATGCACGGCGATTAATTCTGAGTGCTTTCTTTCAAAGCATTTTTCCAGTTCAAGTCACCTTCTAAGCAGCGATGCCCAGCTTTTCTTGCCACTGCGCAAGGTTATGCCCCCATACCAGTAGCCGGGTTGCTTGCCTGACAGTTTTGCCTGCCTGAGGGCCTCTTCGGGATCTCTGAAATAATACGTCGTCATTCTGCGAAGCTACGGAACCGCTTTGCCACCTTTTGTCAAAACATGCCTCGTTTATGTCATTGAGCGCCAGCGAAGAATCTACAAAACAGAAGCAGGCCGAAGTGTCTTTCAGCCCCCTGTGGGCCACATCCTCCCGCGAACCCCCGTCTCAAAACCGGGGCCTCCGCAACCGAATCACCCATATAACGCCATGGGGGGCATTTTGCCCTGCCCTTGGTTTGCAAAACAGCATCGCATTATCCATTCCAAAGACTGCGGCTCTTAACTCAGGTATCATCAGCCGAGGTTGTCCGCCCATTGCGTTCCGCCAAACAGGCGCACAGCAATATGTTCTCCGGGTCTTCCCTAGACATATCCTTGTGCGCCGATGCCTCAGATGGGGTCTTGGCGCACAGTCGTATTGAAAGAAGCAAATCCAAACGGGTATTACCGTGCGCATGTTTGGCGATTATATGGCACTACCGCTCACACCTTTGCTTTTGATCAATGCGAAACGACAGCCATGAAGGCTGCCGTTCTCATTGTGAGCGGAAAACGAGACTCGAGCCCGAGGCTGCGCCTCGGACTGCCTCGCGCCTTTCACGTTACCCCCGCCTTCCTGACGGAAGGCTGCCCCTCGGGGGCCTCGGGGTCGCTCGGCCGGGCCGTCGTCACCTTTTAAGCCAAAACGACGGCCACAAGGACCGTCGTTTGTCTTAAGAGCGGAAAACGAGACTCGAACTCGCGACCCCGACCTTGGCAAGGTCGTGCTCTACCAACTGAGCTATTTCCGCATACCCGCTTTGGTGTCTCGGGATTGCAAAGGTACAACATTTTTGCTTTCGCGCAAATTTTTTTTGAGTATATTTGTTTTTAACCGAATCTTGGAAGATATGAAAAGAGTATTATCAATCATTGCCATTGCCCTGTTGGGGACTTCTGGCTTGTGGGCCAAAGTGACCCTCCCGTCCTTCTTCAGCGACAACATGGTTCTTCAGCGCGAGACAGAAGCCGCCATTTGGGGGTGGACTGACAAGAAGAACGACATCACCATCACGACCACCTGGACAGGAGTCAAGTTCACCGCCAAGCCGGACGAGAACGGCAAGTGGATGACAAGGATTCCGACCCCTCAGGCCGGAGGACCTTACAAGATATTCATTTCTGATGGTGAGAAGTCGGAAAGAGTTGAGCTTCAGAATGTCATGATAGGCGAGGTGTGGTTCTGCTCGGGCCAGTCCAACATGGAAATGTCTGTGGGCGGATATGGCGGACAACCCGCTG
The DNA here is from genome assembly GCA_902785825.1 of uncultured Bacteroidia bacterium. GTDB lineage: Bacteria > Bacteroidota > Bacteroidia > Bacteroidales > UBA932 > Cryptobacteroides. The sequence continues at coordinate 87,049 of CACZZZ010000017.1, forward strand.
CCGGCGCCGCCGATATCATCCTCGGTGCCAAGGCCTCGACCCCGATCCGCATGTGCACGATCAAAAGGACCGCGTCTTTGAAGCCTCTTCAGGAATGCGAGGGATCTTGGCAAGAGAATGAGCCAGAGGCTGTCTCGAACACGAGCGCCACGGCATATTTCTTCGCGAGGAAACTCCAGGAGATGCTGGACGTCCCGGTCGGGATCCTCGTCTCTTGCTGGGGCGGTTCCACGATCGAGACTTGGATCAACAGGGAGACTCTCTCGGCCAAGTTCGGGAACGAGTTCGACCTGTCTTTCCTCGATGGGGACAAGATTGTCGGAACCCAGTTCCAGACTCCTTGCACCCTCTTCAACGGGCAGGTCGCCCCTCTCGTGCCTTTCACATTCAAAGGCATGATCTGGTACCAGGGAGAGGCCAACCGCGGCAGGGCTGAGCAATATATTCGTCTGCAAAAGGAATATGTGGCGATGATGAGGGATATTTTCGAGGTCCCTGACGCCCCCTTCTATTTCGTGCAGATCGCCCCTTACCCTTATGGCGATCCGGTAGGGTGGACATCGGGCTATTTCACTGAAGCTCAGCAGAAATCCCTGGATGTGATCCCTCACAGCGGCATGGCCGCCACATTGGACATCGGGGAATATGGCACCATCCACCCCTGCAAGAAGCAGGAGGTTGGCAACCGCCTGGCGTATCAGGCCCTTGTCAAGGACTATGGTTTCAAAGGTATCGACCCTGATGCTCCGTCCTACGAGAGCGCCGTGTTCGAGAATGGGGAGGCCATCATCACCATGAAGGTTGACCGCCGGGGGCTTTCTCCGGGAGGAGTCAACCTCGAAGGATTCGAGATCGCGGGAGCCGACAAGGTCTTCCACCCTGCCCAGGCCCATGTCCAGCTCTGGAACAACAAGGTTGTCGTCAGCAGTCCGGACGTTCCGGAACCGGTGGCCGTACGTTATTGCTTCAGGAATTGGGGAGTCGGAACTTTGTTCAATAACTACGGCATCCCCGCAGGTCCGTTCAGGACAGATGATTGGAATCTTTAATATTCAGAAATAGATGAAACGTTTATTTACAATTGTTTGCACCATGGTGGCGCTTTCCTCGGGAGTCTTCGCCCAGACGGCTCAGGAGATTGTCGAGAGGATGGATCAGGAGATTAACAAGGGAGAGACCCTGGGGACAGCCTTGACCATGACCATGAAGATGCCGATCATCGGTGAAATCTCGACCCGTATCTGGACCTTGGGTGACAAGAGCAAGGCTGAAATGGAAGGTAAGGGTGAGAAGAGCACAGTTTGGTATGACAAGGATGTGTCATGGACTTATACTCCCAAGGATAATGAGATAGTGATCAAAAAAGTAGAATCTGAAGAAAACCAGGAAAAGGATCTGGCCAGCGGTGTCACAGAAGGGTATAAGGTGTCCATCACCGGGGAAACTGCCGATAGATGGATCCTCAAGTGCAAGAAATTAAGAAGCAATGACGACAAGGGCGATCCTAAACGGATGGACCTGATCGTGTCCAAGAAGACATATCTTCCGATCAGCCTGAACGCCAAGGCCAGCATCATCAAGATCACTCTCAGTGACTATGTCATCGGGGTATCACCTGAGGAGGTGGCTTTTGACCCTTCGGCATTTCCCGGAGTCAAAATCACCGACCAGAGATAAAAAGGTGCAGGGGGATCCCTCTACACCTCTATCGCCGTCTTGAACTGGGAAAGGAATCTCAGGTCGTTCTCGAAATAATGGCGAAGGTCATTGACCTGCCATTTCAGCATAGCGATTCGCTCGAGGCCCATGCCGAAGGCGAATCCGCTGTATTTCTTACTGTCGATTCCGGAGGCCTCGAGGACATTGGGGTCAACCATTCCGCAACCCAGGATCTCCAGCCAGCCTGTTCCCTTGCAGATGTTGCAACCCTTGCCGTGGCAGATGTTGCAGCTGACGTCAACCTCGCTTGAAGGCTCGGTGAACGGGAAGTAAGACGGCCTCATGCGGATCGCCGTGTCGGGACCGAACATCTCGCGGGCGAAAAGCAGGATCGCCTGCTTAAGGTCGGCGAAGGTGACATTCTCGTCAATATAAAGCCCTTCCACCTGATGGAATATGCAGTGGGCGCGGGCGGAGATAGCCTCGTTGCGGAACACCCTTCCGGGGCAGATGACCCTGATGGGAAGTTTCATTGTCTCCATCGCGCGCACCTGCACTGAAGAAGTGTGGGTCCTCAAAAGAAGCGGATTGAGGTGGCCTGCGGACACGAAGAAAGTGTCCTGCATGTCCCTGGCCGGGTGGTTCGGAGGGAAATTGAGGGCCTCGAACACATGGTAGTCATCCTCGATCTCCGGACCTTCCGCCACGTCGTAACCGAATTTGCGGAATATGTCCACAATCTCCTGGCGGACAATCGAGACGGGATGCCTTGAGCCGAGAGCGAAAGGAGTACCTGGCATGCTCAGATCCTCTTTGGGGCCTTCGGCGGTGGCAGAGGACGCGGTCTTATCCTTGAGTTCCTCAATCTTGGCCGCTGCGGCCTGCTTGAGCTCATTGAGCTTTCTTCCGAATTCCCTCTTGAGATCCGGACTGCAAGTCCTGAAATCCTCGAACAACTTAGTGATCTCACCCTTCTTTCCGAGAAGCCTTACCCTGGCTTCCTCAACTTCCTTTGCGTTGGCGGCCTTCAACTCGGCAACCTGCGCGAGCAACTTTTCAATCGCTTCTTTCATTATATTCCTGAGATTTTACTTGACTTTGGTTGTGGCTTCCAGCATCTTAGCTTTCCGCTTGTCGCGGGCCTTCTTCTCCCTTGCGGCGCCTTGCTTGAGGTATTTCTCCCACTGCTCTTCATTCATGATCTTATGCATCGCCTCATAGATCTTGTCGGCCCACTTGTCGCTGGCCTTGGTGTAGAGATCCGTATTGGACACCTTGGCCTCCTGAAGAGCGTCCAGCTCGGCCTGGAGGGCATGGTAGTCGTGGGTGAGGATAGAGTCGGCATAGAAGGTCTGCCAGTCCTCGAGCTTAAGAGAGGACTCGAGTTTCTCAACCTCCTTCTGGATGAACTCCACCATCTTTTTCTCCTTCTCCTCGGGACTCATTTGCTCCTGGGCAAAGGCGGTTCCGACCGAAAAGAGAAGGGCTATGGCCGCGAACAATATTTTTTTCATATCTTTACAGTTCATTATTATATCAACAGACAAAAGTAATCAATAATCGAATAATCACAAAATGACAAGGAAAGCAATCTTCGCCGCCGCTCTCGCCGCCACGGCCATTCTCGCCGGGGGGATAAGGAGCAAAGCCTGTACCAACATCATCGTGACAAGGGGTGCCAGTGCTGACAACTCTAACATCATCTCTTACGCAGCCGACTCGCATGTGCTTTACGGCGAGCTTTATTTCCATCCCGCCGCCATGTGGAAGGCCGGCACGATGCTGGATGTCGTGGACTGGGACTCTTACCGTCCCTTGGGCAGTATTCCCCAGGTCGCCCATACCTACAAGACGGTAGGCAATATGAATGAGCATCAGCTCATTATCGGCGAGACCACTTGGGGTGGCCGCCGTGAGCTCCACGATCCGGCCGGAATCATGGACTACGGTTCCTTGATCTACATCACCCTCCAGAGGGCCAAGACCGCGAGAGAGGCCATCCAGACCATTATCGATCTGGCTAATGAATATGGTTACGCCTCCTCAGGCGAGTCCTTCTCGATAGCCGACAAAGACGAGGCTTGGGTTATGGATCTCGTCGGTAAGGGTCCTGACAACAAGGGTATCAACTATGTGGCTATCAGGATTCCTGACGGCTACATCTGCTCCCACGCCAACCAGGCCCGCATCCAGACTTTCCCCCAGAATGACCCCGAGAACTGTATTTTCGCTCCCGGGATGATCGAATTCGCAAGGGAGAAGGGCTGGTTCAGCGGCGAGGACAAGGACTTTGACTTCACCGCCGCTTTCGGCCCTGTTGATTTCGGTGGAGCCAGGGGTTGTGACGCCCGCGCCTGGAGCGCCTTCAACATCTTGACTGGAGGTGAGTTCACTTATGAGAAAGACGGGAAAATGGTCACCGAGCCGGCTTCCGCTTATTATGATTATATCACCGGGAAAGACCTGTCCCGCAGACTTCCTTTGTTCGTGAAACCTTCGAAGAAGATCACTGTGAAGAATGTGGCTGATGCTATGAGGGATCACTTTGAGGGAACTCCGCTTGACATGACAACCGACATCGGAGCCGGTGGAAACGCGCTTCCTTACCGCTGGAGGCCTATGGGCTTCTCCAAGGACGGCTGGAGCTACACCAACGAGAGGGCGATAGCCACCCAGCAGACCGGTTTCTGGTTTGTCGCCCAGGCCAGGCATGACCTTCCTGATGTCGTTGGAGGAATCATCTGGTTCGGCACCGATGATGCCGCCACCTCTTACCTTACCCCGATATATTCCAACACCAACGAGGTCCCCGAGTGTTTCAGGGAGGGCAACGGCAACATGCTGGAATATTCAAAGACCGCCTCTTTCTGGATCAACAACCGTGTGGCCAACGATTGCTACAAGGCTTACAACATGATGGCTCCGACTGTCCGTGAGGCGATCGATAAGTTTGAGAATGAGCAGCTTCTGACAAAAGTCCCCGAGATGGATGCCAAGGCCCTCGCCGCTTACAACGCTATCGTCACCAAGATTGGCAAGAAAGATCCCGCTGCCAAGGATTGGTTCGCCCCTGTCAAGAAGCTGTTGACTGAATATTCTGTCGGTACCGCGCAGAAGCAGTTCGAGAATTGGGTGGCTCTTGAGGAGATGATAACCGTCAAGTTCATCGACGGTAACGTCAAGGCCCAGAACGAGGACGGCAGTTTCAAGCATTCGAAATATAACGCCGGAACTCCGGCGGGGATTACCAATCCCGGTTATACCGAGAAGTGGAAAGAGGCTGTCATCAAAGACCACGGTGACGTCATCCGGGTCAGGTGATGAGGAAACTGAAAGCGATAGTTTTCGCTATTCTTGTCATCCTACCTTCCGCGGCGTGGGCTGATGAGGGTCTTTGGCTTATCCAGGACTTGAACAGCGCTCTGGAGAAGAGGATGGTCGAGCGCGGGCTCAAGATGTCCGCTAAGGCGATTTATGACATGGATTCTCCGGGAGCCGGTGTTGCTGACGCTGTCGTCTCCCTGGGGGGCAGATATTCAGGAGCCTTTGTCTCAGACAAGGGGCTTTTCCTGACAAGCGGTATTCCCGCCGCGGCCTTTATCGGAAGACTTGGAGATGCGGGAAAGGATCTCCTCAAGGATGGGTTCTGGGCTGCCAGTGAACAGCATGAGATTCCTGTTCCCGGTGAGAAGGTATATTCCCTCAGGAGGGTCTTTGATGTCACGGAGGAGTTCAAGGGACTCGAGTCCCAGCTCGGAGATCCCGCCCAAGCGTCTCACCGCCTGGAAATGGCTTATGCTGAGGCGACTAAGCTTACTTGTTACGCACATATCTATTGGGAGGGGGAGAAGGTTTATGTCTGCGCTTATAAAGTCTATGATGACGTGCGGCTTGTCGCCGCTCCACCCGCCTACGCCATCAATCCGGAAGGGGAGTCAGGGAAGTGGGCATGGCCGGTTTCCAGATGTGATTTCTCTCTCTTCAGGGTCTTCGAGAACGGTCAGCCGGCGAAGATAGCTTCTTCACTCCTGGTGTCGGTGGACGGATATTCAAAAGACTCATTCGCCGCTGTGGCGGGATACCCCGCAGCTACACGACGGGCTTTGTCGGCAGCGGAATATCGCTTCAGGAACCAGGTGACAAGGCCTATGTCGGCTCTTACCGGAGGCAAGCGTCTGTCCATACTTGAGAAGTGGATCGCCGAGGAACCCTCGCTAAAGGCCAAGTACTCTTCCCGGGCGGCGAGACTCAAGGAAGATCTCTCTGTCGATGCGGCAAGCCAGGCTCTTGAGAACAGTCTCGGACTTCAAGATAAGAAAGCGGCCAAAGACGGGCAAATCCAATCTAAAGTTGATAAGGATCAGGCGTTTAGAGGACGTTGGTATGGTCTTGTAGATCAGCTGGACAAGTCTTTCAGCCAGATAGTTCCCGGAGAGAAGGACAAGCTTTGGAGAGAGGAAACCCTTGTGAAAGGCACCTTCGCTGGTAGTTATCTTCTGCGAGCGGCTTCGGCCGCCAATGTGAAGGAGGCTTCTGAGATTATCTTTTCCGCCATTCGTGACACCGACCCGAAGGTTGAGAAAGAGTTGCTCGCCTATGCGATATCAGAATTCTTCACCAACTTGGATCTGAGGTACTTCGGCCCTTATCAGAGATGGATCCAGGATCGTTTCGGCTACGATTGGGAAGCGGCCGCGGATTATCTCTGGAGCAGGAGCCTGCTGTCAAAGCCTTCTGTCACCTCAGAGTTGGAATCAGTCGATGACGTGAAAGACGATTCTCTCTACAAATTCTTGACAGACAGTCCTTTGGTGATATACAACCTGTCCGACGGACATGATGCCAAGAAAGATGCGGCGGATGCCGCCGCCAAGGAGTATGCGAAGGCTCGTTATTGGGCGGGAATCAGGACTTATGATCCTGATTATCCTGACGGGGACAGTACTTTGAGGCTCTCCTTCGGCTCCGCTGACGGAAGTCTGACAACTCCTGACATGCTTCTTGAACGCGCCCAGGGCAAGTCTTCCGCCGCTTGGAGGGCCGCTATCGAGAAGGACTTCTGGGGCCGCTGGGGTTTCAAGGTGGACGGCAAAAAGCACAAGATGGCTACTTGCTTCAAGATCAACACTGACTTCGCGGGCGGCATGGAGGGATCTCCGGTTCTGGATTCGTACGGAAGGCTCATAGGCGTGGTCTCAGGCGGCACTCCCGAAGGAGTGGCGGCAAGGGAAGCGTATTTCGATGGGGCGGGTTGCGTCTGCGTTGACATCAGGTTCATCCTGTGGACCATAGACCGCTATGCCCGTCATAAACGTGTGCTTAAGGAATTTGTGATTGACTGATATGCGAAAAGTTATCGGGATAGGGGAGACGGTCTATGACATTGTCTTCAAAGGCGGCCAGCCGACAGCGGCTGTTCCTGGTGGATCTACCTTCAACTCAATGATTTCCATCGGTAGATGTAGCATTCCGGCGGATTTCCTCTCCGAGGTGGGAGACGATCATGTGGGCTCCATCATCAGAGAATTTATGTCTCAAAACGGGGTGGATCCGGGTTTCGTGAATATCCTGCCGGGCAAGACTCCGCTTTCCCTGGCCTTCCTGGACGAGAATAATGACGCGACATACACCTTCTACCGTGATCCGGTGAGTGAGCGTCCTGATTTCATATATCCCTCGATCGAGCCGGGCGACATCGTCCTGTTCGGGTCATTCTATGCCCTTAATCCCGCCTGTCGTCCCCAAGTAGAACGGTTCCTTGAATATGCGAAGTCTTCCGGAGCGATCCTCTATTACGATGTCAATTTCCGTCCCTCCCATGTCAAGGATCTCGGGAATATCGGGAACGCCCTTTGGGAGAATCTTTCTCTTGCGGATGTCGTGAGGGGAAGCCACGAGGATTTCAGAACCTTGTTCGGGATGGAAGATGCCGCTGAGGTCTATCAGGAAAAGATAAAGCCCCGATGTGGGAATTTCATCTGCACATACGGGGCTGAACCTCTTAAGTTATTTGCTTCTAATGGTTTCCGGGGTGAATATCCTGTCGCTCCGGTCAAGACGGTCAGCACCATCGGTGCCGGGGACAGTTTCAACGCCGGTTTTATCTATGGGCTTGTCAAGGGTGACATTACCCGCGAGGCGCTTCAGGGTGGGCTCGCTGCCGCTGAATGGGATACCATTATCGGTTTCGCCCAACGCTTCTCCGCCTCCTGCTGCCAGTCCTCATTCAACTACATCAATCCGGAACTCGCAGCCAATCTTCGGTTTTAAGCCGGTTCCACGTCAGGATACCTGACCACGGCCGCGTCCATTCTCGCTTCGCTGCGGCTGAGTACGGCCTTAGGCCAGTATCCTGACGTGGGGTGTCTGGAACGGATTGTCAGGATTTGTCGCGCAGGACGATGCTGCCGGCGGCTGAATCGACCTGGATGACAGAGTCTTTATGGACCTTGCCGGCGAGAATCTCCTTGGCAAGCTGGTTCACGAGCTCCCTCTGCATCAACCGCTTGATCGGCCTGGCTCCATAAGCGGGGTCGTAACCACCCTGGACCATCCAGTCTTCGAATGCCGGCGTGAACTCTATAGTCACACCCTCTTCTGACAACCTGTCCTGAAGCTGACGCATCTGGATGTGGAGAATGTCCCGGATGTCACTCCTGGTCAGAGGGTCGAACATGATTATCTCGTCGATCCTGTTGAGGAACTCCGGACGGACAGTCATCTTAAGGACATCCATCACCTTGTCCTTACACTCTTCCAGCATCTCCCTCCTCCGGGCGATCGCCTTCATCTCTTCCATAGGATCCGCTCCGGGAAGACCCACGTCGGGCAGTTTCTCCATGTAGCCGGAGATGATGTCCGAGCCGGCGTTGGAAGTCATGATAAGGATAGTGTTCTTGAAGTCCACGGTGCGGCCCTTATTGTCGGTCAGACGGCCGTCGTCAAGTACCTGCAGCAGGACATTGAACACATCCGGGTGGGCTTTCTCAATCTCGTCCAGCAATATTACCGAATATGGTTTCCTCCGGACGGCTTCGGTCAGCTGGCCACCCTCATCGTAGCCTACGTATCCCGGAGGCGCTCCCACAAGGCGGCTGACGGTGTGGCGCTCTTGGTATTCGCTCATGTCGATTCGGGTGATCATGTTCTCGTCGTTGAAGAGGAACTCAGCGAGGGCCTTGGCCAGCTCGGTCTTTCCGACGCCAGTCGTTCCCATAAAGAGGAACGATCCGATAGGCCTTTTCTCATTGGAAAGTCCTGCCCTTGAACGCCTTACGGCATCCGCCACAGCCTGGATGGCCTGATCCTGGCCGACGACTCTCTTGTGGAGCTCGGTCTCGATGCGGAGCAGTTTCTCCTTTTCGCTCTCAAGCATCTTCTGTACGGGGATGCCTGTCCACTTGGCCACAACCTCAGCGATGTCCTGAGGAGTGACCGCCTCGGTCACGATCGGATCTTTGATGGCGTCCTGTTTGGCTGAAAGCTCATCGATGGTTTTCTGGATCTCAGCCATCTTGCCGTAGCGCAGCTCAGCGACCTTGCCATAGTCTCCGGCTCTCTCCGCTGCGGCGGCCTCGATCTTATAGTCTTCCATCTTCTGGCGGGCCTCCTGGAGACCTGAGAGGATCTCTTTCTCGTCGTTCCAGCGCTTCATAAGAGCGTCCCGGGCGGCGGTCTTGTCGGCTAACTCCTTCTCGATTTTCTCTGATTTCAAGGAGGTTCCCTCACGTTTGACAGCCTCTTTCTCGATCTCGAGCTGACGGATGTCGCTGTTGAGTTCCGCCAATGGCTCCGGAACGGAGTTCATCTCGAGCCTCAGCTTTGAAGCCGCCTCGTCCACAAGGTCGATGGCCTTGTCCGGGAGGAAACGGTTGGTGATGTACCTGTGGGACAGGTTGACGGCGGCGATCAGGGCGTCGTCCTCTATCTTCACCCGATGGTGGTTCTCATATTTCTCCTTAAGTCCCCTCAGGATGGCGATAGACTCGGCGGTCGATGGCTCATCGACCATGACCATCTGGAAACGCCTCTCAAGGGCCTTGTCCGTCTCGAAATATTTCTGGTACTCGTCCAGGGTCGTGGAGCCGATGGTTCTCAGCTCGCCTCTCGCCAAGGCAGGTTTAAGAATATTCGAGGCATCCATCGCTCCCGAGGTCCTTCCGGCACCTACAAGGGTGTGGATCTCATCGATGAAAAGGATTATCTCTCCGGCGCTGTCCACCACTTCCTTGACGACGCCTTTGAGCCTCTCCTCGAATTCTCCCTGGTACTTAGCTCCGGCGATCAGGGCTCCCATGTCCAGGGAATATACTTTCTTGCTTTTGAGGTTCTCCGGCACGTCGCCGTCTATTATTTTCTGGGCGATACCCTCGGAAATGGCGGTTTTGCCGACTCCCGGTTCTCCCACGAGGATCGGGTTGTTCTTAGTCCTTCGGCTCAAGATCTGAAGGACTCTTCTTATTTCGTCGTCCCTGCCGATGACAGGGTCGAGTTTTCCTTGCGAAGCTTGCTCATTAAGGTTGATGGCGAACTTCGGAAGGAACTGCAAATTGTTGTTATTGTTTCTGTTGTCCATAATAAAAGTCCGACCCGAAAAGGGGCCGGACTAATAAAAGTCAAAATATGTTCCAACAGAGTCGGACTGACAGTTTGTCAGTTAGTTGACCGGATTCTCCGCGGCGGGAGCCTCAGCTGCGGGAGCGTCCTGCTGGACAGGAGCTGAAGGGAACGCGGGCTGATCCTCGACATTCTCGATGAGATCGTTAGCATCCACTCCGGAGACCTGGTTGCGGACGGTGAAGGAAGTGATGATCGAGACAACGAGGATGAAGGTCACAAGCCCCCATGAAACCTTCTCAAGGATGTCGGCGGTCTGCCTGACACCGAGAGTCTGATTGGCTGACGTGAAGTTGCTGGCCATGCCCTCGCCCTTTCCACTCTGAAGGAGAACGACGGCGATAAGCAAGATCGCGGCGATGACAATCAGGATAGTGAGGATTAAGAATAAGGTATTCATATTCGTTATTTTTTAATTTCTTCGTCCAATTTTTCAATAAGGGATGCAAAGTAAGCGAATTTTTCCGGATATCGCAACATTAGACGGGAATAAATCTTCTTTGCCTCAGCATAGTAGCCTTGATCGGCATAGACCCAGGCGAGTGTCTCGGTGCAAAATCCGAGTTCCGGATCCTCCCATTTCCTCGGGTCGTCTTCGTCGGATTTGGCCGCTTTGAACTTCGCGAAGTAGTTGTCTTCCTCGAGGGTGACGCCTTTGTATTCATCCTGCGAGAAGAAATCCCCTCCGGGGACCGTCACCGTTCTGCGGTAGGATGGGGATATGAATTTCTTCAGGAGGTCCTGGACATCCTTGTCGGAGTAGTCGGTCTCCCGTGCGGCGCGGACAATGTCGGAGACAATGGTCCTGGAAGCGATGTACATCGCGGCATCGGCATACTGCTCCTTGCCCCATTCGCTGCCGCCCATCTTGGACATCCTCTCACAGAGCTCCATCCGGGCCGCGCCGAACCATGGCCAAGTCTTGATAACATTGGCCAACTCGTCCATTGTCAGGGATTTCAGCTTTCCGACTCCTTCCATCTCACTACCATTGAGCCACACTGGCGTTGAACATGTCCTCGACCAGCTTCTCCACTATCTCCTCGCAGAGGGAGGCCTCCACGGCATCCAGTGAATTAGTCGAGTCGTAATCTGAATATGCCGAGAAACTCTTCTCGAAATCCTCTTCCGGATACTTCCTATTGGTGAATTTCAAGCTGGCGGTCACTGTGAGGCGGTTCATCGCCGCCACCTCGTTGGCTGTGACCGCGGCGGCGCGGACATCATAGCCCGTCACCGCACCGGAGATCTCGAGATCCCCGTCGATGTCAACCTGCTCCAGCTTGGTGAGCTTGCGGAATTTGTCCTTCATCGCCTCGGTCAAGTCATTGCTCAAGGTTGGATTGACCTTAAGTGCCTTATATTCGAAGAAGTTGATAGTCACCGTCTTGACATCCGGCTGGATGGATGTGCCGGAGAAGGAGTACTTGACTATCGAGCAGCCCCCGAGAAGGAAGGAGACCGCTATCAAAACCGCTATGGTGATTCTTCTCATATTCTTTATTCCAAATGATATTCCTTGATCTTCCTGTAAAGGGTTCTCTCGGAGATTCCTACTTCCTGAGCGGCAAGTTTCCTGTTGCCGCGGTGTTTCTCAAGAGCTTTTATGATGTTCTCGAGATTGGACTTCTTTAGCGAGAGGTCCTGGTTCTGGCTGTCATGGACATTGATATCCACCACCTTGCCGATGTCCTCGCTGGAGACTGGAGCCCCTTGCCCCTGCCACTCCGCCTCCTCGTCCGGGATGTGCGGAGTCAGGACCGGAGCCGGGCTGGCGTTTATCGAGCTTATCCTTGCCTTAAGGTCGTCAACCTCATGTTTGAGATCCAGGATGGCCTTGATGAACATCTGCCGGTCGGATTCGGACATCGAATCTCCCCGGTTGTCTTCCATGACAGCGGGAAGCAGGTTCACATCTTCCTTAGGCATGTAGCCAGCCAGGGTGGCCGCGTCCACAACGCATCTGCCGGAAGTCGGGGTGAGTTTCTCCGATTCCAAGGCAGTCACGGTCTCGGCGACGTTTTTGAGCTGGCGGATATTCCCGGGCCAGCGATAGTTTATCAACAAATCGATAGCGTCGTTTGTCAGGGTGACCTTACTCATTCCGTATTTTTCCGAGAAGTCCGATGAGAACTTCCTGAAAAAGAGATAGATATCCCCCTTCCTGTCTCGCAGGGCAGGCATCCGGATCTGGATGGCGTTGAGTCTATAATAAAGGTCTTCCCGGAATTTGCCTTTGCTGACAGCGTGGATGAGGTCGTTGTTGGTGGCCGCGATGACCCTCACATCCGTCTTTTCGACTTTGGATGATCCCACTTTGATGAATTCCCCGCTTTGGAGGACGCGGAGCAGTTTCGCTTGGGAGGGGAGGGGCAACTCGCCGATCTCGTCGAGGAAAAGGGTTCCTCCGTTGGCTTCCTCGAAATAGCCCTTCCGGGTCTCTATCGCACCGGTAAAAGAACCTTTCTCGTGGCCGAACAACTCGGAGTCGATGGTTCCTTCCGGAATGGCTCCGCAGTTGACCGCGAAGTACTTGGCTGTCTTACGGCGGCTGTTTTGGTGGATGATTTTGGGTATGTTCTCCTTACCGACACCGCTCTCTCCAGTGACGAGCACGGTGAGGTCGGTAGGGGCTATGGTGATGGCTGTCTCAAGAGCCCGGTTAAGGGCGGCATCGTTCCCGATGATGTCGTACTTGTTTTTCAGCCTTTGCAAATCTTGTGAGTCCATATTGCAAAGTTACGAAAATAATAGTTATATTTGCCTACTGATGTAAAAGGCTTATTGAGTAAAGTCCAATTATAATTAATATCAAGTATTCAAGCAATGAAGAAAGCAATTAAGATTCTCGCCGCGGCGGCCATGGTGCTGTCCGCAGTCGCTTGCTCCTCAGCCAAGAAGATGGCTGAGCTGGCCGACAATGTGATTGTCACTTGCAACCCCGCCGTTCTTGAGGCCGTCGCAGGTAACATTGATCCCACAGTCTCCGTGACCTATCCTGCCAACTACTTCCATCCGAAGGCTATCCTCGAGGTCACCCCTGTCATCGTTTACGATGGTGGTGAGTGCAAGATGGATCCCCTCATGTATCAGGGCGAGAAGGTCAAGGACAACTACAAAGTTGTTCCCAAGGCTGGTAGCACTGTGACCGAGAAACTTCACTTCCCGTTCATCGAAGGAATGGAGAAGTCTCATCTCGAGCTTCGTGGTGTCGCCAAGTATAAGGGCAAATCCATCGCCCTTCCTACCAAGAAGGTCGCTGACGGTGTCAACACCACCTACCAGCTCGTGAAGGCTGGTGGTCTCGTTCCTCTTAAGGCTGACGGCTATCAGGCTATCCTCAAGCAGACCGCTGAGGGCCAGATCCTCTATAGGATCAACTCCGCCGATGTCCAGAGCAAGCAGCTCAAGGGTGAGTCCATCAAGAACTTCCAGAACGCTCTCGACGAGATCGCCGCTAACGAGCGCAAGACTCTTGTCGGAACCGAGGTCGTCGCTTACGCTTCCCCTGACGGTGGTGAGAAGCTCAACCGCAAGCTCTCCGACAACCGTTCCAAGACCGCTGACAAGGCTTGGGATAAGGTCGTCAAGGGTAAGAGTGTCACCGATCCTGAGGTCAGGAGCATCGGTCAGGACTGGGAAGGCTTCCAGGAGCTTGTCCAGAATTCTGACATCCGCGACAAGGATCTCATCCTCCGCGTTCTTTCCATGTACAGCGATCCCGCCGTTCGTGAGAGCGAGATCAAGAACATGTCTTCTGTCTATTCTGAGCTCAAGAACGACATCCTCCCTGAGCTTCGTCGCGCCCGCTTCATCGCCAACGTCGAGTTCAAGAACTACACCGCCGATGAGCTTCTTGAGATGATCAACAACAACAGCGATGTCCTCGATGAGCCCGCTCTCCTGCACGCCGCTACCCTCGTCAAGGATCTTGACAGCAAGGTCAAGCTCTACAACAAGGCTATCAGCAAGTATGACAGCGACGCCGCCAGGTTCAACCTCGGTACCGCTTATCTGAACGCCGGCGACCTCAAGAACGCCGCCAAGGCTTTCGCCAATGTCGAGACCAAGGACGCTGACCTTGACAACGCCCTCGGTGTCCTCGCCCTTCGCAACGGTGACTTCAAGAACGCCGCCAGCTACTTCAAGAAGGCCGGCAACGATGTCGCCAAGACCAACCAGGGTGTCATCGACATCCTCTCCGGCAACTATGACAAGGCTGTCCAGGATCTTAAGGACGCTAAGGGCTGCTGCCACAACACTGTCCTCGCTTACATCCTCACCAACCAGCTTGACAAGGCTAAGGCCGCCGCTCACTGTGGCGATCCTAAGGTGACCTACCTGAAGGCCATCATCGCTGCTCGCCAGGGCAACGCCGCTGAGGCTAAGACTCTCCTCGACGAGGTCGCCAAGGCTGACAAGGCTCTTGCCGAGAGGGCTAAGAACGATGTCGAGTTCGCTCAGATCTACAAGTAGTCTAAAGAACTTGATGCTGATTAAAATCTTCCGGACACCGGTCCGGAAGATTTTTTTTGCTTATATTTGGAGTTAAGAACTGATATCACTAAAACCTTATTCAAATGAGACGAACGATTATAACTATCCTGTCATTGGCACTTGCTTTCTCAGCCGCGGCGCAAGAGAAGACTTATCCGGAGCCGGAGAAGATGAGTCCGGGTATGACGGAATTCTGGACTCCTCAACCCAAGGTCGTGACTCCTGGGGACATCCTCACCAATTCAGCCCCTTCTGACGCTATTGTGCTGTTTGACGGGAGGAATCTTGACGCATGGGTGTCCGCCAATGGTGGTGCGGCCAAATGGAAGGTCCATGATGGTGTGTTCACTGTCGACAAGAAGACTGGAGATATCTTGACTAAGGAGAGTTTCGGAAGTTTCCAGCTCCATCTCGAGTGGTGCATTCCCGAGAATATCACAGGATCCAGCCAAGCCAGAGGCAACAGCGGTGTCTATCTCCAAGACAAGTATGAGATCCAGATTCTGGACTGCTACCAGAACGAGACTTATGCCAATGGCCAGACCGGCAGCGTTTACAAACAGGTGATTCCCCTCGCAAACGCCATGCGCAAGCCCGGAGAGTGGAATGTTTATGACATCATCTATAGCGCCCCCGTATTCAATGAGGATGGCACCTATAAAGTGGCACCTCAAGTGACTGTCATCCAGAATGGTATCGTGCTGCTGAACAATTTCACCATCAGAGGTACCACAGAGTACATAGGCCACCCGAGGGTTGTCCCCCATGGCGACGGTCCGATCCGCCTTCAGTCCCATGGCGACAAGAGCGAACCAATAAGCTTCAGAAATATCTGGCTTAGAAAGATGTAGCCTGATGTCTTTGATGAGCGCTATTGGCGTTCAATTCTGGGATGGGCCTTCATCATTGATGAGGCCCATTCTTTGAATTCGCCCCATTTGTAATATGGCCCTGAAACAGGCTGGAGCTGTGGTAGTGTGGCCTCGCCGCCATTTCTCAAGAGTTTGAACAGAATATCCGGATTCTTTTTAGAGCGATAGAACACGAACTGGATGTTGGCCCCCTTCGGTGTGTCATAGTTTTGGAACCAATACTTGACATCTTCTGTTTTCTCAGGCTCGAAACCACAGCCATTGATATTCAGAAGGGGACAGATGGCGTTAACGACAGTGTCGTGGCCAAAACGGAAATGTCCCTTATATACTCCAGTTGCGATAGCCTCATCTGCCATTGTTATGATATCTCTCAATAGGGGAATCATGCGGTAACGGTTCCTGGAATGGCCCACATAGACAGAATAGTTCTCTATTTCCCACATCGTGAGGAGTTGATCTTTACTGAATATGTCCTCAAGCCAGTTCCCGTCGGAATAGTTGTGATACCCGGCCCAAAGGTTGAAGAGTTCATGGACAAATTCCCTCCGGCCTCCTATTTCCTCGAGGAACCCCCTGTCTGTGAACAGTTTCCCTAGTATGGAATCATAGTCTGTAAGACGGTCTTGCATGTCGGTCACACTCTCCGGGACGATAATGCTTCCCTCGTAGTATTCCGCGATTTCTTTTGGGGCCCCTCCGGGATTCGTCACGTTCAGGTTGGTGTGGAGAGAATTCATTTCGATGTTCAGTTTAGGAGCGCATTTCTGGAGGCTGACGGTGAAAGCGTTCATGCTGACTATGGCCCTTTGGGAGGTCGAGGCCATAGCCATAACATCTCCACCATCTTTGAACACCTCAGGGAAATCCTGGCACATTTTTCTTGCTATTTCCATGTGCTGCTCCATTCCGAGTTCTGAGAGGTCCCCTGTGTTGAGAAGAGGTTTCAGGTAGAATGCGTTGAAGTCATCATACAACCTTTGCCCCCTTGGAGTGAGAGATCCTGAGTCAGAGGCGGCGTCAAGCACTTTTTTTAGAAGTGTATAAGTGTTTGAGTTCCATGCGTAACGGGAGCCGTGGCGACCATAATGGGAAATATAGAAAGGGGAGTAGCCCTTAGGGGCTGGAGTCAGAGCTGCCGCATCGTAACGGTACGGACCCTCACACCCAGCCATCTTGTCCCGGCTGGATGCCACGATATCCAGCACATCGTAGGTCTGGGCTCTTAAAGTGAATGAAATGCTAAGAAGCGTGAAGACGCCTAAGGCGGCTGTGATAAGTCTAAATGTGTGTCTCATAACCCAAAGATAACAATAATCCCACGCATTGCTTATATTTGCATGGCCACTTTTATAATTGAATCATCTTTTCAGGCATGAAAAAATATTTATCCACTCTGATCTGGGCCTTGATGGCAGTATCAGCTTTCGCCCAGGAACAACAAGTACGGTTCTTCTCCCATAGAGGAGGAAGGATGGAATTTGACGAGAACACCATTCCTGCCTTTGAATCCAGCTATAAAGCCGGTTACAGGGGCTATGAGACCGATATCAGGATGACTGCCGACGGGAAACTGGTCATCCTGCATGACTCGAACCTGAAACGCACGACCGACACTGAAGGTGTTGTGGAAGAGATGACTGAAGCCCAGATCCGCAAGGCCAGGACCAAGAAGGGGAATAAGGTCATGTTCCTAGACGAGCTCATGGATTGGCTGGACTCCAAAGGGGATGTGACTTATGTGGAATTCGAGCTTAAGACGTCTCCTGTCGACCTTTATCCCGAGGAAAGGCTCCGGGAGTATTGCGACAAACTATATGATAGAGTCATGCGAAACAAACCCTCAGGGGCGACTTATCTGTTCACTTCAGGGGACTACCGCGGACTGCGCTATCTACAGCAGAAATATCCGGGAGTCCAAATGCTATTAATCACAGGGAAACCCTGCAATGATGAGACTATCGCATTATGCAAAGCGATGGGGATAGATCGTCTCGGGGCCACAATGGACGGCACATCCAGAGCGGCGGTCAAAAAGGCACACGAACAGGGTTTGATAGTCAGCCTCTGGCCGGGACAAAGCGTCGCTGACGCTATGCTGGGAATCTATCTGGGAGCCGATTTTTTATGCACCGACATCCCGGTTGAGGTAAAGGAATACATGACGGCAAAGGCTCCTTGGGTCAAGGCGATGTATTAATCAGTTTGATATGACACCTATTGCGGAAAAAAGATTCAACCTGGCGTTCAATATATTCCTGGTCACGGGAATGATTGTCGCAGTCACGATCACGACCATATTCAAACTCCAGCAACCCGGAGTCAAGACGTTCATGCTGCTTTTGGCGGCATTTGGGTCAGTGATGGGAGTCATCAATACTGTTCTTTCAGCGAATGGCCATCTGCTGACATTCCTGTTTGGCTTCCTGGACGTCTTGGCCGCGACTGTGGTCCTTTACGATAATGGGATAATGGGCAATTTCGCCCTGCATGCTTTCTATTTCCTGCCCATGCAGTTCATCGGATTCTGGCAGTGGAGAAAGAGGGGTGCCAGGATGGGTGGAGAGAATGAGGAGGAAACGAAGGTCCGGGCCAGGAAACTTACCGGGAAGCAGTGGATGTGGCTTGTCGGGGGGATCACCGTGGGAATCGCCGCCCTTTACGGAATCTTGTACACTGTCGATGCCGCCAAGCTTTCTGCCGGCAAGATCGACTCGTTCAACAAGTCCAAGGTGCTGCTTGACGCTGTTGTGATGACCCTGAATATCGCTGGGCAGATCCTTCTTAGTTTCGCGTTTATGGAGCAGTGGTACATCTGGATCCTTGTGAATATCTCCTCAATCTCGCTTTGGACGGTCGCTCTCCTAAGCGGGACAGGATCAGGGAATGCCGGAGTGATGCTCATCAAATACGTGTTCTATCTGATGAACTCCTTGAATGGTCTGAGGATTTGGCTTAACCTTTGCAAAGAACCTGCTTCCGGAACCCCGTTATCGTAGGATTTGGATAATTGATGTTTTTTTATTTACTTTGCGGAGTTATTGTGTAATATTGGATAGAATTTAAACTATTTAATTTTTATAACCATGACTGAAGAAGAGATTGTAAAACAAGTCAAAGCGATCATCGTTGACAAACTCGGCGTCGAGGAGTCTGAAGTGACTGAGACCGCCAATTTCACAAATGATCTGGGAGCTGATTCTCTCGACACTGTCGAGCTTCTTATGGAGTTCGAGAGGGTTTTCGGAATCAAGATTCCTGATGAGGAGACCAGCACTATCGCTACCGTCAAGGACGCTATCGATAAGGTTAAGGAGAAGATCGCAGGCAAAGAGGAGGCTTAATTCTCGCGCTTGACTTTAACTAAAGGCCCCGACTCGAATGAGCCGGGGCTTTATATTTCTTCTTGGTTATTCTATTTCTCTCTGGGGACAGCGTAAGTCACTTTGAGCTTCGGAGTGGCGCCATCCTTGGCTGCGGGACCACGGAGCGCGCATTTGTAGAAACGGTCCTTGTCCAATTCCAGACTTGTGGAAGTGGTTGTCGCTGAGGCGGCGGCATATTGGGCCATCATCATGTAGTTGTAGTAGTTGTTGTAGCCGTAGCCATATCCGCCATAACCATATCCGCCGTAGCCGCCATAATAACCTCCACCGTATCCGCCGCCGTAGAGCTGGTTGGCGTACGAGGCATAAGCGATCTGCTGGTAATACTGCGCCATCTCATTCGCCTCGGAGTTGGTCGTGGTCGTGGTCTCAACGTGCATGATCAACATCCAGATATCATAATCCGAGATGTCCTCCTTGTCTTTTTGCCTGATGATCTGCTGGACGTGGTGGGTAATGTCCGGAGCATAGACGCAAAGCGAGCGGTTGATGTCACCCTCATTCTCGTCAGAAGCGCTGGCATCCGTCAGACCGGCGAACACCACAGAGGTGTCAGTGGAAATCTTGATTGTCGGGCTCAGGACATCCGGGTAGAGATACATTGACTGATAGTCCTCCGGGAAGTCGAAGGGCAACACGATGGTGGCCTTGCTGATCAGAGCCGTCGCCGGATCAAGTCCCTTTGACGAGATGTCATTCAGAACCAGGCGGCGGATCTCCTCAGCTGAGATCACGGGCTTGAGCCCGCTGCCTCCCTCGACGTACATGATGTCTTCAACCTTTCCGGCGAGATTGCCGGACTCGTGGTAATCCACATTGAAGACATATTGCTCAGGAAGGATATTGTTGATTATGTCGTTGTTGAGATCCTGGAACTCCAGCGGGCTGAAATAGAACATCAGGCTGGTGTCCCTTCTCTCACCGTTGTAGATGCCGCTGTAGTACATGACGGCATAGTTGTCAGTCCTTGTGGGGTAGCTGGTGCCGGAACTGGACGTTTTCTCCAAAATGTTCATCTTGAACATATTGAACCTTCCGCCATTTCCTGAAGGATCATTCGTGGTGATGTATATTCCAGGGAATTTGGAGGAGTACTTGTCGTAGTCTCCCATGTCTTCTTGGGTGATATTCAAGTACTTCTGGCCAAACTCAGAAGTGAATTCGAAAGTCAGGGAATCTATGCCGTTGACTACCGGAACGCCCTTGGTGACCCTTTTTGACCCATGCTTTACCTCTGTGTTGGAATAGTACTTGGCTGGATCCAAAGGCTCGGTCATCTCGTACACGTAAACATTCTGGAGTATGTTCGACTGGCTGGGATCGGCGACAGATACACTGTCAATCCCGGCCTGGAACTTGAACCTCTGGAATATAGGGCTGCCTCCGAAGTCCACGGTATCGACTACGGGGACGAGGATGAGGGCGCACCCTCTGCGGAACAATCCGAAAGTCTCGTCACGAATCGCGCCGAAATTGATCCTTCTGGAGGAGTAGGCAGACAGGCTGTCCGCGGATTTCATCCAGATGTCGTTGAGGTCGAACTCGGCCGAGTGGAAATCATATTTCATGTTGGTGGCGATCAGCTCACCACCAAGTTTCTCATCTACGTTCACGCAAGACATCAGGGCCGCCAAGAGGGCGATTGCCGCTAGAATCTTCTTCATTTACTGCTGCAGCTGTTGATAAAACTTGTCGTATTCGTCGATGTAGCGGCCGTCCTCGATTGACTTTCCGTCGAATGGAAGGGTCGGGATCTTCAGTCCCTCGCAGAACTTGACCAGTCCCTCATCCACATCGGGGGCGCCGAAAATGACACCGTCTGAATACAAGGCAGCCATTTCCGCAAGATTTATGCCAGTGGGGGTCTCCAGAAGGGACACGTCCGAGGGCTTGATGCCTCCGAACGGGACGGTGTCCTTAAAGGTCTTGGAGAAACTCTCGGACGGGATCTCGTTGTAAAGCGAGGTTACGACTTTGCTTCCGGCGAAGATGGGATCCCCGTAATAGACTTTTTTGAGGAAAAGAGGCACCAGGTGTGAGATCCATCCTTGGCAGTGGATGACATCCGGGGCCCAGCGAAGTTTCTTTACTGTCTCGAGAACTCCGCGGGCAAAGAAAATCGCCCTTTGTCCATTGTCCTCGAAAAACTTGCCCTCCTGGTCGAATGTGATTTGCTTGCGACGGAAATAATCGTCGTTGTCGATGAAATAGACCTGGATCCTCGCGGCCGCGATGGAAGCGACTTTGATGACAAGCGTCCTATCGACATCCCCGATGATTATGTTCATGCCGGAGAGCCTGATAACCTCGTGCAACTGGTTCTTTCTCTCGTTGATACACCCGTAGCGGGGCATGAAAGCCCTGATCTGTTTTTTCCTCTCCTGGATGCCCTGCGGCAAGTAACGCCCGATCTTGGCGATCGGACTTTCGGGGAGGAACGGCATGATCTCCGAATTGACGAACAAGACTTTGTTGACGGGATTTCCCATATTACTAACTTTGAATTACAAAGTTACGCATTTTTTTTGAAATTTCCCACGGTCAATGAGACGATGGTTCTCAGCGTTTCCTTGGGAGCATACCTCAAGGAGAACGGCAGCTTCCGGACAAGGCGCTTTACAGTGTCCAACTTCCTTCCGGCCACTGATTTCTCCATCGCTTTCCCGCGTCCCGACGCATGGTGCCCGAAATTGCCGCCCTCTTCCACAATCTTGAGAAGGGGAGTGTCGGGGATCTTTTCCTTTCCTGGGGAAGGGATCTGGATTCCCAGTCTGTTATTGATGAAGCTGGCGAGCAAAGTCTGCCATTTGATCATTCCGGCTTTCTTTAAGGCTTTCTCAAGCCGCGCGGGATCATACTCTCCTTCCAAAGACTTGCAGGCCATCGCCACGTCGCTGACCTGTCTTAGCCCGAGGCCGGTGCCGCAGGCATGCCTCATGGCGTGGGCGGAGAGCATCAGGATCACTTCATCAGGTGATGACACGTCAAAACGAAGAAGTTGCGCGTCCACATCCACCCCATCCTTTCTGAAGTGGAAACTACCGTCGCCACTTAAAGAGAAACCATCGGCTGACTTGGCGATGTCCCGCGCTATTTCAAACTCGTCTTTGGTGAAATACAAATCGATATCTCCATAAGACCGTAGTTCTGGTTTGGGATAGAAAGCGGCAGTGGCGGGGCCTTTCATCAAAATCGGATTCAGTCCCGCATCTTTGAGATTTTGTATTATGGCCGCAGCCAGAACAGCCATCCTACGACCTTGGAGGGCCGTTTTTTCTCTTTCAGCCAGAAGGTACAGGAATATGTCTTCCGGGATGTTGATGGTCTCCGGCAGCCCCTGGACGACATCGCCGACAAGGCCTGTCACATTCTGCTCCCTGGCGATCGCGGCGACTTTCCTCCAATCCTCCTCGCCTGCGGAAGAGAGAACTTTCATATCTTCCTCTCCGGGATTGCCACCCAAAAGAGCCGCCCGGAAAAGAATCATGAATTCCTCGGAAAGTCTCATCCTTCTTTCAAAAGCAAAGAATCTTTCCAGATTGTGATTGTCGATGAGGCATCAACACTGGCTGACTCAGGATCAATCCCATACTCTTCGACAAGGGCTGAAGCCAAGTCCTCTGTTGAGAAATCGGTTCCGCTGAATTTATTCCACAGAAAGGCGAAGCTCTCGTTGACTTCCATGGCTCTCGTACCATTCTTGTCGAACACGAGCAGGATCAGTTTTCCCCTCGACTCTTTCAGGATAGCCTCGTCGATAAGTCTCATGTCAGCGGAATAATTTGCCGAACAGACCTTTACGGCGTTTCCTGTGCTTTTTCTCCCGCTGCTCCGAGATCATCTCGTAGATTGTGCCCCATTCGGGCAGTCCTCCGAGGTTCTTGTCGTCGATGTACACGTCGGCTACCACTTTCACGGAGGTGCTGCCGGCACGGCCCTCAAAGAGAGAGCCCACAGGTTGGTTGCTGTTGACACCATAGAAATCAAGCCCCCTCTTGTGGCAGAAATCCAAGGCTTCCTGAAGCAGCTCACCATCACGGGAAGTCCAGAGAATCAATTTGTTCCCTTCGTCAGCAAGCTGCTTTAGCGTCTCGATGGCGAAGGGCTTCTCCTTCCCGATCGCGGGATACTTGTGCTCAACGATTGTCCCGTCGAAATCTACAGCGATAGTCATTCCCGATCTAGATTAGTCGCCCTT
Source organism: uncultured Bacteroidia bacterium (assembly GCA_902785825.1). Lineage (GTDB taxonomy): Bacteria > Bacteroidota > Bacteroidia > Bacteroidales > UBA932 > Cryptobacteroides. The sequence goes on from CACZZZ010000017.1 coordinate 110,277, forward strand.
TTCGCCATAGCCATAGCCGTAACCGTAGCCATAGCCATATCCATAACCATAGCCGTAGCCACCGTAGCCGAAGCCTTTCTTGATCTGGGAACCGTTAAGGACGACAGCCATGTTCTTCAGATGACCCTTCTCGTAGAGTTCGTCAATCTGCTGGAGCAGGCGGCGGTCGAGCTGGCCGCTTCTGACGACAAACAGGTTCACGTCAACCACTTTGTTGATCACCATCGGGTCAGCGACCATCGTGACAGGCACACTGTCAAGGAGAATGTAGTCGTACGACTTCTTGAGTTCTCCGATCAAGGTCTCAAAGCGCTTTCTTCCGAACAATTCAGTGGAGTTCGGCGGGGTGTGACCGGCGGGAACCATGTCAACACCAGGAAGCACATCTTTGCGAATAATGTCACTGACATTGACTGTCTCGTCGTAGAGATAATTTGACAGACCGGAGGTCACGTGCTTGACGCCGAACATCTTGGAAAGAGACCTCTTCCTAAGGTCAACATCCAAGACGATCACTTTCTTTTTCGCGTCTGCAAGACAGGCGGCGATATTGGTCGAAAGGAAGGTCTTTCCGGCTCCGACGCTGATCGAGTTGTTGGCGATGACCATCTGTCCGGAACCCTCTGGACGCATGAAATCGAGGTTGGTACACATGATCCTCATCGCTTCTGTGAACACGCTCTTAGAGTTAGGGTCGTAAGCGGTCTTCACCTCTTCCTCAGTCTTCTCTCCCTTCTTGGCTTTCTTGGGCTTCTTCGTCTTAACAAAAGGAAGTTCGGCAAGGAACGGTGTCGAAAGCATATCCTCCACATCCTTGCGGGTGCGGGCTTTTGTGTCCAGGAACATACGGGCAAGAAGGATAACTGCAGGGATAAGCAGTCCTATAAGGAGGGCAAGCAGGAACATCTTGTTCCTTTGCGGATAGACAGGGCCCCAAGAACCTGTCGGCTCATCAATCATACGGGCATTATTGTCTGCCATAGCTTGAGTTAGAGAGTTCTCCTCACGCTTGTTGAGGAGGAACAGGTACAGGGACTCCTTGATCTGCTGCTGGCGTTCGATAGAGAGAACTTCACGGGCCTTGGCGGGCATGGCCGTGAATTTCCGTACGGCCGTGGTCTCCTGTTTCGACAAGTCGTCTCTTTGGACCTGGAGGCTGACCAGGTGATTGTTGAGAATACCGATGATATTCTGCCTCATGTTCTGGATGGCCGCTCCAAGTTCCTTGACAGCAGGACTTTCTGTGCTGGAAGCCTCGACGAGCTTCTCGCGGCGGAGCACCATGGCGTTGTAGTCAGCTATATTCTTGTCCGCATTCGGGTCGTTAACTCCAGTCTGGGCGGGTATCAGACTGTACGGATTCATGTTCTTGATGTAGTTGAGGAGATATTCCGCAACTTGAACAGCTGTCTCAGTTTTGACAATCTCCGCATTATAGCCACGGCTTTCGTTAAGGTAGCGTGAGGCCGCCTCATCAACGCTCATCACTTGGTTGGCGCTCTTGAACTGGGCAAGGCTGCTTTCCACATGGCCCAACTCTTCCTGGATGCTGATGAGCCTCTCGTTGATGAACTCGGCTGTGTTTACAGCCACTCGGTTCTTCTCTCTGATAGCGTCCTCGTTGTATTTCTCAATCAGGGCATTGATCAGGTCAATTGATCTTTTAAGAGAACGATCCTGAAGGGCTATTTGAAGGATGGTTCCGTCTTGGGAGATCTGAAGTCCGGCCAGGTACCCTAATGCGGCACTCTCCGGAGTAGATTTCTGAACAGTGATCTCATGTCCGAACCAGGAGGGACCGTAGGGAGCGTCAGGCTGGAACACAACTTTTCCTCCACCAAGCTCCAAGGTGTCTCCAAGGGCTACTGTCTGGTAGTTTCCCAATCCACTGACATCCAGTTTTATCTGTTTGTCATCCATCGGGATGATCTTCACGGAGAACGGCCCTGGCACGTTCTCCTCACGGGAGAAAAACATCCTGACCGGGGAGTTCCTGTATAGTTCCACGTCACGGAACTTGATCTTCTCCATGTAATTTACATCCGCATCCAGCAACTTGACAGCCTCTGTCATCAATCTCCGGGAGCGGAGCTGGAGAATCTCCGTGGTCATGCTGACGCTGTTGATCGTGTTGGAATAAGCGTCCAATCTGACGGAACGTACCGAGTTGCTCGGATCCTTAATCACCACTGTCACTCCGCTGCGATAGACAAACGGGGTCTTAGCGTACTTGTAGTATGTGTAGCCAAGAGCGAGGGCAACGCAAAGCGCAAACCAGTACCAATGGCTCAAAAGATAGAAGAACAGATCGACAAGATTAATCTGGTCTTTATTCTTGTTATTCTTGTTTTGCATGGCTATTCGTTACCATCATCAATTAACTTCATCCAAATGAAAAATGTAGAAATTACCGAACCGAGAGTTATGACTGGTGAAAGAGAGGTGACAAATGTTCTGAATGGCTGAGACTCTCTGCTGCCTTTAGGTTTAAAGTACACGATGTCATTCTGCTGTAAGTAGAAAGCCGGAGAGTCGAAGAGATCTTTCTTTTGAAGGTTCACGCTGTAGGCCTTCCGAACTCCATCCTCGGTCCGGATCACCATAACATCCTTGATCTTAACCAATTGTCCTCCGGTGCTGGACTGAGCCAGGACCTGGAGCAGATTGATAGGACCGTTACCGGCTTGAATGATGCTTCCGCTGTTCTCCTTTAGAACAGTGATCGTGAAGTTGCCCATCGAGACATCAACTATGGGTTCTTTGATATAACCCATGTCTATGATGCTGGATGCGATCATCTCTTTCACTTCCTTCAAGGTTTTACCCTCTATTTTCATGGTGCCGATGACCGGGAATTCTATGCAACCTTTAGGGTCGATCAAGTACTTGACCGCATTGGTGGGCGCCGCGTTTTCAATGGAGCTCATTCCCGCTCCGGCGTTGAAGGGAGCAGCCAACTCGGGGTTGGTGCTACGCACTTGAATCATCACCTCGTCTCCAGGTTGCAATTTCAATTCAGGAGCGTTGGCGGCCTCATAGACTTCCCCGTACTCAAAGTCCCGGAGGTAGGTCCAATTCTTAGAAGAGGCGCATGAAGAGGCTATGGCCACAAGGGCGGCCAACAATACCCAATTAAGCGGTTTTCTCATATAGTTCTGTTATTTTATTTATCATTATTTCTTCTTTGAACAAATTTTCGAAACGTCGCGAGGCTCCCTCGCTGAAAGATCTTCGGGTGATCTCATCCTTTGTTATAGCCAATATGGCTTCGGCAATGGCCTGCGGATCTCCGGGATTGACATTCAAGCCCGAGACACCGTCCTCGTTGACCCAAGCCACTCCTGAGCCGGGGATTTTTGTGGCCACAACCGGTGTGCCAACAGACATCGCCTCGATTTGCACAATCCCGAAAGCCTCGTTTTTCGTGACCGATGGCAATACGAAAACATCTGCCGCTGAGAACCAGGCGGGAAGATCCTCGTCTTTCATGTAGCCGGCCAGAGTGACTTTGCCGGAAAGTCCCAAACTGTCTATCTCTTGCTGAAGATTGGCTCTCAATGGACCAGAGCCCCCAATCACCACCTTATAATCATTTGGCAGATATCCGGCCGACCTGATCAGGTTCTCATAACCTTTGTAGGGAATGAGTCTGCCAAGGGAGAATACAAGTTTCTTTCCTCCGAGTTCCTGCCTGATCTTATCGGCAGCCTCCGCCTCTGGTCTAAAAGGTGCGATACCTATCGGAACGAAAGTTGTCTTATCTTGAACAGCTTTTAAATCAGGGGTTCCCGAGACATAAACCGGAGTCGTGCCGACAATCCTGTCCGCTCTTCGGATCAGCCAGTTCTGCAGCGGCTTGTAAAGGATCCGGAAAAGGCCTTTGCCGATTATGTCGCTGTGCCAATGCAGGATGACTTTCCCTTTGAAATGACTGAGCCTCAGGGCGAGACCGGCCATAGGATCAGGGTGGTGTACATCAATGAGGTCGTACTCCCCGGCATTCCTCTTCAGCCAGGAGACCATCTTAGGAGCAATCATCGTCCCGGCGGCCTTTAGAAGGGTGGGCATCACGATAACTTTACCGCCTCCGGCGATGGACAGGGTATAAGGCTCCTTTTTTTTGTCAGCGCTGGCGCAAAGCATGTCGCAACCCAACCCTGAGGCTAGGTCGTACATCACTTTCTCAACCCCTCCGAAGACGGGGTAGAACTTACCGAGCTGCAAGACTCTCATACAAATCGATGTATTTGCGGAAGCATTTTTCCTTGTCAAAATGGGCAAGAGCATACTCCCTGCAATTTAAACCGTAAAGATAAGAATTATTCCCGATTATGTCGTTAATTATCTTCGCAATGCCATCGATATCCCCTTGTTCCACAATGAATCCGGTTTTATCTGTCACTGATTCTGGTGACCCGCCAGTCCTGTAGGTTATGACCGGAGTACCGCAGGCGATCGCTTCCAGGTTCACAGTAGGATAGTTGTCCTGCCATGTCGGGTTGAGAAAAGCGACGGCTCCGGAGTATAACTCAGCTAGAGCGGTTGCGTCAGAGGTTCGAGGTATGTGGATCACGTTTCCTGGAAGGACTTTTTCCTGTTTTTTTGTCATACGGCCCACCATCACGAGTGTATTGTCTTCGTCAAGTATTCCGGCTAATCTCATCAAATCATCGAATCCTTTTTCTTTTAGCCAGATGCTTGCGACGGCAATCACATAGTGGGGAGTATTGATTCCGTATTTTCCCTTCGTTTGCTCATTGTTTGATGGTTTGAATACATCGAGATCTATTCCGTTGTGAATCACGGTGCAAGGAACACCTGACAAAAATGACTCACTCATCTCTTTCTTCATCCATTCGGAGGCTGCTACCAGGTGAAGGTTCTTCATCCCTGTCAGGGACTTTTTCTTTAACTCATAGTTGCGGTCAGACCGGTCCAGCAGCCAACTGGCAGGGAAACTGGTTTTTAAAGGACATGAATAGCAACCCGTCTTCCACCGATAGCATCCGGCAGAAGAGTAATGGTAGCAGTGGCCTGTGAAAAGCCAGCAGTCGTGCACCGTCCACACAACCGGTATTCCAGATCTGCCAAGGAAGTCGCAAAGCATAGGGTAGTTGAGAAAATAGCCGTGGACATTATGTATCTGGATTATGTCGGGGGATACATCCTCTATTCTTCTAATCAGCTCTCTAGTCGCTCTTTTAGAAGCAAGCCCGTGTGCGTCAAATAGTCTGGTCTCCAATGCATGAATGGCCAAATCGGCCTTGTCTCCTACTGGAATGAGCTTGGAAGTGTGAGGAATAATCCCATCCCTTGCCCTACTGTAAGCGATAGGTCTCCTATTCCCCGCATTATCTTTCCCGTGGAAGTGTTCTCTCGGACTACAGGATTGATTTGAATAAGCTTCATATTCTATTTGCCCCCTACGAGTACACTTGTGATTCTTGGAATTATCTTGCGCATGAGTGCATATGTGATGGTCAGGATTAGAAGGGTTCCAATCACTGTTACCAAGTATATTCCTACTTGCAGTGCGGTCTCAGTAGGCTTGAGCCAAGCGACCAGAGCTTTCTTGATGCCTATTATCAACAGATAATGATACAGATAGACAAAATAAGTCCACGCCCTGGAACTGACTCTGACTCGGCTGTCTGACATGAGCCATTTTTCGATTGGTTTTATTTTCCAAACCGAGAGACAAGCGCCGGCGGAATAATAGAACAGAGGTGCCGGCCCAATTTTCAGGACAAGCAGCAACCCGAGAATAAGGACACCCCACCAACGGAAATGCTTTACTATCAGAAATATGATAGGTGAGAGGATCGTCACGACAATAAGCTCCCGTATAAACCAAAGAGACAAGTTAATAGGTCCTTTCCAAAGGACAAATACCGGGTCCTTCCAACTGTCTCCAAGATATCCGGAAATCATTGACGGGAAGAAGTGCTTTGTCGCAAAATAAATGGCGAAGGCTATGCAGTTGGCTATTAGGAAGGGAACGAACAACGAAAGGAACCTTGATCGAAGTTTGGTCCAAAACCAGTTTGAGGAGGGATCGTCAGGAACATTCCTGAAGAAAAGATATCCAGATATCGCAAAGAACAAGGGGACACATACTTGTGTGATTGTAAGGATTGCTTTGATCACTCCGTCATAAACCGGAGTGCTGTTTGCGAGGTCAGTCATCGTAGAATGAAGGGATACGATACCGATTGTAAGCAATACCCGGATCAGATCGATCTTGTTCCCTCTTGGTGCGGTCAATCCAGCAGTTCCTTGAAGCATCTTTCCCATTTTTCCATTACGTTTCCTTCCGAATAATCATCGGCGACCTTTCGGGCTTCAGCGCTCATCCTGGAGCGAAGCGATTCATCTCTCATAATTGTTTCCATCGCCTTTGAAAGCGCCGGGATATTTCCTTCCGGCACTAGAAGACCGTTCTGTCCGTCCCGGATTATGTCCTTGGGTCCGCACATGAAGTCGAAACAAACCCCAGGAAGCCCGCAGCTCATTGCCTCGATGAGGACCATAGGGAGACCTTCGTAGTGAGAACTCATCACTATGAAAGCGCTTGAAGCATATTCTGTGAATATAATCTTGGTAGGAGGGTTAATTCTTGCAGATTCTCCTATCCCCAATGACTTTATCCTTCTTTCCAACATCTCTTTCCACTCTCCTTGCCCGAAGATGTCAAGTCTCCATTTTTTCCTGGTATCTTCCGATACTAAAGCCCAGGCATCCACGAGCCTGTCAAACCCCTTTTGGTAGTCTAGGCGACCGACAGCTATCACCCTTCGGCATGTAGTATCATACGAGAAATCAGGAACTGAAGGTGCCGCATTTGGAATGACCTCCAGATTAGGGAGGTTTCCCCAGTATCCAGCATCCTCCTTAGTAAGAACCACGAACTTGTCAAACTTCCTGGCTATTCTGACATCTTGCCATGAACGGAATCTGTCCGCTAGTCCGAGCAGCCCGCTCCTTCCATACTGCAAACGGAAATAACGGTTGAGGTGCAATTCCAGCACCTTTTTGCTCCCGTCTTTAATCTTGGGAATAAAAGAAGATTCAGAAGGATAGAGGGATATAACCACATCCGCCCTTTCTCTCAGAAGCAGGTCGGCCAAGACCTTTCTGTGTTTCCTTCGTTTCTGGAAATAACTGGTTATCTTTGCGATAGAGGAACGATTGTTGTCAACCGAATAGTTTATTCCCAGATCGGCCATCTGGACGTTTTCAGGGAACTGATAGAACGGAGGCCTGCCTTGCTGATCCGTCGTGACCACCATCACCTTATATCCATCCCTCGCCGCGAACCAACAGACTTTGTTCAGCAGCACTCTTTCCATCCCGCCAGGATTATAGACGGAAGCCATGCAGTAAATGAGTTTCATTCTGTTTCTGCTTCTGGCGAGATACTCTCCTTAACATCTCCATCTATGCAAAGAAGCAGGGCGAGAATAAGAAATATGTCAGTAGCGACTTTCGTCCATATTATTGCTTGGAGTGCGATGAGCATAAGCGAAAGAAGGTAAAAATCTTTGAACTTACTGTTCAGTGACAGAATGACATAGATAAAGAAGGATGCGAATAATGCAAGACCTATTAAACCGCAGTAGAGTGTGAAGTTACAGTACCCAATGTCAGTATTCCAAACGAACAATCCGTAACGGCCGGTTCCAATCATCCAATCGTGGAAATTGTCGGGCCAGACCCACATCACCTCCATAAGAATGTCGGTTGAATGAGTGCTGAATTCACCCGTTTCGACCCAGTTGAAAAAACCTTCGAAGCCAAATCTAAGCCACTTTCTGGCATCTGGGCTCGAGTTATATAAACTTGTCGTTACGGCTATTGAGATAAGTACCAAACCTATTAGCAGCGCGAAAAACCAAAGTTGTCTTTTGTTCACGTATCCTCCCCTTTTGATGGCCGCATTCATGAATACGATGTATGCTATGGCCATCAATGCTCCTACGGTAGTTGTTCTCGCTATCATTGACCCTACGACCGTAAGGATGATGAAAGCTACAAGATATTTGGCCAAGGATGCGACATTTCCGGTAACATGATCGTTGTGGACCATCTGATATCCTGTTAAAATAAGCACTGCGGCAAATCGGACTCCTGCCGGATCAAGTGCGCAACCAATTCCATACAGCCTATGATTCATTTTGTAGAAATTGGTTGCTTGTGAAAAGAACATTGCGACTAGTCTGTCAAAAGCCGGGAAATTGTCTATCAGAAGTGCGATTATGCACTGGGCGATACAGACAATTAGTAAATATTTGGTGACATTTGAGAGGTCTGCTTTCTTTTCTATATTCTTCATGATGACATATACACCATAAGCACCACCCATCCACGTGGCGAATGATGTCCAATATGTCACATAAGTCATATCGTAGGTCCCATTTGAGATAACGGAATAGTAGCACCATAACGAGAATACCAAAGCCAGAATGGCTGCCACCACTGTTCTTTTGGAAAAGTTCACGGATTTCTCCCTAATGCATTTGTAAGCAAAGGCGGCGAAACCAAATGCTGCAACCAGCATTTTCGAATTGATGCTTGTTGGAATGAATGTGAATGATACCGGGAAGAAGTAAAAATCCACTATTATCGCCAGGAATATGACTTGCAGCAGCCTCTTCATCACTTATCGGTAAATGATTCCGTACACAAATTTGTACACGCAAAGGTAATACAATTTCACGCAGCTCCAAAGCTTGCGAGTCGCCAAGCTTTGGAGAAGCCGGGTCCTGAAAGGAAGAGCTTTGTTTGCCATTGCCGCTCCGTTGGCCTCAGGGAACCAGGTGAACCAGGTCTCATAGTTCTTCTTGTCGGGACTTATCAGAAGTGGAAGCTTGAGGAAAAGCTTGAGATGGTTGACATATTCTTCCAACTCAACCGAATAAGCACTGGCCATTATGGCTCTTTCCGCTTCAGCGAGGTTCTCTGAGATCTCCAGTCTTCGCTCCTCACTGAACTGGCGGCTCAAGGATGTCTGGCTGATGGCGTTGTAGCGGTAAAGAGGCTCATGGATCTGGACCACCTTCCCGGCTTTCAAAAAGGCCTTGATCATCACCATCATATCCTCTCCCATATTAGCTCCCTCAATAAACCTGATGTCGTTATCAATCAATAGTTTCCGCTTCACAAGGAATAGCCAGAGATTCCATCTCATCGTGCCTCCCATCAGGTTCTTCAAAGCTTGTAGGGGAGAATCATAGTCCGCTTGACGCATATACCTTCTGTTCTTTTCAAAACCCAGAGTCCAGTCCCAGCCGACAATGTCGGCATCCGCTTTTTCCGCCTTGGTGACCGCCACCTCAAGCTCTTCAGGCTCCATCCTATCATCCGCATCCAAAAAGGCAAGATACTCACCCTCGGCCGTGGAAAGCCCCTTGTTCCTTGCTGCGGCCACACCTCCGTTGATCTCCTGCCTGACTATCTTGCAAGGGATTCCGGATTCATTTTTGAACGCTTCTATGACAGCCGGAGTACCGTCTGTGCTGCAGTCATCCACGAACACCACCTCAAAGTCTCTGAATGACTGTGATTGCAGGCTCTCCAATGCGACAGCCAGACACTCCTCGGCATTGTAGACGGGTATGATTACGCTTACCTTCATGGTTCAGAAAATTCCAGTATCCGGTTGATGAAGTCCATGTTCGAGCTATTGAATTTCCTGGCGAATAGGGCGGGGGAGCCTTTCAGCAGGTCATAATCATCCACCGTCCAATCCTTGAGAATCAATTCCTTGGAGCCGGGATTCTCCCTCCAGCCGATAGCTCGCATACAGCCTTTACCGTCTTCGATGGTGTTATAAATGTTTCCTCTGAAAGGAGACATCCAGCATAATGTCTGGACTACCAACTCATCAGGGCTGAAAGTGTTTCTGAATGCTTTTCGCACCCACTCCTTATGATCGAGCAGATACTTTACCATTCCTTCCGTGACGCTCACCCATTGGGAGCCTTTTTTGAAATCCACCGTCCTGTTTCGTTCAATCCGGAAAGCCTCTTGCAGCCGTATGAATCCGGCACGAAGGGCTTTTTTCAGGATATTTTTACTTTTGAAATCCTCCGGGAACAGATGCCAGCGGCACATCTTGCGGGCGAAGGTACTAGGCATCTCCGTCCAGGTGTACCCGATGAATTCCTTCCCATCGTTTTTGTCAAAGAAGTCGTGGATATAATCTTGGTTTTTCAAAGGAAGGTCAACTCCGGAGATCAGGTGATAATATTGGTAGGGGCCTTTTGCAGATGCCGCCTCGAAAAGGGCATATTCCGCCTCCACCATGCTGAAGCCTCCCCAACGGACATCTTTCCTATCTTCAAGGATAATAAGACCAGCCTCTTTGACTTTGATTTCCGGCAGGACCGCCACCTTCTTGTCGAAATGAATGAATATATCATTCCGGCTGTCATCCAGGCGGGACACGAGTAGCCGGAGTATCTCGAACTCATTATGAGCGAGAATCAGGAAGGCGTGTTTCATCCCAGTTGTTGCTTAAGGTTACGGAAACCGTTGATAACCATACCTATCGGCCAAATCTTCATAACTATCCATAGAAGAGAGGCCTTTCTGGGAGGAATCCATTCATCCTTGATTTCAGAAGGGAGCCTGTCGTAGGTCCTCCACCATTCCTCGAAACGGACGGAGAAGATATTCCAAGGCTTTCCTCCCGTGTAGTGAATCGTGCCTTCCGCTTGGACTTTATTCCAGAGAGTCTCATTATACTGTCTGATGAAGTCGGGCTTGTACTTCCGGATGAAAAAAGTCCTGATTCCGTTATATACAGGGCTCAATGGCAGCACTCTTCCAAGGCATACCTGGTTGAGGGCGTCTTGGTCAGGGAACTCAAGGTATGGCACCCGGCATGCGTCAAGAAGGCGCTCTGACACCTTTTCCTGCCGCATCTGGCGCAAGTTCATGATAAGGAATCCCGAATTGAAATACTTGTTCGGATCGCATCCGAGGGCGCTGGCCCTTTCCGCTTGTTTCTCTATAGGAGCCTCGAACACTGCCGCTAAGTAATTGTTCCCGAGATCTATCTCCTGGAATAGTTTTCCTATATTCTGACGCACAATCACATCGCAATCAATATAAACGATAGAGTCATATTCGGGTAGCAGTTCCGGAAGGATCAGTCTGAAAGAAGCCGCCTCGGTATAACGAGGGTCGGTGTAGATCCCTTCCAGGCGTCCCTTTAAAGGAATATACTCGAACGAGAGCCGTCCTTCTCCAAGTCTCTCGAGCTTATTACGCATCCGTTCCGGAATCTCCTCCGAGACAAGGCAGATGACCTTGAAACTGTCCTCAGAGGAGTCCAGCAGCGACCGTAGCATCGTCGCCGCCGGCACGAAGTAATTGGGTGTGAACGCTATGGCGAGAGGAATCATTGTGTTCTGAAATCAGTTCTTCCTCCGCAGGCAAATGACATCGTGCGTGGCATTATTCTATTAAAAAGGTAATAAAGACCTAGACATACAAACAGGACAACTACAGGCACGAATAAGTAACTTATACAAGTACTGAAAAGAGAATCGCCGAAGATCCTAAGAAACAACCCTTTTGTCCAGCCAAGGATATAGATTTCGTGGATAGCATATATAAAAAAAACACTAGCTGAGAGTTTGCAAAGCCGTTCGCAAATCTTTTCGTTGTTGATGAGATTATCGCAAATATTGATGGACATGATGATTCCAAATGGAATAAACAAATCTAAAAGAAAGGTGTGCAATGGACGACCTACTTGTGAAGTCGCAATTGGGAGAAGAATTACTGATATAACGGCAGCCGGGATTTTGTACTTGCGGCAAATCGTCAAGAGATCAAATCTGTTAATACCCAGCCATGCACCAACGCTGAAATAGATTATAGCTTGCTTGGAAGGAATCGTCAGGGTCAAGGGAGAAAGGTAGAAAAGAATGAGTATGAATAGGGACGCCCATCGGAATGTCTTGACTATTGGGTATATAAGTGGGGCTATCAGAGTCATGAGAATCAGGTCTCTCAAGAACCATAATGGATAATCTGCCGGTCCGGTTAGGAACCAATACAACGGCCCTTTTCCCACAAGAGAGAGTTCCTCAACGCTAGATTTGAGCGAAAGAGCATCGAAAATAACGTTCTTTAAAAATACAGCCACAACCATAATAAGGTTCCAAAACAGGAAAGGTACTAGGAGGCTCCAAAAACGCTTTTTCCATTTGGTTATTACCCATTTAATACTGAATTCACCATCTTTTAAGTATCTATAGAATAGAAATCCACTGAAAAAAAAGAAGCAACGGGTTGCGATGGCAAACATGTGGCCAGAAATAAATCCGGCTATGATATGGTAAATGTTCCAACCGTCGAAAGACAATTCCAATCTGGGTTCAAAGAAAGCGCCCGGGGAATGAATATACAGCACCATCACGATTAGCGGGAATCGCATCGCTTTGATAAGGGTGGACTGACGTAAGTCAATAGATTGATCTTGAGGAAGAATCATTTTACCAACTTGTATTTAATCCATCTAAGAACCATCATGCCTTTATCAGATAGTGTTGCTAATCGACATAACTTAAGATATTTAAGTTTGCTGATTGGCAGGTACTTTATAACCAGGTTGAAATAGTCATAGACGCACTTCTTGTGAAGATAGTCTTCGTTTACTATGGAGTAGAATTCCTTGTCGGCCGTATTGTCCGGCTCCTCATAATGGATTGAACGAAGAAAATCGGAAAGCTGCGAAATCGCTTCGAGTTTCTCTTTGAATCGTGAACGATCGGCTGATAGGTGCTGTTCTGACTGCCTGAAACAGAACAACATCTGTTGAGTGTTAGCCACACCGTTTTTCGATAATGAAATTGGGGTTGCGATGTCGCTCCCGAAGGCACAGGGGAAATCCATGAATCCTCCCATAGCCATAAGTGCGGAGCGTTTGAATGCGAAATTACCTACGCAGGTGAACGACCTTCCTGTAAGCCACCAGTTGAGGTATTCGTATTTGCTTGTATATTCGGGTAGAATGCTGTCATCCCAAAGATGAAAGCCGTCTTCGTCTATCTGCTCGACAGAAGAATGGATCAAGTCGACTTCGGGATACTTTTCCGCCAGTTTGAGCACTTCTTCACAGAACTCTGGCTTGTACTTGTCGTCATCTGCGGCAAGGACAACATAGTCGCCGGTGGCGAAAGATATGCTGTGGTTCCATTGGCGAACAAGGTCTTTGCCTCCAATGTTTTTCTCGTTCCGATAGTATCGTATCCTTTGGTCCTTGAAAGATGCTACGATTTCACCGACAGGCTCCGTAGAGCAGTCATCAACGACAACCAGTTCCCAATCCTGGCTAGTTTGCGCCAGGATGCTCTCGATAGCTTCTGCAAGATGCAGGCTTTTCCAAGCCGGTAATATGAAAGACACTATCATCTCAGATTAGCCTAATTGAATTGCCGAGCTTGAGGTTTTCCAACAACTGGGCAATGACAATCAAGATGCAGGGCATCGCCGGAAGGATCAGCCTGCTATATTCATGTTGTGCCCCTATGATTGAAACTCCTATGACACAAAGACTTGTAGTGGCAAGAAAAATATTTGCGACAGGGAAACGACGGCTGAATAGTTGTATGACAATAATGATTGAATATACCGTCAGAAGCAGAATCACTATCCCTATGTTGATGGGGAACAAAGGATGTATTCTGAACAGGTCAGATGCGTAACTTCTGGTGGCCGGGGTCAAGGAGGCAAGATAAAACCTCTTGACCAAAGCCTTGAACCATAAAGCCGGATTCAGCCGGATGGAATTGTTAACGGCCTTCTTCATCTCCGCTACGGAAAACTCGTCCATGAGATTTCCGATGGCGCCGTAAAAGACAGGCCCTTCTTGCAATTCCAGCCCATACTTTTCATAATTGTCACGAAGCACTTCGGAGAGGTGAGCGTCTTCTATGGCCTCGGGAAGGAGATAGCCGTACATTCTGGCAATGGTCAGGTCGTTTGCGGCACTGACTGTAGAGGGAGTGAATATGCCAGTTTTCTCTTTCACTTTTGCGCAGTAAACTAGAAGGCAGACTGAGCAGACTGCAATCCCTGCCAAGCCGAGAATACCAGCCATTCGTTTTTCCTTTATGAACAATACCAGGAAGAAGGAAAGAGCAGCAGGAATCAGCATACTTACGCTTGCTGGCCTGAGGGCTAGAAGGAGTACAAGCATAAGGGTTGCGATATAGGTGTGTCTTATGCTGCCCTCCATGATGACCTTAAAACCCGCAAATATGAAAACAACGCTCAGGGACATTCCTAAAGAATCAGTGAGGAGAAGGTTCCCCCATGAGTTGAAAGTCGGGTAGATCGCATAGATGGCAGTAACAATTAGAGCCGCCCTGTCTTTCAGCAGCATCTTTGCCATTTTATGGAAGTACTTTACGCTCAATATAAAAATGGCATATTGAATCAGTATGGCCGCCCAGCCCCAGGCTTTTCCCGTCATGCCCTTTACGGCTCCGAGGAACATGGGATACAAAGGCGTCCGGAAGGTGTCCATCTTTCCTTGGGACCAGTTTTCCCATGCGCTGAGGTAAGAAGGGGTGTCGTTGTATTCGATTGGGCCGAAGCACAGGATGCACAGCAACGACACGGCTATAGATACAAAATAGACGAGTTTTATCGGTGAATATTTCTTGAAGATATTCATGCGTTTGAACCGGATTTGTCAATAATCTTTCCCGGAACACCAACTACGGTCACCCCGGGTTCCAGAACGTCCTTGACAACAACTGAACCTGCGCCAATCCGGACATTGTTTGCTATGCGAACACCTCCGAGAATCTGTGCTCCCTGACCGATGTCCACGTTGTCACCGATGACAGGGGAGTAATCAGGATAACCTCCGTCGCTACCAATGCAACAATTACCATGGATCTTGCAGTTCCTGCCTATACGGGCTTTGGGATTGACTATTACCGAACCGTAATGCTCAAGCTGCAGCCCTTCTGCGAAACATCCTGCGCTGATTATAAAGCCCAACCTGGATCCTAGCCGGTTCTTGTGAGCCTTGTAACAGAGTGCAAGCGGCTTGCAGGGCTTTTCAAAAGAGTATTTCTCCTCCTTCCGCAGGAATCTCAAGTATTTGCGTATATAATACTTTTCTGGCCGGATCAGCCATTCAAGGAATCGTTCTTTGAGGGTCATTTATATGTGAGTTTATGGATAGGAATTGTCCGTAGTATTTCCTCCCTGCTCATCAGTTTGAATGATGGGTCGTTAATCGATTGCTGGAGATAATGGGGAAGGGTGTCGCTTACGATGGGGCAGACATCCTTTGGAGCATAGACGTCGAAAAGGATCTGGAAGAAGAAATAGTCAGGGACGGAATCATGTTCTTTCCACCAGGAAAGCATCAGGTCGCAGAGATCGGATATAGTCCGGTTCCCGCATCTGGCCACGATTAGACTGTTCAGCATATTAACCCTGAATCCTTTGGCCCAACCGAAATAGTAAGCATACGTGTTCCGCCAGTAACGTCGGTCCGGTTCCGATGGATCCCTCCTGAATACAAAGAAGTCCTGTTTTGTATAATCTTCAGGTATGGGCCCAGACAGGAAAATAGTCGCATCCATCCAAATCCCGCCGTACGTGGCGAGAAGCATCAATCTAAGGATATCCGCAAAATGAGCCTTCGAATACAATGCTCGTTTCTTTTGAATGAAATCCGGAATATCCAGGTATTCAGCTAGATTCCCGTCGGAAAGCCTGACTATAGTGTAGCCTTCAGCATATCTTTCCACGGAACCCAGGCACTTACGGATGACATCCGGCACATCCTCGAAGCCCTGCGCCCAATACTGCCAGATAATCTTGTCCGAGTTGAATGAGACTTTAGGTTCTAAAATGTAACGGACATGATCGGCCTTCCAGGAGGCAACCAGCGCCTCACAGATTCCTGCGACCCGCTTGTGAGATGCGAGGATCTTCTTCTCCCGTAGTTTACGCCAGAGGTATGTCCGTGAGAGGTTCATTGTTCTGTGAATTTTCGGGCAAATAGATATCCTGACTCGCACAAAGCATCGTATTCATTGAGGTGATACGTGCTGGCATTGGATCGAGAGATATTGTGAAGCAGATATTTCTCACTATTAACGACTCTATTCTTAAGGGGAGATGCCATCAATTCTGATGGGATGAAGTATTCGTCTCCACAAAAGGAATAGCGGTATGTCTTATGTATTTCCTTTTCCTTGGATAGAATATAATCCACAGCCTCTTGAGTAAGGCTAAGCCAATTGCTAGCCTTATAAAACGACCTATTCTTGTTTGTTTCAATCCCTAGAATCCTCTGAACCGCTATCGATGATTTCCAAAGTACTTGAGATAATCTCCCTTTAAACCCATACGAAGCGTAATTGTGCAAGAATAGATTGTAGCGATGTGCTTTTAGTGTCTCCTGATAAGGTTGATCCTTGCAAAGGCATGACATAATGCTATTTCCTTTATTGATACCAAAGAAAGCATCTATTTCAGCGATTGGTATTAAAGGGAGGGTTGTGCCCGAGATGATATGATAATAGTCGTGATTTCCATTTTTCGCGGCCTCCTTTAGTAGCTCGATCTCACACATTATCTGTGTCATAGAGCCCCAACGAACATCAATCCTGTCTTTCAAAAACAATAGCTTTCCAGCACCGACCTTAAGTTCGGGCAATCGCTTGACTTTCTTGTCGATATGGACGTAAAAGTCACACTCCGGAGCATCAAGGGCTGATATCAGCCTTTGCAGGATGCCAAACTCGTTATGCGCTATTATCAGCCAGGCGTGTCGCATTTATGCGTTACTTATTCTTTTCCAAAGGAGTATCCGCAGTTTGTCGATAAGCAGGAATGCAAGGCCGATGAGAATTAAAAGGACAAACATTAACTGATACAGCTCTGCTGTTGGGACATTCTCTTCCAACCAAGAGAACAACTGGTGGTAATATGGAGATACCAGGGAATTCTCATGGAAAAGGTATATAGCAAATGCGGAAGCGGCAAGCCAGTTGACCGTCTTGCTCTCGATCTTCAATTTCGAAAAGAATAGAAGGAAGTATAACGAAGCGATTATTGCCAATGGGGAGTCATAGTGGTTCAGGTGGAAACCCATCCCGAATAATTTATAACCGAACCAAAAACCTATGATGGACAGAACCGTGGCCAGGACGTAAACCAACAGGTCATACTTCTTATTCAATGCAAATAGTTTTCCAGGATACATCCTGGCGTATCTGGCGAGAAGATAGATGCTTATAAAAGCAATCGGAGAAAAACCAAACCCGTACGATCCTTCGCCTAAAATGTAACCGTAAACCATCTCCGCCGCGAAGATGAAATAGAGAGCCTTTCTGAAATCACTTTCGGACTCATCCCTGATGAAAGCCTCCAAAACCGGAGACAATGCATAAAGTACTAGATAAGATACTACAAACCAATAGCCGTAACCGAATGCCAGATATGGAAATAGATCATTCTTAAATGATACGGGTTGGCCTAAGGCGGCAAATACAGCAAAGCAAAGAACAGCGACAAATATAACTTGGAACAGCAGTTTTGCGATGCCTTTCCAACTGGCCCTGATACCGAACCAGCCTGATAGCATTACAAAGCAGTTTACGCAAATAAGGCAGAACTGATTTATAATCAGCTTAATTACCCCATTAACTCCAAACAAGTCACCTTCGTTCATGTAACCGTTGGCATGGCAGGCCATGACCATAAACATGCAGACCAGCCTCAAGAGTTCCATGTTGGATTGTCTTGTTATTCTTTCCATGTTTTCAAGAAGTGAAGTCTGATATCATATACGCCCGCCAGTTAGCAAACGTAGCATCCTTGGAGTGAGTTTGCTCATCGTCCAATATAAGCTTAAGCAGATTCCTGTCGCAATTGTTGGGCGAAGAAAAAGATCTATACAGTTATATAGTTCACCCCATCGAATAGGAATCATGCGAAGAACGATGGAATGTGAGATATCATGAAGTATCAGTATGTTATGGGCGACAAAGATTAAAAAACTGCTTTTAGACAGGAATGGATGGATATGTAGGTATCCATGCTCAAGTCCGCATGATACCAAATTAAAAGATGCGACAATTCCGACGATGATGAATAGGCCACGGAAGGTAAGATATAAGAGCTGTTGGTCAAAGTAGAGTAATATAAGTGCCAAAAGCAAAGGAGAAAGAATGTAGGTAATAGTGCGGTATCTATTAAAAGTGTTCAGAAGTCCTTTTCCGTAAAGACGGAGATACGAACCTGCGGAGAAATATAGGATGCCATCTACAGGCTGGCCAAACCAAAGAGAGGCTAATGTGCATAGGATTAACCAATACAATCCCAGGTGTCGAAGGATCCAAAAGATAAATGGAGCTAAAACACAGAGAAGCATCAATTCTCGGATGAACCACAGGGGACCATCAAAAGACACTCCAGCATCCCACCATCCGCCCCAATTATTGATGTGTTCTATGAATGATAGGTGCTCCCTTCCTTCCAAAGGAGCGCGTAATTGGCGATATCCATATATGACTAAAGCAGCTATGATATTCCAAAGCAAATATGGAATAAGGAGAGTTTTGATTCTGCTCTTTAACTTATCAGTCCAAATGTGCCAATCCCACTCTTCTAACTTAGAAAAAAATAAATAACCGGAGATGAAGAAGAAGCATGGAACAGCCAGGCGACAGATTCCAGCATTGGTTAATATGGAGAGTGAACGATAGATAGGCTGAGAACTACCAAGTCCCAAAGCTCCGGTATGCAGCAATACTATCAATGCTGCCATAGGGAACCTGAGCCATTCAATAGTCTTGGACGTCAAATCTCCATCAACCACACGGTTATTGGAAGAGATTCTTGATTTTACTAGATAACAACTCAATTAATGTTCTAATATAACGAATGCGCCCCTTTGGCACATGCCGAAAGAGGCTTTCTCTCAGTTTTAAAAATTCCACCTTTTGTTTTAAAGAGAGAGTGTTAATCAACTTGGTAGCGAGAGAAAGACGCCCGTAAAAGAGCCTTTCATCTTGTTCGTATAGATAACGTTCATCGTCATTTATCAAGTCGATTCTGGATAGATACTCTTTATAAGAGGCACGAATCATCATCAGAGGGTCTTTGATATTGCTTAAAGATACGGTCTGACGAATGAAATAACGGTAAGTCATCTCGGGACTTAATAGAATGGAACCACATTGTTTGAAGCATTGTCTTGAGAATACATGATCCTCCAGCCAGGAGATGCTCTCATCAAACCTAACATTGCCTATGGTGGTTCTTTTGAATGCCGTATTCCATAAGAATCCAGAATAGCCGCATTCTTCTGTGGAATGCAAAATCAGGGAGCTATCTTGTCCCTTAATCAAGATTAATCTAGAAATCTGATGTTGGATGGACTCTGATTCTCGATCTTCTATGTATCCACATTTAATGATATCTGCATGGTAGGTTCCAATTAAAGACTCATAGATGGTTAAGGAATCGGGAAGCAGTTGGTCATCAGAGTCAACAAATACAACATATTCTCCCGTCGCATTATCTAATCCTAAATTCCTTGCTTTACTTACTCCTCCTTTTTCAGTGTGATAGTACTTGAATCTCTTGTCTCTAGAGGAGTAATCAATACAAATCGCCAGGCTTCTGTCAGTACTACCATCATCAACTAATAGAACCTCATAATCCGTGAAAGACTGTCTGGATATGCTGTCTAGACACTCTGCAAGAAAAGGTTCAGAATTATATACAGGTATAATAATGGAAAACATGGGGGCTTGGACATACATGACTTTTCACTGATGTTTGTACTTCCAGGCTTGATAAAGATTCAGCAGTTTGACATACAAAACTGGAGAGGCCAGCAAGAGATTTGCCAAGGCTTGGTCTTTGACAGGGAAATACTTTTTATATTTTCCCCATTCGGAACGGATGAAACTCTTGTTCTTCTTCCTGAAAGCCTTGAATTCTTTTGTGCCAAAGAAACTGCGGTTACGTGTATAGCTTTCAAAGAGAAAGGAGACGATATTGTAACGGAACCACGGTTGGTCTTCTATCGATACTACCTCGTTTGCAAACCTATCAAGATGCTTATATATCGTAATTACATCATTTCCCCTAGTGACTTGGACAGAATTCATATGTGATCCTGACCATTGACGATAAACATACAAATACTCTTCGAGAATAAGGAAAATATTGCCGATATACTTCAATACCCTGGCAAAATACTCATCTTCGTATCTTGCATCCTTTGGGAAATATAACCACTTGTTTTTAAACAACTTCCTTTTAATGATAAACTGAGGAGGGCCTATCAATAAAAAGTCCTTCCTTTTCAATAAATCTTTCCCAGAGATTACGTATCTTTCGTTTAATTCATGTGTGGTGTATCCATTTCTTCCATCCTCGAATACCAGGCGCATAGGCGTTACGAATACGTCGACATTATTGTAAAGGCTAATAGTATCAAGAACGATCGAGATGGCTCCTTCAACTAAGTAATCATCACTGTCGATGAACCAAATATAATCCCCAGTTGCTTCCTTTACGCCGTTCATCCTTGCCACTCCGACCCCTTGGTTTTTCTGGTTGATTAAACGGATATTATAATTATTATCACAAAAAGATTGAACTATGGTCCCAGATTCATCTGTCGAGCCGTCATCTATAACAATTACCTCATAGTCTGACAAAGCAGTGTTATTGTTCAGAATAGAAGCCAAACACTCACCAACATACTGTTTTGTATTGTATAAGGGTATTATTATGGAAAGAATCGGCATGGTTATTTTGTCGAGGTGCGATTATATACTTTATGGAACCAATCAGCTAACCTATATAGAATTTGTGCAACCTTGATCTTATAGTTGTGGCCTCTCCAATCTGAAACAGGATAAAACCGAATACCTCCGATAGTTATTGAGTACCGACCGGTAGAGTCGTAAACAATACTATTCTTTTCACTAAGAAATCTGTCAAATTGTTTCAATTTTTCCAAGGAGTCAACAGTACAGTTATAAGTGAAGAGGCACAATTGATAAAGGTGTGAGGCTTCTTTTATGAGGCGATCAACCATAAAAGATGAAACACCAGCATCATCTATAACGTTGTCATGGTAGAAACTGACATTTGATTCAATTACTTGAAAGGACATGCTTAAATTCTTAATTCTTTGTTCTGTGGACATGGATTGTCCCTCTCTGTCAATAGTGTATCTGTAAAGAGTGCCTTTGAATTGATAAATGCTTCTAACCTTGATTAAAGGATTGAATATCCACTCATTATCAGTATATGAAATGCCCTCGGTTTGATGGTAGTGAATCTCTTTTAATAGTTGTGTTTTGTATGTCAACCCATGAATAAACCAATCCATGCGGTCCTTCTCGGAAATACTCTTGAGCGAACAAGGACAATCGTAGTGTGAAAAGAAATAAGATTTAACAAATGAATTATTCTCTCTAACGAATGAATAATTAGAGAGGATTAAATCAGCGTTCGACTCAACGTTTGTATTATTAATAAAATCAAGGAACAAAGAGAACTCTTGGGAGTCAAGAGAATCATCCGCATCAAGAATTTTAATAAAGACTCCTCTCGCCTCTGACAGACCCCTATTAACACAAGATCCATAATGCCCATTCTCCTTGTCTATGACTCGGAAAGATTCCGGACGCCTTGCCTCATATTGGTGGCCGATCTCGGATGTCCTGTCCGATGACCCGTCATTAATTATCAAGGCCTCGAACATCATCATATGCTTCTCGTCCACAATCAATGAAGAGAGGCACCGGTCAAGGTATCTCTCCATGTTGTAGGCAGGAATTATGAGCGTTAGGATCTTATCCATTGTAATCTAAGGAGAGTGCCTTTTCGATTATCGGTGCCATGTCATAATACTTGTATTCAGCCAGCCGTCCTCCGAATATGACGTTGGCTTCGCTATCGGCTAATGCTTTGTATTTCAAATATAAAGCATTGTTGCGAGTGTCATTGATTGGATAGAATGGCTCCATTCCTTCCTTCCATTCCGAAGGATATTCTTTAGTGACAACGGTTTTTGGATTGTCATAGACGGCCTGTCCAAACGTTTCGAAATGCTTGTGTTCGATTATGCGGGTGAAGGCTATTTCACGTTCGGTGTAATTGATTACAGCATTCCCTTGAAAGTTTGGAGAATCAATAACTTCCGTATCAAATCTAACAGTGCGGTAGTCTAATTTCCCAAACCTATATCCAAAATACTCATCGATCCTTCCTGTGTAAACGATCTTCTTGGCCAGGCTTTCCCAATGCTCCCTGTCTTGAAAAAAGTCGCATCCGACTCGGGTTTCTATCCCCTCAAGAAGGCCGTTGACCAGTTTATTATAGCCGCCTTCGGGAATGCCTTGATACTTGTCATTGAAATAATTGTTATCGAACACAAACCTGAGCGGTAAACGTCTAATAATGAACGCAGGAAGTTCATGGCAAGGTCGTCCCCACTGCTTTTCGGTGTAGCCTTTTACGAGTCTTTCGTAAATATCTCTGCCAACGAGCAGTAGGGCCTGTTCCTCAAGATTCCTGGGTTCGATTACTCTTTCAGCAGCCATTAAGGTCTTAGCTTCGGATCGCTGCTCTTCGATTATTGCCAAAGCCTTTTCCGGCGTGGTTACACCCCACATCTGGAAGAATGTATTCATGTTGAAAGGAAGGTTATAAAGCTTTCCTTTGTATGACGCCAATGGCGAATTGGTGTACCTGTTGAACGGGACTATCTCGTTGACAAAGTCCCAAACATCCTTGTTCGAGGTATGGAATATGTGAGCACCGTATTTATGGACGTTAATCCCCTCTATGTTTTCACAATAGATATTCCCGCCCAGATGCTGCCGCTTGTCAATCACCAGGCAGCGATTGCCTTTTTTATGTGCGAGATGTGCAAAGGTTGCTCCGTAGAGGCCGGATCCGACAACGATATAATCATATGTACTCATAGTCTGAATAGTTTAGAGTATCCAGGAATCTTGGATAGAAGTAGAGCAACAAAAAACACTATACTAGCGAGTGTAATAAACTCAATCAGGAAAATAAAGTTGACGTTAATATTGAGTAATTCGATCCGAGGGATAATAATGGGGGTTATGAATATGTTGAGTATAAAAACATGGAAACAATATACGGGTAAAACCAGAGTTGAATACTTGCTAAACAAAGGAGATACTGAGTGTTGGCCTATTGTCATGACGAATAGTGCGAGTGTGTAAAGAACGCAAAATGGGGATCCGAAATGAAACTCAATGCCTCCTGCAGGGAGAAAAAAGACGCAGAGGGCATATGGAATGAAGGATGCAACCACGTGATACCAGTGAACCTGAAACTTCGAAGGGTTAAGACGGAGATATGAACCGAGCAGAAAATAAAAAACGAAGTACCATAACCTAAAGGTCTGAGTAATATGATTTTTCTCAAATTGAAAAAGAATATCCGCAACCCACCATAAAATGTTGACAACAAAAAGAATGATTAAAACGTTGCGATGAGATCTTTGGGAAAGCTTGCCTAATAATGGGGTCATTAGGTACAGAATCAGCATCGATCCGAAATACCAAAAATGCCACCAGTCTCCTTCTTGAATGAAACACCACGGGAAACTGTAGAAGAATCTACTTTCCTTTATAAAATAAAAAAGATCATATGCTAAACAAATAACAACCGTAACCTTTAGAATATTCAAACACTTATGCAGGATGTATTTATATGATAACTCCTTGTTTGCCATCAAGAAACCGCTAACCATGAAGAACAAAGGAATCGCTATCCCGCTCAGGCTGCGTATTAATTGGCATGAAGGAAAACCGGTACTGACTCGGCAAACATTAAGATGAAGTGCCAAAACCATCAATGTTGCCAGGCTTTTTATTTGGTCAATGGAAGCGATCCGGCTTTGCATAAGAGATGTTCAGCTCCGTCGCTTTTGGGTGAATTCCTTTAAAATAGAAAGGAATTCACGGAGATTGCGATCATTCGTAATCCATGCAATTACTAAATAAACTAGGATACCTGTCCCAGTGCCTATCAAAGTCTTTGCCCACCATCCTTTAATCGCAAATGTTGCTGCGAAGACAACAGCTCCCATAATCAAAGATTTAAGGATGATAGGAAGAATCTCTTTCATTTGTTTTTTCCATCCGTATCCCAGGATTTTTCCCGTGTAATGACAATTAATTGAGAATGCTATAAAATCGTAGCAAGACTTGCCGACCAACATCCATATAATGCCAAAAGGGATAGTTAAAAACACAATTGAGAATGCGATGGTTTTCTTTATGATTTCCAGTTTTAAAACAAGATCTGTCCGCCCTTTAACGTAAAGAAGGTTGAGATTTACATGAGTTAATGGTGTAAACATTGCCCCAATGGCGATTATTCGTAGAAAAGGCACACAAGGTAACCATTTTTCCCCTAAGAGCAGACCAATAAAGGGTTCACCAAGGACCGCCATGCCAACCAAGATCGGATATAACGCAAACAAAGGGACGGTAAGCATTTTCCTGTATGCATTTACTAATTTGGCATTATCGTCTTGTAGCCTGGCTAAAATGGGGTAATTAACACTCACCAATATATCGGTGGTGACATTAGCCGGAAACGTTGCCAACTGACCTCCCCTTGTGTAATGTCCGACCTCATCTGGGGTGAATTTCTTTCCGATAATGAGGGTGTAAACATTCCCGTAAATTGTGTTAATCAAGGATGATGCGAGAATTTTCGAGCCGAATCCAAATAAATAGCGGAACGAGTCTTTCGAAAATCCGGTACCCGGCATCCACCACTTAAGATACGCCACTGCCATTAATCCTCTGATGATGCAACTAAATATCGTTTGCCAAACAAGAGCCCATACTCCCCATCCGATGAAAGCAAAGAATACACCTACGCATCCTGTCATGATTTGTGAGACCAGGGAGATGATGGACATGGCCTTGAATTGCAGGTCGATTCTGAGTTTAGTGTAATGAGCGTTGAAAAGCGCATTCAGTACTAGTTGGAAGGTTATAACCCTGGTAACATCTTTAAGTACCGGCGTTTTGTAGAACTCCGCGATCCATGGAGCGGCTATAAATAGGATCAGATATAATAGTGTGCTTATCCCGAAGTTGAAAACAAACAGAGTGGAATAATCATCTTTCTTTTTTTCCTTTTTCTGTATTAGAGCCGTTCCTAGTCCACTATCGACCAATGTACCAGCTATGCCAATGAAAATGCCAGTCATCCCAATCACCCCATAGTCGGCAGGGGCAAGCAGACGTGCCATGATTATCCCTAGAATAAAAGCGATGGCCTGCGAGGTAAATTTCTCTATCGCAGCCCAAGACATCCCTTTGATCGCTTCGTTACGTAGTGATGCCATCCCTGAAATGCGGCTTATTTAGCGAGAGAGCCTAAATCTCTCGAGCCATCTCTTCTTTTTCCGTAATTGTCTCAATTCCGACAGATAATCGGTATATGGCCTGTCAGGATCCAGTACTTCGAAATGCCCATGAATACTATCTTGTCGGATAGGAATCATATAATCTGGACCGTACTCCTTCGCCAAAATCTCTTCAAATCCAGAGGGGACGGGAATGACAGAATCCTCAAAAGGCAAATACAAAGTTTCTTCATACCACTTTTTGTCTCTTTGGAAACGATTGAGGTCAGTGAGGAAAGATAAGCAAGAAACTGTCTTATAGCCAGTGTTCTTACTTAGTAATGCCTCGTACTCTCGAAAGTATTCGATGAAACCGATTTTGTCAATAAAGCGCCTGTTTTTCCAGATCGCTTGATTCTGTTTGAAATGAATTAACCCATATTTCCCGTAAGCGTATTCATTTAGCCGATAAGACATCTCGTCTCTTGTTCGGATAAGCTGGTCTAATTCGTCCTTGTTTTCAGGCACGTCGTCGTAAGGGAAAATATCAATGAAAATTCCTTGATGAAAATCTTGATCTATGTCGAAAGGCAGGATGGCGGTTGTACCGTCCATTCGCAGTTGCGCATGACCTCTTGGATAGGGAACTTTCTCTGAATAAGCTGTTTGGAAAAAGAATGGAGCTTTAAATTCTGATGCGGAAATACGGACAAGTTTGTCGTAATCCTCTCGCATCATTACCATGTCGATATCGTCATCCCATGGGATATAACCTTTATGGCGAATTGTCCCAAGTAGAGTGCCACCATCTGCCCAAATCTTCAGATTATGTGCGGAACATACCTGTAGTAATTTATTCAACAATCGTAGTTGAACAGTCCATACCCGCTTCATGTCGCAAGAAACGAGATAACCATCCCTGAATTCGTCTTCAGAGTTAATTATTTGGTGTTCTTCAGGCATTTCAACGTTCTATGGATTCCTTCTCTCAAAGAGTACCGTGCGCTCCAACCGAGTGCCCTCAGTTTGCTTCCGTCAAGTCTGGCTTTTGTGGCTTTGCTGAACCCTGCGGCTTCCACTGCGTCAGGAAGATCGAAAACCACCTTGGTCCCGGCCTCTTCGGCAATAATTCCGGCAATCTCTTTTAAGGGAATATCAAAGGATTCTTCAGCCACGTTATAGGCCTGCCCGCATTCTCCTTTAAGAAGAACTGTAAGCAAACCTGTGACCGCGTCAGCGGCGTAGGTGTAGGAATACAATTGGTCACCCTTGCTTTTAAGTACTATATCCTCTTTGGAGGCGCCATTCCGGAGGAACTGCGACATCGCTTTCGTGTCAGATGGGAGGAGTGAAGGCCCGAAAGATCGGGTGAGTCTCGCGATAACGATATCTAGCCCTCTTTGCTTGAGATATGCTTGGCAGAGCGCTTCGCCACATCGCTTGCTTTCCGGATATCCTGCCCTAAGGGAGTTGCAGTCGATATACCCCAAATAGCTCTCGTCAAAAAGCTCTTTATCACCTCTGTTTTCTCCGTAAATCTCATTTGAGGAGGCGAACAGGAACCTTCTGGCTCCTCGTAAAGAGGCAGCTTCAAGCATATTCCTTGTCCCGACGATATTGGTAAGTATAGTCCCAATCGGATCTGAAGCGTATGCTACGGGATGAGTGTTACTGGCGAGATGGAGAACATAATCAACGCTATTTGGCAGGAGAGGCGAAATGTCTTGATTCACATCTCCTTCCAATACTTGTAAAAGAGACGAGCCCGACCATCCGGCGAAACGTGAGCGTGCTCTCTCAGCATTGCGTGAAAGAGCGAATACTTTGCAGTTTAATCCAGACTCACGGTTTCGGAACATAATGGCGTCAATTAGGCAACTCCCAATCATTCCTGTAGCCCCAGAAATTAAGATTGCACGATCTCGCAGAATGTCCCAGTCTATCCAATCACAATGATTGATAGTGATCAAGTCTTCAAGATACAGAGGAAATGAGAGTGGGCTATTATTCGACATCTGTGTTGTTTTTCATCTCCAGGTACCCCTTGAAGAGTTCCAGGTCATCTTGCGTGGTAAGCTTGATATTCTTGTCCGATCCGGCGGCAAAATGCAGGGTCTTACCTAATTCAACCATCATGGTATTAGTATATGAAGAACCGTATATGCCGATTTCTTTTTCGAAGGCCTCATGATATGCGCTGTCGAGCAAGCCGAACCGATAGGCTTGTGGTGTTGCCACCCTGCGTAGCGTCTCTCTGGGAATGTATTTGCTTGTCGTGGACGGATCGTCCTTGTTCACCAGGAATATCTGCTCATTGTAAGGCATTGACGTGACAGCGTTACCATATTCTTTGCACTTCTCTATAACATCCGTAAGGACAAAGGGCTCTATTAGCGGGCGGATACCATCGTGGATGACGATAATATCTTTTTCGTCGCATTTGCCTTCCAGATGAAAGACGCCGTTACGTATAGATTCCTGGCCGGTGTTGCCTCCTGAAATGATCCACTTCAGTTTGGATATGTTAAAATCTTCCGCATATTTTCTGAGGCGGTCATGCCACCCATCAAGGCAAACCACGCCGATCTCATCGACAAGCGGATGCGCCTGGAAACCTTCCAATGTATAAACCAATATCGGCTTGCCGTTGACTTCTATAAACTGCTTCGGGATCTCCGCGCCCATTCGGACGCCTGATCCTCCGGCGAGTATTATGGCTGTTGTCATACCGTTTATTCAAACCACAAAGCCTTGTCTAACCTTATGGCCAGACAAGACTTCGCGAGGTTGTTGGGGTTTATGATTACTCCTCGTCGAGCACCAGTACGATGCGACGGTTGAGCTGGCGACCTTCGTCAGTCTCGTTTGTGGCCACGGGGCGAGATTCGCCAAATCCCTTATAGGTGAGGCGGAACTTGTTGATTCCCTTGTCCACGAGATAGTCGTAGACGGCCTTGGCGCGCCTTTCGGAGAGGCCCTGGTTGTACTCCTCTGAGCCGCGGCTGTCAGTGTGTCCCTCAATGACACCCTTCACTGTCGGGAACTCATTCAGCCAAGCGACAGCCTTGTCGAGAATCGGAATGGCGTCGGGACGGATCTTCGCAGAGTCGAAGTCGAATAGGGCGTCAGCCTTGAAGGACTTGTTGATCTGCTCGACGACCTCCTGGACAGTCGGTTTCGGTTCCTCAACCACCGGTTCCGGTTCGGGCTCGGGTTTGGGAGCAGGAGCGACCACCGGCACGGGGATAGGCTCCACGACCTCGGGTTCGGGTTTGCTTCCGACCTTGCCCAGGTTAATCCTCAGACCTACTGTGCCGCTGATAGTCCTTCCGAAGCCATCTCCTTCAGGGAAGACGGCACCCGGGTAAGCTGTAGCCTTGAGGTCTGGAATGACGCTTACTCTGTTCGAAAGCCTGATAGGGACCATGAGACCGATACCACCGGCGGGCTTGAAGTTCTCAACCTTGGCGGCACCTGCGTGGACGTAGGGGACAAGGAATTCCCAGCAGCGCAGGAGCAGGTCGGCATGGGCGTAAGTGTAGTCCAGTTTGCCGTAGTCGATGTACTGATCAGAGATCGTGAGACCCTGATAACCGGCCCTGAATCCAAGAGTGTTGTTGAAGAATTTTCCGAAATACACATCGAGGGCGGTACCGTTTCCGCTGTGGGAGAATTCACGGGAGATATATTCCTTTCCGTCAAAACCAATATTCAATCCACCGGCAGCTCCGATGAACCAATTGGTTGGACGCTCGTTCTGGGCGGTTGCCATGATTGTGATGGCCGCCGCGGCGATAACCATGAATATTCTTTTCATTGTCATTGTCTCAATTGATTAAAAATGCAAAGCGAGTCCGAACGAACCGACACCGCGGAGGTCGAGAGGGAAGCCCGGGTAGCCATCGACGGAGTTTTTCTTCTCTTCCTTGGTCGGCTGGAGACCATTGAAATTGTCTGTGTAGCCCTCTCCTGCGAAATCGACGAAGATTCCGAAGGTGTCAGAGACCTTGTACTCGCACAGGAAGCCGAACCGGAAACCGAAACTGTTGTTGGGATCCGTCATGAATTGCCTCTGCCACGGGTGGCCAGAGTCCGTGAGGTCGGAGGTGTGTCCAAGCCCGATACCTGCGTAAACCCTGGGGACAAAACGACCCTTGTAGAACTCGTCGGTCAGGGTCCAGAAGGCGTCCAGGAATGCGGAGATGCTCTTAAAGTTATACGGGTAGAATCCACCACCGGACTGGCGGGAGTTGTTGGCCGCGGCATTCTTGGGCCCATAGTTGACATTGACGCGGACTCCCCACCTTCTTGTGACGTCGTAACCTACAGACACAGAACCTTGGGCTGAGAATAAATCCCCAACCTTGCCAACCTCTTTATAAGAGAAACAGTTCTCGTTGTAAGATAACAGGCCTCCACCTTGGACTCCAATCCAGAACGGGTTCGCGGGCCTCTCTTCCTTGGGCTGTGCGAAAAGAGCCGAAGCTCCCAAAGCGACAGCCAGAAGGGAAATGACTATTTTCTTCATATTTATTAAATTTGATTTCAGAGAAAAAAGCTACGCTGACAGTCCCGCGCCAGCGGAACCGCTTCGAAAAAGTATGGAGGGCAACTCCATCAACCGCGAAATTAGTTATTTTCTTGAAATAATCCCTTGTATGTAACATTTTTTTTAAATGACAGTTTCTATTCGTTAAAATCTCCCAAAGGTCGATTTATATAATATTAAGGTATTATAATATTTATAATTGAATCGTTTTTGCAGCCAAAACTTCGAAAATAGCTTGCATATTTGTTAATGATAAACTATCTTCGCATTTTGGAATTGATGCATTTTAAAAAATGGGAGCAGCATTGTCGACTGAAGCGGTACGGGAGAAGGCGAACCAGAACGAAATGGCCTGGTTCGTTGCGAGGACCCGGTATTTCCGTCAGGAGATCCGCTTGAGGGACGAGCTTTCCCGGCGGGGTGTCGACGTTTTCGTTCCGACGGTGAGTGCCCGTAAGAGTCGTGGCTCTGGCTCGTTTGAGAGAGTGCTCGCGCCCAACCTTGTGTTCGTGCGGGCGACGAAGGCCGACGCCTGCATGCTGGTCACCCACTACAGCCTGCCGTTGCGTTTCGTCCCCGACTGCGCCACGCGGCGGATGATGGTGGTCCCGGACAAGCAGATGGATGACTTCCGCCGGGTGTTTGACCTGTCCATCGGGGAAGGCGGCCTGGTTGACCAGCCGCTCGAGCTGGGAGAGAAGGTGCGTGTGACGAAGGGCACCCTGAAAGGGGTCGAGGGATACGTGGAGGAGCTGCTGGGGAGGACCTATGTCGTGGTGAGCCTGATAGGATGCCTTTGGGCCAGGGCCAGAGTGCCCAGGGCTTGGCTGGAAAGAATTTGATAATTTGATAATAAATAAAAGGAAATATAAAGATTGGCGTATGAAAAGAACCAAGAATTACGAGCCTCCCATCATAATCAGGGAGAGCCGGATCTACTCTGACACCGCGATACTCGCCGGGTCAGTAGTGGATAAGGCGGCAGTCACGATTGATGCCGCCCAGCAGGAAGTCAAGAACTACAATTTCGACGACAAGGAGTTTAACCATAATTGGGAATAGACATGAGAAGACTTTTTCAATTATTGGCTTTAGTCTCCATAATCGGGGGCATGGCGCTTTTGGCCGGATGCCAGAAGGAGAGCTGGAGCCGGAAAGGCTCCGCGAAAGAGGTCAAGTTCGGTGCGAAAGCCCACTCTTCCGTTGACACCAGGACCGAATACATGAATTATGATCAGACGAAGGATTATCAGAATATCAAATGGCTAGCCACTGATAAGATCCGTATCTATTCACCCGATGCGGCGAGGCGCAACGCTGTGGAAGCTGGTCCCGTGTCCGACGATAATCCCTACTACTACTGGGCTGACTACCAGATTGTCCCTGATGGATCCGATCCTACCCAAGGAACCCTGAAGAATTTGAGCAATGATGGGTCTATTGTAAATCCTTCCAATCCCGGATACGATCAAGGTGAGGTTGGTAATTTGTACGATGTTGGTAACGGTCTCGTATGGCTGAATGGTAATCAGGCGACATTCTATGGAGTGTATCCCAGGAAAGCGGTGCTCGGGAAAAACGGAACAGGAGCGGGAGTCGCTGATGGCAAGTTCACTTTCACGATACCTGCTAGTCAGACGTTCTCTGAGAAAGGAGACATGGATTACGCTTACATGACCGCTACTACCTCTGCTAGCCAAGGAAATAACGTGACTCTTAACTTTTTCCCTGATTTCACGGCATTTGAGATATCTGTCAAGAGCGCGGCTCAGGGATCGGACGTCAAATTAAATTCTTTCACAATCGGCACTCATAGTACTAAGAACTACGATATTCTCAACGGAGACTTTGATGTCGATCTTTCAGGAGATCAGAAGAGTTATACAATCTCTACAAGTTATGAGGCTTCCAGGAAAAAGATCACGGTTGCCAATATCAATCAGACAATTCCGGCCGAATCCGCTAAGGATTCTCTGGTTTTCACCGTGTTTGCCCTCCCGGACCTTTTGCGTGATCTTTATGTTGAGTTCAACACCACAACTGATGGAGTTGACAAAACGTGGAAGCTTGATCTTAAGAGGGAGGATGAGAACGAGGAGCTCCAACCGATTCGTTTTGCGGCTTGCAAGAAGCACCGCATTTACGGATTGGCGCTGCCGGGAGGCTGGAGCGTGTCTGTCATGCTCCAGATGGACGACGATAACATTGAATGGATCGATGGTATCTATGCCGGCATGATGTCAGAGGATTATCCCCAGGCCTCCCAGTTCACTGTCACGAACGCCATTAACAAGAGGGACGGTGGCACTGATTCCAATGATACCTCAGTTGAGGGAACCGGTAATAAAGCCGACCGCCAGACCTGGTGGTTCAAGAGTGACAAAACCCCCATTGAGATTGACTTCAACGTGACTTCCCCCGTCGGAGGCACCTGGCTCGTGGAGCCTCAGGGCAATACCGGCAGTTTCGACGTCACAGGCTCTTATACCAAGTATACTACCGACAGTGAGACGGGTACTGTGAACAGAGAGACTGTGACCTTTGAGGCCGGACAAACCATTACCGGGACTGTCAACGACGGCCATCCGACTAAAATACTATTGAAGATCACGCCTAAATCTTCCGCTGCATCCAATGACAAGATATATTTCAAGACTTCCGTAACTAATTCCTCCGGATCCTCCTATAGCCTTGACTCCGAGACGCAGCTCTACGACATGCGCGGTTATCACTATTTTGTAATCCGCTAAGACCTCCGAGAATATGAAAAAGACATTTTATATTATAGCCCTAGCGGCAGCCCTGCTTGCTTCATCCTGCGGGAGGGAAAACGTGTTGGAGAATCCTTCGGATAACGGGGAGCTTACCATCAAACTCTTTTGCACTGATCTTAAGACCCGAGCGGACGGCGATGATGCCTATAATGAGAACCAGGTCTTTCACTTCGATTATTTCTTCTTCGCCGATGCCGAAGGAACGACTCCTCTTTATCCGCATGCCAGGGTAACAGGAGACAACAAGACTTTCGCTACTGATAGAGGACAGGAATTTGAGCTCCTTAGGGAAGGCGGCTATGTCTATGTGGTCGCCAATTACCCAGATCCTATTCCCGAAAACGTACAGACGCTGGAGCAGGTGCTTAAACTGCCTGTTTCCACCGATTTCCAGGCGGACTATGCCACCAAAAATGAGAACGGATTCATCATGGACAATCTTACCTCCGAAGGCAAGATCACCCATTTTTCCCCGGTGGGAGTCTCCGACGAAACTGTAGTGAACATCGCGCTTTCCCGTCTGGCGGTAAAGATGACCCTGGTCATGAATATCGCCAAGGAGATCGCTGGATCTGGAGGCGAAGTTTGGACTCCTGTTGTGGACAATGACCACCTTTTTGTTTATTTCGCGAATGCCCTAAGCAACAACACTATTGAAGACTCTCCCTCGACAAGGGAGACCGAGGATGCCACTTTCTTCACCTATGAGACTTCCCATGGATACACGGATAACGGTATCACTAACGTTGATGGTTTAGAGTGTTATACAGTAACTACGGATCCTTCATATACCTATCCGCAGTCTTGGGCTGCCGGCGAGAACGGGGATCCTTATTACAAGATCCAGCTGGGATGGAACAGCAATCTTACGGGAATGAGTCCTTTTTATTATAAGATACCTATTCCCGTGTCAGCGACTGAAGGTGTATTCACGTTGAACCGCAACACCTGGTATCAGCTTACGCTTAACGTCAAGGTACTGGGCGGCACCAAGGATGATTTCGTGTTCTTGGAGAAGCTTTATTGCGTAGCCGACTTCGCAGACTGGTCTTCTCCTTCCAGCGCTTTTGGCACGACCAGCGACTCTGCTGAGTACTTCGACGTCCCTACCCTCAGTTATGACCTTTATAGTATTCCTAACCTGAAAATCAATTTTATGAGCAACACGTCCGCTGTGGCTGAGATTACTGAGATCACGTACTATGACTATAGCGGCACCGGTGCTACCGAGGTTAAGAGGAACCCGGCAAACGGTTCATTCTCCGCTGCCAGCGCGAGCGGGAGCTACACCCACCCGGTGGAAAACAGGACGTATTCGTTCGAGGTTGATGATGATGAGAAGGTGGTTGTCTTCACTCATGACATTTCCAACCTCTATGTGGTCCGGACGATAAAGCTCCGAATCTACAAGAGTACTGAGTCGGCAATTTACAGGGATGTCGTTATCACGCAGCATCCTGCCATCGAGCTGAAGAAAGCGACTGACGAGGATGATAACTTTATCGCAGGAGACCTTTTCGTCAATGGTTACTTTGCCTCTGTAAAGAATTCTCCGTTTGGAACACAATATGGAGGGTACTATCATTATCCTAATGATAATGGATGGAGAACTTTAGGGCAAATCCATCTTGTTTCAAACAATACCATCGAATATGGTAATATAGTCTTTGCTGACGATATCTATTGGATTGACAAGCCCGCATTCACGACGGATGTCTTGATCTCGGCATTTAGCAGTACCAATAATTACTACAATATCTCCGTCGATGGTGGAGCAAAGGAGAAGATTTATTACAAAATAGGAGATCCGAGGGCAAAGGCCAGAAGTGTTTTCAACGATTGGTCATTGAACAATTATGTGTATAACAACAATGGTTCAGCGGGAACCGCTCCTTGGCAGAATCCGGGTGACATCTTGGTTTCTTCTAAAGCGGATAATGCCCGCAATATCATAGCTCCTCATTTCCTGATTTCATCCGGTTTGACTGAAGAGTATTCTTATACTGGAGATTACAATCAGGAAACGGTTCCGGATGAGTATCTTCCCTATGTGAAGAGAGGCGCTACTTTCCAAGAGGCGGGCTATCCGGCCGGTCGTTGGAGACTCCCCACGGAGGCTGAAATAGCTTTTATCGCCGCAAGGCAAAATGATAATACTCTGCCGAAGATATTCAATGTCGATGTACCTTATTTCGCTGCAAGTGGCAGGTTCGTCATTATTCCCAGCGACGGATCGGACTTGCTGTTCTTCTCTGAATCCAAATTGGATGATTATTTTACTTACAACGGTTATCAACACAAATACAGAGAATTGATCGACGCCAAATTCATCTATGATCTTTGGTATTGGGGAGATTCTCCGATGTCGTCCAATGTATATCATCCTAACCAGCATATCGAAAACTAAAGGAGGAGTAGAAGATGAAACGAATCATTAGTATCTTTTCTGTAATGTTTCTGGCCTTCACGGCCTGTACATACGAGATTGAGCAGCCCTCCTCCGTCAGTTATCCCGAGGGGATGGTGAAGGTCAGGGTGCAAGCGATATTTCCCGACGTCAGCCTCGACACCAGGGCGATGGGCAATGTCCCTTCGATCAGTAAGCTTTACATCGCCGTTTTCGGATCGGAAGGTTCATTCCAGAGTTGGATTCCAGCCGAGTTCGAGCAAATCAGCAGTTATGTGGATCACTCTTCCACTGCTACTTACAGCGTTCTCCTTCCTATAACGGACAAGAAGAGGCATTTGCATTTTGTGGCCAATCCACCGTTGGATGAGGAAGGAAATGTGATTTTGCCCGTATTCGGCGATGAGGACGAGGTGATCAACGCCATGATCAAGCACAAGGGCTCGTCTCCTGAACCGGAAGACGCTTATTGGCAGAAAGTGGAGATGGATCACATCGGGGCGCAAGGTTCTACCGCAGACGATCATGGTTTCTATACCCCGGACGATTATACACAGGGTCAGCTTGCTACAATCTGCCTTGTGCGTAACTTCGCCAAGATCAAGGTGGCCGTTCCGAGTTCTTTATATAACACAACAGAGTATCCTGATGGCCCCCCTTATGAGGTTTTAGAATATCGTCTGATGAATGTTCCCAACACAGGTTCTGTCGCTCCCTGGAACACGGGTGCAAGGCAGTATGAGCCGAACTACATGAATATTCTCAGTTTCGCTAACGATACAGAAGCCGCACCCGGTACTTTTTATGAGGCGCTGATGAGGACTTATCTTGGCTATATGCCGGATGCTACCGATATCGACACGGTGATGCCTTCATCAAGTGTTCCTGTCTCGGATAACGATTCCGACGGAGCCTTTATGTATGAGCGTACAATGTTCACCCGCGCAAGCGAAGAAGGTACTCAGACCTGCTTCATAGTCAAGGTCAAGTTTAATCAGGCTACCGAAGTTGGTGACAATATTACCATCCCGGCTAACACCTCTCGTTTTTACAAGATAGCCATACTCGGCCCGGATGGAGAGTACATTCCTATTTTGAGAAATATCCAGTACTCTATTGAGGTTTATGGCATTGATGAGTACGGTTATGATACGGCTCAAGATGCGGCTGACGGGGATTTCTCCGGAAACATTTCTACTGGACTGGCGATTTCTTCCCTGAACGAGCTCTCGAACGGTTCTTCGACAATCCGTGTCAACCAGACGGAGTTTACTTCCAACGGACAGGTTGATCCTATTATCGGTAAAGTGCCGGATTACACGATTTACTGGCAGTTCTTCCCGACTTCCGGTACGGCGGCAGGTACTCCGGTCACATCTGTGGGGGAGGGCACTGTTAATGGTGAGGTTTATGATGTGACTCTGGCTATGTATGACATTACCCCAGAATCCGCCGTTGCCTGCAGCCTTGAGGAGCTGCTCGCGAACGGACTAGGCACAGCTGATCTCTCTTCTGGGACATGGGGAACAATCACCGTTCCAATTGCGGAGAGGGGTGTATCCGTAAAGACCAGCGTAATTAGAGTTTCGGCAAGGTACGGCACGGGTCGCAGATTGTTCAGGGAGGTTATCATCAATGTAATCCCTCAACAGAAGTTCCTTAATCCTCAGCCGCAGACTACGGATGCCTCAATCAAAGGCACCTACATCGAGGCGGATGAGCTTGATGAGAATGGCAAGAAGGTGAAGGTTCACTTCCGGCTGCCTGAAGGTTTGGGTGCGTCTTTGTTCCCGCTGAACATAATGATTGAGGCAAAGAATAACAACTTATACTCGACCAGCCAGGATCTTCCGGTTAGCACCGGAGCGTCATATTGGAATGAGGACCAGAACACATTCTATTTTATCCGCCAGGTTACTCTGGACGAGTACAGAACCATCCAAAGTGGTGCATACGTGTACAAGCAGGATTATGTCTGCACTCTTTACACCAGCCTGGAAAGCGGCAACTCCACAGATGTGGTTCTGCAGGATGAGCAGGGCTTCTTCAAACCTTGTGAGCTGAAATTGACGGCTACCGCAACCCTCTATGCCGACAAGTATGAGCAGGAGGTGGGATATTCCGCAACCAGCGCCACAGTGAACGTGACTTCTTCCATGAACTGGACTATTACAAACCTCTCTGCTGGTCTGACTGCCTCTCCGAGCAGTTTCACTGCCGGTTCAAGTATGCAGACGACAGCTGTGGAATTCTATTTCGATCCTAATGAGACCACGTTGCAGAAAGAGTATGAGGCAGATATTGTCGGTACTGTCAACGGAAAGAGCATCACGAAGCCGATCAAGATCATACAGAAGAAGTATGTTGAGCCAGTGAACTTCAGTGTTTCTGACTTCTCAAGCTTGTCGACGACATATTATAATTATGGTTCTACGACTACTGCCACGGTTACGAGGGATGATGTATCTGTTCGTCTGACGAATTCTTATAGATCCGGAAGCAACTATGTGGTAAGTGGATATCGTATGCAAGGATACACCCGACAGGGGACGATAGAGGTTACTCCCCCCGAAGGAAAGGCGGTGAAAGACATTATTGTCACATACTACTCCAACCCCAATTATACCCAGAATCCCAGTGCGAGCACAGGGTCTTATACTGTAAGTACCGCAAGCGGAGTGACAACGGGTCGATGGATAGGTACTTCATCCTCGGCTGTCACTTTGACAATGGGCTATAGGACAAGTGGAGGTGGAGGCGGAGGAAGTTACACATTCCCTTATATCACGTCCATTTCAGTGATTGTTGAGTAGAATGTTGCTCCAAGTCAATACAATTCAGGGAGGCCCTTAAGTGACCTCCCTGTTTGTATGTAAGCATCGAGTAGAAGTGTCGCACTCGAAAGATTGTTTAATATGTAAGTAATTAATAATCTGTAAAATACCATGTTGGACGGGATAATTACAACCTCGTATGATCGAATAAAGTAAAGGTATTCAGATTTTCCCATGACAGCGATTTTCGCCGTGGAAGGCCGGCTACACTTTCGGCACCCTATACGTATTTCCTCAGATACTTACATCATGACTATTCGCTGATGACTGGGACATTCCGAACGGCGCCAAACTCTCTCTCTGGATGGAACACAACCCGGCTTTGTTTTCAGGGCTTCCCGTGCCGGAAAGTGCCCATTTTCGGGCACGGGGGACGGTAAAAATGCGAGCCGTGCCGGAATAAGCCCATTTCCGGGCACGGGGATGATTCCGGGAACACTTATGGCCTGATTGGCTTCATCCGTTTGTCGTGGCGTCATCTGTTTGTCCCTATACGGCCTTGCCACCGCTCCACATGTCTTTCCCTGAAAAAAGTTGACTCTGGTTTAACTTTATTACTGGTGTAGGTTGGCTCTTTTCATTATCCCTACTTTTAGTTGTCTTTCCAGGCCTTATCC
>CACZZZ010000018.1 GCA_902785825.1 uncultured Bacteroidia bacterium
AAGCGAAAGTAGCAGCAGCTTACCGTAACTTCGGAAAAGTTGCTGCTACTTGCATATAACTCCGTGTCACTTACACGTACTTCGTCGGATGCTTACTCATTATCGTCATTAATAATAAAAACGGGGCGGCCGATTGGCCGTCCCGCATTATATAGTCATCCTGAGGCCCGAGGGCCGGAGGAGCTATTACTGTGCCTGGAAGCAACCAACATCAATCTTGCCGTTAGTGATACGAGGATTGCCATTGAGGTCAGTCTCGTACTTCTCCTGCATTTCTTTGATGTTGAGCTCGGTGTCTATATTATCCCAGCCACTGTGCTGGACCACGACATCAAGCGTACCAGCGCCTATCGCCGCTCCGACCGGCATGTAATTGCCGCCAAGATATTCTTTAAGAGTCTTATGAGAGACACTTGGGTTCGCGAGCAGTGACTTGGCGTCAGCGTCATTGGCGAGAACGGTATTGCCGACCTGCGCAGTGTTTCCGAAACCATTTTTGCCAGCGATAATGTTGTTGTAGAAAGCACCATCATTGGTGTCGGAGATATTCACGTTCGCCCAAACACCTGAACCGTCTTGCTTGGTAAGGTTACCGACAATGAGGTTGTTGACAAAGTGGTTCTTACCCCATTCGCGCACAAACAAGGCGGCGCAGTTCGGATTGTAAGTGACGTTACCGTAGATCGTGTTGTTGAAGAGCTTAACGATTACCTTATTGTACACATACACGGCGCTGCAGGCACCATCTCCCTTGGTGGAGACATTGTTCGCGATAAGGCAGTTTGCGATGGAGGCATAAGTCTCGTATCCATAATAGTCTTTACCATCCTCGATTGAGATACCAGCGGCATGGCCAGTGGATGTGTTGTTGGTAATGACGCAATTATATATCTCAATATCAGAAGATTGATCATCCTCTCGTGTCGCGATCGTACCACGGTCAGTGGTATTGTCATGCATGTAGCAGTGATGAACCTTTATAGGGCCGCCGCTGACGCGTACAGCTGATCCATGACCACTAAGGGCAAGGCAGTTGCGGATCTCAAGATATGAAATCTCGACTGAACCGTCAAGAGGCATGTCTGAAACAGGATCCTTTCCGCAGTAGATACCGCGGTTGGTTCCGCCACCATCAATGACTGTAAGGTTGTCCCAGCTTTGCTCGGTGAAGTCGGCGTTCCATCCGCCAGACAGCACTTTATTCTTGTTCTTTTCATCAAAGACAATTGTACCATTGAATACAGCTCCTCCCGCGACGCGGATCTCACTATATTCCTTGGCTCCATCGATGGCGGCCTGCAGGTCCTCACCAGCCTTGACATAAACTGGAGGCACGAGACCGAGCACACCAGAGTAGACCCTGTCACCCTCGGTAGATTCGACATAAGACCAGATGAAATAATCCGTTCCCTCGGCGAGTCCAGTCAATTCTCCGACATTGGTTCCCACAGCGGGAGCTCCACTCATAGGAACAACTTTGCCGGCGGCACGGTCATTGGCAGTACCGTAGATAAGTCCCCAACCAGCGTAGTCGTCGGGGTTTTTAGTCGAAAGAGTAACATTGACCTTCGCTGTGCCGAGACCCTGTCCTTTAAGAGTTGAAGCGACAGAAGCATCAAGTCCGTGTGCCCTCTGGTTGACGATCGCCTTGTCTTTAGAACCGGCGACTGTAAACTCGGCGCGGCGGATCTTACCGGAGGTGTTTCGCCTCACAGTGAAGCTGCCATTCCCGTTGGAGGTGATCCAATTATAGTCACCGTCAGGAGTCACATTGCCCGAGATCCCGTTGATGGTGAAGGTCGAGGGCTGGTAGTCCACGATGATCCTGTAAGGATTCTGGTAGAACACCTCGCCTTTCTCCTCACAACCGGCAAGGAGAAGCAGGGCGGCACCCATTATCGCGTAAAATATCTTTTTCATGCTTTATTAATCTTATTTAAAGTCATCAAACTAGCGCCAGGACGGAGGGTTCTGCAAGGCACCGTTAGCCTTGGTGATCTCGTCGGTAGGATAAGGGAAGGTCAGGCACTGGTCTCTCCAGACCTTGACAGGGCTCTGGTAGTCCTCGTAAGGGCCAACAGTGTAGGGAGACTCAGGGTTCATCCGATCCTCATAGTGACGCACCCTCGGATGAGAGTTGAGCTCGTTGAGGGCGAGGGCCTTGATCTCAGGATTTCCAGAGATAGCCCACCTCTTGCAGTCGAAAGCGTGGTCGGCGGAGAACTCGAAAGCGAGCTCGCAGCGGCGCTCGTGATAAAGGTCAGTCCAAGTGGCAGGACCATCGAGAGGCTTAAGGTGACTGCGGACGCGGATCTTGTTGATGTCGGTCGCGGCGGCTGCGGCATTGCCCAGGGCGAGGTTAGCCTCGGCGCGGAGAAGCAAGCAGTCAGCGAAGCGGACGATAGGCCACATAACCTGAGTGACAGGCCAGTTACCATTGTCGAGAACGGTCGTGCCAACGCAGTTGGCGGGCTCGAATGCCTCCATGTACTTGTTGCACTGGAAACCAACCTCAATGTTGACCGGAGAGTAGTAGCGCATCTTCTCACCGAAATAAGTGAATTCGTCGTTGTACTCAAGGATGGTCTTGGCAAGACGCTCGTTCTTGGTGTCCTGATAGTCAGAGACGCCGTCACCGTTGGTGTCCTCATTATCCTTCGCCATTTCTTCGTAGAGGTCATAGGAAGGGTGGATCTGGCCCCAGCCGTTGAACTTGCCCCAGCCCTTGTCCTCGAGCATGACACCGGTAAGCTCAACACCACCGTTACCGGTGTAGTCAGCACCACCTGTTCCGGGAATACCCCAGCAGTACTCCTTATTGTAGAAGCCCTTGCTGAAATCCGGGGAGAAGAGGTCGGCGAAATTGTCCACCAGCCCGCGGCCATATTGGTTCTCAAGACGGTTCACACAGTCGATGACATTGCTCCACTGTGAGCTGTCCCACATGGCCCAGTAAGCGTAAGCCTTGGCCATAAGGGCGGCGGCGGACTGCTTGCAGGCGCGGCCGAGGTCAGCCGTGGAGTACTCCTCAACGCGAGGGAGGATCTCCTCAGCCTTCTTCAGGTCGGAGACGATGTAGGCGTAGTTGTCGGTCACAGAAGGGAGCTGCGGGGGGATGGTGTAGTTGTAACCACCCTCGACATCCTCGTATGCCACGAAGGGAACACCGAGCTCCTTGGTGCCGTAGCGGTAGGCGGCGAGCAGGTGATACTGCGCGCGAAGGAAGTAACCCTCACCGAGTACCCTGGTCTCAACAGGAGTGAGGCCTTCCTTGGCCTGTTTGGTGAGAAGAGAATTGACCACCCAGTTGGCCTTGGGAATGCCGTAACGGTTGTAGATCCTGTTCCAAGTGTCAAGAATACAGGACTCGTTGCCGGTGTAGCTCAAAGTGGCGAGGCTCGGGAAACCACGGGTCTTGCCCCATACCATATCGTTAGCGCAAGCCTGCTCCCAGTAGATCTCACGGCTGAACATTCCGTCCCTCTCGAAGAGGCCGTAGTAGCAGTTCTCAATAGCACCATTGGCCTGTTCGTCGGAAAGGAAGAAGTTGTCCTGGGCGATAGTTCCCTGGGAAGTGTAATCCAAGAAATTATCGCAAGAGGCGAAAGTGAGGGCGCAGAGAGCGGCAAAAGCTATATAAATGTACTTTTTCATATCTAATGTCCTCCTAAATATTAGTAGTTGAGTTTCACACCGAAGGCGAAAATCTTGTGGACCGGGTAGGTCAGGGTGTCATATCCGCCGACCTCAGGATCCATTCCGGAATACTTGGTGAAAGTGAAGAGGTTCTCACCGGAGAAGTAAACGTTGCAAGAAGAGTTCCTCTCGGCGAAGTGAGGCAGACGGCGCATGAGCTTGGTGATGTCGTAACCGACAGTCAAGTTCTTGACGCGGAGGTAGCTACCATCCTCGAGATACCATCCTGAAGGGGTGGCGAGGTTGGAGTTCGGGTCGTTCCTGGAAAGGATCGGAATCGTGGAATCACGGTTCTCAGGACTCCATGCGTTGAGAATCTCCTTGGCGCGGCTGAAGTTACCCTCGACATCGGCGAGGATGAGCTGCTTGGCCATGTAGGCGATCTTGTTGCCGGCCACGCCCTGAAGCATGAGGTCAACATTGAGATTCTTCCAAGTGAATCCGCCGGAAAGGGCGAAAGTGTACTTCGGAGTCGGGTTTCCAAGATAAACACGGTCCTCGGTGCTGATCTTGCCATCCCCATTCACGTCGGTGAACTTGAGGTCGCCCGGGCGGGCACCAGGCTGGATGAGCTTGCCGTCCTTCTGGTGGTCATAGATGTCCTCCATGCTCTGGAATATGCCCTCGTAAGGAATCATATAGAAGGAGTTGATAGGCTGGCCTACCTCACTGCGGTAGATAGCGGTGGTCTCAAGACCGTATCCGCCACCACCGACCCAAGGAGCGGAGTTACCGTCGGAATCGAACACACCGGTGTTGATGACGCGGTTGCGGTTGTAGGCGATGTTGCCGGTCACATAGTAATTGAAGTCCTTGCTGACCTTGTCCCTCCAGGTGGCGACGAACTCGATACCACGGTTGTTGATCTCACCGAGGTTGATCTGACGGGGGTTGATACCCATGTAGGTCGGCCAATCCATCGTCTGGGACTGGATAAGGTTGAAGGTCTTCTTATTATAAAGGTCGAGGGACATAGAGAGACGATCCTTGAAGAGGTCGATATCGAGACCGAGGTCAACCTGCTCCGAAGTCTCCCAGGTCAGTTCCTGGTTGAAGGCGGTGGTAAGGGACCATGTGACACCTCTCATGATACCACCGTTTCCGCCACCGGTACGGCCAGCCATCCTATTGTCGGTGTTGTCACCCATCTGGCTGAGGGACGGGGACTTATAGTTCGGACCGATGGAACCGAGGTTACCGACGCGACCCCAAGAGGCCCTGATCTTCACGAGGTTGATGTTGTCGCTCTTCGGGAAGAAAGGCTCGCTGGAGATCTTCCACGCGCCTGTGACAGCGGGGAAGTCACCGTAGTTGTGTCCGAGAGGCAGACGGCCGGCGTAGTCACGACGCCAGGAGGCGGTGAAGAAGTAACGGTCGTCGAAGCTGTAGGATCCACGGGCGACGAAAGCGATGTTGGCATCGGGGCCGCTGTAGTAGTCTGTAGGGATACCGTAGCTGCCGGCGAAGGCCAAATACTGCATAGAAGGAGCCTCAATGTCGAAAGAGGAGGCGCCGACGCTGAATCCCCTTCCCCAGTTACGGTTGAGAGTGACAGCGCCAAGGGCTCCGACAGTGTGCTTGCCGAAGGTACGGTCATAGGTGAGGGTGGCCTCATTGCGCCAGCTGTCACTGCGAGAGGCACTCTCGCTTAGGGAGTTGGTAAGGCTGGGCTTACCAATCTCAGGGCGCTTCGGAGAGAAGCTCTTGGATAGACCGTGACCGATATTGTAAGAGAACTGGTCGACGAACTTGAGGCCCTTGACTATGTTGGCGATCTCAAGGCCGGTGGTTGACCAGAAGCTGATGCCGTGGCCGTACTGGTTGTCTGCGAGAAGGAGACGAAGAGGGTTCACGGCGTCACCGTGGAGACCTGCGAAGTTGCTGCCGTACTGGGCGGCATAGGCGGGATCCTCAGTGGTGGTACCTCCGAATGAGCCGGCGTAAGGGCCCGCGGTGGCGTAAGCCTCAGCGGACGGCGGCATGTAGAGGGCTGAGAGGATGGTTCCGGTGTGGCTGGAACCGGTGTCTGTGCCGCGGCTCTTGCCGTCGGAGAAGTGGATGTTCTCGGTGATCTTTATCCACTTGTTCATCTGGTACTGGCCGTTGTAGCGGACACCGAGGCTTCTGGAGAACGTTCCGACAAGGACGCCGGGGTTGTCGCTGAAGGTGAAGGTGAGACGGCTCTTGAGGGCGTCGGTACCGTAGTTGAGGGTGGCTGTGTGACGCTGGTAGAGGGCGTCGCGGAAG
Organism: uncultured Bacteroidia bacterium; assembly: GCA_902785825.1. GTDB lineage: Bacteria > Bacteroidota > Bacteroidia > Bacteroidales > UBA932 > Cryptobacteroides. The sequence continues at coordinate 5,944 of CACZZZ010000018.1, forward strand.
ATCTCGTCCATCCAGTCGGTGCGGGTGGTGGCGATCCAGGGGTTGACGCTGGGGTTCCAACCTGTGTCAAGGTTTATACCAGCGTTAGCTGAGGAGATAGTCCTCATCTGGATCTCCTCCTCGGCGGTCAGACACTCGGGGAGGTTGCTGGCGTGGCGGATACCGGTGACGAGGTCATACTCGACATGGATACCGTTGCTGGCCTTCTTGGTGGTGACGATGATAACACCACCGGCTCCTGAGGAGGCTCCGTAGATAGCCGCGGAGGCCGCATCCTTCAGGACGACGATGCTCTCGATGTCGTTCATTGAGGTGATAGGGCCGCCGGGGACACCATCAACTACCCAAAGGACACCGTCACCGTTACGGGAACCTTGTCCACGGATAAGGATTCCGGGGCCGCTGGTAGGCGAACCGTTGGAGTAGGAAACGACCACACCAGGGATCTGGCCCTGGAGCATACCGGTCGTGCTGGTGACAGGACGTCCGGCGAGTTTCTCAGGATTGCTGACGATACCCACCGAGGCGGACAGGTCCTTCTTCTTGGTCTGGGCACCGTAACCCAGGGCGACCGCCTCCTGAAGCATCTCGGCGTCCTCAGCGAGGACGATGTCGATGACCGAGCGGCCGTTGACGTTCACATTCTGAGTCGCATAGCCAAGGCATGAGACTTCCAGGACAGCATTTGAGGGAACTGTGATGGAATAATTACCATTCACATCCGTGACAGCGTTAGCTCCGCCGGAGAGCACGACGGCACCCACGACGGGGCCTGTGGCATCCTTGACGGTTCCGCGCACTGTCACATTCTGGGCAAATGCTCCAATTGTTGACACCAGGCAAATGAGCGTGGTGAACAAACATAACAGTTTTTTGGAATGCATGTTTAACTAATTAATTGGTTTGGTAAAATATGTATAGTTCAATTCAGTGTTATCAATAACCCATAAAACCGCATATAGCAACAAACAAAGATATAAAAACGGTTTTCGTTCATAACGGCATTTTGCGTATTACTTTTCTTAAAAAGCGCAAAACATGGTTCGTACTGCCCTAAAAAAGCCAATTTTTTGTCTTTCTTGCCAAAAAAGTTCCTTTTCGATGAATTATTGGACATAGCCTTGTTTTAGTTATAATTTATTACTAATTATTGCGTTTAAGTTAAAACTTATAACTAAGGAATATATTTCCAATAAATAGTCATGAAAAAGATTCTGTTCGAGGAAGTTTGCCGTATCTGGGAAGCGGAAAAGTCTAAGGAGGTGAAAGCATCTTCGCTTGCCGCTTATTCCCTTATCGTCGAGCGACAACTGCTTCCACGGTTCAGGACCCTCGAGGATATCACCCCGGAATCCGTTCAGGGCATGATTGAAGAAGATGCCCGTAGAGGACTGAAAACCAACACAATAAAGAGTGTCATCCTGGTTATCAAGATGATTATAAAGTTCTGCGAGAGACGTGGTTGGCTGGAACGGAGGGACTACACTCTCCGCATACCGCGGCATGGCGCCTGGTCTGACCCGCAGACTCTCTCGACGGAAGAGGAGAAGGCTTTCGTAAATTGGTTGAAAGACCATCCGACCCGACTCAATCTTGGTTTGTTGATTTGCGCGTTTTGTGGATTGAGGATTGGAGAGGTTTGTGCTCTTCGGTGGGAAGACATCGACTTGGGACGCAAGGTCATGCAGGTAAAGAGGACTGTTTACAGAATATACGATCCGAGGGGGAAACCTAAGAAATCAAAGCTCGTGATCGGCTCTCCCAAGACCGGAACATCCTGGCGGGAAATACCGATAGCTGACTTTCTGGCCGAAATGATCAGGAATATTCATAAAAAAGGAAAAGACAAAAATGATGATTACGTGCTTTCGGGAGACGCCTCGCCGACAGATCCACAGAACGTCAGGAATAATTTCAGCAGAGTATTGAATACTCTTGGATTCCCCGCAAGAAAAGTACATAGCCTGCGACATACTTTCGCGACCCGTTGCCTGGAAAGCAAATGCGACTACAAGACACTAAGCACTCTTCTCGGACATTCAAATGTGACGACGACACTTAACATCTACGCGCACCCCGATATCAATCAAAAGAGAAAATGCATAGAAGACATGATTAAGATAATTTAAGGTCCGATAGATCAATTAATTGGAATTTATAAATCCAATTAATTATCAAAACATGTTTTCCGCCGTCGTGCTCTCCGGCGGAGCTAACGCTGTCACGGATGTGATCAGTACTCTTTGACGACCGTCAGGAGGCGGTCGGGGTAGTTGGAGATAATGGCATCAACGCCGCAGGAGATCAGGCGGCGCATTTCGTCAGGATCGTCCACGGTCCAGGTGTTGACCTTCATACCCTTGGCGTGAGCCTTGTCCACAAGGGCCTTATCCACATTCTCATGCGGAGCGCTGAGCCACTGCGGAGTGAAATTCAGCAGGCCCATGTACTGATCGAAATCAGTCTCCCAACCCTCGACAAGGAAAGCCAGGGTGTGGCCGGGATATTTCTCATTGATGTAATTCAAAGCCCTCTCGTCAAAGCACTGGATCATAAGGCGGTCACCAAGATTCAAGGAATCAAGCATAGCTATGCAGAGATCCGTAAACTCGTGATATTCAGGCCAGTCAACGCCCTCGACCCCGCCATCATAATCAGGATCGCTCTTGATCTCGATGTCGTAATGCATGGGATAGTGGCCATTCTCCTTGGTCCAGGCCTCAACAGCCTTGATCACCTCAGAAGCAATTGGTTTACAGGCAGGCATACAATGCTTCTCGGGCCAACCCGGATTGTATTTCATTCCCACGTCCCACTTCTGGATCTCGCTGTAAGGCAGATGATAAAGATACGTCTTCGGATCCCCGCTCATGACAGGAGTGCCGTCCGGACGAGTGGCATAACGATGATGGAAATACTTGTCGTGTGAGAGGACAACTTTCTTGTCCTTTGTAACACAAAGATCCATCTCAAGGGTATTTACGCCAAGCTTCACCGAATTGAGCATGGCCGGAAGGGTCTCTTCGGGATACAGGCCCATGCCGCCACGGTGCGCCTCAACGTCAACGACATACTTCGGTGCCTCAGCCACCGGTTCCACCTTCTTCGGCTCAGCGGCCGCGCCATAGCGCAGCGTCGCCTTGACAGGATAATGGTCGGAAACAAAGGGAGCATCGAGATAAGCCTTGCGGATCACTTCGAACTTGTCACATCCCTCAAAGCCCGAATAAAACACATAGTCGATCGGCTTGGAAGAAGTGATCTTGCCCCAATCGTGCCACGTGACCTCATTATCAGTCTCCGGAGCGGTCTGGCGAGCGTCAGACATGAGTTTTCTCAACTCGGTCAGGCAAGGATCCTCTGGGATGACATTCATGTCGCCGGTGAGAATCATCGGATACCCCTCAGGATTCATCGCCCCGATGCGGTCAACCAGCAGGAGCAATCCTTTCCGACGAGCCTCTTTCCCCACATGATCCAGATGGGTGTTGACAAAGTAGAAATGCCGGTCGGCCGCCTTGTCGTAGAGCAAGGTCCAGGTCGCTGTACGGCGGCAAGCGGCATCCCAGCCTAATGAAGGCTGGAAAGGGGTTTCCGAGAGCCAATATGTTCCCCACTCCTTAAGCTCTATACGCTCCGTGTCGTAAAAGACGGACATGTGCTCCCCATCGTGGATGCCATCTTCTCGCCCCACACCGACACACTTGTAGCCAGGGCAATGCTCGACAAAATAATCCAGCTGAAAATCAAGGGCTTCCTGAACTCCGAACACGGCCGGACGCTGGTCGAGGATCATCGCGCAAGCGGCGTCCCGACGGTTTTGCCATATATGTTCCCCGTCATCAGCCGTTCCGTAACGAACATTGAAAGACATGACGGGAAGGGTCTTGACAGAAGTCTTTTCACCACTCTCGCAAGAGAAGAGAAGCAGCGGCAAAAGGGCAAGAAGGAGGATTCGTTTCATTTTTTAATGGTATTAGATTCTTCGCTACGCTCAGAATGACACTACTTTATGGGACCGCAAAGATGGGCGGCGCCAAGAAAGGCGGCATGGACCTGTTCGGACTGGAATATTTCGAGGTTCTCGACGCTCTTTGGATAAGGGAAATTCCTGATTTCCTTCCACATAGGCTCACTAAACAAGGGATACGCTTTGGAGATCGAGCCCCCGAGGATGATGACCGCGGGATCGTAGGCGTACATAATCATCTGGACAAGCTTGCCGACATGTCCGCCAAACTCTTCCATGATCTTCAAGGCCTCGGGATCGCCACCCGCAGCGGCTACCGCAGCCTCTTTGCCGGTAGTGCCTTTACCGACGAAGAAACGGCTGCTGCAGTAATATTCATAATCCTTGTCGAGATAAGGGATGCTGCCGATCTCCCCCGCCCCGGCATTCCGCCCGTGGTAAAGATGACCGTCGATCACGAGCGATCCTCCGACTCCAGTGCCGAGGGTCACACAAAAAGCTTCCCTGTAACCTGTTCCCCTGCCGAAACTGGTGACTCCCAGTGCGAAGCAGTTGCAATCGTTGTCCACAGACGCGGGAATATGGTACCGGTCCTCAAGCTTTTCCTTAAGATGGACCTCCTTCCAGGAAGGAATTCCTACGACATTATAGACTATCCCCTTGTCGGTGTCAACGACAGAAGGGACTCCTATTCCGATTCCATCGACTTCCGGGGTTATCAGCTCATCAATCATGCGGTAGATGTGATCCAGCACCTCCTCCTCACTCCCTCTGGAGCGGCAGGGTTCAGAGATTATTCGCTCCACTTGTCCTCCGGGAAGGACTGTCGCCACGCGGACATTTGTTCCGCCAAGGTCTATCGCGATTCTCATAAATATAAATGAATATTAAAGAGTTATCTTACCGCTCTTCTCAACATGGACGGTGGCGGACTGTCCGTCTCCCCAACTTACGGTGAGATCAAAAGGAATATTAGTGGTCACAGTGATCACAGGCTTGTCAGACAAAGACTTCCGTGCGGCGGCCTTGAGAGAGACCACCCCCTCGGGGCCGAAAGGATAGCGCTCGATTCCATGCGCTTCCGTCTGGTGGACATTCCACTCCACCTTGCCCTCGCTGAAGTCGGACTGTATTCCGAGAATATACTCGATGAACACGGCGATCGGCGGCAGACCGGTCCAGCCCACGAAATCCTTGCGAGCCATAAACCCAGGAGCGACCTCCTCCGGAGCGTAATACTCCCAGAAAGTGCCTGTGTCCTGCCATACCTTGAAAACATTGCCGTAGTGATTATTGGCGATCTCCATCGCTTCCTTGCGGTAGCCTCTCTCCCAGAGACCGCTGATCACCATATAATTGGCACCCGGCCATATTCCACCCTGCCAGTAACGTCCTTTCGGATTGTACTTTGGATGGTCAGCGGAGAGAGAGGGAACCCTATGTGTCCTCGAGAACTCAGCGTCCTCGGAGAGATGGGCAACCAAACGGTCGAGCCTGGCCTTGTCGAGCACATCCGTCTTAAGAGCCCAGAATGCGGAAATCCCCTTTGTGGAATTGCGGCTGCCGTCGCCATAAACGTCGTACAGGAAGCCCGTCTTCTCGTCCCACATGTTCTCATTGATCCACTTCTTGAGGTATTTCATCTCGTCCTCCATCTCCTCGATCTCCTGCCAGCGCTCGATGTAGAAACCGATTTGCATCAGGCAGTCGTTGACAAGGTATTGCTGGAGGTTGGTGTCCAGCCAAGTCATGTGGCCATTTGAATAGATCTGGTTGTACCCTTCGGGGACCCTGGGCATGTTGTCCATTCCAGTTCCCCAGCCGCTGGACCAATAAGTACCGTCTTTCCAGGTCCTGTTGAGCTTCCACCACTGGGCGTAAGCGACCAAAGCAGGAAATACTTTATGGAGACGGTCAATATCGCCAAACTGCTTGTAATAAAGAAGTTCCGCCCACGGAAGAAGATTAGGGCCGGTAGATGTCGGATCATAACGCTCGAAACAGTCGGAACCGTCGGCTCGGATTTCCCTGCAGATGAAGCCGTCCTGATGCTGTTTGGCGTAAAAATTATCCAAGGTCCCCTGGAACGGGAAGAAACGGTACCCGTAGCGGGCGAACATCATCATGAAGGAGTCGTCCCACATGAATATATTCCCGTTGTAAGCGACATCCAGATAGGGAGACACGAAACCGGATCCCTCCTGCGGCTGACGGATATTCCCGACAGCGATCTGCCAGGCATGCCAGTACATCTCGATCTCCTTCTCATGCCCTTCCCAAATTGGTGCCGGAAGAATCTTCTGGGCCTCCTTGAAAGACTTGGGGGCCTTGGTCACCGGCTTCATCGTACGGAAAGCGTTCTCCGAGACGAAGATATTCTTCACGTATGTATTCTTGTACGGAAGGTCGTAAGGGCCGGACTTCAGGTCCTGGGCCAATGCGGTGGCGGCGCAGCAAAGCATCAACGCCAGAGGCAGTAAACGTCTCATTTCTTGACAATTCGTTTAATTGTGCGGGCGATCTCGGTGTTGAGATAAGCGCCCTGGAAATGCTGGGAGCCGGGACCGTAAGCGAACACGGGAATCACGGCGGGAGTGTGGTCGTCGGAGTTGTAGATCGCGAGCACATGGCCGGTTTTGAGGTCTCCGTCGAGAATGGTCAGGCCGCCGGTCTCATGATCCGCTGTCACAACGACGAGCGTGTGGCCGTCCTCATCGGCGAACTTCATCGCGGCCGCGACAGCGCGGTCAAAAGCGAGTTGCTCGATCACAGAGGCCGGGAAACAATCAGAGTGTCCGGCATAGTCAATCTTGGCGCCCTCCGCCATAAGGAAGAAGCCCTTCTTGGACATGCTCTGGAGCTTTTTGATCGACTCGACGGTTATCTCGGCGAGCAGATCGAGAGTCCTCTCCTCGGCATATGCCCTCATCCTCTGATCGATCGCGATAACCTTACCGGGAACGCTGGAGGTGTTGAGGGCGTCGTAGGTGTATGAGAATCCATTGGCCTTGATTCCTGCCATCAGGTCTATTCCGTCCTGACGGGGATCCTCGAAATAGTCCCTGCCGCTTCCCGCAAGAAGATCGATCTTAGCGCTAGTGGCGAGGAAACTTGTGATCAGCTCAGTACTGTCGCGCTCGGAAGTGTGGCCGTAGAACACAGCCGGGGTAGCGTCAGCGATGTCACCCATGGTGATGACACCTGTGGCCTTGCCCATGTCGTGGAAATAGTCAGACAACGGGGACACCTCAGCGGAGCCGTCATAATTGGACGCGATGTGCCTGGTCCATGAAGGCTCGCCGGTAGCGAGCGTGCTCCCACCAGAAGCGGAATCCGGAATAAAATCATTCTCGGGATTGGCGAACTGGAAGCCGATGTGCTTCATCTTCAGAAGGGACAAATCCCTGTTGTTGGCGAAAGCGCCGGCCGAGATCTGGTTCAGTCCCATGCCGTCGCCGATAAGGAAGATGACATTCTTGATCTTCTTGTCCGAACCGTCGTTCTTGTAGGTCGGAGTGTAAGTCTCTATCCTCTTGGTTAGCTGGAGCTTCTCATTCTGGAATCCCTTGAAATCACGGGTAGCCTTGTCGAGTTTATGGGTCCCGGTGACACCAGCCTGAACCTTGTGCTGACCCATCCAGAAATTCTTATTCACCCAGTCGTCATAGAAAAGGGCGCATTTGGCGGGATAATCTGTGTTGATTATGTCAACCCCCATCTTCTGGAAGGTGAAATAGACGGTCGTGCCTTCAGGAGCGTCCCAGAAACGGATCGGTTTGCCGACGGCATGGGCGGCCTCAATCGCGCCCTGGACCGCGAAAAGCTCCGGATCGATCATGCGTCCCTTACCGTTCCACTTCTTGGCGAATTTACGGAAGTCGGTGCTGATCAACGCTATACGCTTGAGCTGCTCAGAAGTGTAGGTTATCTTGCCGTTGGTGAAATCACCGTCAAACCACACCCACTCAGGATATTTTCCGAAGTCCTTAGGATCAGGAATACTTCCGGTAAAGACAATCTTGACACCGTTCGGGGTCGTGAATACGTCAGGGAACTCCTCAGCCAGGGCCAAGACTCCCGGAAGCGACTCGGCGGTCTTCAAGTCAACCATCAGCTGCAGACGGTCGGAGCTTCCTTCCCACATGCGGCCTCCATTCTCACGGAACACCTTGGCGATTGGCTCGATATACATCGTCCTCAAGCTGCGGTCAGCGCTCACGTCCTCCCGATTGTGGGCCACAAGGATCTCCCCGTCATGGAGGAACACATCGGCCTCAATGGAGGTGCAATGCTGTGAATATGCCTCCCAGAAAGGGGCGGTGCGGTTGTAGTCGTTGTGGGAATGGTAAGCGATGGGCCGCTGCGCCTGGAGCGTCAGGCACAACGCCAGCAAAGCTGTTATGATCAATAATTTACGCATATCATGTTTTATTTGTGCCAAATAACGTTTACAGGAATCCTCTCGAATTTCTCCCCTTCCTGCGGCTTCCACGCCCAGAAGAGGGACTGTCCCTCGTAATCCTCGAGATAGGTCAGACGGAACGGATGCATGCCTTTCATCAGAGGGATGCGCCCGGTCGCCGTGTAGGCGGCATGGGAGCCGTCATTGTCAACGACAATCCGACCGTCAATCTCCAGAAGGGCGCCATCGTCGCTTCGCAGTGAGAAATCCCAGATCCCGTCCGAAGGGATGTCAATATATCCGGTGAATATATATCCAAAATGATCCTCGTCCGGAGCGTCCTTAATCGAAGGAGAGGGCATGACCCCGGATGACAAAGCCTTGCTCGCGCGCACGTCAGCCGTCTTTGAGAAGAGACCGGTGTGGTAGGAGTACCTGCACCCTGCCGAAAGCCCGGAGACCTTGGCGGCGGGAACATTTATGGCGGGGACAGCGTGGATCCTCATCACCTCGCTCTCCGCCAGACCTTCCTTGAAGGCCTTCGCTGAGAGGACGAAGTCCCCGAATTTCTTGAAAGGAGCGATGTACAGAGGCGAATTCCCGTCTGGGACGGTCCCGTCAAGGGTGTACCGGATCTCAGCCCCCTCAGTCCGACTCCGAAGGTCGATCACGAAGTCTCCTTCGTAGTATGTGGGGTCGGAGGGGACGTAAGGCATTGAGACCTGGTCCCCGGAAGTCAACGAATATGGGGCCTTAAGGCCGTCGCGGTCGCTTACCGGATCCTTTGAGAGGGTGAAGGTGAGTTCGCCGCCTTCTTTAAGCTGCTCAAAGGTGACGAACAAGGCGTCCAAGGGCTCTCCGTTGTAGGTAACTGACTTGATGTAAGGATATTCCGGATGATCCGCTGTGATGACGAGTTCCTTCTCGAGATCCACCTGCAGGATGGCTTTCTTAAACAGCGGAGCCGAGAGGACGAACTCCCCGGTGCCAGGGCAGATAGGGTATATTCCCAAAGAAGACAGGACGTACCAGGCGGACATCTGGCCGCAGTCCTCGTTGCCGCTAATGCCCTCGGGAGTCGGGGAATACAAGTCCTGAAGCAACTGGCGCACAAGCTTCTGGGATTTGCAGGGCTGGCCGAGGAAATTGTACAGATATGCCATGTTGTGGCTGGGCTCATTGCCGTGGGCATATTGCCCGACAAGCCCCGTCATGTCGCCGATGTCTGTCCCGGGATCCCTCTCGTCATAAGTGAATAGCGAGTCGAGTGCGGCCGTCATGGCTTCCTTGCCTCCCATAAGAGCGGTCAACCCGTAGAAATCGTGAGGTGCGAAGAACCGGTACTGCCATGGAATACCCTCAGTGTAGTCCCTCGAATCGCCGATCGGATTGAACCTCGGCATCCAGTTCCCTTCCGAGTTCCTGGCCCTCATGAAACCGGTGGAAGCGTCAAATATGGCTGTGTATCGCCTGGCCCTGGCGTAATACTCCTTTGCGAGATCTTCCTTGCCAGCCAACTCCGCCATCCTGCCTATGCACCAGTCGTCATAGGCGAACTCAAGCGTCTTGGAGACCGACTCGGCCTGGATGTTGGCGGGGATGTATCCGAAGGCGTTGTAAGGATCGGAGCTGGCGTCGGTATTGGACGCTTTGACCATGGCCTCAAGGGCATCCTCGAAATCGAACGAGTGGAGATGGATCCAAGCGTCCGCCATCATGGAGACGGCATGGTAGCCAATCATGCACTCGGTGTCGGAGCTCGCCAGCGGCCACATGGGAAGTCTCCCGCCCTTGCCGGCCATGTCCATCAGGCTGAACACCATGTCGTTAACCAAAGGGGCGTTGATCAGGGTCATCAAAGGATTCCATGTGCGGAAAGTGTCCCACAAGGAAAGAGTTGAATAGAAAGCCCTTCCCTCTGGAACGGAGACGATCTCCTGGCGGAAATCGCGGTAGCATCCGTCCACATCGTCACCCCGGTTGGGGACAACCATAGTGTGGTACAGGGCAGAGTAGAAATTGGCCCTGGCCTCCTTGCTTCCGCCCTCGACCTTGATCGCGCCGAGAGCCTCAATCCAAGCCTGGACAGCCTCTGAACGGACAGCATCGAAGTCTTTGTCACCGACCTCAGCAGCGAGATTTCGGGCGGCGCCATCGGTGCCAACCTGCGAAAGTCCCACAGAAACAACGACTTCTTCTATCGTTTCAGGGAAGGTCAGCAGCATCCTGTCCCCTTCAAGCTTCTCCGCCGACGAGAAAGGGACAGAGAAAGCCGCATTGAAAAAAATCTGCCTGTCAGGAGACCAGCCGCTCACATGGCGGCCGCCTTTGACGACGGAGTCGCCCTCAACATCCATGAATATTCCATCCGGGTGGGTGTCCCCGATATTATATGCCGCATCGATAAGGATGTGACGCTCTCCTTCTCCCTTGAATGAGTAACGATGGACTCCTGTCCTGGTTGTCGCGGTAAGCTCGGCGGTTATCCCCGCATCCGGGAAAACGACTTTATAGTAGCCGGGTGAGGCTTCCTCATCATCATGCGAGAAAGGAAGGTTTTCGGGAATATTCTCTCCGATAAAGGGCAGGAACAGGAAGTCGCCAAGGTCGGCGCATCCCGTGCCGCTAAGATGGGTATGTGAGAATCCGAGGATGGTGGGATCGCTGTAGTGATAGCCGGAACTTCCGTCCCAGGTCCTGTTCCTGGTGTCCGGGCTCAGCTGCACCATTCCGAAAGGAGCGGTAGCCCCAGGGTAAGTATGACCATGAAAGCCGGTTCCGACAAAAGGATCCGCAAGCGAGACAGATTCTGTCCCGGTAGTCCCGGAACAAGCCGCTATTGCCGCTGAAAGGACTAGAAATAAGGTTGATCTGAAAATTGGTCTCAAAACTTTAGCGTTATCTGGTAAAGTAAGCAAAGTTAACCAAAGCAGAGACAAATAGCGGGACAAAACCGCTATCCTGCACCTCAAATCCCGCAAGACTAATGTTTCTTCTTCAAAGCCGCCGCTTCCTGTCTGGCCTTCTTTTTCTCGTAACGGGCTTTGTATCGCTCTAAGAATTTCTGTTCCCTGGCGTCCGATTTTTCCTTCGCCTTCAACATCTTTTTAAGCTTAATCCGCTGCTTTTCGGCATTCTTCTCCGCCTTTCGGGCAGCCTTTTCAGCATCCTTCGCATCTAACGCCGCCCATTTCGCTTCCTTCTTTGCCGCCCTGGCCTGACGGACACTGTCCTGGGCCGCTTTCCTAGCGTCCCGCTCAGCCTTCTTCTGGGCCCTTTCCGCATCCAAGTCAGCTGTCAAGGCCCTCCTGAGGGAATCCATCCTCGCGATTCTAAGCGAGTCCGCCAACGCTTTAGCTCTTGACAAGGAATCAACAACAGCCAGAGAGTCAGAGACCGGCACGCCTAATGAGTCAAGTGCGGCATGTAGAGAGAGGGAATCAGGTTTTTCTCCCTTATTCCCAACAGTTTCCACAGGAGCGTCACCTGCCGTTTCGGCAGCGGTTTCCCCGGCCGCATCCCCTGCGGAGACATCGGCAGCGGCTTGTTCCGCCGCAGCTTCCTTGGCCGCTTGCGCGTCAAGGGCCTCCTGGGTCTTTCTCAACTCCTCCATCGCCTGACGCTCCGCCTCACGGGCCCGCTTTAGGGAATCCGCGCTGGCCAGCATCTTGTTGATATTCGCCATGTGACCGGGGAAATATTTCTCGGTCTGGACGAATTTAGCGTGCGGAATGCTCTCGTACTTCTCCCTTTCAGATTGTCTTTGCTTATACACCACGACATCCTCAGGGCCCTTTGGACGTTTCTCCGGCTGCCATTCGAAGCCCTTGAGTATCCTCTCATCCTTCTTGAGTTGGACCGCGGGATAAGCGTCACTCTTGACTGCCTCGTAATAGATCAAATCGTTGATGGTTCCTTTCTGGAATGTGGCCATGAGCATCTTCGCCTCGAACTTGTTCACTGTAGCGAAAGCGCCTTTCTCCTCAAGGAAGAAAAGCCCGGAAGCGCCTCCCATGGAGTCGAAGCGCTTCAGAGCCCCCGTAGAATCGAAATAGGCCATCATCTCGGCCCCTCGTATCTGGTCAAAACACAGGGAGTCTTCCTGAACCACAATAAAGGCGTTTGACATCAGGCTCGCCTTGTCAAGAGCCTTGTTTTTCAAGGCGACAGTGATACTGTCAGCTGAATATTGGCGACGAATCTCATTCCACACGATCGGGGAACGAAAGAGTCTCACCAGAGAGTCCAAATCATTGTAAACAAGGGAGTCACACACGACCTGCATGTCCCTGCGGAACACCTTCACATTCCTCAGCCCAAGCAGGAAACCTATCTTGGTGGAGTCCGGCGGACCGGTCTGAAGGGAATCAGTCTCAGACTCCGGAGGGTCCGGAACCTGCATCACCGGTTCCGCATCCGGTTCCGAATATGGACCCCCTTTGGGCTTTCTGTTTTTCAGGTTGGGATCCTCCTCTTCCAGCTTCTTTTTCGCCTCCTCAGCCGCCGAAACGGCAGCCTCATAAGCCTGGCGGCGGTACTCCATGATAGGATCCACAGCCAAATCCTCCAGACGTTTCTGGGATTTGGCCAATTCATTCTCAGAGATCTCACACTTGGGAACGGCCCAATATAGAAGCTCGTCCCCACGGACATACACTGTGTCTTTCTTGCCTTCCTGCTCAAAAATGGCAATGACAGAGGGATCCCTCAGCATCCTTATGCGTTCCAAGGAATCCACGTACTGCATGTAACCAGCCACCGCGGCGACATCCCTTGTCTGGTCGAGGAGTTCCACATTGCCGAACATCTCGGCATTATTGAAAGCCCTCTCGTAAACGAGGGTATCCGACCAGGCCTCCTGGTCCCTGGTCAGAAGATGAACATTTTTAGAGAACTTGAAAAGCTCAGCCTTCCGGTCATACGATCCGGAATTGGCTGATAGCATGTTACTTCCCTTCCAGGCATGAGTCCCTTTTCCGAATATGGCCACCGAGGTCTCCGTGTTGAAATCAAGGACGTCAGTCTTTACAAACACGGAGTCCGTGTACATGTTCACATCCTTTTCGAAGTAGAAGGTCTTTGACTTGGCGTCGTAACGGCCCACATCACTCTCGATGATCTGGCCGTCCTTGTCCCGGAAAGAACCACCATCCCGGAAGACCGCCACACTGTCTGCGGTGTCGTAGTCCAAATTCCTGGTTCTGAGCGTATTCTTGTCTTTATCCTGAAGCTGGACCAGACTTCCTCTGAACTCCGCGAGGCTACTGCCGATATAATAATCGAGATTGTCGCTTGTCAAGACTGTCCGGTTCTGGATTATCCTGACATGGCCCATGGCCTTAATGACATTGGCGTCAACGTCCCACAAGGCGGTGTCGCAGACAAGTTTGGTGTCGTTGTGCTCGAAACGGGCGTTTCCGAGGGCTTTCCTGAAACTATGGCCGTCCACGTCCTCCTGTAGCAGTTTGTCGCACCCCAGAAGGCGTACAAGACTGTCTTTCCGCTCGGGGAACTGCGCTTGCGCTACAATCGGGAGCAGAAAGAGAAGGAGGGAATATGCAAGACGACGGAAAGACATCTCTCTACTCGCTGAACTTAGAAGCCCAGGAGGAGCGGCGGAACTCGCAGTCCTTGAACAGAGGGTCAATGACTATCCTGGTGTCCTTGATCTTTTTCTCCAGGAACTCGTCGATCGCCGCCTGCTGTTTCTCACGCTTCACCTCTTCCTGAAGCTGCGGGAAATCAGACTCGAAAGAAGCCGTGTGAGCCGGGATGATCTTGTCAACCTTGATGATCTTGTAGTTAGTCTTACCAACGACGAAATCCTTGACCTGATCCGGACGGCCCTCGTTGTCAGTTGACTCCACTGGCATGGATATCTCGCCTTCTTTCAAATCCTTGATAGCTTTATAGTCCTCGGGCTTGAGCTGGTCGATCTCAAAATAAGCGGAACCTGTGTTGGGATCTGCCATCTGCCCGCCATTCGTCTTTGTGGGAGCATCCTGAGAATAGAAACTGGCCGCCATTTGGAATGTGACAGCGCCGTTAAGAATCTCGGTACGAAGGCTGTCAAGGGTCTTGAATGCCTTCTGCTTGTCCTCGGAAGTGTACTGGGGCTTCATCAAGATGTGACGGGCATTGAACATGTCTCCGTTTTTCTCGAGGACCTCGATGATATGAAATCCGTCCGGAGTCTCGACTATCTGGGAGATCACGCCCGGCTTCAAAGCCATAGCGGCATCTGAGAAGACTGGCCAATAAATTGACTTGGAAGCCATTCCAAGCTCTCCTCCACGACGAGCGGTACCAGGATCCTCAGAATACATCCTGGCGAGAGTTGAGAACTTCTCCCCGTTGATGATTCTCTCGCGAAGCTCCAGGAGTTTCTCCCTCACCGCGAGGTTCGCGGCGTCACGATCCGGATAAAGGCAAATCTGGCTGAGCTGGTACTTGATCGGAACTATCGGAAGGTTCTTAGTGTCCACGGTGTCCAAATATTCCTTGACATCAAAAGGAGTCATATCAGGAACTTTCTTGACGATCTCGGCCTGCTCCTGCTGGGTGAGGCTCATGTCCTCGAACTGCTGGCGAAGGTCCTGGCGAAGACGGTAGAGGGGCTTTCCGAAATATTCCTCAAGCTGCTGCTGACCACCCAGAGCGGTCATGAACTGGTCCAGCCTCTGGGAAAGCATGGCCTCGACGTTGTCCTGGTTGATAGTCAGGGAGTCGATCCTCGCCTGCATAAGGAAAAGCTTGCTCTCAAGGAGGGTCTCCAGGATCTCACAACGCATATTCCTGTCTGAAACCAATCCTTGGGCGGCTCTTTCCTTGACAGAGCTCTCGACATCAGAGATCAGGATAACCTCGTTGCCGACAACAGCCACCGACTTGTCTACGTAATTGTATTTCTGTGCCTTGGCTGTAAAGCACGCTGCCATCACAACCATCAGGGTCAATATCGCTTTCCTTGTCATCATTTAGAATATATTTCAAATTTCTCCTTGGCCTTGGCGTCTTCTATCAAGTCTTGTTCCAAAGTCGTGAGAAGCTTGTGCTTTCTCCCGCTTATGATAATATCCTTTATCCGTTCCTCACAAAACTCCACGGGAGGAACTTCTCCCGCCTTGACCATGTCGGCGATAAAGGCCACAAGGAGAAATCCGTCACCATCCTTGATCTCAATGAATTGACCATTCTTTTTCGACAGCATCTCGACATAGTCCACACCAAAGTCACCGGCCAAGGTTGCGGCGTCAATCCAGGTGTCCGAAAGGTCCGCGTAACGCTGGGCGGAATTAAAGGCGAGACTGTCAGCGGCTATAACGTCAGAAACGTCGTCCGAAGACATCAACTTCTTGATAGTCCGCAGGTTCGGAGAATCCTCGGATATTTTCATGAAACGGGCCTTGACAATAGGTCTCTCCAGTTTGAAATTATCCTTGTGGGCCTCGAAATATTCATCCACCTCTTTCGGGGAAACGGTCGTGTCGAGCCGTTCCGATATGAATCTCTGCTCGAAACGGTACCTTAGAAGTGACTGCCTGTAGTCCTCAAGCTCCTTGGAGACATCCTTCTCCTCCTTGCTGAGTTTTTGCTCTGCGATGTCCTGAAACGCCTTGCCGGTCGCCCAGGAGTTGATGTAAAGATTAGCCAGATTGAGGCTGTCCTCAGGACTGATGCCGTTCGGGATCACTTTCTCCAACTCCGAGAGGTACAGCTTATGATCCCCCAGCTTCGCCACCACCTCCCCGTCGTGGATAAACGACTGGAAAGCCTTACATGAGGGAAGCAGCGCCGCCAAAATGACGACGAATATGGGGAACCTCTTGGCCATCAATTACCTGGAATAGTTCGGAGCCTCCTTGGTGATGGTCACGTCGTGGGGGTGACTCTCAAGGAAACCGGCGTTGGTGATACGTACGAACTTGGCGTTCCTGAGCTCGGCGACAGTGTGGGCGCCGCAGTAGCCCATTCCGGCCCTGAGACCTCCGACAAGCTGATAGACGACCTCGGAGACCGTACCCTTGTACGGGACCTGAGCGACGATTCCCTCAGGAACAAGTTTCTTGATGTCGGCCTCCATGTCCTGGAAATACCTGTCCTTAGAGCCCTGCTCCATGGCCTCCAGGGAACCCATGCCCCTGTAAGACTTGAAGCGGCGGCCGTTCATGATGATGGTCTCGCCCGGGGACTCCTCGGTTCCGGCCAGCAGGGATCCTGCCATGATAGTGCCGGCGCCAGCCGCAAGGGCCTTGACTATATCTCCGGAATATCTGATACCTCCGTCAGCGATCACAGGGATGCCCGTGCCCTTCAGGGCCTCGCAGGCCTCCATGACGGCTGTGAGCTGAGGAACACCGATACCGGCGATGATCCTGGTGGTGCAGATCGATCCGGGACCGATTCCGACCTTGACAGCCTTGACTCCGGCGTCCGCAAGGGCTTTGGCACCCTCGGCGGTAGCGACGTTTCCAGCCACTATCTGGGCTTCAGGGAAAGCCTGACACGCTTTGCGCACCATCTGGATCACGCCCTCGGAATGGCCGTGGGCGGTGTCGAGGACGACAGCGTCGGCTCCGGCGTCGAGAAGGAGTCCAATCCTCTCCACGGTGTCGAACTTGATACCGGCAGCGGCGGCGACCATCAGACGACCCTTGCTGTCCTTGGAGGCGATAGGGTTGTCCTTGATCTTCATGAGGTCCTTATAGGTGATAAGGCCGACCAGCTTTCCGTCCTTGTCGATCACGGGAAGTTTCTCGACCTTGCTCTTCTGGAGCACCTTGGTGGCATCGGCCAGGGTGATACCCTTAGGGGCGGTCACGATGTTCTCGCTCGTCATGACATTGTTGATCGGGAGAGCCATATCCTCCTGGAAGCGAAGATCCCTGTTGGTCACGATACCGATCAGGAAACCGTTGGTGTCAACTACCGGGATACCACCGATGTGGTGCTTGCTCATCATCGCGAGCGCTTCTCCCACAGTAGCTTCCGGACGGATGGTGACAGGATCGTAGATCATACCGTTCTCGGCCCTTTTCACACGGCGAACCTGCTCACACTGCTTCTCGATGGGCATATTCTTGTGGATCACACCGATACCTCCGGCACGGGCCATAGCTATGGCAAGCCTGGCCTCGGTCACCGTGTCCATGGCGGCGGACACGATAGGAGTGTGGAGCTGGATGTCAGTCGTGAAATTGGATGTCACGACAACATCGCGGGGTAGTACATCGGAATGTGCCGGAACAAGCAGCACGTCATCGAAGGTGAGGCCCTCGGAAATCTCTCTGTTTACGAACTTCGCCATTGTGATCAGTTTAATTAGGCAAAGTTACGAATATTTCGCCAAAGTTCCAATTTAACAGCAGCCGCCCCCTCCAGACGCTCCACTGTCATCCTGAGCGAAGCGAAGGAACTAGTTGACGACCTCCATCTTATAAAGAACCGAACCGTCGAAAGTGTACAACTTTATTCCGTTCTTGAAAACATAAGATTTCGACATCTTAGAGCCGGACTCGGCGGCGAAATAAGTCTCTCCGTTTTCTGAGAACTTGAGTTTGCTCTTCGCTAGCAGCCCGCCTGCGTCGGTTATGTCATAAAAGACCTTATCGAACTTTCTGGCCTATAGCCTGTCAGACCACCCGTTCTCGGGAAAATATGTAGCCCGAATGGCCTCTAGCAAGATGCGTAGATCAGTCGCTGAGGTGAAAGGGTCCCATGACAGAAACGAGTTCCTGCGCTATGCCCAACTCAAAAGGCTTTTCAAAGGATTGGAAAACAAGGAGAGAGCGTAGATTATAGTTGCCTGAAAAAGTATTATGGCAGCCTCGAGAATGCGATTATGGCTATCGATTCCAACACGGGCAGCGAACATGAAATAAAATGAGGAGCGATACAATACCCCTGACACTGCCTATGGTGATATGATCAAGTTTGTAGAGAAGCAAAAGATTGTCGCGAGGGCCAAGGATGTGATCCTGCTGCCTATCAAAGAGAGGAAACAACTGAAGCAGTTATTGTTGCGCCAGACCTCCGCCGACGAATGGCAGGCCTGCAAGTTCCTTTGGCTGGATCTACCGCCCCGATAACCGTCCCTGCCAGGCGTCCCGCTCCTCGAGGCGCTGGTCGAGGAGTTTCAGGATCCCGTCGTTGCGGATAAGTCCCCAGGGCGTTTCCCTCACGAAACGGGGAGGAACCTCCCCGGCCACCCGCTCAATGCAAAGGTCCGGACGCAGGCGCTCGAGAATGTCGATGACAAGGTCCAGATATTCATCAAGCCCGAGGCGGAGAAACTCTTCCGGCCGGGCCGCATATTCCTTTTCCATCCTTGTCCCTTTGACGATCTGCAGCTGATGGAACTTGACGGAGGTCAGCGGGAGCGAAGAGATCGTCTCGCATTGACCCAGAAGCATTTCCCTGGTCTCTCCGGGCAGTCCGAGAATAAAATGAGCCCCGACATCGATGCCCCTTGACGCTGTCATCTCAACCGCCCTGCGGGCAGTCTCGAAGTCGTGTCCCCGATTGATCCGCTTAAGAGTCTCATCGTAGCACGACTCGATCCCATATTCCACGACTATGACAGGACCGGAGGGGTTATTGCCGCCATGTGCTAATCCGGCGAGATAATCGAGTTTTTCCTCATCGACGCAATCGGGTCTCGTGCCTATCACCAAACCCGCGATCGAAGGATGCGAGAGCGCCTCGCCATAAAGGGCCTTAAGCCTCTCCAGAGGAGCATATGTGTTTGAATATGCCTGGAAATAAGCGAGATATCGCTTCACCTTCGGGTAGCGCCTACGATGGAACTCTATTCCCTCATCAATCTGCCTGACAATGGATTTCCCAGGGGTGCTGTAGCCGGGATGGAAGGCGGCGTTGTCGCAATACGAGCAGCCTCCAACTCCGACCGTGCCGTCACGGTTGGGGCAGCTGAAACCGGCGTCGATCACCAGTTTCTGCAGCCGTTCGCCATAGAGGCGGCGATAACGTCCGGCGGAAGTGTTATATCTTTTACCCTCAGGGAAGTCAAACATTTGGCTGGATTGGTTTTCAAGGCCATAAAGTTACATTAAAAATCGCTATCTTCGCATTCGTACTTGACACTGATTACTCATGAGATCCATTTTGACCATCTTTACCCTGGGCTTGTCGCTGGCCCTTTTCCAGACGATCCTGCCCGCCCAGGAGCAGAAGCCCAAACACCTGACTATCACCGACAAAGAACTGCCTATGGCTCCGACTAAGGCGGTAGTTGAGCTGTCCGCCAATTTCATGCGGGAGAAACCCGAATATGAGGCCGAGCTTGGCGACCAGGCGCTGATGGGGACAGTCGTCGAGATCCTTGAGGAGAAGGACGGCTGGACCAAAATCAAGAGTCCGGACCCGTACACCGCCTGGGTGGACAGCAGGGGGCTTGTCAAGATGAGTGACAAGGAAATAGCTGATTATCTGGAGGCTCCGAAATACATCTGCACCGCCTCACAGTCATACGTCTATGAAGAGCCGTCCAAGGATTCCAGGATCGTCTCCGAGTTCATCCTCGGCGATCTCGCGCGGATCATGTACAAGACCATCACCCACACAAAGGGGAGCCTTGAGGGCTATGTTGAAGGCCGGGCTGTGCTCAAGAAGAAGTTCGTGGGCGTGGTGCTGCCTTCCGGAAAGACCGGATATGTCCCGGCTAAAGACGTTGACGTGTTCTACAAATGGGCGAAAGGCAAGTACGAGGGTCTCGGCAATGAGACCGCACTGAGGAAAGATCTGGTAAGGACTACGATGGGATTTCTCGGCGTGCCGTACATGTGGGGCGGCACTTCTGTCAAGAACACTGACTGCAGCGGACTGACCAGGAGCGTCTTCTTCGCGAATGGGATCCTGCTTCCCCGCAACGCCTCCCAGCAGGGCCGGATCGGAGAGAACCTGCCGCTATTCAGCGCTGAAGGGAATGTGGTCTGGGATTGGCTGCTTCCCGGAGACCTTGTCTTCTGGGGGCGAGAGGCGTCAGACGGGAAGCCCGCGAAAGCTACTCATGTGGGAATATACATCGGCGACGGACGCTTCATCCATTCCTCGTTCATGGTCAGAATCAATTCGCTGGATCCTTCCTCTCCTGAATATTACGACCGCAAGCCGCTCTGCGCCAGAAGGATAGTCGGTAATGTGGATGTCCAGGACTCCGGCATCATCTCCGTTTTCGCCAGCCCGAGCTACATTCCACGATAACCGCTTCAAATTCGCAACTCGTTGATTGTCAGTCGGTGGGGCTTCACCGGTTGAGAATCAGGCGGTTCCGTATCTGATCTCTCCGATTCGAAGAAGCTCATTTTAGGAAATAGCTGAATACTAATCGAATAGTAATCACGGCTCAAACAAGTCGATGGTATTGATACTTTATTGTAAATGATTATCTTTGTGAAGATCATTATCAATTACGCTATGAGAAAATTATTTGAGACCATTATCTTGGTCGCGGCGGTAATATCTGCCGCGATGTTTACCGGATGCAAGAAAGATGAGCCTACCGGGCCGAACGGAGGTAACGGCGGCGGTGGCAACCAGACTGTCTCTGTGACCAGCGTATCGCTCGGCAGGTCCACCCTCAACATGATCGAGGGAGATTCCGAGACCTTGACGGCTACCGTATTTCCGGACAATGCCACCGACAAGGCAGTCAGCTGGAAGTCATCCAATACCGGAGTGGCGACTGTGGACGGCAGTGGAAAAGTCTCGGCCGTAAAAGCCGGAACCGCCACGATAACTGTCACAACCAATAATGGTTCCAAGACAGCTACTTGTACGGTGACAGTTACTGCGAAAAAGATACCGGTGACAGGAGTCTCGCTGGATAAGGAAAGCCTTGAAGTGTTTGTGGGGGATGAGATCGATCTTGCGGTGACAGTCACCCCTGAGAACGCCACTGACAAAACGGTTCTCTGGGGAGTTTCCGAGATAGGTATATTGGTATTCAAAGACAAGATTATAGCTGAAAGCGTCGGCACAGTCACTCTGACTGTCAAGACCAAGGATGGAGAAAAGACCGCTTCCTGCATAGTCACCGTGAAACAGAAAGAGGTTCCGGCGGAGAGCGTGAGCGTGGAGCCGGTTAAGGTCGAGGTCAAGGAGGGCGGGACCGTCCAGCTTAAAGCCTCGGTCAGCCCAGAGAACGCCGACCAGGAGGTCGAGTGGACAACCTCGGACAGCCAAATAGCCACCGTGGACGCTAACGGTCTTGTCACGGCGATCAAGCCAGGAACCGTCTATATCGCCGTAAGGTCAAAGGCGTACACCGACAAGTTCACCTCGTGCGAGGTGACTGTCACTCCGGACGACGGCCTTAAAGGCATAGCCTTCGACGCGAGCGAAATACAACTTGAGACCGGCCAGTCAAGAGACCTGACAGTTGTATTCACTCCTGAATATGCCGCCAACAAGAATGTGACCTGGGAATCCTCCGACGCTTCAGTCGCCAGTGTCTCTGACGGGAAGGTTGTTGCCCTTAAAGAAGGAACGGCCACAATCACAGCGACTTCCGAAGATGGAGGGCACAAAGCTGAATGCGTGGTCACAGTCTCCAAGGCAAGCGGACCGAAGGTTTACACTACTAATGATGACTATAAAATACTTATTAACGGTGCACCGGATCCGCTAGATGGGGCTTTCGATAATGGTGAGACTTTCAGATTCATTGATGTCGACTATATAGCAGCGGAAGGAAGTACACTCTACTCCCTTGAGAGCTACTTCAACAACTACAACAATAGTTCAAGCCATCATATCTGCAAGGACAGGAAACCCATTATTGATGTCTCGAAATACACTGATGGTCGGGATAACGACAACAAGACCTTGACAGACTTCACCGCCAGGAACGGCTATTTCGCCATTTTAATGAGAACGGATGGGAACTCCGCATTGACAGTTATCTGGGCAAAAGAAGGCCAAAAGTGTTTTGCCTTTGACTTCTATGGTAAAGGAAACGAGTTCTACGAACCTCATTTGGCCTTGGCTCCCAACGGAGACATACACATCTCGGTCAGAATTAAAGACTCTTTCGGAAAAAACCACCTAGCATGGTTAAAAGCCACAGAGGCCGGAGTTTTGACCCAGACCTATCTGGATGATTACAATAGCGGCCCGATTGATGTCACAGAAGCCGGGGACGTATACATCCTGTCTTATCGGGAAACCGAGGATGGACAAGTGGGACGACTCTACAAAAACGGCAAACTGGAAAAGACCATAGATGGTTCGGAGTATAACTTCAGTTGCCTATTAAAGTGCGTCGGCAATGATGTGTACACGGCAGTCCTTGATTTCACGGCGAATAAAATCAATATCCGCAAGAATGGGAACAACTATCAGACCATAACCATGGCTAACAAGAGCATACTCCCGGCCAGGCGCTCCTTCTGGGTGACTGGTAGCGGAGACATCTACATCTGCGTGGCACCACATGCCGACTTTAAAAACACGGTGCTGTACAAGAACAAGATAATCCTCTATAAATCAAATGGCTTAAAGCAAGTCTGCGTCATCGAGGAATAATCAATTATCCGAAGCCAGCAGGGTTATGATCCGGTCGATGATCGGATCGACCCTTCCGGCTGAGACAGTCAAGTTATTAGTCATTATCGAGAACACGATGGCATCCGCCTTGGAGCCTTCGGAAGGCTCGATGTAGCCGCTGAAACAGCGGACTCCTCCCATGGAGCCGCTCTTCAGATGGACCCTGGACTTGAGAGCCTCGCTCTCCCCTTTCAGCCTGGACTCATAGTGCCGTCCTCCGGGCTGTCCGAGAGTCTCGATATAGTCCTCGAAGACCGGGCTGTCCATCATCGCTGAAAGGAACTTAACGAAATATTCAGGAGAAATGTAATTACTTCTGGATAAGCCGCTTCCATCATCAATCTTGATGTCGTCGGCTGGGGCTCCAAGCTTTTTCAACACGTCGGAAATGGCCGCGTTGCAGGAGTCTGCCTGGGCGGAATGATGGAGTCTGCGGCCGAGAATCCTGTAGAAGGACTCAGCGTAGAAATTGTCACTCTCAAGAAGGCATTCCCGAACGATCTTCTTAAGGGCCGGGGAATATGTCATCCCGATCATCTTGAGATCATCCACCTTGGCGGCGTAGGGGCCTGGATCGAGCGACCTCAGGTCTGCCCTGACACGGCCAAGACGTGTGTCGGCCACTCCCCTTGTGACCTCAACTCCTTTGGAGGCAAGATATTCCCGGAAAAAATGGGCGCAGGTGTAGGCTCCGAACTTGTTGGAGAACTCCTCCGTTTTGGGCTGCCTGTCGATGGCGAAAGAGCCCCGTACTTCCGCATAAGGGGCGAACTCGGAGGAGAACATGTAGAGCTGATCCCCTGAGCCGGCGGGACCGGTCTTGCAGGTGAAGCCATATTTCATCCAAGGAAGAGAAGGGTACGAGACTAGCACATTGACAGGGGATCCGACAGTCGCTCCGCGGGTCACCTTCATGTCGATGGCGTTCTCGTAGAAGCAAAGACCGTCAAAGCCTGAACCATAAGCGGTTCCGATGTCCTGGTACTGCCAGGAGTCCCTCTCGATCGGGCCGTCAAGATAACGTCCGTCTCCGATCACCATGCCGTTAATCTTCTTAATTCCCGCTTTGTCGAGGAAGCCTTTCCATTGGGCGAATAGTGCGTCGCGGCGAAGTGCGATCGAGTCCTTTGAGGCTATCGTCGGATCTCCCCCGCCGACTATATACAGGTCCCCTTCCAAGACCCCGTCTTTGATCTCGCCTGAATACCCGATCCGGGTAGTGAACTTGAAGTCCGCTCCAAGCTGATGCATGGCGGCCCCGGACGAGATGAGCTTCATGGTCGAGGCTGGGACAAGCCGCTTCTCCTGATTGAAGGAAGCTATGGTCTTACCCCCTTCCGTCATGGCGAAAACGCCGAATGACGCGTGTCTTAAAATATCATTGGTGGCGACGGATTCTATGTATTTTTGGGCTTTAGCAACCGCCTGCCGGGACTTTACGGCAGCGTTCTGGGCGGAGGCCTGCGCCATTCCCAGCGACAGGGCCAGGACCGTGAAAAACATTTTAACAGTTCTCATATTCACAAAATTAACAAAAATCGCTAACTTTGAAGTTCCAATATCATAATTGAATATGAAAAAATGCGTCTTGGTGTCCGGCGGAGCCGGATTCATTGGCAGCCACGTGACCGTGGAACTAATTGAGGCGGGGTACGATGTGATCGTCGCCGACAATATGTCGAACTGCGACATGACTTGCTTCGAAGGTGTGAAAAAGATCACTGGAAGGGAGGATATTCCATTCATCAAAATGGACTTCTGCGACCCGGTGGCAACCGAGCTCCTTTTCACGACCAACAAGATCGATGCGGTCATCCATTTCGCCGGATTCAAGGCTGTGGGCGAATCAGTCGATGAGCCTTTGAAATACTACAAGAACAACCTGCAGTCTTTCATGAACGTGATTGAGAGCGCCAAGGCGCATGGTTGCGGGAACATCCTGTTCTCATCGTCCGCGACAGTGTACGGCGAGCCGGAGAAATTGCCTGTGACCGAGGACACCCCCCGCCAGCCGGCAATGTCGCCCTACGGCAACACCAAGACCATGTGCGAGGACATTCTAAGGGATTGCGTCAAGGCATATCCCGAGATCAAGGGAATTGCCCTGAGATATTTCAACCCCATCGGCGCCCACCCGTCAGCGCTCATCGGAGAGCTCCCGAGAGGCGTGCCCAACAACCTCGTGCCGTTCATCACCCAGACAGCGATCGGGAAACGCGAGTGCCTGTCCGTCTTCGGAGACGACTACCCTACCCCCGACGGAACCTGCCAGAGGGATTTCATCGACATCGTGGACCTCGCGAAGGCTCATGTGTTCGCTGTCCGCAGGATGCTCGACGGAAAGATGAAAAAGGAATATGAGATATTCAATGTCGGCACAGGGAAGCCGTTGTCAGTCATGGAGTTAATCAACGGATTCGAGAAGGCTAACGGCCTCAAGCTCAACTATAAGATAGCTCCCCGGAGAGCGGGCGACATCACAGCCATCTGGGCTGATCCGACCCTGGCCAACAACGAGCTCGGTTGGAAGGCCGAGCGGAAGATCGAGGACACCCTCGCTTCCGCCTGGGCCTGGGAGAAACATTTGGCTGGGAAATAAACTACAACCAACCCTTCTGAAGCAGGACTTCAGCGATCTGGACGGCGTTGGTGGCGGCACCCTTGCGGATGTTGTCGCTAACGCACCAGAAATTCAGTCCGTACTTGACTGAAGGATCCCTGCGAAGCCTTCCCACGAAGACGTCGTTCTTGCCAAGGGAATAAAGCGGCATCGGATAGACGAAGTTGTCCGGATCGTCCTGGATCGTGACGCCTTCGGTCTTTGACCATATCTCCTTGACATCCTCAAGGGTGAAATCTTTCTCGAACTCAAGGTTGATGGATTCGGAATGGCCTCCCTGCACAGGGACCCTGGCGGTGGTCGGGCTGACACCTATCGAATAGTCACCGAGGATCTTATGAGTCTCGTTGACCATCTTCATCTCCTCCTTGGTGTATCCGTTCTCAAGGAAATCGTCGATGTGGGGAATGACATTCTGGTCAATTGGATAGTGGTAGAAGGCAGGATACTCTCCCCATTTGCCCCCGCTCCTCTCAGCCATCATCTGGTTAATGGCCGGGGTGCCCGAACCGGTGACAGACTGATAAGTCGAGACGACGATCCTCTTGATCGTGTATTTCTCATGGAGGGGTGCCAGAGGAAGGAGCATCTGGATCGTGGAGCAATTGGGGTTGGCGATAATATAGTCATCTTCGGTAAGGACATCGGCGTTGATCTCAGGGACGACCAGTTTCTTGGTCGGATCCATCCTCCAGCAGGAAGAATTGTCAACGACACGGCATCCGACAGCGGCGAACTTCGGCGCCCACTCCTTGGAAATGTCAGCACCTGCTGAGAACAGGGCGAGATCAGGCTTCATCGCAACCGCTTCCTCGGCGGTGACGACGGGATATTCCTTGCCCTTGAAAGAGATCAGCTTCCCGGCAGACCTTCCAGAGGCAACCGGAATGAACTCATCCACAGGAAAATTCCTCTCTTCGAGGACTTCGACCATCCTGGTTCCTACCAGGCCGGTCACACCAACAACGGCTACTTTCATTGTATTGTTCGTTTTATAAAAAAGGGAGGACCATCAAAGCCCTCCCGAAGATAATTCTATCAAAGAGAAGAGCTTACTACTCGGCACCGGCTTTCTTGACGATATCGCTGAGTTTGGCGTAAAGCTCGTCTGTTTTCTCGAGAAGCTCCTTGCGGACAGATGCATAGTAAGCGCCTTTCTTGCCCTCTCCTTTCATGTTCACTTTGTCCTTGAGGTCATTGTAGAGGTTGACAGCGTCGTCAAGCAGTCCGCCGAGAGCCTCGTCGTCAGCTTTGGAGTTGACAGAGCTGAAAAGTGAGCAATCATCGATAAAAGCACCGATCACGTACTCAATGTCTTTCTTGATGTCACGAAGATTCATAACTTTCTTTCTGTTTTGAAATTCGCTGCAAAGATAGTGATTATTTCTGAAATAATGGCCTCAGGACGGCATCGATTCCTTCGCCCCGCATTCCGTCCTGAAGGACTTTCCCGTCGGGGCCGAAGAGAAAGAGATGAGGAATGCCGGTCACTCCATATTCCTCGGCAAGGGCGTCTCCCGGATCCAGCAACTGTGGGTAATGGATCCCCAGTTGTCTCATGGCCTCTTTTGTAGCATCCAACTTGTCCTGGACGGGTATTCCCAGAACGACTAGGCCTTTGTCCTTATAGTCGTTGTAGGCTTTGACGACAAACGGCGTCTCTTCCCGGCAGGGGCCGCACCAGGAGGCCCAGAAATCCACCAGGACATAGGACCCGTGACCGATATAATCAGACATGTCACCCTTGGTTTCGATGAAATCTTTCCCTGCGGTGTCCAACTGGATGACTGTTCCTCTGCTCGCGGTAAGGGACTCGTACCGACCTGCAATCCTAGCATCAGCATGGATGCACTCCCCGCCCTGTTCATATAAACTGACGAACTCTTTATCAGAGGCGTAATAGACAAGCATGGACATGGCCTGCACCCCTACGGGGTCCTGCAAGTGGTTCAGATAAACCTCTTTGCAATGTTCGGCCATGGCTTTTTCCATTTCTTCCATGAGAGCTTCTACACCTGTTTCATCCCCGCTTTCCGACAGCGCCATCGACTTGTTGCTGTAGCTCGTAAATAGATTCATCATCCATTGCTGGAGTTCCTGGAGTTCTTCCGAAAGCGGACTGCCGCCTACGGTAACCATCCCATCTTTTATAGTAACATTGATTTCTTCGCTGTCTGGAATCAAGTTGACAGGGTCTCCCTTCGGCACGGTGATGACGGAGACTCCGCACTGGGGATTCCTCTCGCAGGTCAGGGTGAACACACCATCTTGAACAGCGGTGGCATCCAGACGTTTTCCTGCCGCATCCAACAGATAAACGCTATCCAGTTGTGGACTGACAGAACCTGTAATGGTGCAGGTTGAATTGGTGGAGCATGCAACAACTCCCATCAGGCAGGATGTGGCCAGCAATACCTTACGTAACATATTGAGGATTTATTAATTTGTCTATATTATCAGATCTAGTTTTGTCTGACAAAGATAGCTCTTTTTTCCTCGAATAATCTCTATTCGCCGAGTTTAAGCTCCTCGATTTGTTCGAGGAGCTCATCGGTGCCGGAAAGGATGTCGCGGCGGTTCTTCAGGCCAAGCGAAACACCTATGATAAGGCCTATCGCTATTCCGCCGATTATCCCATAGAGCTCGTGCCTTGAGATGTCCGTATTGACGGTAATCTGCCAGATTAGAAGGCCGAGCCAAACCACGAGTGAGGGCAATCCATACTTGATCCATTCAGCATTGATTCTTCTGAAGCGCGTCAGCTCTTTCGTCGCTGAAAGCAGATCACGATCCAGACGAGGCAGATGGCTTCTGGCGATAATAGAAGCGACTATCGCAACCAGCAACATTGCCGTGGTGAGTATAATAAGCCAGAGCGGAAGTCCCACATTCTCAAAGAAATATGGAATGAATGCGATCCCAGCGATTCCACAGAAGACAGGCACACTGGCCTTGAACTTAAGGAAATTCTTTTTTCTGGTCATAGCATCGCGAAGAAATCTGTCGCTTACTATCTCCTGGCTCTCCAGTTTCTTTCTCAACTGCCTCATCTGCTCCTGCATTTCGAGGAGGGTGTTATCTGTGTTTTCCATTTTAACGCATGTTTTTGAGTTGTTCCTTGATTCTGACAAGACGGACAGAAACATTTTTAGCTGAGATGCCTACGATCTGGCCTATTTCCTCATAACTGAGGTTTTCCAGCCAAAGCAGGACAATCGCCCTGTCGAAAGGTCCTAATTTGGATATTCTCCCACGCAGAAGCTCAACCTGCCTCGAACCCTCATCCCTGTCTTCGAACAGGTCAATGTCCAGCGATAGGGGCTCCGTGTGGGGTCTTTTCCTCTGTTTTCGGTCATAGGAGATACAGGTGTTGAGGCTGACTTTCCATATCCAGGTTCCCAGTCCGGACTCTCCACGGAAGGTTCCGGATCCCTTCCACAGATTAATGAGGATTTCCTGGAAGAGGTCCGCTACCTCGTCCTTGTCGGTGGAGAACATATAGCAGACGGTGTAAATCGTACCGCGATGCTCCCGAACCATCATCTCAAATTCTCGTTCTGTCATGATCTTGTCTTTTGTTTCTGCTTATTAGACGCACAATCTACCAAAAAACTACAAAAAAAGCCGCAGTGAAGCGGCCTTTTATTTTAATCATATTCTAATTCAATTGCCCTTCTCCCGCATTTCTTTCAGGATCTCGGCTATAGCGGCATCGAGCTGGGGATCTTTCCCTTCGAGCCTGTCCTTGAAGGTGTTCTTGACATAGATGTCGGGCTTGACTCCGGTATTCTCCAGATCTGAACCGTCGATAACGCTGTAGCATCCCCAGGCCGGCATACGGCAGGAAGATCCGTCAAGCAAACGCACCGCGGATGTGAATATGATCCAGCGATAGGTCTCCGTGCCTACAAGTTTCGCTATTCCGAGAGTCTTGATGCCATTGGAAGTCACCTCCGCGTCGGAAAGGCTATGCTCATTGACGAGGACAACTATCGGCCTGTCGCCAGGTGTGACATTAGGATGGCTCGTTCTCGGGAAGTCCCTGTAAGCCCATTCGAAGTGGGATTGGCCGCGAAGGAAATCGATAACCTCCTTGTGGACATTACCACCGTTATTGTAGCGCAGATCCAAGATAAGGGCGTCTTTCTCAAATACTTCCGTGTGCATCTTAAGAAGGAACGACTCAAGGTCCTCTCCTCCCATGGCCCTCATGTGAATATATCCGACCTTGTCCCCGGTCTTCTTTGATACGATGTCCGCGCGCTGCTCCTCCCACTCTTTATAAGCGAGAGCCTTTAAAGCTTGGGAACTTGTTGTGTGGACCTTGGTCTCAATCTCCTTGCCTCCGCGCTTAAAGGTGAGCCCGATCTCATCCTTCTGAACGGCGCCTGTGAAATATTTCTCACGGTTCACGTTCTTATCCACCCTCACGCCATTCACGGCGACCAACTCATCGCCTTTCCGGACATCAACCCCGAGCCTGTCTGCGGGAGAGTCGGCCAGGATGCCGGCGACCTTGTAGGGAGAGGCGTTGTCAAAGAGAATTCCAGTCCCGTAGGAGCGGATCCTCGTCTCGTTTTTCTCCTCAGAGCCGTTGGAAGTGAATCCCAAATGAGAAGAGTTCAGCTCTCCAAGGAGATCGGTTATGAGGGTGCGGAGGTTGGCCCTTGTCCTCACATATGGAAGGAGCGAGGCATAGTAATCCCTGACCGCCGGCCAGTCCGCCCCGTGGAAATTGACGTCATAGTAATTCTGCTCAAGCACTCCCCAAGTCTCATAGAACATCTGCCTGAACTCGTCATCCAAGACAACCTCCACATCTTTCTTGACCTCGGTCTTGGTCGCTGAGGCCGCTCCGGGATTAACCTTGTAGATCGCTCCCGAGGAAAGGCAGTAGAGAGCGTCAGCGCTGCTGAAGAAAGAGCCTCCCCTCAAGTCTTTTATCGTCTTGGGTTTGGCCTCCGGATCTGAAATCTCGAGACAGACTACTCCCGGGGCTCCTGAACCCATCGAAAGGTAAAGGAGATAGTCCTTGCCCTTGGATGAGAATATGTAAGGACTGCCCTGGAAACCATCACGCCCCACACGGGTCATCCTTTCATGAATATTCTTGAAATCTATACTGACAGTCGAGTCCTTCTTAGTCTTGTCCTTCTTGTCTTTGAACAGGCTCTCCACGCTTTCAGACTTGAAAGGGGTATCATATTTCTGGAGCGGCAGTTTGTAAAGAGATGGTCTCGCTCCCCTCGGGAATGAAGAGGAAGTCGGATTAGCCAAAAGGTACATGTACTTACCGTCAGGAGAGAAAACCGGATTCCGCTCCACTGAAGCGGAGCGGGTAAGATTGTGTAAACTCTTGTCCTTGAGGTTGTAAAGGAATATGTCTGACTCGAACGTCCGCATAGCGTCGAACGCCAGCCAAGTGCCGTCATTGGAGAAATCCAGATTGTAGCCTTGGAACGACCAGAACTCGGCCTCGGTCACCTTTTCGGTGGTGCCAGCTTTCATGTCGTGAAGCATCACCGCCCGACTCCCGTCTATAAAGGCAAGTTTTTCACGCTTCTGGTCGGCCTTCAAGCACTTGGTGTTGTTCTGGGAAATGAACACAGGTGACTCGCCCGCGCTTCCATCAGCTGCGATCCGGTAGAGATTTGTCCAGCCCTTCTCAGTCCTTGTGTAATAAATGGTTTTGTTGTCGTGGCTCCAAACCACCTCATCCACACGCTCGTCGGAGGGAGTGGGCAATTTCTGAAGGAACTCGCATTTCGAGTCGGAAAGGTAGAGTCCACCCCTGATGACGAAGGCGAACTTTTTCCCATCGGGTGAGACATCAGCCGCGGAAGGAGTCTGCCCCTGGAAAGCGCGTCTGACCTCGACATTGCCGGAGGCGACACTGATTTGAGGAACCGAGACTTTAGCTGAGGCAGGATCCAGGACATGGATCTCATAGTCCTTCAGAAACACTATCGCCGAACCGCCGAAAGCTATCGACGGGTACTGGACTGACTTGTCGAAAGATGTGAGCTGCTGGGGCTTGCCGCCCTTGACATATTTCACGATATTGGACTCCTTGTTCAGCTCATCGCTCACATAGTAGATGTTGCCGTTCTTGTCGGCCATCGGCCACTGGTCCTTGCCTATGTAGTCGGTCAGCTCCGAGTAGGACTTGGTCCGAGGATTCCAGCTCTTGATATTAGGATTATGGTCACCCACATAGCGCTTTCTGGTGGGGAAACTGATACTTTCCATCGACTCATTGAAGAGGAACTCTCCTGTCTTAGGGTTCTCAGCGAGATTGACCACCGTGTTGAAATATCCATCAAACATGAGCTGCGGAGTGCCACCCGTGACAGCCACTTTGAAAGTGGTCTTGCGGGCGCTCGCTCGGGTCGATTCGAAATAAATCCAATCCGACTTGGGTGACCAGCCCACAGGAGTATCCGGTGCCTCATGGAATGTCAGCTGGACTGCCTTACCACCCTTGACCGGGACCACATAGATGTCGTTGTTTCCCTGGATGTCAGAGCTGAAAGCCAACCATTTACCATCAGGTGAGACAAGCGGCGAGTCTTGAACCCCAGGCATTGTGATGACGGCAGTGGCTTGTCCTCCCTCAACGGGGACAGAGTAGATGTCTCCGTCATAGCTGAAGTAAATCCGCTTCCCGTCAGGAGAAAGCGACGGATGGGATGCGAAACGGATATTGTCCGCAAGGGAAACCGTACTGGCAGCCAATATCGCAGCCGCGAGAATAAGAAATCTCTTCATCATATCAAGGTTTGTAATTAATCATAAACAATCTTTTATCACTTTCAGCCTCTCCAAGTAGTTAGCCTTCAGCCTGTCAACCGCGGCATCAAAAGACAGGTTCTCATCTCCGTTGATGATCTTACCCCCATTCGAGGAAGCGTCCTGCGTGGGGTCCCACAAATGGAAATTGAGTTTCGCAGATGAAGAGAGTGTCTTCCGGAGGCTCTCCATGTAAGCTGGGACAGTCTCGAGTTTCGGCAGAAGTTCCTGGAAACGGGCCTTTGCCCTCTCCTTGAACGCTGGGTCTTCAAAAAAACGGGCGTACCACATGGAATCGCTGTGCAAAAGGCTGGTCTTACCCTTTGGAGCAGTCACAAAAGAGAGGACTCCCCAGTCAAAGTCCCAGCAGGGACCGGCTGTGAGTTTCCCTTCAGCGGCTTTGTGGCAAAATATGCTGCCTGGGTTCATAAGGGCAATATTACCCATAACCTCATACACAATCCAGTAGTCTATGAAGGAATCCACGTCCATGTAGGCTGAATATCCTTTTTCCGGATCTTTGAAATCGGGGCCATAGAGGGCCTCCCCGGTATCATGAATATATTGCTTAATATAAGACAGCTGTTCCTGAGTGATCTCCTCCGGATCAGGATACTTGACCGCATAAGGGATGCCGTCAGGGAACCTGTTCGAGCGGCCGTGGGGGTCAATCCACTGTACCTCATTGTCGAAATGGAAATCGCATTCCATCAGATAGCCATCCGTGACAGGCACCCTGTTCTCGTCCGCCCTAACCTGCTCGATAAGCACATAATTGCCGACATGTTTCCCGTTAAGCACCAGTTCCACCGGCTTGCATGATGGAGTCCAGTCCAACGAGGTGAGGGAAGATACCTTCATGGCCACCAGGTTCCTCATCAGTGTCTTGTCCATGAAATTGGCCAGCAGGACCCATCTCTTGTGCTTTTTCATTCCAAGAAGAGACTCCTTCTTGTCCAGCTTGATCAGATAAGGCTTTTTAGGCCAAGTCCAGGTTGTGTTTCCACGGCCTCTGACAGAACAAGCCATCGGCGCCCCAACCTCGGAACCGTTGTCCCAAATCGAAAGCGTGGCCGTAAGATAATCAGTCTTTGAGACGATATTCCGAGCATCTTTCGTGTCCAGATAAAGGACTGGAAGTCCGGTATGAAGATATTCATCCGCATGTTCCTCCCCTATCACAAAAGACGGAAACTCATCCTCATCCTTCCCGCAGGATAGAAGAACCTGGGACAAGAGGATAACCGCGATGAATGACTGTCTCATTTACAAGGTCTTCACAAGTTCCTCAATAGATTTGCGGACATGATGAAGTTCCGTGGGCTTACCAGCGTCCGCCTCTGGATGGCCGATGGCCAAAAGGGCGTAAACACCATGCTCTTTCAGTTCGGGAAGAGCCTCGCGGACCTTGCTGGGATCGAAATCCCATACCCACATATTCGCCAGTCCCATGTCTGTGGCTGTCAGCATCAAGTGGGTCAGGACGATGGCGGCGTCTGTCTTGGCCGAGTTGATACCATCGCTCTCACGCACCCAAGCCTCCTCGTTACGGCAGCCCACGATTAAGACTACCGGGGCATTGTAGCACGGATGGACCGCACGCAGGCGGGCCAGAGCCTCCTCGCTCTTGACAACCCAGATTCTGGTCGGCTGACAGTTGCCGGCGGAAGGAGCCAGGCGGCCTGCCTCAAGAATCATGTTCAACTTGGCGTCCGAGACCGGATAGCTGCTGAAAGAGTGGCAAGAATAACGGCTCTCCAGGATGCGCATGAAAGCGTCGGAACCGTAGTGGTACTTTGTGATCTTCTGATGGACATCAGAGAAGGCGGCCCGATTCATGATCTTGCCGATATTGCCCATGCGGCTGAGAAAACTTTTTTTCATCTTTTATTCATTTTATACACTTATCAATAAATCTTCCGTTAATCACCTTGAATCGACCCAGACGGAATCTGCCCGGTCGATGTAGAGTATGCCCTCAAGATGGTCGATCTCGTGCTGGAATATCACCGCTGTGAAGCCCTCAACAGTCTCTTTCACGGTTTGCAGCGTATTGGGATCAGTATAAGAGACAATGACGCTGGGGAATCTTCGCACCGAGCCATAATAGCCTGGAATGGACAGGCAGCCTTCCCCGCCCGGGACTTTCTCTCCCCACAGGGAGTCAAGACGCGCGTTGGGATAGACCCCGAACGGCTCGCCCGGCTTGTCGAACCTCTGGACGCAGACAAGCCTTCGACGAAGTCCGACCTGAGGCGCGGCAATCCCCACTCCGTCCTGGCTGGGATCTTTGACGGAATACAACATCTTAGCAGCCAGGGACTTGAAAGACTCGGACCGGAGATCGGCAGCCGTGAAATCAACTGATTTCTCCCGCAGCAGAAGAGAATCTTCCTCGCAAAAAATTGTCAGCACCCGCATAAGCGAGTCAGAACCTGAGATCAGGGCCTTTTCCTCCCGGGTAAGGCTGGCTTGACCGGCCTGTCCGCAAGAATACACTCCCACGGCCAAAAGGGTTGCCAAAAAAATTCCGCCTAAAACTCTCATCTTGATTATCAATTATTTCCCCCTTGGAAAAGTTTCCTGACCAGATCCGGGACATCGGCGACTTTCACGACCTCGATTCCTTTTATCTTGCCTTCCAGGGAAGTGAATGAGGATATAAATATCTTCTTGAATCCGAGTCTGGCGGCTTCGGAGACCCTCCTGTCCGCCTGTGCCACCGGGCGTATCTCACCACTGAGGCCAATCTCTCCCGCGAAGCAATTGTCCGGTGGGATCGGGAGATCGAAATTGGAGGACAGCACGGCGCAGACCACAGCCATGTCGCAGGCCGGGTCGTTGATCCTCAGGCCTCCAGCCATATTCAGGAACACATCTTTCTGGGCCAGTTTGAAGCCAGCTCTCCGCTCAAGGACCGCAAGGAGCATATTCAGGCGCCTTGTGTCAAAACCGGTCGCCGAGCGTTGGGCTGTGCCATAGACCGCCGAGCTGACAAGCGCCTGAACCTCAAAGAGGAAGGGTCTGGCGCCGTCCATCATGACGGCGATAGCTGCCCCGCTGAGGCCTTCCTCATGCATCGGGACGAGCAGCTCGGAAGGATTGGCCACCTGGCGCAGGCCGGTGCCTGTCATCTCGAACACGGCCAACTCGGAGGTCGAGCCGAAACGGTTCTTGATGCTACGGAGAATCCTGTACGAGCCTCTGTTGTCTCCCTCAAACTGGAGAACCACATCGACAATGTGCTCCAGAATCTTCGGTCCCGCAATGGATCCCTCTTTGGTAATATGGCCGATCAGGATGACGGGAATGCCGGTTTCCTTCGCGAAACGCAGCAGAACAGCCGCCACCTCCTTGATCTGGGAGACGGATCCTGGAGTGGAATCAACTGATTCAGTGTACATTGTCTGCACCGAATCGACTATCATCAGATCGGGGTCGAGCGTTCTGGCCTGAGCGATGATATTCTCGATCAGTGTCTCGCTGTAGATGGTGCAATTTGAGGCGTCGCCGCCGAGGCGGTCAGCCCTCATCTTGACTTGGCGCTCGCTTTCCTCGCCTGTGACATAAAGAGTCTTGAGAGTGGGACATCCAAGCGGAATCTGCAGAGAGAGAGTCGATTTCCCGATGCCTGGCTCGCCGCCGATCAGCACAAGGGATCCCTCGACAATACCGCCGCCAAGGATACGATCGACCTCCTCGTTGTTCAGGGAAAGGCGCGCCTCGGAAGATGAGTCAATCTCAGAAAGCTTCCGTGGCGCCCGGCCTTCACCAGGCACAGTTCCTGAGGCCCCCTTCCTTGCGGCTGCGGAACCCGTCGAGGTGGCTATCTTCTGCTCTGTCAACGTGTTCCACTCCCCGCAAGCCGGGCAGCGTCCCATCCACTTCGGATATTCATTTCCGCAATTGGTGCAGAACCATACTGTCTTCTCTTTCATAATTTAATCATTTTCAGGCCATGGGAACTCGCATTTCTCAAGGTTGGAGATTTTGCCGTCGGCGATGTCGAAGCGAAGGGCCAGGCGGGGCACATCACGGGAACCTTGATAGCCACAAGCACCTGGATTCATGAAAAGGAACCCGTAGCGGCTGTCCCTGTAAACCTGGGGAATGTGAGTGTGGCCGCAAATGAATATGTCCGGATGGTACATGTCGATGATGTCTTTGGCGTACTCGTCGTAAATCGGCCGCTTGGGGTCATATGCCCAATAACTTCCTCGCTTCAGACCAATATGTGTCATCAACACCCGCAGTCCTTCGCACTCAAAATGGGTGCTCCTGGGATACAATTGCCTGACATCCATTCCGTCACAGTTGCCGTAAACCCCGATAAGAGGTTTGAAAGCCTCCACCACCGAGGCGCAAGCCAGAGTGCCAAAATCACCGGCATGCCAAATCTGGTCAACTGGTTCCAGGAAGGCTCTGACATCAGGTGCGAAAACCCCGTGAGTGTCTGATATTAGTCCTATTTTCATACTTTACAAATATAATCTTTTCAAGCCAATTTGGTATCTTTGCGACATGGAGATTTTCTATGCCAAAGAAAGCGACGGGAAGACCGTATTCCTCGACCAGGAAGAGAGCGCCCATTGCGTCAAGGTCCTGAGACACCGGACCGGGGATGAGATCACCGTGGTCGAT
Source organism: uncultured Bacteroidia bacterium (assembly GCA_902785825.1). Lineage (GTDB taxonomy): Bacteria > Bacteroidota > Bacteroidia > Bacteroidales > UBA932 > Cryptobacteroides. The sequence goes on from CACZZZ010000018.1 coordinate 42,931, forward strand.
GGCCTTGGAACCATGATGCGGTGCCGTTTGGCAGATGACTCCCCAAAGGGAGCGTCCGCCGAGGTCGTCGAGACTTTCCATGACTGGGGCGGGCATCCATATTCGCTTACGATGGCCGTTTGCCCGACCAAGAACAACGACAGATTCGAGTGGTTTGTCGAGAAGGCTACGGAAGTCGGTGTGGATAAGATAGTTCCGGTGATTGGCGAGCGGTCGGAGCGACGTGTTTTCAAGCCGGAGCGTTCCCGCAAGATCGCTCTTTCCGCGATGAAGCAGAGCCTCAAGGCACGGCTTCCGATTGTCGCTGAGCCTGTCTCCGTCAAAGACTTTATTAACGAGTCCGCGGATGGAATTAAACTGATCTGCTACTGCTTCGAGGGAGAGACCTTGCGCCGCTCGATAGGGGATGTCCTTGCGGAAGCTGCTGAAGGAGCGAATATTACTATAATGATCGGACCGGAAGGAGACTTTTCCCCCGAGGAAGCCCGTCTGGCAGTTGAGAACGGGTATATTCCGGTTCATCTCGGGCCCTCGAGGCTCCGCACCGAGACCGCGGCGGTCACCGCGGCGACAGCCGTTTATCTCCACTATTTGAAATAAACCTCTTAGATATGAGAAAAGATGAGATAGAGAAGGTCCTGCAAGAGACCTTGGATGTTTTGAGGAAGGGCGGGGTTATTCTCTACCCTACCGACACTGTCTGGGGCATTGGTTGCGACGCCACCAATCCGGAGGCGGTGGCCAGGATATATTCAATAAAACGGAGAGGAGACAGCAAGTCTATGGTCTTGCTGGCCAGCGACTTAGATCAGGTGGCGAGGTACGTCAAAGAGATTCCTCCGATGGCCATTGACCTTGTCGAGGTCAACGACAAGCCCATGACCATTATCTATCCCGGAGCGATCGCCTATCCCACCCCAGAGGAAGGTGAAGCCCCGAAAGCGGACAAATACCATCTCGCCTGCAATGTGGTCGCCTCTGACGGCACTGTGGGCATCCGGATCCCGATGATGGATTTCTGCCTGAGATTGGCGGAGAAGTTCGGCCGTCCCATTGTCTCAACTTCAGCGAACATCTCAGGACAACCTTCACCAAAGAAATTCAAGGATATTCCCGAAGAGATCACCGGCGCCGTTGACTACATAGTCGATGCCCGGCTCGAAGCGGGCTCAACCGGTGAGGCCTCCCAAATCATCAAGATAGGTCTTGACGGAGAGGTCGAGATAATCCGCTCTTAGAGATGAGACGATTCCTCTGTCAGATAATCGCTGTTTCCTTCATTTTCCTCACCTCATGCGACAAGGAGAATGAAGTGCAAGAAAGAAGTATCCGACACGTATCATTCAACATCTCTCCGATAGCAATCGAGGATATAATGCCCGAACTCAAGGAAATGAAGGTGGACCAGGATAACCATTATTACAGTTTCTTTGTCCCGGGGTCTACGGTTGATTATTCCTACACTCCCGGACGGATCTGGGTCGAGCCACTGGACACGACGTTTTCCACCCCGCCAGGATGGGTCAGCAATCCCGAATCTCTAGACAGCGCCGTGTACGCCTCCGCTTTAGGAAGTAACCATGTCATTTTCAAGGATGTTCACAAAGATGATGATATTATCTCCGTCGACAGTGGTTTCGCTTCCGGGACGATGTCTTTGCGCATCAGCTTACCCGAATCGAGTCCTTACGACAAGGTGTGGCTTCTCCCGTATTCAGGTTTCACGGTCCCGGTAGGATTGGCGGAACGGAATGACTCGGTGATACGTTGTAAAGACAAAGAAATCGTCTTCTTGAAAGAGACCGCCATTACCAGGGAGGGAATTGACTTGTCTTTCGAGTGTTCAGGATACGATGCGGGATATAACGACAAGCCTTTCTATTCTAACGCACATCTGATTTGTTATCCGGAAGATTTTAACGGAGGGAATGTCAACGGCTGGGAACCGACCCTGAATATATCTTTCTCAACATCGGTTCTGGAATACTCTAAAGCTTTCGCCCAGACAAGATTCCCCCTTTCAGACGAGGTCATAACAACCATGGCTCCTTTCCCAAAGTTGAAGGAACAGGGGCTCGACCACTTCAATCAGGCGCAGGTCGAAGTGTCTTATGAGGACACCGATCATTTCTTCGACTTCAAGATGGAGTTTATTTCCAAGACAGGTGCGTCGGTCAGGGAGAGCGATAGCCACTGGGTGTACTGTCGGCCATTCCACTATTTGTTTTGTGATACGCCGGATGGGATCTATAGAGAAGGTCTCTACTTGAAGTCATTGAAAGGATTGGATGATGTTATTAAAACCCCTGCTCCTGACAGCATAGGAATCAGGATCCACGATATAGGCTCCCAGGGAAACTCAATTATCTTTCCCGGGCACACATACACATTCAGGCTTTCCAGTGAATGGAGGATTCCGCTTATGCTCACAGGTTCGTATTGGGGCAAGAAATTACGCTCTCCCGGTATTAAACTATCTGAAAAAGACATCAAGGCGCCCGAAGGAAGCATAATTTATATTTCAGGATGGGTTCTTAATAGGCAACCATTTGAGTTAAAAGCAGTTCCAGTCATCGTTGATGCGGATGGGGTGAGCCATCGATTCGAAGATAATGCTATGACGGCAGATGGAGCAAGGGCCTTTATCAGTCAAAATGGTGAAGAGCTATTCACCATAGAATGGACTGCTGAAAAAGTCTCGCGACCGATTGAAGTATATTTAGACATGACCCTTGGAAAAAGCTCAATTGAAGCCGTGACTCCAGGGCAGGATATCCTATACGGGATCCGGACTATCAATAAAATTGATTCAGAACGTCATTAACTTGAAACAAAAAATCCCCTCCAGATTGCTCTGGAAGGGAATCCCGATGATGGATTTCTGCCTGAGATTGGCGGAGAAGTTCGGCCGTCCCATTGTCTCCACTTCAGCGAATATCTCAGGACAACCTTCACCAAAGAAATTCAAGGATATTCCCGAAGAGATCACCGGCGCCGTTGACTACATAGTCGATGTCCGGCTCGAAGCGGGCTCAACCGGTGAGGCCTCCCAGATCATCAAGATCGGTCTCGATGGCGAAGTCGAGATCATCCGTGGGTGAGTTTATTTCCCGAGCTGTTTTTGACCCCTTGTCCCCAAAACTTGTCCGACAGCTAAGCATAATCCAAACCCACTATACTGCCCTGCTTTTGGAACAACTACGCTTATGGTGTTCCAATCGCTGGATCAGCTTGAACTCGCAAAATAGGAATTTGCGGTGTTACACTTCTTTCCAACCTTTCGGACGGTTTTTGCGTTATAGTGATGTAACCGCTCAGGAAACGGGCTAAGTTGAACAATTAAAAGATTAATACAATGACTGACTTTTGGAATCATTTCTTTGATGCTTTAATTCCTATCTGCATCTGCGTCGTTTTGCCGACGCTGGTTATATGGCTCATCGGCCGTGTGAAACAGAATGAGACGAACCGCAAGGCTGAGATTATGCTGAAGGCCCTTGACAACGGAGCAATAATTGACTCGGATTTTTTCAAAGGCCTGAGCGGGAGCAAGACTATAAAGGAGCGCTTGTTGGGGCGTTTGACCGGTGCTAGTGTGACTGGCGTGCTTGGACTTGCCCTCATCTTGGTCGGCCTTATTCCGGATTGGGGAGGAGAATGGGTATTTTCCGATAGTCCAGCTCCTGTGCTGGTCACCCTCGGAGGTATCCTTCTTGCCATAGGCGTCGCGCTCTTCATCGTTTACTTTACCGGTAAGAAGCTCATGGCTAAAGAGATTGTGTCCGAGGAAAAACAGATTCTGGGCGAGAAATAAAGAATGACACGGGAGCGGTTCATCTCCGAAGCGAGGGCATGTCAGGGGCAGCTGCGGCGGTTCCTGGCATCGCTGTGCGGAGACGCCGCACTGGCCGATGACATCGCACAGGAAGCTATGGTGCGAGCTTATGTGATGTCGGACCGCTTTACGGGCAGTTTCAAGGCCTGGCTGTTCCGGATTGCTTACAATTGCTTTATCGACAACCTGCGGCGACTTCCTCCACCGACGGTAGATTTGAATGCTCCAGAGGCCTTACACGTTGCTGATAAGGAAGAATCTGACGCCGCTTTCAGACACGAGGAACTGAAGCGAGCACTTTCAAGGATTCCGGAAAAGGAAAGGACCGCTATTGTCCTGCATTATTTCGAAGACCTGCCGGTCAAGGAAATAGCCTCCATTATGGACATTCCAGCCGGAACCGTGAAATATTATCTGTCCGTTGGACGCAATCACCTCAAAGAACATATTCACTTATGATGGACATTGAACAATATCTTCGTGACAACAAGCCGGAAATGCCGGAAGAGGGGCAGTTCCTGGTTGAGACCAACGCCCGTCTCCGCAACGTGGAAGGGGTTAAGAAGTGTGTCAATGAGGACCTGCGTCGCGGACGGATGGCGCTGATCATCACGTTGGCCGTCGGACTTGCTCTGGGATGCCTGATATCGCTGTGGGTAGTGTTCTATCCCATGCCGTCCATTGAGGTTGGTCAATCAGCCATCGCAAGGATTATGGCCGGACTTAAGGAATGGAAGGATTTTCTGATTGCCCTCGTCGCGGGGTGTGCCATCGCCTTGGGGGTGGTGTTCATGACACGGAAAAATGAGGCCTTCTGATTTCTTATTCATAATATTCGTGTTTTGGCTAATAATCAATTATGTGCTAAATTTGGCAAATCAAATGCTATTAAAGCTATGAAAAAGGTACTCTTCACTTTAATTGTCCCCTGTTTACTTTTCTTCTCGTGCACAGGCAAAATGCCGCGTACAGTGGATTATCCCCGATATGACTTCCGTAACACCAGTTCGCAAGAGTTAGTCTGTGTCGAACGGACAGACACGGCCACGATCCTTTCCTTCCATTCTTTCTTTATTCCCCGTCAGTGGATCCGGGTGGCAAAGGAGGCATATCTGACGGACGGCGCAAAGCATTACTCATTGATCGGTTCTGAGGGGATAACACCAGGGGAAGACCTCTTTATGGACGATAAGGGGGAAGCTGAGTACAAGCTTCTCTTTGAGCCGATTCCATCAAGAGTTCGGGAAATCAGCTATATTGAAAACGAGGAAGCCGGAGCGTTCCTTTTCTATCACATTGATTTAACCGGGGCCAAACGGCCTCTTTTAAAGACACCTTCATTCGATTCGGAGACACTTCCGGAAGCGGATCTTAAAACCGGAGAATCCTCACTTGAGGTGCATCTGCCCTTTTCCCTTAAAGGGCTCCCTCAGGTGAGCGCCAAATTATATGTTGATGATTTTTTCCCGCCGGTGCAAAATGAGTATTCCACGGTCATCGGAGAGAACGGGGTGGCCTCCTTCACTTTTGAGCAGAATGGTCCGGCCAGGGCGATCCTTTTCATCGGACAGGAAATACACACGCCTGGATATATCATAATCAATCCCGGTGACAAAATCGAAGTCACGGTAGATCCCAGCGGCAGAAATATGACAGTGGAGCGCTTCAAACTGGATGAGACTCCTACCCAAGAGGCTGTATTCACAGGCAAGTTCGCCGCTTTGAATAGTTTTGGACGCACCATCGACAATCATTACGCCGCCAGCGAGCAGAATATGCGATTGATCGACCAAGCTTCTTCCAAGTCGGATCTGGCGACCGCGACGAAGGTCATTTACAATGAGCAAATATCATCTCTAGCGGACGACTCCACCATTCCTCCGTTTCAGAAAGAGTATCTCCATAGTTTTTTCGCGGCGCAAGCCATCGGTCTCCTTTCAGACGCTGACATCTTGCTTTCTTATAAATACGCGTCTACTCATGACGGTGATAGAACAGGCTATGTTGTTGAAGCGTTCACGCCGGAAGACTTGGATTTCCTGAAAGATATGGACTTGAACAATCCAAGGATGATGCTGCTGGGGAATGACGGCATACTTGGGTCAAGTCTAAACAGCATTGTATTCCCGGAGAAAAAAGGTCTTCAAAGGTGCTATAGTGAGGCTTTTCCCATTGCGAAGAAAGTGTTGAAACAAGGGCTTACCCCGAACGATGAGGATATGGCAATCCTGGATGCCCTGGATATGCCTTTCTTCAAGGACTGCATACTCTCGCTGGTCGAAGAGAACGAGAAGGCAAAAGAGTCAGCTCCGGACTGTGTGAAAGAGGTCCCTGATGTCCCTTCCGAAAAACTGCTCGATGCCATTCTTGAGCCGTATCGCGGAAGTGTTGTCCTGGTGGACTTCTGGGCCACATGGTGCGGCCCATGCCGTAAAGCGCATCAGATTCTGGAGCCTTTAAAAGACAAGCGCTTCAAGGATGTTTCCTTCGTTTATGTCACAAGCCCGACATCTCCGCTCCCCAAATGGAATGAGATGATCGTGAACATCAAAGGAGATCATTATTATCTCACCGAAAAGCAATTGAATACAATTTACAAGCAAATTGAAACGAATGTGTTCCCCACTTATCTCATTATAGACAGGGATGGGAAAACAGTAAAGAAGTATATAGGTTTTGAAGAGGAGATGATAGACGATTTGGAGAAAGCGCTGTAGCTGTAATAGTAACTGAAACATATATGAAACACCATTATTTCTCATTTGTCATTTGCACTTGGGCGATTGTTGTTTTATTGGCCTCTTGTTCCAGTAATAAGGTATGGGAGCAACCAGATGTATTATATTCAAATTCGTCATTAACCGTTAACGGTGTTGAGCGGCAGGCGGATCGCACTGTCCTCCACCTTTCGATCGAGGGGCGACCCGGCAATAATTTCCGCATCCAGAGCACGACTTACCTGGCAGGAGACAACGGTAAGGAATATGCATTGAAGGGCAGCGAAGGGCTCACCCTCGACCAATGGACACCATTTTCGAAAGATGTCAAGTCCTTTGACCTGTACTTCGAACCCGTCAAGGGTAGTGAACAGGCTTTAGACCTTATCGAGCCGCAGGGCTGGATGATTTACGGCATCCACGATGCGGACAAACCCCTGAGAATAAGGCCAGCGAAGGAAGATGGAGCTATAAAGGATGAGAATGTATTCTTCAAGAAGGGCACTGGCACACTGAGCGGCCGGTTTGAAGGGAGTAGCCATCCGGAAGTAATTCAGTTCTTTGGGAATAACGCTTTTCAAGAGGATAATCTTCAGGCCTGCAAAATCGCTCCTGACGGAAGCTTCTCCTTGGAGATTCCTCTAGAATATCCAATCCTGTCTTATTTGTGGAGCGACGATTCATCCAGACCTCTTTATTTCTTCCTGACACCTGACGGAGAGACCACTATACAGATAGACTCTGCCGGCCTGGTCCATTTCCCAGCCGATTCCCGGTGCGGAAAACTGGCTAGTTGGCTCTCCAATGCCGCCCCAAGTTTCAATTCACCTCAGGACAGTACGATTCTTTTGTTGGCGGACTATGTAGGTGAGAGGCAGGGGTTTTCAAATGAAGAAACCCATCTTCTGAAACAGAATATCCGGATTATTGCAGCGGCTAGAGAGTTATTGTCCGTGTCTGAGACAGATCCTTCCTTGTATATTTCCATGGCCAAGTTGGATCCCGAGGATTGGACCGCTTTCAGCATCAGCAACGAGATATCTTCTTTGTCCAATTATTATCAGTTCTTGGGGCCGATGAGAGGGATTAGCAATGATACCCGGAAAATGATGGCCGTGGACAGCGCGGTTTTCAAAAAGCCCGGACCTTCCATATTCCTTCAGGCCGCCATCATGAACGGAAGGGGACTCTCGCAGGAAGTCAAAGCCAACAAACAATTGCTCGAAATGTATAAGGCGAAAGGCATTGACCCGTCTCAACAATTTAGTTATAAAAAAGTCTGGGATGAGCGCCTGTCGGCCTTGTCTTCACCTTATCTGAAAGCCCGGTACCAGACGGCCATCGATGAGCTCCTTAAAGAATCTGATGATTGTTACGACCTGCCCACCGGAGAGGCGACGGACATATTCCGGCGCATGGTGGATCCTTTCCGCGGGAAATGGGTTTATGTGGATTTCTGGGACATAGGCTGTGCCCCATGCAAACAGGGTATCGAGTCTTCGGTCGCCCTTAGGAAAAAGATCGCGGGGATGGATAACCTGGAACTGGTGTTCATCACCGGGGACAGGAGTACACCTCCTCAAGTTTACAAGGAATATGTTGCCAAATATATGGCTGAAGAAACGAGTTATCTCATTCCTGAAGCCGAGAGCATTCTTTTAAGGCAACTCTTCAATTTCAACGCTATTCCACATAACGAGCTTGTCGATCCTGATGGGCGCATCGTTCGCGGCAAGAACTTGCCCCGACTCGGGTCGCCAGACTTCTTGGATCAGCTTGAACTCGCGAAATAGAGAAGCAGATAACACAAAAAATCCCTTCCAGATTGCTCTGGAAGGGATTTTTTGTGGAGGTAGTCGGAATCGTATCGACACTGCATTCAGCCCTACAGGCCTCTACAAATCACTATTCTACGCTGAAGAAATGCAGGTATAGGTATTGGATATTACCTAAATTTGTTACATTTTTGTAGAAGAATAATAGACAGAGTGTAACAAATGATCCTGAAAAGGCACACGGTTTATCAGATTCAACTGCATGTCACGTATGACTGCAATAGGGTCATTCTCTCAACAGGTTGTCAGGTCACGTCTCTTGAGGCTTGGGATCCCCAGAATCAATGGGTTGTTTCTGGATATAAGGGGCCAAAGGGAGAGACTGACGTAGAAATGAATAACACCTTGAGGAAAATGAAGGACCAGATGGACACGGCCTTCAAGTATTTTGAGGTGAATGAGGAGAGACCAACATTATCTCAAGTTGTCGAGCGCTATCACAGAAAAATGGATGGGATAGAGCCACAAAAGAAGAAAGACAAAGAGACGGAAAAGAAAGATCGCCCGAAAAAGAATCCTGGGCTATTGGATGTTTACCAGTTGTTTGTCACTGAATGCGGCGAGAAGAATGCCTGGACCATTGCAACATTCAAGAAGATGGCCACCCTTAAGGAAGACCTCCTTTCTTTCAAGAAGAATGTCTCGTTCTCTGATTTGGACGAGAAGGGGCTAACAGCATTCGTTCATTACCTTAGGGAGAAGAAAGTCCTTAATTCTCCCCGCAAGAAGAAGGGAGATCGGGACAAGTACGATGATGAAGATGTCATCGGCCTCAGGAATTCCACCATTCAGAAGAAACTGGGATTCTTGAAATGGTTCCTGAAATGGGCTACTGATCATGGTTACAACACCAATCTTGCCTATAAGACCTTCCGTCCCACCTTGAAGACCACCCAGAAAAAGGTCATCTATCTCTCCAAGTCGGAACTCGAGCGCCTGAGGCAACTGGAAATCCCAGTTGGCGTATCTAGCCTCGAAGCCGTCCGGGATGTATTCCTTTTCTGCTGCTTCTCCGGTTTGCGTCATTCCGATGTGTATAATCTCCGAAAGAATGATATAAAGGATGACCACATCGAAGTTACGACAATCAAAACAAGAGACAGTATTTCAATCGAATTGAACAACGTCACACGCGAAATCCTTCATAAATACAAGGATTATCCCTTTACCGACAACCGTGTTCTCCCTGTAATCCAAAACCAACCGATGAACAGGCACCTGAAGGATCTCTGTAAACTTGCGGGTATCAACGAGCAAATCCGAGTTACAACTTACAAGGGGAACCAGCGGAAAGACGAAATCAAGGAAAAGTGGGAACTCGTCGGTACACATACCGGTAGACGTACCTTCATCGTGAATTGTCTGTCCCTTGGTATTCCACCCAATGTCGTCATGAAATGGACCGGCCACTCGGACTACAAGGCCATGAAGCCCTATATCGACATTGTGGACAGCATTAAGGCAAGCGAAATGACAAAACTCGATAATTTATTAACCATCAAGTGATTATGGAAAAGCTAATCAATGAGATTGTCTCGTGGTTAAACACGTCAAGTAAGACCGACAAGAGGTTGTCTACAGCATATACTGGAATTGTTCTCTCAATTCTTTTCTTTACAGCTTTCTACGTCTGTATCCGGGGGCTGCTCAAAATGTCAGAGCACCTTTCTCCACAAGGCCAAGAAGTCGTGTCAGTCTTGTGTCTGCTTATGCTATTTGCCGCCATATTCGCCGCATTCTTCTACTTGGTCAAATACATGGCGTTATTGCTAATCACAATATCCCAGTATGGTCTAACTCCCTCCTTTAAGAATCGAGAAGACTCCATCGAAGCCATCATGACTAGCGAGGTCGACGATAAGACAAGAATGCATAAAGAGATCGTTGCTTATCTTAAAGAATGCTCAACCCCGCGGCATTTCGCAGCATTATACATTTGGCTTAACGAGAATCAACTGTTAGATTCACCTGATCAGAAACAATTCTTGACAGCTCTTCAGACAGACTTCCCGGGCACGGAGTCTTCCGATACCTCAAAGCAAGTACAGGTCCCGTCCCCTTCGTCGTTCAGTGAGTTTAAGACCAAACTGGAGAAAGATGACAGAAAGGATTACAGGGAAAGTGGATTCAACAGATTGTTTGAAAAGAGATTTCGCCGTTTCATGAAGGACTAAAAGCGCTATTTCTCGGTTTACTATAATACGAATTATAACGAATTTAGGCGAATTATAACGAATTATAACGAACCTCAGTTTTGAGCCTAAAACGCTGTTGCACAATGCGTTACAAAGGCTTACCTTTGCACCAGAGCGACTAATTCGCCCTGGTTTTTTTATGGCAAACAACAACATCAACGAACTCATGAAATTACCGATCTGGCAGATGACCGGAGAGGAGCAGTATCGGATCATCCAGTATGCGCTTGGGCACGGAGCCCCGCATGGAGAAGCGAACCCGACTATGATTCCGGTGGATATGCCTTTCGCCCCCAAGCGTACACGCATAGCGGGCGTCCACGCACTTGCCCTTTATTTGGAGTGCTGCGACAGTCTGGTTTACAAACTTCGGCGTGAAGGCGTCCTGGATGAGGCTATTATTTCGCGTATCGGCAAAAAAATCGTTTTCGACGGAGAGATCGCACGCCGATGTGCAAACGAGTACCAGGAACAACAAGATAACAGATAATTCCAAGTACGATGGCAGGGAACATCATCATTATTGAGCCACACAACAACTTCCAGAAAGTTGCAAAGGACGTCATCCTCAACAAGGAGATAGATGTCCTTACACTCGGCGTGTATGTGAGAGTCCTTTGCCTTGGGAAGAAATGGAAACTGAATGTCAGAGGCCTCGCATCTACGTTAGGGATATCTGCGGATAGAATCAGAGCAGCCTTCTCCGCCCTTGAGAAAACCGGTTATCTCAAAAGGACCCGAGCCCATGACAAGAATGGGAAATTCTGCGGCTGGGACTATGCAATCGGTTACGAACCGATTACCGACATAGCCAAAACACCGACGTCGGTAAATCCCGACGACGGGGGGAAACCGATGTCGGAGAAAAGAGGGGGTATAAATAGAGATGTTATATCCCAAAAAGAAGATTTCGAGTCAAAAGAGAAGATAGAGAGGCCGATAACCAGCTGGAAGTTGAACGTCCTTTCGTGGGAGCAGTTTAACAAAGACAGGGTCTTTGCTAAGCCTCAAAATGACAACGGACCGACACAGCATCAAATGAGCGAGGAGGAATTCAGGGAGTTCTTAATCCAGTAACCATTATGAAAAAGCCTCAATACGAAATTCTAGACATTCCTTTCCCGGAGACGGCGGCCTTGGAGCGACAAGTGATAGCCGATGTAATCCAGTCTCCGGACATGATGGGCGACGTTCTTCCGCTCATCCACATAGACTTTTTCACGAATACTGAGCGACGTGGTATTTGGGAACTGTTGACTGACCACTACAACAAGGGTCTTTCCTTCGACATGCAAACTATCACGGCGGAAATAGGAAAACCTTTTATTGACGAGATTCTCCCCCATCTTCCCGATGCCGGCGGATCCATCAGTGTGATTCAGCACACGAACCTTCTTCGGACTGGAGCGGCAAGGCGCCGCGCCTATTGTGCTTCCCTTGACTTTCTCCAGAACGCCGTGAATCCCAAAACCACAGAAGAAGACATCCTTTCAAGCATCGAAGGCAAGGAGGAAGCCCAAAGGATAGAATCCCTCAAAGAACAGGGCAAGACCATCCGCATCTCAACGGGTTTCAATTACCTGGACGGCTGCCTTAACAAGGGCTTCAAGCCCGGGCAGCTCATCGTTCTCGCCGCCCGCCCTTCTGTCGGTAAGACGGCCGTTATGCTCCAGATGGCAAAGACCGCTGCCCGTTCCGACAACCCCGTGATTCTCTTCTCCCTTGAAATGACCTGCCCCGAACTTTGTGAGCGACTCTTATTCTCCACGGGAAAGGTGTCACCTTACAAGATGGCCAACGGAGAAGTCGAATGGCAGGCATTTTTGGAAGCCGAGAATGAACTCCGTCCGTTACCTATCTTCATCAACGACTTCTCGAGATCGCTGGACGAAATCGTGAGTCGCCTGACCCGAGCCGTAAAACAAGGGCGCTGCAAGATTGCCTTCATTGACTACCTCGGCCTGATCCAGGACACGCTGAACCCTGGCTATAACAAACTATACCAGATCATCGCCAAAATCACGGGGGACCTCAAGGCTGTTGCCAAGCGACTCGGGATCCCCATCGTGCTCTTGTGCCAGCTGAACCGTGATCAGGCACGCGAAAAAAGAGCGCCCGAACTCTTTGACCTGAGAGACTCAGGATCCATCGAACAGGACGCTGATGTGGTCATCATGCTGGAGCCGCGTCATGATGAAGGCCGCATCTTC
>CACZZZ010000019.1 GCA_902785825.1 uncultured Bacteroidia bacterium
TCCAGAATCTGTTCTCTTGTAAGCATATCTCATGAACTTTTTGCAAATGTAGCCAGAATCTCTCCTGGCCACAATATGCAGTTCATCGGAGGCTTACGGTCGTGGTCACTTTGACAGTGATCAGCGCCTTGCCGCCATCGAGCAGTTTTGCGGGAACACCGCTCACTCTTCCTCCATACCAATCCAGCCCCACCTTTACTCCGTTGATATAGACCTCAGACACTCCATAAACTTCGCCGAGATCTATCAGGCGAGTCTTTCCAGGAGTGACAGGCACTTCGGCCGAATAGGTAACCACACCGGCGAAATCGACGGTCCTGGAATCCTTTGAGAGATCAAAAAGAGGAGAATCTTTTAATTCAAAGGATGTGCCGTCCACTTTGTCGAAGCGTATGTCCCAGCTGCGTACCGAAACCGGATCAACTTGGAAATCAGGACGAGTCGCCGTATAACCCGGATCCATTGGAGGAGTTGAAACAAGGCTGGCTTCTGAAGCCTTTGGCTTACTATAGAGATGCTCAAATACGATCAACCTTGATCCCGCTCTCTCAATCGGAAGCCTGATTGTTCCATCCTCATTAATATCCAACTTCATTCTCCAGCCGGTCTCAGGATCCCAAAGCATAGGGATGCCCGCCGAATGGAAACGGACATTTAGCACATGTCCCTCCTTCGGATCACTATTGACGAAGAAGTAAATGTCAGTGCCGCCAGCGACATGCTTGATTTGGGAGATATAAGGTGTAGGCTTGTCAATCTCCACATAAGGCTCTATCCCACATCTGTCCTGAATATTCCTGAACCAATCCGTGATCTCGCCTTTTGGCGCGTCGATTTTAAAAACACGGTCAGGATATGATGCCAGGATCTCCGAGAAGAGGCTTTTTACCTTTGCGTCATTGTCCGAATGATTATATAGTCCTACTGATTGGAATGGGATTTTGCCTACGAGAAGGAGTTTCCCGCCTGAGGAGACAAACCGCCTCACAGCCTCAGCCGTCTGTGGCATCATAGACTCAACTTCCAGAAGCATCAGGATAGGATATTCACGTCCGCCGATTACGAGTTTGCCTCGTCTTGAGGAACTTCCCTGAAGGATGGACTCACTTACATAATCGCAGGAATTCCCATTACGGTGTATGGCGGCCCAGACCTCATCGGCATATTCCGGATAATGAAGAGCCGGGAAAGGATCCCTCTGGGGGCCTTTCTTTGTCCAAAGATCTCCCCAAGGCATCATCAACGCTATGTCGGCATAGAAATCCGATCTTGCGAGGACAGCCGAGATCCTTGCCTTATAGTCGGCCCAGAGGCGGAAATATGGCCAGATGGTATTCTTCTCATTGAGATATGTCCCATATTGGACCCAACCCGGGAACGGCGCCTCTGAGGGAGAATAATTGAAACCGTGGAGGATGGAATGTGTCACCCCGGAAAGATTACTCTGATCCCCTGTCATCTTGATTTTCTCAAGAGACGCGTTGAACACATTGCTCGTATTGGTGATCTCTTCGCAGCTGACAAGACGTCCACCTTTGAAATGAACGGCGGAAGCCACTGATTTATTGACATTTGTGTAAGTTGGGCGCTTAATGAAGGCATCCTGGTCACATCCGTCAGGATTCCAGAACCACGTCTCGCACTCAGGGATGTCAACAACCATTGAGGCATCGACGGGATGGAATTCCCTCCCATACGCCTGGACCCTGGACTTGAACCCAGCGGAGTCGCACCATGAGTCGAATGTTGTCAGGAAACGATCCTTCATCATGTCCATGCAGCAAGTGAAGTAGTCATATCTCGCTCTTGAAATCTCCTCGGAGGCGGCTTGAGATAGCCTGGTCTCGACAGCGCCCTCAACCGCATGTCCCATGTGGCCTACCTTATAAAGGATGAAAGGAAGGTAAGGGGCGATGTCATATCCCCTCCTGCGCTTAAACTCCTCCAGGAAATCGTCACACCAATTGGCCCCCTCGAGTTCCATACTGTCGCAGAAAAGGGCCCTGAAACCGTCCGTTCCTTTTATCGCCGGGAAAAGATTGTCCGACATTTTGTGAAGGAAGTGGATGGTGGCATTTTTGTCATAATGATTGAGAACAGGCCCTGAAGCTCCGGGACCGCCATTGATAACAGACTGGAATCCAGTCACTTTAACCAAAGCATACAAGACGTAATCTCCCGCCGGGACATCAACCGTGACAGTCGTGGCGTTTTTTTCAAACGGGATGTCAATCCCGGGCGTGAATGTGGGCATTGAGCGGGGAGCAAGAACCAATGAATACAGGCTGGCGGTCTGTCCCTCATACTTGGAAGCGACCTGAGGGGATGCCTCGGAAAGGAGTTCGGCGACATCCACAGTCACTTTAGAGGGGCCGGAAACCGGCCTGGAGGTCTTTGTCAGGAGCTGGGTACGCTCATTCTCAGACAGGAACTCCGCACCGAAAGGCCAGCCTGAGCCCACGATAATGTCGCAAGTCATGCCAAGTTTTGAAGCCGACTCAATGGCCGATTTGACCATCGCGATCCACTCAGGACTCATATAGTCCATCGAAGGGATTCCCAAGTCGTCGCCACCTGGGAAACGTATAGTATTGATCTCGACTCCCCCGATTCCCGCCTCTTTCATCACATTCAATTCCCTGTCGATCTCCTCGGCCGAGAGTTTGGCCCCATTCCACCACCAACGGACAAAAGGCCTGTCTGACATGGCAGGATTGGAAAAGGCGCTGTACAAATCCTCAACATCTGAATTACCTCCTGAGCAGGAGAAGAGCCCCGCCGCGGCGGCAAGGACGCATAACAATGAAACAACTCTTCGTGAAACAGACATGGCGCTAAAGTGGTTTTGTTCACTAAGATAGCGAATATTTAAAGAAATTCGTTATTTTTATGTGCCAATAGCACAAACAAAATGACCAACCTGAAATCAAGCCGCGCCATACTGCCTGTTATGTCCGGATTCTTCATTATGGGATTCGTGGACATTGTGGGAGTGGCCACCAACTACGTAAAGGCCGACTTTACCGGAATGGACGACAAAGTGGCCGGACTCATTTCCCTATCCTGCTTCCTCTGGTTCCTGATCCTCTCGATACCCACCGGAATGCTCATGAACAGGATCGGCAGGAAGAAAACCGTTATCCTGAGTTTCATTGTGACAGCCCTGGCGATGGTGATCCCGCTAATCAAATACAGTTTCCCGGCGGTCCTTGTCGCCTTCACGATGCTCGGTATCGGAAACACCATCCTGCAAGTCGCCCAGAACCCGTTGGTTTCCAGCGTGGTGTCAAAAGAGAAACTGACTGGCACTTTGACTCTCGGACAGTTTGTCAAAGCCATCAGCTCATTTCTTGGGCCAATCCTCACGGCTGCTTTCGCTGGAGGGATATTAGGCTGGAAGATGATATTTCCGGTATATGCCGTGGTGACCCTCCTCACAATGGGTTGGCTGGCATTATCCCCAATCGAGGAACAATTGGTCGAAAGGTCCGAGATCACATTCGCGAGAACATTCTCTCTTCTAAAGGATAAATACATCGTCCTGTTTTTCATAGGCATCCTCGTGCTGGTGGGTGTCGATGTGGGAATGGGCGTAACGTTCCCGAAATTGCTGCAGGAAAGGTGCTCGCTTCCACTTGAGAAAGCGGGGATGGGCAATAGCGTATATTTCCTCGCCAGGACTATCGGAGCCTTCCTTGGGGGCATCATCCTGTTGAGATATTCAGCTCCCAAATTCTTTACAGGAAGCGTAATCCTCGCCCTCGCGAGCCTCCTGGGGCTTATATTCGCGAGAAACCTGACGCTGATCCTGGTTCTGGTGGCGCTTTTCGGTCTCGGCTACTCGAACCTGTTCTCGATCGTTTTCTCGACTTCAATGCTCAGGGTTCCGGAGAAGACCAATGAGGTCTCAGCCCTACTCATCGTTGGAGTCTGCGGTGGCGGTGTCATTACTCCCCTTCTCGGAATCATAACCGACACCTTCGGGAAACAGGCTCCGGCTATTATAGCCTTGGCGGCCGTCTGGCTATTCATGGTGCTGCTGATCCCATTCATTGGCAAGGTCAAAACATCTGACACATTATGAAAAAGAAGATATTAATAGGCGTTGACATCGGAGGCACCAAGTGTGCCGTGACTGTCGGGTTGCCTGACGGCGATGATATTGCCATCAAAGACAAATCAGCTTTCCGCACCACGGATGTTGATGACACGATAGAGAATATCAAACGGGAGATTAGGGAGATCCTTGACCGTAACCAATTATCCTCCAATGATATTCAGGCCATAGGAATCAGTTGTGGAGGCCCCCTTGACAGCAAGACCGGCGTGATCATGTCCCCGCCTAACCTTCCCGGATGGGATAACATCCCGATTGTCAGCATCCTTTCGGGGGAGTTCGGCGCTCCAGCCGCAGTTCATAATGACGCCAACGCCTGCGCTCTGGCCGAGTGGAAGTTCGGTGCGGGGAAAGGAACCAGGAACATGGTGTTCATGACATTCGGCACAGGGCTTGGGGCCGGTCTGATCCTTGACGGGGAACTTTACACCGGAACCAACGACAACGCTGGTGAGCTCGGCCACATCAGGCTGGAGGCTTTCGGTCCAGTCGGTTACGGCAAAGCGGGTTCCTTCGAGGGCTTCTGCAGCGGAGGAGGCATCGAGCAACTTGCCAGGAATATGGCAAAGGAAGAGCTGCAGATGGGACGGAAAGTCTCTTGGTGTCCCGGCGGAGACCTCACTGGGATTACAGCCAAGAGCGTTGCCGAAGCCTTAAGGGACGGGGATCCTCTCGCCCGGAAGGTGTACGACATCTCCGCAAGGCACCTCGGGATGGGACTATCCATTGTGATCGACATCCTCAACCCGGAGATGATAGTCATCGGTAGCATATATGCCAGAAATGAGGATGTGTTCCAACCTTTGATGCGGGAGGTTATTAATAATGAATCACTTCCGCTTGCAAATAAGGTCTGCCGGATCGTCCCTGCCGCACTTGGAGAATCAATTGGCGACTACGCCGCCTTATCGATAGCGGCGAATATCCAATAAGACATTATTATGATTGAGGGATTGATATCACAAAGCCTGAAGCAGGCACGGGAAGAACTGGACGCTTTTATCAATGATCCGGAGGCCATCCTGTCCATAGCCAATGCGGCCGCTATCATGGCAGACTGCCTCAAGAACGAAGGCAAGATCATAAGCTGCGGCAACGGTGGCTCACTTTGCGACGCCACCCATTTCGCGGAGGAACTGACCGGACGTTTCAGGAATGACCGCAGGCCACTTCCCGCAATGGCGATAAATGATCCGGCGTACCTTACCTGCGTCGGGAACGATTATTCCTTCGATGTTGTGTTCTCAAGATGGATAGAAGCTTTCGGAAGGAGCAAGGACGTCCTTCTGGCGATCAGCACAAGCGGATCGTCCCGGAATATTCTCAAAGCCGCCGAGACAGCTAAAAGCCTCGGAATAAAGGTTATAGCCCTGACATCGAAGAAGGGCAAGCCCCTTGCGGATCTTGCCGATGTCACGATAGCGGCCCCCGACGCGCCTCACTCCGACCGTATCCAGGAGATCCACATAAAGGTGATTCACATCCTCATAGAAGCGATAGAGTCACTGCTAAAGGGTACTTTTTGTTAGATTGATTGTCTCCTTATAATTATAAATATCTTATGGACAGAAGAACATTTTTGAAGTCATCTACAATGGCCACAGCCGCGTTGATGCTTGGCTGGGATGAGGCTTTCGCTTTGGGGACCAAGGCCCCCGAGGTCGGGAAAGCGTGGAAAGGGTGGAAGAAAGGCCATTTCCAAGTGCATTTCATCTACACCGGAGTAGCCGAATCGATGTTCATGATATTCCCGGACGGGACCACTATGCTTCTCGACTGCGGAGACCACAATGCCGTCGGGCGCGGCAAGCTGGCCGTGCCGGTTCTCCCATCTCCTGACAGGCATGCCGGGGAATGGATCGCGAGATATGTCCAAAGAGTCAATCCAAGAGGCGATAAAGTGGATTTAATGATGCTCTCCCACTACCACTCAGACCATGCGGGAGGGTATGATTTCTATGCGGACAAAGTCATAAGGGACGGTAAGGATTATTATTTGAGCGGGTTCTCCCATGCGGCGGAATGGCTGTCCTTCGGGAAAGCGTTCGACCGCTGCTGGCCGCTCTACGACGAGCTCATCCCCACCAACGAGGACAGTGTGGATGAGATGAAAGACTTCTATTCATACATGACAAAGCACCGCGGCCTTGAGATAGAGAAATTCCGCGAGGGAGCCATCGACCAGGTGAAGATGGTACACAATCCTGGAAAGTACCCCGATTTCTCAATCAGGAACATCTGCGCCAACGGAAGGATCGCCTACCCGGACGGAAAGATCAGGGACCTTTATGAGGAAAGAAAAAAGAAAAACCTGAACTTCAATGAGAACGGGCTGAGCCTCGGAATGATTATTTCTTACGGTCCGTTCAAGTTCTACACTGCCGGAGACTTCTCCGACAACTGGAGGATGCCTGATGGGACTGTCCATGAGATCGAGGACGACATCGCCGAGGTTTGCGAAAAGGTCAGCGTCGCGAAGATCAACCACCACGGTCATTACTCCATGACAAGAAAACTCCTGGAGGCGCTCCAGGCCAGGGTTTATGTCAGCTGCGTCTGGGACCAGCTCCACAATGTGGCCCCGGTGATGGAGAGGATCGCCGACCAAAGCATCTACCCTGGCGAGAGGATTGTCTGCCCAGGAATATTCCCGAAAGAAAGACGCCAGGAAGACGCCGGAAAGGAATGGCTTGGCATCATCCACAAAGACTCTTTTAGCGGAGGGCACATCGTGCTTGATGTCCCCAAAGGCGGGAAGGATTATTCGATCACCTATCTCACCGCCGAGGATGAGTCAATGAAAGTCCTCAGCGTCATGAATTTCCGTTCATAAGTCATCATAGGTTCAGGGGAATGGTCATACCTCATTCAGAACCCGAATTGATAGCCCTCCTAAAGCAAGGCTCGCAGGAGGCTTTCAAGTCGTTATATGACCTCTATGCCAGGAGGCTCTACGCTTTCTGCATGGAATACACGAAGTCGAGGGAAGACACGGAAGAGATCGTCCAGGACGCTTTCATCTGGTTGTGGAGAAATAAGGAAAACATACGGCAGGAAGCGACAATAAAGAACCTTTTATTCTTGAGAGTCAAGCACTTCCTTATCAATGCGTGGAGGGCGAGGGTCAACACCCCCATATTTGAGGACTATGTGGATTACATAAACTCGTTGCCTGCCGATTCAAGGGATCATCTGGAGTACATGGATTTCCGGGACACTGTCATGTCAATCATAGACCAACTTCCAAAGACACAATCCAAAGTCGTCAAAATGTCTCGGCTGGAAGGGTTCAAGAATAAGGAAATCGCAGAGAAGCTTCGTCTTAGTGAACAAACCGTGAAAAATGCCCTGTCGATGGGTCTGAAATTTCTTAAAGAGAGACTTGGCACTATTGAAATGTTGGTACTTTGTGTTCTATTTAGTGTCTTTAAATAGCGTATGGATAATTCAATAAAAGAAAAACTCAAGATCGGAGTCTCCGAGGATACTATATCCGCCGAGATGGAGAAACGCTGGTTCGAAGAAGACATCGACGAGTCCAAGGTCCCCTTGGAAAGGGTTGACAACCTGTATAAAAAGATACAGAGGGAATTGGCTAGACATAAGAGGACAACCAACTGGATGAGGTGGGCTGGGATAGCTGCGGCGATCATATTGCCTTTATGCGTGTATTTCACGATTAGCAACTATTCTGAAATCCGCGAGCAATCCGGGCAAGAACTACTGATATCCACCGCAAATGGGGAACAGAGCTCAATAACACTGCCAGACGGGACATCTGTCAAGTTGAATGAAATGTCTAAGCTAAAGTATTCTCCAGGCAAATTCGGGACAAAAAAACGCGAGATCTCTTTCGAGGGTGAGGGGTATTTCCAAGTTGCCGCGAAAGACGACTGCCCCTTTATCATTGACGCGGACAAGATGACCGTGACCGTTCTGGGAACCATCTTTAACCTTCGCGCCAGAATGGAAGACTCTATCAACAAGCTTTACTTGATCGAAGGCAGTGTCCAGCTTCTTTCTACTCAGACGGGGGAAACAGTGACACTAAACCCTCTAGAGGAGGCCACCTTGGACAAAAAAACCGGAAAAATGTCCGTCGTTAGAAACGAGAGTTATGAGAAAGAGACCAGTTGGACACGGAAAGAATTGGTTGTCAAAGGCATAAGTCTTAAAGAAGTTCTCAATCTTCTGAATAAGACTTATGGACTCGAGTTCTCTACGACCAAAGGAGTGGACACTGACGAACTATTTACCGGCACTTTGCCCACTGACGACATCTTGGCTTGCACGGAGATACTTGAATACGCTTACGGGGTCAAGATCAAGATATCAGGAAGCAAAGCGTTAATAAGCAAATAGGTGATAAGACCATACATCTCCAAACGCGTCACATATTGGCGCGTTTTTTTTATTTTTCAAGGTACTTTTCGTCATGGCATTTGTCTAATAATAAAGAGTCAGTTATTTCTGAATCATTTTGTTTAACCCATAAAAGCACCAACTAAGATGAGTAACACTAAAACGTGGAAAATCTGTTTGCTGGTGACATTACTGTTATTCCTCTGTCCAAGTGTTTTCGCCCAGACAGGGAAAGTGACAGTTAAAGTCACCGATGCTCCTTTGTCACAAGTCATCAGTCTTATCGAGCAACAGACAAACTACCGTTTCTCCTACAGGGACGTTGTCCTGGACAGCCAGAAGAATGTCTCCGTCGATCTCAAAGACGCTTCGGTACAGGATGTACTGAACGCTGTGTTTTCCGGAAGAGACCTAAGCTACAACATTCTTTCCGACAGGTCTATAGTCGTCTATGCCGCACAAACAAGGCAGGACAGGAACATTTTCGTGAAAGGAACTGTCAAAGACACTAAGGGGGACCCGGTGATCGGAGCCGGAGTAGTGGTCGCCGGAATGCCTGGATTGGGCACAGTGACCGATACCGACGGCAATTGGAGTCTCACATTACCTTCCGGATCCACGATCCAAGTCACCTCCATCGGTTATAAGACTTTTGAGCAGACTATAGGAGCCGCCGGCACCTACAACATCACATTGAGCGAGGATGCCGAGAGCCTGGACGAAGCCGTCGTTATCGGATACGGCTCCGCCCGCAAGGGAGACCTTACCGGATCGATCGCTTCCGTCAAGGGCCAAGCCGTGGAGGAGCGCTCTACTCAACAGCTTACCAACGCCCTTCAAGGACAGATCGCTGGATTGCAGGTGACCCGCTCCACCGGAGCTCCTGGAGAAACTGGAACTATCAGGATACATGGTGTGACCACTATGTCCGACAACGATCCGCTAGTCATCATCGACGGTGTCCCCGGTTCTCTTGATGACGTGACAGCCAGCGATGTGGAGACTCTTTCAGTACTGAAGGACGCCGCCGCTGCCGCCATCTATGGATCAAGGGCCGCCGCCGGTGTCATACTTGTGACCACAAAAAGAGCCAAGGAGAACCAATTCTCGCTAGACTACAGCGCCCAGTTCGCTATTGACAAGCCCACAGGGCGTCCTACCAACGGGAATGTCATCGATTGGATGAACCTGCAGAACGAGATGTCTTGGAACGACGGGGCTGCTAGTCCTACGGCTATTTATTCCCAGGAAATCATCGACAACTGGATGGCTAACAACGCCAAGGATCCTGTCCACTATCCGAACACCGATTGGATCGACCTGACCCTGAAGAAAACCGCGAGCCATCAGCAGCACACCGTAGTCCTTACCGGAGGAACAGCGAAGTTGCGGACAAAGATGTCACTCAACTATCTCACTTCCGACGGCTACTATGAGAACAAGGGGTATGACCGTGTCACAACCAGGATCAACAACGACTGGACGATCAACAACTGGATGAAAGCTTCGGTTGATGTCAATTTCAGCCAAGGGGTCTTTGTCAGGCCGGCCTCGGACGATGTCTATTTCAGGGCTTATGAGGCATCACCTTACTACACGGCCTATTGGGATGACGGCAGGATGGCGGACTGCAAGGATGGATACAACCCCCTCGCCTACCTGACGGGAGGAACGAACAAGACCGGGTATTACCGCCTGCAGGCTAAGGCACAGCTGGATATCACTCCTTTCAAGGGGTTCACCATCACCGGAGTGTTCTCTCCCAACTACAGTTTCATCAAAGGCAAGAACTTCAAGAAAGCCGTCCACCTGAACTACGAGGACGGGCGTACGATCACCTGCGAATGGTTCAATACCACCAACCTCACTGAATCCAGGAATGACCATCAGGCTTACACCTCACAGCTCTACGCCAACTACAACACCAATTTCGGAGGCTCAAACCATTCCCTGACAGCTATGGCAGGTTATGAGGGATATTCCTACAAATGGGAAAATGAGAGTGCCACAAGAAACAACTACACCCTCACTAACTACCCTTACCTCAACCTCGGCCCTGAAGACTTCCAGTACAACTCGGGAAGCGCTGGCCACAACGCCTACAGGTCTTTCTTCGGACGTATCATATATTCATTCAAGAACCGTTACCTACTTCAGGCCAACGTCCGAGCGGATGCTTCCTCCAGGTTCGCCAAGCAGTACCGTTGGGGTGTGTTCCCTTCCGTGTCCGCGGGCTGGGTCATCTCAGAGGAACCCTGGTTCAATAATAAGGGATTCATCAACTACCTGAAACTCAGAGGTTCATACGGTCAACTCGGTAACGAGCGGATAGGTTCCGAGTTCCCTTACCAAGCTTTGATGGAGTTCGGAAACTCCTACATGTACGACAAAGGCTCCAAGTCAGTCTCGGCCATTCAGATAGCCCACCAGACCTACTACGCGTTCGAGAACATAACATGGGAGACCACGACTTCGACAGGATTGGGTATCGACGCCGCCTTGCTTGACAGCCGCCTTTCCCTCACTCTTGACGGTTACTACAAGAAAACATCCAACATGCTGCTCACCCTGGGCTTCCCGTCCTACGCGGGATTCTCAGCCCCCCAGCAGAACGCAGGTGACATGAACACCTGGGGCTGGGACCTGACTCTCGGCTGGGCTGACAGGGCCGGTGATTTCTGGTACAATGTCTCCGCCAACATCTCCGACTACAGGTCAAAGATGGGTTACCTC
This sequence comes from uncultured Bacteroidia bacterium, assembly GCA_902785825.1. Lineage (GTDB taxonomy): Bacteria > Bacteroidota > Bacteroidia > Bacteroidales > UBA932 > Cryptobacteroides. Next base: position 11,213 of record CACZZZ010000019.1, read on the forward strand.
GGAGACAGGAGAACCATCAGCGGAAACTATATCACCGAAGAGGGTTCCTACTTCCAGGAATGGTACGTTTACAAAAATGCCGGTATCATCCAGAGCGAAGCGGACATGCTTAATCCTGACGGCAGCAAAATCGCCGTGCTGAACAAGAGCGACAAGCCCGGGTGTATCAAATATGTGGACCAGAACGGTGACGGTGTCATCAATGCTGATGACAAGGTCAAGCTCGGCAATTCCTTGCCTGAATACCTCTACGGAGCCAACTTCTCGATGGGATGGAAAGGATGGGACTTCAACATGTCATTCCAAGGCATCGGACATCAGCTTGTTATGTTCGACACCGCCAGGATCCAACCCGGAAGAAGGCAGTGGGGCGCGGTTCCATCCATCCTTTTGGGCAATTACTGGAGCAAACACAACACCGAAGAGGAGAACCTCAAGGCAAAGTACCCTTACGTTACATGGAACAATACAGGCAACATCTACGCCGGTTCTGATTTCTGGCTCTTCAACGGTGCCTATTTCAGGGTGAAGAACATTACCCTTGGATATACGATTCCCGCGAATATCCTCGCAAAGACATTTGTCAAGAACCTTCGCCTTTACGCCAGTGTGACGGATCTTCCCGCCATCAGCAACTATCCTAAGCAGTGGGATCCCGAGGTTGCCACAAACAGCACCTACATCTCCACTTCCTATATCTTTGGTCTTAATGTTAAGTTCTAATCGATTCAGCGGCATGAAAAAGATATTATCATTCTCAATTCTGATAGCGGCGCTGATCACAACATCCTGCGTCAACCTCAACCTCAATCCTCTTTCCGAGGGATCCAGCTCAAACTGGTACTCCTCAGCCGAGGAGATAGAGATGTCCCTGTCCGATCTTTACAAGACGGATTTCTTTCCGATAGCCAACAACCTCTGGGGGGATGATTTCAGCCAAAGAACCACTCTCCAATTCACCAACAACGGCTCCCTTACCGCCTCTAACGGTACAGTCAGTTCGAGATGGACTAATTACTACAAGGGAATATCCCGCTGCATGAAACTCCTCTCCATGATGGACAACGCCAGGGAGATGGGGGTTCCTGAGGCCAAGATAACCCAGTATGAGGGTGAGGCATATTTCTATATCGGATACGCTTACGGTATGCTGGCGTTCTATTGGGGAGACGTTATCCTTTACAAGGATGTCATCTCACTTGAAGACGCCTACATCGCTTCAAGATCGCCTAAAGCGGAGGTTCTCGCATATTCTTACGAGTGCCTGGACAAGGCCTCGCAGATGCTACCCGAGTCTTATTCAGGAATCCAGCGTTTCACAAAGGGAGCCGCTTACGCGTTCAAAGCCAGGGTGGCTATTTGGAATGGCGACTATTCCACCGCGGCTGACGCCGCCAAGAAGTGCATGGATCTCGGAGTTTACAAACTCCATGAGAACTATGGGGATCTTTTCAAAACCGACTGGTCGGAAGAGTGGATATTTTTCTTCAGGGGCGATGTCGCTTTGAAGCAGTATTATTGGATGGCACGCCAGCCGAAAGACCTTCTTCCCAGGAACCACGGTGGCTACAGTTCCTGGAACCCCAGCCTTGAGCTCGTCTGCTCATACACTTGCACAGATGGCCTGCCCATCGATGAGTCCCCTCTTTACAATCCCAAGTCTCCCTTCGACAACAGGGATCCCAGGATGTCAGAGACCATCATCCCGTTCGCCACACTCTACACTCCTTGTGTGGTTGACGGCACTTACAACCCTGATGACTGGGCTTTCCTTGGAATCGAGTTCACTCCGGATCCGACACGCACGCTTGTCAAACGCATTTCGGACGGAGTTTACATTGGTAACAACGACTCGAAGGCCCGCGCGGAGCATGCCGCCTATAATGGTTTCGTGCTCAAGAAATACGTCACTGAGTCTTGGAAGGAGAACGGTTTCAACGGCTCTCCGGAGACCTACGCCTACATGAGATACGGAGATGTCCTCCTGATGTATGCTGAATCAATGATAGAGCTTGGCCAATGCACCCAGGAAGTACTCGACAAGACCGTCAATGCCTTGAGGGAAAGAGCCTATAGAGGCACTGGGATAGAATACCCCAGAGCGACGGTAAAATCCCAGGCTGAAATGAGGACGATGATACGGACCGAGAGAAACGCGGAGCTCGCCCTTGAGGGATTCCGCTATGAGGATCTCCTGCGCTGGAGAGTGGCCGAGGTTGTATTCAACCGCCCGATCTACTACCTTTTGAGGGCTTGGTCCGGTTCCACCGCTTGGGACGGTGACGAGAGTAAGGTCTCCGACAACTATAAGAAGCTTATTCAGAACTGGAGAGACGGGAATTATCCTATTGGAGGAATACCGCCTATTGACGAAAACGGTATTGCGGACATCTCCGGCATGGCAGAGGCTGGCTATGTGGTCAAGGCTGCCGAAAGGAAGTTCGATCCAAGCATCCACTATCTCTGGCCTATTCCTGAATCAGACAGGCTAGTCAACCCTAATTTGACTCAGAATCCTGGGTATTAATAGATGGTTTGGTTATTTTTGTGGAAGAGGTTGCCAGCCCTCTGGCAGCCTCTTTTCTAAAAAAAAACAAACAACACGATGAATATCAAAAGATTAATCAATCTGTCAATATTATTCCCCATCACTCTCTTTTTAGCCTCGTGCGGATCAGGTGTGAATGGAGACACTTTCGTGGAAGGGAAGAAAAGTATCCCGGTGATCGCGAGGCCTGATGTCCTGGTCGTGGGTGGTGGTCCTGCCGGCATCGGAGCCGCCATCGCATCAGCCAGAATGGGTGCCAAGACCATGCTTGTGGAGCAATACGGCTACGTCGGAGGAAATCTGACAGTTGCCCAGATAAATCCGATGTTCACCTTCCACACCGTGAAGGGAGAGCAAATCGTGAGCGGAATCGCCGGCGAGTTCGTTTCCAAGATGGTTGAGAACGGTTACTCGGGAGGCCACATGACTGACCTCACATTCGACAACGCCTCAATGACCCCTCTCAACCCGGAAGGCTCCAAGGTGATTCTCATGGACATGCTGGAAGAGGCTGGAGTAGAGATGCTTCTCCACACCATGTGTGTTGACGCCGTGTCGAAAAAAGGAATCGTCAAGGCGGTTATCGTCGAGAATAAATCAGGACGTGGAGCCATCTGCCCCAAGATCGTCATCGACTGTACCGGTGACGGAGATGTGGCCGTCAAGTCCGGAGCGGAGTATTCCATTGGAGATGAGAACGGGATCATGCAACCGGTCTCTTTGTTTTTCAGGATCGGAGGTGTGGACACTAAAGCCCTCAGGGCCTGGATGAAAGCCCATCGGGATCTCCTGAAGGATAGCCCGACAGATGAGGAAATAGACAGTCAGAAAGGTATAGCGTTCCTAGGCCTGAACCAACTTGTCAAAGATGAGATAGCAAAAGGCAATCTAGACGAGGAAATAGCCAATAGGATTCTTATGTATGAGCTTCCTCACGGACAGTTCGCGATGAATGTGACGAGGCTCCAGCATATCTCCGGAGTTAACGCCGCCGATATGACCAAGGCTGAGATAAGACTTCGCCACCAGGTTATACAAGTCCATGAGTTCATGGCCAAGTATGTCGGTGGATTTGAAGATTCCTACATCTTGGACACCGGAGCGCAAGCTGGAGTGAGGGAGACAAGGCACATCAAGGGTGATTATGAGCTCAATGAGAACGATGTGCTCGAAGGACGCTCTTTCGAAGATGGAGTATCCTGCGGAACCTACGCGATAGACATCCACCCTGGTCAAGGCAAAATGCAGATATATACCGGCTCCGGGAAAGCGGTCTATGAGATACCTTATAGATCTCTCATTCCGGTAGGCCTGGATAACCTTCTTGTCGCCGGTAGATGCCTCTCCGCCAATAGTATGGCCGCTGGTTCAGCCAGAGTCATGGCCACCTGCATGGCGATGGGCCAAGGCGCCGGAGTGGCTGCGGCCATGGCTGCCTCCGAGGATGGCAAGACCAGAAGTATCGACACTAAACAATTGAGAGCCAACCTACTGTCGCAGGGACAATATCTTTTGGGGGAAGGGCTCGTCCCCATTACTGATCCCGGATTGATTCTGGACCGTGGCAATAGCGACGGAAGCCGAGCGAGTCACTATAACCCATTCGCCAAGAAAGATTGACATGAGAAAAGTTATATTAACAAGCATTATCCTATCTCTGGGCACAGCCTTGGCCGCCCAAGATCCTACCTACACCCAGACCGTGACCGGCAAGACCACCACAGTCACGATACTCGAGAAGACATCTGGCGCCAAGATAGATCCCATGATCTATGGCCAGATGCTCGAGGACTGCAATGACGCCGTAGTTTACGGCGGAGTTTGCGACGAGAATGGCAACGAGAATCCGCAAGTTATCGAACAACTCAAGCCCCTGCGCATCCCGGTCATGCGTTGGCCGGCCGGAACGGCCATTTATGACTATGAGTGGAAAAAGGGAATCGGACCCAAAGAGAAGCGCGGTGCTGTCGATGAACTTGTCTGGGGAGGAAAGGAGTACTACACTTTCGGCACAGATGAGTTCATACAGTGGTGCGAGAAAATCGGCTCCGAACCTTACATCAATATCAGCATGGGCAACAATTCAATGATCACGGCGTCCCTTGGAGAAGCCGTGGATTGGGTTGAATATGTGAATGGCCCGGCAACATCACAGATGGGAGCGATGAGAGCCGCCAACGGTCATCCCGATCCATACAACGTGAAATATTGGTGTATCGGCAATGAGAACTACCTGGCAAAAAAACCTATCCATAAATCAGAAACAGCCGATGAATATGCTGACTTGCTGCTCTTATGGGCAAAAACCCTAAAGACCGTATGCCCTGAGCTGAGCCTCCTGGGAGTTGGCTATAATGCCCCGTGGAACAAGGTCGTGCTTGATAAATGCGGAGACCAGCTCGACTTCCTCACCCTACACTATTACATGTCCGCGAAAGTCAAGGACAACAACATCGAGGAACCCTGGAAAACACTTTTCGGCCCTATAAGGTTCGAGGAAAGCCTCAAAGTCAACATCGCCCTTCTCAAGGATTATAACTCAAGAAGCGGAAGGGCTGAGAACCCTCTCCGCTACAGCATCGACGAGTGGAACAACCGCCATAGCGTTTTCGCTGATGACAAGTATTCTTTCACAAGAAAGGATGACAGGCGTCAGTTCGACGTGGCCGGCACCGCTGGGATGCTGAACGTGTTCCTGAGGAACAGTCATTATGTCGGAATGGCCAACTATATTTTCCCGGTCAACGGACATGGACTCCTGAAGACAGTCGGTAATGACGATGCCTATAAATCGGCAAACTATCATGTTTTCGATTTATATCGTAAATACATGGAAGGAAGCGCGTTGAGCGCGAAGGTCGAAGGACCTGGCATGACCGGCATCCGTCTTGGGGATCTCCGCATGGACGGAGAGAAGGACATGGATAAGGAGACCGTACTGGATCTCTGCTTCATCGACTGCGCCGCCTCAGCCGGAGAGGACGGGTCAATCAATGTGGCGGTCTCAAACCGCTGCTACGACAAGTCCCAGAAAGTCAAAATCGAGGTTCCTGAAGGTTATAAACTGGTGGAGGCCATCGGAATCCAGTCAGAAGATGTCACAGCATCGAACACCCCGGAAAGCAGGGACAATGTAAAGCCGGCGCCGGTAAAGGTGAAAGCCAATACCTTGACCCTGAAGCCCTGCGGCCTGGCAATCCTGAGATTCCTTCCGGAGTAAAATAATGATTCTCTATCTTAAGAAACCTCCCTTCAGCCTCTGGGCTTAGGGGAGGTTTCAGTTTTTCCGCCAAGAGATATTTGGAAAAGACTCCATATTTATTTCAGACCCTTCGCTTCGCTCAGGGTGACAAGGACCTACCTCTTGGAAGTGACTTCCTTCTCGTATTTCTCGATGCAAGGAATGAACTCCTCGCCGACGGGAACGCCGTTCTTGCAGTTGAAGTAATCAAACACGGCTCCGAAAGGAAGGGTCTTGGCCTCCTCGAGGAGGGCGAGCTTCTGGAAGCCCTTGCCCTCGGCCTCGTACTCGCGCAGTTTGGCAAGAGGCTCAAGAAGAGCGCTCAGGATGCACTTCTGGGTGGCGCGGGTTCCGATGATGTAGGCACCGATCCTGTTGATGGAAGCGTCGAAGTAGTCCAGACCGACATGGGCGCGGTGCAGGCCATCGGCGCGGACCAGCTCCTTGAAGAAGTCCAGGATCATGTCGTTCATGATGGTCACATGGTCGGAGTCCCAACGGACAGGACGGCTCACGTGGAGCATCAGCTCAGGGACATAGAGGAGCAGGGAAGAAACCTTGTCAGCGACGTTCTCGGTGGGCTCGTAGTGGCCTGTGTCAAGGGTATAGATCACGTTGCGGGAAGCGCAGTAGCCCTCAAAGAAGTCCATTGAACCGACAGTGTAGCTCTCAAGGCCGATTCCGAAGAGCTTCGCCTCAACGCAGCTCTTCATGCCGGGAAGGTCCTCCTTGAGGATGTCGTCGAGGGAAGCGGCGAGGATCTCGCGGTACTTCTTGCGGTTGACCGTGTAGTCCTTCTGGCCGTCATGGACCCAGATGTTCATGATACAAGGGTCGTCCTGAGCCTTACCCATGGCGTCGGCGATGCGGCGGCAGCGCTTTGTGTGCTCGATCCAGAACTCGCGGATAGCGGGATCAGGATTGGCCAGGCTCAAGTCCCCGCTCTTCGGATGGCCGAAAGAAGTGGAGTTGAAGTCAAGCTTGAAATTGTTGGCCTTAGCCCACTCAATCCAGCTTTGGAAGTGCTCGACTCCCACCTGGTCGCGGTCCACGAACTTGCCTCCGAAATCCCCATAGATCTCGTGGAGGTTGATACGGTGGTTACCGGCGAGAAGGGTCTTGACAAACTCAAGGTCAGCGCGGACCTCGTCAATGTTTCGGGCGCGTCCGGGATAGTTTCCGGTGGTCTGGATACCTCCGGAAAGGCCGGCGTTGCTCTCGAATCCCATCACGTCGTCTGTCTGCCAGCAATGGAGGGAAATCTGCTGTTTCTCAAGCTCGGCGATAGCCTTGTCGGTATCGACACCGATGGCGGCATAGCGCTCTTTGGCCATCTCGTAGGCCTGGATGATTTTCTGCTCGTTCATATTCTTGGATATTAATTGTTTGGATAATAAGTCTTTGTCTCAATGGAGTTTCCGATGATGCGGCGCATCTCCCAGCGGTCCTTGACGAGTCCCGCCACCTTGGCCTGCATCATGATGTTTCCGATGGCCGTGCCCTCGACAGGACCAGCGACAACCGGAATCCCAAGGGTGTCGGCGGTGAGCTGGCTGACCAGCTTGTTGGCCGAGCCTCCTCCGATCACATGGAGCTTGTCGATGGTGAACGGGGCGAAGTCCTGAAGCATGGCGATGACTTCCTTGTATTTCTTGGTCAAGCTGTGGTAGATGCAGCTGATCATCTGCGCGTCATTCTTGGGGACCTCCTGGCCGGACTCGGCGAGAGCCTTCTTTATCTCAGCGTCCATGTCCTTCGGGGCTGCGAAACGAGGGTCATCCGGATCGATAACAGACGGGAAATCAATAGCTTCCCTACCCATGGCCTCGATCTGGGCGTAGTTATACTCCCTGCCCTCGGCTGCCCAGGTCTTGCGGCTCTGCTCGAGGAGCCACATGCCGGTGATATTCTTAAGGAACCTTGTGGTACCCTCTATACCGCCCTCGTTGGTGACATTGAACTCATAGGACTTGTCCGTGACCACAGGGACAGGAGACTCGATGCCCATCAGGCTCCAAGTTCCGCTGCTAAGGTAAGCGAAATGCTCGTTCTCAGCGGGCACTGCGGCGATGGCCGAAGCGGTGTCATGACCGGCGACCGCTATCACAGGAACGCGCTCCATGCCAGTGGCGTTGCAGATTTCCTGCTTCAACAGCCCCACTTTGGTTCCAGGCTGGACAATAGGGCGAAGAATGCCGGGATTAATCCCAAGACGCTCCAGAAGGCTCCGGTCGAAGTCCCTGGTTCTCGGGTCGATAAGGCCTGAGGTGGAGGCGTCCGTGTACTCGCAAACCCTCTCCCCTGTCAGGAGATAGGCCATGAGGTCAGGCATAAACAAAATCTCCTTGGCCTTATGAATCGGAGATTCCGGATCCTTATGCTGGGCATATATCTGGAAAATCGTATTGAAATTCATGATCTGGGTACCGGTGGCCTTGTAGAGTTCCTCCTTGGGGATGATCTTGAACACTTCCTCCGGAATCCCGTCAGTATAAGGGTCGCGGTAAGCCCTTGGCAGTCCGAGGATCTCTCCCTCAGGACCCACGCAACCGAAATCGACACCCCATGTGTCGATGCCGATGGACTCCACCTTGACACCCTGCCCCGCAACCTCTTTCATGGCTGCCTTGAAATGATCCAAAAGGGCATAGATGTCCCAGAAATACTTACCGTCAATCTCTTTGACGGCGTTCGGGAAACGATAAACTTCTTCGGAAGAAAGCCTGCCATCCTCGACTTTGCCGAGAATAGCCCTTCCGCTTGTGGCTCCGAGATCGAATGCTAGGAAATTCATGATTATGTGGTCTAATATGTAGTTTTACAAATTTCGTCTTTTTAATATCAGGAACGCTGAAGAATCTGACATTAGAACTTGGAAATTTGATCCGTTTTTTTCATATCTTTGTAATTGAGTGAAAACCATGGAATCAGTCCACCTTAAATATTTGGCCGTAAATCCTGTCGATCTTCAATGGGGCACCGCCGTCAACTCGGCAGGCTTCCAGGAGATCGCCGCCGGGATGGCTTATCCTCCCAGGAACCATCCGTCCAGATACGTTTTCACAGTCGAGAGCGGCAGGATATTGGAAGAATACCAGCTCCTTTATATTACCGAAGGAAGAGGAAAATTCTACAGCGAGACTCTCGGACGCGGCAAGCCAGTCCAGGTGGAGAGCGGAATGATGTTCCTCCTGTTTCCCGGGGAGTGGCACTCGTACCATCCCGACCGTCAGACTGGTTGGAAGGAATATTGGATCGGCTTCAACGGCCATTTCGTCGATAACCTGATCGAGAGGGGGTTTTTCTCAAAGGACAGGCCTGTGTTCAAAGTCAATATCCACGAGGACATAGTGGCCCTTTACAAAGAGGCGATCGACGCGGCGGTAAAGCAGGAATCAGGGTTCCAGCAGTACCTTGCCGGCATCGTGGGGCGTCTGCTGAGTCTGGCATATTTCTATGACAGGAACTCCCAGTTCGAGGAATCAGACATGGCCCGCAAGATCAGCCAGGCCAAAGTGATCATCCAGGACAACTACACGGACATTTCCCCTGAGAAAGTGGCCGCCAGGCTTTGCGTGAGCTACTCTACCTTCCGCAAGACTTTCAAGGAATATACCGGGTTCTCCCCCGCCAGGTACATCAGCGAGATCCGTATGAGCAAGGCGAAGGAGCTGCTGACCAACACGTCGGTGAGCATAAAAGAAGTAGCCTACCGGGTAGGCTACAACAATCATGATTATTTCTTCACGGCTTTCCGCCACATGACCGGCCGCACTCCGGCCGAGTACCGGGCGACAACCCAAGGGGCGAGGTTATAATCACTTGAATATAAGGCGCATATCCTTTTCCAAAGCCGGCTTGGCGACACGCTCCGGAATAAAGCGCCACTCCCCTATCGTGTTCTTGTCGCTGATAGCCGCGGGATCTATGGAACCATTCTCCAACAGATATTCATAGAGCAGTTTCCTGAACTCCGGATAGATCTCAACCACCCGTTCCTCGATCTTACCGATGTCGATCCCGATCTTAGTCATCAGGCCGCCTCCACCACTCGCCCTGTACGAGGTCATGGCTACAGGATAGGTCTTGCCTGGATCGAGGGCCTCTCCTCCGACCATGGACTCAATGGACACCCTCTCTCCGAAAGGTTTCGTCACATCCACAGTATAGACAAGCCCACCGGCGGAATCGAAATTATAGGAGCGCTCAACGAATGACCATGATTCAGCCCCAGTCCTCTGATCAGCCCTGTGGGCGATTTTGAGCACATGATCAGTAGGCTTAGAGACGGTATTGATCCAGTTGTCGTAGGATGCCTCAAGATAATCCTTTATCTCCTTGCCCGTCATGTTGACCACATACACTTGGTTCTCAAAGGGATAGACAGTGAATAGGTCGTTATACACGAGTGTTCCGGCCTTGACAGTCCCGTTGAATGTCAAAGGGGCGGCGAATGAGATCTTCGCCGGAGAGCACCTTAAAGACAGTGTGTGAATAAGATTAAGGTAAGGACTCATGCCCTTATAGGCGTCCCTTGTGAGCAAGTCAACCTTAAGCTCGCCGACTTTCCTGGTCGTGAAATTCTTGACGGCGAGGTAGTCGTCATGGAACACACGGGACATTTCCTTGTCTATTTTAAGACGTTCCACCGGAATCAGGTCGGCAGAGACACTCTTACCGGTCACCTTTCCGCCCTTGATTGTGAAATTGATCTGCCCATGGCCGACAAACCTGCTGTGGCTCCCCGAATTAATTAGGCAAAGAGTGTCACTCTCAACGACTTTCGGCCTGTGGTCGTGGGAACAGACAAGGAAGTCAACTCCAGGAAGAGACTTCATCAGGTCGAGACCCTGGCTCTCGAGGACAGTCCCATCACCTGAGCCGGTGGCGGAATGGACGGCCACGATGACGACATGAGGTTTCTCCTTGGCGATCACCTCATCCACATCCTGCCGCACCAGCGGGATCAGGCTCTCGAACTTCATTCCGCTCCAGAGTCTCTCAGGAAGCCATCCGGCGATATTGGCGTTGTCATAACCGAGCACAGCTATCTTCAGGCCCTGTCGCTTGAGTATGGTATAGACCGGGAAATACCTCTGTCCGTTATCGTTACGGATAGCGTTACCCGCGAGAAGCGGGATCCCTTCAGCCTTCATGTCCCGAACTAGACGGTCATATACCGGATGTCCGGCCTCGATGTCGTGGTTGCCAAGGACCACGGCATCATATCCCATATATTTGGCTATCCTCGGATAAACGTGCGGTGTCAGGGTGTCCACATAATTGAAATAATAAGCTGCGTTATCACCCTGAACGATGTCGCCGGCGTCCACCAATATGACATTATCCTCACCAACTGAGGCCCTGACGCTGTCAACCACATATTTGACAGCATACAGGGACCGCTTGACATTGCCCCCAACATAGGTTGAGTCAAAAAATGTCCCATGGACATCGTTTGTTGTCAGAAGGGTCAATGAATATGACCCGTCCTTGGGACCTGAACACGAGACCGCGGCGGCTATCACAGCCGCGGAAAGGATTGACAGAATGCTTCTCATGATTACAAAAATAGTATTTTTTCGTAATTTAGCGCTATGGAAGAAATGAAACTTCAAACCCCCGTCCAGGCAGGCAGGAGCACCGTACGGCTGTCTGTCAACGACCGGATTATCACTCTTGGCAGCTGTTTCGCGGACAACATCGGAAGAAAGATGGAAGATCTGGGATTAAACTCGCTTTCAAACCCTTTCGGAACTCTTTACAACCCGGTTTCGGTCTGTAATTCGATAGCTCGACTTGCCTCAGGAGTACCTTTCTCAAGCAAGGATTGCGTCATGATGGGCGCTGGAGCCGGGCTGGTGTGCTCATTCAGCCACCACACGACATTCGCTCGCCAGACCGAGGAGGAATTCCTGGAAGCGGCCAACTCGTCGCTTGAGAAAGCGTCCGCCTTCTGGAAATCCGCAGGCAAGGTTATCATAACACTCGGCACGGCATGGTGTTACGAGCATATAGCCACAGGCGAGATCGTCTCAAACTGTCTGAAACGTGACGCCAAGGAATTCAACCGGCGCAGGCTTTCCGTCAGCGAGGTGTCGCTTCTTCTCGGGAACATGATCAGGCGATTCCCTGACAAAGAGTTTATCCTGACGGTCTCACCGATCCGTCACCTGAAGGACGGAGCACATGGGAACCAGCTGAGCAAGAGCACTTTACTCCTTGCCGTGGACGAGGTTATCCGGAATTTCCCCGAGCGAGCGGACTATTTCCCGGCTTATGAGATATTCATGGATGAGCTCAGGGACTACCGTTTTTACGCTCCTGACATGACTCATCCCACCGACCAGGCCGCCAGCTACATCTGGTCAAGATTCGTCGATTGGGCATTTCCGGAAAGCGATATTCCAGAACTGGAGAAGCGAAGGAAAGAGTTCGCGGCCGCACGGCATCGTCCCATCAATTTTTCGTATATTCGCGGTCTTAATCAGAATATTTAAAGAGAACCCTATATGTTCGAGAACTTACAGGAAAGGCTGGAACGCTCATTCAAGATTCTGAAGGGCGAAGGCAAGATCACCGAGATAAATGTAGCCGAGACACTCAAAGACATCCGCCGGGCTTTGCTCGACGCCGATGTGAGCTACAAGGTGGCCAAGGAATTCTGCGACAGGGTCAAGACCAAGGCGATGGGCCAGAACGTGCTCACAGCCGTGAAGCCCCAGCAGATGATGGTCAAGATAGTCCACGATGAGCTTGCCGAGTTCATGGGCAGCCAGTCGATGGACATCAACATCAAAGGCAATCCGGGAATCGTCCTCGTGGCCGGTCTTAACGGTTCCGGTAAGACGACTTTCTCCGCGAAACTGGCGAATAACATCAAGAGCAAGAGAGGAATGAAGGTCCTTCTCGCCGCTTGCGACACTTTCCGTCCCGCCGCCATCGAGCAGTTGAAGGTCCTCGGAGAACAGATCGGGGTCGATGTTTACACTGAAGAGGGTGAGAAGGATCCGATCAAGATCGCCAAGAACGCTATCTCAAAGGCCAAGGGCGAGGGTTATCCCGTCGTGATCATAGATACCGCCGGTCGTCTGGCGGTGGATCAGGAGCTGATGGACGAGATCTCAGCCCTCCACAAGGCTGTGCAGCCCACGGAGTCCCTGTTCGTTGTCGATGCCATGACCGGACAGGACGCTGTCGAGACCGCCAAGGTCTTCAACGAGAGACTCGACTTTGACGGAGTGGTTCTCACCAAGATGGATGGTGACACCAGAGGTGGAGCCGCTCTCTCCATCAAATACGTGACCGGCAAGCCGATCAAGTACATCTCCTCCGGTGAGAAAATGGACGCTATGGACGTGTTCCATCCGGAGAGAATCGCGGACAGGATCCTCGGAATGGGAGACGTCGTTTCCCTCGTGGAAAAGGCCCAGGAGCAGTTCGACGAGAAACAGGCCCGGGAGACACGTAAGAAACTCGCCAGGAACCAGTTCGGACTGATGGACTTCTATAACCAGATCCAGCAGGTCAAGAAAATGGGCAACATCAAGGATCTGGCGGGAATGATCCCAGGTGTCGGGAAGATGATAAAGGACATTGACATCGATGACGACACCGCCTTCAAGGGTATTGAGGCCATAATCATGTCCATGACCCCTGAGGAAAGGGACAATCCGGACATCATCAACGGCAGCCGCCGCAAGAGGATAGCCGACGGAAGCGGCACAAACGTGGTTGAGGTCAACAAACTCTTGAAGCAGTTTGAGGCCACAAGGAAGATGATGAAAGGAGCCCTCACCGGGAATATTGCCCAGAGAATGAGGGGATTCCGCAGATAAGCCTTCTTCCCTTAATCTACACTCGCGAAATAATCTTTCCTTCTGGGAGCCTCTGTCACCCTGTCTGAATAGACGGACGGGGCAATCGGACGCATATTGTAATGCGAAGCCATGACCTGGCCATAGGCACCGGCGCTACGGATGGCTATCCTGTCTCCCCTATGGCTCTTGGCCAAAGGACGCTCCTTGCCGAAACAGTCTGCGGACTCACAGACCGGTCCGACGACATCATACACACGGGTCGGGCGGTTGTCACTATCCTCGTAATGGGCTGAAAGATTCTCAATCTTATGGTAAGCGCCATACAACGCCGGACGAATGAGGTCGTTCATCCCCGCGTCAACCATGAGGAAGCGCTTGTTCTCCCCTTTCTTGACATAAAGCACCTCGGTTATAAGGGAGCCTGACTGGGCCACGATCGAACGGCCCGGTTCTATGTGGAGAACTTGGTCAGGACGGCGTTTGAGGTTGTCATGAATAGTCCTGAACCAGCAATCGAAATCTGGGACAGGATGACCGTCAGGATCATCGTAATCCACGCCAAGGCCGCCTCCAAGGTCGATATTCTTGACCACAAGGCCAGTCTTCTCGAAACGCTCTACGATCTTGCTCACTTTTTCGCACTCGAGTTTCACGACATCCTCAACTTCCAGTATCTGGGAGCCGATGTGGAACTGGAGGCCATAGAAATCAATATAAGGATTGTCTTTCACCATGGCCACAGCCTCGTCGAAGCTCCTGTCGGAAATACCGAATTTGTCCTCGTAGAGACCCGTGGTGATATAATGGTGGGTATGGGCATCAATATTGGGATTGATCCTCAGGCTCATGGGAGCCTTGCGGCCAAGCCTGCGGGCAATATCGCTGACTATCTCTATCTCCTCGAGTGATTCCACGACAAAGGCGCCGATCCCTACCTGGAAGGCCTGGCAGATCTCCTTGTCAGACTTCGCTACCCCGGCGAAGAATATCTTCTTCGGATCGTAGCCGCAACTGACGGCAAAATCAATCTCATCGCCGCTGACGCAGTCAGCGCCAATACCCCTTGAACTGATCATCTCGTTGAGCCGGCGGTCAGAATTCGCTTTAAGGGAATAATGGACATGGATTCCGGTGCGGGCGGAAAGTTCCGCCACCTTGTCGGCGGTGCGCCGGAACAAGTCGATATCGTAATAATAAAAAGGTGTGGCTACTCTTCGGAAAGAGGCGAAATCATCTATCTTCAACATGCTCGTAAAATATACAACTTGCAAAAGTAAGTGATTTTTCATAAATTGCTATACCTTTTTTTGTAACTCGAATTATTATGTACTTAGACAACGAAAAACTTCAACTCTCAACCATTGTCTTCCAGTTGAGACGGAAGAGCGCCCAGAAAAAGAAAAAGCTCGCGGAGATCAGGAGAACCAGGAAAGTCATCAATTTGGTTGACAGGCGTCTAAAAGATTGGTTAACTGCCGGAAAATACAAGCTCAACTACAAGTCTATCGAAGACATAGTCAAAGAGATGGATGTGACAAGCGAGGAACTGAGTTATTTCTGCGCGACGCAATTCGGAAAGAGTTTCCTTACCTGGAGAAAAGAATTGAGGATCGAGGATGCCAAGCGCTTGCTCCTGGAATATCCGGAGATCCCGTCCTACAAGATAGGCCAGTCCCTCGGAATCACCGACAAAGCCGACTTCCGCCACCAATTCAAATCCGTCACCGGAGTGACACCCAAGGAGTGGAGGGAAAAATATTTGAAAAAAAATTTGCGGAAATAAAATTCATTCGTATATTTGCGGTGTACTATTAAACTAATACACTAAAATCGCAAATATATGATTGAGATCAAAGACCTCTCTTTCAGTTACGGTAAGACACCGGTTCTGAAGAACATCACGACAACGCTCGAGGAGGGCAAGATCTATGGTCTGCTCGGGGAGAACGGAGTCGGGAAGACGACTTTACTCACACTGCTTTGCGGCCTCAAGAAGGTCGGAGGCGGAAGCATCACGACGGATGGAGAGGATCCTTTCGACAGGATCCCTTCCCTTCTGGAGAAACAATACTACCTTCCGGACGAGGTCGCGCCAACCCCGATGACCGCCGACGGGTACGCGAAAGAAAGGGGACGGTTCTGGCCTCTCTACGATCACGAGAAGTTCCTGCATATTATGAAGGAATTCGAGAATGACCCTGACAAGAAAATGAACCAGATGTCGGCCGGCCAACTGAAGAAGACCTACATCGCCTTCGCCTTGGCCACAGGAGCGAAATATCTTTTCATGGATGAGCCGACCAACGGGCTGGACATCCCCTCGAAAACCCAATTCCGCTCGGCGATCATGAGCCACACGGCCGATGAGTCCACAATTGTCATCTCCACCCACCAGGTCAGGGATCTTGAGAACATCATCGACCCCGTGATCATCCTGGACAAGCAGGATGTACTGCTGAACGCCTCGATGGAAGAGATCACGGAGAAGCTTTATTTCGACTATGGCACGACATTGATGGATGGCGCGCTGTTCCGCGAGCAGCTTCCCGGAGGCTTCCTGCAAGTTTATCCAAACTACGACGGACAGGAAAGCAAGGTCAATGTTGAGGCCCTCTTCAACGCCGTCCACACCCATAAGGATCTCATCAAAGGACTATTCACCAAAAAGGAGGCATAATCATGAGCAACACATTCAACATAAGCCGTTTCTGCAAATATTTCGGATTCGACCTCAAGTCCAGGTGGAAGGATCAGGGGCTGTTTCTGGTAATCTTCGCCATCCTCCCGATCATATTCCATCTCATTTACCTGTTCTTCGCCGCCCTTGGCTACGACGGACTCAACGCCTTGTTCTCAGGAGCCCCGATCAGCAGGCCTCCTATCGGAGTAAGGGCCGGAGTTTTCGCGCTCGCCACTGGTATATTCCTTATGGTTTTCCCATCAAGGACCTACGGTTTCCTGACAGACAATGCCCAAGGATCCGAGTGGATTGAGCTTCCGGCCTCCAGGCTTGAGAAATTCACCTCAATGATGCTGACCTGCCTTGTGGTCATCCCAGCGGCATTCTTATTCGTGTACCTTCTCAGCGACGCCCTGGTTTGCCTCATTGACGGCAAGGCCGGCATGTCATTATTCGGTGCGTGGAGGGACTTTGATCCGGGATTCAGCGATGGAATGGTCCAGTTTGGCGCTCGGGGACTCTGGTTCCTGGTGGCCAGTGTACTCCAGACCGTCTCAGTCTTCCTTCTCGGCGCCCTGCTGTTCAAGAAAGGTAAGATATCCAAAACGATCCTCGCCCTCTTCGTCATCTCGATGACAATCTCAGCTATCACGGCTTCAGCCGTTTCCATGATCGACATGGAGAGATTCGCGGAGACAATTGGGAGATGGGCGGAGAACCACCTGAGCAACATAGATTTCTGGTTCAACTTCTGGAGTAACCTCAGCCTCGTCGTGGTGGTCGGAGGACTTGGCCTGTGGTCCTGGTTCAAAGTCAAGAACCTTCAACATTAAATATAAAAGACTATGGAATTCAATTCAAACAAAGCGATATTTCTCCAGATCCGTGACACGATCTTGGAGAGGATTCTCTCCGGGGACCTGAAGCCCGGAGACAGGATCCCGTCCGTCCGGGAATACGGGGCGACGATCGGAGTAAACCCGAACACCGTGATGAGGACCTACGAGAGGCTCACTTCCGAGGGGGTCATACACAACAAACGAGGCATCGGATATTTCATTTCCGACGACGCCAAAGACATAGTGCTGGAGAATTCCCGGGAGGAGTTCCTCAAGGAGGAGGTCCCGGTTTTCATCCGGAAGATGGAACTCTTAGGTCTTAAACCAGAGGAAATATTTAACAATAAATAGATTACAACATGAAAAGCATAAAGATCACAATAGCCGTCATCGCATTGGCGGCAATGGCGGCCGGGACCTCCTCATGCTATATCCGTATCAGCGACGAGGCCAGGGAGAAGATCAAGAGTGAGATCAATTACCGAAGGACATTTTCCGAGGTCGTGTATTCAGAATCTGAGCCCGCTGTGTTCCATCCCGGGGAGTTTAACAGCCTTGAGGTATCCAACTGGATGGATGTCACATTTATCCCTCGGGAAGGCGAGCCGGAAGTCCTCGTGTCAGGAACTCATCGCTCAAGGGATGAGGTCAAGGTAGAAAACGAGGCAGGCACCTTGAGGATATTCTTCAACACCAACGACAGAGGGGTGATTGTCGCCAACGATGAGAAAGTCACGATTTATGCTCCCGGCATATCTGTTTTGAATAAGCAAGGAAGCGGGGACATCCATTTCGGGAAGACGCTTCGGGGCCAGACTTTAACCATCAGCGCAAGCGGTTCCGGGGACGTGATTATGGATGAATGCGAGATCAGCGGCCCGGTCACCATAAACAAGACCGGATCAGGAGACATGAGAGCTACGATCCGCGGAGATGTCGTCTATGTGACAGCTGAAGGATCCGGAGATGTGAACCTCGAAGGGAGCGCGAACGAACTCATACTGTACAAAAGCGGCTCTGGATCATTCTACTCCGGCTACATGGACACAAAGAAAGTCACGACCAGCGTGAGCGGCTCTGGAGAGGTCGCTTACAATGAGAATGGCAAGGTCAAAAGCGCGACCAAGTAGAACTTCTTAGTCGATGTAGAACTCCCGGCGGTACTGGTAATGGGAGCGAAGGCTCTCGAAAGCCCCGGGATCCATCCTGAACATGAAATCGTCCGTGAATATCGGATAGTTGTACTGCAAGGCAGAGGTGATCTCACCCTGCCTTTTTCCTTTCAAGTCAAGCTTGACGGCCTCAAGGCTGGGGAGCTCGGTCTTGGGGAAGAACTCGTACAACTTTTCGAAGCCGAAGAACCTGGCCAGCGCCCTCACTGAAGCGGCCGTACCGTTCTGCTTACCCTGATAAGAGTAACCGGCGATATGGGGAGTGGCTATATCCACCATGTCCAGGAGTTCCCTGTCGATGTCAGGCTCATTGTTCCAGGTGTCGATAATCACTGGTCCCAGCTTCGGGATGGCCCTCTTGAGGGCCGCATCAACAACGACCTCACCTCGGGAGGCGTTGATGAATATAGTCCCAGGACGCATTTTCTCGAAAAAAGACTCGTCGCACATCCCAAGCGTGGTGCTGTCAAGAGGGACATGCATTGTGACCACGTCAGAATTGGCGAGAAGATAATCCAGGTCACAGAACCCTTCAGAACCCTCGGCGGCAGCCCTCGGGGGATCGTTCTTGAGGACTTTGAAGCCAAGGTATCCGGCTACCCTCTCGACCCTTTTACCGACATTTCCGACACCGACTATCCCCAGGATGTTCCCATCCAGCCGGATAGCCTTACGGGAAGCGACTCCGTAGAGAGCAGAGATCACGTAGTTCATGACTCCCCCGGCATTGCAGCCAGCCGCGTTCCGGACCACGATCCCAGCCTTATCGCAATAATCGTGATCGATATGATCCGTTCCGATCGTGGCCGTGGCGATAAACTTCACGGCTGTGCCCTCAAGCAAAGACTTATCGCACTTGGTCCTTGTGCGAATCACCAGGGCAGAGGCATCCATCAAATCTTCCCGGCAAATATCCCTTCCACCTTTATAAACCACTTCGGCATAAGGCTCCAGCACTCCCGAGATGAACGGGATAGCGTCGTCCACAACCACCTTGATTCTCTTCTCTTCCATAATTACTTGAGTATTATCTCTTTCACGAGTCCAACCTTGGTACACGACTTGTCAAAAAGGGTGTCATTCTCCAAAAAAGAGTTGACGGCAAGGAGGATCGCGTCTTTCTGCAGCTCGACATGGGTACGGACCATTGATGAAGACAAGGTCACGTATAGTTTTCCATCCCGATAGAACTTCCTGAGCGTGAAATCCTTGACTCCAGAAACCTCATCCCATGCGGAGAACACCCGCCGGGTGTTCAGGCCAGCGCTCAAGCCCATGGACCGGGCGAACAACGGCACGATCTGCTCCATTCCCAGGGCTTCTTTTCTGGGGACTCCCTTAATCTTCCGGTACTCAGGCATTTCCGACCTCCTTGAACTCACCGCCGACAGCCTCGAAATATGCCCGGTCGGCAGTCAACTTGTCCACGATACCGGCCATACGCACTTTGTTGCTGTCGGTTATGAATATCTGTCCAAAGTCCTGCCCTGCCACCATCCCGAGGAGATTGCCTATCCTGCCCATGTCCAACTTGTCGAACACGTCGTCCAGAAGCAAAGTCGGAGGGAAGCCGTAACGCTTTCTCATAATCTCGTACTGGGCAAGTTTGAGAGACACCAGGAACGACTTCTGCTGCCCCTGGGAGCCGCACCGGCGTATAGGATAACCGTCCATCTTGAACACAAAGTCATCCCGCTGGACTCCGGCAGTAGTGTACCTGAATGCCATGTCTTTTTCCCTTGAGCCTCTCAACAGATCCACCAGAGGGGCCTTTGACAAGTCTGAGCTATACCCCACGGAAACGGTCTCCTTCCCGCCAGAGAGGATCCTATAATATTCAGAGACAACCGGTTCCAAATCATTCACGAAACTCTCCCTGACTTTGTACACCTTGGTAGCGTACTCATCCATCCGCTCATCGAATATTCCCAGAAGAGAGTCGTCGAAAGACCCGTCCTTGAGCATCTTGTTCCGCTGGAAAAGCAGACGGTTATATTGCTGGATGGAGGAAAGGTACTCCCGGTCCATCTGAGAGAGCACGGAATTGACGAAACGCCGACGGTCATCACCGCTCTCACTCACCAGGGAAATATCTGAAGGAGAGACTATTACTATCGGCAGGACGCCAATGTGATCCGCGACCCGGGAATATGGCTTGTCGTCCCTACGGACCTTCTTCTCACCCTTCGAGTCAACCTTGACCGAGAACCGTGTCGCGGGTCCGTCACCCATGTCATAGACTCCGGAGATGGCGAAGGCTTCAGTCCCATGACGGAAATTGAACCTGTCGGTAGAAGAGAAAGCGCTCTTGGTCATCGACAAGTACCAGATAGCGTCCATCAGATTGGTCTTTCCCTCTCCATTGTTTCCCGAGACACAATTGATGTTCGGGGAGAAGGAAAGCTCCTGCAGAACGATGTTCCTGAAGTCCTGGATGGCTATTTTCTTAAGCGTCGGCATCCGATAAGAAGTCTTTGTCGCGAAGATAAGCAAAGATAATCATATTGCATGATTAAACAATTTTTTCTATTTTCGCGGACTGTCATAGAAGTAAAAGGCAATAAAACAAAAAAGAAATAGAAATGGCAAACAAAACAGCTGACTTGAAAGAGCAGGAGCGCCAGGAGAGAGTGAACGAGACCGTCTCCAGGACCGACCAGTTCTTCCGTGAAAACAAAAAGACCATCTACGCGATCCTGATAGCGCTTCTCGTGATAGGACTCGCTATCGTGGCTTTCTACAAGTTCTACTACCAGCCTAAGAGTCGTGAGGCAGCCGCTCAGATGTATCCGGCTGAGGCCAACTTCCGCAACGGCGAGTTTGAGCTGGCCCTCAACGGGGACGGCAACGTGCTTGGTTTCTCCCAGATCATCGACGATTTCGGAGCCAAGGGCGGAAAGGACGTTTATTTCTACGCCGGAGTCTGCGAGCTCCAGCTTGGAAACTACCAGGAAGCCATTGATTATCTGAAGAAATACAAAGGCGAGGAGAGCATCCTCAAGGCCCGCGCTCTCGGTTGCATCGGAGACGCTTACACGGGACTGGAGAATTACAAGGAGGCTCTTAACTATTTCGACAAGGCTATCGCCGCCGGTGACAACATGTTCGCCGCCACCTACATGCTCAAGGCCGGTGTGGTCTGCGAGCAGCTCGGCGACAACGCCAAGGCCCTGTCTTATTACAAGACCATCAAGGACAAGTATCCCCAGTCAATGGAAGGATACGATATCGACAAGTACATCTCCAGGATTGAAAGCGCGAAATAGTCATGGGAAGAGCGTTTGAGTTCCGCAAGGAAAGAAAATTCAAGAGATGGGGCCACATGGCCAAGACCTTCACCAAGATCGGGAAGGAGATAACCATCGCTGTAAAGCAGGGCGGGCCGGATGTGACCGGCAACCCCAGGCTCAGGGCTCTCATGGCAGAGGCCAGGAGCGAGAATATGCCCAAGGAGAATGTCGAGAGGGCCATCAAGAAAGCCCTTGAGAAGGATCAGGGCGATTTCAAGGAGATCGTGTACGAGGGATATGGCCCCCACGGTATAGCCTACCTTGTGGAAGCCGCCACCGACAACAACACCAGGACCGTCGCTAACGTCCGCAGCTATTTCACCAAGTGCGGAGGGACACTCGGCACCAGCGGCAGCGTGAGCTTCATGTTTGACCACAAGTGCGTTTTCCGCATCAAGGACAAGGAAGGTCTTGACATTGAGGAGCTTCAGCTTGAGCTCTGCGATTGCGACGACGATCCCGAGGTCTTCACCGAGGAGCAGGAGAACGAGGATGGCGACATCACCCGCAACATCGTGATCTACGGTGCTTATAGCTCTTATGGCGCGATCCAGAAGTTCATTGAGGACAACGGCTACGAGCTTGTCTCCGGAGGATTCGAGAGGATTCCCAACACCGAGCTGAAAGATGTCACCCCTGAGCAGAGGGAGACTCTTGACAAACTCACAGGACTCCTCGAGGACGACGACGATGTCACCGCTGTCTATAACACGATGAAACCCGCCGAGGAATAATTCCTCAGGCGATGGAGAGATTCAAATTAACCTTATTGACAACCCTGGTCTGCATAGCGGTCCAGGGTTTGTCATGCATTGACGCCCGCGCGCAAACGGACAAACACGGGTGGAGCCTGAAAGCCGGTGCTAACAGAATGACCATAGGTTCCTTCCGGGACTCATACAAATCAACCGGTTTCAACTCTTATTCACTAGAGTTCGACTACGCCACTGATCCATCAGATGGAAGCGATGGATTCGCCGCCGGCTACAACTTCCCCGTCTTCGGGATAGGGATCGTTTACAACACCCTGTCAGACGTGGTTTTCAAGAGCAAGAACGGCCACTATGCCGACATGGTGGCCTTGTACGGAAAAATGTCCAGGGATCTCCTCAGGACAAGACATCTGGGGTTCGGATATGACATCTCACTGGGACTTTCGTATTCTTCCGGGTACTACGATCCGATCGACAACCGCTCCAACTGGTTTTTCAGCGCCCCGGTCCTGTTTTACGCCGCAGGAGGCGGACACCTGACTTGGTTCGTCGGACCAAGATTGGACATCGAGGCCGGAATTGATGTACGACACAATTCCAGCGCCAGGTTCGCTTATCCGAATGGTGGCCTTAACTATTGGGGAGGAGGTCTTTCCGCCAGATACAGGCTAAAGGAGAGGAACGCTCCGACAGGAAACATATTCAGGACAAGAAGCGTTTCGAGCGACCTTTACAAGAAAGAGTGGAACATAGAGGTTTACGCCGGTGGTGGCGTCCATGCCTGCGCCGCCGAATGGCTGGCTTTCACCAAGACTGAATCAAGGGAGACACAAGCCAAAACAAACCTTAGGAAATGGCCTATGGCCTCGCTCAGCGCCGACGCTATCTACAGGATCAGCGGCCGTTTCGGAGCAGGATTCACCGCTGACGCGTTCTGGAATTCCAACACTGAACGCCTGCGCTGGGCTGACAGCATCCTTTACAGCGAGGAAGAGAACGCGGCCTCGAAAGGTTACTCCCCTTTTTCGTTCGGGGTAGGTCTGGTTCAGGAAATATTTTACAATAATGTAGCCTTGTACGTTCAGGAGGGAATATATCTCCAGAGGAAAATGGGCATTCACGGAGAACACGGTTGGCTATACGAGAGGGCCGGAATCAGGTACTATCCCGAAGCCCTGGATCCGTTTTTTGTCAGCGTCTGTATCAAAGCGCATAAATTCAAGGCTGACTACATGGATTTTTCAGTGGGTATAAGATTTTGAAAGAACAGGGATTCTTGGTAAATTTGTAGTTCTAAAGTTTCAGAGTATATGAGCATACAACAAGAGAATATCGCGAGACTGGTCGAGCGCAGGGCTGCCGCGAAACTGGGCGGAGGGCAGAAAAGGATCGACGCCCAGCACCAGAAAGGCAAGCTGACCGCAAGGGAGAGGCTTTCTATCCTTCTCGACGAAGGAAGTTTCGAGGAGTTTGACATGTTTGTCCAGCATCGTTGCGTCAATTTCGGGATGGACAAGCAGCATTTTGATGGAGACGGAGTCGTGACCGGAATGGGCACGATAGGCGGAAGGCTGGTTTATGTCGCCGCGCAGGATTTCACCGTGTCCGGTGGATCGCTGTCAAAGACCATGTCCGAGGAAATATGCAAGGTTCTGGATCTGGCGACACGTAACGGTGCCCCCTTCATCTGCCTGAATGACTCCGGCGGAGCCAGGATCCAGGAGGGTGTCGATTCGCTGGCCGGATATGGCGAGATATTCGAGAGGAATATCCTTGCCTCCGGTGTCGTGCCCCAGATCTCAGGAATATTCGGTCCCTGTGCCGGTGGAGCGGTTTACTCCCCTGCCCTCACAGACTTCACGGTCATGGTGAAGAACACCTCCTACATGTTCCTCACAGGTCCCGCCGTCGTTAAGAGCGTTCTCGGCGAGGAAGTCAGCCAGGAAGAGCTCGGAGGAGCGAGCGTTCACGCTTCCAAGAGCGGTGTGGCGCATTTCTCCGCCGAAAATGAGCAGGACGGTATCGCCAAGATCAAGGAACTGCTCTCATATATTCCCCAGAACAACATGGAGGAGGCGCCGATAGTCCCCACAAACGACCCCGTGAGCCGTGTGGACGACAGCCTCAACGAGATAATACCCGACAATCCGAACACCCCGTACGACATGTACAAGGTGATCAGCGCCATTGTGGACGACGGGAAGTTCTTCGAGATACACAAGGATTTCGCGAAGAACATCATCGTCGGCTTCGCCCACATGAACGGAAGAAGCGTCGGAATCGTTGCGAACCAGCCCAAGATGCTGGCCGGTGTGCTGGACATCAACGCCTCGAGAAAGGGCGCCCGCTTCGTCCGCTTCTGCGACGCCTTCAACATTCCCATCGTCTCGCTGGTCGATGTGCCCGGATTCCTTCCCGGAACGCAGCAGGAATATGGAGCTGTCATCACTAATGGAGCCAAGTTGCTGTACGCCTACGGAGAGGCCACGGTCCCGAAAGTCACTGTCGAGCTAAGGAAAAGCTACGGCGGATCCTATATTGTGATGAGCAGCAAGCACCTGAGGGCCGACCTCGTGTACGCCTGGCCATCCGCACAGATAGCTGTGATGGGGGCCGACGGTGCTGTCAATGTGCTCTACGCCAAGGACATCAAGGCGGTTGAGGATCCCACCGAGCAGAAAAAGATCCGTGAGGAAAAGAAGGCCGAGTACGAGGATTTGTTCAACAATCCCTACCAGGCCGCCCAAAAGGGCTACATCGATGATGTCATCGAGCCCAGGAACACTCGTTTCAGAGTGATTCGCGCGCTCGAGCAACTTGCCGGAAAGAAGCAGATGATGCCCGCGAAGAAACATGACAATCTTCCCCTTTAAGGCGATGAGATATACAAGAATATTCTTCCTGACCTTTTTCATGCTGTTAGCCGGCTCTGGCGCCTGGGCGCAGAACCTCACCGACCTTATCATCGGGGAGGTACTGGTCGAGAACACCGCCGGACTCACGGACGGATACGGTCAGAGAACAGGTTGGATCGAGTTGTTCAACACGTCCAACGGAACTGTCAACTTCGGAGGTTGCTACCTTTCGGATGACAAGTCCGACCTCAAGAAATATCATATTCCCACTTCTGACAGGTCCACACGACTCGGACCACGCCAAAGCGTGGTGTTCTACGCCAGCGGAAACGCCAGCCAGGGAACCTATTACACGAATTTCACCCTGAGGAATGGTTCCACCCTTTACCTCGTCAGCAACGATGGCAGGACGGTGATCGACCAGGTTGAGATACCTTCCGACCTTCCCGCCGACTGTTCCGTTGTCAGGGTACCGTTCGGAGTCAAGGAAATGGACTTCGAGACAAACGTCTCGCGGAGACCGACGCCCGGTTCCTACAACGGAGATGTGGACGCTAAGACCAAGAGCCAGGTAATGAAGGAGAAAGACCCCCATGGTTGGGTCCTTACTCTCATCTCCATCCTCGTGGTGTTCACAGCGCTGATCATCCTGGCGTTCATCTTCGGCTGGATCGGCAACGCCAACAAGCGGCTCCAGTCCGGTCAGCCTAAAGCCCCGAAAGCGAAAAAGGTCAAGGCTGGCGACATCACCCCTGAGGTGGCCGCGGCCATATCAATGGCTCTTTCCCAGGAATTCGGCTCGGAGGTTTACGCGGCGATAGCGCTGGCTCTGGACGACTACATGGGCGGAGGAATCCACGACCAGGAGAGCCTCATGATCACCATAAAGCCGACCAAAGGCAGCACATGGGCCGATAAGGCTCAGAATTTCAGACAACTACCAAGATAATCAAAGAAACAGTCAATATGAGAAGCTACAAATTCAAGATCAACGGGAACGAATATAACGTCGATATCAATTCCGTGGAAGGGAATATCGCCAACGTGACGGTCAACGGAGCCACTTACGAAGTCGAGATGAACACCCCTGTGAGCGCGCCTGTCGCGGCAGCGGCGGTGAAAGATTCTTCGGCTTCGCCTCAGAATGACAACCAGGGGGCGGCCAATAACAACCAGGCGGCAGCCAATAACAACCAGGCTCCGGCTTCAAAGCCCGCTGGAGCAGGCAAGGCCGTAACCTCCCCTCTCCCGGGTGTTATCATCGAGGTATCCGTCAAGGAAGGCCAAGCGGTGAAAGCCGGGCAGAAAGTGGCGGTGATCGAGGCGATGAAGATGGAAAACGAGATCCAGGCCTCAGCGGACGGCACTGTCACAGCGGTGCTCGTGAACAAGGGCGACTCCGTGCTTGAAGGAGCCGAAATCGTCAAGATAGCCTAGGATGAACACAATTTTAGAGAGCCTCAAGCAATTCTGGTATTTTACCGGATTCGCCAACGCGACATGGCAGAATATCGCCATGATCCTCATTGGCGTCTTATTCATAACGATAGCCATAAAGAAAGGTTGGGAGCCGCTGCTGCTTGTGCCGATCGGTTTCGGTATGATCATCGGCAACATCCCGATGTTCCCAGGTTTGAACATCGGAGTGTATGAGGACGGCTCGGTACTCAACACACTTTACCAAGGAGTCAAGCAAGGATGGTATCCTCCTCTGATATTCCTGGGAATAGGCGCCATGACTGATTTCTCGGCGCTAATATCCCAACCACGACTCCTGCTGATCGGAGCGGCCGCGCAGACTGGCATCTTCGGCGCTTATCTGCTGGCTCTCCTGCTGGGATTCGACCCGAACCAGGCCGGAGCTATCGGCATAATCGGCGGAGCGGATGGTCCTACAGCCATCTTCCTCTCCTCGAAACTCGCCCCGGACCTCATGGGCGCCATCGCGGTCAGCGCATATTCGTACATGGCCCTGGTCCCGGTGATCCAGAGGCCCATCATGCTTGCCCTGACGACCAAGAAAGAGAGGCTCATCAGGATGCCGGCCCCAAGGCAGGTCAGCCAGAAAGAGAAGATTATCTTCCCTGTCGTCGGATTCCTTCTCACCGCTTTCATCGTGCCTTCAGGTCTGCCCCTGCTCGGTATGCTGTTCTTCGGGAACCTGCTGAAAGAGAGCGGAGTGACAAGGCGTCTCGCGGAGACGGCCAGGGGGCCCCTCATCGATGTGGTCACAACCCTGATCGGACTCACTGTCGGAGCATCCACCCAAGCGGATAAGTTCCTTACCGGGAACTCATTGAAAATATTCCTTTTAGGACTTCTGTCGTTCGTGATCGCCACAACTGTGGGCGTTCTCTTCGTAAAGTTCTGGAACCTTTTCCTCAAGGGAGACCGAAAAATCAATCCCCTTATCGGGAACGCTGGAGTGTCGGCCGTGCCGGACAGCGCGAGGGTCTCTGAAATCGTGGGAAGGGAATTCGATCCGGACAACCACCTGCTGATGCACGCCATGGGACCTAACGTGGCCGGCGTGATCGGCTCAGCGGTAGCCGCGGGAATATTACTTGGCTTCCTGGGATAGCTTGGAACTTTTCTTTTTATTATATTTGAACAATAACACATAATTTATATGGATAACAAACTCCAGGAACTGACAGACAAACTCTACAAGGAAGGTCTGTCAAAGGGAAAGGAAGAAGGTGAGGCCATCCTCGCCAAGGCCCAGTCGAAAGCGGCGGAAATCGTCGAGGCCGCTCAGAAAAAGGCCGAGGAGATAATCAAGAAAGCGGAGAATGACGCCAAGGACTATCAGGTGAAGGTCGAAGGTGATGTCAAAATGGCCGCGACCCAGAGCATCCAGTCAGTCAAAAGGGAGATTGAGAATCTCATGGTGAACGGGATGATCGGCGGGAAAGCCGCTTCAGCATTGTCTTCCGCCGATTTCGTCAAAGAGATCATCACTTACGTGGCGAAGAACTTCAATTCCCAGGAAAGTGTGGACCTGGAACTGACTCTGCCGGAGAATTTGAGGAACGAGTTGGAACCCTTTGTCAACGGTGAGCTCGCGAAGAGTCTGTCCAATGGTGTGACCGCCAAGTTCTCGGGAAAGATCGGAGGAGGTTTCAGGATCGCGCCCAAAGACGGTTCATATTATATTGACCTCACTTCAGAGGCTTTCGAAGCCTTGATCGGGGAGTACATGAGACCGGCCACGAGGAAGATGCTCTTCGGAGAGTGATGGCGAACTACGAATACATAATAGCTAGTCTCCCCTCGATCTCCAAAGACTGGAAGTTCGGGGAAGACAAGACATTGGACACTTATATCCAGTGGATAAAGTCCCAGCTTTCAGCCAAGGATGTCAAGACTGTTGACACCCTTCTTGACGGCTACAAGGAAGAGAATCTCAACAAAGGCTTCTATGAGGCTGCCTTGAAGGACGATAACCGCTTCATAAGGGATTATTTCTCCTTCGATCTCGGGCTTCGAAACCTGAAAGCCAGGTTCCTCAACGAGGCTTTCGGGCGCCCCGCCAATCAGGACACCATCAATCTTGAGACAGGAGAGTTCAAGGAGGCCGCCAGAGTCTCAGAGACTTTGGCCGGGGAGAATATTCTCGCCAGAGAAAAGGGATTGGACGCCATCGTTTGGGAGAAAGTCAGTGAGCTGACTACTTTCAATTACTTTGACCTTGACGCCTTGCTTGGCATAATCGCCAAGATGAGACTGATAGAGAGATGGAGGGCTCTGGACGATGAGACCGGCAGGGAAATGTTCCAGCAGCTTATCAAAGAGACGACCGCCACATTCGGCGGCGTGAGCTACACGGCTCCACAAAATGAATAATACGAATAAGATTATATGAAGACTACAGGAAAAGTTATAGGCATCGTCTCCAACCTGGTGACCGTCCAAGTCGATGGCCCGGTGGCGGAGAACGAGCTTTGCTACATCACGCTTTCCGGCACACCGCTTCTGGCGGAGGTGATCAAGGTGAATGGAGACAAGGCTTCCGTGCAGGTGTTCGAGAGCACCCGAGGTCTCAAGAACGGAGACCCTGTCGAGTTCGAGGGCAGGATGCTCGAGGTCACCCTGGGGCCTGGGCTGCTGTCCAGCGTTTATGACGGCCTCCAGAACAACTTGGCCACCATGGAGGATGTCTTCCTCAAGAGAGGAGAATACACTGATCCCTTGGACCACAAGAAGTTGTGGGAATTCACCCCTATCGCCAAAGAGGGTGACAAGGTGGTCGCCGGGGATTGGCTTGGAGAGGTCAAGGAAGGATGGCTGCCTCACAAAATCATGGTCCCTTTCAATTTCAAGGGGGAATATACCGTCAAGAAGATCATTCCCTCCGGAAGCTATAACATCGACATGGTGATAGCTGTCCTGACGGACGGGAACGATGAGTCAAAATATGTCACTATGACCCAGAAATGGCCTGTCAAAGTGGCTGTAAAGGCTTACAAGGAGAAACCCAGGCCAAAGAAGATCATGGAGACAGGCGTGCGTTGCATCGACACGTTCAACCCCATCGCTGAAGGTGGCACCGGATTCATTCCAGGGCCTTTCGGCTGCGGTAAGACGGTTCTGCAGCACGCTATCGCCAAGCAGGGTGAGGCGGATGTGATCGTCATGGCGGCCTGCGGCGAGCGAGCCAACGAGGTCGTGGAGATATTCACCGAGTTCCCTGAGCTCATCGACCCGCACACCGGTAGGTACCTCATGGAGCGTACCACTATCATCTGCAACACCTCCAACATGCCGGTCGCGGCCCGCGAGGCTTCCGTTTACACCGCGATGACAATCTGCGAATATTACAGGGCCATGGGTCTGAAATGCCTCCTGCTCGCGGATTCGACTTCCCGTTGGGCACAGGCCCTCAGGGAGATGTCCAACAGGATGGAGGAGCTCCCGGGAGCTGACGCTTTCCCTGTGGACCTCTCAGCCATCATCTCCAACTTCTACTCAAGGGCCGGAATGGTTATCCTCAACAACGGGCAGACCGGAGCGATCACCTTCATCGGGACAGTCTCCCCTGCCGGTGGAAACCTCAAGGAACCTGTCACTGAGTCAACCAAGAAAGCGGCGAGATGCTTCTACGGACTTGAGCAGAACAGGGCCGACCAGAAACGCTATCCCGCTGTCAATCCGATTGAGTCTTACTCCAAATACCTCGAATACCCTGAGATCATCTCCTTCCTCGACAACAACGTCGAGAGGGATTGGGTATCTAAAGTCCTTGAGGCCAAGAATATCCTGCGCCGTGGACGCGAGGCTAACGAGCAGATCAACATCCTTGGAGACGACGGAGTTCCCATCGGGTACCACATCAGTTTCTGGAAGTCAGAGCTGATCGACTTCGTTTTCCTCCAGCAGGACGCTTTCGACAGCATCGACGCGCTCTGCCCGATGGAAAGGCAGAAATACATGCTCGACATGGTTCTCGACCTGTGCGCCAAGGACTTCCAGTTCGAGGACTTCGAGAAATGCCGTGACTTTTTCAAGGAACTTATTAACGACCTTCGCCAGATGAACTACACAGAGTTCCACAGCGAGGCTTTCGAGGAATACGCCAACAAGACCCGTAAAATAACGCAAGAATATGGCAATTAAGGCATATCAACGTATATACACCAAGCTGGACGCCATCACCAAGGCGACTGTCTCACTGAAAGCGAAAGGTGTCTCCAACGACGAGCTGGCTGTCGTTCACGGCAGACTCGCCCAGGTTGTCAAGACCAAGGGAGACCTGGTGACACTCCAGGTATTCTCAGGAACAGAAGGTATCCCGACGGACGCCGAGATCACCTTCCTTGGCGAACCTCCGACCCTTAAAGTCTCCGAGCAGTTGGCAGGCCGATTCTTCAACGCCTATGGCCACCCCATTGACGGCGGCCCTGAGGTTGAAGGAGAGGAAAGGGAGATCGGAGGACCATCCGTCAACCCGTACAAGAGACGTCAGCCCTCAGAGTTGATCCCCACCGGTATCGCCGGCATCGATCTCAACAACACCATCGTTTCCGGACAGAAGATTCCTTTCTTCGCTGACCCTGACCAGCCCTACAACCAGGTGATGGCAGATGTGGCTTTAAGGGCCGATGTGGATAAGATCATACTGGGAGGAATGGGGCTATCCAACGACGACTACCTGTTCTTTAGGCACGCTTTTGAGGATGCTGGAGCCCTTGACAGGATCATCTGTTTCGTTAACACGACAGAGGATCCGCCCGTGGAGAGGCTTCTGGTGCCCGACATGGCATTGACGGCCGCTGAATATTTCGCGGTGGACAAGAACGAGAAGGTACTGGTGCTCCTTACCGACATGACCCTCTATGCGGATGCCCTGTCGATTGTCTCGAACCGAATGGACCAGATTCCTTCCAAGGATTCGATGCCGGGCTCCCTCTATTCCGATCTCGCCAAGATCTATGAGAAGGCCGTGCAACTCCCGACGGATGGTTCGATCACAATTATCGCGGTCACGACGCTTAACGATGGCGACATCACCCACGCCATCCCGGACAACACTGGATATATCACTGAGGGCCAGCTATTTCTGCGTGCCGACTCCGATTCCGGTAAGGTCATCATCGACCCGTTCCGCTCGTTGTCCCGACTCAAGCAAAGAGTCCAGAACATCAAGACCAGGGAGGATCACAGTCAGGTCATGAACGCCGGTGTCCGTCTTTACGCTGACGCCCAGAATGCGAAGACCAAGCTGGAGAACGGTTTCGACCTCTCTGACTATGACCACCGCTGCCTCGACTATGCTAAAGAATACGCCACCAGACTCCTCTCAATCGATGTCAATATCTCGATCACCGAGATGCTGGACACCGCGTGGGAGTTGTTCGGCAAGTATTTCTCAAAAGCCGAGACAGGTATCAAGCAATCACTTATAGACAAATACTGGAAAGGCCGCTAAAGAATGGCTATCAAGTTTCAATACAACAAGACGTCGCTGAACAACCTGCAAAAGCAGCTCAAGATGCGTCAGAACGCCCTCCCTACCCTGCAGAACAAGGAGAGCGCCCTGCGCCTTGAGGTGCGCAAGGCAAAAGAGAAAAGCGAGAGCCTTATCCGGGAGCTTGATCTGGCCGAGAAGACCTACGACTACCTGGCACCTCTCTGGAATGAGTTTGACCACGGATTAGTGTCCATCAAGGATGTGGATCTCAAGACGGTCAAGGTGGCAGGTGTGAAATGTCCTGAGCTCGGTGAGATCACATACGAGATAAAGCCTTTCAACACTTTCGCTAAACCGGCCTGGTACATGGATGGAGTAGCGATCCTGAAGGAGCTTTCCCGCCTTGGAATCGAGTCTGAGGTTTACATGGAGAAGAAACGCATTCTCGACTACCAGAGGAAGAAGACCACACAGAAGGTCAATCTCTACGAGAAGGTCCAGATACCAGGCTACCAGGAGGCGATCAGAAAGATCAAGCGCTACATGGAAGACGAGGAGAACCTGAGCAAGGCCTCGTCAAAGATAGTCAAGGAACGTCATGCTGCCGAAGAGGCATTGGAGGAGGAAAGCCATGATTGAGAAAATGACCAAATATTCCTTCGCCCTCCTGAGCGGCGAAGCGGACCAGTTCCTGAAGAATCTTGAGGATCTCGGTGTCGTGGACATCACAAGGTCCGAGAAACCCGTCGATGACGCCTCAGCCAAACTGTCCGCGGAGGTTGACGCTTGCGCTAAGGCTGTCCGGTATCTTGAGAGTTTCGAGCCCAGCGACAAGCTTGACAGCGGGAAATTCACTTTCTCCCCTGACGGCCAGATCAGTGATCCCCTGACGGTTTTCCAGGAGATATCCCCGAAACAGCGCCAGCTGAAAGCGGAGATAGCGGAAGCTATGGACAAGTTGGACGATGCAAGGGTTTGGGGTAATTTCAACCCTAAAGCCATCGAGGACCTCGGCAAACTTGGCCTGAAGATGCGCTTCTACAAGCTTCCTAAGAAATCATACAACCCATCTTGGGCTTCGGAATATGCTTTACAGGAAATAGCGGATGACGGGAAACACGTCTGGTTCGTGACGGTCTCAGACGATCCGGCATATTCATTCCCTGCCGAGGAGATTCCTGCCCCGGAGAATGATCTCGCTACTGCTGAAGGAATCCTGGCCGACAAGGAGGGTGAGCTTATCGCCTGCGAAGGAGTGCTGAAAACACTGAAGGACTATATTCCGAAACTCAGGGAGAGAGGCGATAACGCCATGTCCAAACTCCAAAGGTACCTTGCCGGTGCCGGATCAGGGAAAGCAGCTGAGAACCATATCACCACCTTCGAGGGATTCGCTCCCGTCAATGAGGACGAACGGCTCAGCAAGGCTTTCGATGCGATGGAAGGTGTGATCTACTTAAAAGAGACCGCCGTAAAGGAGGATAACCCGCCTATCAAGCTGAAAGGCAACTGGTTCACCCGTATGTTCACAGTCCTGACCGACATGTACGGCAGACCGGAGTACAACGAGTTTGACCCGACTCCCTACCTCTCGGTTTTCTTCCTGCTGTTCTTCGCCATGTGCATGGGAGACGCCGGATACGGACTTGCCCTCATGGGAATAGGCCTGTTCCTGCGCCGCTCAAAGGGGATGAGGGACCTTGCCCCTCTGGTAATCACCCTCGGAGCCGGGACATTCATTATCGGCATCGTGATGCACACATTCTTCGGATATGACATCTCGACCGCCTCGTGGGTACCCTCATGGCTGAAGAAATGCATGGTGACAGGCAATATAGCCGGATTTGACGCCAATATGGTGCTTTCCATCATCATTGGAATAGTCCACCTCTCACTGGCGTTCATACTCAAAGCCGTGTACGCCACCAAGAAAAACGGATTCCTTGACTCCCTCGGAACGTGGGGATGGACCCTTCTTATTGTTGGAGGAGTCATTGTCGGAGGTATTTCCCTGACAGGAGTCCTGAGTTCCACCGCCACGAAGTGGATAATAATCGCCATTGGAATTATCTCCGCCATCGGAATATTCCTTCTCAGCGACATCCACCGCAATCCGCTCAAAAACATCGCTCCGGGACTCTGGGAAACCTATAACACCGCGACCGGATTGCTTGGCGACGTGCTCAGCTACCTTCGTCTCTATGCCCTTGGCCTCGCTGGAGGCATGTTGGGGAAAGCTTTCAACGACATCGCGGCGATGACTGTCGGTGACGGCGGCTTCGGCTTCGGATGGATCTTTTTCGCCTTGATATTCCTTGTCGGACACGCGCTCAACATGGCCATGTGCTGCCTTGGCGCTTTCGTCCATCCGCTACGACTCAACTTCCTTGAGTTCTTTAAGAACAGCGGATATGAGGGAAAAGGAAGAACTTACAGACCAATAACAAACAAACAAAACTTATAAAGAATATGAATGAGATTCTTGGTTATCTCGGGCTAGGGCTCATGCTCAGCCTTGCCGGTGTCGGAAGCGCCATCGGTACAACAATCGCCGGAAACGCGGCAGAAGGCGCTCTTAAGAACGCCCCTGAGAAGTCCAGCAGCTACATGATCCTGTCAGCTCTCCCGGCCACCCAGGGTATTTATGGCTTCGTCGCGTTTTTCATGTGGCTGCTTGTCTATAAATTTGACTTCGCGGCCAACGGTCCCCTCCTCTTCGGAGTTGGAATCGGTGTCGGCATCGTGTGCATGATCTCCGCGATCCGTCAGGGGCAGGTTTGCGCCAACGGTATCGTCGGTATATCCCAGGGACATGACGTTCAGACCAATACTCTGATTTATGCCGCTCTCCCTGAGTTCTACGCAATTCTTGGCCTTGTCGGCGCGCTAATGCTCACTCTTGCCGTCTAATGAGCCTCATCAAATCAATATCAGGGATCAGAGGGACCATCGGCGGGAAACCCGGCGAGGGTCTCTCCCCTGTTGACATAGTAGGCTTCACTTATGCCTACTGTGCCACGCTTCCTTCCAGGAAGCAAAAAAAGGCCGGCGAGAAATACAAGATAGTCGTCGGCAGGGACGCCAGGCTCTCCGGAGAAATGGTCGAGAACCTGGTAGTAGGCACCCTGGTGTCTTGTGGCGTTGATGTGATCAAAATCGGATTGGCATCAACCCCTACCACAGAAATGGCCGTCACCTTCGCCGGTGCTGACGGTGGAATTATTCTCACAGCCTCCCATAACCCACGTCAATGGAATGCCCTGAAACTCCTGAACGACCGTGGAGAGTTTCTCACGGCCGCCGAGGGCGAGGCGATCCTTGAGGTTGCTGCTAAGGGTGAATACGATTTCGCAGGTGTTGATGAGCTCGGCCACGTTACCGAACACGACTACACAGACGAGCACCTGGACGCTGTTCTGGCGTTGCCTGACGTGGATGTGGACGCCATCTCCAACGCCGGCTTCAAAGTGGTTCTCGACGCGATCAATTCAGTCGGAGGTATCATCATGCCAAAGCTTCTGGAAAGACTTGGGGTAGAGTGCGTCAAACTCAATTGCGAGCCCACCGGGGACTTCGCTCATAACCCTGAGCCTCTTCCGGCGAATCTTACCGATTTGAGCTACACAGTCGTCAAGGAGAACGCCGATCTTGGAATATCCGTGGATCCCGACGTGGACAGGCTGGCTTTCATCTGCGAGAATGGTGAGCCTTTCGGTGAGGAATACACGCTCGTCAGCATAGCATCTTATCTCTTTGAGAGGGCTGCCAAGATAGCTGAGGCGGAGAATATCTCACTGGCGGAAGTCACTTATCCTTACAACCCCGTCTCCTGCTCAAATCTCTCGAGCAGCAGGGCACTCCGTGACGTCACCGAGCAGTTCGGCGGAGAATATCATGCCGCGGCAGTCGGAGAGGTCAACGTGACAACCAAGATGAGGCAGACTAAGGCCCTGATCGGTGGAGAAGGCAATGGAGGCGTGATTTATCCCGCTATCCACTATGGCCGCGACGCAATGGTCGGAGTAGCCCTATTCCTCTCAAATCTCGCAAGGAAAGAGATGAAAGTCAGCGAGTTGAGGAGCACTTATCCGGAATATCACATAGCCAAGAACAAGATCGAGCTCTCAGATAAGAGACTTATTGACAAGATTCTCGAAAGGCTAAAGCAAGAATATGCCTCTGAAGATGTCAATTGCCTTGACGGAGTGAAAATCAGCTTCGAGGCTGCCCGGAAATGGGTACACCTGCGTCGATCCAACACCGAGCCGATCATACGAATCTATTCCGAGGCTCCCACACTTGAGGAGGCTGAGGCTTTAGCAAAAGAGGTGATCGCTGTCGCCGAATCAGTCATTAAAAACGGAATCTGATGTTCTCGTTCAGGACCACGGCTCTGGAAGACCAGCTGGACAAGGCCCTGACAACCGGAAATGTCGGGTGCTTTTGTACGCAAAACTGCTGGGACACCGCCCGTGGGCGTTACATGTACGACTTGTTCAGGGAGAGAGGGAATCTTAAGGTGGTTTTTTCTCCAAGAGACACCGAGCTGACTCCCGGCACGAATCACATTTCCTTTGAGGAAAAAGCCTTGGAAGGATTGGATGCCGTGGTTGTCGAGATCCAGGACGCCGGAGCGAGATATTTCAACTACAGCAAGGACGTGTTCCATCTCATGGAGACAATCTCCAAGATGGAACACGCTCCTGCTCTTTATATTGTGGATCACATTAATCCGGCGGGAAGGATCGTGGAAGGCTCCATGCCTGGAGACACAATTGAGCCACACACGCCTAAGGTGGCACATCGCCATGGGCTTACACTTGGAGAACTTTGCAACCTCTACTACACCGAGATCGGGGCCGGTTTCCCGCTCCATGTGATCTCGGCCATCGCCAGCGACTCGACCAGGCAATTGCTGCCCTGGACAATAGCACCGGCGTCAGACATCCCTGGGATGTTCACAAGCCAGATGTACTCTGGTGGAGGATTATGGAATAACACGACAATCACTCCCGCAATCGGTACAGCCAGGCCTTATGAATATTTCGGGGCGCCATTTATCAGACATGACCGGTTAGAGGTCATTCCAGCCCCTGCTGGGGTCATGATGCGCCCATGCTCGTTCACACCCGCGGCGGGACGCCATCAAGGACAACGCTGCCAAGGTTATCAGATAATGCTTCAACCTGGAGCCGAATACCATTCTTTACTTCACACGATCCAACTGGTCAGATACTTCCTGGAAAGATACCCTCAATTCGAGTTGCTTCCCGGCTTCGAGGAGAAATTGTCAGATCCGACAATTGTCAGCTACATCAAAGGTTCTATCACTTATCAGGATGTCCGGGAACATATCAAGATAGAGGAACAAAAATGGATCAGGAAGGCCAAGCGCTATTCCCTCTACGACGACCAACCCTACCGAATTAAATAAATATCTTTTATATAAAAAAGAAGAAGTCCCTGGCAGACACGTCTGTCAGGGACTTCCGAAGAACGGCGGCGACCTACTCTCCCAGCTGGTGGGCCAGTACCATCGGCGCGGATGAGCTTAACGGCTCTGTTCGGGATGTGGGACCTCATCGCTTTAACCACCGCAATATATTACTTGAGAGATTACTCCTCGGCGCCTCAGAGAAAGATTTCGGGCTATTAGTACGGGTCGGCTTTGCCGTCGCCGGCTTTACACCTCCCGCCTATCTACGTCGTAGTCTACAACGACCCTCAAACGAAGTCTCATCTTGGAGACGGCTTCGCGCTTAGATGCTTTCAGCGCTTATCCTGACCGAGCGTGGATACCCGGCGGTGCGGCTGGCGCCACAACCGGTTGACCAGAGGCTCGTCCGACCCGGTCCTCTCGTACTAAGGTCAGACCTCCGCAGACTTCATACGCCCACAACAGATAGAGACCGAACTGTCTCACGACGTTCTGAACCCAGCTCGCGTGCCACTTTAATCGGCGAACAGCCGAACCCTTGGAACCTGCT
>CACZZZ010000020.1 GCA_902785825.1 uncultured Bacteroidia bacterium
GGTTTCACGTCGACGTGCATACCATAGGCATGGCTGCAGATGGCGTGGATCATCTCCTCACCGACACCGGCTTCGCGCAGCAGCTCCGGGGCCTTGATGCAATGCTCCTCGGGATACATCTCGAAGTCGATGTCGTGCAGGAGCCCCACCAATCCCCAGAAATCCTCCTCGTCGGCATAGCCCAGTTCCTTCGCATACCAGCGCATCACCGCTTCCACCGTCAGGGCATGCCGGAGGTGGAACGGGTCCTTGTTGTATCTCTTCAGCAGTTCGATGGCTGCCCCCCTGGAAATATGATTCTCCATGTTCTTTCTTCTTTCAGTGACGCGTAGGTCGCAAAGGACGGCTACCGGATGAAGTGCATAGGGGCCCACGGCTCATCACCGCGGCCGGGAGCGGGCTTCCCGTCGGTCGCTTTCAGCAGCCAGGCCATATTGTGAGCCAACGCCCGCATGGTCTGAAGGCCTTCTTGATCAAGCGCCGCCTGACCTGGTTCACGTCCATAGACGATGTTCCAATACTGTGAGCTTATTACCGGCATATTCATCATTTGGAACGGGAGGTTGAGCGTCTCAAAGGCCGCCGAAGCGCCTCCTCTTCGGCATACGGCCACAGCGGCGGCAGGCTTTCCGGCAATATTCCCGCCGTTGGAATAGAAGGAACGCTGAATGATGGATAAGAGCGCGCCATTGGGCTGCCCGTAATATACAGGTGAGCCTACGATGAGGGCATCCGCGGAAGCGTATTTAGCGCTTATCTCGTTGCAGATATCGTCATTGAAAACGCATGCGCCGGGTTTGTTGCCGCACTGGTTACAGGCTATGCAACCTCTTACAGGCTTGTTACCGATCCATACAGTCTCGATGTCGATGCCATCCTCCCCAAGTGTTTTCGCGATTTCAGCAAGAGCGATAGATGTGTTGCCCTTCTGACGTGGGCTTCCATTGATAATCAGTACTTTCATATAATCTATTTTTTTCTTCTGTTAAACTCCCAAGTGTCAGTGTGGCCGTCAGGGTAGGTGTAACTCCAAGTCAGACCATCGCGCGTCAGTCCGGCCAGGTGGAACTTTGTCTCCCTGTCGATGCCACCGCTTACACTTCCGATTATCCGGGATGCCAATTCCGGCTGATCAGCACAACCATCCACTTCAGATTCAATTAGTTCCATCCTGAAGTTCTCCTTTTGACCCGAAAAATAGAAATCCTCCCCTTCTACCCTCCAGCGACTGGGGCTGATGTAATTGAACACCCACTTGATCGTGCCCCCGGAGTTCAAGTTCACTGTGTAAACCTGTCTGGCGGAATCCAGAGCGGTACCGTCATTGAAGAAATCCATCGTCCCTGTCTCATGGACATCGATATGCCCCTCGGCGATGTCGTAATTCCACCCGTGCTCATAAACGTAATTGCCCTCGACCCGTGGCGCCCTATGGCAGGAACCAATGACGAGAGCCAAAAAAATCATGGCGATGAATATCTTTCGCATATCTATATATCTCTAAAGGCTTTTCGCAAACTTACAGAAAATATCGTCATAATTTTCACATTTCACGTAAAACAAAGTATATTCGTAACACTACTCTCGACGGTAATATATGAAAAGAACATTATCATCTCTAGCTTTCCTGACCTTGGCGATTTCCGCTCTGACCGGTATTCCCGCGGCCTCGCAGGAGGTCAATCCTGATTCCTGGGCAGCCACGGACGCTCTGTCCTTGGACTCGGAACCGGAACATCCGTTGACTTTGAGTTCAAATGGAATGATAATATGACAAAGGAGGGAGACATCATGGACTTCTATGTCAGTGGCGACTCCGCTCCTTTCGGCAGATTCAATTATGTCTATACCGCAAATAAACGGCCCGTTCTTCCTCGGGAAATCTTTCTATCGCATAACGAAGCGTTGTCCGAGGCATTGACTGAATATTCTCGCGAAGGAAATCCTCAAGGGAGGGTTTGTCTCTTTTTCCGGCCTCGCGCAGGAGCCATCCGACAGCCTTGTGGATGAGATCATGCGGGTGGCGCAATAAAATACGAGCTATGGCGAAAGTGTCTTCCAACTGCCCATGACGGATGAATGTCATAGTGCTGACGATGCCTATGCGCTGTTCCCAGAGAGTCTTACCGTCCCTCGCAAGGTCGTAGAGCAACGTCCTGTCTTTGTCAAGGAGCCAGACGCCCAACAAGGGATAGCAACTAAGATCCACGAGGTCCCAGTTATTTATGTAGGCCGTGTGGGAAAGATAGAAATCGACACAACGTTTCCTCAAGGCCTCGTCTTTTTTCACGTGGGAAAATATCTCCACCAAGGCGAGCAGGGCCGCAAGGCGGATCTCGTGATACTCACTGGCGACGCATTCTTCCAAATCCTCGAAAGATGTCTGTCGCCAAAGGCTTTTCACCACTCCCCTTGTCACAGGGACTTTAATACCCAGGAATTTGTCTCCTTCGCCATATTGACCGGGACCGGTCTTGAAAAACCTTGACAAGCCGGCGACCTGCGTGGGATCAGCATGGGAAAGCATCTCTTTGTATAGCTCTGACATATATTCTCTTTTGAATTTACCAAAAATACGAATTAGAATTGAGATAATGCCTATCCGTAAAAAATAACTATATTTGTCATTTCCTGATTTAGGTTGACTCCGATTGGAGTCATTCCCTGATAGAAGTTGACTCTGGTTTAACTTATAACTGATAGCTATTGACTCGTAGTCGTTATCACTGATTTTAGTTGTCTCTCCAGGTCTTATCCCGTTCAGGGGTTGACTGGAGGCCGTAGGCCGGAAGGAGACCCCTGAACGACAGGCAAAAGTAAAGTTTTTTCAGGGATTTCCAAGGCGGCCTGCTTGGTGCGGATAGCATTCTCCCTGTAGCTTACCCATAGTTTTGTGAGTTCACCCTCGCAGAGGGCAGCTTCTGCCGGGGTTTTCATGTTGATGCTCATATGCGGCCTCTCTTTGTTGTAGAAGTCAACGGCCCGGGCTACGGCAGCCTTGACCTCTTCGATGTTCGTGAACCGCATTCCTTTCAAAAGTTCGTTCTTCATCGTGTTGTTGATCCTTTCCGCCTGTGCGTTATCCTTGGGGTCACCGGTCTCGGTCATGCTGATGCGTATGCCGTGTTCTTGAAGAAGCCGGACATACTCGGAGCTGGCATACTGGCAGCCCCTGTCTGAGTGATGGATAAGGTTGATGTTCGTCATCCCCTCAATACGCTTGAGAGCCATCCTAAGCGCTTCGATGGGGTAAGTCGTCTCAAGTGTCGGACCGACGCTCCAGCCGATGATTTCCTCGGTATAGGCATCCAAGATGAGCGACAGGTAACAGAAGATGTATGTGTATTCATCAAGCCATATCGTGATGTATGTGATGTCACTAACCCATAGTTGCTTGGGCGCCTTCGGGATGTAGTCCTTGATGATATTCGGGAAAGTGGGAAGCCCGTGCGTGGAGTCCGTCGTGCGGGGCTTTCTGACTTTCAGACGCACCTTGAGGCCATAATCGTTGATGATATCTACAAACTGGTCTCGTCCTATGAGATCATTCCCTTGGAAGTCTCGCTGGTACATGTACCAGAGTTTGACTCCGCCGATACCGGGATCTTTCTCACGGATATCCCTGATGAACTGCAGCGCAAAGGCACGCTGGGCAGCCCTGCGCAACGCCACATTCTCATCCCGTTGATAATATGCCTGCTTTGACACGCCAAACAGCTTGCAAAGTTCCAGGACCTGATAGGTCTTGGCATCCTTCGCATGCAGGGTCTCTACCGTTTGGCGCCAGCTTTTTTTCTGATGGGAACCTTGAACATGTCCTCGGCGATGTCAATCATCGTATCGTAGGCATCGGCACGGAGTTTCTCCTTACGGAGTTCCTCCTTTACCCTTGCCAGTTCGGCCTGCAAGGCTTTCACATCATCAGGAAGTTCCTGGCGCTGCTCCGGTTCAACTATTACCGGCCTTGGCTTCACTACTCTCTTTCCCATTATCGGAACTTCTGGATTATCCCCTGCAAAGTTAGCAATCCATCGTTCTATTGTATGCTTTGATAATGGGAAAATTTTGGTCAGACGTCTAACTGAGTAGCCGTTCTGGAGACGAGCCTCTATGACCTTATCATAGTACTGCTCCTTCTTCTGTGTTTGATAAATAAACATTGTTTCTCGCTTGTTGCGAGTCAACTTTTTTCAGGGAAAGACAATTCGCGCCACAAATTGATTTCAAAATGAGGAATATATCCTTTGTATTAGCGATTCTTGCCTTATTTGCCGTCTCATGTTCCAAGAAACATTCCGATGCTGGCAAGCTCGTGGAGAACTATGCCCTCGTGACCATCCCCGCGCCCGATCTGAGCGGGATCACCGACAACGGGAAAGAGGTTCTGAAACTCTACCGGATGGCCGCGGATGAGGTGGACAAAATCTATTGGCAGCAGTATTTCGGTGATGGAGAGGCATTTCTGAATTCTCTAACCAATCCCGCGGAAAAGCTTTATGCCGGAATCAATTACGGTCCATGGGACCGCATTGACGGCAAACCTTTCCTTCCAGGCTATGGCGTCAAGCCCGCTGGAGCTTGCTTCTACCCGTCAGACATGACCAAGGAGGAGTTCGGCGCCTGGAACAACCCGGACAAAAAAAGCCCCTACACCCTTGTGCGGCGCTCCGCCAACGGCGGTCTTGAGACTGTCTGGTATCACGACGCTTACTCCAAGAATATCAGCAAGATAGAGGAATACCTCAATCGGGCCGCTGATGTCACAATCAAGGAGAGCGTCCGGAATTATCTCCTCCACATGATCGAGGGTCTCAAGACTGATAATTATTATGAGAGCAACAAGGCTTGGCTTGAGATGAAGGACAGCAAGATGGACCTTGTGATCGGCCCCATCGAGGCCGTTGACGATGCCATCTACGGTACAAAGGCCTCCTACGGAGCGTATGTTCTACTTAAGAATCTCCAGCGCACCGAGGAGCTTAACGCCCTGTCTGCCAAGATGCCCGAGCTTCAGGAAATGCTACCTGGCGATCCCGCCAACCACGATTTCGTTCCCGGGTCGGAGTCCGACATTTTCTCCTGCAACGTTCTCTACTGCAGCGGCTACACCAATGCCGGATTCAAGGTCATCGGCATCAACTTCCCCTATGACGCGAAGGTTCAGGAGGAACTTGGTTCCAGAACGATTATTTTCGACAATATCATCCGCGAGAAGTTCAACCGCACAGTCCACCCTGTCGGAAAGGCTCTGCTTGAGGATATCTATCAGCCCCATGTTGACGCCAGCGCATTCTATTGGACAATCGTGTTCCGCGAGATCGCGAAGGGTCTGGGTGTGAAAGAGACTATCAATGGCAAGGGATCTGTCGCCGAAGCTCTCGCCGACGAGGCCCTGGTCGTTGAGAAAGCCAAATCCAATGTGCTCGGCGCTTGGCTTTGCGCCAAGGAAGCCGAGTCCTACCAGATCTCAGCCCTCTTCCAGAAAGAAGACGTGCTCACGACTTTTGTCACCAACACCATCCGCTCCACCCGGTTCGGCGCGGCTGACCCGACTGGTATCGCCAATATCATAGTTTACAACTATTTGCTTGAAAGCAAGTCTATCACATGGAATCCTTCCGGCCGTTATAGCATTGACTTCGAGAAGACATGGAAAGCCCTTGAGACCATCGGAGCGGAAATCCTCCGCATCCAGGCTCACGGCGACATCGACTCCGCGCGTGCCTGGATAACCAAGTACGGCATCGCGGGCCCCGAGAGCCTCTCTGACAAGCGAGTGCTGGAAAGCGCGAGCATTCCTGTCGATATCAGGTTTGACTATGAATAATCCTTTAACGAGATAGTAACTACAGATGTTCAAGAATTTCACCGGTTTCAATCTTGTTGAGCAGATGCACAAGCTGCGTCAGAACAACAGACTGGATCTCTCAATTATAAAGAAAAAAAGTTTCGGTCTCATTTTCGTCGCCATCATCGTAATGTTTCTTTGGTTCCTGCCCACCGAGTCTTTCGGATTAACCGGCCTGACCCCTGTGCAGCAAAGAATCATCGCCATTTTCGTCTATGCCACGCTTATGTGGGTATTCGAGCTTGTCCCGGCATGGGCGACCTCGGTCTCGATC
Source organism: uncultured Bacteroidia bacterium (assembly GCA_902785825.1). GTDB lineage: Bacteria > Bacteroidota > Bacteroidia > Bacteroidales > UBA932 > Cryptobacteroides. The sequence continues at coordinate 6,123 of CACZZZ010000020.1, forward strand.
ATGGTCCTTCTCCTGCTTTGCACCTCTGATTCCGGAATAAAATGGATATGCGATCCCGGAAAGGCAGGACAGCTCCTGAGCTACAAGCAAGTGATGGCCAGCTTCGCCGATCCGGTTATTATGTTGTTCATAGGCGGTTTCGTCCTGGCTATAGCCACTACAAAGACAGGACTGGATGTCCATCTTGCCCGTGTCCTGCTCAAACCTTTCGGCAAGAAAAGCGAGAACATCCTCCTCGGATTCATGCTGGTGACCGCCCTGTTCTCCATGTTCATCAGCAACACCGCCACCACAGCCATGATGCTGACCTTCCTGACCCCGGTTTTCAAACAACTTCCCGAGGCTGGTAAAGGCAGGATCGCGATGGCGCTCAGCGTTCCCATCGCCGCCAACCTCGGAGGCATGGGCACCCCGATTGGAACGCCGCCTAACACCATCGCCCTCAAGTACTTGAACGAGCCAGAAAGCCTGAATCTCGGAATAGGATTCGGCCAGTGGATGCTGTTCATGGTGCCTTTAGTGATAGTCCTGATTCTCATCGCCTGGATGATTCTCAAGAAAGCGTTCCCTTTCACCCAGAAAACTATTGAGCTGAAGATAGACGGTGAGATGAAACGCGGGAAGGATACCACCATCGTGATCGTGACCATGATCGTGACAATTCTCCTGTGGATGATGGATTCCCTGACCGGTATCAACACCTACACTGTCGCGCTCATCCCGTTCGCTGTCTTCGCGCTCGCGGGCATAATATCGAAATATGATCTGGAGGAAATCAACTGGTCGGTCATCTGGATGGTCGCTGGTGGTTTCGCTTTGGGCTACGCCATGAACGGTTCCGGACTTGCCGCTTTGGTCGTCCGCGCCATCCCGTTCGGCGAATTCTCCCCTCTCCTCATCGTGATCCTGTCCGGCCTGCTGTGCTACGGCCTTTCCAACTTGATTTCCCACTCCGCGACAGCGGCCCTTATCATGCCTATCCTCGTCGTGGTCTGCACCGCTATGGGAGATAAGCTCTCGGCTGTAGGAGGCACCTCAACCGTCCTGATCGGAGTTGCAATCGCGTCGAGCAGCGCCATGATCCTCCCGATCTCCACTCCCCCGAACGCTTTGGCTTACGCCACCAACCTTGTCCAGCAGAAAGACATGGCTAAGATGGGAATCATAGTCGGAGTGATCAGTATAGTTCTCGGCTATCTGGTACTTTTCGCCGCCGGATCACTGAACATCATCTAACAAATCAGAGTGCCCTGATTGATTTGGCGATATTGATCATGTGATCCGCCATTCGCTCGGCATTTGAAGATAACTCAAGGTACTGCGCGCCTACTGAAGGCGTGCAGATTCCTTTTTCCATCCTGGCGCCATAGATAATGGTCGCCGCTTGGGCCAGGGAGATGATTCCGGCATTGACGAAACCGATGGTCATGACCGTCGTGGCTCCGGAACTTTGGATCGCGGCGGTTCCAAAAGCGCCGATTCCCGCGAGTAGTGTCAGCAAAGAGGTGATAACAGCTGTTATGTCCATATATACAATTTTAAGCAATTACCGTTCCTTACTATCGACGTGAATAGATTTTTTTGCGTAAGTTCGCGTACACAACAAGACCTATTATGATAAATCCAGTCTATTCCCCTTCCCCGGAACGTTACGATAGCGGCATACGCTACCGAAGGTGCGGACGCAGCGGCGTTCTCCTCCCGGAAATATCCCTCGGTTTCTGGCATAATTTCGGAGATGTGAATCCGCTTGCCAACTCCATGGAGATGGCTTATTATGCGTTCGACCACGGGATCACGCACTTCGACCTGGCCAACAATTACGGGCCGTCCTACGGATCGGCCGAGGAGACTTTCGGTCAGATCATGAGAAAATCTTTCGCTCCTTTCCGTGACGAGATGTTCATTTCCTCCAAGGCTGGGCACGACATGTGGCCTGGGCCCTACGGGGAGTGGGGATCACGGAAATACTTGATAGCCAGCTTGGACCAGAGCCTCAAAAGGATGAACCTCGACTATGTGGATCTCTTTTACTCCCACAGGTTCGATCCGAACACCCCGCTCGAGGAGACACTTCAGGCCCTGGTGGACATCGTCAGGGCAGGGAAAGCCCTTTACGTCGGAATATCCAAATACCCGCCCGAAGCGGCATCCTTCGCTTACAAATACCTCAAAGACAGGGATGTCCCTTGCCTTATCTACCAGGGAAGATACAACATCCTAAACCGTGAGCCACAGACGGATGGCATCCTGGAGCAGGCGAAGGGAAACGGGGTCGGTTTCATCTCCTTCTCCCCTCTCGCCCAGGGACTTCTGTCCGGACGTTACCTCGACGGGATTCCTTCCGACTCGAGGATGGCCAGGGAATATTCCCTCAAGTCATCCACCCTCACCCCCGAACTCCATTCCACCCTTGTCAAGCTTAACGAAGTGGCTTCCAGGCGGGGGCAGTCCCTGGCTCAAATGGCGCTTGCATGGTGCCTGAAAGACGACTTGGTCACAAGTGTCATTGTAGGAGCGAGCCGTGTCGAACAGCTCGAGGACGACTTTAAAGCACTGGAAAACACCAGTTTCTCACCTGAGGAACTTGACGAGATCGACGAAATAGTATCATCATGCTAATAAGACGCCTATCGCTCATTACGCTCATCTCCACCCTCGCGGTGATGAGCGCGGCCGCCAAAGTACGACTCACTCCCCTTTTCACTGACAACATGGTGTTCCAGCAGGACTGTAAGGCTCCTGTCTGGGGAGAAGCCGAAACGGGAGCGACAGTCAAAGTCACGCCATCCTGGAACAATAAGACTTACAGCGCCATAGCCGATTCAGAAGGCAAATGGAAGATCACAATTCCAACCCCGAAAGGCAGTTTCCGGAAGTATTCTCTCACCATTTCCGACGGAGAGCCGGTGGTTCTCAATAATGTCGTGGTCGGAGAGGTCTGGCTTGCCTCTGGTCAGTCCAATATGCAGATGCCCGTGGAGAGCTGGAGAGCCCAGCGGATAAACCAGGAGGACATAGAAAACGCTTCCGAATATGCGGATGTTCGTCTGCTCCAGGTGTCGAGGGCAACCGGAATGGTCGAGCATGATTATTTCAGCGCCGACTTCGACAAGTGGAAGGAATCGGCACCGGAAACCGTCCGGAACTTCTCAGCGGCTGGCTGGTATTTCGGACGCAAACTTCTTGAGGATCTGAAGGTTCCGATAGGAATCATCCATAGCAGCTGGGGTGGGACCATCATAGAGGCCTGGATGAGCGAGGGTGCGATAAAGCATTTCCCGGAGACCCATGAGCAGCTGGCGATGGTCAAGAGTCTCTCTGACAATGAGGCCGAGCGGGAACGGACATTCGAGGAGGAGATCGACCGCTTCTACAAGGAAGTCACGAAGCAGGATCTCGGCGTCAGAGACGGCGAAGCTGTCTGGGCAAGGCCTGACTTCAATGACAGCGACTGGAAGACAATATCCCTTCCCAGAAAGGTACAGGAGCTCTGGCCCGCCACCAACGGTATCTATTGGTTCCGCAAAGAGATAGCTATTCCAGCATCATGGGAGGGACACGAGATAACATTGAGTCTAGGGCCTGTGGATGATTTCGACGAGACTTACTGGAACGGAGAGCTTGTCGGCTCCGGAAAAATCTGGAACAAGGCCCGTGAATATTCCGTCCCCGCCGTCTTGGTCAAAGCCGGAAAAACCGTGATCTGCATCCGAAACACTGACGACCATGGAGACGGAGGCCTGTACGGGGACGGCTCGTTAATGTTTCTCCAGGGACCGGACGGGCAGAAGATCAGCCTGGAAGGAGACTGGAAAGTCACCCTGTCGGTCTCATTCAAGAATATGCCCAAATCTACCAGCAGGGAGCCGAACATGGTCACGGTGCTTTACAACGCCATGATAAAGCCTCTCGCCCCCTTCGCGATAAAAGGCGCCATCTGGTACCAGGGAGAATCCAACACCGCGAAGGCTTACCACTACCGCGACTATATGAAATCCCTCATCCTCGACTGGCGGGCCCTCTGGGGATATGATTTCCCATTCTATATCACCCAGCTCGCGGGCTACAAGCCTATCACCCGGGTCGCGGGAGATGACGATTGGGCGGAACTACGTGAGGCTCAGGACATTCCCACAAAAGTCTTGGACAATGTCGGGATGGCTTGCATCATCGACATCGGAGATGCGGAGGACATCCACCCTGTCCGTAAAAGGGAGGTCGGCGAGCGTCTCGCAAGACTTGCCCTCGCCAATGACTACGGCAAAAAGGTCATCGCCAACGGGCCCCGCTTCTCTGGGTACACCATCAGCGGAAACTCTGTCAAGATTAGGTTCACGGATGTCGCTGGAGGACTCAAGGTGATTCCTTCCGGAGACTTCGCGTCAACAAGATACGGGAAGGACGGCATGGATTCCGAACTTGTCACCAAGGCTGAGTCCGGTAATCTCACAGGCTTCCAGATCGCCGGCGCCGATAAAGTCTGGCACTGGGCTGAGGCGAGGATTTCGGGTAAAGAAGTGATTGTCTCAAGTCCTGAAGTTTCCAATCCCAAAGCGGTACGTTACGGCTGGGGCGCCAACCCCGTCTGCAACCTTTTCAACAGTGAAGGCCTTCCCGCATGGCCCTTCCGCACTGACGACTGGCCCGGCATCACTCAAGACAAGACTCCCACCGGCGTTGTCGTGTTCGAAAAAGGGGAAAACGGAGTTCACACTTACCGGATCCCGGCGATAACCCGCACACGCTCAGGAGTCCTGCTGGCATTCGCCGAGGCTCGCCACAACAGCGGATCGGACACCGGCGACATCGACTTGGTAGTCAAAAGGTCAGTTGACGGCGGCAAAACTTGGGGCGAGATGATCACGATCTGGGACGACGGAGAGAACGTTTGCGGGAATCCCTCTCCAGTCGTGGACAGCCGTACAGGCAAGGTGATCCTGCTCTCGACCTGGAACGACGGCCGAGATCCTGAATCCGCGATCCACAAAAGGACCTCATTCGACACCAGGCGGGTATTCTGCCTGTATTCGGAAGACGAAGGCCTGACATGGTCAAAACCAGTGGAAATCACCGATCAAGCGAAATTACCGGAATGGACTTGGTACGCCACTGGCCCCAGCCACGCTGTCCAGCTCCCCTCAGGTCGCGTTATTGTCCCATGCAACCACGGCAATTTCGGGGCTGAAAGCACCTCCCACGTGATCTATTCAGATGATCTTGGAAAGACCTGGGCGATTGGAGGTGAGACCCATGTCGGGAATGAGTGCACGCTGGCGAGGCTTCCGAAAGGCAAACTGATGCTGAATATGCGGAAAACGGACCCGGAGCTGCGGCAATATGGCGTCGGAAGGCTGGTCGCTGTCAGCCTCGACGGGGGGTTGTCTTTTGAGAAACCGTATTACGACGCCTCCCTGACGGAGCCGGTTTGCAATGCTAGCCTGATCAACGGCTCCCGGGGACGGCCATCAAAAACACTGTTTTTCTCCAATCCAGAACACCCGACAAAACGCGTCAACTTGACTTTACGGATGAGCCGTGACTCAGGGCAGAATTGGGAAAGCGTCACCACCTTGACTGAAGGCCCCGCCGCTTACAGCGACTTGGTCATCATGCGGAACAAGGATGTAGGCGTGTTATATGAGGCAGGAATGAAAAGCCCGTACGAGGCGATATACTTCGCCAGGCTTAGACGGAAAGACTTGAAGTGAAAAAGAGCTTATCTAACAATCAAAGAAGAATTGTCGGCTATGTGGCCGGCATAGTTACTGGAGTTTCTTACGGCATGAACCCTCTGTTCGCCAAGCCCTTGCTTGAGAATGGAGTACCGGTGCCGGTGATGTTGTTTTTCCGTTATGCGATCTCGGCATTCATACTCGCCGTCTGGATGATCGCCAGAAAAGAGCAGTTTAAAGTGCGAGGAAGGGAGCTCTGGCTCCTGGCTGTGCTGGGAGTCCTCTTCGCCTGCAGCAGCATATTCCTCTTTATCTCGTACGAATTCATACCCTCCGGGCTGGCCACTACCCTGGTTTACCTCTACCCCGTTTTTGTGGCGCTGATCATGGTATTGCTGAAGTTCTACCCGAGCTGGCAGACATGGCTCTCCATCATTGCGACATTCCTCGGAATCATCTTATTGTCAAGCCCTTCCGGTGGGGCCTCAATAAGGATCCCAGGAATCATATTGGCAATTCTATCCGCTCTCAGCTACGCCTTTTATCTCGTCATCGTCAACAGGAGTAAAAGAATTAAGAATGTCTCTGAGCACACCCTGACCCTCTACGCCCTTATGACCGGATCGGTAATGTTCGCGACGATCCGGGGAGTCCAGGGAGGCAGCATGCTCGAAGGGATCGGATCAGTGGCCGACTGGGGCAACCTGGTAGGTTTGGCGATAGTGCCTACAATGATCTCGCTGCTCGCCCTGGCGATATCCTCCCGCTACATCGGCCCCACAAAGACTTCTATCCTGGGAGTTTTTGAGCCGCTGACAGCTATCCTCATAGGAACAATCACGTTCGGTGAGCCGCTCACAATGAAAATGGCCGTCGGGATAGCGATCTGCGTCGGAGCCGTACTGTTTATGATTTTCGCCAAAAAGCAGAAGACACCAAATACTACAGAATAACCTGTCCCTGCCTATTTCAAGTCCTGTAGCTTAGCGCGAGACCTCCGGCCGAGGTTTCCTTGTAAAGTGACGGGAGGTCTTTTCCGGTCTGTTTCATAACCTCGACCACATGGTCGAAGGAGATCCGGTGGCGACCGTCAGAGAAGGTGGCGTATATTTCCGAATCGAGAGCCCTGGTGGCCGCGAACGCGTTGCGTTCTATACATGGGATCTGCACCAGCCCGCAAATGGGGTCACAAGTCATGCCCAGATGATGCTCAAGGCCCATCTCAGCGGCGTATTCGATCTGGAAAGGGCTACCGCCAAAAAGCTGGCAACCAGCGGCAGATGCCATGGCACATGCCACTCCAACCTCGCCCTGGCATCCCACTTCAGCGCCTGAAATGGAGGCGTTGCGTTTGACGATATTGCCGACAAGACCAGCCGTAGCGAGAGCGTGGAGAATCTGCATCTCACTAAAAGAGTGACCGTTGGCAAGATGGTAAAGGACACCGGGCAGCACCCCGCTGGAGCCGCAAGTCGGTGCGGCGACGATTGTGCCTCCGGAAGCATTCTCCTCGCTGACAGCCAGAGCATAGGCGAAGACCAGTCCCCTGGAACGCAGGTTCGGCTGGTAACCCATGGCTTTTATGTAGTAAGTGGCGGCCTTCCTGGCAAGATTCAGCGGTCCGGGAAGTCTTCCTTCAGTCGTGAGACCTTTCTCCACTGAGGCCCTCATGGCCATCCAGACGTCGTGGAGATAATCCCAGATCCCGGGACCTTCGCAAATATCCACATACTCCCAAAAACTGCGACCCGAGGAATCGCACCATTCCGTGATCTCGGTCATGGTGTTCATGTCATAGACCTCTCCCGATTCCGTGATATCCTTTCCAGGACCTTCCGACAGGGAACCGCCTCCAACACTATAAACCATCCATTCGTCGCTCGCGCTCCCGTCAGCGGAGAATGAACGGAACAGCATCCCGTTCGTATGGTACTCCGGGACGATCTCCGGATGCCATAGGATCTCGACCGGCGCGACCGGCTTTAGTGCCTCGATGATTGCGACATCTGTCATATGTCCCTTGCCTGTGGCGGCCAAGGAGCCGTAAAGGGTAACCTCAAATCTGGCAGCCTCTGGATGACGGGACGCGAATGTCTTAGCCGCGTTATAAGGGCCCATAGTATGGGATGCGGAAGGGCCGCGGCCAATCTTGTAAAGTTCTTTTAATGATTTCATATTGGCCGGTTAGTCCGTCAGTTTGATGGTGGTGGAATTGCTGACAGGAAGGGAGAAAGCTATTCCATGAGCCTCTTTGTCAAGACCGGCTTCCTTGTATATCGCCTTGAGCACGTTGTCTTTGATATCGGCGGGCACAAGGATGAGAAGGACTTCCTTGTCCGGCTGAATAGTGAGACCGAAGAATTCCTCAGCCTCTGGGTTAGCTGTTCCGCGGCCGCGGACAATCGTTCCGCCCTTAGCCCCGGCATTCCTGGCGACTTCCACCACATTCTGTGAGAACCCGGCATTGATGATGCACACAACAAGTTCCAATTTAACCTTATCAGCCATATTATCTTGCCTCCTTGACTGTTCTTTTGTCATTAGCTAAAAAACCATAAACCAAAGTACCGATCACGCTGGTGAGCTCGACGGTAAAAGCGATGCCTTTGTATTTTTTCCCTTTCTGGAAATTCTCTTCCAGTTCCTCGATGATCTTGGGAGCCTCATCCGCCCTCACCACACTGACTAACAATGTTTTAGGAGTCTCAGTCATGCCAAGGTACGACAGGATGAGATGGGTTATCCCCTTGGCGGCTGTGGTGAACTGCAGGTTGGATTGGTAGGACTGAAGAAGGCGGATATAATAAGGAGCCTTCTCATCATGGACAACCGCGAGGAGCAGTTCCAGTTTAACTGGCGCTATATTTCTTGTCTGGGACATATTATTCAAAGTAAATTATCTGATCATCATCGGCTTCCATAATTCTCCGGATGGCTATGGCGCTGCGGCGTCTCACGGACATGACGGACTTGAAGCCAAGGCTCTGGATGGTGATAAGGGGGGTCATGGCCACCATGGCCACCACTCCGAAAGCGAAATCAAGCACAGAGCTCTCCCCCTGCATCGTGACGCACGCGCCGATAACGAGCGGGAGTATGAAGCTGGATGTGAGAGGACCGCTGGCCACTCCACCGGAGTCAAAGGCGATGGCGGTGTAAAGCTTCGGTACGAAAAAAGAGAGTCCCAGCGAGATAAGATAACCGGGGATAAGGTAATACAGCAGCGAGAAGCCGAAATGGACTCTCAGCACGGAAAGACCAATCGACACACCAACGCCCAGCGAGAGCGCGAGCATCATCTGGGTCTTGGTCACCTCACCGCTGGTTATCTCCTGCACCTGTGCGTTTAGCACATGCACGGCAGGCTCCGCCATGACCACCACATTTCCGATTATAAAGGCGAACAAAATGATGATCAAAGGGTTATGGGCAGACATCTGGACACCGATCTTATACCCCAAAGGCATGAAAGCCATCTCCACGGCGGCAAGGAACAGCACGAGGCCTATAAAGGTGTACAAGATACCGAAAAGGATCTGGAATATCTTGACTTTCGGGAGTTTAAGCGCTATGAACTGGATTATGAAGAAAAACACGACCAGCAGCAGGAGGGACTGGCCCACATCAACCGCTTTGGCGCCGAAGATCCCAAGGGTCTCCCCTGAGAAAAATGATTCCAATGAATATTCAGGGACGGAATAAGACAGGTCACCTTTGGCGAAAAGCGAAAGGAAGAGCACCGCCAGGATCGGTCCGACAGAGCAAAGGGCTATCAGACCGAAACTGTTCTCGCTGGCTCCCCTGCCGCCCACGGTCAGGGCAATACCGACACCGAGAGCCATTATGAACGGCACCGTGATCGGTCCGGTAGTCACACCGCCCGAGTCAAAGGACAGGGCCAGAAGGGATCCTTTCCCGCTGTCAATGAGCAATGCGGCGACACAGAACAAGGCCATGTACAAGTACATGAGAAGCCCTGACAGGTCGAGATGGAAAAGGATTTTCAGTATGCCGAGGAAAAGGAGCAATCCGACCCCAAGACCTACCGTGAAGATTAGCAGTGAGCCGCTCATCACTGTTTTCACCTGGTCAGCGAGAACTGACAGGTCAGGCTCAGCGATCGTGATGAGCAGTCCCATGCCAAAGCCAACTGACAGAAGGATTCCCAGACGTTTTGACGCGGTCAATCCCTGGCCGATATACTGCCCCATAGGGGTCATGGCAGTGTCAGCGCCGAGATTGAAAAGTCCTATTCCGAGAACCAGCAGAACGGCGGCAATAACGAAAGTCACCAATTCAGTGACACTTATGTCCACCCATGGCGTCAAGGCCAGGATGAACACAAGCAAACTCACCGGCATCACTGAGACAAGTGATTCTTTTAGCTTTTCTGAGAGAGATTTCCAGAACTCTTTGAAAGCTGATCGCGATTCTTTCATAAACATGTAAATTTATCTATAAAAAATCACAAAAACAACTTTCCACCTACTTCCCGTGCAATACGAACTTGCCTTTTTTATAATGTTTCCAGTCTAATCCCGTTATCTTGAAATATAACTTATGCAAAGGACCTCCGACATAGTCGGCAGGAGTCCAGGAATTGGCGAAATGATGGATCGAGTGTGTGTTTTTCGTGATTTTATACTGAGCTCTCCCCTGAAGGTCAAGAGGATGAGCACAGAACCAATCGACAGGAAAAAGGCAAAACCTCTTGGGATCAGGATCAAATTCCTCAAGGGACTTGATTAGTGTCCAGTAATATTCCCGCCGAAGAAGATTGCCCATGACGACAGGCATAACGACCTGATCCATCTCTCCATTTTCTTTGATAAAGTTTCTTCCCTCGTAATAGTCCATCAAATATTTGACCCACCCAGAGCCTTTCTCGGCCCCGAAGGCGGCCAATTCCACCCCATCCGGGCCAGCTTCAATGCCGGCGAAATACGGGAGATGGAGAAACTTATCGAAGGACTGTATCACCTCGACATCACTATCAAAGTATATCCCTCCATAATTATAAATGGCGTAAAGGCGTATATAATCAGCCGCAAAAGCGTACTTCTTCGCCTCGAAGGCCTGCTTGGTCCATGGAGTGGAATTCACGTCAAAACGCTTTGTGTCCCAAAGCATAATTTCGTAATCCGGCATGTGTTTTTTCCAAGAGTCTATGCAGAACCGGATCTTCTCAGGATAAGGATCCCCGCTGAGCCAGCACAAATGAATCAACTTAGGTATCATATCAATTATCAATAAAGGATTATTATTCAACAACTTACTTCCATGCTTCAGCGATGTCTTCTTTCCAGTTCCAGCCGCGCCGGTCGTAAAGCTCAGTCATCCGCTTCAGTCTCGGGAGGAAAGCGTCCAGATCCTTAGGGCAGCCCCACTGGGATTCGGCGACCGCCGCCAGGCGGGGAAGCATCTCCCATTCCATTTTAGTGGAATCCGCTACCCATTCTGTCCAGATGCATGCCTGTGACCCGATAATGTTCCCGGCCTGCTCAAGTGTGAGCCCGTCCGGAACCATATTGAAATCATATACCCGGGAAATACTTTCCCTGCCTTGAAGCTTATTGAACCTCGGATTGCTGAAATAATAGTGTTGGATGGGGCAAACAATGGTGGGATGTCCTTCGGAGGCCGAGCGGGAGACCGCTGAGGGAGAAGTCCACGCGCAGACGACGATGTCCTTGTCGGGGGTTCCCTCCAGAACCTCGTCCCAACCCATCATCTTCCTTCCACGGGCCTTTAGCGTCGAGCGCATCTGGTCCATGAACCAAGTCTGCAGCTGCTCCTCCTTGCTCTTCCCTTTAATGGCCTTAATGCCAAGGGCCTTGATACGAGCCTGACAATCAGGACATTCCTCCCAACGCTCCTTTGGACACTCATCGCCTCCAAGATGAATATACTCTGATGGGAATATATCCATCACCTCCTCCAGGACGGCCTTGGCGAAAGCGATGGTGGCATCTTTCCCGGGACAGAGGACATCCTCGAAGACTCCGAATCTTTGGGGGACCTCGTAAGGACCTCCAGTGCAGCCGAGCTCGGGATATGAGGCAAGAGCGGCCAGCATGTGGCCGGGCAGGTCGATCTCAGGGATAACTGTGATCTGCCGATCAGCGGCGTACCGCACGATCTCCTTCATCTCATCCTCTGTATAGAAGCCCACGACCGGGATAGTGTCATATTCATCACTTCCAGGAGCGACAATGGTTCCGGGACGGAAAGAGCCCACCTCGGTAAGTTTGGGATATCCGGGCACAGGCACACGCCAACCCTGGTCATCAGTGAGATGCCAATGGAAAACATTAATGCCGTGAAGTGACATTATGTCAATAAGTTCCTTAAGGTAATCAACACTGAAGAAATGTCTTGCCACATCCACCATGAATCCCCTGTAGGGATATTCCGGAGAGTCCTCGACAACCGCGGCCGGCAAAGCCGCCCTTCCCTCTCCTGGAGAAGGAAGAGCCTTATACACAGTCCTGGCGCCATAGAGGACTCCCGCGGGACTCCCTCCAGTTATCTTCAAAGCGTCTTTTCCACACTCGATCCTGTAGCCTTCCTTGGGCATAGCGGAGTCAGTCGCGAGAATAATATTCCCCTTCTTTACGGATATTTCAGGCTTTTTTCCAAGAGCTTCCTCAAGATCCGAGGCAAGCAGACCGGCTATGGTCCCAAGCTCATTGGGAGACTGGATCACAACCCGGCCGCCAAACTCGAAAGGTTTGCCTTCGGTCAATGTTATATTTTCCGGAATAGGACTGACTGAGAAATCTCCAATCCGGAGATTGTTACCACAGGAGGCCGCCGCTAAAGCGACAAATGCGAAAAAGACACCGTATTTCATATTAAATCAATTATTTCCTTGAACTTTCCCAGATTAGTTAGGCCTTTGACGTGGAGCGGGAATCGGAGCGAACGGGATCCTGCCGGGATCGTTAGCCGCACAGATCGCGAGCCAAGCCACGATAGTGGCGTCAAGCGAGAGATCTCCCTGGGAGAGACGCTCGTAGGTGTCCATGATCGTGTGGTAGGTACGGCCGTACTCGAGCTCGTCCTGGATAAACTGGTAAGCCGGAAGGCCTGCCCTCAGGAAAGAGACGTGGTCTGTGGATCCTGTGTTCCTCGGAGAGAGATAATTGAACCCGAGGGGCTCAATGTATTTCATCCAGGCCTCGAAGAACGGGAAAGCCCCGTCATTGTTCTCAAGATATATTCCCCTGAAACGCCCTGAACCGTTGTCCATGTTCAGGTAAAGGGCGAACTTGTCGTAGCCGGGAAGCTTCTTGTTGTCCTTGTACAAATACTTTTGCATATAACCCCTCGAACCGAAGAGGCCCTGCTCCTCACCGCCCCAGAGAGCGAGACGGATTGTCCTCTTAGGCTGGACGCCAAGCTCCTTCAGGATGCGCATGGCCTCGATCATGACGATGCATCCGGAAGCGTTGTCGGCTGCACCGGTCCCACCATGCCAAGAATCGAGATGAGCTCCGATCAAGACGATCTCGTCCTTGAGTTTAGAATCGGTACCCGGAATCTCGGCCAGCACATTGTGGACTTCCTGGTCATCCTCGAACTTGTTGATAAGCTCAAGTTCCATCTCGACTTTCTGGCCGCTCTCGATGAGCCGGACCATCCGTCCATGGTCCTCAATGGGCATGATAATCTCCGGAGTCGGCTCCGGGTCACCCACCTTGTACGAGGCTCCGGAAGCGCCAGGCACATTGAAAGTGCCGCGTCCTGTCACAATGCACAGCGGTTTCTCAGCAGTGAGCAACTCGTTTGTCAGCGCCATCAGTTCCATGTAAGCGGTCCTGTCAAAAGCCGGACGACGCTGGCCACCACCGCCAGCGGGAGGGCCCATAGGAGCTATGCTGCTGGACACCTTGCGGTCCATAGCGAGTTCCTGCAGTTCCTCTTCAGTGTAACGGCTGGCGAGAGGCTTGAAACTAATATTATAATTCTGGGTCGCGGGACGGAGAAGAATCTTGCCGGCAATCTTGCCACGGTACTTCTCAATGTCTTCTTTGGTCTTGACATCGAAGACCACGCACTCCCCTTTCACGAGACCGTCCGTACTTCCTGTCCATGCCTTCGGATTGACGGAAAAGGCACAGTAATACGGTGAGGTCATCGCGGCGTAAGTCTTGACAACATCCCAACTTCCCCTTGGGAACTCGGCGGCGAACTCGACCCTTGGATTGGACAGGCCATATTCACCAAGTTTCTCAACCACAAGAGTTTCCGCCCGTCTCTTCTGACGGGAAGCGGTAAGCCTCGAGCCAAGATAGTCCGTCATGAAATGCGAGATCTCCTTGATCTTCGAGTTGTTCAGACCCTCATTTTTGACCTTGGTAGCAAGCTCCGGGGATTGAGTCACCTGCGCTCTTACCTCGCCGCCACAAATAATGGCGACGGAGGCGATAAATAAAATTAACTTTTTCATGATTTTGTAAGTTCGTTACTATAATCAGTTAGTTAGACATTCAAGCATTTTAGCATCAGGCTCCGTGGAAGTACCTGACAGGATTCCAAATCCTCCGTTGCCTTCCCGATAGCACCAGACCGCGCGGGCTATCCCCAGCGAATCAAACACCGCGTTCATGTCAGAAAGCCAGCTGTAACGGGCATCTTCATTCAGCTTCACGGACAAACAACCATACTCTCCACAATAGACAGGAATACCGTGATTCTTAGCTACTTCCTCCTCTACGAAATAGGCCGCTCGTTCCTCTCCCCTCACATTACTCTGTGAGAGCCAATGGGCGATGTTGACCCCACGGCTGATCTGGAACTCATCGATCGGCTCCTTGCAGGAAAATGCGAGCAAGAACACTGCGATAATAATAGATAAACGTTTCATATTCAATTAGGTACTATTAAGTTATCAAATGAGGTTAAGGAATAAGGTCACGACCGTCGTGTTTATTATGTCCACGAACATGGCACCGATGATAGGGACAATTATAAAAGGATTGACCGCGTAACGGTACTTGAAACAGACCGCCGACATGTTCGCCATAGCGTTGGGAGTGGCACCAAGTCCGAAACCGCAAAGACCGCTGACAAGAACCGCCGCATCATAGTCCCGACCAAGCGCCCTGAAGGCCACGAGGCAAACGAAAAGCGCCATGAAGGCTACCTGCGAGAGCAGGATGACACAGAGCGGCAAGGCCAGCCCGGCGAGTTCCCAAAGTTTGAGGGAAGACATAGCGATACCGAGGAAAAGCGAGAGGCAGATGTCCCCGAGCGAGACTATCTTTTCCATGCCGAGCCTCTCTCCCCATCCAGGGACAGCCTCGGCCACATTCCTGATTATGCAAGCGGCGATAAGGGATCCGAAATATGTCGGGAAGGTGATTCCGGTCAGGGCAAGCAACTTGCTGAGGCACATTCCCAAAGCCATCGCGATAACCAGGAAGTAAACGGCTTTGGTATAGTCCCGGAAAGATCTCTCACCTGATTGCGGGCGTTCGACTTTCGACTCGGGAGATGCCTCGCTGCCCTCTATTCCTTCCATGATATCCCTCGCACCGGACTCATCCGCCAGTTTACGCCTGCGGATAAGGACCTCGGCGAGAGGCCCGCCGATCATGGAGCCGGCGACCAGGCCGAAAGTGGCGCAAGCCATTGTGATAGAGGACGCTCCGTCAAGTCCCATTTCCTCCAGGACAGGAGAGAAACCGCCAGAAGTACCATGTCCTCCACACATGGGAATCGACCCGGAGGCCATCCCGAGGAGAGGGTCAAGACCCATGAGCCTGGCCTCTCCGACTGAGATCAGATTCTGGACGACAATCAGGACAGCGACCAGCACGATCATGACCACCAAAGCCTTCCCGCCTTTCCCCAGCACCTTCAAATTAGACTGGAAACCGACCGAAGTGAAAAACAGCATCATGCAGATGTCCTTGATCGTGCCGTCGAAAGAGACCTCAACCCCAAGACATGAATATGCGAAGAGCGTCAGCAGCGAGATCAGAAGGCCACCGGAAACGGGCGCGGGAATGCAGAACCTCTTTAATAAAGGAATCGCTCTGGTAAAAAACATGCCCAGGAGAAGGGCGGCAACTCCTACTCCAGCAGTCTGATACATATCAAGAGCGATCGAATCTGGCATCATGAAAATAATTCTTCTCAATATCGTAATTTTTTTTTAATTTTGTAACCCGTATTCAAATCAATACAACTTATGCAATACGGGTTCGACAACGGGAAATACCTAAAAATCCAATCAGAGCACATCAAGGAGCGTATCGCCGCGTTCGGCGACAAACTTTACATGGAATTCGGCGGCAAACTTTTCGACGACTATCATGCCAGCCGTGTCCTCCCCGGTTTCGAGCCGGACAGTAAGTTGAAGATGCTCATGCAAATGAAAGACGACGCCGAGATCATCATCGTGATCAGCGCCGTTGACATCGAGAAGAACAAGGTCCGCAGCGATCTCGGAATCACTTACGACATGGATGTTCTCCGCCTTAGGGAAGAGTTTCTGGCCAGGGGGTTAAGCGTTAACAGCGTGGTTATCACCCACTTCAACGGCCAGTCAAGTGCCGAGGCCTACCGCAAGCGCCTTGAGAACATGGGAATCAAGGTATATTACCACCACACAATAGAAGGTTACCCCAACAACGTCGCCCTCATCGACTCCGAGGACGGCTTCGGCCGCAACGACTATGTGGAGACCACTAAACCGCTCGTCGTGGTGACCGCCCCAGGCCCTGGAAGCGGCAAGATGGCGGTCTGCCTGAGCCAGCTTTACCAGGAGAACCGCAGGGGCATCAAGGCCGGATACGCCAAGTTCGAGACCTTCCCTATCTGGAACCTCCCCCTTAACCATCCGGTCAACCTTGCCTACGAGGCTGCAACCGCTGATCTGGAGGACGTCAACATGATCGATCCTTTCCACCTCGAGGCTTATGGTGAAACAGCTGTCAACTACAACCGCGACGTGGAGATATTCCCTGTCATGAACGCCCTTTTCGACGACATCTACGGCTATTCCCCGTACAAGTCCCCCACCGACATGGGTGTCAACATGGTCGGCTACTGCATCTGCGACGATGAGGTCTGCCGGGAGGCCTCGCTCCAGGAAATCATCAGACGTTATTATAAGGCCTTGTGCGATTTCGCCGATGGGAAGGCCACAGAGGATGAGGTTAGCAAACTCGCCCTCCTGATGAAGAAAGCCAAGATCACGACAGCCTACCGCAAATCGACAGTCGCCGCCAAAGAGAGGTTGGAGGAGGCCGGTGTCGCCACCGCCGCCATGGAACTCAGCGACGGCACGATTCTGACCGGAGCTTCCAGTTCCCTGCTTGGGCCAAGCGCCGCCTTGCTGCTCAACGCTCTAAAGCATCTGGCCGGCATCGCCCATAACGTCAAGCTGATTCCCCAGACCATGATCGAGCCCATACAGAAGACCAAGGTGACCTACCTCCACGGTCGCAATCCCCGCCTCCACACAGACGAGGTCCTGGTGGCCATCTCGATGATGAGCCTCATTGACGAGAACTGCAAGATGGCCATCGACCAGCTTCCGAACCTTGCCGGAGCCCAGGTCCACTCGACCGTCATGCTTAGCGAGGTGGACCGCAAGACATTCAGCAAACTCGGGATCGGTGTGACATGCGATCCAGTAAGGAAATTGAAAGATCAAGAAAAATAGTTATATTAGCGTAAACAATTAAAACTGACCAAGATGAAGAATACAGCGATGAAGATCATGGCCGCGGCTGCGGCCGTCCTGCTCCTTGCCGGATGCTGCGGCAAGAAAGAGACCAAGACCGTCTTCCCCAAGAAACTCCCGATCGGAGTACAGCTTTACAGCGTCCGCACGGACCTTGAGGCTGATTTTTACGGCACTCTCAAGAGAATCAGCGAGATGGGCATCGTCGGTGTCGAGTTCTACGGCGAGTACTACGGCAACTCGGTTGTCCAGGTAAAGCGCTGGTGCACGGAGCTGGGTCTTGTTCCCTTCTCCAACCACGTGCCTTTTGACCAGATGATAAATGACATCGACAAAGTCATAGAGGAAAACACCATTCTCGGTGTCCAGTACATTGTGTTCCCGTACATGGACGAGGCCAGCCGCCCCGGGATTGATCCCGAGCAGTTCAAGAAGACCGTCGCCAAGATCGGCGAGGTCGGCGCCAAGGTCCGCGAGGCCGGATTCCAGCTCCTCTACCACAACCACGACTTCGAGTTCGTGAAACTCCCTGACGGGAAGGTGGGCTACGACGAGATCTTCGCCGGGAACTCCCGCGAGAATCTCCAGAATGAGCTGGACTGCTGCTGGTGCGACTATGCCGGATTCGACGTGTGCGAGACTCTTAAGAAATATGGCAACGGTGGCACCCCCATTATCCACGCCAAGGATTACAAACTTGAAGGCAAGTTGAGCTCGGCCCCCTATGCCCTTATCGGCGTCAACACCGACAACTCGATGAAAGACGAGGGCGGATGGTTCGAGTACAGGCCGATGGGTTCCGGCCAGATGGACATGGAGAAGATCATCCTCACCGCCATGGAGACCGGTGTCAAGTGGATCTGCATCGAGCAGGATGAGCCCAGCATGGGTCTTGACCGCCTCGGCGGAGTCGCCAAGAGCGTGGAGTGGCTTAAGTCCAAAGACTTGATGTAATGTTATTTTGCGGCTATAACAAGTCTCTTTTCGGGACCAGGAAAATAGATGAGCGGACCAAGGACATCCCCCTCGAGGGGAACCTTGTGGCCGCCACATATATCCTCACCTACGAGAAAACATTTTCGACCCCGAGTTTCAGCAAGTCACTTCCAGCCGCCTATCTGGTGAGATGGTATAACGAGGGAAGGCTCAGATTCGAGGACGGGAGACTCGTATTCGCTGACATGCCGGCCCCCAAGGGCAAGGCCGAGAAGAACTATTACGCCCTGTTCACCAAAGCCGCTGGGGACGACCATGTGATCGGGAGCCGCGACGATGTCAAGAGGGCTTTCTATTCCAACTTCAAAAAGGTGCCGAAGAGCGACGAGCTCTTTGCAGCCCAGAAAGACTGGTTCAAGAAGAGGGGCTATATCCAAAAGGAAGGCCTGATCGTGCCTACCCTGAACGACACCGGAGCGAAAGACGCCCGCAGGCTGATCTCGTTACGTAATTACCTGAAGGATGTCAAGGATGGCAAGGACACCATATTGCCAGGAGACGGCAATATGGCCGAATACGTTGTCTATGCCATCCTGTTCGGCATTGACGACCTCTTTGTCGAGTCAGTGAGAAAGGTCCTACCAAAAGAATTGATCGAGGTTTACAACGCCGCCATCGACCTGGCCGAGGCCGGGGACGACGGCCACTACGAAGCCACGGACTAGAAGACCTCCTCTTACTTCTTGATGATATCCGCCCGCCAGGTAACGCCTAACTCAAGGTTGTTCTTGCGGGCGGAATTGTCTCTGTAATATACGGCGTGGAGCCTGAGGTTGTCCTTGTGGAGTGGGAACCATTCCAGTCCGGCACCAGCGTAAAAATATTCAGTACCGGGGGCGATCACAAGGTCGTACGCCCTTCCATCTCTATCGACATTGGCGGCATTGTTGAACTCGTAACCTGCCTTGGCGCAGACATTCCAGTTGTCGATGCTCCATATAAACTTGGAGATGAAGGACATGTCGCCGAACAGGAAATCTTTCTGGCTGATGCCTGCCCTGTTCATCACGTCGAGATCAAGGAGCAGGTTCCCGAAGGTCCAGCGGTTGCCAAGGGAGATATAGTTGGCCAGCCTCTTGTCTTGATCCTCAACGAGATTGACGCTCCAGATGGTGTGCCACCACGGCGCGAAGCATCCGCTCCACGCCAGGTTGTAGGCA
The DNA here is from genome assembly GCA_902785825.1 of uncultured Bacteroidia bacterium. Lineage (GTDB taxonomy): Bacteria > Bacteroidota > Bacteroidia > Bacteroidales > UBA932 > Cryptobacteroides. The sequence goes on from CACZZZ010000020.1 coordinate 25,652, forward strand.
TATACGCTCTGGAAGCCCAGGGACAGCGGAGAGTTGCAGATCTGGGCGATGAGGTTCTGCCCTGGAAGGAATTTGTAGGTGGCGGAGAACCCGAACGTGAAACACTGGTAGATATTGTTGCAGAACTGGCTGTAGTAATATACGTCGATAGGCGCCGCGTCGTACTCATATCCCCCGATCAGGACGGTCTGCTTCCCGGCCATGAAACTCCACCTATCGGTAGCTTGCCAGTTCAGATACATGAAGTCGGTGGCGTTGAACATGTTCCGCTCATCAAAGACCTTTTTGTTGAGTCTCTGGCGGATGCGGTAATCAATTTTCGGGGTAATATGGCCAAGAAGGTGGAGATTAAGGTACTGCCCCACCATCTGGCTCTTGTACTCCCCATCCTCAGTCTCCTGATGGAAAGAGGCCCTCATGTCCATGTAAAACCTATCGACACCTTCTTGGGCCGACACGAAAGCGGGTATCCAAAGGAGCAGGATCCCAGCCAGTAATCTCCTCATATCCTTGTTAATCAGCGAACTCCATCTCATCGAACAAATAGGATGCATGACCTATCTTGTCAATGATAAACAGCAGGTAACGAATGTCGATTGAGATATTCCTGCAAACATCAGGATCGAATACGATGTCACTCATGGTGCCTTCCCACACGCGGTCGAAATTGATTCCGATAAGGTTGCCGTCGGCGTTGATGACCGGCGAGCCTGAATTGCCTCCTGAAGTGTGGTTGGTGGCGATGAAACAGACCGGCTGGTCGTCGTGACCGCCTTCCGCGTAGATGTCACGGAGCACCTGTGGAATGTTGTAATCGAATATGTCCGGATTGTCCTTCTCTATGATGCCCTTGAGCGTTGAGACCGGGGCATAATAAGCGCCGTCAAAGGGGCTGTAACCCTCAACATGACCATAAGCGACCCTCAGGGTGAGATTGGCGTCCGGATAAAAAGCCTTGTCAGGCTCGAATGCCATCTGGCCCCTCATGTAGTCCCTGTTCGCCAGGCGTATCTCAGCGTTGACCCTACTGACAACCGGAGTGATGTTCGTCGAGAACCATGTGGCGAATGCCTTCTGAAGCTCGTACGCGGGATCTTTATAAACCGCCTCCAGATCAGCCTTGGTCAGGGCAGAGACCTTGGCCTTATCGGTGAACACCGTATTCTTGAAAAGGTCATCCTTCCAAGCCTTGACACTTCCGTAGGCAGCGAGTTTTTCCTTGAAATATTCCGGCTTGAAACGCTCCTCCATCTTCTTATCGAAAGCCTCCATCATGGCCACGAAAATCTCCTCATCGATCGGCTGGTAATAGTCTTTGAAGAAAGACTCGGCATTCCCCGCTGGAGAGGCTCCCCTCTCAAGGGTAGCCACAACTCCCGAGGCGAAGTTCAGGATCTCGATAGTACGGACAGTCTCGGAGTAGTACTCGGAGGCGCGGAAATAAGGATTCCGCTCAGCATAAAGAGCGCCAAGTTTTTCGACAATCCCCTCATATTCAGAACCTTCCGCCCATTTATTAAAACGGCGTTCAAATTCCTGTTTAGAGGCGACGGTCTTCATCTTCCTGATTCCCTTCTCCTCTCCCTGCCATTTCTTCCAGGCGTTGGAGATGCCGGCGTTCTTTGAGGAATACTGGATCCTCACGGCCTGGCTCTGGCTCATGTATTTCTTCTGGATGTCAAGCCTCTGGGTCCTGAGCGCGATCTTCTCGGGATCAGACACCTCGGCCGTGTATTTGACGTCCTCTGACATGACATATTCCTTAGTGCTTCCGGGGCAGCCGTAAACGAAGGTGAAATCACCTTCTTTCACGCCCTTGCGGGAAATCTTGAAAAACCTCTTGGGCTTGTAAGGCACATTGTCCTCGGAATAGTCCGCGGGCTCATTGTCCTTGTCGGCATAGATCCTGAAGATCGAGAAGTCTCCCGTGTGACGAGGCCACATCCAGTTGTCGGTGTCACCACCGAACTTTCCGATGGAGGACGGCGGAGCGCCGACGAGCCGGACATCGCGGTAGATCTTATAGACGAACAGGAAATACTGGTTCCCATAATATAGAGCCTCCACGGAAGCCCTCAAGCCTTTGCCCTCAGACATCGCGGCCCTGACAAGGTCAGCGGAGTTTACCCTGACCACAGAGTCCCTCTGCTTCTCGCTCATTGAGGAATCATAGCCGGAAAGGACCTTGGCGGTCACATCTTCCATCCTCTGGAGGAAGCTGACAGACAATCCCCTGTTCGGCAATTCCTGGCTCCTGTCCATGGCCCAGAAACCATCCTTGAGATAATCATGCTCGACGCTGCTGTGACGCTGGATGTAGCCGTAGCCGCAGTGATGGTTCGTCAGGAGCAAGCCCTCGTCAGAGACTATCTCCCCGGTACAGCCGCCGCCGAACAGGACGACAGCGTCTTTCAGGGAAGCCTGGTTGACACTATAGACATCCTCGGCTGAAAGTTTGAAACCTTTAGCCTGCATGTCACCGATTCTCTGCGAGATAAGAGCTGGAAGCCACATTCCCTCGTCGGCCATGGCTAGACCTATGGACGAGGCGAAGGCCAGCACGGATAATAGAAATCTTTTCATTGAAGATGGTTTTAAGCGTACAAAAATAAGAAAATATTGTATATTAGCAAATTGTATATAAGGAACTGAAATGTCATTCTCCAGCAGATATAATAAATGGCTGAAGGAAGTAGTGTATATCGGTGATCAGATAGACACTTCCGAGGCTTCAGCCAAGATTCGTAACGGGATATATTTCCGGGGGCCTAACGTCTGGATCCTCGCTTTCTCTGTGATCATCGCGTCGGTCGGCTTGAATGTAAACTCCACAGCCGTTATCATCGGCGCCATGCTGATCTCACCGCTCATGGGCCCGATCATCGGTCTCGGACTCGCGATGGGCACTAGCGACACAAAGCTTTTGACCGAAAGCCTGCGGAACCTGCTTATCATGGTGATTGTGAGCCTCTTGGCCGCATCATTATACTTCCTTATCTCGCCGCTCAACCTTGTCAATCCCACCGAGCTGCTCGCGAGGACGCGACCTACTATCTACGATGTCTTCATAGCTTTCTTCGGCGGACTTGCCGGGATACTGGAGAGTTGCCGGAAAGACAAAGGCACCGTCATCGCCGGAGTGGCGATCGCTACCGCCCTGATGCCGCCCCTATGCACAGCCGGTTACGGTATAGCGAAGCTCAACCCACGTTATTTCCTGGGAGCGATGCTCCTCTTCCTGATCAACTGCGTATTCATCATCCTGGCGACCTACATCATGTCGAAGTACTTGAAATTCAAGGAAGCCGAATATGCCTCACCCGCTGTCACGAAGAGGACAAGGACCTTGATGACCATGGCCATCATCGGAGTGATGGTTCCGAGTCTCTGGAGTGCCGCAGTGATGATCCGGGATAATAATTTCGAGCGGAATGTCCAGGCATTCGTCTCCGCCAACAAAGCTTTCAGCCAGGGATACATCTACGACTACAGCATATCCGGCGGAAAGGATCACACGGTTGACATCTACTATGCGGGCAACAAACTGAGCGAGGAGGAGATAAATGCCCTCACTCAGGCCGCCGTGGCCCATGGGATAGAAGCTGATCGCCTGAGGGTGAAGGAGAGCGACCTCGGTTCCGTGGAGAAATCCACAGACATGATTCTAAAAGGAATATACGAAAGGGCCGAGGATGACCTCGCCCGAAAGGAGACTGAGATCAAGAAGCTCGAGAAGGAATTATTGGACATCAAGGGGCGGGAAATCAACTACAAGCGTATCGCTAAGGAGATCCGTTACTCTTATCCTGAGATCCTGGACATCTCGATCGGCAGGGGCGCAGCGGTGGACGACAGTCTCAATGTCAGGGGACAGACAATAGTTCTCGCGAGCTCCAAGAAGCCCATCCCTCCGCAAAGGCTTCAGAAAGTCGAGGAATGGCTCCGTCTCCGCATGGAGGATTCCACGACGGTTGTGCACAATATCACATACAATAATTAATATCAAGAAACTGCTAAATAGCGTTTTTTTTATTATTTTTGCGGCTCATGTTGAACTAAATAACTTTTTATGGTTTTAAATGAAGAGACTGGTTGTTTTAGCGGCTTCGATCCTGCTTTGCACCCTTGCCCAGGCGCAAGGGGCTGACGATTCCGGCGCCAGTGCCGGGATTACCATTATTCCTAGGATTGACTACAATCCTGTGTTCTTTGATGGACAATTCGATGAGGCGACTCTCGGCAATTCTTCTCTTTATTCTCTTTTCGAAGGAAACATTTCGGACAAACTTTCTTTCAGCGTCTGCAACCATTGGCTAAGCACTGATCCTAAGCCATTGTACCAGAACACCTGGCGTTCTGACGACGTGAACTGGTGCGACTGGGCTTATCTGGAGTACACGCCAGGCAATTTCGTCTTGACTGCCGGAAAGCAAGTCGTCACATTCGGCGGTTTTGAGCTGGAAGAATACGATTACGATGTCCACATGCACATGATGTCGGCCCTTTTCGGCAGCTTCCAATGCTACCAGTGGGGCTTGAAGGCAGGTTGGATGAACAGCGAGGAAACCACCGGACTGTTCCTCCAGGCCACAAGTTCCCCCTATGGGGAGAAGCCCTTCGACGCGATGGTCTATTCTGCGCAGTATCAAGGTTATTACGGTCCCGTAAGCCTCTTATATAGCGCCAATATGATGAAAAACTGGGACGGAGAGAATGTGTTCATGTTTACACTCGGCAATCAGGTCGAGCTTGGCGACTGGACCCTTCAGGCAGACTTCACGAACAAGGTCGGAAGCTATGACTTCTCGGAAATTCTCCGGGATGGCGTGACCGTGTTCGGAACCGCGAAGTTCAATCCTTCCGATCACTGGGAGTTCATAGGAAGAGCCGGCTTCGAGCATACGCATAAAGACAATATGGACAACGGGATATTCGGCGTCGCGGCCCACTGGTTCCCGCTCAGGAACAGCCGCAATCTGAGAATACACCTCTCCGGCGCACATCAACATTATTTAAAAATGAACTCCCTCACTATCGGGGCAATGTACTACCTAAACATCCCCAGGAACAGATAATGAGCGGAAAAGAGAACGTTATCATCGACATCGAGCATCTCTCGAAGTCGTTCGGAGACAAGCAGGTACTCAAGGACATATCACTTTATATTCGCAAAGGCGAGTTCGTGACCCTGCTCGGTCCCTCCGGTTGCGGCAAGACCACTTTGCTTAGGATGATCGCCGGATTCCTCCAGCCCGACGAGGGCACGATCATGATGGAGTGGGAAAGCCGCGGTGGTCAACGGGAATTTCGCGACGTGGCCGGGATTCCACCTCACCTGAGGCCGCTGAACACAGTGTTCCAGCGCTACGCCCTATTCCCTCATCTGGACGTGTATGACAACATCGCGTTCGGCCTCAAACTGAAAGGGGTTCCGAAGGACGAGATCGACGCCAGGATCCGCAAGGTCCTCAAGCTCGTGAGCATGAGTGACTATGAGGACCGCGACGTGGATTCCCTGTCCGGCGGCCAGCAGCAGAGGGTCGCTATCGCGAGGGCTATCGTCAACCGCCCGAAGGTGCTGCTTCTTGATGAGCCGCTTGCGGCCCTTGACCTCAAGATGAGGCAGGACATGCAGATAGAGCTGAAGGAAATGCACCAGAAGTTGGGCATCACTTTCATCTATGTGACACACGACCAGTCCGAGGCTCTCACCCTCAGCGACACAATCGTGGTTATGAACGAGGGCAAGATCCAGCAGATCGGCACTCCGACCGACATCTACAATGAGCCGGTCAACTCCTTCGTCGCTGACTTCATTGGCGAGAGTAACATCCTCAACGGAACCATGGTCAAAGACCGTCTGGTCAACTTCATCGGACACGACTTCGAGTGCGTGGACGAGGGCTTCGGAGAGAACGTGCCTGTCGATGTGGTCATTCGCCCGGAGGATGTCTATATAGGTTATACCCTTGAGGGATCGCAATTTACCGGCACGGTCAAGTCTTGTACCTTCAAAGGGGTCCATTACGAGATGTACGTCGATACAGACTCCGGCAATGAGTTGCAGATCCAGGACTATGACGCCTTTGAGCCCGGCAAACAGGTTCAGATGCTGATTCATCCGGACGACATCCAGGTCATGCGCAAGGAAAGGATCGAGAATGTCATCGACTGCGAGATCATTGACGAGAACCATGTCAAGATGCTCGGGGAAGTCTTCGAGTGCGCCCCCATCACATCCGGCTCGACCGGACCGGCCCGCGCCCACATCTCCTTCGCGAAAGTGGATCTCATGGACCATGAGGACGATGGAGACACCTCCGGAGAAGTGTGGTTCATCCTCTACAAAGGCGACCACTACCACCTGACTGTCAAGACTGTCAGCGGGGAATATGTGTACGTGGACACTGACGACATCTGGGACAAGGGAGACCTCGTCGGAATCAAGATACTGCCTGAAGACATAACTGTGGAGATGAACGATGGGCAAGAGAAGTAACTGGGCTATCCCCTACCTCATATTCCTCATTCTCTTCGTGGCGCTGCCGCTTCTGTTGATTGTGGTTTACGCCCTGCAGGACGGCAACGGAGGGTTCACATTCGACAATATTACCCGGTTCTTTACGGACAGCGACGCTCTCAGCACATTTGCGGTATCAATTGAGGTAGCCATCGAGAACACGTTAATTTGCTTATTGTTAGGTTATCCGGCGGCATATATTCTCGCTAACAAGAACCTCAATAAGTCGGCTGTCACGGCGATCCTGTTCATCCTGCCGATGTGGATCAACGCGCTCATGAGAACCCTGGCCACGGCGGAGCTTTTCAACGTGATGGGATTCACGCTCGGCAAAGGCACTTTGCTGATGGGTATGGCCTACGACTACCTCCCGTTCATGATCTATCCGATCTACAACGTGCTCCTTAAAATGGACCACTCTTACGAGGAGGCTGCCGCCGACCTTGGCGCCACCCCCGTCCAAGTGTTCCGCAAGGTGACCCTTCCCCTCTCTATGCCAGGCATTTCCAGCGGGATCCTGATGGTCTTCATGCCGACTGTCAGCACCTTCGCGATCTCCGAGTTCCTTACCAACAACAAAATCAAGCTCTTCGGAACCATTATTCAGGAGAACATCAACTCCTCGATGTGGAACTATGGAGCCGCCCTTTCCTTGATCATGCTCGTGATCATAGGCCTGACCACCCTGGTTCTTGGCGGAGAGGATAGTGAAGTCGAAGGAGGGACTGTCTGATGAGAAAGGTTTTGTCACAGGCGTACATCTGGTTCCTTTTGATAATCCTCTACGCCCCGATCGTATTCATCGCCATATTCTCATTCACTGAGGCGAAGGCTTTCGGCAACTGGACAGGTTTTTCGGTGAAGCTCTATGAGAACCTCTTCACCGGTGGAGTCAACGGCGGAGCCGCCCTGATCCTGGCGATCAAGAACACACTGTTGATCGCCCTCATCTCGGCAGCGGTCTCCACGATACTCGGAACTGTCTCAGCCATAGGAATATTCAACCTGAAAGGAAAGAAGAAAAGGACCATCCAGTTCCTGAACAACATCCCGATGATCAACCCGGACGTGATCACCGGTGTCTCGCTGTTCCTTCTCTTCGTGTTCCTCCACTTCTCACAAGGCTACCTGACCGTGATCCTGGCCCACATCTCATTCTGCACTCCTTATGTTGTGCTGAACGTCATGCCAAGGCTCGGGCAGATGAACCCCAACATCTACGAGGCTGCCCTCGACCTCGGTGCAACCCCATGGCAGGCTCTTAGGAAAGTCCTTGTCCCTCAGCTGTATCCGGGAATGCTTTCCGGTTTCATCCTTGCCTTCACCATGTCCCTTGACGACTTTGCCGTCACCTTCTTCACAAGGGGCACGATAGGTTTGGAGACACTCTCAACCTACATCTACGCCGACGCGCGCAAGGGTGGACTCACCCCCGAGCTGCGTCCGCTCATGACTTTGATATTCACAATAATCCTTGTGCTCCTGATCATCATCAATGTCAGGCAGGAGCGTTCCAAGGCAAATAAAACAATAAGATAATGAAAAAATTACTCGGCATCCTCGCCGCGGCGCTCATGATAGCGTCATGCTCGGCGGACAGGGATCACATCCTGAAAATCTACAACTGGGGAGACTACATCGATGAGGATCTCATTGGTGAATTCGAGGAGTGGTACGAAGATCAGACCGGTGAGCCGGTCAAGATCGTCTATCAGACCTTCGACATCAACGAGACCATGCTCTCCAAGATAGAGAAAGGCCATGAGGACTTCGACGTCGTCTGCCCTTCCGACTATATAATTGAGAGGATGCTACGCAACGACATGCTGCTCCCAATCGACACCAATTTCGGAAGCACTCCCAACTACATCGAAGGCTGTGTCTCTCCTTACATCACTCAGTGCATGAGCAAGTTGGTGACCGGAGGAAAGGATGCCTCTAAATACGCCGTAGGTTTCATGTGGGGAACGACAGGTTTCGTGTACAACACCGCCCATGTCGATCCGCAGGATGTGGCGACTTGGGATGTGCTTCGCAACCACAAGTACGAGGGCAAGATCTTCGTCAAGGATGCCGCCAGGGACATCTACAGCAACGTCGCCCTGTACGTCATGAAGGATGACATCGCCTCCGGCAAGATAACTCCTGATGAGTTGCTCTCAGTTCCTAACCAGGAGTATGTGGACCGCGTCGAGGAATATCTGATGCAGATCAAGGACCAGGTCGCCGGTTATGAGGCGGACTTCGGTAAAGACCAGATGGTCCAGGAGCGCGGATGGATAAGCCTCAACTGGAGCGGAGAGGGCCACTGGTGCAAGGAGGAGGCCGCTCCCGCCGGTGTCAGCATCGACTACATGATGCCCAAGGAGGGTGCCACAGTCTGGTTTGACGGTTGGGTGATTCCGAAATATGCCCGTAACATCAAGGCCGCCAGCTACTTCATCAACTTCATGTGCATGCCCGAAAACGCCATCCGCAACTCCGAGGTGATCGGTTACGTCAGCGCCTGTGGCGACAAGAAGGTCATGGAGCACTTCCAGGATGAGGACTATCCCGAGATGGATCTCACCTATTTCTTCGGTGAGGGCGCTGAGGCTGTCCACATGGACAAGACCCTTTACCCTGATAAAAGCGACATCGACCGCTGCTACCTGGAGCATGACTGGGGCGAGGATTCCGCGATGCTGATCAACATGTGGTCACGTGTCAAGGGAAGCAATGCCAATGCGCTGACCTACATTATCATAGGCGCTCTCATTGTCGCTATTGCGGCAGCTGTGATTATCTCCAGATCCAACAAGAAAAGGCATTCCCACAGGAAGGGTGGAAGGAGATAAAAAGCCATGGCGGTAACAGTCAGACCGGACAAGAAAGTTATTGACGACCTCCTTGTAAAGTGCTACGAGGTCGATTCAGCCCAGAGGCTCAAGCCCACCGCCTTCATGGACATGGCGCAGGAAATGGCCTACCAGGCCGCCGCCGCTATGAAGTTCGGTTACGACGAGCTGATTGTCAAGAATATGGCCTGGGTGCTTTCCAGGATGCGTTTCCGCTTTCTTAAAGCCCCTGTCTGGGGAGAGGAGGTTGAGATACGCACCTGGCACCGCGGAGCCTTCGGTCCCTTCTTCGTGAGGGATTTCGAGGTTCTCGACAAGGAAGGCCGGAGAATGATCGAAGCCACAAGCTCATGGGTGATAATCGATGTGGACAGCAGGAGGATGGCAAGGCCTGAGGAAGTTCTTCCAAAAGAAGACACCTCATGTTCGGACTTCGCCATTGAGACGCCCGCGGGAAAAGTCATGATGCCCCGTGGAGTCGAGCCAGAGCTTGTCACGACCCATAAGGTGGCATATTCAGACATCGACCTTGTCGGCCACACCAACAACGCCCGCTATGTCGCATGGGCCCTGGATTGCCTTGAATATGGCGAGGCCGGGATCCAGGTGGAGGAGGTTGAGATAGTCTTCCACCATGAGGCCAGGCCAGGTGAGGAGATCTCTCTTTACCGTGCCCAGAAAGACGGATGGACCTTCGTCGAAGGCCGGAGGGAGGATGTCCAGGTGTTCTGCGTCAGAATTAGAAATATTTAAAGATGAAACAATTACGCAGGTTTATGGGGATCGCCACGATCCTCGTTATCGCTATGGCTTCCTGTCAGAGGAAAGCCTCAGAGGACACTCTCCGAACCGGTGATCTCATATTCGTCGGAATCCCTATGGACTACTCGATAGAAGGCGGATCTATGGACGAGGCGATAGCCTCAGCGACCGGAAGTGATTCTCTAAACCTCATTCATGTCGCCATCGCGGACGTGGACTCCGAAGGGAAATGGATAATCGACGCCACCATAAAGCACGGGGTCGATCGCCATCCTCTGGACACCTTCATCACCGACTTCACGCTTAAGGACGGCTCACTCCCGGTGTTCATCGTCAAACGTCTCAAGGATCCTTCCAAGGCCGCGGAATATGTCGAAAACTCCAAGAAATTCCTCGGCAAGGCCTACGATCTCCATTTTCTCCCAGACAACGACTCGCTCTATTGCAGCGAGCTCGTGAGGGACTCCTACGTCAATTCTGACGGCACTTATATCTTCGGCACGGTTCCTATGAATTTCAAGGGCCCGGACGGAGAGTTCCCGCTTTATTGGCAGCAGCTTTTCGAGAAGCTAGGCTCCCCTATTCCACAAAATGTCCCGGGGACAAATCCCCACGACATGTCCCAATCCCCCGCCCTTGAGACCGTCCATGTCTCTATTTCAACAAATTACGAAAAACGCGTAGCCAAATAGACTACGCGTTTTCTGTAAATAATTAAATAACAGGCACTTCCAAAACGACTAGCGTTCGTGGATGCGGCCCTCCTTGGGCTTGACGTAGCGATCGCCTGTGGCGGCTTTCACGGCATCGATAAAGACCGGTGAATATGCCGGAACCGTAGGCCTCTGGAAGCCGGGGCCAGGACGGCCGGAAAGGATCTCACCGTTCTGGCTGGGACGGATGCTCTGGTCGTTGTACTTGACAATCAAGAGTTTCGCCAGCTTGTCCCAACGCTTCATCATCATGTCGGTGTAGGCTATGGTCTTGCTTGTCAGATAGGCCGTGATGTCGGTGGGAGTCATCTCGGCGACCCTCTTCTCGACCTCCTCCTGGTCCTTGGCATAGAAGTCCTCAAGCTCTTTCTGAGCCTCCTTGAGGTCCCCGATCATGGCGCTGTAGCGTGGATAGACCATGTTGGCCACGAAGTTGTTCATCCAGAAGGCGCTCTCGGTGCTGAACTCGTTCATGCTGTTGTTCTCCCTGAGGAAGGGATCAGGAACCCTGTTGATTCCGCAATATGCCGGAACGTAAGCCACCATCGAGGCGTCGTCCATGTTGAAATATGTCACCCCGCCGACAGCGTCGGGAAGCCAGCTTCTCATCTGGCAGACCATGGTCATGCCGCTCTGCTGGCAGCCGATAGGCCTCTCCCGGAACATCTCGGTACCGTCGCTGGACTTGTAGTTGACAGGCTGGTTACGGTAAGGGGAAGCCCAGGGACCCGCGCTGATGTCAGCGGTCATGTCAAGGGCGGTACCCTCATAGTGGTCTCTCATGTCTTCCATGATGTCACGCACAGAGACAGGTTTCGCGGGCTTGATCCAAAGGGGAAGGTGGTCGATCTCGCTCATGTCGCCGTTGATGTACGGGAGATATTTGTCCATCTCGGCGGTGTCGTAGTGGTGGCGGTAGAAACTCCAGACACGGGCCTCGCAGTAGCGGATGGTGCCGAAATCCATGGGGCCATAGGCCTCGCGGAAGCTGAATTCAGCGTCTGGGCCCTCGTAATATCCCTTTTCCTTGGCGAAGGAGATGGCATCGGCGCTGTACAGGCAATCGCCATTGTCGGCGACAAAGTAACCGAGTTTCTTGTCAACCTTCTTGGCCTGGGGGAACTGCTGGATGCGACTGGAGTTGGCGTAGGCGCAGATGCAATCGTCGGGGACTCTCCTGGCGATCCAGATGGCGCCCTTGTTGCCCTTACCTTTTCCGATTATCTCCATGATCCAGGCCTCGTTCTTGTCGCAGACGGCGAAGGACTCGCCGGTGCTGTTGTAGCCATATTCCTGGACCAGCTCATGGATGCAGTTGATAGCCTCACGGGCTGTGGTGACTCTCTGGAGCACGATGCCCATAAGAGTGAAATAGTCGAAGTAGCCCTCGGGATTGCGTAGCTCGTCGCGGCCGCCCCATGTGGTCTCGACAATGCTGACCTGGTTCTCATTCATCAGACCGACAACTCCAAAGGTGTAAGGGACCTGTTTGATGAGACGCTTCTCGGTGGAAGGTCCCCAGCCCCTGAGCTGTATAAGCTCACCCTCGGCATGACGGCCGGGAGCGCTGTAGTTCAGAGGAGACGCGAAGCCGAAACCGTCGCAGTTATAAGTGCAAATGACACTTCCGTCAACGGAGGCTTTCTTTCCTACAATTAGGTTGGTGCAGGCGAAAGACGCCACGGCCGCGCAGAAAGCGAAGACCGTCAGGATCAATCTTTTCATGTTCGTTTTATGTTTTTGGGTTCGTTTTCGTCTTCGAAATATAGCGAAAACTTTCGTATATTAGCGAAACGTAATCCCTTTATCATGAAAAAAACTCTCATATTTCTCGCATCGACGCTCCTGTGCGTAAACGCCGCCGCGCAGTACATTCCCCCTGTGGAGGAAGACGTGAAGGCCCGGCTCGCCGAATGGCAGGACCTTAAATTCGGAATGTTCATCCATTGGGGCGCCTACAGCCAATGGGGCGTCGTTGAGTCCTGGTCGCTAGCTCCCGACGACATTTCCTGGCAATATGGAGCCAGAGACAAGAAGAACATGGATTATTTCGAATATATCCAGGCCTATGAGCACCTCAAGGACACCTTCAACCCCGTGAAGTTCGATCCCGGGAAATGGGCTGACGCCGCCAAGTACGCCGGCATGAAGTACGTGGTGTTCACAACCAAGCACCACGACGGATTCTGCATGTTCGACACGCATCAGACTGATTATAAAGTGACTGACGAAGGCTGCGCCTTCCACACGAACCCCAAGGCGAACATCGCCAAGGAACTTTTCGACGCCTACCGCGCCAGGGGCATCAAAGCCGGCGCGTATTTCTCCATCCCGGACTGGCACAGCAACGATTTCTGGTGGCGTAAGTTCCCGCCCAAGAGCGTGAGAGCAAACTACAGAGCATCTGAGCACCCGGAGAAATGGGCCGCTTACCAGGACTATGTCGCCGCCCAGCTTAATGAGCTGACTTCTGGCGAATATGGTGACCTTTACCTCATGTGGTACGACATGCCTGTGACCGACGACAGCTCCGAGGCTAAGCACGACTGGGAGCGTTTCGCCAAGGTCGTCCGCGGCAACCAGCCGGGAATGATCATGGTGGCACGCGGCCAGCATAACATCTACGAGAACTACCAGACCCCCGAGCAGACCATCCCTGAGAAGGCTCTTGACTATCCCTGGGAGTCCTGCGTCACAATGACTTACAGCTGGTCTTACAGGCCCAATTTAGAGTACAAATCCACCAAGACACTCCTGACCATGCTGGTCCAGATTGTCTCCCGCGGAGGAAACTTCCTGCTCAATGTCGGTCCCGGACCTGACGGAACCCTTGAGGACACGGCATACGAACGCCTCCACGAGATCGGCGACTGGATGCAAGTCAACTCTGATGGTATTTATGCCACAAAGGCCGTCGCTCCCTACCAGGACGGCAATGTTTACTACACCGCAAAGGGTGACTATGTCTATGCCTTCTATGTTCCCGAGGAAGGTGGCTCACTGCCCAAAGAAATCGCTGTCCCGTCATTTGTCCCGGTGTCTTCCAAAGCCGTTTCGATGATGGGTGCGAAGGGAACACTCAAGTGGAGAAAAGCTTCAGATGGCGGATCGGTAGTCACTATACCTGAGAGCCTTAGGAAAAAGACTCCCTGCGATCACATCTGGTGCCTCAAGATAAAGGTTCGCTAGTCTTCCTCAGAATAATCCTTGAAGTACATTGAATAGCGGCAGAAATGAATGCCGTTGCTACTTCACCCCTGTCCGTCCTGCTTCCATCAAGAATTACTCCTCGAAATACGACAGTTTCTGGTGTAGGTGTATATCCGCTCGAAGCCTGTGAATTTAGGAATCTGAGTGTTGGCGTGCTAACCATTCAAGATGTCCTTCCCCTCGGCCGCGGGGACCCACATGTCCTCGTCATTCAGGCGCCCCGCCCATGAGAGGAAGCGGTCTTCCCCTGTCAGGGAATATATGTCCACATACGACTCGTTGATGCTACCATGCTCACAGACAAGAAGTTCCTGCATTTTCTCATGATCGAGTTTGTCTATCACATGAGTGCCGAACCAATCGCCCAAATCCACGAGAATCTCCTTGGCGAGCGGTGTGCCGAAAGTGTTATACACGTCATACAGTCCGAGCATGAGCTTGTTCATGACATAGACGGGCTCCCACATCTTGTTGATAAGCGGGTTGGTGGTCGTGAAGTTCCCTTTGGCGACTTCCGCGAAGACTCCTTTCACCCCTGGCTGGGCCCCGACGAAGCCTTCCCCGTCAGCCTCCTGGCACTCCTTAAGCCCCTTGAGGGCCTTCTCCACAAGGGGATATATTTCCGGATCCCCTGTACTCTGGTACATCATCGCCATCGAGGATAGCCAGAAACCCATAATGTGTCCAGCCAACGGTCCCCCGCCCCAAACATCCTCCGACTCCCAGTACGGATAGGGCTCGAAGCCTTGTTGGGACAGGCCGGCCTCCTTGCGGAAAAGAGACAGCAGGCGGTCAACCTCAAGCGATTTCAAGTACTCATGGTCAAGCTCTTGAAGGGAAAGCATCTGCGGATCCGTGACTCGAACGTCACTGAGACTGAACAGCTTCCGTACAGGCTGTAGCTCTGCCGGGCGTACGATTCCCTCCTTCTGGGAACATGATGTAAGAGATGACACGAGGAGCAAGACGAAAAAGGCCGTGGTTGTGAACAAGGATCTCATAATTGTGGTTAATTGTTCAGTAAATATAAGGATTTCTTTTTGAATGTTCATGCTCGGCCGCTCGCTAACTCGGGCCTGACGGCCCTCAGACAGACGCTCGCCTTTGGCCGGCCTGGCTCTCGTTCGCCACGTCCATTCTCCTATGCCCCCTGCGGGGCCGCCACCAGCCCCGGCACTTGAGGTTTCCTCGAGTGATTACGTGTTTTAAAAAAAGCTGATTTCCAATTAAATATGTAAGCATCCGACGAAGTACGTGTAAGTGACACGGAGTTATATGCAAGTAGCAGCAACTTTTCCGAAGTTACGGTAAGCTGCTGCTACTTTCGCTTAGT
>CACZZZ010000021.1 GCA_902785825.1 uncultured Bacteroidia bacterium
GGATGCCGTCCAGGATGAAAGGATCCGATGATTGGCGGAAACCGACCTGCTCGTAGAAACCTTTCGCATATTCCTGAGCCTCGATTTCGATGGTGGTGGCGCTAAAGTGCTCCTTGGCGGCCTCAATCCCGGCCAGCATTATGCGCTTGCCGTAGCCCTTTCTCCGTTCAGTGGTTATGACGCGACCGATGGAAACCTCTTTTACAGGTTGACATCGATTATTGTTTCCATACGAAATCAACGATACGCTGGAATTCGGAATCGAGACGAGTTGTGATTTCTTCCTTTTCCCATTTCGAATATTTCCTGATCTTTGAAATGGAAGCATATTTGCTATCTTTATAGCAGCAGTTGCCATCTGAACGGTCGACTTTCTCCCGGAATGGAAGATCTTGGATCGATCTGTTAATAAAACTCTCCAACAATACGAGGTTGCCGATGGAATTCTGAAGATTGATATCATCTACATCCACTGATGAGTCTGCGTTAGCATGGATGTGCTCGATGTCATAACCGAATGACAGTTTGTGATTCAATTCTTTAAGGTCAGTGAACCCTTTTTCAACTTCGTCGAGATATGCAGAAACACAGCATACCATATCTCTCCATACGGGTCTGTCCAAAGCTTTTCTGAAGCAATGCATTTCCTCTTTTGCATTATGCAGTTTTTGGCGAATATAGTCCAAAAGAGTAGTGGCGTTCTCGCTTTTCCCGATAAGTTTGAGGACTTTATAAGAGAAGTAATGAATACTATAGATGGTTTTGGCATAGGCTACGCTATAGCAGAAGTAAACTCTTGAAAGAGGATCAATGAATTCATATACCTGCTTAATGTCATAGCCGGCAACTAAAAGGAGGTAGCAGATTCTAGTATACCTGCTATACCGGGATTTTTCAATAAGTTTATAGGAAATCAACTCAGTCTCGTTACTGAAATCACTACCATTCCATTTAGCGATCTTATCGACTATTAAATCTAAGTCAGCTATGGAGAGAGAAACCCCCTTGGTTTTACTGCCGAAATCTTTATGCTCCTGAACATCAAGAATTACATCGAATAAACGTTCGAAAAAGGTATCTGTCGCCATTTGATATAAACTGTCCGATAAATCGAACCTGGAAATCAAGTAGTCTTTATAGACATCCCGGACAGTAGACATGTTTAAGAGATCCCAGTCATTCCCTTTCCTGCGCCAATCATCATTCAAGAGTTTGATTCGTTCATAGACATTCCCGATCTCGTTGAAAGCCTCATCCCCTTCGCCGCATTTGTCATGCAGATATTCATAGAATCTGACTTTGAAAATGTCATCACCATTGAGATCCAGTCCGGCAGTATTGATCGTATTGAATATCTGGACTGTCTTTGACAATCCGGCGACAGTTTCGACAACAACGAAATAGATGTTGTTAAGGAGATGGTCGCAGAAATCTTCTATGTTGAACTGTTCACAGACTTTTCCCTGGTCATCCGTGATCGACTGAGTGAATACATCACCAATGATGGCACAATTGCGTACATAAACATTCTCCGAATCTACAGACAAAAGGGAGATATCATGCAATCCGCATAACTTCCTCAGCAATGCGTCCTCGACATCATTGTTAACTCTTGTTTCAAGCCAGTCAAAAGAAGAGATTCCTGGGGGTAATAGGTCCTTTATATCCGGAAACCTGAGGCAGAGATACTTCAAAAGGCACAACAATGTACTTATGCGCTGTTGCCCATCAATGATGTCTTGTCCGCTTTCCCGTTTAGAGATAAAACGCTTCTGGGAAACTTGCATTGTCCCAATGAACATCGGATCCTTGGATATAATGTGTTCCTCCGGGTTCGTCCCCCAGTAGCTGGCGAAAATATCATGAATAAACCGAACTATCTGACTTTCGGACCAGGAGTACTCCCGTTGATAAATCGGAATGGAATAGACTGTAATGCCATCGAGTAAATCAGCCTTTTTATATCCGTCAGGATCTGACACATGACCCGTCCTGTGCAACCGCAATGTACGGGATGTGATATCAAAGACTTGATTGGAATAATGGGAATATAAATCGATTATTCTGTCCCAATACATATTGGCGCCATAAAACGTTCCGGCCTTTTGATACTTAAACCTCTCATGAGCCGGAAGATCGACCCAATGGACTCTCACCCCAAAACACCAATCTTTGTAAACATCAGGATTCGAGTAATCGAACCTGTCAGAGTCCGAAGAGCGAAATCTCAATTTCCGATCCTTCATCAAATGGCAAAGATCCGACGGCTTTTCATCTAAAACTTTGGCTACCGCAACAATGGTATAACCATCTGCAATGGCCAGATAATCGTTTCGCTCAACGGAGTCACGAAAACGCTCACCATTACTTCCGACGAAGACATAATTATTTCTACGAAATATGTCGACAATGCTTGTTCCACGAGCCCCAAACTCGCTCCATCGAGAACCCACCTTCCAAACTCTCGGTTTATCGTGCATACTGTAACTATATTAGGTATATATGATTTAATGCAATGATAATTGCTTCCGAATCCTTGTCACTTATTCATCTTTCCACCGGATCCTCCAACGACCGTTCTCATAGTCGTAGCTGAGTATTTTGAATGTGCCGATTTCCGATGTGTTCTTCACATGGGTCCCGGCGCATGCGCAGGCATCGTAATCGCCCACGCGAACTATGCGGAGAGTATCGGAGACATCGTCCGGGAGTTTGCTCAGATTGACAATGACGCTGGCCTCATCTTTTGTCATGTATTCGACGGTAAGGTCTAGATTCTGGGCAATTAGCTCATTGACCGCTGCTTCTATGTCCGCAACCTGCTCGTCCGTAGGGCAGGAGAGGGGGTCATAGTCGCATTTGGATTTCTTGTGCTCAATGTGCGCATTGCGTGAGCGGGGGCAACCGAACAACCTCACCATCGTGGCGTTCAGGATGTGCTCCGCCATATGCATCGGAGGATACTCCTCCTTGTTGTGCGCATTCAATACCGGTTCCATATCTACGCCCATTCAAAATTCTCCTTCCCGGCACCGACCTCGAAGTGGTACTTGACGATGCCGAGGTCCATCTTGCTATAGCCTATCATTGAGAAAAGGGACTTGGCCGCGACTTTGGGAGCCTTGCTGAGGCCCAGGATTCCCAGATACTCCAGATAGAACTTCTGCTGGTTTACAGCCGTAGGTGCCAGGATGGCAGCTTCGACACCCTTGCTGAACCAATTCGGGGTGATGTCACTGGCGTTGCTGATCTCCTTGACGTCCTTCACCTTGTGGCCCTTGCCATGCGTTTCTCCATAGCCCAGGGCGATATAGCATCCGATCTTCTCACCGTCGGCCAATTCATAGGTCCCGGCAACCTTCCTGTAGCTTAGTCCCGCCCAGCAGGAATTCAGCCCCAGCGTCTGGGCCAGCAGGACAAGTTGCTCGCCGTAGTAACCGATCTTCTCGTCCAAGTCATCACCCTTCTTCCCGGCCATCACCAGATAGTTCTTCACGCCGGAGAAGGACCCATATGCCATTGGGCCGCTAAAGGCTTTCGGTTCGCCGGTAACTAACTGAATATGAAGACTAGCCTTCTCGTTAATCTCCCGGATCCTGTCCCGTAGGATTGTGAGGATATCCCCGGGAATAGGCTCATCTTTGAACTTCCGCACAGAGTGGCGGGCCTCAATCGCTTCTAACAGTGTCATACTAATGTTAAAGATATCACTTTTTTATCAAATATCGGTCATGTCTCCATAAAGGAAGGCATCAGAGGTCTGCATCACGGGCAAGGTCGAATTTAGGGTCGGGGACCTTGCCTGGGGAAAGGGTATTAGAGAGGGCTGAGAGGCCTATTGTGTGGGCAAGGTCGAGGGGTTAAAATTAGACCTTGCCCGGGCAAAAGGCCATTTTTATGTGCGGGATGCCGTCCAGGATGAAAGGATCCGATGATTGGCGGAAACCGACCTGCTCGTAGAAACCTTTCGCATATTCCTGAGCCTCGATGCCGTAGCCCTTTCTCCGTTCCGTGGTTATGACCCGGCCGATGGAAACCTCTTTCATGTGGGTTCCGGCGGGGCAGACCCTGCAAAGGGCGACGACCCTGTCATTGTCCGTCAGCCAAAGGTGGACGGAGGCCTGGTCGTCTCCGTCCATGTCCTGATAGACACAATTTTGCTCCACCACGAACACCTCGCTACGGATCCGGAGAAGCTCGTAGAGCTCCTCTACCGTCAGTTCGGAGAAATACTTTTTATGCAAAGTCATAATGCCGCAATATACGGATTTTTTTACGGATGTTTGCCCTGTCCGCAGGTCAGAACCCGATCTTCCTGACCGGCTTGCGGTCTTCGAGGGTCTCGTCGTCACAATATTCACGGATTTCGGCGAAGGTGGGCTCGGTTCCGCTGATCAGGGCCTTGACAGTCTTCTTTCTGGAGATATTCTCAATCTGACCACCGCTGAAGTCATAGTCATTCGCTAACTGAAGCGATTCTGCCTCAGATAGTTCCGGCATCATTGAGCGCCAGATGCGCACCTTGGCCTCTACCGAGGGTTTCTCGAAGCGTATCTTGTAGAGAAAGCGGCGCTCGAACGCTTTGTCCAGATTGCAAGTCAAGTTGGTCGTGGCGATGAGGATGCCGTCCAAGTCCTCCATTTCCTGAAGGATTATGTTCTGGATGGAGTTCTCCATCTTGTCCACAGCGCTGCCCGCACCCTCCTTGCGTATTCCGAACACGGCATCAGCCTCGTTGAAGAGAAGTATCGGGACCGTGCCACCGGCGCTGACTCTCACCCGATATTTCTTGAACACTTCCTTGATGTTCTTCTCGCTCTCACCGACCCAGCAGCTCTTGATTTGGGAGACATCGACACAGAACAAATCCCTTCCGCTCTGCCTGGCTATCTGGTAAACAGTTTCGGTCTTGCCGGTTCCAGGGCCGCCGTAAAACAGGCAGGTGAAACCGGTCCTGTAGTTCTTCTCTTTCATCGTCTGGCGAATCCCAGCGAACCTCTCCTCGCTCATAAGTGATTTGAGCATTTCGACTTGACGAGCTTCAGAGGGATTGTAGAACATCTCTTTGGGGGTTATCGAAGAGGCAATGATCTTCTGTGCGGCTCCGACGTTGACCTGTTTTCTCTTTAGACCGCCCACGTCCGCCAGCACCTCCTCCTTGATCTCGTCTTTGATTCTGAAAAAATCCTTGGTCAGCATCCCGTCCTGTCCGGCGTACTCTATCAGTCCCTTTTCCTGCAAGTCCATGCGTCCGACAGAGAAATTGCCTTTCATTAGGTCCAGTTCTTCGTCCTCGAAATAGTCGTCCAGGTCATTCCAGCAAATGTTGTCGTCATCCTCATAGTAATATCGGTAAAGCAGAGCGTAGAACACCAGACGCTCGTCGTCATAGACTTTTTCCAATCTCTTCCGACATGCCCTTGAGATGCTTGTATCCGGGTTTTCCTCGAGCAGGAAATCAATCTCGGAGCGAACCTCGTCAGTGGTCATCTGGTCGTTTGAACGGATGGAAAGCTTCCTGCGGATTCTGGTCAGGATCCTCGCTGTATCCAGTCCGGAAGTCACTTCCGGCTCTATAGGCCTGTTCTCCTTCAAAGCGTTCTTTACTTCATTGGGAAGGACGATATGTCCCTCGTTATCAATACGGACATAGCCCTTTTTCTTCAGGCCGTCCATTTCATTGCTGTAAGTCAGGAATTGGAGATATTCCATTCCCAGGAAAGAGGAAATGTCGTCCCCGTCGATGCGGAATCTGCAGGATTTCTGCAATATAGCTGTTAAGAACAGGACCTGCATTTTAGACAGGCCAAGAGTGTCCTCCAGCGACTTGATGTCAGCCCTTGCCTTCTGGATGTTTTTGAGGTTCAATTCGACCTCCCCAATACTGTTCGCGCGCATTTTCTGGGTGATCGCGCTCATTCTTTCAATGATAGTCTTGCTCATGCTTCTTTATACCTCGCTAGATATGTTTCCTTTCAGAGGGATCTCCATTTTTCCCATCCGCTGCGAAGGTAGGAAGTCGTATTGCCAAAAAACGGCAGTCTATTCCAGGGGTTCAAGATTTTCTGACTTCAGGCGGCGTTTGCCGAAGTCTTTGAATTGTACTGTAACTGTCCCGAAATCAGGATCTTCTTGAAGGACTTCCCCGTCTCCGAAGATAGTGTGGTGAACTTTCGTGCCGACCGTAATTGATCCCTTTGGTGCTGTATGGGACTGCTCAAGCGTATTGATTATCCGGTCAGTTCCTTCCCAAAGCTCCGGACTGAACTGGCCGACGATGTCGTAATAAGGATAGTTGTCAAAATCGTCCTTGGCCTCGCGGATGAACCGGCTGGGATATTTTGAGAGGCCATTCTGAACATTGAACCCTTCCGAATCGGAGAAACATAGCCGATCCATAGCCCGGGTGCAAGCGACGTACATAAGCCTTCTCTCCTCCTCGAGCCCCGCCTCACCTCGTTCCCGGATAGTCCTGTGGCTTGGGAATATTCCTTCGTTAAGGCCATAGACCCACACTAAGGGGAACTCCAGTCCCTTTGCCTGGTGGACTGTCATCAATTTGACCTTGTCGTCATCCTTGCGGTAGTCGGCGTTGGTGTATAACGCTATGTCCTGTAGGTATTTCCTGGCCGAGAGATCCTCCTCATTTTTATTATCTTCCTCGTAGGTCCGGACCGATTTGAGAAGTTCCTGGAGGTTCTCAAGGCGTTCTTCCTCGGTGTCGGCCCGATATTCGGCCAACAAGCCGCTCCCTTCCAAAAGGAACTCAAGGAGGCTTGAGATTGAGGAGTTCTCCATTTCTTTCCTGGCGTCCTTGATCAAAGACACGAACCTGGCCGCTTTTGGGTTCTTTATACGGTCAAGATTGCTCTCCAGCGCCGTGAACAAGGAACATCCCTTTGTGGCATAGCTGGACAAGAAGGCCAGGGTCTTCTTCCCGATCTTTCTGGAGGGTTGATTGACTATCCGCTTGAAAGCCATGTCGTCGTCCATGGCGACAAGACGGAGGTAGCTTAGGGCATCTTTTATCTCTTTTCGCTCGAAAAACCGTACGCCGCCCCATATCACATAAGGGATTTTCTCCCGGATGAAGGTCTGCTCAATGCTCCTGGAAAGGTACGAGGCGCGGTACAGGACGGCCATTTTGTTCCATTCCAAGCCGGACTTTTTCAGCTCCCGGGCGAGGGTAAGGGCTTCCTGATTCTCGTTTTTGCAGTGATAAAACTTTGTGCGGCAACCGTTTCCTCGCATTGTGACAGAGGTCCTCGGCAGACGGTTCTTGTTGTTCTGGATGATGCAGTCCGCGACGCAGATGATGTTCGGGGTGGAGCGGTAGTTCTGCTTGAGGTAGAACTCATGTTCAGGATTGTAGTGGACGAATATCTCTGGATGCGCTCCACGCCACTCGTAGATCGCCTGGTCGGCGTCTCCCACGATGAAGAGGTTGCCGTAGTATCCGCTAAGGATCGAGAACAACTCCCATTCGGTCTTGGAACAGTCTTGTACCTCGTCTACCATGACGTACTGAAACTGTTGTTGCCAATGCGCTCTGACCTCCGGGAAACTGTTGAGAATGTGGAGAGTAAAGAACATCAGGTCGTCGAAATCCAAGGCATTGTACCGCTTTTGCCGAAGGATCATCTTCCCCAGAAGGGGAGTGTCGGGTCCAGGAGTCTGGTCAGGAGTCAAAATGAAGCGGGGAATATATGGGACCGCCGCCTTGAAACTGGCCAGTTCTTCCAGATAGTTTCCGACTATGCCGCTCTTGCGTTCTATCCCGTTCTCCTCCAGAACTTCCTTGATGAGGGCCTTCATGTCCTCCTCGTCGAAGATGATGAAGTTCTGGGGATATCCCATACGATAGATCTCTTCCCGGAGAAACTTCACGCAGAAACCGTGGATCGTCGTGACGAAATCTCCGGCTGCCCCGCCAGGACACATCGCTGCGATCCTCGTCTTCATCTCCTGCGCCGCCTTGTTCGTGAAAGTCATGCAGAGGATGTCAGACTGGGGAATGCCCATAGTCTTGAAGAGATAGGCGTAGCGTTGGGTAAGGGTCCTGGTTTTGCCGGAACCAGCTCCGGCTACAACTCTGACGGTGCCCTCAGTGCATTCTACGGCTTCCATTTGTTCTATGTTAAGCTTATCATTCATGTGGCCTGTTATTTAGCGCGCACAAATATAAGCCCCGCTTGTGCTAAAGTAGGGTACAAGCAGGAGTGAAATGAATTTTTATCGCTGGGGGAGTGGCTTGCCTTGGCTTATCGCCCGGACATATCTTTTCACGACGCTGTGCGCCGGGGCGGGCATCCTGCCGTGGTCGTAGCCATCAAACTCGTAAAGGAAGACGTTCTCGTTACCTACGAGCTTCATCATTCTCCAGAAATATGCCTGCTCCTCATAGCGGCCGTAGAGCTCAAGTTCCCTGTCACCGGAAAGGACCAGCATCGGCATCGGGAGTTTACGGACGTGAAAGATCGGAGCGTTCTCGTCCGCGATCACTTGCAACGGGCCTATTCCCATCCCTTTACGCACATTGTAATGGGTCATCTTCTGGGCGCTGTAGGGGAAGGCTCCCGCGATCCTGTCCGCATCAATCCCGTAGGCTTCCAGCCAGTGTTTGTCGAGGACGATCATGTCGATAAGATAGCCTCCGGCGGAATGGCCGGCCACGAATATCTTATCAGGGTCTCCACCCCTCGAGGCAACCTCCTTGAAGGCCCAAGCGACAGCCGCCGCGGCGTCATCTATGATCTCTTTGACATCGGCTTTAGGGAGGAGGCGATAGTTTACACCGATTATTCCTATTCCGGAATCCTTTAGCCCTTCCGGAATATCTTTCTGGCCTCCTTCAAGCCCGCCCCCGTGGAACCATACAATGGTCGGAAACCCTTTAATGTCAGATGGATAGTAAAAATCCAAGACGCACCTTTGGGCAGCGTATTCTCCCGCATCCTGGTGGTAGGGGATCCCGGTCTCAAGTTTATATTCACTCCTTTGCCTTTCCTGGCCTGTCGCGATGATGGCCAGAAGGCAGGCCGCCAGGGCAATAACTATCCTTTTCATTTCACTTCAGTTAATTCGCCAGTGACTGAATCTATTATGAAACCCCGTACAGTGACATCTTTGGGAATCAGCGGATGGTTAACGATTGTCTCAACTGTCTTATGGACAGATGCTTCCGTATCGTGGAAACCTTCCAACCATTCGTCAAGATCCACATCCTTCCTTGTAAGTTCACTTTCAGGAATACCTCTTTTCAGCATCTCTTCCTTAAAGTGATGGAAACTCATGTGACAGGCCCCGCAGGTGGTGTGCGCCACGACCATTATCTCTTCAACACCAAGCTCGTACACGGCCACAATAAGGCTGCGCATAGCCGAGTCCCATGGTGTGGGAATAACCGCTCCGGCGTTCTTTATGATCTTGGCGTCTCCATTCTTAAGCCCCAGCGCTTCCTGGAGGAGGACTGAAAGGCGGGTGTCCATGCAACTCAGGACCGCCAGTTTCTTGTCAGGGAATTTGTCGGTGATATGCTTCTGGTAGCCTTTGGCGGCCACATACTCTCGGTTGAAAGCGAGAACCTGGTCTATATTGCTCATATTAAAGTGATTGTGTTTCCTGATGCGGGGATGTATTTTCCGAGAAGATCCTCGGTCTTTATCTTGACGAAGCATGTCGCTGTGCCATCGGTGCAGGCGAACAGCTCGCTTTCCGCGACGCTCCGGTCCATCACGAGATGGACTTTCCCACATGAGGGGAGAATGGCGCTAAGGATGGTGGTCGCTCCGACCAGCACTCCGGTCAATTCCATGAGTTTGTCGGCGGGTGCGAAAGACACCCTCGGAATCCCGAGGGCTCCGCAGAAGTCCCTGGTTACGAATGGCTTGTCATCGGTGGTGACGTACAGGTAAAACTCCGTTTGCTGCCTGTTGCAAAGGAACACTGTCTTGACGATCCTGACCCCTATCTTCTCATCGATGTGCTGACAGTCCTCCATAGTGAGGCCCGGGTCGGTGTCAACTCTTTCGAAAGGAATATCCAACGAGGCGAATGTCTCATAAACCTTTCTCTGCAGTTCCGAAGAGAACTCCGTTGGGGGAGTGGTGATTATCTCGCTGACCTTGAACATGATAAGACTATTTTTCCCTGACTGCTTTGCCGGTCATGTGTTCGATGGTAAGTTCCAGGACGGCTGCGTGGCGGGCGCTCTCGGCCATCTCTTTCTCGAGATATTCCTCCCCGGGGAAATATTTCCTGCCGAACTTTCGGAGCATATCGTCGTGTTTGGGAGCCTCGGTAATCTCCTTGAGGCGCCCGAAGCAGATCACGCTCTTGACATGGTACCACCAGTCACCGGGCTCTTTCTCGGGCTCTCCAAGAACTGTGAAACATGCTTTGTCACAAGCTCTTAACGAATCTATTTTATGGCCCTGTATGGCGCTGTGGAAATAAACTTTCCCGTCCTCGTGGTAGAAATTGATCGGGATTGAATACGGGTAGCCTCCGTCACCGATGACGGAGAGGAAGCCCCGGTAAGCCTTGTCAAGAATATCCCGGCACTCCTCCGGCGGAAGCGCCTGCTTGAACCGGCGCATCGGCCGGAAAGTGAATTCATTAGATTGGTCCATGTTAAATGAGTTTGTAGTACCAGGCGAGAATTATCTCGAATAGTTTTGACGGTAGAATCCGTTTGGCGAGCACCGCCAGTTTCTGGAGTGGCGAGGCTATAACATAATGATTCGCCGGGTTCTTGGATTTAATGATCCTGGATATTTTGTTGGCGAGATATTCCGGTTTCAGGCCGGTTGTCTCGTCATGCTCGATGCTCGAGAGGGAAGCAGCGTATTTGGGATAGGCGGCATGAACTTCTTCGGCAGCGATTGATCGCCGGCTCGAGGTGAATCCGGTGGCGAAGTCCCCCGGCTGGATCGCTATCACCTTTATACCGAAGTCCCTGGTCTCCAGCCGCAGGGCCTCGAGGTAGCCTTCGATGGCGAATTTGCTCGCCGAATACAGGCCCTGGAAGGGGAGTCCCATCAGTCCGCCTATTGAGCTGACGCAGATGATCTTACCTTCTCTTTGGCTTCGCATTATCGGCACGATCCTGTGCAGGAAACGGACCATTCCGAGCCAGTTCACGTCCATCTGGGCTCTGGCGTCCTCGATAGAAGCGAACTCCAACGGCCCGCCGTATCCCATTCCGGCGTTGTTGATGAACACATCAATCCTGCCCTCCTTCTGAAGAACCGTGTCCACAGTGGCATTGACCTGTTCTTCGTCGGTAATATCGGCCTTGAGGTAAGTCACTCCTGGGATCCGTTCCCCGGCATTGCGGTGCGTGCCATAGACCGTGTGACCCTCGGCGGAGAGCCTCTGGGCCATAGCCCGGCCGAAACCGGATGAGATGCCAGTTATCAACACTACCATATTTACAAATATATGAATTTTCGCCGAACCGGCGCATGATGTCCCTACAAACCTGTGCAGGAAGCTTCGCCAAACTGGCGCACGTTGAAGGCGGTTGTGACCTGTTACATGCTATGTTGCTGTGCGCCAAGGCCTGATATCGGCCGTTGGCGCCCAGCTAGTGGCCTTTAACAAGGCTCCAATCATCATTGCCGTGCGCCTATTTGGCGGCCGGGTTCAAAAGAACCTTGTTTGGACCTTTATTTTACTCGGATAATGCCTTTATTTACACATTAACTCTTCTTTAATTATTGGCATTATGAACGAGACCAAAAACTGTCCTTATTGCGGTGAGGAGATACTCGCCGGAGCAAAAAAATGCAAACATTGTGGTGAATGGCTTGAGGACAAGCCAAAGCCAAGGCTAGAGTCAAATAAATTCGATGATGTCCATTTCAAGACATTGGAGCCAAAATGGTGGCAGAAATTGCTTCAAATGTATTGGTTCAATCCTAAGAGTTGGCTACTGGATGAACTGACAATCAGCGATGATGTCATTGCCGTAAAACTTAAGAATGGGAAGGAGTTCTCTTCTCAACTTACTGATCTCAAAGTAAGGTTTCAGGAAGATAAATACGATAGGAAGGAAGTCTATATAACTAACGCCCAGGAAACGATTCATTTCAAAGAGATTCCTTTCATGCTGTCTGATGATGAATGGGAAAGACTATTCGATGAGCTAGAATCTTTTGAGAATGTGGGTGAGACAAAATTAAACAAAATAAACCGTTTACTTAAGAAGTCTATCGAGGTCGGAGAAGACATTCTTGGTTAATACTGAAATATTATACGAAAATGATATGAACGAGACCAAAAACTGTCCTTATTGCGGTGAGGAGATGCCGGATTTATTCTGTCTATTATTGATGTCATCCTAATCGCTGTTGTTATCGGGGCCGTTGTGGGAGTCGCATCGTCATTATTTTCCTAAAAATAAGTGAGAGATATGCCTGAAATGAAAATATGCCCTAACTGTGGCAAGGAGATCTTGGCCGTGGCCAAGAAGTGCAAATACTGTGGTACATGGATCGAGCCCAAGCATGAGTTCCGCTGCCCTGTGTGCTGTGAAGTAATACCAGAGGATTCCGTGATATGTCCAGTCTGTCATGAACGCCTGAGGCCGGATCCGGATCCAAGGCCAGAAACTATTGTGAAAGAGTCGGTTCCGCAACCTGGACCAGAACAGCGGAAACAACCGGAGTCGCCAGCTAAACCGGAGAAACCAGAAGTTTCCCCGTCGGTCCGCACTGAAGAAAGCCATGGAACCAAAAACGCTCCATCAAAGAAATGGCTGTATGGAACTTTGGCCGGCGTTGTGGCGCTTGGCCTGCTGGCGTTCCTTATTCTTAGGCCGAAAGGCGTGGACGACAGCCTTTATGATGATGCCAAGACCCTTCATGAGTGGTTTTTCGAGCATCTCGGCACTCATGTCGAGAGCCTGTCATCATCTCCTGAGTTGCAGGCCAGGCTCACGCGGTTACTTGGCAAAACTGCCGTGGAAGGTATTGAGGGTTTGCTCTCAAACTCGTCATTCGATTCTGAGCCTAACCTTGGCTTATCACATGATGACGAGGGATTGGATATATATTCCCTTGTCGGTGTCAGAGAAAATGGAGCCAAACAAGAGTCATTTATCGTCAAGTATATGGATTATGGTGAGTCGGGATCGTTGTATGCCGCCACTATGTTAGGAGGCGCACATAAACAGGCTGAGGAAAAGATTGAATATCCGGGCATGATCTCACCACTTGTAAAGCATTATGAGTATAGCGGCAGGATAGGCTTTGGGAATGATTCCAGAAAAATCGACATGAATTTATGGGTTGATGGTCCTGGAGTGGTCGGAAATGAGGTTCGTGGTTTCTATCGAGAAAGGGGAGCAAGCGATAAATACTCATTGCAGGGTTTTGTCGTTGGAGGAGAAATCGCTTCTCTTCATCTTGAGGAAGAGGAGAGTCAGGATTGGTTTCACCCGGAGTTCCAGTTCGAACTGCCTGAATCAATTGAGAGTGTCGATAATTTAAAAGGAGAATATTTAGTCAATTTTGGTCACGATGACGATGAAGACCCGGACTCACCTCAAGGTCTGTATGGAATCCCTGTGGCTTTAACCTTGGACATGGCCGATATGGATGATGGAAATCCAGCCTTCAACATGAAGTATTTTTCTGGGAAGATAACAGGGAATGGGAATGCTCGTGATATAGAGATGGTTCTGAAGATTAGCGGGGAAGGCAATCCGGATGATTCTGTGTCAGGGTATTATAGGGATCTTTCTAAGCCCTCCAAACGTGTATTTTTTAAAAACGGTCTGATTGAAGCGTATCATGGGGCCGATTGGACTCTGGATCTGATTTCCAAAGACGGGAACGAATGTTTCACATTGACATTCAGCTGGCCTTTAAATGGATTGGAACAAGTTGAGGGCGCTTGGACTAGGCTAAAAGATGGTGCACAGAAAGAACCCGGCAAATTTGATAAGGTTGTTTTGAATGATGAATATGGAAACTAAGAAATTGTTATTAGTACTGGCCTCGTTGCTGGTATCATTGTCAGTCTCCGCGCAGAAATACACGGACGATGAACTGGATGTGGCTGTCAGGCAGGCGTTCAAGAAAACTGATGTTCAATGGAATAATCTGAAAGGGAATGTGGTTATCACTCGCACTAAGAAGTTAGGCTTTAAAAAGGCTTACGGGGAATGGGTGCCAGGCGGAACCGCACCTGGAGAGCATGAAGGAGAAGAATATGTGGTTTATGGATCTTCGGGGAACTATTTGCTTAAGATGATTTGGGGCAGGGAGAATCCGGATTTCATTAGGTTTTTTAATTATAATGCGTGGGGCAAGCTGTCTTCTATCGATATTTATCGGTATAACTATTATTATGGCTTTAAGCCGAAGGGAGAGTTCGCAGATCTGGATGCGATCTGGATGTCGCAACTTATGAAAGGCAGACTCGATCCCTCACAGCGTCCGGAGGATAGATTCATAACAGACAAGCGTTCCGTTTATGAATATCATGACGGCCGTATCAAGACGATCATAACGCGGCCGGTCGGTAGCCCAGACGATGAGGGAGGAGCGAGGGACATTTTCCGTAATGAGTCAGACGGATCATATACAATGACACGTTATAAAGATGATGGTCGGGAAGATATGTCTTTCCAGGTTTCTGCTGATGGGAGAAAAGAGATCAGGAAGTCCGATTATATTGTCACATACATCGAGAGGGACAAGGATGGAAGGATGATTGATGTCGGAGGAGGGGGCGGTGGATCAAACGGGTATGCGACCCAGCGGAGCTACTTTGAGTATAATGACCATGGGGATTTGCTTTATGAGTCTTCACAGGTAAAACTGGTTGATCGGGATAAAGATATCAAATGGCTGGAGCAGCAGAGGGACGTTGGGGAATACACATACTTTGAGTATGAATATGACGCCAAGGGTAACTGGACCACTCGAAAGATGTACAGGCATTATTCGATGAACAAAGAAATTGACTTGAAAAGATGGGAAACCAGGGAGATTGTGTATGCCGAGGATCTTGGCAAGACAGGTGATGAATATATCGCGGAGCGTAAGAAAGAAGTGGATGTCTATTTTGACAAGCAGGCGGAGAAGGCCGCGAAGCAAGTTGAGGAAGATCGACTGAAAGCTGAACACCCATACGTCAAATATGATGGGGACTTGGCCGAGGATATCCTCCAAGGTTTCTTGCCAAATCTGCCGAAAGTATCGGCATTGAAAGCTCTTGGCGGGGCTGAAGGTTATGTCACAATCAAGCTGACAGTTAACCGTAATGGTGCGTTGACAGCTCGGGCCGCTGAAGATTATTCTAATCGGTGGGAGAGGGCACAGTTAATTGTCCAAGAGGCTATTAAGGCAGCTAACAATCTTTCCAAAAGTCCAAAATGGATCCCGGGATATGGTGGAGTGACTTGCTCTATAGATTTTTATTATTACCCAGGAGGAAAGGTCTCCGCAAGCGGTGCGCAATACAAATATGATTAGTCATTATGATTCCAGGGATTTTGATTATATTTATCATCTGATATGAGAAAAAGCCTTGGAATCATATGTCTTGCGTCACTCATCCTCGCACCCTCTTGCAGTGTTGATGCTCCCCGGGGGCTGGAGCGGCCGGAGGTGGTCTTTTCGGAGGCGGTGCCTGGAATCCGGTCAGTGACACTGAAGGCGTCATTTGACAGGGGCGACAACATCGCGGCGTGCGGATTCAAGGTCTGGCTCACATCATCAGGGACTCAGATGAAGATTGGAGCCATTCCCGGTGAGGAGATCTCGGCTGAAGTTTCAGAACTGGAGCCGGAGACTGAATATTCCTGGACAGTTTACTTCACAAACGGACGTGACACCCTTGAGACTCCGGCCATGACTTTCATGACCAAGCCGCAGCCGCATGTCAAACCTGATCCGCCGGCAGGGTCGGAAGATCCTGTTGAGATCCCCGAGGTGGATCCCGATCCGACCCTTTGGGACTTTATCACCAAGAATTACGACACGGATGCGGATGGGATCATGAGCGCGGATGAATTGCTTGAGATTAGGGAACTTCAAATCTCCGACCTGCCAGTGGATTCCCTTGCCGGGCTTGAGGCTCTCGTGAACCTCCGGACTCTCGGAATGGGCGGCCATTTCTTGAAGCGGATAGACCTGTCGGCCAACAAGAACCTTGAGTTGCTTTATGCCGGGAGAGAGGCCCTTCTCGAGGAGTTCTATCTTGACAATCCTAAACTCGGGTACCTTTATCTTATCGAGTGCAAGGTGCTGAAAACATTGGACTTTTCGAGATGCCCCGAAATTACGATGCTGGAACTGTATAACAACCAATCACTTGAGAGCATAGACCTGAGTAAGAACCGGAAGCTGGAGGTCTTCCGTCTGACCGGATCGAAGGTCAAGGAACTGGACCTCTCGAACTGCAGACGAATCCAGCAACTTTCTTCCGAGGACAATCCTCTCCTTGAGAAGGTCATCCTCCATAAGGAGGCCTCTCCGGAAGTCCTTTCGGTGGAGAGCCACACAAAAATTATTTATCAATAAAGAAACTAACAATGAAACAAGATAATCCTGAATATTCATTCCTGCGGCAGGAAGTTGAGCGCAAATGGGGCCGGAGACTGGCCACATCGGCGGATTTCGCCGCGCTCGCCGAGGCTATGGACGAGAGCATTTCCGTGTCCACCCTGAAGCGGTTCTGGGGATATGTGGGAGACAACCCGGCTCCCAGGAATTCAACTCTCGACTCCCTGTCGAGATATTCCGGGTACCTGAATTTCAAGGCTTTCCGGGATCACCTTATGGATTCCGGGAAACTGCCTTCTTCATATTTTCAGGCGGAAGTCGTTGAGGCAGCCTCACTTACCAAGGGTGAGAGGATCATGATCGGCTGGCGCCCGGACAGGGAAGTGCTTCTCTCCTACGAGGGCGACTCGATATTCCGTGTCCTCGAGAGCAAGAATTCCTCGCTTCAGAAAGACGACTGTTTTGAGGCATCGACGATCATGAAAGGATATCCTCTGGCATTGTCTGGAATATTCAGAAATGGCTTGAAGACAGATCCTTACGTGGCTGGGCTTGACGGGGGAATCGCATTCATCAACAAGAGGTAAAGATTGAAGATGGGCAGTTCGTCGGGATATTTCAAAGAGATTGGGGACGCTTTTTCCAAACTTCCAGGAAAAGACGCGCTTGAGCTCATCTACTCTTCTCCCGTCGGTCCTTATCTGCTTTATAAAGGCCTGTTTGGGGAGCGGATCGCCGTGTTCAAATGCCTCAAGGAAGAGTTCCGGGGTGACGAGGTGTATGAGGCTATCATCCGCCATGAATATGAGATAGCCCAGCCGCTCAAGCATCCCGGAGTCTGCGATTATCTTTCGATGATCCGGATCGAAGGCCTTGGGAATACCATTGTGATGGAATGGATCGACGGCTGTACCCTCGGAGACCTCATCGGCAACGGTCCCGTCAGTCACGAAACAGCTAAGTCTATAGTCTTGCAGCTTTGTGATGCGGTCTCATACATACATCGCAAGCAAGTCCTCCACAATGACCTTAAACCGGAAAATGTCATGGTGACCCGGGAAGGGAACGTCGTGAAAGTCATTGATTTCAGTCTTGCGGACTCGCCATCGATGGCTCGGGGCCATATTCCTGCTGGAACCCAAGGCTATGCGGCTCCGGAGGTTGTCGATGGAGGCGAGGCGAGCGTCCGTTCAGACATATTCTCCCTGGGAAAGATCATCTCGCTTTTAATGCCTTCCAGCAAGGATGTCTTTGAGCGTTGCCTGCAGGAGGATCCGTCAGGGAGATTCACTTCAGTGGAGGAGGTGCGGAAGGCTATCGAATCAGGTCGCCCCAAAAAAAGGAGGCTTTGGATTATCCTTCCGGTTCTCGTGGCAGCCTTGATCGCTCTGGCAATATGGCCAAAAGCGAACCAGTCAAGTATGGAACCGTCTTATGATGAGGTGTTTAAGGAAGCGGCTGCGCTTATAGGAGAATATGATTCGGAGGTGCCGTCGCTGGATGCCTCCGGATATTCATTCACTGACACCCTTGACTGTCTTAACGGTATGTTCATTGTCGCCACTGAGGATGGGAAAGGTCTGATGGATTCCTCCGGAAGTCTTATCCTCGAACCCTCTTTCGACGAGATTGAATTCATCCTGCCTGATGTGGCTCTTTTGGGAAGAAACGGATTGTTCCGGCTTTGTGCGAGAGACGGGCGCATTTTTGCGGAAGGGGCTGAGCGTGAGGACCTTGTCTCTTCTGCTCAGGTACTT
Organism: uncultured Bacteroidia bacterium; assembly: GCA_902785825.1. Classification (GTDB taxonomy): domain Bacteria; phylum Bacteroidota; class Bacteroidia; order Bacteroidales; family UBA932; genus Cryptobacteroides. Next base: position 18,275 of record CACZZZ010000021.1, read on the forward strand.
TATGAAAAGAGGATGTTCGATGATATGCGCCGCTGGGATAACGCTTTGGATGAGCTGGAATTATTGCGGGAAGAGTGCCTCAATCCTGGGAGTGAGGAAACGGTGACGGCCAGGCTCGAAGCGTTCAGATCCGCTCTCGGGAACGTTTCCGGGAGAATGACGGATTCCCAGCGCGCCCGTTTGGAAAAGATATTATGAGAAGATTCTGCCTCATATTCATGCTCTTGACATTATCTTTGGTTCTTCATGGCCAGAACTCCAGAAGGATCAAGGAAGACCCCTCGTACATCTGGGGTGAGGGGATTGGAGCCGGATACGAGGCGGCGCAAAGCTCGGCGGTGGATGAGCTGATCCGTAAACTTTCGGCGACTGATTTGTTGGAAGTCCCTTATGGTTCCCGGCTGGCGGTCTGGAGAACCTACAGGAGGGATATAATCGCGGCAAGTGGTGTGGAGAATGAGGGAAAGACGGCCCTCAGGTATATCGCTTGGAAGGATGTTGACAAGATATTCTCAAGAAGGAAGGCCCTGGTTGGCAACCTACTTTCAAGGGCTTCCGGGTCAAAAGATCCGGTCGTGGTCGCCACATGTGCGGATTGGGCGTTGACATTGCTGGATGCCCTGCCCGCAGATCAGAAGACCCGCCGTTCATTGGAGTCTTTAAGGAATAAATACAAAGGAACACGGACCGGCGATATTCCAGGGCTGTCCTACATCGGCAGGGAAGTGGAATCTATCCGGGCCGCTCTTGGGAAAAAGGCCGCACCCGTTAAACCTGCCGTTGAGAATCCCGCTTCGCCACAGCCCGTGACCCGGCCTTCCATCACTCCTCTGGCCTCAGTCGGAGGGATTGCGTCAAGACCCGCCTCGGTACTTTCCCGGCGGCATGGAATCTCCAGAAAGTCAGAGACTTATCCCGTCGTATTAAATAGAGTTGCTCCCAGAACGGTCAATCCTTGGTCTTATTATCTCCTGCTGGATGCTTCGGCACTCCCGTCAGTTGAGGGCGGAGTCTTTTTGGGGGCCATGAAAGGATCCTTCGGAGGATATGTCTCCGCAAGGAGAGGATTTGGGAATATGCGGTCGGACTATTCAGCGACCAGCGACGGCCGTGCTGATTTCGGTTATCTTTGGGTTTCAGGGGAGGCGGCGTTGTCGAGGTATAGCCTCGCCGCAGGGGCTCTAATGCGAGTTGCGAAAAGAGTAACCTGCTATGCCGGAGCTGGTTACGGTAAGATTGACCAGATCTGGGAAGACACTGCGGGACAATGGGCCAGGATAACCGATATTTCACATCAAGGAGTCCAGATTGAAGCTGGTCTCATATTCTCTGCCGGCAAAGTCGCGCTAATGGCCGGGGCGACATCAGTTTCCTTTGCCACCATCAGCCCTGTCTTTGGGCTGGGAATTCATTTCTAAGCTACAGCCTTGCGGCGAGCATGGCCTCACAACCTTCGAGGATGTCCTGGAAGGTTGTCTCGAAGTCTCCTGTGTACCAAGGGTCGGCGACATCCCGGCTCCGTCCGGTGTAGGACATCAGCAGATGGATCTTACCATCCGGGTCTGAAGGGATTACGCGCCTGATAAGCCGGAGGTTTGAGGCGTCCATGCAGATGATCCTGTCGAAACGGGCGTAATCTGCCGGGGTTATTTTCCTCGCTGTCTTGGAGTTGTCGAAGAGTACCCCATGCTGGGTAAGGCAGCGCTTGGCCGGGGGATAGATCGGGTTGCCGGTCTCCTCATCGGAGACGGCGGCGGATTCGATGTGATACTCATCCTCAAGCCCTCTGGAACGGACCAAAGCTTTCATCACGAATTCCGCCATCGGGGACCGGCATATATTGCCGTGGCACACGTACAAGATTTTTACCATATTCTATAAATCATTGCAGGATAAATAATTGACCAGAGCCTCCGTCACTCTTTTCACTCCTCCAGGAGTCGGATATATTCCGGAGAAATACCAATCGCCGTGGTGAGCGGGACAAGCCTCATGAAGCCCTTCCAGCGACTGGAACACGAGTTCCACGGGTGTGGCCATCCCTTCGGGCCGCAACATTCGAGCCATTTCCTTGCTGATCATCCCGGCGGAGAATGGTTTGTAGATTTCCCGTACCAGATTCGCCATGTCCTCCGTGGGCTTCTGGAGTTCCAGCTCGCATTCCTTACGCAAGTCTATCAATTCATTTTCCTGTCCGCTGTCTTTCCAGAGCGTCATCGCCGCCCTGAAAGCGCAGAGTTCCTCAAGACGCGGCATGTCTATGCCATAGTAATCCGGATACCTGACTTGCGGGGATGAACTTACCATGACGATTTTTTTCGGATGGAGCCTGTCAAGGATCTTGAATATGCTGTCTTTGAGTGTCGTTCCCCGGACAATGCTGTCGTCGATGATGACGAGGTTGTCCTTGCCCGGGCGGAGGCTGCCGTACGTGATGTCATAGACATGGGAGGCGAGATCGTCCCTTGATCCGGCCTCGGTTATGAATGTCCTCAGCTTGATGTCTTTCCATGCGACTTTCTCGCTCCGGACATCCATCCCCATCCTCCTGAAGCCCTCGACCATCCCGTAGAACGCGACTTCCGCGGTGTTCGGGATAAATGAGAAAACTGTGTTCCCGATGTCTCCTTCTATCGCATCAAGAACTTGTGGGACAAGTAGTTCCCCAAGTTTTTTGCGTTCCCGGTATATGTCCGAGTCAGACCCCCGGCTGAAGTAGATCCTCTCGAATGAGCATTTGAAATCTCCTCTTTGGGAGAATATTCTCTCCACCGAACTCTCTCCGCTCTTCCTGACTATCAGCGCTTCCCCCGGAGGCAACTCGCGGACTTCCCCAATGTCCACATTGAAAACAGTCTGGAGGACCGGCCGTTCGCTGGCCAGGGCGACTACCTCATCGTCCCTATAATAGAATGCCGGACGTATCCCCCAAGGATCCCTGATCGCGAACATCTCGCCGCTCCCGGTCAGTCCGCACATCACATAGCCTCCGTCGAATTTGTCAAGCGTGGAGCGGAGGACGTTCTCTATCTTGACATTGTCGTCAATAAACCGTGTGATCTCCAGACCTTTTTTCCCGGCCTCCTTGGCCTTCATGTAGTTCCGCTCGACCTCCCGGTCCAGGCGGTGTCCCATCAGTTCAAGCGTGATGTAAGTGTCGCTGTAGATGCGGGGGGACTGCCCTTGGCTGACCATATCCTCGAAAATCTCATCGACATTAGTCATGTTGAAGTTGCCGCACAGGCAGAGGTTCCTGGCTCTCCAGTTGTTCCTGCGCAGGAAAGGGTGCACGTATGACAATCCCGATCTCCCTGTCGTGGAATATCGTAGGTGTCCCATCAGCAGCTCGCCTTGGAAAGAGCTGTCCACCCTGCCGAAGATCTCGGTGATGGCGTCTTTGCCTTCTGCCCTCTCCCTGAACATATACTCCTCACCTGGGGGATTTGTCAGGTTGACGCAAGCTATTCCCGCACCCTCCTGGCCGCGGTTGTGCTGCTTCTCCATCATCAGGTAGAGCTTGTCAAGGCCATACCTGCCGGTACCGTATTTGTCCTGGTAGTATCCGAGCGGCTTGAGAAGGCGGATCATCGCCACGCCGCATTCGTGTTTGAGCTGATCAGTCATTTCCTGCGCATGCTTTTATGAAATCCATGAATAGGGGATGGGGACAAAGCACCGTTGAGGAATATTCAGGGTGGAACTGAGTCCCGATGTACCACCTGTGCGAGGGAACCTCCACAATCTCAACGAGATCGTTTTCGGGATTGATCCCGACGCACTTCATCCCGGATGCCTCAAGGGCGTCCCTGAAGTGGTTGTTGACCTCGTAGCGGTGGCGGTGCCTCTCACTGACTAGATCCGCTCCTCCATAGGCGGCTCTCGCTTTGCTGCCTTCTGCCAGACGGCAATTGTAAGCTCCCAGCCTCATTGTGCCTCCGAGGTTTGTGATGTTTTTCTGCTCCTCCATCATGTCTATGACGTTGTGTGGGGTGACGGGGTTCATCTCCATGCTGTCGGCATCCTTGAGCCCAAGGACGTTCCGTGAATATTCAATGACCATCATCTGCATGCCGAGGCATATCCCGAAAGCCGGCAAGTCGCGGGTCCTGGCATATCCGGCGGCTATGATCTTGCCTTCGATCCCCCTATGGCCGAATCCGGGACAGATGACTATGCCGTCCAGACCTTCGAGCCTGTCCGCCACATTATCCGCGGTGATCTCCTCACTGTTGATGAACACGGCCTTTACTTTCCTGTCGCGATAGACTCCGGCATGGGTGAGACTCTCAGTGATGCTCTTGTAGGCATCCTGGAGGGAGTATTTCCCTACAAGACCTATCGTCAAGACATTCAATGCGTTACGCCTTCTTTCAAGGAAGGAACGCCAGTCTTTCAGCTCGGGCGGCGGTCCGGGCTCTATCCCCATTTTCTTCAGGCAGATGGCATCGAGCCCTTGACGGAGCATGTTGAGGGGAACCTCATAGATTGAAGATAGATCCTGACTTTGGATTACCGCCTCAACCTCCACGTTGCAGAAGTGCGCGACTTTCGCTCTCAGGTCGTCGCTGAGGTCATGTTCTGTCCTCAGCACCAAGACTTCCGGCTGGATTCCAAGGCCCTGGAGCTGCTTGACGCTTGTCTGGGTCGGTTTGGTCTTGAGTTCTCCGGCCGCGCTAAGGTAAGGGACATAAGTAAGGTGGATGTTCAGGGCGTTCCGTCCGAGCTCCCACCTCAGTTGCCTTATGGCCTCAAGGAACGGCTGTCCTTCGATGTCTCCGATAGTGCCCCCTATCTCGGTGATCACGAAATCAAAAGGTTCTTTCGAAGCGTTCAGGCGGATCCGCCTTTTTATCTCGTCGGTGATGTGGGGCACTACCTGGATAGTCTTGCCGAGGTAGTCACCGCGCCTCTCCCTTTCAATTACGCTCAGGTAGATTTTGCCTGTCGTGACACTGTTGTCCCTGGTCGTCCGTATCCCTGTGAACCTCTCGTAATGGCCGAGGTCCAGGTCTGTCTCCTGCCCGTCCGCCGTGACGTAGCATTCCCCATGCTCATAAGGGTTCAGTGTGCCCGGATCTATGTTGATGTACGGGTCGAACTTCTGTATAGTGATCTTATAGCCTCTTGCCTGCAGCAGTTTCCCAAGCGAGGCGCTGATTATCCCTTTGCCAAGGGAGGAGGCCACACCTCCGGTTATGAATATGTATTTCGTCTCCATCTCGTTCAGCTTATGAACAGCAGTTCGCGGTATTTGGGAAGTGGCCACAGGCGGTTATCCACGATCTCCTCGAGTTTGTCTATGGGGCGGCGAATCCCGGCCAGGCTTTCGGCTATTTCCCGGTAGGCCAAAGCTTTGTGGTATTCATCGGCGATGACGTTGGCTTTCTTTCGGGCTTCTTTCATGCGATCCACTTTTGTCCTGATATCTTCCACGTGCCCGGAAATCTTGTCGAGGATCTCTTTGTCGGTGACCAGTTTCCCACAGTCCCCGAACACATCTTTGTAGAGTGACATGTTCTTTAGGATAGCGGTCTCGTATTCAATCGCCGCAGGGATGATGTGGTTGATCGCCATCCGTCCCATAACCCTCGCCTCTATCTGGACTTTCTTGGTGTAGGTTTCCCACTTGACCTCATTCCTGGCCGCCAATTCTTTTTCGGAATACACCCCTGTCGCGGTGAACATCTCCAAGGCCTCCGGGCTGGTGAAGGCCTTGAATATCTCCGGGACGCTGGTCTCGACATCAAGCCCTCTCCTGGCAGCCTCTTCCTTCCACTCGTCAGAGTAGCCGTTGCCGTCGAAGCATACCGTGTCTATCACAGAGGCTATCAGCGGTTTCAGCGAATCCATGACAGCTATGTCCAGAGGGACGCCTGAGGCTATCCTTTTGTCAACCTCTTTCTTGAAGTCAGTCAGTTGCATTGCTACCGCGGCGTTCAGGACCGTGAGAGGCCCGGCGCAGTTCGCGGACGACCCCACTGCCCTGAACTCGAACCTGTTGCCAGTGAAAGCGAATGGGGATGTCCTGTTGCGGTCGGTGTTGTCCACGAATATCTCAGGGATTTCCACAAGTCCCACGCTCTTACCTTGTTTCCCGGCGATCTCGATCGGAGTCCCTGAAGGGACTTCCAGCAGTTTGCGGAGCACCCCGGTCATGGTTCTGCCGAGGAAGGCGGAGATGATCGCCGGCGGTGCCTCGTTGGCTCCCAGCCTGTGGGCGTTGGTGGCGCTTGCTATGCTGGCTTTCAACAGGGCGTTGTATTTCTGGACCGCCACCAGTACATTCACGAAGAAAGTCACGAATTGCAGGTTGCCTTTGGCGTCTTTTCCGGGAGCCAGCAACGCCGTCCCGGTGTCCGTGCCGAGGGACCAGTTATTGTGCTTCCCGGAACCGTTGATCCCGTCGAAAGGCTTCTCGTGGAGGAGCGCCACGAAGCCGTGTTTCCTGGCTATCTTTCTCATGAGGTTCATCACGAGTTGGTTCTGGTCATTCGACAGGTTCGCCTCGCCGTAGATCGGCGCGAGCTCGAATTGGTTGGGAGCCACTTCGTTGTGACGGGTTTTTATCGGTATTCCCAGTTTGTGCCCGGCGATCTCAAGGTCTCTCATGAACTCCGCGACCCGTGGCGGGATGGCTCCGAAATAGTGGTCGTCAAGCTGCTGGTTTTTGGAGGAGGCGTGTCCCATGAGTGTGCGTCCTGTGATCATCAGGTCGGGCCTGGCCGCATACAAGGCCTCATCCACGAGGAAATATTCCTGCTCCCACCCGAGATAGGAATACACTTTTGACACATCGGGGTCGAACAGGCGGCAGATCGGGACCGCCGCGTCGTTGACCGCTTTCAGGGCTTTCTTGAGAGGAGTCTTATAGTCGAGCGCCTCTCCGGTGTAGGAGATGAACACGGTAGGGATGCACAAGGTGTCATCCATGATGAATACCGGTGAAGTGGGGTCCCAGGCGGTATAGCCTCTCGCCTCGAAGGTCTCCCTGATGCCTCCGCTGGGGAATGATGAGGCGTCAGGTTCCTGCTGGACCAGGGAAGACCCGTCGAAAGTCTCGATGATCCCGCCTTTGCCGTCATAGTCGATGAGGGAGTCGTGCTTCTCGGCTGTCCCTTCCGTGAGGGGTTGGAACCAATGCGTCACATGTGTGACGTTGTGCTCCAGCGCCCATTCTTTGATCCCCTTCGCAACCATGTCAGCCGTCTCCCTGTCCAGGGATCCCCCTTTGTCGATGCAGTCGAGCAGCGAGGCGAGAGTTTTGGCGTCAAGGTACTTGCGCATTTTTACCCGGTCGAAGACCAGTTCTCCGAAATAGTCGGAGACTTTCTTTTGGGGATCATCCGCCGGAAGGGCCTTCTTCTCGAAGGACCCCTTCACCAATTCAAGTCTGTCTGTACTCATTTTGTTGAATATTTGTTAAGTGTAAGTGCACTGTTAACGAAAGAGGGCTAGTCCGCCATGGACTAGCCCTCTTTATCGCTTATGATGGGTTGTATTACCATTTGTCTGTTAGTTCGTTTACGCGATTTTAGGAAAAAATCGCGAACCATGAATCATTTTTTTTGACTTTATCGATTTACGGGGAAAGACCTCCCTTTTTTGTCTTAAGGCGAAAAATGTGTATATTTGTCCGTTTGGCCGGTTGTTGCGGTCATGATTGAAACTAAATTATTCGTATCGATATGAAATTGAAAATTGTTGTCCTGGCTAAGCAGGTGCCCGACACAAGGAATGTCGGCAAGGACGCTATGACGGCCGAAGGTACCGTCAACCGCGCCGCCCTGCCCGCCATTTTCAATCCGGACGACCTTCTCGCTCTCGAGCAGGCCCTCCGTCTCAAGGAACAGAATCCCGGATCAACTGTGGGAGTCCTCACTATGGGCCCGCCCCGCGCCGGGGAGATCATCCGTCAGGGACTTTATAGAGGCGCTGACACTGGTTGGCTGCTGACTGACAGGCTCTTCGCTGGAGCTGACACGCTCGCCACCTCTTACGCCCTCGCCACAGCGATCAAGAAGATCGGGGATGTTGACATCGTGATCGGAGGACGTCAGGCCATCGATGGTGACACCGCCCAGGTCGGTCCCCAGGTCGCTCAGAAACTCGGTCTCAACCAGGTCACATACGCTGAGGAGATCAAGGTTGAGGACGGTAAGGCCACTGTGCGTCGTCATATTGACGGAGGTGCTGAGACTGTGGAGGTTCCGCTTCCCGCTCTTATCACTGTCAACGGAAGCGCCGCTCCCTGCCGCCCGCAGAACACCAAGCTCGTGATGAAATACAAGAGGGCTTCCTGCCCCATGGAGCGTCCCGCTGAGGTTCCTTACGCCGAGCTTTACGAGGAGCGCCCTTACCTGACTCTCAACCAGTGGAGTGTCGCCGATGTGGACGGTGATCCTTCGCAGTGTGGCCTCGCCGGTTCGCCGACCAAGGTCAAGAGTGTCCAGAATATCGTCTTCCAGGCCAAGGAGTGCAAGCATCTGACCGCCTCCGACGCCGACATAGAGGGCATGATCAAGGAATTGTTGGATGAGAAGATAATCGGATAGAGCCATGAACAACGTATTTGTATATTGCGAGATAGAAGGGACGACCGTTATGGAGGTCTCCCAGGAGTTGCTCACCAAGGGCCGCAAGCTCGCCGATGAGCTCGGAGTCCAGCTTCACGCTGTTGTCGCCGGCACAGGAATCAAGGGAAAGGTTGAGGATCAGATACTTCCTTACGGAGTTGACAAACTCTTCGTCTTTGATGGCGAGGGTCTCTTCCCTTACACCTCAGCTCCCCACACTGACATCCTTGTCAATCTGTTCAAGCAGGAGCAGCCTCAGATCTGCCTTATGGGAGCGACCGTGATCGGCCGTGACCTCGGCCCGAGGGTCTCCTCATCCCTGACCAGCGGCCTCACCGCCGACTGCACCCAGCTTGAGATCGGTCCCTACACCGACAATAAGACCGGAAAGACCTACGAGAACCTTCTCTACCAGATTCGTCCCGCTTTCGGAGGCAACATCGTAGCGACGATCGTCAATCCCGACCACCGTCCGCAGATGGCTACCGTCCGCTCGGGCGTCATGAAGAAGGCGTTTTACGAGGGCAAGGCGGGCGGAGAGGTTGTCTATCCCGCTGTCAATGAATATGTCTCACCTGAGGCATACGTCGTGAAAGTCCTCGACCACCATGTGGAGCAGGCCAAGCATAACCTCAAGGGGGCTTCCATCGTTGTTTCCGGAGGTTACGGAATGGGCAGCAAGGAAGGTTTCGACATGCTCTTCGAGCTTGCGAAGGTTCTTCACGCTGAGGTTGGCGCCAGCCGCGCCGCCGTTGACGCAGGTTTCTGCGACCATGACCGCCAGATCGGTCAGACTGGTGTGACCGTCCATCCGAAGGTTTATATCGCCTGCGGTATCAGCGGCCAGATCCAGCACATCGCCGGAATGCAGGACAGCGGTATTATCATCAGCATCAACACCGACCCGGACGCTCCGATCAACAAGATCGCTGACTATGTCATCACCGGCCCCGTCGAGGAGGTTGTGCCGAAACTCATCAAGTACTACAAGCAGAACAGCAAATAAGGAGGACAAGCAATGGCAAATTACTATACTGACCATCCGGAGATCGGATTCCACCTTAACCATCCCCTCATGCGCAGGGTCGCCGAGCTCAAGGAGCGCGGATATTCCGAGAAAGAGCGCTACGAGGAGGCTCCCGTTGACTACGAGGACTGCATCGAGAACTATCGTCGCTTGCTCGAGATCGCGGGTGACATCGCCGCCAACACCATCGCTCCCAACTCGGAAGATGTTGATCTTGAGGGACCTCATCTCGAGAACGGGCGTATGAAATATGCCTCCAAGACTGTTGAGAATATGGAGGCCGTTCGCCTTGCGGGTCTTTGGGGAGTCACCATGCCTCGCCGTTACGGCGGACTGAACGCGCCTGAGACAATATTCAGCATGGCGAGTGAGGTTATCTCCGCCGCTGACTCCAGCTTCCAGAACATCTGGAGCCTCCAGAGCTGCGCCGAGACCCTTTATGAGTTCGGCAGCGAGGAGCAGAGGCAGAAGTTCATCCCTCGCATCTGCGCCGGTGAGACCATGTCCATGGACCTCACCGAGCCTGACGCCGGATCCGACCTTCAGAGCGTTATGCTTAAGGCCACCTGGAGCGAGGAGCAGGGATGCTGGCTCCTTAACGGAGTGAAGAGGTTCATCACCAACGGGGACTCTGATATTCACCTGGTCCTGGCCCGTAGCGAGGAAGGTACCCGCGACGGCCGCGGCCTTTCGATGTTCATCTACGACAAGCGTCAGGGTGGAGTCAACGTTCGCCACATCGAGCATAAGCTCGGTATCCATGGTTCCCCGACTTGCGAACTGACTTACAAGGATGCCCGCGCTGAGCTGTGCGGCGAGAGAAGGCTTGGCCTCATCAAGTACGTCATGGCCCTTATGAACGGTGCCCGTCTTGGAATCGGCGCGCAGAGCGTCGGTCTGAGCCAGGAGGCTTACAATGAGGCCGTCGCATACGCCGCCGAGAGAGCCCAGTTCGGTCAGAAGATCAACAAGTTCCCTGGTGTTTACGACATGCTCAGCCGTATGAAGGCCAAGCTCGATGCCAGCCGCTCGCTGCTTTACCAGACCTCAAGGTATGTCGATATCTACAAGGCTCTTGAGGACATCCAGAGGGAGCGCAAGCTCGAGGCTGACGAGAGGGCAGAGATGAAGACCTACAGCCGCCTGGCCGACGCCTTCACACCTCTCTGCAAGGGTATGGCTTCCGAATATGCCAACCAGAACGCCTACGACGCCATCTCCGTCCACGGAGGTTCCGGCTTCATCATGGAGTACAAGAGCCAGAGGCTTTATCGTGATGCCCGCATATTCTCGATCTACGAGGGTACAACCCAGCTTCAGGTGGTTGCCGCTATCCGCTACATCACCAATGGGACATACCAGAATATCATCAACGACATGCTCGCTGAAGATGTTCTGCCTGAGCTGGTTCCGCTCAAGAATAAGATCGCTGGCTGCGCTCAGATCCTTTCCGAGTGCGTGGCCAAGGTCCGTGAGGCGGGAGACGCTGAGCTGCAGGACTTCCTGGCCCGCAGGCTCTACGACATGACCGGCGAGATCGTGATGTCACTGCTCCTTTTGCGTGACGCCACCGTCGCACCCGACATGTTCCTTAAGTCCGCCAAGGTCTATTGCCAGATGGCTTGCGAGACCGTGGCCGGCAAGAGCTCCTACATCATGGGCTTCGACAAGGAGAGCCTTCCCGCTTTCCGTGCTGTCGAAGAGGCTGAGTAATGGAACTTTATGAATATGCCAGGCCGGGCCTGATGGCCGGCAAGACAATTCTTTATGTACATGGATTCGCGTCGAGCGGACAGACTGGGAGCGTTCATACGCTCCGGCTGCTCCTGCCCGACGCGGCCGTTATTGCCCCGGACCTGCCTGTTGAGCCGGAGGAGGCTATGACGTTGCTCCGTTCGGTCGTGGCTTCGGAAAAACCGGATTTGGTCATCGGTACCTCGATGGGCGGGATGTATTCCGAGTTGCTTTACGGGATCGACAGGATCATAGTCAATCCTGCTTTTCAGCTGGCCGAAACTATATTGAAAAACAATGGTTTAGGCCGCAGGGAGTTCCATAACAAAAGGGCTGATGGGGAGACTTCGTTCCTTGTCACAAAGACTCTTCTGGAGCATTTCAGAGAGGTCTCGTCGCGGTGCTTTGCCCAGGCTTCTGAGGATGCTGACAAGGTCTATGGTCTCTTTGGGACTCGTGATAATCTTGTTCACACTTTTGATCTGTTCCGGGAACACTATCCGCAGGCTGTCCGTTTCGACGGGGAACACCATCTGAATGACTCGGTGATTGTCCATTCCCTTCTCCCTGTAATCCAGAGGATTGATGACCGTCAGAACGGAGTGTCACGTCCAGTCTTGTTCATTTCCTTGAGTGACAGGCTTGTGAATCATTCGAGCGGGATGAGGGGAGCGGTGGAGACTTTGTGTCAGAAATATGAGGTCCATATTGTCGCCTCTGTGGATTACAATTGTCCTGGAAAGTGTGAGGAAGTGTTCCGCTGGTGCGAGGACAACCTTGGTGTGCCGGTTTGGAACCGGGTTGAGATTTGCAATCACAAGAATCTGATCCTGGCTGATTATCTGATTGATGCCGAGCCGGAAACTGCTGGCGGTCAGGACTTTATGGGTACGCTTGTCCACTTCGGCTCCGACGCCTTCAAGACCTGGGAAGACGTCCTCATCTTCTTCTCCCGCCTCGGCGGCCAGTGAGTTCGCTGGCCGGTTGTGGCCTCCACTCCAGAACCGCCGCTTCGCGGCCCCACCGCTCGCTTCACTGCGTTTCGCTCCGGTCCCCCCTCTTAACGTGCCGAGGGTGGCAGTGGTTCTTGGAGTGGAGGCCACAACCGGCCATCCCAGCTGTCATCCTGAGCGTAGCGAAGGATCTACTGTTCCTATCGTCCCAAAGCTGGAAGCTGATAATCTAGTCGGCGGGGAAGGTGATGGCGGCTTGGCGGCGGATTTCGTCCATGATGCGGGCGACGGCCAGGGAATTGGCCAGGGAGTTGTTGCGGGACTCAAGGGAGCCGTTTTCGATTATGTCGATAAACTCCTTGAACTCGCAGAGGTACTCGTCCGGATCGCAAGGAACGGTGATGTCTTCCTTAGCTGGGCCGCTTGAACGTCCCGAAGTCGGCGCTCCTCTCTGGATGAGCTCCACCTGGCGGGTGATATGGATCTGGTCCAACGAGATGATACCCTTGTCGCAGGAGATCTCTGTGCGGAGTCTTGAGTCAGCGATCTTGGAATAGACCGCGCTGGCGGTCATCCCGTCATATTCAAAAAGCACAGCGCCCTGGAGATCGATCGGACTCATTCCTCTTGAAGTCGGGACATTGACTGTCAGTACATTAGCCTTGATTCCGTTGGGCATCCCGAAGAGGGCGACCATAGGGTAGATCGGGTATATTCCGATGTCAGTCAAGGCTCCGCCGGAGCGGTCGGGATTGAATGAACTCGGGACGGGGGAGTTATCCTCGCCAGCAAGGATACGCTTCAGAAGGTCGTATTTTGAGGAATATTGGCAAAAGACTCCGGAATAATTTCTGACGGGCCCCATATCATTCAGCCGCTCCTGGACCATCCGGAAGTTGGGGCTCAAGGTCGAGATCATCGCCTCCATCAGAGCCACGCCGTTACTCTTCGCCGATGCGATCATCTCGCTGACCTCCAAAGCGTTGGAAGCCAACGGCTTCTCGCTAAGGACGTGCTTGCCCTTATTCATGCAACGGATCGCGATGTCGTGATGGGTGTGGTTCGGCGTACCGATGTAGATGGCGTCGATTGAGGGGTCGGAAGCCATCTCGTCAATGTTCGTGAATATCTTAGGAATATTGTGGCTGGCGGCGAAGGCCAAAGCGTTCTCCTTTGTACGTGAGCAAACAGCCGCGGCCTCGAAACGAGGCTCCAAAAAAGCTCCTTTCAGTACCCAGTCGCTTATGCGCCCGGTGCCGACTATCCCGAACCTGATCTTTCTCATTTCAGCGCCCCTCTCTCCTCAAGGTAGTCCTCGATCATCGACAGGGCGTTGGCTTTGGAGGATTCCGGAATGGTCAGGAATTCCCTTCCATAGCGCACGTAAGTCTCTCTTGCCTTACCCGTGAGGGCCGGCTCTATCAAAACGAGTCCCTGGATCTTATGTCCGAGCTTTGATACTGCCTTGACAATCTCGTTGCCACACGAGGAGTCGCAGATAAGGAACACCATGTCGTCCAGCACCATCTTCTCTTTACGCAGCCGTTTGACAAGAGCCTCGGCGTCTTTTTCATCGGCCCGGAAACCGCAGGTGTAGCCTATCAACCCGGAGGGGACAAGAGACTTGATAAGGTTCTCCGGCCATTCGGTCTTAAGCGGTTCATGAAAGAATATCACCAGCGGCATTGCGTCGGCTGAAACTGAGTCGTTTCCGCTCGCGTCCGCCGGCTTGAAAACCTTTCCGAAGACTTTTTCTCCACCGATATAATAGCTCATCTCCTCCACTATTATCTTTGATCCAGTGGGAGATATGACCCTTCCTCTCGGACCGTTGTTTTTCATCTGGTTGAGACCTATAATCCCAAGCAGGGCCACGAGAATCACTGATGCGATTGAGACAATAACCTTTTTCATGGAATCAAAAATAAGTCTTTTTATCGAATATTTCTTAAATTAGCGAATTAAATCGAGTCAGAGGGTAAAATGATTAAAGAGTTGAGAAGTTTTTTCGGGTTCCTTCTTTTGGTATTGTCGTTCGCGCTTTCGCAGTCTTGCTCTGTGGGAAGGGGTGTGGTAGCGTCTGAGGGCCAGAAAGTTCCGACCTATTTCACGATCGACCAGATGCCTGACTTGGTGAAATGTCTCCCGGCTCCTCCAGCCTGGAAAAGTCAGGAGTTCCAATATGACTCAATCCGTTATTTCTGGGGTAAAGCCTTGAGGGCCGATTCCGCTCGGGCCGCTGTCGCCAATAGTGATGCCGTGTGGTCGCTGGAGTCTCTGTTCGCCTCTTTCAAGGACCAGTTCGGCTTGACTGTCTCGAAAGAAACCACGCCGGAAATATGGAAGCTGCTGGAAACCAGCATCTCAACTATAGATCTTATCCGTATCCGTCCCAAAGCCCATTTCCTGCGGAAGAGACCGTTTGAGTATTTTAACGACCACATTCTGACCACCTGGGAGGAGGATGAGTTACGAGGTGAAGGGTCATATCCTTCCGGTCATACAATCCGCGGATGGAGCGCCGCACTCCTTCTTGCCGAGATCAATCCCGAGGCCGCCAATGAGATTTTTGCCAGGGGTTGGGAATATGGCGAGAGCCGCGTCATCGTCGGAGCTCACTGGCAGAGCGATGTGGATGCGAGCCGGGCTGCCGCCAGCATAGCTTATGACAAACTGCAGACAAGTCCGGCGTTCAGGAAACAGATGTCACGGGCTGTCAAGGAATTCAAAAGATTATCTGTAAAACATTAATAGTAGTTGATTTAAGACCATGAAAAAGTTCTTCTCAATCGTTGTCTTGGCGACAATCTTCAGCTTCGGGCTCGCGGCCCAAAACAGCTTTGAATTCGGTGAGGACGCTGATTTCTCCATCAGGAAAGGTGCTTTCTCCGCTGAAACTGTGAGTT
Organism: uncultured Bacteroidia bacterium; assembly: GCA_902785825.1. GTDB lineage: Bacteria > Bacteroidota > Bacteroidia > Bacteroidales > UBA932 > Cryptobacteroides. The sequence goes on from CACZZZ010000021.1 coordinate 33,468, forward strand.
ATGTCGCTTTCGGTGACCACAACCTCCTCGATGTGGATGCGGATTTCCAGAACAACAAGGGAAAGGCTTTGACCGAGTTCTATATGAATATTATCGAGCTCAGGGTACATCCTTACGAGACGGGCATGTTCACCCTCGGCGTTGATTTCGATTGGGATTACTATCGCCTGAGAAACACTTATTTCTGGCAGCCTGACGCTTCCAAGGAAAAGGTCTCGATCGCTTCTATGGAAGGCTCCGGGTTCAAGAGGATCAAGAAATCCCGTCTCTCGGTCAGGACTCTTTCCGTTCCTATCGCTTTCGAGCAGTCTTTCGATAAGTTCACTTTAAGGATCGGCGCCGCCGGTGAATATAATTTCCCGGCTATCAGCAGGTTCAAGGGAGAAAGCAGAGACGGGGCCACTGTCAAGGAGTGGAAGGACGGAGATCACTTCTCCAAGCAGATCAAGACCAAGCCGTTTACTTACAACATCTTTGGCTCCCTTTCGTTCGGAGGCATCGGAGTCTATGTCAAATATTCACCGGTTACTCAGTTTGAGCAGGGTTATGGACCTCAGTTCAAGTCCCTTACCTTTGGAGTCATAAGCGGTATCGGAATGTAAGTTAGAGCATGATGAACCCCTTCTCACGCCTTTCGGAGAGGAATCTTCTCTTAGTGCTCAGCGTTGTCACCGGACTCGTTGTGGGTCTGGCCGCTGTCATCTTGAAGACTCTTATCAGACTCATCCAGCATGGGCTTGGGAACGCTTTCGGCGATCTCTGGAACGGGGTCATCTATTATATAGCGTTGCCTGGAGTGGGAATGCTCCTGGCAATGCTTTTTTGCCGTTACCTGCTTAAGGACAATATCGGCCATGGGGTCACGAAGGCCCTTCAAGCAGTGTCCAGGCATGATTCCAGGATCAAACCACATAACACTTGGTCCTCTATAGTCGCCAGCTCGGTCACGATCGGGTTCGGAGGCTCGGTAGGAGCTGAGGCGCCTATTGTCTATACGGGTGCCGCCATCGGATCCAATTTCGCCCGTAAGGCCGGAATGTCTTACAGAAGTATGACGATCCTACTGGGATGCGGGGCGGCCGCGGCTGTGGCGGGAATATTCAAGGCTCCTCTCGCGGGAGTGCTGTTCGTGCTGGAGATACTCCTTTTCAATATCTCCATGAACTCCATGATGCCCTTGCTGTTGTCCACGGTCTCGGCGACGGTCGTGTCTTATATATTCCTTGGCAAGAGCACTCCCTTTGAATGTACCCTGATGCCATTCAACCTCGCGAATATTCCTTTCTATCTCATTCTGGGAATATTTTGCGGCGGGTGCTCGATTTATTTCATAAGGGCCACCCTATGGCTTGAGGACAGGATCGGGAAGATGAGAAACGCCTATCTTCGGTGGGGATTGTGCGCTATCGGTCTCGGACTTCTAATCTTTCTCTTCCCCCAACTTTACGGAGAGGGATATGATTCGCTGGGGAGTCTTTTGAATGGTAATGAGCTTTCCCTGGAGGGACAGACTCCTTTGGCTTTCCTCTCGAGGAGCCCTTGGTCAGTGCCTGTTTTCTTCATGCTGATATTGCTGCTGAAAGTCTTCTCTATGACCCTGACCAATGCTGGCGGGGGAGTGGGGGGTACTTTCGGTCCGACCCTTTTTGTCGGGGCCATCGCCGGGTTTGTCGTGGCGAGGACCCTTAACCTCATGCTTTCCGGAACGTCTTTGTCCGTGCCTGAGCAGAATTTCGTCCTGGTCGGGATGGCTGGACTGATGGCCGGAGTGATGCAGGCTCCTATGACGGCCATCTTCTTGATCGCCGAGATCTCTGGAGGCTACGATTTGTTCCTTCCCCTGATTCTCACCGCCACCATAGCCTTCGGTACTACGAGGCTTGTGGAGAAGTACTCGATCTACACCAAACGAATCGCCCAGAAAGGGGAGTTACTCACCCATGACAGCGACCAGGCAGTGCTCACTCTCTTGAAGGTCAACGACGTGATAGAGAATGACTTCTCTCCCGTGAAGATAGACGATACTCTCGGCAGGCTTGTGGAGGTGGTCTCGGAATCTTCCAGGAATATATTCCCGGTTGTGGACTCGAAAGGGCGCTTCCAGGGATACGTGTCCCTCGAGGACATAAGGAAGGACATGTTCCGTTCCGGTGAATATGAGACCTTACATGTGTTCAACTTCATGCGCAGCGCGGTCGAGTATGTGTATGATGACGAGAGCATGGATTCAGTGATGCGGAAGTTCGAGAGCACCTCGGCGTGGAATCTCCCGGTGGTCAGACGTTCTGACAGGGCTTATATAGGCTTTGTCTCCAAGTCTAAAATATTCTCGGCATACAGGGATGAATTAAGGATTTTCTCGCAAGACTAGATATGAAATCGCTTTATATTAACGAGATAGCCCGCAAACTGTCAATCAAGGACTGGCAGGTTGAGAATTGCATTGGCCTCTTTGAGGAAGGGGCTACCATCCCTTTCATCAGCCGTTACCGGAAAGAGAAAACCGGCGGTCTGGACGACATGGCTGTCGCTGAGATCAAGCATTGGAGTGACGTGTTCTCCGAGATGGAGAAGCGTAAGGCCGGGATTCTCTCGACAATTGAGGAACAAGGCAAATTGACTCCTGATCTTAAATCCAAGATAGAGAATTGCTTGGTTTCCAGTGAATTGGAAGATCTCTACCTTCCTTATCGCCCTAAGCGTAGGACAAGGGCTACCGTGGCTAAGGAAAAAGGGCTCGAGCCTCTCGCTGACAAGATGTGGAATGTTCAGCTTTCTGATCCCGAGCCTGAGGCGAGGAAATACGTCGGCGATAAGGTTGCGGATGTCGAGGATGCCCTCGCCGGGGCTAGGGATATAATCGCGGAAAGATTCTCGGAATCGGCCACTACAAGGGACGCGTTGCGGCAGATATTCAGGACCAGACGTGTCGAATCGAAGGCCACCAAAGCGGCTTCCACTAACCCGGACGCATCGAAATACCGGGCGTACTTCAATTTCTCGATGCCTATTCAGAGGATACCTTCCCATAATCTTCTGGCAATATTGAGGGCTGAGAAAGAGGGCTTTCTCTCAGTGGGACTTGACGCTGATCCCGAGAAATGCGGCAATAAGATCTATTATGATTTCTGTCAGGAGAGAAAGTATCCGGGACCGAAACTGGCGGAGCAGATCCGTGAGGCGATCGACGATTCTTTCAAACGCCTGCTTGAGCCGTCTATCTCTAACGAGATATTGAAAGAAGCTAAGGAAAAAGCTGATATTGAATCAATCGCTGTTTTCGGAGAGAACCTGACCCAGCTCCTTTTATCCCCTCCGGTGGGGCAGAAAAGGACTATGGCCATAGATCCGGGTTTCCGGAACGGTTGCAAGATCGCTTGCCTTGACGAGCATGGCAACCTTCTCTGCCATACGATAATATTCCCTCATCCTCCCCAGAGTGAGAAGATAAAGTCAATCATGGCGGTCTCTGACATGGTGGAGAAATATCGCATCGAAGTTATCGCCATCGGTAACGGCACCGCATCCAGGGAGACGGAAGATTTCGTCAAGAAGGTCGGGCTCCCCGATGACGTCAAGGTTTATACCGTCAGTGAGGATGGGGCTTCAATATATTCAGCATCCGAGGTGGCCAGAAAGGAATTCCCGAACGAGGATGTGACGGTCAGGGGAGCGGTCTCGATTGGTCGCCGTCTTATGGACCCGCTTGCGGAGCTGGTGAAAATCGACCCGAAGTCTTTGGGGGTCGGTCAGTACCAACATGATGTGGATCAGAACCTTCTGCGCGAGAAACTGGACAATACCGTTGCGATATGCGTCAACAGCGTGGGAGTCAATCTCAATACTGCCAGCCCTTATCTTCTGAGCTACGTGTCCGGGATTGGCCCGGCGCTTGCCTCAAATATCGTAGCGTACAGGAATGAGACGGGAGGTTTCACCTCAAGAGATCAGCTCCATAAAGTTCCCAAGCTTGGCCCAAAGGCCTTTGAACAATGTGCTGGCTTCCTCAGGATTCATGGCGCCGCCAATCCTTTGGACAATTCAGCTGTCCATCCCGAGTGCTATCACATAGTCGCGAAAATGGCGGCTGATCTTGGAGTCTCATCTAAGGAACTCGTTGGTAATGAGGCGCTGATAAAGAAGATTGACCCATCTAAGTATGTGGAAGGAGAGTTTGGCCTACCCACTATTAACGACATTCTTAAGGAGCTCGCAAAGCCCGGGCTGGATCCGAGGCAGGAGGCCCAGGAATTCAGTTTCGCTGATGACATCCATGAGATTGATGACCTTAAGGCGGGCATGGAACTTCCTGGGATTGTGACCAATGTGACGGCTTTCGGGGCTTTCGTTGACATCGGCATACATGAGAACGGCCTTATCCACGTCTCCCAAATGCGTGGAGCCAAGCTTAAGCTTCACCAGAAAGTTCAGGTGAGCGTACTATCAGTGGACCTTGATCGGAACAGGATCTCTTTACGGCTGCTGAAATAATCATTGACAGGTTTACCGTCGTTCACGGCGAGGGATCCGTTGATCCAGACCTTTTCGACGGCTCCTTGGAACCGGCACCCTTCGTATGGTGACCATCCGCATTTGTAGGCCGGATTCTCTACCTTGAACTCCTTCCCGGGATCGATGGCGATGAGGTCGGCATAGTACCCTGGTTTAAGGAAGCCTCGTCCCTGAATTCCAAATATTTCCGCCGCTTTTTCAGAGAATGCGGACGCTATCCTGGTCAGCGGTATGTCGTGGCGGCGGGCTATAGTCAAGACAGCCGGAAGTGATTGCTGGATAGTCGGTAAGCCTGAAGGACAGTCAAGGTATTGCCTGTCCTTCTCCTCTTTGAGATGGGGAGCGTGGTCGGAACCGATCGTGTCAATGGTGCCGTCTTTGAAGGCCTCGATGAGAGCCTCGCGGTCGGCCTCGGATTTTACGGCGGGGTTGCATTTCAGCTTTCCTGCCATCAGGGAATAATCCTTGTCGCTGAACCACAGGTAGTTAGCTGAAGTCTCGGCGGTTATTCCCGGATTTGAACGTTTGGCTTCCCTGATCATCTCCGCTTCCTCTTTGGTGGAGACGTGAAGAATGTGAAGCCTTGTGCCATGCTTGATCGCCAGCTCCAAGGCTTTAGCGGTGGATTTGACGCAAGCTTCCCGGCTACGGATAAGAGGATGGGCCTCGAAAGGAACAGCTGTGCCATATCTTGCCTTGGCATCCGCAAGATTCCTTTTTATGATAGACTCGTCCTCGCTATGGATCAGGATGGTCTTACCTTTTATCCTGAACAGGTCTTCAAGGGCTTCAGCCCGGTCCACAAGCATATTGCCGGTTGAGGAACCCATGAAAACCTTGATTCCGCCGAATTTGTATCCCATACCGCTTTCAATATATTCACGGATAAGGGAGGCATTGGAGTTCGTCGCGCCGATGTGGAACCCATAGTTCGCGGAAGAAGTCTCGAGGGCCCTGTTGAGTTTCCAGTCTATGGTTTCCATCGAAGTTGCCGCCGGGGAGGTGTTGGGCATATCGATAAAAGAGGTGATCCCGCCTAATACCGCGGCATGTGACTCGGTACCGATGTCGGCTTTCCAAGTCATTCCAGGCTCCCGGAAATGCACATGGGCGTCTATGCCTCCGGCCATGAGTAGCATCCCTTCCAGGTCGATCACCTCGGCGCCCGGGATCGTGGGAGCCTCGTCCCAAATCCCGGTAATAATCTCCCCGTCAATTCCGAGGGTTCCCCTCGATGCGGAGACCCCCGTCACTATCACGGCGTTTTTAAGAAGAATCATTCTTGTCCTTTGCGGTGGAACTTCCTGAATCTCAGCTTGATGACACCCCAGAAGGCCTCGCCGAAAATTCCGCTGCTCATTTTCGATGTCCCAAGCTTGCGATTCACGAAGATGATAGGGACCTCAGTCACCTTGAAGCCAAGTCTGTAGGCGGTGTATTTCATCTCGATCTGGAAGCCGTAGCCTTTCATCTGTATCGCATCCATGTCGATAGCCTCCAGGCATTCCCGGCTGTAGCACTTGAATCCGGCTGTGCAGTCGTGGACTTTCATCCCGAGAATGAACCTCACATATTTCGAGGCGTAATATGACATCAGGATCCTGCCGATAGGCCAGTTGACCACGCTGATTCCGTCGCAGTAACGCGATCCGACAGCTACGCCTCCGCACTCGGCGCAAGCCGCGTGGAGCTTTGGCAGGTCATCCGGGTTGTGCGAGAAATCGGCGTCCATCTCGAAGACGAAGTCGTATCCGTGCTCCAGAGACCACTTGAAACCGGTAATATAAGCTGTGCCAAGTCCTTGCTTCCCAGAGCGCTCGATTATAAACAACCTTTCAGGGAACTCTCCCATCAATGCTTTGACGATGGATGCGGTCCCGTCAGGGGATCCGTCGTCAATGACCAGGATGTGATACTCTCCTTCCAGGCTGAAAACTTTGCGGATGATAGCCTCGATGTTCTCCTTCTCGTTATATGTCGGGATGATTACTATTTTCCTGTCCATATCGGTAGTGATGTCATTGTTTGACTCTATTCTACAAATATATTAATCTTTGGTGATATTTTCTTATTTTTGTGTCTCACAACTTATCTTTTTATCATGCGAAGAATCGATTGTTTTATCCCATATTATAATGACGGGCAGTCCTCAGTCACCACGGCTAACCTCAGCGCTGAGAATGAAGTCTCCAAGGTCGTGCCTATCGATGGCGCGACTTTCAAGAGCACAAAGGCCATGAGGCTTATCGCATCCGAGGCAGAGGCCCCGTTTGTAATGATCTACACGAAAACGACCGATTTACGCTTCGGAAAGTACTCTTTGGAGCGTTTCCTCTCGGTCGCGGATGACACTTCCGCCGCGATGGTATATTCAGACCATATTAAGGAAATAGCGGGCGAGAGGGTTTTCTCACCGGTGATCGATTGCCAGATGGGAGCCTTGAGGGATGATTTTGATTTCGGTTCTGTGATGATCTTCCGCAAGGAGGCGCTCAAGGAGGCCGTGTCTCGGATGGATGTGGATTATGAATATGCCGGTTTATACGACCTCCGCCTGAAGGTTTCCCAGAAAGGTCCCTTGGTCCATGTGAGTGAATATCTTTATTATGAGATCGAGACAGACACCCGTAAGTCAGGGGAGAAATTATTCGATTATGTCGATCCTAAAAACAGGGCGGTCCAGATCGAGATGGAGAAGGCCTGCACCAGTCACCTGAAAGACATCGGGGGATATCTCGAGCCGAAGTTTGCTGAAGTTGACTTAGGCGATGGTGATTTTGAATATGAGGCCTCTGTCGTGATTCCTTGCAAGAACAGGGTGCGTACGATCGGTGACGCTCTCTCCTCAGCGCTTGGCCAGAAGACTTCCTTTAAATATAATGTGATCGTGGTTGACGACAATTCCACGGACGGGACTGTCGAAGTCATCAAGAGTTTCCTTGGAGATCCTAAACTTATATATATTCCCCAGGACAAGTCTTATCATGCCATCGGAGGGAATTGGAACGCCGCGATCCACCATCCCAAATGCGGAAGATTCGCTATCCAGCTCGATTCGGACGACATGTATTATGATGAGAATACGGTCCAGAAGTTTGTGGACGCTTTCCATGCCCAGAAATGCGCGATGGTGGTTGGAACATATCGCATAACTGATTTCAATTTGAACACCATTCCTCCGGGGATTATCGACCATAAAGAGTGGACACCGGAGAATGGCCGGAACAATGCCTTGCGGATCAATGGCCTTGGTGCCCCCAGAGGGTTTTTCGTCCCTACACTCAGGAAAATCAACTTCCCTGTGACCAAATATGGAGAGGATTATGCGGTAGGTCTAAGGGTCTCCAGGGAGTATCAGATCGGGAGAATATACGATGTCTTGTATAATTGCCGTCGCTGGGAGGATAATTCCGACGCTTCTCTCGACATCGACAAAGTTAACGCTAACAACTTGTATAAGGATAGGTTACGTACCTGGGAGCTCTTGGCAAGGATAAAGATGAACCAAAAAGAATAGAAATATTTTAAAAATTTTAGTGAAAAAATTTGCCAATTAAAAAAAACTCCTTACCTTTGCATTCCCGTTCGCAAGCGAATGGGATTTTTTAACAAGGTCATTGACAAGATTGAAGATTAGTACAAGCAAGTACCGAGAAAATTTTTTGAATCGAGAGCGTTGATTCTTATTGAGGAATGAAGCTGTCGGGGTCGAACTGGAATTTTATAAATGTGTATATACAAAGAAGAGTTTGAT
>CACZZZ010000022.1 GCA_902785825.1 uncultured Bacteroidia bacterium
AACAGAAGAGCCATGGCCGACAAGAAGGCGGCCATCAAGGTCTTGGTGATTGTTGTTCTCATGAGTATGGTTTTAAGTGAATATGAATAGTCTTTCTATAGCGCTAAAATAATGAATCCGTTCGTAATAACAAAAAAACTTCCGGTTTTTGCCGGAAGTTTTATAATGAGTTTGACTCTAGACTACTGGAGAGTGCCGTTCTCGGCCGCCTCGATCATCTTCTGGTTGGAGAAGGAATACGGCCGGTCCTCGATGGCGGTGCCTCGGGTGGGGACGGGCTCCGGGGACATCGAGTAAACTATCTTGGCTCCATTTGTCAAGTCGCTGTGCTTGAAGTAGTTCTTGCTCCAGGACTTGCCGTCTAGCTTGATCCCGTCGATGTAGAAATTCTCGCAGGAGTTCTCCGGAGCTTCCAGCAGGATGTTCTTCCCGTTGGGAAGATTGACGGTAACCTTCTTGAACAGTGGAGTGCCGATAGCATATTCATCAGAAGAAGGGCAGACAGGGTAGAATCCGAGGGCGGAGAAGACATACCATGCGGATGTCTGGCCATTATCCTCGTCACCGCAGTATCCGTCGAAATTGGAGTTGTAGAACTTGTCCATAACCTCCCGGACATGGGCTTGGGTCTTCCAAGGTTGTCCTGCCCAGTCGTACATGTAGAGCATGTGCTGGATGGGCTGGTTGCCGTGGGCGTAGTTACCCATGTTCATGACCTGCATCTCCCTGATCTCATGGATGGGGAAGCCGTAGTAGCTGTCGTCGAAGAGCGGCGGGATAGTGAATATGCTGTCAAGCATGGCGACATATTCGTCGTCCCCACCCATCAGGTCGATAAGGCCCTGAGGGTCATGGAACACGCTCCAAGTGTAGTGGAGGCTGTTGCCTTCGGTGAAGTCACCGCCCCATTTGAGCGGGCTGAATGGTCTGGAGAAAGTGCCGTCCTGGTTCTTTCCGACCATCAGCTTATACTCCGGGTCATATAAGTTTCGGTAGTTGAGCGCCGATTTGGCGTAGGGAGCCAGTTCTTCCTCGCTCTTGCCGAGCGCCTTGCCGAACGAATATATGCACCAGTCGTCATAGGCGTACTCCAAGGTCCGGGCGGCGTTCTCGCGGATGCCCACATCGCATGGGACAAATCCCAGGGAGTCGTAATATTCCCAACCAAGCCTTCCGGTGGATGATACAGTGGGGTGGACATTGTGGGCACCATGGGTGACGGCCTTCCAGAGTTCCTCCGCGTCATAGCCCCGCAGGCCTTTGATGTAAGCCCCGGCGACCACTGACGCTGAGTTGTTTCCGACCATGCAGCCCCTGTGTCCGGGACTTGCCCATTCGGGCAGGAAGCCGCTCTCTTTCCATGTGTTGACCAGGCCTTCCTGCATCTTTGCCTCCTGATCCGGATAGACAAGATCAAGTAGCGGGAAAAGACTCCTGAAAGTGTCCCAGAAGCCGGTGTCACCGAAGAGATAGCCCTCATGAATCTGGCCGTCGAAGGGACTGTAATGTACCCTTTTGCCGGAGGCGTCGATCTCAGAGAGATCCCTCGGGAAGAGCACGGAACGGTATAGGCAAGAATAGAATGTCCTCAGGTTGTCGATGTCCGGGTCTTCGACCTTGATCCTGCCGAGGGCTTCGTTCCAGCGGGCTCGTCCTGCCTCGGCCACTTCATCGATCGAACGGCCGCCGAGCTCCTTGAGGTTGAGTTCCGCCTGCTCGGGGCTTATGAAGGTTGACCTGCTGCCCTTTTGTTGTCTTGAAACCTACCATGGCAATGCTGCCGTCGATCATCTCATATTCGAAAGGAGTGTCGCAGATCACCTCGAAATAATTGCGGAAATTCTCCGTCACACCTCCGTGATTGTGGACAGAGTAACCCTTGATGGAGTTATTCTCCTTGTCGATCTCGACATGTCCGTCCTTAAAGGCGTCCACGACGAGGTACGACATCTCTTTCTCAGGATATGTGAGCCTGAAAGCCGCTGCCCTCTCTGTAGGAGCCAGCTCAGCGGTGACATCGTGCTCGGCCAGATAGACTTTATAATAATAAGGTTTAACTGTCTCTGCCTTATGGGAGAACCAACTCTGGCGGCCTTCCTCATCGTACACCGGTCCGGTCGTGACAGGCATGATCGAGAATGAGCCGTAGTCATTGATCCATGGGCTGGGCTGGTGGGTCTGCTTAAGGCCTCTGATTTTGGTGGCGGAATATGTGTAGGTCCAGCCGTCACCATTCCTGCCTGTCTGTGGAGTCCAGAAATGAGTGCCCCAAGGAAGCGCTATCGCCGGATAAGTGTTCCCTGTGGATAGCTCATAGGATGACGCTGTGCCGGTAAGGGGGTTGACCAAGTCAACCGGATCGGGCATCGTCGGGCGGCCATTATCTTCGCACGACATCGCTGTCATGGCGGTGATGACAGCCAACAGATAGGCTAGAGGTTTCATATTGAATGATTTATTTGACCTTAATCGAGTTCAGGAGTTCGAGTTTGCCGTTATCCACAAGGTGAATGATCAGTTCTCCGAACAGGGTGTTCTGCCATGCGAACCAGGCGCGGGTGAACTTCGTGGCGTCGTCCTTGAAGAAAGACTCATGCATGAAACCGGTGCCGGCATCAGTCTTCATCAGGGTCTCAACGCACCACTTGATCTCCTTGTCATCCTGGGAGGTGAAAGCTTTCATCATGATGCTCATGGGCCAGATGTAGTCGTAGCCGATGTGCGGGCCACCGATTCCTTCGCCGGCTGTTCCCTTGAAGAAATACGGGTTGTCCTCGCTCCAGACGAACTTCCTGGTGTTCTGGTAGATAGGGTCATTGATGTCCACGTCTCCGAGATATGCCATGGCGAGCAGGCTCGGCACATTGGAGTCATCCATCAGGAGATGGTTGCCGAAACCATCTACCTCGAAAGCGTAAATCTTTCCGTATTTGGGGTGGTTATAGACAGCATATTCCTTGAGCGCGGTCTCGACCTCAGCGGCCAGGTCCTCGCACTCCTTGGCGAGTCCCTGCTCCTTGTTAACCGACCGCAAAATCTCCGCAGCCTTCCTTAATGAAGTGACAGCGAAGAAGTTGGAGGGTACCAGGAACTCGAAGATGGTGGCGTCGTCGGAAGGACGGAAGGCAGAGGCGATCAGGCCGCAGGGCTTGACGGGGTTGCCCCTTCCGTCGTTGGACTTGGTGTCGAACTGACGGTCTGTCACCCTGGCGAAACGGTAGGGGCCAGGACCGTCTTTACGCTGCTGCTCCTTGAACGTCTTGAGCGTGGCCTTGATGGCGTTGAGCCATTTGTCACCGAAGACTGAGTCGTCTCCCGTCACCTTCCAGTACTGGTAAGCGAGACGGATAGGGTAGCAGTGAGAGTCGATCTCCCATTTGCGCTCATGATCCCAAGGGTTCATGTCGGTCAGGTCTGATTCCCATTCGCTGCCTTTCGGACCGTCGTTGAAAGCGTTGGCATAAGGGTCAAGCGCGATCAGGGTAAACTGGCAATTGATTACCCCAGCGAGCATGTGCTTGAGTTCCTCGTCCTCATTCGCAAGCTGGATATATGGCCAGACCTGTGCTCCGGAGTCCCTCAGCCACATGGCGTGGATGTCTCCCGTATAGACGAAAGTCCTCCAGTCTCCGTTCTCGTCTTTGCCGAAATGGACAGTGGTGTCCAGGGTGTTGGGGTAGCAATTGGCGAACATCCAGGCCAGACGGGGATTTTTCAAAGCTTTCCGCATCTGGTCGATCTTGTTCTCGACGGCTGTGGATTTGAAAAGCCTCTGGTCAGGGGCGGGACGTTTGGATTCGTAATTCTTTGCCTGGGATGCGCAAGCGCAAAGCATCATGATGCTTGTGATCAGAATGAGTGATCGTTTCATTTGATAGTGTTCTTTACCTGTTTCTACAAATTTATAAAAAATACGCGATTTTTTAGTACTATGTGTTGCAAGGTATTTAAAAAAATATATATCTTTGCAAAAGAAAATTAATTGTAAAGCCAAGAATATTATGAAAAAAGTTATCAACGCTAGCATCGGTGGACGGAGTTTTGCCCTTGATGAGGATGCCTACAACAGGCTTTCCGCCTATTTCGATCATTTCAAGTCGAGGCTCAACCGTGACACCCAATCGGCAAAGGATGAGGTCATGTCCGATCTTGAGAGCAGGATTGCTGAGCTCTTTGACGAAGGGATTGGGGGAGCGGCTTACCGTGTTGTTGACCTTGCCCTCGTGAGCAAGGTGGTGGGGCAGCTGGGAATGCCGGACGGGTCGGCGGAGATGCCCGGTCAGGCCGGGCCTGACGCTGGATCAGGTGCCGGGCAAGAATCGAAGGCTGCCGGTCCGGATTTCTCTTACAACGGTGAGACTGGGCAAGTCAAGAAACGCCTCTTCCGTGACCCGGACAACAAGGCTGTCGGCGGAGTCTGCTCCGGTCTCGCGAGTTTCCTGAATATCGACACTACGATAGTGAGGATCATCCTTCTGCTGGCCCTCCTTCTCTGGGGAAGCGGACTGCTTGTTTACCTCGTGCTATGGATCGTGGTTCCTCTGGCCAAAACACCCGCCCAAAAGTGCGAGATGAGGGGTCTGGAACCCACAGCCGAGAACATGGCTAAATTCAGTGATTATCGAAAATAGGAGGTTGATATGGATAACAGTGCGGATAATGTGCGTTCGCAAATGCGCAAAGGGGTGCTTGAGTATTGTATCTTGAGCATCTTGGAAAAGAAGGAGGCATACGCCTCGTCGATTCTGGAGGAGCTTAAAGCGGCCAATATGATAGTTGTCGAGGGGACCCTATATCCATTGCTCATAAGACAGAAGAACCAGGGACTTCTTTCGTACAGGTGGGAAGAGTCCACCCAAGGGCCTCCCAGAAAATATTACTGCATTACCGAAAAAGGCCGCCAGCAACTCGGTGAGATGGACACCGCATGGCAAGAGATCGTGGACACTATCAGGACAATAAAAGAAAAGTAGTTATGAAACCAGTCGAGAATGTCAGCATCGGCGGCTATGTGTTCAGCCTTGAGGATGACGCTTGCCAGGCAGTGAGAAAATATATGTCAGAACTCGAGACTTTCTATTCGAAGGTTGAGAGCGGCTCGGAAGTCTTGGAAGGAATTGAGGAGCGGATGTCGGAGCTCCTTCTGGAACAAAGCGGCAGGGGAGGGGTCGTGACCCTTCCTATGGTTGAAGTGGCTATCGCCACGCTCGGAAAGCCGGAAGCCATTGAGGAAGAGTCTTCTATAAACGATGATAAACAAGGCGGGAATACTGATGACCTGAAGGTCAAGAGAAAACTGTACCGTGATCCCGCTAACGGAAAGGTTGCGGGAGTCTGTGCGGGTCTCGGGGCGTTTTTCGGGGTGGACACCACGGTGTTCAGGATACTATTCGTGGTGCTGACCCTGGCGGGTTGCGGATTCTTCATGAGACATGGCTGGCTCAACACCCCGTCTATGTTCGCTCCTATCGTGTATGCCATCCTGTGGATATGCATGCCTCAAGCGAGGACTGTCCGCCAGCGGGATGAGCTCCATGGTGAAAAGGGGACTGTGGACGCTATCAGCGCCAGGATCCAGAGCGCAGCGAAGGAGGTCGAGGAAGCGGCGAACAATGTCGCAAAGTCCGATTCCGCCAAAGCCTTCTGGAGAATATTGGCGCTTTGCATAGGGATAGTTTTCCTGGTCGCTGGAGTATCGGGAGTTGTGTCGCTCGGCTGCGTGACTATTGGAGATAATTTCCTATCTAAGACGTTCTTCCTCAACAGGTTCCTGGAAGAAGTGGCACAGGAAGCCCCTCTGGCTTTGGATATGTTTTCCTATCAGCCACTGGTAGCCGCGCTGGCGGTCGTGGTGGTTCTTCCTTTCATAGCCCTTATTTATGCGGGAATAATGCTGATCTTCGACCTTAAGGCTCCCAAATGGCACCCAGGTCTTTGCCTGTTCGTGGTCTGGCTCATAGCCTTGACAGTCCTTGCTGTGTTCAGCGTGATGTTTTTCGCCAGAGGTACAATTTAGAAACCGTTTTCGTATTATTTCCAAATCTTCAGGCCTTGGATGACGGCGTTAGAGAAGCCGGCTTCCTCCATGGCATTCAGTCCCCGGATGGTGATCCCTCCGGGGGTTGTCACTTTGTCAATCTCCTGCTCCGGGTGAGTGCCATGGGCGTCAGCGAGCATCGCGGCGCCCTTCACTGTTTGTAATGCGGCCTGGAGGGCTTGCTTGGGGTAGAGCCCCAGCTCGACTCCGCCTTCTGTGGCGGCCCTGACATATCTCAATGCGAAAGCCGTTCCGCATGAGGCGACCATCATTCCAGCGCCGAGCTGCTTCTCATCGACGAGGAGAGCCTTTCCGACGGCCTGGAAAAGTCCGGTAACGGTCGAGCGAGTCTCCTGCGTTCCGAAAACCTCATTGATGAAGGTCATGCTCTCACCAATCTCGATGGCAAGATTCGGAATGACGATGTAAACTCCTTGAATATTAAAACCTTCCGTCCATTCTCTTATGGTTGCGGCCGGAATCCCGGCGGCCAGGGAGACCAGGATCTTACATTTCATCAAGGGCAGCAGGGGAGTCATGACATCCTTGAGAAGCCAAGGTTTCACGCCCATCACGACAAGATCGGCATCCTTGACCGCCTCGGTGTTGTCAAGGGTCGTCTTTATTCTTGCCAATGAATATTTATTCAGTGTTTCCTGATGCCTGGCTGTGGCCGTCACCTCAATCTCAGGGATGAACCTGGCGAATCCTAATGCTGTGGCGCCACCCATATTTCCCGCGCCGATAATCGCTATTCTCATGGTTATAAAGTATTTCTGAATATTATTCTTCTGACCAATACGCGAAAACAAGTCCGACCTCATGCTCTGGAGCGAGCGTCTTGACCCAGTCTGGCTTTCCGGAAGGGAGTGCCCCTTGAACTTCGTCTGACTCCGCTCCGAACATCGGGCGTATGGAAGTCGTCACGGTTATTTCCAAAGTTGAAGTCTTGCCGCGAAGCTTCTCAGGAATCTCGAAGCGCCATGGAAAGAAAAGCCTCGTGCCGAGATTCCGGCCGCCGATTCGGACGGAAGCGGCGGCATGCCCGGTCCCCAGAATGAGGTACTTGGCCTCTTTGGGAATATCCACGTCCGCTGAATATGTCGCCTTTCCAGCGAAATCAGCCAGAGCGAATGTCGAGAGCGGGCCGCAACCGACCTTGTCCGGTAACGCTATGATCTTGTCCGGCTCAATCACTCCGAACTCACCTTCCATCCAAAGGACTGGCAGGAAAAGCCCCCTATCCTCCCGGCCTTCGCAAGTGAGGACGTGCTCGCCAGCGCCCAACTCAATCGGCTCTGTCTCAAGATAGTCGCTATTGTAACCGAATCCAAGGAAGGTGCATTCCTTGGTTCCGGCAATAGGTGATCCGTCAAGAGTGACCTTTGCCGGGGCATTTGGCAGCGCGCAAGTCGCGAAACGGACTTTCATGGGCTTTTCCAAGAATAACTTTGCAGTGCCGTCAGCAAGGAACCTGATTCGCCTTATATTGGGGTGATCAATCGACAATCTCCACTCTTCCGCCACGGGCCGGTAAATCCAAACACCCCTTCCAGGCAGAATGAAAGGTATTTCAATACCATCTTTCAAGAATACGAGCTGGCGGTCCTCATCCTTAAGGTTGAGGAACACGGCCGCGCCGTCTTCATAACGCCGCATCAAAAGGTCAGTGGCTGACTCACCGTGTTCGGTCGCCCGCCACTTCGAGACACAGCGTGACTCGGCGAACGCTACAGCTTCGGCAATATTCCCGAATCGTTGTCCCCCCGCCTCGAAAACACCGTTTCCGTCAAAATCGAACACGACAGGCTCGTCGCACATCTCATCCTCCTCGACAAGGTTTACCGTAAACTGCCGGGACTCAAGTTCGCGGAGTAGAGCTACGATTGGCATCTCACCCTCGTGAGTTTTCGAGAGGCGTCCGGCCAGACGCTCGCGGTAGCGCACCGCGACGTCACATATAAAAGGCTTTCCCGCGAACGACGATGCCTCGCGGGCAGCGTCGTGGAAAGCGGCTTGATCGTAGAACCACGGTTGGATAGGGGACTGGAACATCGAATAATGCGGTTTCTCGATGAACCCCCGGGCCGTCTGATGGTGAAGTGACACGAAGAAGGTTCCTATCTTGTGGGTCGCCGCGAGCCAGATCATCTGACGCATCCTGTCGAAAGAGAGGTCAGAAGGCCCCAGGGCGAATAGCTCAGCCGCTCCTCCGTTCCCGCGCCTTGAGATCGCATGTTGGGCGGTCGCGAAAGTGAGCCACTCCGCTTTTTCTGTGGTCGTCCGAGTGAATATCTCGTCCACACATGGATAAGAAAGCCCTTTTAGCGCATGGAGAGTGAGTCCGTTGCTGACCGCTGCTGAGAGAGGGTTCGCCTCATCCATGAGGTGACCAGTCGAGACAATTCCAAGCTTGTCGCACCATTCCGTTATGGGGTCCATGTACGCTCTGCGGAACGCATGCCCAAGCACTGCGGTGTAGTGTTCCCAAACTTCTCCTTTGGACTTGTCACGGCAGTACGTCTCAACATCCGCCTTGAAATCACGTCCCGTTTCGGCATGGTAGTCGCTCTCGAGGCCAGGATACCACCGGAACTCCGCGAATGAACCGGGATCCGGTTTGGCGGACCATTGCTCAGATCCAGGCTCGTCAGTGAATATGCCGCGTATGACGGTTCCGAAGTATTTGCGGAAACGCTTCTCATAGACTTCATGAGTAAGCTTTCTGAACAGGTCCATCGCGTCTTTGTCAAAAACGTTGGCGGACGTTCCTTTCGCTTTAAAGAAGCGCCAGTCGAAAGATCCGTCGTTTTTGGCGTAAAGGGCACATGTCGTGTTGGCATATTCCGGATGAGCTTCAGTCACCTTGCCGTGACAGCTGCCGCTTGGCCAATTGAACTCGTCATATAGCCAGATCCCCATTCCAAGGCGTTTCGCCTCACGTAGGTAGTCCTCGACAAGATCCAGCCACTCCTCGCCCATGTATTCATACTCCAGACCACTTCTCGGATAGACCATGAAGTCAGAATAACCAGCTTTTTTAGCCGTTTCCAGAGTGTTCCTTACATCTTTCGCGGTCGGCTTCCCAGACTGGGCTCCAAATAGCACCAAGGGTGAGGTCTCGGGAGCCTTGGCACAAGAGCACACGAGTAATATCTCGAGCGTTATTAGCCAGTATCTGGATTTGGAGAATAAAGCCATTGTTATTGATTATATGATTCGGGCAGCATAAAATTAGGAATTCTTTCTGGATATCCTAATAAAAAAGGAGTTTGTCCATTCGGGCAAACTCCTTTTACTCAGATTCTTCGCTTCGCTCAGAATGACAGTGGGGCCTATTTGCTCTGCTCGATGGCGGCCTGGGCGGCGGCGAGGCGGGCGATAGGCACGCGGAAAGGTGAGCAGGAGACGTAGTCAACTCCGATCTTGTTGAAGAAACGGATGGAGTCGGGATCTCCACCATGCTCTCCGCAGACACCGCACTTGAGGTCAGGCCTCTTTGAGCGGCCACCCTGGATACCGAACTCTACCAGCTTGCCGACACTCTTGACATCGATGGTCTGGAACGGGTCGGAATCGAGGATCTTGTTGCCGAGGTAGTCACCCATGAAGGTGCCGATGTCGTCACGGGAGAAACCGAACGTCATCTGGGTGAGGTCGTTGGTTCCGAATGAGAAGAATTCGGCGGCGCGGGCCATACGGTCGGCGGTCAGAGCGGCTCTCGGGATCTCGATCATGGTACCGAACTTATAGTCGATGTTCTGGATCTTGATGCCCTCGACCTGGGCCTTGACGCGGTCGCAGATGGCTTTCTGGAAGCTGAGCTCGCGGGCGGAGATGGTCACGGGAATCATGATCTCCGGCATCGGGTGATATCCTTCAAGAAGCAGCTCGGCGGTCGCCTCGAATATCGCCCTGTACTGGGTCTCGGCGATCAGCGGGAAGCTGACGTGCAGACGCACTCCGCGGTGTCCCATCATCGGGTTGACCTCGTGAAGGGCCTCGCCCCTCTTTTCGATCTCCTCGACAGTGACACCCAGTTCCCTGGCGATCTCCTTCTTCTTCTCCTCGGTCTTAGGAACGAACTCGTGGAGAGGCGGGTCAAGCAGACGGAACACGACCGGCTTACCGTCCATGATCTTCATCGTGCTCTTGACGGCGGCCTTCATGTAAGGCTCGAGGTCGGCCAGAGCCTCTTTACGCTCCTCGTCGGTGTCGCAGAGGATCATCTTGCGGAGCTTGGAGAGAGGTTTCTCGGAATGGGCTCCGTAGAACATGTGCTCGATACGGAACAGACCGATACCCTCGGCACCGTAACTAAGGGCCTTGGCGGCGTCCTCGGGGGTGTCGGCGTTGGTCCTGATCCCGAGTTTGCGGAACTTATCGACAATCGACATGAATTTCTTGAACAGGGGGTTCTCGGAGGCATCCATGGTCTCGATCTTGGAGCCATAGACAAAGCCCTTGGAACCGTTGAGGCTGAGCCAGTC
This sequence comes from uncultured Bacteroidia bacterium, assembly GCA_902785825.1. GTDB lineage: Bacteria > Bacteroidota > Bacteroidia > Bacteroidales > UBA932 > Cryptobacteroides. The sequence continues at coordinate 10,528 of CACZZZ010000022.1, forward strand.
ACCCTCTTTGAAGGTGTCTTTCTCGTTGAAGGTCACGGTCTTCTCCTCGAAGTTGATCTTCATGGCCTCGCATCCGACGATGCAGCATTTGCCCCAACCGCGGGCCACAAGGGCGGCGTGTGAGGTCATACCTCCACGGGTCGTGAGGATACCGGCGGCGGCCCTCATACCCTCGATGTCCTCGGGAGAGGTCTCCTCACGGATGAGGATGGCCTTCATTCCGTTGGAAGCGGCCTCCATGGCGGCCTCGGAGGTGAACACTATCTGACCCACGGCGCCTCCCGGAGAAGCGGGCAGACCGACCGCGAGAACCTTCGCCTTCTTCTCAGATGAAGGGTCGAGGATAGGGTGGAGTATCTCATCGAGCTGGGAAGGGGAGACCCTCATCACAGCTGTCTTCTCATCTATCATCTTCTCGTCCACCATGTCCATGGCCATCTGGAGAGCGGCCAGGCCGGTACGTTTACCGATCCTGCACTGGAGCATCCAGAGGTGGCCTTCCTGGATCGTGAACTCGATGTCCTGCATGTCGTGGAAGTGCTTCTCAAGCTTCAGACGGATTCCGTCGAGCTCCTTATAAACATCAGGCATGGCGGTCTCAAGGGACTCGAGATCCTTGTTCTTCTCGGTCTTGGTGGCCTCATTCAGGGGGTTAGGGGTACGGATACCGGCGACCACGTCCTCACCCTGGGCGTTGATGAGCCACTCGCCGTAGAACTTGTTGTCTCCATTGGCGGGGTTGCGGGAGAAGGCGACTCCGGTAGCGGAGGTGTTGCCCATATTACCGAAAACCATGGACTGGACATTGACGGCGGTGCCCCAGTCATCAGGAATCTTCTCGATTTTGCGGTAGGCTATAGCTCTCTTTCCGTTCCATGACTTGAAAACGCCACCGATTGAGCCCCAAAGCTGCTCCTGGGCCGTGTCGGGGAAGTCCACGCCGAGGACTTCCTTGACCTTGACCTTGAATTTCTCGCAAAGATCCTTGAGCTCGTCGGCGGTGATGTCGGTGTCGGACTTGTAGCCCTTCTTCTCCTTGAGCTCCATCATCATCCTGTCCAACTGCTGGCGGATACCCTGGCCGTCGGCGGGCTCGATGCCCTCGGCCTTCTCCATGACGACATCCGAGTACATCATGATAAGGCGTCTGTAGGCGTCATACACAAACCTCGGGTTGCCGGTCTTCTGGATCATTCCGGGAAGGGTGGCGGAGCAAAGTCCGATGTTGAGGATAGTGTCCATCATGCCAGGCATGGAACTTCTAGCGCCAGAACGGCAGCTGACGAGCAGCGGGTCGGAAGGATCTCCGAATTTCTTGCCCATAATGGTTTCCGTGGCCTTCATGGCCTCCGCGACCTCTTTCTTCAGGTCGTTGGTGTAGCCGCCTCCAAGGGAGTAATACTCAGCGCAGCACTCAGTGGTGATCGTGAAACCGGCGGGAACCGGCATGCCGAGTTTGCTCATCTCCGCCAGGTTGGCACCCTTGCCACCAAGCAATTCCCTCATGTGGCCGTCTCCTTCGGCGGTCTTGCCTCCGAAGCGATAGACTCTTTTCTTCTTGTCGAACATATTGATTATTGATTTTGTTTATAGTCTTTTACAAAAGGCTCGCGAATTTAATAAAAATGATCGGTTATAACAATTTTGACGCGATATCCGAAAGTTCGCTCCTCTCGCCGATCCTCAGGAAGACATGCTCGAAGAGTTTCTGTCCTCCCATCTTCTCGTTGAGGTGGGTAAGCCCGTTGGACCATTGGTCGAGATAGGGCTGGTCGATCTGGAATATGTCCCCGGTGAACACCATCTTGGTACCCTCGCCGGCTCTTGTGATGATCGTCTTAACCTCGTTGGGCGTGAGGTTCTGGGCCTCATCGCAGATGAAGAACACCCTCCCGAGACTGCGGCCCCTGATATAAGCCAGCGGAGAGATCAAAAGCTTCTCCTCCTTAAGCATCGCGTCCAGTCTCTGGGCCTCCTTGCTGGTGGATTTGAAACGGCTCTTGATCACGTTGAGGTTGTCCATCAGGGGTTGGATGAACGGGCTCATCTTGGTCTTCTGGTCTCCCGGGAGGAAACCTATCTCCTGGTTGCCAAGGACGACTGTCGGCCTGGTGAGGATAATCTGGTCATATTCCTTGGCCTGCTCGAGGGCAGAGGCAAGGGCTATGAGTGTCTTTCCTGTTCCGGCTCCTCCGGTCATCGAGACCAGTTTAACCTCCGGGTTCAGGCAGGCGTCCACGGCGAAACGCTGCTCATCGTTCAGAGGCTTGATCCCATAGACGTATGAGGTCTTGACGAGGATGACCTCGTCCTTGTCCGCATCGTAGCGGGCGCAGACCATGTCTTTGTCATTTCTCAGTTTGTAGAGCTGGTTCGGTCTGGGGCGGGTCTTGCCGAAAGCTTTCCAGGAGACGGCGTTGTCCGGTCCGAAGGTGAGGGCCTGGAGCGTCTCGGGGTCGGGGTTGTCGATGGTGATGACCTCCTTGATTGAGTTCTCGACTTTCTCATCCTCCAAACGGTCGGTCATATAGTCCTGGACCTCCATCCCGGCGGCCTTGGATTTCATCCGCAGGTTGATGTCCTTCGTGACGAGGGCCACGAAGCGCCCCGGATTGTTGTCCCTGATCCAGATGGCTGTGGATAGGATCCGGTGATCCTGGATGTCGTCCTTGAAAAGGTCCTTCATCTCATCCGGGAAAGGATGGTTGGGCTCGATCTTTATCTTGCCCAGGCCTTTGGCGATGGGAATCCCATCCTTGCCAAACAACCGGCCGTCCGTGATCCTGTCCATGTCACGCATGAAGCCTCGAGCGTTGTAGGCGAGCTGGTCGGTGCCTTTCTTGAATTTGTCGAGTTCCTCGACGACAGCAACCGGGATGACTATGTCGTTGTCCTTGAATTTGCGTATGGCCTTGTAGTCGTGCAGGATGACGTTTGTGTCAAGTACGAATATCTTTGGCTTTCTGGTGCCCAGGCCGTTGGCCGTTGTCCTTGAATATCTTACCATCTTTTTAAAGTGAATCAGTCTTCTCCTTCCGACGCCTGGCTGCTCAAAAGGGACTGGAGGATGTCGGATATGCCTCCGCCCCGGCCTGACTTGACCTTGATTTCGGGAGTCCCAGGGACAGGATGCCCGATGGGATAATATGCGATGTCCTGCAAGAGGAACTCCGCGTCGGCGTAGTCATAGTCAATGTCTTTGATCTGAATCAGGGCTCCGGGAACCTCGGAGAAAAGCACGCGGATGCTTTTGTCCTCGTCGTAGGCGTTCATTATCCCGCTGATGTCTATCTTCGCCCCGATCTCTTCCCCGCACATGGCTTTCAGGGCAGGGAGCAAGCCTCCGTCGCTTACGGTCCTTCCGGCGAGCACCACCTTGTCCTCCACGAACTCCCGGATGATCTCGAAGCAGTCGATGAAATAATCCCCGTCCCCGATCTCTGGCGAGCCATCCCCATTCTGCCCGTAAACCTCACAGAGAATGGAGTTTCCGAGCCGGAACTCGCAGCTGTCGAAGGGCACGAATATGATCCAGCTCTCCGGGTCGGGAACCAGTTTGTCCGGGATTGCCCTCCTTCGTCCTATCACGGGATGGGGGCTGCCGAAAGGCGCGTTACCCGGGAGGTCGATTTCCTCTTCCTCGGGGCCGAGGTCGGCGTCGGGATCCTCAGGCCGGTCTGTCGCCGCGACCTTGAAGGAGATCTGGCTGACCTTCTCGCTCTCTGTGAATGAATATGAGTCGAGGCTTATCCCCAGGCTGTCCAGATAGTCCGCCGCAGCCTCTACCGAGTCATAAAAAGCGGCCATGTTGCCGAGCGGCCTCGGATTCCAGCGCCATTTGGCGCTCAGCAGCAAGTCGCCGAGCCTGAAGTGTCCTTTCATCCAGATAGCGTCCAGCAAGGCTTTGGCTATCCTGCTCCTGGTAAACTCCCCGGCGAAAGCGGCGGGACAATTCCTCTGGGTCCCCAGAAGGGTTGAGACACCGGCCAGGTACTCCTGGGCGTCCTGGGACTTGAACTCCCCGGTGGAGGGACATGGATCCACACTCTCGTCCACGATCGGCTCATGCTCCTCGTACTCCCTTGGCTCTGGCTCGTGGTCAAGACATCCGTCCAAGATGTCAGCCGGCGTGAACCTTCTCGGGATGCCGTCGATGATGTATTCGGAATAAAGGGCTGATGCTTTTTCTTTCATTCAGTTGGAATATGTCCGTAAATTTAAGTATTTTTGAGTTGAGTTCAAAAAAGAGATAGCTCCCGACAATGGAAAAATATTCAGAAAAAGCTTATAAGGATAAATTGGAGGCCATTTTCACCAGGTTCCCTTCCGTGCAAAAAGTCCCTTTCGGGGACGCATACAAGCCTGGTCTTGAGCACATGAGGCGTTTTGCCGCCCTGCTGGGCGACCCTCAGGAGAAGTACCGGACGATTCACATCGCCGGGACCAACGGCAAGGGGTCCGTGGCCAACATGCTCGCTTCGGCTCTCTCTTCAGCCGGTCTCAAGGTCGGCCTCTATACCTCTCCGCATATCATCGACTTCCGTGAGCGGGCGCGTGTCCTTTCTCCAGTCTCACTGGTGCCGAAGGACTATGTGTATGACTTCCTGTGCCGGTATGAGAAGGACATGGACGATCTTGACCTTTCATTCTTTGAGATAACCACCGGCCTGGCTTTCAAGTGGTTCGCTGATGAGGGAGTTGACCTTGCCGTGATCGAGACAGGTCTCGGGGGACGTCTTGACAGCACCAACATTATCACTCCGGACCTTTCCATTATCACCAGCATAGCCCTTGACCATTGCGCCCTTCTGGGGAACACCCTCGAGGAGATCGCCTCAGAAAAAGCCGGGATAATCAAGCCCGGAATTCCTGCCCTGGTCGGCGAATATCTTCCCCAGACCCGTCCGGTCTTTGAGGCAAAAGCCTCTCAGACAGGTAGTCCCCTGTATTTCGCTCAAGACATGGACCTCTCCATGGCCTCGCTGATGCCTTCGATAATACAGGATATGGACTTAAGAGGGGACTATCAGGCCAAGAATCTCAGGACTGTCTTGGCCGCGGCGGATATTCTCAAAAAGGACACTTACTATTCAGGATTGTCCGATTCCCGGGCGGTCGCCGACGCTCTCATCCACACCGCTTCACGGGCAGGGTTCCACGGACGTTGGGAGATGCTCAGGAAAGAGCCGCTCGTCATCGCCGACCTTGGCCACAACCCCGCTGCCTTGAAGGAGAACTTCGCCCAGCTTGAGAAGATGATGGCCTCTGGGAAGTATTCCTCATTGATAATCGTCTATGCCATCATGGCCGACAAGGATCTTGACGGCATCCTTCCTTTGATGCCCGATGATGCCACATACGTGCTTACAAGCCCGGATTCGAAAAGGGCGCTCCCGGCCGAAGAATTGAATCGGCGTTTCATCGCCTACCGCGAGAGTGCCGGCAAGCCGGTCAAGGTCGTTGGAGCCTCTTCGGCGGGGGAGGCCGTCTCTACCGCACTTTCTCTCGATTCGGAGCGTAACCCATTGATATTCATAGGGGGAAGTACTTATCTTCTCTCTGAAGCGATGAAAGTGACATGACAGACATGATATTTGAGAGATTTCTGAAGTAAAACGGTATATTATGAAAAAAACTATGTTATACCTTATTCTTGCGGTCGTCGTCATCTGTTCGGCCACCGTGATCGCTTGCGCGTTCATCAAGAAGACTGACAGTGTCAGTATCAAGGGTCCGGATGAGCAGGGGCACGTCCTGACCAACTTGTGGAAAAACTATTACGCTGCCCAGAAGGCCGACTTGCCAAAGAAGATGAGCGAGTCGTTGGACGCCATCATGGATCAGGCCAAGGCGAAGCGTTACCATTGGGACTTTTATGACGCTGCCGTGAAGAAGGTCGACGCGGAGGTCTCAAGGAACTGGAAGGTCCGCCAGGATATGAACAACTTCCTCTCTAACGCTATTAAGGAATATGACGAGCCGATCGTGACCTACGCCTACAGGTCCTCATACGGCGGCTCCGGACTTCTCGACTTCGTGCTTGCCAACAAGACCCGTCTCCAGGCCGGGAAGAACAAGGCTTTCCACACCAGGACGGACGGGCAGATGAACGGGCTCCTGAACGGGTTCATCAAAGATGATTATGAATATGCCCTCTGGGCCGAGCGGCTCGGAGGAAGGAACTCTTCCAAGGGCTTCGAGGCGCTGAAGGATTATTTGGGAGACACTTATCCGAACGCCGCCTGGAATGAGTATGTGTCCCTCCAGGGGAGGTATTGGTCCTATAGGAAAGACGATGTCAAGGCGTTCATTGACAAATATTCCGGGAAAGCCATTGGTCTTTTCGGAAAGGCCCTTATGTTCGAGGACAGGATGAGCTACCTGTCCCGCAATAAAGGCACTGAGGCTGACTACAAAGCCTTGTACGCCGACATCAAGGCCGCCGAGAAAGAGCGCCTTTCCTTCAGGTCGGGGGTTGACTCCAAAATAGCGGGAACCATCGAAAGTTTCAAGAACCAGATAGAAACTCTTGAGGATAAGGATGTCTCGATCTTTTTCGAGGGTGATGACATCGTCGTGACTTTGAGGAATCTCCCCAGTGTCGAGGTGTCCATGTACCTTGACAACAAGGAAGGCACTACGCTCTTCAAGAAGACGGTTGACAATCCCAAGAAGAGCTTTTATGTCCTTGACACAGTGAAGGTTCACATCCCGAGGTGCGACGACGGCAACTACATCGTCAAAGCCAAGAACGGCAAGGTCGAGACCATTGGACAGTATATCCCCAAGACTTTGTCAATAGCTTTGCGGGAGGATTTCGACGGCCGCAAGTTCTATGTGGCTGAATACCTCACAGGCAAGCCTCTGCCTCAAGTTGACCTTGCGCTTATCCTCTCCGGCAAGGTCGTCGCCGAGGCCAAGGATGTCAAGGTTGACGGTTTCACCCCTCTGCCGGAGAACCTGGGGAAGGTGATGAAGAAAGACACCTATTATTACCTCCGCACCTGCTGGAAGGATCCAGACGGTTTCCTCCACTTCTCCAAGGAGCAGAGCCTGCGCGATACGAGGGATTACTACTCTGAGCGCAAAGGCCGCGTCAGCGATTACTGCGAGATATTCACCGACAAGACCGCTTTCAATCCAGGTGAGACTGTGAAGTACAAGGCTGTCCTTTATTCAGGCAACCAGTATGTGAGTTTCAAGGTCTTTGAGGCGGGCGAGGCGGTCGAGGTCAGTCTCATTAATGCCGAGGATAAGGAGATCGCCAAGACTGAGCTGAAAACCAATGAGTTCGGATCGGTGGCCGGAGAGTTCAAGATTCCTGAAGGGGAGAGGAACGGCCGGTACACTATCAAGGTCCGTCACAAGAACAGCACCCTGGAGACCAAGTCGATAGTCGTGGATGAGTTTGTCCTCCCGACCTATGACCTCGCCTTCGACAGCATCGACAAGCTTTATTTCATGGGTGACGAGATCGAGGTAAAGGGAAAGGTGTCTAGTTACAGCGGTCACCCGCTCGATGCGGCCGAAGTGAATTATGAAGTTGACTGTTGGGGCAATATCGTCGCCGACGGTGAGGTCGAGCTTGAGTCCGACGGCTCTTTCTCCGTGAAGTTCCCGTCAGTCAAAGACAGGTATTGGTACAGGGTCACGGTCAAGGTCATGGATGCCACCGGTGAGACCAGCGAGTTCTCCAGAAGAGTCTTTGTCCTGGATGCTTTCAACATCGACATGAATCTTGTGAACGCCGCTGTGGGAGACATCGCCCTTGGAAAAGACAAATACGGACAATGCGAGATTTTGTCCGAGAATGTGGCAAAGGTGACGTTCACCTCCAGAAATAACGAGGGACAGCCGGTCCCCGTGGGCATCAAGTACGAGTTAAAAGACAGCAAGGACAATGTGGTGGCTGATGGAGAGGCCGAGTCCGGCTCCACCAAGGAGATAACCATCCCGGTTCCGGGACTTTACACCCTCGTAGCGACCTCGAGCGTGAAGGCTACTGATGGGAAGAATATATCCTCCAAGTCAGAGATGAAGATCCTTGTCATCGGAGATGGGGACAAGGCTCTGAATGCCGATGTGGAGAATTTCTTCAAGTTGGTCGGCCCCTGCTCCGACTGCTCTGTGAAGGACGGTGAGGAGATAAAGGTCCAGTTCGGAGCCGGAGAGGGTCCTGTCTGGGCTGTCGCCGAACTATTCGACGAGATGAGAAAACCTCTCGGAAGGGAGCTTGTCCATCTGGACGGAAAGCCAGGTTCGGAAGGCTCCGTCAAGACTTTGTCGTTCGAGTATAAGAGCGAGTATCCGGACGCTTTGACGCTGTATATCTTCTACTTCCGTAACGGGACGCACTATGTTTTCCACCGTGAGTTCCAGAGGGAGAAAACTATCCTGAACCTTCCTTTGACCTTCTCCTCATTCGAGGACAAGGCCTATCCCGGTAAGCAATATTCATTCACCCTGAAGTCGGATCCCGGGACCGAGATGGTCGCCGCTATCTTCGACAAGGCCTCGGAGAGGATCTCCCCGAACCAATGGGAGACCGTCAGGCTTGTCAACCTTGGCGCCAGGCCGGTGTATTACGATGTGATGGACGGAAGTATCGATCGGGGCAGGATCTTTGACTATGGTGACCGGAAGATGTTGAAATCCAGGGCTGCCGGAGCTGTAAATGAAGCCATGGTGCTTGAGGCCGCTCCGATGATGGTGGAAGAGAGTGCCATGATGATGGACAGGGTAGCGGAGGATGCGGAAGAATCGTCCAGTGCCGCTCTCGACGAAGTCACCGTCCGCTCTGACTTCTCGACAGCCCTGGCTTTCGAGCCGTATCTTAAGACAGACAGCAATGGCTCCGCTACTCTAAAATTCAAGACTTCTGACAAACTCTCCACCTTCGTGGTGCAGGTCTTCGCCCACACCAAGGAGATGAAGAACGCCCTCCTGCGGCAGGAGATGACGGTCTCTATCCCGGTGAAAGTCAATGTGGTGGAACCTAAGTATATTTACAAGGGCGACAAGTATGTCCTCCACGCCACCGTATCGAGTTCCTCTGACAAGCCCGTCTCAGGAACTGTGGCTCTCCAGACATATCCCGGACTCGACATCGAAGGTGCTAAGCCTTTTGCGACTGTCTCAAAGAAGGTGACTGTCCCCGCTGGAAAGACCGTTCCGGTCGAGTTCACGGTCGATCCCAAGGGACATGATTTGCTTGGGCTGAAGGTCGTGTTCGCTGACAACGCCAAGTCATTCTCAGATGCGGTGCTTGTCCCTCTGCCGGTTTATGAGGCTGCCCAGACCTTGACAGAGGCCCATTCCGCTGTCCTTCTCGCTGGGATGGACAAGGATGCTCTTATACGGCATATCCGTTCCGCATTCACCGGAACCACCTCAGCTGGAGCGGAATACAAGGAAATCGATGTCCGTCAGATGGTTCTTGACGCTATTCCTTCCAAGGTCGAGCCGGCCGGAAAGGATATCCTCTCCCTGACCGAGGCCTACTATGTCCGCCGGGTCGCAGAGAAGCTTGGAGCTGACTTCAAGTTCACGACATCAGATGCTGACATCCTTGAGAAAATAGTCGCCTGCCAGAATGCGGACGGCGGCTTCGGATGGTTCGAGGGAATGAAGTCTTCGCCGGTCATCACGGCTGTGGTCCTGGAACGTTTCGCCAAGCTGCGGGACGCCGAACTGGCGGAGGAAGTCGCTGATTCTGAAGCGGCTGTCGCCTTCCTTGACAAGAACCAATTCATCCATGACAGTTGGCCTTATTGGTGCGGTTGGCTTTCCACTGACCAATATGCCTATGTGCGCTCGATGTATTCATCGGTCAAGTTCGATGTCTCAAAGGAGACCATCAGCGAGAAGAGCGAATATTCAAAGAACTTCAAGGAGTTCAAGAAATACATCAAGGACTATCTGATTCCTTCCCAGAAGGATGGGCGTGGCCTGCAGGGACAGATCCTCGCTAAGGCCCGTAGGATCAAGACCCTTGTGAACCTGGTCTATGGTGAGGGTGGTCTCAAGCTGGCCTCTGACTGGGGAATCAAGATGTCTGCCGACCAGAAGATGAGGAGCTCAATCGTGGCCGACATCGCCTCTCTTGATGAATATGCTGTCGAGCATCGTGACGGCGGTTGGTACTATCCCAATGCCGTGATGCCGTGGAGGGGCCTGCTCGAGAGTGAGCTCTATGCCCACTCACTGCTCTGTGACCTGCTCTCCGACAAGAGAGTTGACTCGGGATCCGCTGTTGAGGCCAAGATTGCTGACGGCATCCGCATCTGGATGATGCTCCAGAAGGAGACCCAGAAATGGGGCGAGGATCCCGCCTTCGTGGACGCCATCAACTCTGTGCTGACAGGAGGCGAGGACGTTCTCTCAACGAGGGTTATCCTGATGACCAAGACTTACCGTAAGCCATTCTCCGAGATTGTCTCGGCCGGCAACGGCTTCACCATCGAGCGCCATTTCTACAAGGAGGTTCAGGGTGAGAACTCATCTGTGAACCTGCTTGAGATCTATCCTGGAATGAAGCTCAGCAGGGGAGAGAAGATAATCACCGAATATAAGATCTGGAACCAGGAGAACCGCAGCTTCGTGAAGCTCACGGCTCCCCGCGAGGCCGCTTTCAGGCCTGTGGATCAGCTCTCCGGCCATGTCGGTTGGTGGTACCGCCCGATCGGCTCATGGGCTGTCTCGCCTCAGGGCTACAGGAACGTGAAGGCTGACCGCACAGAGTACTACTTCGATGTCTATCCCGAGGAGAACACCACGGTGACGGAGGAATTCTACATCACCCAGGAAGGAACCTTCAGCGCCCCGGTCGTCACCATCGAGTCGCTGTACGCTCCTCACTACAGGGCAAACGACAAATTCGGCGGAGCTCTTAATATTATAGAATAGTTATGAGAAAGATATTCCTGCTTTCCCTTCTTGCCATCATGGTTTGCGCTTGCGGGGAAAAGACGATAACAGGAGTCAGTTTTCCCGAGCCACCGCAGGAAATACTTCGCAGCGGGGCTTTCGGGATGAAACTGATAAATTATTTCAATATCATCCAAGCCCCGGACGGGACTTATCGCATGTATTTCTCCGGAAATGAGAACAGCGCTTTCGCTGAGGAGGAGTGGGAGCAGAATCTCTATCTGGCAGAGTCTCCGGACGGCTTCCATTATGAGTTGAAAGGCAAGATAATGGACTCACTGATCGAGTCTTCTGTCTGCCTGGTCGAGGATAGGCAGTGGCCTTACCGGCTGGTCGGCAACCAAATGGTGGATGGGAAGCAATGTCTATTCCTGTGGAAATCCAAAGATGGGGTTGAATTCGTCGAGCCAAAACTGCTTTATGATTTCAAGCACGACACCCAGAACACACTGGTGCCCAGAGGCGACAAGATGAGGCTCTATTCACGCTTGACTCAGGAGAACTATCTCAACCGTAGGGTGACAGTCGCTGACTTCACCCTGGACGGGGAGCCGCTGAGTGACACTGAGATCCTTGCGGGCGACTGCCTGTATAACTCCGCCGCATGCAAGGTGGGCGATCGTTACGACCTGCTGTTCCCAACCTATTACAACACCCATGGGGGTACCACCGACGGCAGTTGGTTCCGGACATATCTAGTGGACGGCAGTTTTGTGCGGGAGCTTCCTTGCGAGTTGAACCGCTGGGTCGAGCCCGACGAGCAGTGGGCTCTGGCATCTCCGGGATTCATATTCATAGGAGGGGAGAGATACCTCGCGTTTGCTACTAGGACAGCTTCGCATGACCATAGCCATGAAGGTATGATCAGCAAATACAAGCTGATAAAGGTCGTCCTGGAATACGAAAATCAGTGACGTAGCTTGCTGGCTGGGACTCCCTCGAACGTGATTTTGACGGGAAGGATCTTTCCGTCCTGATCGAAATGCAGTCTCTCTATGCAGACCACCCTGTGGTTTCCGTCGGAACTCTGAAGCGGGTGGCGATGATACACGATGTAATATTCATCTTTGCCGGAACCTTTCATGACTGAATGGTGACCCGCGCCGGTGGCTATGTCCATGTCAGACTCCAGGATAGTACCGATTCTCTCGAACGGCCCGAAAGGGCTGTCGGACATCGCGTAGGCCACACGGTAGTCGGGGCCTGTCCAGCCGCCCTCGCTCCACATGAAATAGTATTTACCGTTCCTCTTCAGCATGAAAGGACCCTCGACGTAACCTTTAGGAGTGACCTCCTTGAACATGGTTCCGTCCTCAAATGGAACCAGACTCGCCAGATCGTCTCCCAGTCTCACCATATTGCAGTGGCGCCAGCCTCCGTAGTACATGTAGTAGGTCCCGTCATCGTCTTTGAACACGAACTGGTCGATGGGCTGGGCCCCGTTGATGACTTCGTCAATAAGCGGATGGCCAAGAGCGTCCTTGAAAGGCCCGGCCGGATTGTCGGCGACAGCCACTCCTATGCCTCCCTCTCCTTTCTCATGCATGTCGTTCGCTCCGAAATAGAAATAATAAGTGCCGTCTTTCTCAATGACGGACGGCGCCCAAAGCGCCCGGCGCAGCCAGCTTATATTCTCCTTGGAAAGAACCTTCTCATGCCTTGTCCAGTGGACCAGGTCCCTCGAGGAGAAAGCGTCCATGAAAAGCTGCTCGTCAAATGGTCTCGACCATGTGGGATAAATCCAGTACTCATTGCCGAACACCACTCCCTCCGGATCAGCGTACCAGCCTGGGAATAAGGGGTTTCCGCTTGACTTGCGGTTCTTCCCGAAACGGGACATGGTGTCAATCTCCTTCTGGGCTTTCTTCAAGTCCTTGCGGAACTCTTCGCTGGAATGGAGCACCGCCACGATCCCTGAAGCAGCGGCCCTGGCTTCCTGAACGTCACTTTGATAGTGGAATCCGAGGATGACCCGGCTCTCGCCGTATCTGTATCCTGCGGCGAGAATGTCCTGGCTCCTCTCCGGAAGAAGTTCCGAGAGGATGAGCGCCAGCGTCCATCCCCTTGTGGTATGTCCAGAAGGATAGGAAGCTGATTTCCTGTGTTCCTCGTCGTCAGAGGGGAGTCCTGTCTCCTCGGAGAACTGGACATAAGGGCGCAACCTGTTGTGGTACGATTTGGCTTTGCTGTTCGCCGCCGAGGCCGTTTTGGATGATTTTGAGAGCAGCCTGTACAGGTTAGGGGTTGCTTCTTTGCTGAATCTCAAACCGATAGCTTCCTCGAAGAGTTTTGCCATGTAGTCCATTGATGAGGCGGCATCCTCTTGGGCGATCTTTCCTCTGGCTCTCTCCCGTATTGTCTTTCCCCATTCGTAATACGCTTTGTCTCCGGCGAACCTGGGATCGTCAGTCTTGACCGGTGCGGGAATGATAGCGACAGCGTCCGGTAACGAGGCTGTCTGGAAATATCTCTTGGAGGAGGCCTCTGATGATTGGCCCTGCTTTACGGTGCCGCAGGAAGATGCGAAGACGATGATCGCGAATGACAGGACGACATTAAGAACTGTAGAGTTTCTTCTCAGGGTGCTCATATACTGGCTTAAACTATTCAAAACGATCTGCAAGATATGAAATTTTTATTTTGTGGAATTAAAAAAACTATAGTATTTTTGCACTCCCTTCTAGGGACGACATTTTGGAAGCATAGCTCAGCTGGTTCAGAGCACCTGCCTTACAAGCAGGGGGTCACTGGTTCGAATCCAGTTGTTTCCACTAATCAGATAATAAAGCACTTACGGCAACGTGGGTGCTTTTTTCAAAAATATGGATATGAAGAAGATACTTTTTCTCGCGTCGATAATGGCAGTACTGTCCGCCGGTTGCAAAAATAACAGGGTAAACAATACGGAAGGTGATTCCGGAACAGACGCGCCTGAGACTATGGTGCAGGACTTCTACAAGGCTGACTTAAGCACATTGGAGGGACAGTGGAGAGATTCTGTCCACACTGCCTTGTCAAGCATTCTTGAGGAGAAAAAGATCGTCATCGGGAAATATACCATGCCCATCTGGTGGACCATCTACGGTAATGAGCCTTCTGACGGAAGGTCGCTGTATATTTCCCTTCACGGAGGCGGAGGCGCTCCGGCCGAAGTCAATGACCAGCAGTGGGATAACCAGAAGAAGCTTTACAAGCCATCAGAAGGTGTCTATCTTTGTCCGAGAGCGATCACGAACACCTGGGATCTCCATTTCCAACCTGAGTCAGACGCTTTCTATGAGACTATCATCCAGCTTGCCGTCACCTGTTGGAATGTCAATCCCAACAAGGTTTACCTGATGGGCTATTCCGCTGGAGGTGACGGAGTTTGGCGTCTGGCTCCCCGTATGGCAGACCACTGGGCCGCCGCTTCGATGATGGCAGGTCATCCCGGAGATGTCTCCCTCCTTAGCCTTCGCAACCTACCGTTCATGATCTGGTGCGGGGCGCTTGATGACGCATACGATCGCAACAAAGAGTGTGAGGCCAGGATTGGCGAGATGGATAAGCTCCAACAAGCTGATCCTGAAGGCTATATCCATGAGGGCCATATGGTTGATGGCAAACCGCATTGGATGGATCTCGTCGATGCCGCCGCGGTACCGTGGATGGCGAAGCACACCCGGAACCCCTATCCGAAGAAAGTCGTATGGTGCCAGGGTGATGTGATGAAGGAATATTCTTACTGGCTTGGAATCCCGGTTCAGGAAGCGAAAAAGGGAAGCATGCTAACCGCCAAGATCGATGGAAATACAATAACCATTGAGGATTGCGACTATTCCAAAGTGCGTATATTCCTGAATGAGAAGCTTGTCGATCTGAGTGAGCCCGTCATCGTGAAGCATGGCGATGACACACTTTTCGAAGGTAAACTGAATCCTTCCGATGCGCTCAGAAAGAAAACCCTTTTCACCAGGAACGATCTTTCATATTCGTTCCCTTGCATGGTGGAAGTCTCTATTTCAAGGCTTTCTTGACTATGTTGTAGTAGATGAACGGGTCGTTTACGGTTGAGGGGTTGATGTGGACTGGCCGCTCGGAGGCGCTGGCGTCACTGATGCCCCAGTGGATGGCGTCGCAGGTGTCGTCATAAGAGCCGATCACGGCATATTCCTTGGCTCCCAAGGCCCACCCGACTCTTCTCTCCCATTCAGCGGCATCTACCCTTGCCCAGTCCTGTGGAGGAACTCCGGAGTTGGGGCTGCAGAAGCGGACTGCCCCGTCAGAGCTTTCGGAAATATTCCTGTAACCCCGCGAGCTTTTTTGTATTGGACGATTTTTTTTGTATCTTTGTATGTCATTTATGGATGACTTATAGCTAAACTATGAACAGGCATCCACCTCTAATGGATGCCTGTTTTATTTACTGCTAAGAAGACTGAACAATACCGAGGGGAGGTACTGTGACACGGGATCTTTGTTCTACAGCTATAAATCAATATCCATAAATGAAAAAGAGAACACATGGCACCGGTCTGGGCCCCAAAACTTGGCAAAACCGTGATGCGGGCTAAGAAGATCTCCAAGAGGGGAGGCCTTGTCGGTGTCCGTCTCGGAGAGGACAGGGTCTATATTACAGGAAAGGCCTGTCTTTTCATGGGAGGTGACATTCCTTTTGATTTGTAATATTCAATAAATATCTGAATGAGAACTATTTCCAAACTTTTTGCCATCGGGCTGACCCTAATGTCGGCCTTATTTACGGCATGTGGCAGCAAGCCGATCCAGGGGGGCATCATCACCGGACAGAACAACCACAACTGGCCTGTGAGCCATCAGGCGTTAAAGCTGACTCTCGAGAATTCGGGAATATTCACGATGGACGTGGCTGTCTCGCCGGCCGCCGGGGAGGACATGTCCGGATTCAATGTGGATTTCAGCAAGTACAAACTTGTGGTCCTTGACTATAACGGAGATCCCTGGCCGGAGAAGATGAATGAAGCCTTTCTTGATTTTGTCAAGAACGGCGGGGGAGTGGTTGTCTATCATGCCGCAGACAACTCATTCACGGATTGGAAGGAATACAACGAGATTATAGCACTCGGAGGCTGGGGCGGAAGAAACGAGAAATCAGGCCCTTATGTCTATTGGAAGGATGGGGCCCTTGTCAAGGACACTTCCGAGGGCTTCGGTGGATCGCATGGCGCGAGGCATGAGTTCGTCCTCAATCAAAGGGTCGCCTCCCATCCCATTTTGGAAGGTCTTCCGGAGCATTGGAAACACGCTTCTGATGAGCTTTATGACAGGCTTCGCGGCCCAGGGAACATCAAGGATTGCCTCTACACGGCATATTCCCCGGTAGAGAAAGGCGGATCAGGACGTGAAGAGCCCCAAATCTTTACCGTCGAATACGGCAAGGGCAAGATATTCCACATCACCATGGGACATTGTGGCGAGACCCTTGAGGATAATCCAGCGATGCAGTGCGCCGGGTTCCAGACTATGCTTTTAAGGGGGTCGGAATGGTGCGCCACCGGCAAGGTCAAACAAAAAGTCCCTGCCGATTTCCCGACAGAGACTCAAGTTTCTCTTAGACCGGATTACAAGCCAGTCATTAATAAGTAGATACTTATTTCTTTGCTGGACGCTTGTAGCCGTCCTGTGTAGCGCGTTGCGACATGGTCGCGATGCGCTTTTCTGTTGACGGGTGGTCCGAGAATATCTCCGAGACGGCCGAGCTTGATGAAGCGGCTTGGGTTCCGGCGGAGGCTCCACCATTGGAGAGGCTCAGCAGCTTCTCGAACGACATTGCCATAGCCCAAGGGTTCTTTTTGTGGGCGACGAGGAAGTCGTAGCCGTAGTCGTCGGCCTGGGCTTCTTGCTTGCGGGAGAATTTCGCGCTCATGAGGGCCTCACCGAGGTCCCCAAGCTGTGAGGCGGTAAGCACGGCAACAGTTCCACCAGTGGAGACCACCGCATCCCTGATCGCGGAGTTGCGGAGAGCGGCCTTGTACTGCTTGAGGGAATGCTTCAAAGCAACGTGGCCGATCTCATGGCCCACGACCCCCAGAACCTCGTCATCAGTCATCCTGTCCAGGAGACCGGTGTAAATCCTGACACTTCCGTCGGCGCAAGCGAAGGCGTTGACATCGTTGGTCTGGTAAACCTTGAAATTCAGCGGAGTGCCATCGACTGAGGTGATGCCTTTGGTGAGGTTGCGGACCCTCTTGACGTAGGCGTTGCTCTCCGGAAGTACCTGGCTCTGAGCGTCAAGCTGCTGGACATATTGGCTGACATAAGCCTTCATCTGCTCGTCGGTGACGGACGCCGCCTGAGCTATCTTGGCGCCGCTTGAGAGAAGATAAGCCGCGTTGAAGTTCTCGCTGCAAGAGACCAGAGTCAAAACAGCGGCCAAAGAGGCCAGAATCTTTTTCATATCAATTGGTTTTAATTGTATTCCTAACCTGCAAATATATAAAAAATATTATTTGTTCTCCGCTATGGTGAATCCGACGGAATGGGAGTTCCCAGCCTCATCGACAACCGTGACCGAATGCTTACCCGGGGGTGGAGTCAATCTCATTTGGTGGATGAACCGTGTCTGTCCTATGTATTCATTGTCCAGATGCCAGAACACGGTCTGTCCCGGATCCCTGTGAGCGAGGTTGAAAGTCACTCCGGCGATGCTCCCGTCCAGCTGCCTTGGAATAAATATTGTGGCCCCGCCTTCAGGGTAGATGAACTCCATCGGAGCGTAGTCCTCCTTATTCGCGGGTATGTACGGGTCATATTCAGGATGATGCTGCCTGTAGTACCATTCCATCGATGGCGGGAGAATGAACGTGCGGATCCCGTCAAGTGTCTTGTGGTAGGGGCACGGTTCCGTCTTGACCGCTTTCTGCGGAAGCATCAGGGTGTCAAGCCTCTCGCAACTTGGACCCGCCAAGTGACCGGACGAATGACAGGTCTCCATCAGGACATAGTCTCCGGGAGCGGGCTCCTTGAACCATCCTCCGGCCGCATAAGCGTTCTCCACATCCTTTACTGGCAGGAGGTTGAATATGTCGAACAAGACGGGGCCCGCAGTTCTGGCGCCTGTCAGTCCCGGGACTCCTTGCCCCTGGGCGTTACCGGCCCAAACTCCCACGGCATAGTCGGATGTCACCCCGACAGCCCAGGCGTCGCGGAATCCGTAGCTTGTGCCTGTCTTCCAAGCGATCTTCTTTAACGAGCTGACCAGTCTCCAGTCCATCTCGTCTGGCCGGTTCACTTCTTTCAAGGCCTCAAAAGTGTGCCAGAGGGCGCATTTGTCCGTGAGAGGGAAACCGCTGAGTCTCTCACCCTTACGTGTGAAATCCCGTCCGGACGCCTGATAGGAGGCTGACATCTTGGCGTACATCGAAGTGATGTCCATCAAGGTCGCCTCTCCTCCGCCAAGGATCAGCGAGAGCCCGTAATGCGAGGCGCTCTTCGTCAGGGTGGTGAGGCCGGATTTCCGGAGAATATCCAGGAACCTCGGGACTCCGAACCTGCGCAGCATGTGTACGGACGGGACATTCAGGGAACGGGCGAGCGCCTCGGCGGCCGGGACGGCGCCGGCGAACTCCCTGTTGAAATTTTGCGGGGAGAAACCGTTGAGGTTGACGGGAATATCCGGCAATAAAGTGTAAGGAAGAATCTCCCCATCCTGAAGCGAAGCGCAGTAAAGGATTGGTTTCAAAATACTTCCAGTGCTTCTGGGAGAGCTCGCGATATCCACGTCAGACCCTGGTCGCTTCCGGTCAGGATCAGCGTTTCCCACATAAGCGAGAATCTCTCCGGTCCGGACGTCCATCACCACGGCGGCGAGGTCATTGATCCCATTCAAAGCGAACTCGTCGTTCCACTGGTCCGCGACTTCCTGCACTTGTCTTTGGAGATGGATATCTACGGTTGTCTTGACCCTTAGTCCCCTCGATGTCTTGGCGAAGCGCTCGGCAAGGTGCCTCGCATCTCTCGGTAGGGCCACAGGCTCAAGAGGAAGTGGCTCTTCAAGAGCGAGTTCCAAATCAAGATCGTCCATTTTGCCACGTTTGTGGAGATCGGTCAGAAGGCGATTGCGCTTTTCAAGCAACCTCTCCCTGTTTCTTCCGGGATGGATGTCCGCCGGGGCGTTGGGCAAGACCGCCAGCGTGGCAGCCTCTCCCCAGGAAAGCTCCTCTGGCGGACGGCCGAAATACCTCCAGGCCGCCGCTTCCAGCCCTACCACGTTGCCACCGAACGGGGCGTGGGAGGCATAGAGCGCCAAGATCTTTTTCTTCGAATATCTAAGCTCGAGCCTTGTGGCGAGAACGGATTCCACGATTTTTTGCCAGATAGTCCTTTCCTTCCCACGAGACAGCCTTATGACCTGCATTGTGATCGTGCTGCCTCCGCTGGTCACCTTGCCCGCTTTGATATTCCCGATCGCTGCCCTCACGATAGAAACGGGATTGACTCCCGGATGGTAGGGGAACCACCTGTCCTCGAATTCGATGATGGCGTCCTTGAATTTTTCAGGGACTTTGTCGGAAGGGGGGAAACGCCACTGTCCGTCCGCGGCGATCCTCGCCCCGAGCAGTTCTCCGTTTCTGTCCTCCACGACGGTGGAATAGGTCGTACCTTTGAAAATGTCCCTCGGAAGACAAAGAAGGTAGGCAATCAAGATGGCGGCGGCCAAAATGATTATTGGCCGCCGCGCAATCTTGAAGAGAACCTTCTTGACTCCCATTATTGGGCAACTACCTTCGCTGTCCCAGAGGCTGAGTTGGCGCTGATGTGAGCGTCGTAGAGAGCCTCGCACTTCACTGAAGGAAGGGTGAACTCACCTTCGTAGGCAGCGTGCATCTTGACCTTGAAGGTCTTGCTCCGGCCTCTCGGCAGGTCGAAGTACCAGATGACCCGGTCGTCGCGGATGTCCCTGTAGGAATATCCGGTCCTGGTTTCTCCGGAACCGAACAGGCGGTCGTTGAATATCTCCCATCCGGAAGGAATAGCCTCGGTGAGCGCCAGGTTATGGTAGTCCCTCATCGGGCTGGAGTTGCCGACGGTGATTGTGACGGTGAAGTCGGTACCCTGGGCTATCTCGGCGGGATTGATGACCTTGCCGTTGGACGCGGTGTAAGTGACAGTCATGTTGATGCCATTGTTCCTGGCTTCGGTCCTCGTGCCAAACTCGGGCACTGTTGAGGTGATCAGAGTGGCGTATATGACCCCCGCGGAGTTGTTCTTGACATCAGCGCCTCCGGCCTGGGTGTCCAGGGCGAGACCTGCGACGGCCTTCGGAGTCTTCACTGGAGTTGCCTTGCCGGCCTGAGTGACCTCGGCCTCGAGATTGCCGGTGTTGACCTTGGCGGCCAGACTCGCCATTCCCTTGGAAGCGAAGGCTGTCTCCTGGGTCATATACCATCCTCCTGACATAGCCTTGGCGACTTCCTGGGCGATGTCCATCGCGGAAGGCACATCGTCAATCAGCACACAGGTCTCAAGGGCGACCGCCTTGTCACGGGTGGAAGAACCGAATGTCCTGCCGGATTCGGTGTACTCGGAGAAGTCTGTCCTGAGATTGGCCACCATGTCCTTGGCGATATTCTTCTTACCTGCCACGGCGTATGCGGAGGCAAGCATCCATCCGGCCTGCATGGAAAGGTTCTCGGAATCCTTGAGCCTGTTCATGGCGCCATTCTCGGCTTCTCCCTTGAGCGCGAGGGTGTAAAGCCTGTAAGCCTGTTCGAAGTCCCAGAGAGGATATTCAGGATTAGCCCTGTAGTCCTGGACGGCTTTCTTCTGGTATCTGGCCCAGCTGGCGAGGACTCCCTTGCTGACGCTGAACCCGTTCTGGGAGGCCATGACCATGAACTGACCGGCCATGGAAGTTACCCAACCATTGGCGTCAGAGGATCCCGGCCAGTAAGCGAAGCCGCCGCTGCCGAGCTGCCTCTGATAGAGTTGCTGCAGGATTCCGGGGATGAGTGCCTCTGCCTGCTGCTTCTTCTCGTCAGGGAGCATGTCCTTGATGGAGAGGAGGGTAATGCCTCTGGAAGCCAGCTGCTCGCTGCAGTTGTAGTCATAGTCTTTGACGAACTTGAATATGCCCTCGTAATCAACTGAAGGGAAGCTCGCGAGCTCCAAGGTCGCCCATTGCTCCTGTCCGGCAGTGAAGGGTGAGAAGCCGAAATGCTTGCTCTCTCCCTTGCCGATCATCGCCCTGGTGATGTTTACTGTGGCGGGGTTGGGGTTCCGGACAGAGATCTCGATTGTCTCAGCGGCCTTATGCCCGTTGCCGTCAGCGGAAACCGTAACTTTGGCGACACCCTCACCTGTAGCCTCGAGGTCGAACTTGACGAGTTTGTCGCCCGGTTTGTCGAAGCTCACGGAGGTCTTCTCATTCCCGGTTATCTTGAGCGGTCCTTCGACCTTGACGCTGACATTGGCGTTCTTGACACCGTCCTCAAGGGCGAAGACATTGACAGGAAGCGTCACCTTCTCACCTGTTCCTATGACTCTCGGGAGGGTGGGCAGCACCATGAGAGGCGAACGGACAGGCACTGTCTTCTCGGCATTGCCGTACTGGGAGCCGTGTCCGGCGATCAGCATGACCCTCACGCTTCCGACATACATCGGGAGAGTGATCTTGTGGGTCGATGAGCCGTTCTGGAGTGTGTAAGGCCCGAGGAACTTCACGACCGCGTTGAAACGATTGTCCTTCTTCGCTCCGACGTTCACGCTCTCGTCACCTCCGATGCTGAACATCGGGGAGAATCTTCCGCTGTAGGCGCCGATAACATAGTCATAGAGATCCCATGTGCTCACTCCGAGCGCCTCTCTCTCGTACATGGCCTTCCATGGATCCGGAGTCTTGAATCCGGTGAGATCGAGGAGACCCTCATCAACTATGGCCAGGGTGTAGGTCATCGGCTTTCCTGATTTCTCCTTGATCTTGACCTTGAACTCCTCTTCCGGGCGCAGCACGTCAGGCATCTCAATCACGGGCTCAAGATGGGAGTTCTTGTCGTTGACCAGGATCGGCTGTACTCCATAGAGCCTGATCGGGAGATCATTGTCGGCCCTCTCGTGAGGCTGGAGCAAAGTGATGTGGATGTAGAAGTTAGGGGCCATCTCAGGAGTCACCTTGAAGGTGTAGGTGGCGTCCCCATCTCCGGAGGTCTTGACCCATTTCCTGGAGAGGACCGTCCTTGAATTCTCGAGTGACACGAGCGCCTGACCCTTGGCCGCGGCCGGGATATAGACGGTCACAGTCTCACCCACGTCGTAGGACTCCTTGTCAGTGGAGAAGGAGAGCATCGAGAGACCGTCAGGGTCTGATTTAGAGGACCTTCCCCTGTAGGCCGGCCAGTCGGCGTAGAATACTCCACCGGAGATGTGCCCGCTGTTGGTGTCCTTGACGATAAGCAGGTACCTTCCCCATTCGGGATAATCGACCCTGAACGGGATGGTGCTTCCGTTCTTGGCGGATCTCATCGATCCTGAAGATATCATCTCAGCGGAAGAGCTGTTGACATAGGAGTCGAGGCTCTCGTCGCGGCTCTCCCACCACCAGCTCCACTTGATCTTGTAGATTGAATATGTCAGATTGTCTCCCGCCACGGCCGCTCCGTCCTTATCGACGACGATCACGTCGATCTTGTAGTCCTTGTCGGTTTCAAGCCAATGGCTGTCACCTTCCTTCGGGAGTCTTACACCCACGTAGGAGGAATAAGGAGAGTAGGGAACCGACATGGTGTTGAAGCTGATGTCTCCACCGGGTTCCTCGACAGTGGTAACGATGTCCGCTGTCAGCATCCCGGGCGCGTCAGCCGCCTTGGGAGTCTCGACGTTGATCCTCAACTCACCGTTCTGGTCGAGCCTGTAGTCCACGAGGTCGTGCTCGCTTCTTGAGAAGCTGGCCATCGGTGTCTTGAAGATATATCCATCATATCCCTTGAAAGTGGAAGCACCGGATCTCAATGTCATGTTGACCTTCGCGTTCAGACCGGACGCGGGCGGGCCGGTGAGCCAGTTGGATGAGATGAAGATGGGCACTCTGCTACCGCCTTCGATGGCACCCTCACCCATGTCGAGGTTGATCTTAAGCCTGTTGGGCTTGACGCTCTCGATGTTGAGGGATTTGTGGAAAGTGGCGCCTCCAAGCTTGAAGTACGCGTTCCAGATTCCAGTCGGATCCTCCTGTTTTGTGGGAATATTGAACACGTAGAAACCGTCTTTGGCGTTTCCGTTGATGTTCTTGGCATAGAAGCGTCCCTCTGGTGTGTAAAGCTCCATGACAGCCGGGTGGTTGTCCGGAATCTTGTCTTCCTTGTCCTCGAGGATGAGAGTGACGTGGAGGGTGTCACCGGGACGCCAAACGCCTCTCTCCCCGTAGATGAATGCCTTGAGTCCCTTGTCAAGGACCTTGCCACCGACATCGAAACGGCTCAATGTCTTCTCGTCACCCGCTGTCACCTTTAGGTAGCTGGTGGCTCCACCGCGCTTCGCGACCACGACAAATGGTTTCCCGGAGAGGGATACTTCTGCCATTCCGTCAGTCCCGGTCTTGGCGTAGCCTATCTCCTTGAGCTGGTAGCTATAGACGTAGAGTTCGGAGTTGAAGACCGGCTCGGCGGAGATGATGTCGCTCACGCTGACCCAGATCTTGTCGCCGCCGGAGTACTTGGCGATGACTCCCAGGTTGGAAGTCACAAGATTGATGGCGGGGAACTTTTCCTCGTCCATGTAATAGGTGGGCTTCAAAGGGTTGTCCCTGTCTTCCCACTCATATTCATCCCAATCGTAGAATGACTCGTAGAACCAGGGTGAAGGGGTGTCCCAGTCGTTGAAATCCTGGTCGGAGTCCTGGTCGGAATAAAGGCTGACGAGCTCGTTGGTGGGAGTTCCGCTCTTGAACTCGACCTGCTTTCCGTACACAGAGTAATCCTGCTTGAAGGAGATCCTGACCCTGTAGATGGCCCCAGCCTCCTGCTTGAAGAGACCGGAGAGATCCACGCTGTAGTCCTGCCACTTGTGGAGATTCTTGGAAGGATCGGAGTCCAGCCGGACACACCTCTTGTAAACAAGCCTACCACTTCTTCTAAGGGAGTTGTCTCCACTCAGGTTATTGTCCTGGAGGAACATCAGCACGTTATCCTCGTAGATCTGGATTACCTTGAT
The DNA here is from genome assembly GCA_902785825.1 of uncultured Bacteroidia bacterium. Lineage (GTDB taxonomy): Bacteria > Bacteroidota > Bacteroidia > Bacteroidales > UBA932 > Cryptobacteroides. The sequence continues at coordinate 34,618 of CACZZZ010000022.1, forward strand.
GTCCACAGCGTTGAGGTTGACGGCCTTGAAGGGGAGTATCAGCTCCTTTGAGTTCGGGAGTATATTCCCTGCCAGAGGGATCTCGACCGCGGGTTTCTCCTCGGCGGCTGAGAATGACTTCGAGAAGTCGGCCCCGAGCCTGACCCCGTCGTAGCTCTTGACGGCACCGGAGACTGTCAGCGTCAGTGGCACGTCTTCAGGATTCTCATAGAATATCTTTGCCCTGGAGTTCTCAGATTGGACATAGAACCTTCCGACTCCCTCAAGATTGAAGAGTCCGGAATTATCGGCCACATCCTGGATCGGGTTCGAGAAGAACACGCTGATATAAGGATCCTCCGCCTCCACTCTCTCGGCGCTTACGATCCTGAATCCGGACATTGAGGGGATCGTGGTCTCTATCTTCGAGTCCGCCACGAAGCCTGTGTCCCCGGACTTGAGCGTGATTCTCAAGATGTTGTCCTTGTCCCCGCGGTTCAGCCCCACGAGATCGAAATGATAGTTGAGCTGATCCTGACCGGCTGTCACTGTGAGTTCTCCGGACTTATCGGGATAGCTGTATTCTATCATCTTGCGTACTTTCTCGACAGGGAGTTCCTCCGTCAAGGCTATTGTGCCGCTCACGCTGGCCTTGTCCGGGGAAGCCGGAGTGATCGTTATGTCATCCAGCGCCAGGACAGCCTCCTTGATGGCGACAAGGAAGTTGAACGAGAACCTCTTGAACTTCGATGACCCTACCTTATGGATCTTGTCCAGACGCAGTTTTCCGGTGTAGGCCTGCCCGGGCTTTAGCGCGCCGTTCTCGGGTATGAACTCGATCGTGCTCTGGGTCAACCACCTGGCCGTGCCTTTGATGGAAGGAGTAAAGGTCAGGATACCTTCCTTGATGTCGGCTCCGGGAGTCACATCTTGGATGTCAGAAGTTAATTCCACGCGGATAGTGGACTTGTCCGAGATGATACCTCCGGTGTAAGCCTTGATAAAGGTAGCAAACTCTGTGCTTTGCCCCTTGCTTTTTCCGAAGCGGCTGCATGATGGCGATATGGCCGCTATGACGGCCAAGGCCAGGATGGCCAGGATGGCCTTTGATATTTTCTTCATAAGTAAGATTATTTGTAACCTCAAATATAAATATAATTTTTCAGTATTTCAATTCTGCCGTTTCTTTCGCCGAAAACAGGTAGTGACAATTTGTCAGTCGCTCTTCCGGTGGCACAGCCTTTGATTCATAACCCGTGCCTCCGGAAGAAGTCCGGATCCGTAGATAATAACGTAACAAAATCTTAATATCATGATCAAACCATTGGCAGACAGAGTCTTGATCGAGCCCAAGGAGGCCGAGACAAAGACAGCTTCGGGAATCTATATTCCTGACACAGCAAAGGAGAAACCCCAGCAGGGTAAAGTGATCGCCGTCGGTCCTGGAAAGAAGGACGAACCGATGGAGGTCAAGGTCGGTGAAGAGGTCCTCTATGGCAAATATGCTGGTACCGAGGTCACCGTCGAGGATAAGAAATATTTGATTGTCAAGCAGTCAGACATTCTGGCTATTCTGTAAGCTTTAGGAGGAAACTATTATGGCAAAAGAGATAAAATTCAATGTGGATGTCCGCTCCAAGATGAAGGAAGGAGCCGACGCTTTGGCTGACGCCGTGAAGGTAACCCTTGGCCCTAAAGGCCGTAATGTGGTTATCGACAAGAAGTTCGGAGCCCCTCAGGTCACCAAGGACGGTGTGACCGTCGCGAAAGAGGTCGAGCTTGAGGACAGGTACGCCAATATGGGTGCCCAGATGGTTAAGGAGGTCGCTTCCAAGACCAACGAGCAGGCTGGTGACGGTACTACCACCGCCACTGTTCTCGCCCAGGCTATCATCAACGTGGGTCTGAAGAACGTCACCGCCGGCGCCAACCCCATGGATCTTAAGAGGGGTATCGACAAGGCTGTCGCCGCTGTCGTGGCTAACCTTAAGAAGCAGAGCAAGAAGGTCGGTAACGATTATTCCAAGATCGAGCAGGTCGGTACAGTGTCCGCCAACAATGACGCTACAATCGGTAAGCTTATCGCTGACGCCATGTCCAAGGTCAAGGGAGACGGTGTTATCACTGTCGAGGAAGCCAAGGGCACTGAGACTGAAGTCAAGGTCGTTGAGGGTATGCAGTTTGACAGGGGTTACATCTCTCCTTACTTCATGACCAATCCCGACAAGATGGAGACTGTCCTTGACGATTGCTCCATCCTGATCTGCGACAAGAAGATCTCCACAATGAAGGATCTCCTCCCGATTCTCGAGCCTATCGCACGTGAGGGAAGGGCCCTGCTCATTATCGCTGAAGATGTTGATGGTGAGGCTCTTACCACGCTCGTCGTGAACAAGCTGCGTGGCACCCTTAAGATCGCGGCCGTCAAGGCTCCCGGTTTCGGCGACCGTCGTAAGGAGATGCTCCAGGACATCGCTACCCTGACAGGCGCTATCGTCGTGTCTGAGGAGAGGGGATTCACCCTTGAGAACACGACTCCCGACATGCTTGGTAGGGCTGAGAAGGTCACCATCACCAAGGATAACACCACGATCGTAGGTGGCGCCGGTGTCAAGGAAGACATCGCTGACAGGGTCGCCCAGATCCGCAAGCAGATCCAGACCACCACTTCCGACTATGACAAGGAGAAACTCCAGGAGAGGCTTGGTAAACTCGCCGGTGGAGTCGCCGTCCTCTATGTCGGTGCCGGTTCCGAGATCGAGATGAAGGAGAAGAAGGACAGGGTTGAGGACGCTCTCAACGCCACCCGCGCCGCTGTCGAGGAAGGTTACCTTCCTGGTGGTGGAGTCGCTTACATCCGCGCCGCCGAGGCTCTTAAGAACCTCAAGGGTGAGAATGATGACGAGACCACCGGTATCCACATCATCTCCCGCGCCATCGAGGAGCCTCTCCGCCAGATCGCCGCTAACGCCGGTGTCGAGGGCAGTGTCATCATCCAGAAGATCCGTGAGAACAAGGGTGATTTCGGTTACAACGCCCGCACTGACGAGTTTGTCAACCTCTTTGAGGCCGGTGTCATCGATCCTACGAAGGTGGCCCGTGTCGCCCTGGAGAACGCGGCTTCCGTAGCCGGAATGTTCCTGACCACCGAGTGCGGTATCGTGGACATCCCTGAGAAGGAGCCCGCCGCTCCCGCCATGCCCGCCGGTGGCATGATGTAATCAAGGCTCGATAAAGAATATGTAAGGACGGAAGGCCGTTTTCAGCCTTCCGTCCTTTCTTTTTTTCTCTAAAAACCGTAACTTGCGGGGGAAGAATGACTATATTCATTTATTAATATTCAGTTATCATGGTAATCGTTAACAGTTACGCCCTCGCGGTTTTTCTTTGCTTTGTTATCATGCTTTGCTGGGGCTCCTGGGGCAACACCCAGAAACTCGCCGCCAAAAGCTGGCGCTATGAGCTCTTCTATTGGGATTATGTCATAGGCATGGTCCTGTTCGCCTTGTTTCTCGCTCTCACCCTTGGAAGTTTCGGCACAGACGGGGAGTCTTTCTTTTATAATATAGGTCATACCTCATGGAAGAGCGTTGGTTGGATACTCCTGGGAGGAATCATATTCAACGCCTCTAATATCCTTCTGAGCGCCTCGACCTCCATCGCCGGCATGTCTGTGGCATTCCCGCTCGGAGTCGGTATAGCTCTTGTCCTCGGAGTGATCAACAATTACATCACAAATAATAAAGGTAACGCCGTCCTCTTGGCTATCGGAGTCGCCCTCGTCGTGATTGCGATTGTCTGCAATGGCATCGCCTCCGGAATGAAAGGGGAGTCCAATGTCAGCAAGGCTGATCAGAAGAAGGGTGTCATTCTGGCCCTCATCGCCGGTATTGTCATGTCATTCTTCTCATCCTTTGTCATGAGGGGAATGGGTAATGTGACCGGGGAAGTCCCGTTCATCCATCCTTACGCCACACCTTACACCGCTTCCGTGATCTTCACTTTGGGAGTTTTTCTCAGCAATATCCTGTTCAACACGATCGTGATGAAAAAACCTTTCGTCGGCGAGCCCGTGACTTATCAGCAGTATTTCGCCGGAAACGCGAAAACTCATCTTGTCGGGATGTTGGGAGGAGCGATCTGGTGTCTTGGCACAGCTCTCAGCTATATCACATCCAAGGCGGCCGGTCCCGCAGTTTCTTATGCTCTTGGCCAGGGCGCGCCCATGATCGCCGCTATTTGGGGAGTCTTCGTGTGGAAGGAATTCAAGGGCTCCAATAACAAAGTGTATGGCCTTCTGGGACTTATGTTCCTTTTCTTCATCGCTGGCCTTTCCCTTATTGTTGTGGCTGGCATGTGATACCGGATTCTGTTAATAAAACCTGTTGAAAACTTTTTTCAAAAAAAATTTGCAGGTTCCGGAAAAGATACTACCTTTGCAACCGCTTCTGAAAAAGGAGCGGGTTTTTATACCAAGATCATTGACAAGATTGAAGATTAGTACAAGCAAGTACCGAGAAATTTTTTGAATCGAGAGCGTTGATTCTTATTGAGGAATGAAGCTGTCGGGGTCGAACTGGAATTTTATAAAT
>CACZZZ010000023.1 GCA_902785825.1 uncultured Bacteroidia bacterium
GTGGGGGACCTTCCTCTCAGAACCCCTACCCATCGTCGCCTCGGTGGGCCGTTACCCCGCCGACTAGCTAATGGGACGCGAGCCAATCCGTGACCACCACGGTTTTCAACAAGGGATCATGCGGTCCCTCGTCATATGGGGGGTTAGGCGACGTTTCCATCGGTTATCCCCCGGTCACGGGCATGTCGCTCACGCGTTACGCACCCTTGCGCCGGTCGCCGCCAGAAGTATTGCTACTCCCGCGCTGCCCCTCGACTTGCATGTGTTAAGCCTGCCGCTAGCGTTCATCCTGAGCCAGGATCAAACTCTTCTTTGTATATACACATTTATAAAATTCCAGTGGTACTTGCTTGTACTAATCTTTCATTATTGTCAAAGAACATTGTGCTTCATTCCGAAGCGGGCTGCAAAGGTAACAACTTTTTCTTTCTCCACAAATTTTTTGTGGATTTTTTTGAAAAAGTATTTAATACCAGACTGCCGGAGTGTCTCCCATCTTGAAAACGAGCTTTCCTCCAGCCATTATTTCCGAATACTCCACATAGCCCCTGTCGAGTTTCTTGCCGTTCAAATAGACTTCCTGGATGTACTTATTGGTAGCGTCGAGTCCTTTCGCCATGATCTTGAACACACCGCCCGGAACCTTTACATCCGCCTCCTCAAAGATAGGAGCGCCGAACCAGAAACGAGTCGAGGCAGGTTCCATCTCATAGAAGCCGAGGGAAGAAAGGACGTACCAGGCGGACATCTGACCGGCATCCTCATTGCCAGCGAGGCCCTCGGGATTATTCTGATAGAACTCTGAATAGACCCTACGGACAAGATCCGAGGTCTTCCAAGGCTGTCCGGCCACGGTGTAGAAATAAATAATATGGTGGCTGGGCTCGTTGCCATGGACATATTGGCCAATCAAGCCGGTTATGTCGCTGGACACATTGTCTCCCTCAAGGTGGGAATCCGCCACGAAAAGAGAGTCGAGTCTTTCAATGAATATATCCTTGGACCCGTAGAAATCCACCAGACCCTCATAATCATGAGGAGCCAACCATGTATATTGCCAAGCCGTGCCCTCGCAATAGTCCGTGACCTCATGGGCGGAATGATATGGACTGAACGGAGTCCTCCATGAGCCATCAGAGAGGCGTCCCCGAGCCTGGAGGGTCTCTTTATCCATATAATGACGATAAGAATGGCTCCGCTCGGTGTAATACGAGGCGTCCTCTTTCTTACCTAGATAATCAGCTGCTGCCGCCACCGCGGCGTCGGCTATCGCATATTCCATGTCGCAAGCCACAGATTGGTTGTAAAGGTCTGAAGGTATGAAACCATATTCCTTGCGGAGGTCTTGACCACGATCATCACACATGGCGGTGTTTTTCAGAGCGGTCCACGCCATGTCCTTGTCGATGCCGCCGAAACCCTTGACCACTGCGTCCGCCACGGCGATGATCCCGGGATTGCCGACCATGCAGTCAGTCTCATTGGCCATAAGATGCCACACCGGAAGACGACCCTGCTCCTTGTAGATGTTGATCATCGTGTTCACCATGGCTTCCTCCCTATCGGGATGGAGTACGGTCATAAGTGGCATCTGGGCCCTGTAAGTGTCCCAGAGAGAGAAGGTCGTGTAGCTCGCATGTCCAGGCGAGGGATGGACTTCCCCGTCAGCGCCGCGGTAAGACCCATCTACATCGCTGAACTCCGAAGGCACAATCATGGTGTGGTAAAGAGCTGTATAAAACACCGTCTTGGTGTCTTCGTCCGCGCTTGAGACCTTCACCTTTGAAAGCTCGTTGTTCCATGCCGTCGAAGCGGAATTGGCCACGGCCTCGAAATCCCAACCCGGAAGCTCCGCCTCGAGATTCTTCTTGGCGTTCTCCTCACTCACCGGGGAAAGGGCCACTTTGACCATAATCCTCGTATCCGCGGCGGTATTGTAATTAGCGCGACCGTACTTGACGGCCAAAGTCTTCCCATCGACAGACTCTTCTTTCACGGGAATGACATCAAAGGACTCGAAAGGCTCACTGAACTCCGCATAGAAAAACACTTTCTGATTCTTCGCCCAACCACGGGAAAAACGGTAACCCTTTATTGTCTTATTATCAACTATTTGGATGTCGGTGTCATAGGCCAGATCCCAGCAGCCTCCGTTCTGAAGATCCACCACGACCGCCGCCTCATCCGAGGCCGGGAAGGTGTAGCGGCTAAGGCCCACATGGCTTGTGGCGGTCATCTCAGCCGTGATCCCGTAACGGGTCAAAGGCACGCTGTAATAACCGGGTTTGGCGACCTCCTTGGTCCTGTCCGCATAAGACCATAAACCTGAATTCTGGTCATCCTCAACTCCGCGGGCATAGGTGACCTCTCCGGTCACAGGCATCAAGGTCACATCGAAAAGATCACCGATTCCGGTTCCACTCAAATGGGTGTGCGAGAAGCCGATAACGGTCTGGTCGCTATCGTGGTAACCTGAGCACCAGTCCCAGGTCTGGGGTATGCTTGTAGGACCAAGCTGGACGGCACCGAAAGGCACGCTCGCTCCGACAAAGACATGGCCATGGCCTCCGGAACCGATCTTCACATTGACATATCCGGTGAGATCCTCTTCGGAAGTTGTTGATGCCGAGCAAGCTAGAGCTAAAGATGAAATAACGGTCAATGCCGCCGCGACTGTGATTCCTTTAAGTTTCATACGAGTCTGTAATTGAAGTGAGTCGCTAATTTAAGAAAAATAATTATATTTGTTTCTTACCAAAATAAACTCTAGCCATGGGCTTTTTCACATTCCCCGGCCAGCAGGAACATAGGAAGTTCAACTACAGGCCGATATACTACGATAAGGACGAAGAGGAGCGCCGCCAGGTGTTCGGCAAGGTCGATGGCAGGCTTGACGCCGAGAAGGCCAAGGAGAAGGAGAACGGCGAATATAAAGCCGGATCCTACATCCGGGGCGCTTTCCGGGACGGCAACTACGCCAGGAGAGGCGACAGCGCCGGCACGGCCCAGAAAATAATAGGTATTGCCGGACTGATCCTTCTCGCCGTCGCCCTTATCTATTTCTGCAAGTTCTTCCTGCTTCTGTAAGAATATGGAGCTAAGGATACTGCCCGGGAACATAGCCAACATGATCGCCGCGGGGGAGGTTGTCCAGAGACCTGCCTCCGTGGTCAAGGAACTCATGGAAAACTCCATCGATGCGGGCGCCCATCAGGTGAGTGTGGTGATCGGAGATTCAGGAAGGACGTTAATTCAAGTGATTGATGACGGTTCCGGCATGACGCCGGACGACGCTGTGCTTTGCTTCGAGCGCCACGCGACCTCAAAGATAGCCACAGCGGAGGACTTGCAAGAGATCATGACCTACGGATTCCGCGGAGAGGCCCTCGCCTCCATCGCCGCCGTGGCTGAGGTGACATTGAAGACAAGGACCGCCGACAGCGAGACCGCTTGCCAGGTGGAGATGGCCGGATCAAAGCACGTCTCCACTTCCGAAGTCTCGGGCCCGGTAGGAACCAATATCTCCGTCAGGAACCTTTTCTACAATATCCCGGCGAGAAGGAAATTCCTCAAGTCAGACAACGTTGAGTTGAAGCATATAATCGAGGAATTCACCAAGGTCGCTCTCACCCGCCCCGACACCGGATTCTCACTTTCCCACAACGGCAAAGACATATTCGTTCTCAGGCCCGCCAAATCCATGAAATACAGGATTATGGACCTGCTCGGCACGTCAGTGGCAGGAGATCTTGTTGACCTTTCGGCGGACACCTCGATGGTGAGCCTGCGGGGGTTCGCCGGCAGGCCAGACACGGCCCGCAAGACCCTCGGCAACCAGTATTTCTTTGTAAACGGCCGTTATTTCAGAAGTCCCTACCTCCACAAAGCCGTCATGAGGGCGTACGAGGGACTTATCCCGGAAGGGGCCACTCCCGCGTATTTCATCTATCTGGAGACGAATCCAAGCTCAGTGGATGTGAATATAAGCCCGACTAAGTCGGAGGTAAAGTTCGAGGACGACTCTCTGGTGTTCCAGGTTGTCTATGCCACAGTTAAAGAGACTCTTGGCAAGAACTCGTTCGCCGGGGACATCGACTTTTCCAACCCTGAGGCCAACGACATGCCGGTGCTCGGGAAGCACTTCGAGGAATATAAACCGCAGACCGCCCCACGGGTGAATGTGGATCCAGGATACGATCCTTTCGAACCGATGTTCAGGGAGCCTGAGTACCAGCCCACCGGAAGCCAAGGCGGAGGCTACCAGCCGGGCAAACTTGTGGATAAACGGGAGGATTACGGGAAGTTATTCGAGGACAAGTCATTACCTGTCACCCAGACCCTCATCCTCGGAGGACGGTACATTGTCGCTCCGGCCAGGGACGGCATGATGGTGGTGAATATCCGCCGGGCCTGGGAAAGGGTACTGTACGACAGGGCCATAGCCGCCCTGACTAAAGAAGGCCATGTCACACAGGCCAATATGTTCCCTGTGAAAGTCGAGGTCGGCGCGCCAGGCAAGCTTTTGCTTGAAGCGAAAGCATCACTTCTCTCATCGCTTGGTTTTGACATCTCTCCTTTCGGGACAGACACGATAGTGGTGAACGGGGTGCCGGACGGTTTTTCCGGCGAGCCCGGTAAAGTCGAGACTATGATCCAGGACTTGCTTCTCATCCTTTCGGACGACAGTGTGTCCCTGCCGGGAGTCATGGAATCATCTATGGCTGAGAAGATAGCGCTCCTCGGAGCCTCAACCCGGGAACAGCTTTCTTCCCCGATGGAAGCAAGGGCGCTTCTGGACGCCCTCCTGTCAAGCTCCAACCCCGAACTCACAATCTCCGGGAAAAAGACAATGACGGTGATAACGGCGGCCCAGATAGACAAACTTTTCTGAATACAACTATGGCACAATACTACGGCTACGACAACAACCAGGAAGGCGGATTTCTGTCAAGGATAATGGGAAACATCCCGGTCGTGACCAGGAACATATTCTTCATCAACGTGTTGATGTTTCTGGCGACTCTCATCAACCAGAATTTCATGATCGAGACGTTCTCCGTTTTCTACCCCAAGTCTCCTTTCTTCCGCATCTGGCAGCCAGTGACATACCTGTTCATGCACGGTAACTTCTGGCACATATTCGTCAACATGTGGTGTCTCCTGATGTTCGGTTCCGTCCTTGAGAGAGCTATCGGCACGAAGAAATACCTCATATTCTATTTCGTGACAGGACTCGGAGCGCTCCTCATCCATTTTCTGGTGCAGGACATACAAGCGCAACACTTTCTTGCCGACGGCGCCAACATGCAGAAGTACTACACCCTTCTCGGCACACCGACCCTGGGCGCTTCCGGTGCGATATTCGGAATCCAGATCGGCTACGCCATGCTGTATCCCAACGCCCTTTGGACCTTGGTATTTCCTCCCATCACCCTGAAAGCCAAGTGGTTCGTTCTTATATTCATGGCAATTGAATTATTCACCGGAATCACCGGAACCATGGACGGGATCGCCCATTTCGCTCACCTTGGAGGAGCGTTATTCGGCTTCCTGCTTATACTTTGGTGGAAAAAGAGAGGCACGCTTTGGCAGAGATAAAGAAAAAGGGCTTGCGGCTGACCGGAATGGTGGCTAGAATTCTTATGCTTCTGGCCGCCGGCTTGCTGCTGATGTCCTATGCCTCAATGATTGTCAATCCGGCCAAGGCCTGGTACATGAACGCTATCGGACTGTTGTTCATTCCGATAGCTGTCCTCAACCTGTTCCTTTTGGTCTGGGCTATACGAAGAAGGTCCGGCGCCCTGATGATTCCTCTCATAGCCCTGCTGCCTTCAATATTCCTCATCGGGAAATATATCCAGTTCTCTTCAGGGGCCGACTCTGGAGGAAAGCCCGTAAAGATAGTCTCCTACAACGTGGGACGCTTCATAATGGGGAGAAAACCCGAGTTCAAGGAGACCGGTGGTCATAAAGCCTGCATGGACTCCGTCGTGAATTTCATCAAGGCGACAGACGCCGACATCATCTGCCTTCAGGAGGTGGACCTTTCCGGGGAATATGACGTGGCCGGTTTCATCAAGAGCCATTTCCCTGACTATGAGGCCGGTTACTACATGCACATCAACGATGAGGGATCATACGGCAACGTGACTTTGAGCCGCTTCCCCATAGCCGGGAAAGGTCACATCCAGTTCGACAAAAGTTCCAACCACGCCATCTACACAGACTTGAAAGTCAACGAGGGCTCGACGATAAGGGTTTACAACTGCCATTTCGAGAGCTACAATGTCTCGATAATGAACCTCATAAAGTCAGGAGGTAAGGACAGCACACTCGTCAAAGACACCGAAGTGAAGCTGAAAAGATCAATCGCGCGGCGTCCGGAGCAGGTTGAGCGTGTGATGGAAGACATCAGAGAATGCTCCTTGGAGTCTATCGTAGCCGGTGATTTCAACGACAATCCGATGTCGTACACTTACCACAGGCTGATGAAAGGACGAAAGGACACCTTCGTGGAGGCCGGTAAGGGATTCGGGGCGACATATTACGCCCTATGGCCTTTCATCAGGATCGATTATATCCTCTACCCCAGCCACTTCAAGGCCCTGTCCAACCGTATTCCCAGATTGAAATACTCCGACCACTATCCAGTCGTGGCGGAAATATCCTATTGAACGGAACTGCTGTCGATGAGTCCGTTAAGAAGAGCGTAAAGGGTGAGACCGGCGACGGTCTTTATGCCCAGTTTGCGCGTGATATTCTTCCGATGCGTGATGACAGTGTAGATCGAGAGGCAGAGCTTGTCGGCTATCTCTTTATTGAGCATGCCCTTAGCCACGCAGACAAGAATTTCCTTCTCCCTGGAAGACAATTCATCCCCGTCGGATGAGGGAAGGTCCGGAATGTCAACCATGACAACCCCGGAAGCCACACTTTCCGATTTGGCTTCGGACAGGTCTCTCAAGACCTCAGACACGACAAACTCCCCGCTCTCTTCCAAGATGGTTTTAAGCCTCTCGGCATCCTGCGGGGCTGGCGCTACGACAATTATCTTTTTTCTATCTTCCATTCCCCTCAAGGCATTTTACCAACGGCACCAGAATACAGTCCTCAACATAGGTGTGGCGACGCAAATCGTCACGTAAATGATAGATAGACGAGAGAATCCACAATTTCATATCCTCGGCGCAGACATCCGGGAGGTACTTCATCACGATGTTTTTCATGTCCTCGATTTTCTCGTCCACATCTTCGTGATGCTCCTCGAAGTCCGCTATCGAATAACCTTCCGGGCGATTGCCTTCAAAAAGGGATTTCACATACGGGAAAACTTCTTCCTCCTCCCTGGCGAAATGCTTCTCAAGCTCGTTCTTATAATCAAGGAAGAACTTGATAATCACTTTCTTCTGATTCTCGTCACACGGCTCGACAAGGGCATCGAAAGAAGACTCCAGGTTGCTGAGGGCTATTCCTGTGTAGTAGGCGTGAGAGCCGTGGAGGTATCTTATGATGTCCTTGACATTCGCGGAAGCGACTTCCTCAGGAGAGGGAGTGTAGTCAGGGAAAGAATAAACATTGCTGATAAGGATGAATGTCGAGGGATCTATGCCGGCGAAAGCGCACGCGTCAACCACTCGCAGTCCAGAGTGCTTCAGCTCAATCCCGACTCTGGAGATAACCTGCACCAGATTGTAGTTCATGTCAAGCATGTCCGACAATCTCATCTCCGGGGAAAAAATCTTTCTCATGAATATTAGATATTAAATCAGCAAAGCGGTCAGGTGGAAGCCTATGAAGGCGCACACCCACGCCACAACTATCGTGTAGGCACACACCGCAATCGCCCATCCCCATTTCCCTGTCTCGTTCTTGATGGCCACGAAGGTGGCTATACAAGGGAAATACAACAGGATGAACAACATAAAGGCGACAGCCGCCGGCAAAGAGACCGAAGAGGACAGGGCCGCCTGCAACTGGGTGTTGTCCCCGTCACCGGACACATCCTCAGCCTCAGGAGCGTACATGACACCGAGAGTGCTGACCACGAGTTCCTTGGCGACCACGCCGGAAAGAAGGCTTATGTCCATCTTCCAGTTGAAGCCAAGCGGCTCAAGGGCCGGCGAGACAGCTTTCCCGATCTGGCCGATGTAAGAATGCTCCTGCTGGTACTCGGCACTCTGGCCTGAACGCGGGAAATAACCCAGACACCAGATGACGACCGAGCCGATGAGGATTGTGGTAGCCATCTTCTCGAGGTACTGCTTGCCCTTCTCCCAGGTATGCCTCCAGAGGGACTTCCCCGTTGGAACACGATATGGCGGCAGTTCCATCACGAAGGGAAGGTCGTCGTCCTTGACAAAACGACTCAGGAGCAACGCTGAGAATATGGCCAGCAGTACGCCGATGAAGTAAATGGCCAAAAGAGCCAACGCCGAATGGCGGGGGAAGAAAGCCCCGGCCAAAAGGACGAAAATCGGGAGCCGGCCGGCGCACGACATGAAAGGTATTATGGCTATCGTTATAAGCCGGCTCTTCCGACTCTCAATCGCTCTTGTCGCCATGATAGCGGGCACATTGCAGCCGAATCCCATCACCATCGGGATGAACGACTTGCCATGGAGGCCTATCCTATGCATCAGCTTATCCATGATGAAAGCGGCGCGGGCCATGTACCCGGAGTCTTCCATTATGGAAAGGAAAAAATACAGTATCAATATGTTAGGCAGGAACACAAGGACACTCCCCACTCCCGCGATAACCCCATCGACGAGGACATCCTTGAGCCACCCCTCTTTCATGAAATCTCCAACGAACCCTCCGAACTTGGCCACAAGCCAGTCTATCCAGTTCATGGGATACTCCCCAAGGGAGAATGTCGCCTGGAAGATTATGTAGAGGATCAGGATGAATATCGGGAACGCGGCCCATTTGTTCGTGACCACGGCGTCGATCTTCTCGGTCCATGATTTCTCCCCTACCGGCTCTATGTGGCGCACGTAAGTCTTCGAGAGGGTGTCGTGGATAAACTGGTATCTGCGCTCGATGTCGCTCGGATCTTCTCCGGAGATGATCTTATCCACCGAGACCGTCTCTCCGGAAGACTTGCTGTCAGCTACTTCCAAGACGGTGTCCAACAACTCGGGAACCCCTTCGCCTGTCCTGCAGACAGTCGGACAAACCGGCATCCCGAGGATACGCCCAAGCCATTTGGTGTCGATCCTGTCTCCCCTCTTCTTCAACTCGTCAAACATGTTCAACGCCATAACGACCTTGAGGTTCATGTCCCTGACCTGTGTCGTAAGGTAGAGGTTTCTTTCAAGGTTGGAGGCGTCAACAACGTTGATCACGACATCGGGAACGTTATTGACGAGATTCTCCCTGACATATTTCTCTTCAGGCGAAAAGGCTGACAGTGAATAGGTTCCGGGGAGATCCACAAAGATGAGCCTGCGGCCTTTCCATGTGAAGTGACCTTCTTTGGCGTCAACGGTCACTCCGCTGTAGTTGCCCACATGCTCGTGGCTGCCGGAAGCCATGTTGAAAAGGGAGGTCTTCCCGCAGTTAGGATTTCCGACCAGGGCTACCCGGATGGTTCCGGCTTTATCAGAATTGTAATCTTCCTCAGAAGAGATCTCGATTAGAGCGGCCTCTGCCCTACGAAGGGAAACTTTATATCCAAGTATCTCATATTCAATAGGATCCTTTAAAGGAGCGTTCATCACGGCGGAGACCTTCTTGCCAGGGATGAAGCCCATCTCGATGAGCCTCTTGCGAAAATTACCCTGGCCGCCGACTTTTACGACGACGCCCGTATCACCTGTCTTGAGCTCGGAAAGTTTCATCCGACGCGAAATTAGTTATAATTCTTCTTAAGGCCAATAACTATTAGTTGGTATTCTGAGCCACCAATGTCATTAGCGACCATTGTCATTCTGAGCGAAGCGAAGAATCTTGTATTTAGAGGAAAAATGACGAAATTCGCGTACAATGATTACTGAAAAAAATCTTAAGATATATTCAACCAGCCTGGCAGGGACTGTCGCCTGCCGCTGTGAGGACATCCTGAGTCAGGTCGCCAGGGACAAGATCGTCTTGGAAATCGTCTTTTTCCTTAATAAAGAGGACTTTGAGGCAGGAAAAGATGAGGTCAAGGAGAAATGCGCGGCCAGATTTGGCAAGGCGATGCCGATGATAACCATCATCGCCCAGAAACCTTTGGACTCCACCATGTCAGCTGAGGTTCTCTACCTCAGGGGTGAAGGTACAGTGGAGTACAACAGCGACTACCTCCTTATCCGCAACGGGAAGGAGAAAGAGTTGATCACTAAAGGAATATGTTTCCCCGAAGAAGGCGACACCGGCCGTCAGGCGAAAGCCGTCTTCAGGAGGATTGGTGAGATCCTTGAGTCAGAGGGCTTCAGGATTGACGATATTGTCCGCCAATGGAACTATATCGATGACATTACCGGGGTCCATTCCGGTGTCCAGAATTACCAGCTCTTCAACGATGAGAGGACGGCTTTCTATTCCGAAGCGGAATGGAAAAACGGCTACCCCGCAGCTACCGGGATCGGTTGCTTAGCTGGGGGTGTCACCGTCGCCGTCCATGCGGTGAAAAACGCCGGAAAATACAGCGCTCCGATCGATAATCCCATCCAAGTCCAGGCCCATAAGTATTCATCCGCCGTATTGGAAGACGGGCGGGAATCTTCCAAGACCACTCCGAAATTCGAGAGGGGAAGACTTTTTGGCGAGACTGTTCTGATCTCAGGAACAGCGGCGATCAAAGGAGAGACGAGCTCACCTTCCGAGGATCCTTCACGTCAGAGCGAAGAGGCCATAGAAGTTATTGAGAGCCTGGTCCGGCCCGGGAATATCAATCCTGGCTGCCGGAGTTTCAGGTATGAGGCGCTAAGGGTATATATTAAGAGAGAGAAAGACTCGAAGGCTATAATCAACACCCTCAAAAAACATTGGGAGCACGTTCCCATCCACTTCCTCTCCGCGGACATCTGCCGAAGAGAGCTGCTTCTGGAGATTGAAGGACGAGGATCCGTGAGAAGATTCCTCGAGTGCTGCTGCACCAACGCATACGAGGCCTCAGAGGCTCAGGCTGGTGGAGCTGGAAGGATAGAGCTCTGCGAGGATCTGCCTTGCGGCGGAGTCACCCCGTCCGAGGACAACATCAGGGAAGTGCTATCCGTCGTGGATATTCCCGTAAACGTGCTCGTAAGGCCACGGGCCGGTGATTTCGTTTATGATGAGGAGGAGATCCGGCAGACAATTGATTCTATCAATATGTGCCGGAAGCTGGGAGTGAACGGAGTGGTGATCGGGGCTTTGAGAAAGGACGGATCGGTCGATATGGAGGCGATGAGACGCCTTGTGGCGGCCGCTGAAGGGATGGAGATCACGTTCCACCGGGCTTTTGACGAATGCTCCTCGCCATTCCAGGCACTTGAGGAGATTATCAGTCTGGGTTGTGACAGGCTTCTCACAGCCGGCCACGCAACCAATGTGAATGACGGGGAACAGACCCTCAAGATCCTCAACGGGAAGGCCGCGGGCAGGATCATCATAATGGCCGGATCCGGAGTGAGGCCCGGAAATATCTCGAGACTGGAATCCACCGCTGGATTATCCGAGTTCCATTCCTCCTCGCACGGGCCGGACGGACGTACGGACAGAAGAACTGTCCGGGAAATGGTCTCGACAATCAAGTATTAGGATAATGGCTATGGTCTCTCTTTGGCAGATATTCCTTGTGTTCGCCAAGATCGGTTCTTTTACGATCGGTGGCGGTTATGCCATGATTCCGCTGATCCGGGACGAACTGGTGAGAAGAGGCTGGATCTCAGAAGAGGAGCTGCCGGACATCATAGCTCTGGCGCAATCCGCCCCGGGAGTCCTGGCCGTGAATATGTCGATCTTCGCGGGATACAAGATGAGAGGCTTCAAAGGTAGTGTGGCCGCGACTCTCGGATCCTCACTCCCCTCTTTCCTGATCATCCTGCTGATCGCCATGCTCTTCACTGGCTATCAAGACAACCCGATTGTGGTCAGGATATTCAAAGGCATCAGGCCGGTCGTGGTGTCGCTGATCCTCGTACCGATGATCAATATGGCCAGGAAGGGCAACAAGACATGGTGGGCCTGGGTAATCAGCGCGGCGACCCTTTTCATGGTCGCTTTCATGAATTTCTCGCCCATTTATATTCTCCTGACACTGATCGTCGTCGCTTTCTGCATCACCCTAATTAAAGAAAGGAGGCACGGAAATGGTTGATCCTTTTGTGTTCGCTCAACTCTTCTGGGTGTTTTTCATCATCGGCCTCTTCACCTTTGGCGGAGGCTACGCCATGCTTTCCCTGATCCAGACGCAGGTTGTCACAGCCCACTCATGGCTGACGGAGAGCGCTTTCACAGACATTGTGGCCATCTCACAGATGACCCCGGGGCCTGTGGGGATAAATTGCGCCACCTACGTTGGCTACGAGGTTGTCCGCTCATCCGGAGCGGGACATCTGGTCGCTATTCTCGGCTCATTCACGGCCACCTTCGCGGTGGTTCTCCCGTCGTTTATTATAGTCCTGACAATCGTCAGGTTCTACACCAAGTTCCAGCACAACAAGATATTCGAGGGAGTAATGAGCTGGCTCCGCCCGGCTGTCGTCGGACTCATTGGAGCAGCGGCTATAATCCTGATGTTCAGTGTGGATTGGGCCGGAGCGAAGCCTGTGGTCTCCATCGTGGAGGAGAATTTCTCCGACTGGATCAGCTGGGTTTTGTTCGCCGCTGCCACCGTGGCCTCCCTGTTCTTCAAAGTCGGACCGATCCCGATTATCCTGGCAGGTGGAGTGCTCGGTTTGCTCATCTACTAGGATTTTTGTAACTTGGCCATGATATACTGATAATTATTCGAAAAAAACAGTAAATATGAGACATTCAATGAGATTGCTCGCATGCGTCCTCACCCTCATTCCGATGGTGATGTGCGCCAAAAAGACCGAGACGGTCATCAATGTGGTTCCCTATCCCCAGAGTGTGGAGATCGGCAAAGGCGCTTTCAAAGGCGCTGGTGCCAACTTCAACTGCGATCAGGCCATCGACGCGGAAAGCGCCAGGCTCATCCGTGATTTCGCGGACAGGATCACATTCGTTAGCGGAAGGACCAACTCCTTCGCCTCTCCTGTAGGACTCTCGAAAGCGGCCGTGGATGGTAAGATGAAAGGTTTCATTTTCCTTAAGGACGGCGCTATGGGTCCGGAGGAATATTCGATTGACATCACCAAGAAGAACTGCGTGGTCAAGGCTTCCGGGAAGAACGGATTCCTCTATGCCATCCAGACTCTCAAGCAGCTCACCGATCCCGCCGTCTATTCAGACGAGATTGATCCGGCCCAGAAGTTCATGTTCCCGGCAGTCTCGATCAAGGACAAACCCAGATTCGCTTACAGGGGCATGCACCTTGACTGCGCCAGGCATTTCTTCTCCGTCGAAGAGGTCAAAAAGTACCTCGATGTCATGGCGATATACAAGCTCAACCGCTTGCACTGGCACCTCACTGAGGACCAGGGCTGGAGGATTGAGATTAAGAAATATCCCAAGCTCACCCAGATAGGAGCCTTCCGCAATGGTACCATGGTCGGAAAGGACTTTTCCTCCAACGATGGTGTCCGTTATGGCGGATATTACACCCAGGACCAGATCCGCGAGGTGGTCGCCTACGCCGAGTCGCTGGGAATCGTGATCATCCCCGAGATCGACCTGCCTGGCCACATGCTCGGAGCCCTCGCGGCTTATCCTGAGCTGGGATGCACCGGAGGCCCTTACGAGGTCTGGACTAAGTGGGGTGTGTCCGATCAGGTCATGTGCCCCGGAAAAGAGAACATGTTCACCTTCCTGGAGGATGTGTTCACAGAGCTTATGGAGCTCTTCCCTTCCGAATATATCCACATCGGTGGCGACGAGTGCCCCAAGACAGAATGGGAGAAATGCCCCGCCTGCCAGGCCAGGATCAAGGCTCTCGGAATCAAGGGTGACTCCAAGCACACAGCCGAGCAGTACCTCCAGAGCTACGTGACCGCCAGGGTCCAGAAGTTCCTCAACGACCACGGCCGCAAGATCATCGGTTGGGATGAGGTTCTCGAAGGTGAGCTCGCTCCCGGAGCGACTGTCATGTCTTGGCGCGGTGTCCAAGGTGGCATCCAGGCCTCTGCGATGGGCTTTGATGTCATCATGACCCCCAACACTTACTGCTACTTCGACTATTACCAGAGCGAGGACCAGAAACAGGAACCTCTGGCGATCGGCGGAAACCTTCCGATTGAGAAAGTTTATGGATATGAGCCGTTCGAGGGACTTAACGCCGAGCAGCAGAAGCATATCCTCGGAGTCCAGGCGAATCTCTGGACAGAGTACATCGGGACCAACGAATATCTTGAGTACATGCTGCTTCCAAGAATGTGCGCCCTCTCTGAGATCCAGTGGTGCGATCCTAAGGCTAAGAATTTCGAGAGATTCTCCACCTCAATGAGGAACGGTGCATTCAAGATTTTCGACACCCTCGGTTACAATTACAGGAAATTTTAAATAATTGAATATGAAAAATCTGATGTTCAAAGCCTTGACCGTGGCTGCGGCTGCCACGATCGTGTTCGGTTGCAACAACGCGGCCAAGAAGGCCGCCGCGGAGGCTGCCGCTGAGCAGGCCCGCCAAGATTCAATAGCGGCTGTTAACAAGAAAGTAAAGGAAACAAAAGAGAAACTTGCCATGGAGATCATGAAAAAGCTTCCGGAAGAGCCGGAATTCGACATTGTGACCAGCATGGGAACAATCACGGTGAAGCTTTACAGCAAAACACCGAAACACAGGGATAACTTCGCTAAACTTGCCCTCTCAGGGTTCTATGACGGTCTTCTTTTCCACCGCGTGATAAATGGGTTCATGATCCAGGGTGGAGACCCTCTGACAAAGGATCCTAATGAGGTGGCCAGATATGGACAGGGTGGCCCTGGCTACACTGTTCCCGCTGAGTTCGTGAAGGAATATACCCATAAGAAAGGAGCCCTCGCAGCCGCCAGAAAGGGTGACGTGGCGAATCCGATGAAGGAATCCTCCGGATCACAGTTCTATATTGTCCAGGACGAGAAAGCCTGCGCCCAGCTTGACGGAAGCTACACGGTGTATGGAGAGACAATCAACGGGCTTGACATCATCGATCGGATAGCCCAAGTCGCCACTGACAACAGGGACAAACCGGTGATGGACGTCCGGATTGAGACAATCAAGCCTTCAGGAAAGACAGCTGAAATCGCCAGGGAAAATGGCTGGCACGACATCGTCAGGATAAAGAAATAGACGGAATTCGTGTCCAATATGACACAAAAAAAGTCGTTTTGATAATAGATTATTCTGGCGATTGGTATAAAAATTGTTATATTTGCATTCGAATAGTTTTTTCATAGGTTAAGTTTTAGGTTAGAATTGGTACACCGCCTGCTGCGAAGCATGCGGTGTATTTCATTTATGCCGTATCAAGAGACTATAAAAAAGCGCCGACCCCTGATGGAGCCGGCGCTAATATTAGATTAACCTATTTCTATTATTAATAGGTAGGGCCATCGTGCCAATCGGCCTTTGCCCAGAAGAGGACATCGGAGTAGTTGTCATGAGCGCCAACCTCTTCCTTAAAGTTGGAGTTGTAGGAGCGCTCCTTCGCGACATAACGAAGCCTGTTGCAAGGGTAAGGAGTCAAAGCGTTGTTGTCATGATCGGCCGGATAGTACATGCGGGGATATCCGGTACGACGCATGTCACTCCACTGCTCACCTCCGTGGAGGAAGCAGAAAGCGATCCACTTCTGCTCAAGGATAGCCTCAAGCTCGCCACCCTCGTAAGGAGTTCCATTAATGTGGGTTGTCCACCTGTCGTTGGCGAAGTTGGTGATCCACTCAGCGTTGTAGATGCTCTGGTCAGGATTGATGACCGCACGCTGCTGCGTACCGTTCAGGTAGTCGCCATCAGTATTGTCAAGCTCAGTCTGGGAACGGTTGTTCTGGCACTTGAACATGAAGTTGATGGACTCGCTTATACCCTTTGTGAAAGCGGCCTTCGCGTCTCCGTTGGCCCAGCCGCGCTGATAAGCCTCGGCCTTGATGAACCACATCTCATAAGAGGAGACAATCTGGTGATCCCAGTTCTGGTTCTCCCAGAAGAAGCCCTTCTTGCGGATACGTGAGTAATAAGCCCTGTTGACACGGGTGAAGAACATCGTCTGATAGGTGTCATAATCGGTGTTGGCGCTGGCGCCACGGAAAACGCTGGGGACAGCCTTTCCGGCCTTGAGAGGATCTTTCACCTCTTCCTCGGCGGCAGTAGCGACAGGATACTCACCATTGGCGGTAGCGAGGCAATACATCAGAGGAAGACGGGGATCATCCTGACCCTCAACCCACTTGCCACCGTCACCGGCCTTCATCATACGGTTGATGACCTCGGCGCTGGCGGTCTGGAGGTTGTGCCAGTCAAATCCGGAACCACCATTGATGTTCAGGGGACCTGAAGCCTGACGGGCGATCTGGATGTTCTGGTCGATGGATTCGACGATAGGAAGGTTTCCGTCAAGGATCTCCCTGATGATCTGCTGACCCTTGGAGGCCAAAGGACCCTGGGTGGAAACACGCAGAGCGCCACGCAGACGGAGTGAATTGGCGTAACGGCGCCATTTGTCAAAGTCGCCATGGTTGATGAAGTCCTGGCTGGAGAAAGCTGAAGGCTTCTGGCAGGTGGCGAATTTGGCCTGGATCTCGCCGAGCTCATCGAGAATCATCTCAAAGAGCTTCTGGCCATTGTCATAATGAGGGTTGGCGTAAGAGATGTCACCGGTGAGAGCCACCTGGCCGATCTCGCTGTAGGGGATGTCATCATACTCGCAGATAAGGTAGATCATCATTCCATAGAGATGGGTCTTGGCGGCGAGAATATAAGCCTCGTTAGCGGGCTTCTCGGCGTCGGGAAGCTCCTCGTAAAGCTGCTCCATCTTCCTTAAGTTGGTGACCATCGTAGGGTAGTTGTTGTACGGCTGGCCATAGTCCTCATACTCGTCATGGTAGTAGATACCAGGATCGAGGGTAAGACCGAGCTGGTTGGAGAGCTTAAGCATGAGCTGGGGCTCATAACCGAAATAACGCCCGTAAGTGGAGCAGGCCCAGTCATTGGCCAAAAGCATACATCCCGGCATCAGCTTGTCCAGGCTAGCCTCAGAGACCTTTGACGGATCCTTGTACCTGTTGTCGTATTCTTCTTCGCTACAACCGAAGGACACAATCGTCGCGGCAAGCAAAGCTAAATAAACAAATATCTTTTTCATATTCTATTCTATATTAATGCGTTTATGCTATTAGAATGTAGCGCGGAGAGAAACACCGACCGAACGGGTAGGCGAGGCGGATCCACCGATCTCCAACTGGCTCTTCCAGTCTGTACCACTACTGGTCTCAGGATCGTAGTTAGGGATGGATTTGTAGAAGTAGAACAGGTTACGTCCATACACTGACAGGGTCAGGTTCTTGACGAAGTCACTCTTAATGACATTCCTCGTGAAGTTGTAGGAGAGGCTGATCTCACGGAGCTTCCACCAGTTGTTCTTGAAGAAATCGTAGGTACCGTTAGGGACACCAGGGGCGATTCCCCAAGCGGTCTTGCTGGTGACGTAGTCCTCGTAAGCAATGACCTTGTCATTCTCTTTCCAACCACCGTTGCCGTCTGAGACGACACCATCAAGGATGATACCGGTGTTGGCGGTGACACCATTCTTGTAGGTGTAAGGATAGAAGCCCTCACCCTCACGATTCTCAGTGTCGGGGTTGACACCGGTGGTCATGGTGTAGCGGTAGCAGTTGTTGGCGATATAACCACCAAACCTGAAGTCAGTCATCACATCGAGGCCGAATCCCTTGTAAGTGGCGGACAGACCAAGACCTCCGACCACCTTAGGCATGGCGTTTCCAGCAAGCACGTAGTCGCTTGTCATCACATAGTTACCGTCGTTGTTAACGATATTGCGTCCCTTGTAGGGGCCATCCTCAACGACCTTGTTGGCAGCGGTGTAGAAGTCACCCATAGGCCTGCCGACATAGGAGTAGTTCTTACCTGTCTTGGCGTAGTCAGCTGTCTCGATGAAGTTGATACCCTCGACGAGGGAGAGAATCTCGTTCCTGTTGAAACCGAGGTTGGTGTTGATGTCCAAGCTGTAGTCCCTTGAAAGGAGAGGTGTCACATGGCCGGAAACCTCAAGACCCTTGTTGCGCATCTCACCTGAGTTGACCCACATCGTGGAGCTACCGCTCGAAGGAGCGAGCTCGGTGCGGAGGAGCATGTCGGAAATCTTCTTGTTGTAGTAGGTGACCTCGAAGCCCAAGCGGTTGTTGAAGAACTTGCTCTCGATACCTACCTCGAACTCCTGGGTCTTCTCAGGACGGAGGTTGTCGTTACCGAGGTTGGCGGGAACCTGGTTGTAGCTCCAGCCCGGACCGCTTCCGAATGAGTAGGCCATATTGGCGGCGTAAGCCTCAGGGGCGTTACCCACGATACCGTAGGAAGCGCGGACCTTTCCGTAGTCATACCATGAAGGCATCTCGAAGGCGTCGGTGAAGAGGAAGCTCAAGCTGGCTGAAGGATAGAAGTAGCTGCGGCTGTGACGAGGGAGGGTGGAAGATTTCTCCTGACGGCCTGTCAACTCAAGGAAGAGATAATCGGAATAAGATAATCCGAGTGTCCCGAGGAAGGCGGTCTTAAGGAGCTGCATCTTTGTCTCGTTGTTGTTGTTGATGTCGATAGTCCTGTAGGAGTTACCGATCATGAAGAGGTTCTCGATCATGAGACCGTCCCTGGTGCCGAAGTTCATGCTGTGCATGTTCTCGGAGCGAGCCTGCCAGCCGGCTGTGGCGGTGAGGCCGATCTTGTCAGTGATGTCCTTGTCAAACATCAGCATGGCGTCACCATAAAGCACCTGATAGGACTTTGACAGCGTTGAGTAACCACCGCTGGAGCTGTTGGAACTTGCGGCTGAAGGGAACGCGGAGTTGCTGGTGTTGGTAGTCTTGGAAGTGGTGTAGTCAGTAGCGACACGCACCTTAGCGGTCAGCCAGGGAGTTATCTTCCAAGTAGGAGCCACGCTTCCGATCAAACGCTGCTCAAGCTCGTCACTGTGATGCTCATTGGTGTTCCAAAGGAGCTCACGCACACCATGGACGAATCCGTTGGAGCCAAATTGGAAGGCCTCGTCGGGAGTGGGGCCGACACCCATATCGTTGTTCTTGTAGCCCAGGCTGGTCTTGTACATCTTCTTGATGAGAGGTACGTCAAGGAAGGCACCGAACATGTTGTCATAACCGCCATAGATGCTGATCGAAGCCTGTGAACGGTTGATGATGTGCTGGGTGATATAGTTGGCTGTGTAGTCAAGGAATAAATTGTCGTTATACCTCAAGGTTCCCACAACATTGAAATTGTGCTTGTCAAACGATCCGGACAAAGCGTTGGGGAGCTCGTTGAGATAAGTGTAGGAGAACCTGGTGGTAGCGTTGTCGCTTGACTGGTTTATAGCGAAGTTGTAAACCTGGTCTGAACCATTGCGGAAGAGCTCTTTCCAAGGCGTGGCGCTGATAGGTGAATACGGGCGTGTAGATCCATCGATATAGAGAACTTCCCTGCCATCGTAAGCGGGACCCCACTGGTAGTTGCTGTAGGCGGGGTAGAGCTTGCCGGTAGCGCCATCAACGCGGAAACCGTTGTTGCTGATCATCTCGTTTGTCCAGTCGCCGTAACCGGTGCCAGGACCGTACTTGGTCTGGATGTCAGGGACATAGGCTACCATATTGAGCTGATAGCTCGCGTTGAAATCGATAGTGACACCTGATCCCTTAGCCTTCTTGCTGGTGATGACGATAGCACCGTTAGCAGCCTCGGAACCGTAAAGAGCCGTAGCGGCGGCACCCTTAAGGATGGTGAGTTCCTCGATGTCCTCAGGGTTGATGTCAACGAGACCGTTGGCACGGACTCCGCCGTCGATACCGATGCTACCGTAATCCATGCTCGTGGAGTTTGAGGAGCCTGAGTTACCATTACGGATCGGAACACCATTGAGGATGACGAGAGGCTGGGTGTTTCCATTGATGGAGGAAAGACCGCGGACAGTGATTGACACACCGGCGACGGCACCACCCTGGGTGTTCTGGATGCGGACACCGGAGGCCTTACCGTAAAGGGCGGTGGCAAGGTTGGTCGAGCCTTTGCTCACCAACTCATCAGCCTTGATGGTGGCGACAGAATAACCGAGCTTCTTGCTCTCTTTGGCGATACCAAGGGCTGTGACAACCACCTCGTCGAGCATTTCCTTATCCTCTTCGAGGGTAATGTCGAACTGACTTCTGTTACCCACGGGGATAAGTTGCGTCTCATAACCCAGACAAGCGATCTCAAGAGTCGCGCCGGGCTTGACAGAGATGGTGAAGTTACCGTTCTGGTCGGTAACAACGCCATTCTTTGTGCCCTGCTCAACTACGCTTGCCCCTGCAAGAGGACCGATATTGTCCTTGACAACACCGGTAACCCTATTCTGCGCAAAGGCGGACAAAGCCACGAATACGCAGATCAAGGTTGCGAAAATTTTACTTTTCATCAGATTGAATGGTTAATTTGAGTGATTTATATTGGACATAAATGGTTATTTTTACTAAGTTGCGAAAATAATAAAAGGTGGATTAAGAATTATTATCAAAAGGACGAAAAATACTATCAAAAGGACGAAAAAACAAATCCCGGCCCTGTTAGAGCCGGGATCTGTTAAAGTCTTGTCAATCTTTTAGTCGTTGAGAGAGTAGCGGCGGAAAGCGACAACCTTGGCATCCTTATCGATGGACTTGATGTAGTCGGCGACAGAGATCTTCTCATCGGACTGGACGAAATCCTGGTTCTCAAGGGTGTTCTCCTTGAGGAACTTCTGGACACGGCCGTTGGCGATGTTCTGGACCATCTGCTCGGGAAGGTTGGCAGCTTTCTCAGCGCTCACGGTGGCGATGATCTCACGAGCCTGGGCAGCCTGCTCAGGGGTGATCCAACCCTTGGCGGTGTTGGACTCGATGTGATCCTCGCTGTCCACATGGGCGGGGTTGATTCCGACCTTCTTGAGGGCGGCGTCAACTGCCTTCTGGACCTGCTCGTCCTTTGTCTTCTGGATGGCGACGGCACGCTCGTTCTCAATCACCTCAGCGGGGCAATCGGCCTCGGAGACGGCGACAGGGTTCATAGCGGTGATCTGCTGGGCGATAGCCCTGCCGAGATCCTCGGGAACGACCTTGTTGAAAGAAACGATAGCGCCGAGCTTGCCGTTGAAGTGGACATACTGTCCCACGAACGGAGCCTCGAGAGCGGCATAATATGCGAGAACATGCTTCTCACCGGTCTTACCTGTCTGGGCGGAAATCTCCTCCTCGACAGTGTGGCCGTTGGAGCACTTGCAAGCCTTGAGGGACTCAGCGTCAGCCGGGAAAGCGGCGATGGCGGCATCGGCGATCTCAGCGGCGAGAGCCTTGAAATCAGGAGTGGCGGAGACGAAATCAGTCTCGCAACCAAGGCAGACGATGATGGCCTTGTCACCGTTGGTACGGACAAGGACAGCACCCTCAGTGGTCTCGCGGTCAGCCCTCTTGGCGGCCACGAGCTTACCCTTCTCACGGATGATCTTGACAGCCTCCTCGAAATTGCCGTTAGCCTCATTGAGGGCGTTCTTGCAATCCATCATACCGGCGGAAGTCATCTTCCGGAGTTTCATAACGTCTTGTGCGGTAATAGCCATAAGTCGTTCTTTTTTAAATTATTCAGCCTTGGGTTCTTCGACGGGCTCAGCAGCCGGAGCCTCGACGGGCTCAGCGGCCGGGGCAGCCTCGGCAGCCACATCAACGGGCTTAGCGCTCTTGCGGGCGCGGAGCTTCTTGCCGGTAGGATTAGCGAGGGCCTCTCCCTCAGCGGTCTCTTCGGCGGCTTCCTTATCCTTCTCAAGCTTGCGCTCGCTCAGACCTTCCTCGATGGCCTGGCAGAGGATATTCATAACAAGCTCGATGGACTTGGTGGCGTCATCATTGGCCGGTATCACATAATCAATGGGCGTGGGATCGCAACAAGTGTCAACCATTGCGAATACCGGAATGTTGAGACGGTTGGCCTCCTTGACGGCATTAGCCTCTTTCTGGATATCGACGACGAAAAGGGCGGAAGGAAGACGGCTCATGTCCCTGATGGAACCGAGGTTCTTCTCAAGCTTCTCCCTCTGACGGTTGATCTGGAGACGCTCTCTCTTAGCGAGCTTCTCGAAAGTACCGTCCTCTTTCATCTTGTCGATGGTGTTCATCTTCTTGACAGCCTTGCGGATGGTCGGGAAGTTGGTAAGCATACCGCCCGCCCAGCGCTCGGTAATAGATGGCATGTTGACTGCCGTCGCCTTCTCGGCGACTATCTCCTTAGCCTGTTTCTTTGTGGCTACGAAGAGGATCTTGCGGCCAGAGCGCGCAAGCTCTTTCATTGCGTCGGCAGCCTCGTCTATCTTGACGATGGTCTTGTGCAGGTCGATGATGTGGATCCCGTTCTTCTGGTCGAAGATGTAGGGAGCCATCTTGGGGTTCCATTTCCTGGCCAAGTGACCGAAATGTACGCCTGCATCAAGAAGTTCTTGGAAATTTACGCGTGGCATTTTTCTCAAAAATTAATTTTTTCTGTTTGTAACTCTTTACATCAATCCCGAAAGTAGCGAATATATTCCGGTCTCCGGGATTTTCCGCAGTCTCGGCATCCTGCCAAATGTGTGGGCTGGATTTGTCGCACCGGACTGTACGAAAAACATAAAACAGCTGGTCTCTTCCGGCAAACTATCGCTTGCTGAACTGGAAGCGGGCTCGTGCGCCAGGCTGACCAGGCTTCTTCCTCTCGACTTCGCGGGAGTCACGGGTCAGGAATCCTTCGGCCTTGAGGGCAGAACGGTAAGCCTCTCTGTCGAGATCGCTCAGGGCGCGGGAGATTCCGAGCCTGATAGCTTCCGCCTGGCCTTTGGTGCCACCACCGACCACGTTCACCTTAACGTCAAACTGACCTTCTGTCTTCGTAACGGCGAAAGGCTGGTTCACGATGTACTGGAGCGATCCCTCCTTGAAGTACTCCTCGAGGGGACGGTCATTGATCGTGATGTTTCCTTTACCGGCAGCGAGATAAACACGAGCGACGGCTGATTTACGTCTTCCAAGGGCGTTTTTCTGTTCCATTTGCTCTGTTAGATTTCGTTCAACTTAATTTCTCTAGGATTCTGCGGATTCTGCGCCTGGTGCGGATGCTCGGGGCCGACATAAACATGCAGATTACCGAGAATCATGTCACCAAGACGTGTCTTGGGGAGCATTCCTTTAACGGACCTCCTCACCAGTTCAGCGGGTCTCTTCGCGAGAATCTCCCTAGGGGTCGTGAAACGCTGTCCGCCGGGATAACCGGTGTAGCGAACATAGACCCTGCTGTCCATCTTGTCTCCCTTGAGGGCTACCTTCTCGGCGTTGATGACGATGACGTTGTCACCGCAATCCACGTGAGGGGTGAACCCGGGCTTGTTCTTACCGCGGAGGATAAGGGCAACCCTGGAAGCAAGACGGCCAAGGGGAAGATCCGTGGCATCGATGACGACCCACTCCTTGTTCACAGTCGCCTTGTTGAGCGATACTGTTTTGTAGCTAAGTGTGTCCACTGTCTTGATCTTTAATGGTTTAACATAAATAATTGCGATCCCTACACAACATAGGGGACGCAAAGGTAGCAATTATTTTTGAAAAAATCGTAATTTTGTGTCCTATCATTTTTGAAATGAGGATCGGAGACATTGATCTTGGGGAGAGACCGGTGCTGCTCGCACCGATGGAGGATGTGACTGACGCGTCCTTCCGGGGAATATGCCGGGAGCAGGGAGCGGACATGGTTTATACGGAGTTCATCCCGGCCGAAGGCCTGATCCGCGATGCCAAGAAAGCATACGCCAAACTAAAGACCTCCGATGACGAGGCTCCTATAGGAATACAGATTTACGGCAGCGACCCTGACGCCATGGTCGAAGCCGCCAGGATGGCCGACCACGCCGACCAGATCGTAGGCGGTCACGGCTGTGATGTCATCGACATCAACTTCGGCTGTCCGGTCAGCAAAATCGCTGCCCGGGGTGCGGGATCCGGCATGATGCGCGATCCGGACAAAATGGTGATGATCACCAAGCGCATCGTCGAGGCCGTAGGAAAGCCGGTGACGGTCAAGACTCGCCTGGGCTGGGACGATAAGAGCAAAATAATCGTGGAACTCGCTGAGCGTCTGCAAGATTGTGGAATACAAGCCCTCACCGTCCACGGCCGCACACGTTGCCAGATGTACAAAGGAGAGGCCGATTGGACTCTGATCGGCGAGGTCAAGCGGAACCCCAGGATGCATATACCTATAATAGGTAATGGCGACATCGACTCCGCGGCCAAGGCGAAAGACGCCTTCGACCGTTATGGGGTTGACGGGATCATGGTGGCGAGGGCCTCTTTCGGCCGCCCGTGGATATTCAAGGAAATCAAACACCTTCTCCAGACCGGAGAGGAACTTCCCTCCCCTGGCGTGAGGGACAGGGTGGAACTGGCCAAGCGTCACTTCCGCCTATCGGTCGAGCTTAAAGGAGTACCGGTCGGAGTCTATGAGATGCGCCGCCACCTCAGCTGCTACTTCAAGGGCCTCCCCGACTTCAAGGAGACAAGGATGCGACTCGTCACGGAGAATAATCCCGATGAAGTGCTGAATATCCTTGACTATATCGCCGAAAAATGGGGCGCCACCCCTATTTATGAGTCAACCGGCGTCTATGGCGTCTGATATTTTTGTATCTTTGTGCCGCGATGCTTGACAGGATTATACTAGCCCCATACTATCTGGCCCTGAAGCTCAGGCACTTCTGCTACGACCACGGTATCCGCAAGGTCAGGACATGTGAGGTCCCGACCATCTGCGTCGGCAATATCACCGCCGGCGGAACCGGCAAGACTCCCCACACAGAGATGATCCTTCGGACTCTTCTGCGAAGCGACGACTGGGCCTACGAGGACATCGCTGTCCTCTCCAGGGGACACCGCAGATCGACCAGGGGCTTCCAGATAGTCAAGAGGGAAGGATCCGTCAGGGAATATGGCGACGAGCCTCTCCAGATAAAGAAGAAATTCCCGGGAGTGACTGTGGCCGTCGATCGCGACAGGATCAAAGGCTGCGACCTGCTATGCCACCCGGAAAAGCTCAAGACCGAAAAAAGGGCCTGCGGATGCGCTGATGAGCAGATAGCCCCGGCCGACTTGATAGTCCTCGACGACGCTTTCCAGTACAGGGCTCTCAAGGCATACCTTAATATTATTCTTATAGATTACAACAGGCCGATCCACAAAGACCATCTTCTACCCTTCGGAAGGCTCCGGGATCTGCCGGAAAGACTCTACGAAGCGGACATCATCATCGTCTCCAAGTGTCCCGCCTATCTCGAGGATGAGAAGAAAGTCCAATGGGCTGAGGCTTTCGGGCTCGCTGATTTCAATCCGGAAACCTGCCGGGGAACCGACAAGAAGGGCAAAGAGAAGATACTCCTCTTCACAACGATCTGGTACAGTGCCCTCAAGCCAATTTTCGAGGAGGCCGATCCAAGGTACGCGTATTCCCAGAAACTCATCCTGTTCTCCGGCATCGCCAAGGACACTCCCCTGCGGATGTACCTCAGCGACGAGCACAAGATAATCAAGAGATTCCGCTTCGAGGATCACCACAAGTACACTAAGGCTGACATCCGCTCGATCCTAAGGGCGGTCAAGGAACATCCGACCGCTGTCGTGGCCACGACCGAAAAAGACTGCCAAAGGATCTTAGACGTGAAGGATATCCCCAACGACCTTAAAATCAGAATGTTCCAAGTCCCTATTGAGGTCGGGTTCCTCTCGGAGCGGGAAAAGGAGGTTTTTGAGAATACGCTGCTCGACGCTTTAAGGCAGTTTCAGAAATAATAAATAAGCAATTTCAGAAATAAGAAATAAAAAGAGAGGGTGACCGTCTGGCCACCCTCTTTTCAATTCATAATATCAGGTTCTACTAGAATCCCTCGTTCTGGACAAGGTTAGGATTGACCTGCATCTCGTAGGTAGGCACAGGCCAGGTGATGAGCTTGGGAGCTCCGGCGGGGATGACCCTCTGCTCGAAGCCGGCGCCCTGCATGATCAGGTTCTTGCAACCGTCCTGAGGAGTCCTGGCGCCGATGCCGTCGCCCCAGCGCTTGAGGCAGCTAAGGCGCAGACCCTCTCCGACAGTCTCCTTGAACCACTCGTTCTTGACGGCGTCCATGGTTCCCTCAGTGAGGGTGGCGTGCCTGGCGGTCTGGATGGCGTTGAGCATCTCCTTGGCCTTGGCGGCGTTGCCGGACTGGGCGTAGGCCTCGGCGGCGATCAGGTACATCTCGCTGATGAGGATGGGCTTCCTGGCGTGACGGGCCTGGGGAACGTTACCGGAGTTGAGGGCCGGGTTGTTGTAGTACTTGACGAAGGTGTAGAACTGGCCCTCGTAGTAGGATCCGGTCACGAAGTTGGGAATCTCGTTGGTGAACCAGTGCTTGAAGCGCAGGTCCTCGGGCTCGTAGGCCTCGACCAGCTTCTTGGTCGGGAAGTAGTACGAGCGGAAGTTGAGTCCCTTGTCGGAGGCGTTGTTGACCAGGGTGTAGATGTCGTTGACACCGTAACCCTCGGTCTTGTTGGCGAACATCTGGATGATGGGCTCGGTGCCCTTGTCGTTGGTGTACTCGGCCTCCATCTCCTCGTCTGTCGAGGCGAGCTTGTAGTTGCCGGTGTTGATGACCTTCTCGGCGTAGCTGGCGGCGTTGGCGTAGTCCTTGATGTCGAGGTAGTACCTGGCGTAGATGGCGTTGACGGCGTCGATGGTCGGGTAGTCGGCCCTGGCCTCTCCGGTCTCGCTGGCGAGGATGGCTGCGGCGGCGTCAAGGTCGGCCTTCACCTGGGCGTAAACCTCGGCGACAGTGGCCCTCGCGGGCTTGTCGAGCTGGTCATAGACCAGTACGAGCGGGACGGCGAGGTCGGTTGACGAGGTGCTGCCGTAGGGCTTTCCGAAGTGCCTCGCGAGGTGGAGGTAGGCGGAGGCGCGGCAGAAGAGGGCCTCGCCCTTGACGAACTGGGCGTACTCCTTCAGGTCGTCGGCGACGTTGTCGGCGTTGGCGATGAAGATGTTGTAGTTCTTGATGGAGCCGTAGGCGCCGGACCAGTGGTCGCGGGTGTTGTACTCCTGGTCGGTGAAGTCGACGTCCATTCTGTGGACGGTTCCGTAGTTGTTGCCGTAGTCGGCCGAGGCGTTGAAGTAGTCAACCATGACCTCCTGGGTCTGGGAGTGCACGCCGTAGAACAGGCCGCGGTAGGACGAGAGGATACCGTTCTCGAACTCGGACACGTCGGTGTCGGAGATCATCAGGGGCTCACCCTCGACGTAGGCGATCGAGGTCGTCGGCTTGAGGTTCATATCGCAGGACGAAAGGACTGAAGCTATCGCCACAGCGGCAATCATATATATGAATGATTTCTTCATGACTTTCTTGATTTAAAATTAGAATGTGATCTCAATACCGCCGAGGTGCTGCTTGGTGTTACCGACCTTACCGTAGGTGAGGTTGGAGTTGACCTCGGGATCGATACCGTCATACTTGGTGAAGGTGAGGAGGTTACGTCCGGTGTAGGTGATTCTGACACCGCTCAGGACGCCGCCGGTCCAGTCGAGCCAGCGCTTCGGGAGGCGGTATCCGACCTGGAGGTTCTTCAGACGGAGGAAGCTCGCGTTCTCGAGGAGGTGGGAGTCGAACTGCATGACGTATCCCTTGCCCCAGGCGGGCCACTTGGCGTCGCGGTTGCTCTCCGTCCAGAAGTCAGCCACCATCTTGTGGGTGTTCATCGTGGAGAAACTGGCCGGGTTGCCGTAGAAGTAACCGTCATTTGAGATGAGGGTCTTGCCGAGGACGTATGAGAAGTCAGTCTGGATGGAGAGGTTCTTGTAGCGTCCGGAGAGACCGAAACCTCCGTTGATGGGGGCGTAGCGGACCTTGCCGGTGCACTGGGTCAGGGCGGCGCTGTTGAAACTCTTGGTGATGTTGTTGGGATCCTTTGTGGTCACGGTGATATCGTCACCGGGGACGTACCAAGTGGGTGCTCCATCAGCCGGGTCGATTCCCGCGAAGAGGGGATAGTAGAAGGAGACGGGCTGGCCGACCTTGTAGGTGATACCGGTGTTGGCGATCTCCCAGCGGTCCCTGCCGCCGAACAGCTCGGTGACGACCTGCTTGTTGTAGTTGAAGGTGGTGTTGAACCTCAGGCCGTAGTCCTTGCCCTGGAGGATGTCAAACCCGAGGGTGACATCGACTCCCCTGTTCCTAAGTCCACCGACGTTGTCGGTCAGGCTGGAGAATCCGGCGGTGTACGGGTAGGGGACGCTCATGAGCATAGAGGAGGTCTGCCTGTTGTAGAAGGCGATGTCGAAGTCGAGGAAGTTGAAAGCCCTACCGGTCAGGGCGACATTCAGCAAAGCCTGCTTCTCCCATGTGAGGCCGTTGTTGCTCGGGCTGGAGACGACCTTGGAGGTCTGGGTGGCGTAGGAGGTGGTGGTGCCCACCTTGGCGAGGGCGTCGTAGTCGCCGATTCCGGCGTTACCCTGCGTTCCGTAGCTGACCTTGAGGTTGAGGTCGTTGAAGGCCCTGGAGCCCCTCATGAAGCCCTCCTTCTTGATCTTCCACATGGCTCCGGCTGACCAGAACCAGGCGTTCCTGTTGTCCCTACCGAACCTGGAGCAGGCGTCGTTACGGACGGTGGCGTCGAGGATGTACTTGTCGGCGTAGGAGTAGTCGGCGTGGGCGAAGAACGAGAGGAACTTGCTCTCGGTGTGGGACTCGCTCATGGCGTAGGTGTCCTGCGTTCCGTTCTGGAGGTTCATCAGACGGTCGTCGGTCTGGTTTTCCGACTGCGCGTAGTAGTAGTCGTAGTAGTTGGCGATTCCCTCGTGTCCGACAAGGAACGACATGTGGTTGTCGGAGTTGATGTCGAAGGAGTACTCGATGGTGTTGGTGATGGTGGCGCTGTACTCGAACTTCGTGTACTTGCCGCGGTTACCGGAACCCGCATTCTCGTAATATGACGGGTAGCTGGTCCAGTTGTCGAGGGTGATGTACCCGTCGACACCGGCCCTGGAGGTGAGCTTGAGGTTCTTCACCGGCTCGATCTCCACGAAGAAGTTGCCGTTGGCGCCGTAGCGGTCGTAACGGTCGGGGTTGTTCTTCATGTAGTACTGGGGAACGGGACGGCCGTCAGAGAACCTCTTCTCGGGGACTTTGCCGTTCTCGTCAACAGCGGGGTAGAGAGGGAGAAGGAGGAAGGACAGACCGCCTCGGGTCGAGTTGGAGGTGCTTCCGGAGTCTCCCCAGCTTCCGTTCTGCTGCCTCTTGTCGAGGTTCAGACCAAGGTTCAGGCCGACCTTCAGCCAATCCTTCGGGTGGCCCTGGACGTTGGAGCGGAGGGTGTAACGGTCGTAGTAGTTGCCGATGGAGGTACCCCTCTGGTGGAACTGTGAGCCGCCGATCATGTAGGCGATCTTGCTTCCGCCGCCCTCGATCGTGACGTCGTTCTGGTACTGGGGGTTGTTGAACTGCTGGTAGTAGTTGTACCACTTGGTGTCAGCGTCGAGACCCTTGCTCGTGTAGTTTTGGTTGATCCATTCGGCCGAGTGGATTCCGGAGTCAATCCAGAACTGCTTCAGCTGTGGACCGCTCATCATGCTCTTATAAAGGGTCATGTCGGCGATGGTCGAGATACCGTACTGCGAGCGGACGGTCACGGACGCCTGCGAGTTGTAGGATCCGCTCTTGGTCGTCACATAGACGACACCGTTCGCGGCGCGGGCTCCGTAGATGGAAGTCGCGGAGGCGTCCTTCATGACGGTGATGTTCTTGATGTCGTTAGGGTTCATACCCATGATGGCGCGGCTGGATGACGGGATACCGTCGATGATGTACAGCGGGGTCGAGCTCGCTCCGAGGGAGCCGACTCCGTGGATGGTCATCGAGACGGAGTTGTCACCGGCGACACCGGATGACGAGAGGACCGACAGACCCGCCACCTGTCCCTGCAGGGCGTCGAGAGCCGACGATGAGGGGGCGTTCTTCAGGACCTCTGACTTGACCGTGGCGATCGATCCGACCAGGGAGCCGAGCTTCTTGGCGGAACCGTAACCGACGACGACCGCGTCCTCGAGGACGTTCTTGTCCTCCTCGAGCTCAACGTTGATGACGTTGCGCCCGTCAACGGGGATCGTCAGGGTCTCGAAACCGATGACCGAGAAGATGAGCTTGCCCTTGGAGGAGACGCTGATGGAGTACCTACCGTTGGCGTCGGTGGAGGTACCGCTCAGCGTGCCGTCGATCATGACGGTCGCTCCGGGAATGGGGGCCCCGTTCGAGGCCTCTGTGACCGTACCTGTGACGGTCACGTTCTGCGCGATTGCCATGCCCGCATAGGCGACAAGGCAAAGCAGCACTGAGAATAATTTTTTACCCATAAGCTTAAACTTTTATTAAACTTAATATTTAGTGAATAAATAGTGAATAATCTCGACTACTTATGTCGGCCGGCGGAAATGCCAGAAGGGGACAGTATGCCCTAACCCGGACGAAATACGCAAAAACCGACGTACAAATAAAAGAATAAAATTGGAATATTGCAACTTTAACAAGTAGAACTAGCAAATAGAATAATATGGAATTTATATCGTTTTATAGAATGCGGCCTCAAAGGTCGTCTCTATGTTTAATTAACAATTTATCACAATTTGGGATAAAATTGTTTCAAACTGGAAGATATTAAAATCTTTCCGGATAGTAGTTTTTTGTTTAGTAAAACATTTAAAATATTTAAATAATGTCAAAAAAATCTTTCAGAGATGCCTGTCGACAATGGGAGTCTGAGAGGGCAAAATTCATAAAAGCCACATCGCTGGCCGCTTATTCATTAACTATAAGGTATCACCTCGAGCCAAGATTCTATAGCCTTAAGGATGTCACCCCGGAGTCGGTTCAACGTCTCGCCGATGAGGAACTGGCGGCCGGAAACAATACCACCACGGTTAAGGGGATAATCCTTGTGCTGAAGATGATTATTCGCTATTGCGAACGTCAGGGATGGATGCCTGAGCGGATTTATGATATTCATTTCCCAAAAAGAAAAGAGAAACCCAATCCGCAGGTTATGCTCGTCGAGGAAGAGAAACAGATGCTCTCTTGGCTTTCTGAGAATCCGTCCCCTAAGAATATTGGCCTGCTGATATGCCTGTGCTGCGGATTGAGGATTGGAGAGGTGTGCGCATTGAGGTGGGAGGATGTGGATGTGAAGCGGTGCGTCGGCTTCGAGCAGAGGACCATGGCCGCGAACTCATTCCAGTTCACCTGGCCTGTGCCTACCTACGAGCTCCAGGTTAATCCTAACCTTGTCCAGAACGAGGGATTCTAATAGAAATACTTAATAATTAAAGAGGGTGGCCGTTTGGCCACCCTCTTTATGTTTTACCCATAAGCTAGATTTGTATCAATCTTGTCAAAGATCGACTAATCTATCTATTCTCTTTCGAGTATCTGGTTCTGCTCGGCGACGGAGGCGTCATGGATGGCGTTGAATACGGCAGTCACAAAGCCTTCCGGAAGACCGTAGACGCGTCCTTTAGCGATCATGTCGGAGAGGATGTCTTCCCAGCGGGCAGCCTGTACGATCGCGATGTTATGAGCCTTCTTAAACTCCCCTATCTTACGGGAAACCTCCATTCTGGATGCCAAGGACATCAGCAGGTTCTCGTCAATCACATCAATCCGCGCGCGGAGCTGCTCGATGTTCTCATTATATTCTTTATCATTGGTTTGCTTCTGACGGACAACGAGACTCTCGAGAAGGGTCTTCAGATCAGCCGGGACAAGCTGCTGGGCAGCGTCACTCAAGGCGCATGAAGGATCGCAGTGCGACTCGATCATAAGCCCGTCCAGACCAAGGTCCATTGCCCTTTGGGACAGTTCCTTAAGATACTTTCTTGAACCTCCCATGTGGCTCGGATCAGCGAAGAACGGGATCTCTGGATACCTGGTTCGAAGTTCAACGGCGATCTGCCAGCCGGGAAGGTTGCGATAAGGGATTTTCTGGGTCGTGGAGAAACCGCGATGTATTACGCCAAGTTTCCTGATCCCGGCCCGATTGAGTCTCTCAAGAGCCCCGACCCAAAGGTCAAGATCGGGATTAACCGGGTTCTTGACCAGGACAGGAATATCCGTATCTTGCAGAGCCTCAGCTATTTCCTGCACAAGAAAAGGATTGGCGGTCGTGCGCGCTCCGATCCAGACCATGTCCACTCCATACTTCATGCACTCATACACATGTTTCTGGCTGGCCACCTCGGTACAAATCTTCATCCCATACTCCCTCTTGACTTTCTGGAGCCATTTCAATCCCTGCACACCCGCACCCTCGAAAGAACCCGGATGAGTCCTGGGCTTCCATATTCCGGCGCGGAATACATGGATGCCGAAGTCGTGAAGGCCCTTGGCCGTCATCATCATCTGAAGCTCAGATTCGGCGCTGCAAGGACCGGCAATGACGATCGGGGGAATACTCTCGTCAAAGAAACCCCATTCAGATACGGGGACAGTGTCAAGCGTTCGTTCCATAACTATCTGATAATCTTCTTTATCCGGTTAGCTTCCCGGATTAATTCATCTATGCGGGACTCGTCATAATCAGCGATCGCATCCCGAAACTGCCTCATCTTTTCCAGATAGGTGTCAATCACCCGAAGCACATTGTCCCGGTTCTGAGTCAGGATCGGGACCCACATATCGGATGAACTCTTCGCGAGACGCACGGTGGAAGAGAATCCACCGGACGCCAGGTCGAAAATATGTTTCTCGTCCTGCTCTTTTTCAAGAACCGTCAGGGCAAGGGCGAAAGAGGTTACATGGGAAATATGCGAGACATAAGCCGTATGGACGTCGTGGTTGTCGGCGTTCATGTAGATCGGGCGCATATTCAAAGCGTCGTACAACTCCTCAACGACCCTCAGGGCCTGAGGATCAGACTCCTCTGAATTGGCGAAGATGCAAGCCCGGCCGTCGAAAAGGTTAGGCATGGCGGCCCAGGGACCCGAATACTCAGTTCCTGCCATCGGATGGGTCGCCACAAAGCGGCCTCGCATCTGATGATAATGGGCTACCCTCACGATCTGGCTCTTGGTGGAGCAAGTGTCAATGACAATCTTCCCGGCATTACCTTCCTCAGAGAATATATCCAAGACCTGGGGAAGCATCTTCACCGCTGTCCCGACCGGGACAGCAATGACGACGATATCCGACCTTCTGACACAGTCCTCGAAAGAGACAAGCTCATCGCAAAGGCCTATCCTCAAGGCCGCTTCAGCGTTGACAGGCTCAGACTCGACACCGAGGACCTTTGAGGCAAACCCTCTTCTTTTAAGGTCAATCGCCATCGAGCCTCCAATGAGGCCCAAGCCAACAACTCCTATAACCATCTTAGAATCAGCTATTTCCTAAAAATTCTTTAATACGGGCAAGCCCCTCCTCGAGAGTCGGCACGGGGGCGCAAAGGGAGATGCGGATATAGTCAGCCCCATTCTTTCCGAACACGAAGCCAGGAGCCATGAAAACTCCAGCCCCATGCAGTATCTTCTCGGACAATTCCTCACCGGAATAACCGACTTTCCCCCACAGGAAGAGACCGGTGGAGTTCGGATTATATTCAACCCCAAGGGCATCGAATATCTGGCCGGCGACCACACGGCGGCGCTTATATTCGGCATTCAGCTTCTCAAACCACTCCGGTCCCTCTGCCAGAGCCTCAACAGCGGCGAGCTGCATAGCCTTGAACATTCCGGAATCCATCTGGCTCTTGACCTTCAGGATCTCATTAACCATCTCGGGATCACCGGCAACCATACCAAGTCGCCAGCCGCTCATATTGTGGGCCTTACTCAAGGAATTGAGCTCCAGGCAGCAATCCCAAGCACCATCTGCGGCAAGAATCGAGATCGGTTTCTCTGTCAAGATAAAGGAATATGGATTGTCATTGACAAGGAGAATCTTGTGCTTTTTGGCGAAGTCCACGAACCTCTGGTAAAGCTCCGGGGTGGCACAGGCGCCAGTGGGCATATTCGGATAATTGACCCACATCAGCTTGACACCCTCAAGATCCATGTTCTCAAGCTCGTCGAAATCAGGGAACCAGCCGTTCTCAGCCTTGAGGTCGTAGGTGACGATCTCGCCGCCCGCGAGACGAACCGTTGAAGAATATGTAGGATAACCCGGATCCGGCACAAGGACCTTATCGCCAGGGTTGACAAAAGCCATGGTGATCAGCAATATACCCTCTTTGGACCCCACCAGGGGCTGAATCCCGCCATTGGGATTCAGAGTCACGCCATAGTAACGGGCATACCAATCCGCAAAGGCTTGGCGAAGAACCGGCAAACCTTTATAGTTCTGGTACTTATGACTATCCGGCAATGCGGCCACCTTGGTCAATGCGTCAATAGCGGCCTTTGGAGGCATGCCGTCTGGAGCGCCAATTCCGAGATTGATGAGCGGGCCAAGTCCTTTCGCAGCCCTTTCAGCGGTGACCGCGTCGAGGTCTTTCTGCTTGCGGGAGAAATAATACTCCTGGACTCCCTTGGTTCTTTCAGCTGGTTGAATGATCATGATTCGTTCGCTTTATATGAGTTATATTCACCTAAAATGTAAAGGTCCGCCATGAGTGGCCTGACGGCCTTCAGAGCCTGCCGGTAACGGTCATACGAGGAGAACCGGATGTCGGCGTAGAAAAAATATTGCCACTCTTTCCCGGGGATGGGAAGGGATTGGATCCTCGTCAAGTTCATGTCGTAGAAAGAGAGGATTGTCAACACCTGGGCAAGCGAGCCCGGTTTATGGGGCAACGTGAAACAAAGTGATGCCTTATCTGTCTTGTTCCTTGGGATAGAGATCGAGTCGTCGAGAATAAGGAATCTCGTGAAATTCTGCTTATACGTCTCAATACCTTTCGCCAGGATCTCAAGGCCGTTCTGCTGGGCCGCAAGTTCTGACGCGACAGCACCGACCCCCTTCAGTCCCTGGGCCGCGATGTCGATGGCGCTCTTGGCGGTGTCCTCTGACTCTACCATCTTAATCCACGGGCAGTTCTTCTCGAAATACCTTCTGGTCTGGTTGATTGCCATGTAATGTGTCCGAACTTCCCGAATATCCTCCACCGCCTGGCCTGGGATAGCCATAAGATTCTGATGGATAGGAATATACACCTCTCCTTTAATCTTATAAGAATGGGAGCGCAAAAGTTCAAAATTGGGGAGCAGTCCACCGGAGATGGTGTTCTCGATGGCCATCACCGCCGCATCGGCCACCCCCTCAGACATAGACTTGAAAAGACCATCGAAAGTCGGGCACTCAGCGATATTGATGTCAAGCCCTCTCGCCGAGTAGAACTCGCGAGCGGCTTGCTCGTGGAAACACCCACGATACCCTTGGATCGCTACAGTCGTCACACTGTCATGATCTCTTTCTCCTTGGCGGAGACGAGCACGTCGATAGCCTTGACTTTAGCGTCGGTTACCTTCTGTATCTCGTCCTCTCCCTCCTTCTGGACATCCTCGGAGAAATCACCGGCCTTCTGGCCTTTCTTCAGAGAGTCAACTCCCTCCCTGCGTATATTCCTGACAGCAACTTTGGCATTCTCACCCGCCGCCTTGGCTTTCTTGATCAAATCCTTACGCCTTTCCTCTGTGAGCGGGGGGATGGGGCAACGGATGATCTCGCCATTGTTCTGCGGAGTGAAACCGAGATTGGCGGCCATGATCGCCTTCTCAATAGCGGAGATAAGGCTTCTCTCCCAAGGCTGGATAGTGATGGTCCTGGCGTCTGGGACACTGATGGAGGCCACCTGGGATATAGGGGTATCAGTGCCGTAATAGTTCACGGTCACGTTATTGAGAATGGAAGGGTTGGCTTTGCCCACCCTGTAGGTCTTGAGGTCTTCCTCAAGGAAATCAACGGTGTCCTGCATCTTGGCCTCGACACCATTCAGAATCTCTTTGGCTTTCTCTGATAACATCGCTATATCTGTTTTTATTTATGTACTAATGTGCCGACCTTCTCGCCGTCAAGTATTTTCTTGAGAGCTCCGGGGACATCGACATCAAAAACGATTATCGGCATGTTCCCGTCATCACAAAGGGCGTAAGCTGTCTGATCAAGGACTCTCAGCCGCTTTGCCATCGCCTCCGAGAAAGTGATCTCCTCGTATTTGACAGCAGTGGGATCCTTTTTGGGATCAGCGGTATAGACGCCGTCAACTTTCGTGCCTTTGAGCATGACATCGGCCCTGATCTCCAGCGCCCTAAGCGCGGCTCCGGAGTCCGTGGTGAAATAGGGATTGCCTGTACCTCCGGCGATCAGCGCGACGCCACCTTCCTCAAGGACCTTCACGGCGTTGTCCCTGTTGTAGTAGCGGACGAACGGTTCCATGGGAGTGGCGGTAAACACCTCGGCATGGACTCCTTCATCCTCAATGAACTGACTGAGAGCCAGCGAATTGATCACGGTCGCAAGCATTCCCATCCGGTCTCCTCCGACCCTGTCAAAACCCTTGTCAAGCCCCTGGAGTCCACGGAATATGTTGCCACCTCCGTTGACCACACCGATCTGGAGACCAGCTTTGGCGGCCTCGGCGATCTCATGGGCATATTTACGGAGATAATCAGGCTCCAACCCTTTACCTTCCGGGCCGCCAAGAATCTCTCCACTCAATTTTAACAGAACTCTCTTGTACATTTTCAAACGAATTTCGTCAAAAATAATGATTTTTACTCTAAAGTGGAAAAATCAATAGGTGAACATGCAGTCATATTCCTCTCCCCCTGCTCCGACCCTGAAAGTGTGAACCTCCCTCTTGGACGGCTTTACCGCCAGGACATCGATGCAAAGGTTGGTAGTGTAGTCGAAGAAAGCATGGGTCGTGCCAGGCATCATGATGTCGGGGACCACCCATCCATAGCCCTGGGAAACGAAATAGTTGACCCCGCTCTCGTTCTCATACATGTTGAAATGGGAGTCTCCCGTGACCATGCCAATGAGGGTTCCTTTGGCGGCGAAACCGGAAAGAATACCCATGATCCTCTCATTGCTCTCGACCGCCTCAACTGTAGGAGGCGAGATTGTCCAGCGGCCCTGCGGATGAGGCATGTAATGGGCTGTCACGAGGACGGGCATGTCCGCGGGTGTGCTGTCCAGCAGCGCCTGGAACCAGACCATCTGCTCGTCGTCAAAGAGATAATATGAGCCGTTCTGGGTACCGGTTCCCTGGCTGTTAAGGAATATTACCCTTATTCCCTTCCCAGGCACGTCATACCAACCGTAGGTCTTTCCGGGAGTAAGGTGGAGATTCTCCCCCGCCTTCTCCTGCCATGGTTTCTGGAAGAAACCACTTAAATCATTATCCGTAAAGTATTTCCCTTCTCCAGCATCCCAGTCGTGATTGCCGGGAGTATAGAGCCAGACCCCGTCATATTTAAGCATTTGGGCCTGGACATTGTCCACGATCTCCTTGGCATAGGCCGAATTCTCAGTGGCGGGATAGGCGTTCAGCCCTATGTCACCGAAGTTCTCGATGAAATCGCATCCGAAAGCCTTCGCGACCTTTGCGGCGTGACCAATGTGCTTGTAGGTGAAACGGCCGGCCGTGTGGACATCAGTCACGATCGGGAAAGACATGACCTCATCGTCACCCTTCCAGGCGTTGAATCTCGCGAGTGCCTCTTTAATCTGCGGTTTCACGAAGTCATCCTTGTCCGTGGCCTTGTCCTCTTTCTCATAAAGCTTGTCATTGATCTCCCGCCAAGGGATCGTCGGAGTCTTGTAGAGAAAGTTGATTGACTGACCCTTGTCGCAGTCGAAATATTCAAGGCGAAGGTCGTGCTTCACTTTTGAGAGTGTCTTTGACGCAATCTTGGTGATCGGCCCGTGAGCCCCGTCGTTGTCGTACAGGAGCTCCCCGTCAATATAAAGCTTGGAACCATCGTCAGTCGAGGCCTTGAAGGTATATTCCTCTTCGGTCTTGACTATCAGCGTGGTCTCGAGGAGGAGGGCATAGTGGTTCAGGGTCTCATCGATGCCAATGAGATCGAAGTTGTTCTTGACCCCCACCTTGTCCGGCTCACCAAGCGTCGAGAAATCCGGAAGCTTTCTCTCAGGCCAGTCCAGCCATAGCTTGTAGTTCACGACAGGCTCTTTCTCCGTGGCGCAGGCGGCCAGAAGAAGAGCCAACGAAGCCGCCATGAATGTTTTCTTCAACATATTCAGGATATTAAAGTGACAGGACTGACAGGACATCGATGAGCTCTTTATTGATGGGCTTATCCATCTTGACAGCTCTCTGGATCGGGACATAGACGATCTCGTCGTTGGAGATTCCGACCATTATGTTGCGCTGGCCTTCCATCAGGGCCTCGATCGAGGCGTAACCCAGACGGGAGGCGAGAATGCGGTCATAGGCGCTCGGAGTGCCGCCCCTCTGCAAGTGGCCGAGGATAGTGACCTGGACATTGTACTGGGGATATTCCTTGCGTACCCTCTCAGCATAGTACATCGCTCCGCCATGACCGCCGTGCTTGGACTCAGAGACGAGTACGATAGAGCTGTTCTTGCTCTTTCTGACTCCCCTGCTGATGAACTCGGCAAGCTGGTCCACATCGGTCTTGTCCTCGGGGATGATCGCTGCCTCAGCTCCAGAAGCGATGGCGCTGTTCTGAGCCAGGAAGCCGGCGTCCCTACCCATAACCTCAACGAAGAATATCCGGTCGTGGGAGTTGGCTGTGTCCCGGATCTTGTCCACACACTCTACAATGGTGTTGAGAGCCGTGTCATAGCCTATGGTGTGGTCAGTTCCGTAAAGGTCGTTGTCGATGGTTCCGGGAAGGCCGATGATCGGGAGGTCGTATTCCCTCGCGAACTGCTGCGCACCTGTCAGTGAGCCGTTTCCGCCGATCACGATCAGGGCGTCGATCTTGTTCTTGACCATGTTGTCATAGGCCTTCTTGCGCCCCTCAGGGGTCATGAATTCCTTGCTGCGGGCGGTCTTCAGGATCGTTCCTCCCCTCTGGATCGTGTTGGACACCGAGGAGGAGGTGAACTCCTGGAACTCCTCGTTGATCAGGCCGTCATAGCCCCGATAGACCCCGATGACCTTCATGTTGTGGAATATGGCGGACCTGGTGACGGCCCTTATGCAAGCGTTCATCCCCGGAGCGTCTCCCCCGGAAGTCAGAACAGCGATTGTCTTTATCTCTCTCATTTTGTTAAATTTATATAACCCGGCTATAAATGGCCAAAAACACAAAAATATACATTTTTCTTTCGAATTGTGACACCCCTTGCCCCCTTTCCAAGAATATTTTTACAAATAATTTATAATCAACACGTTGCGAACCAACGGCTGGACGGCCCTGCCGGGAGTCTTGGGGCAGAGCAGAGGCTATTTATAAACATCTTGATATTCAATTACTTACTATTATTTTGCCGGACGGCTCACGACTTCTTTGGGCGAATTATTGGTTTATTGATTCTTATGATGTATATTCATCAAACGAAGTCTTAACTTAAATTTAAAAGCGCTATGAAACGATCCGTATTCATCGACCCGTTTGAGGGAAGAAAAGGTTGCTACCATTTCTCTTCTTCTCATCAAGAAACCCGGCAAATCTTCAAATCCGAAAAGGACTTCATTTTCGGAATCAACACGTTGGCTCTGCTTCTCCCCGGTTCTGGGGTCAAGATTGTGGCGTATTGTCTTATGAATAACCATATTCACATACTGCTGACAGGCACTTATGAGAATTGCCTGGCATACTATGACAGGGTAATCCATAGAATAGTTCAAATGCTTGCTGGGAAGTACGGTCTTTCAGGGATTCTTCGCCAGAAAGATCTCGATGTAGTCGCTGTCATGTCAGAGCGTCAATTAAAAAGGGAGATATGCTACATTCATCGCAACCCTTACAAAGCCCGTATATCTTCACCGGACGATTATCCCTGGAGTTCTGCTGATGTCTATTTCAAAACTTCGCTCCCCTCTGGCTCTCCAGTTAAGAATCTTGGTACAGAGAGAAGGAGGGAAATCTTCCAAACCAGATTACTAATACCTGACTCCTATGAACATATTGATGGAAGAATACTGAACACCTGCTTCG
The DNA here is from genome assembly GCA_902785825.1 of uncultured Bacteroidia bacterium. Classification (GTDB taxonomy): domain Bacteria; phylum Bacteroidota; class Bacteroidia; order Bacteroidales; family UBA932; genus Cryptobacteroides. Next base: position 40,415 of record CACZZZ010000023.1, read on the forward strand.
TCTCATACAAACAAGCTTCATCCAAATTCACAAGCAGTGTCGAGTATTTCGATCTTTTACGGAAATACTCTCTTGAAGCTGAGGTAGAGGAAAACCATGGTATTCATGAGAATGTGACATTCTCGGATGAGGAAATGCAAGAAAGGATCAAGAGTATCTGCGTCAATGAATTCCATTGTCAAGCGATTTCCGGATTGCACCGGAAGGATCTCCTTAGGTTAGCCAGAATCGCGGCATACAGATTCGGATCCGGCCAGGCCCAACTGTCCCGTCTGCTGGGTATTGACAAGGAGACTCTGGAGAGGATCCTGTGAGTCCACACAGCTACCGACATCAGACATCAGGCATCAGGCGACCGGCATAAGGCGACCGGCATCCAACACCAAAGCCCAAAAACACTGATTATCAAATAATTACACAAGATAAGCTGGACGGCCCTGCCAGTAATCTTGAGGCCGAGCAGGGACGTTTGGGCAACTATTTGATATTCTGATACTTACAAATATATTACTAGACAGTGGTCGCTGGCTAAAGAGCGTGTGTTTGTCAGAAACTGACTCCGGCTCCGAGGGTGAAAACAGGCATGAAAGGGCCGGAGGTCGGCCGTGCGATAAGCCATGACACGCCGCCAAGAAGGCTGAGGTTCCGGAGATGGAAGACCACGCCGCCTTCCACCTGGAGCCCGGACGCGGAATAGTCTTTGACCCTGGCCCAGGCGTCTAGGGAGTCGTTCCAACAAAGAGTGGAGCTGCCGAAACCGGCTCCCGAGAAAACACTGAGCCACGGCAAAGCATTGATCACAGCTCCGACCGAGAGGGAATATTCCCCTATCCGCTGACCGCCTTTCCCCTTGAACGTTTCTGGACCAGGGGTCGTGCCGTCAGAGAGGCACTCGTAGGCGTAAAGCTGGCTGACGAAATTGGTGCGGGCGGAAAGGTAGCCTCCCAATCTTCCACGGGACAATGAAAGGAATAATCCTCCCTGTCGGGTGTCGCCTATGGACAGTGTCGGGATAGCATTGAATATCAGATCCTTCACTCCGCCTGCGGCTCCATTCAGGATGACAGGGGTGTTATTCCGCGATAAATTGTCATTCTGAGCAGAGCGAAGAATCTCTTCTCCCATCATCTCCAGCCCGACCGGCCATCCCTCCACCTTCGGCAACGGCTCAACCATACTTCTCCCGGCGGTTCGGCTCCGCTCACTGACCGGTATGCGATTTTGCTCACCAACCGCGGTTCGGCTCCGCTCACCAACCGGTTGGTGGGACGACGCTTCGGCAGTATTTCTATCAACGGTCCCCGAACGGTTTTCAACGGTCCCTGAGCGGAGTCGAAGGGCACCGTCCTGACCGTCCATCTTCCCGTCATACGACTCCCTGACCCTCCTGAACCGCTCCCGCTGCTTCGCCGTCATTTTTCCCGACGCTTGCTGCAGGCTGTTTCTGAGCCGGTTCAACTCCCCGAAAAGTTCCGTGACAGACTTCTGGGACACTCTTTCCCCCGCAGCGGCCTTATCCCGCAGCGACATGCACTGTAGAGTGATTTTTTCATAGCGGTCAAGCACGGAATCCCAGTCGTTTTGAGCCTGGACAACGCTCGAAGCCGCCAGCAAGCACAAAAACGCTATGAATATGTGCCTGAAACTATTCATGAAAAATCACTAACTTTGGACTCATGCCAGAAGACTCCACATTCTTCACCAACCGTGGTTCGACTCCGCTCACCAACCGTGGTTCGGCTCCGCTCACCAACCGTGGTTCGGCTCCGCTCACCAACCGGGACCTGGATGCGCTCAACAAGCGGTCCCTGAGCGGAGTCGAAGGGCCGCGCCTCATCCACAGTTCCGAGAGCGGCTGGTCCGAGACCTGGCTCATCGACAAGGACGGACGTTTCCGGATTCTCAAAGCCCTGAAGCCTTCCTTCAGAGGACTGGCTCGTTACGAATCCCTCCTCAGAAAGGAATATGAGATCGGCTACAGCCTCTCCCACACAGCAATCCGTGAAGTATATGACTTCCGGAATATTCCGGGACTCGGAAACTGTATCGAGATGGAATGGGTGGATGGAGTCACCTTGGCGGATTTCCTCTCCAAGGGCCACCCCGGCAAAACCACCCTGAGAAAAATCGCTCTCCAGCTTTGTGACGCCCTTTCTTACCTCCACTCCAAGCAGATTGTCCACCGGGACCTCAAGCCCTCCAATATTCTCATCACCCACAACGGGAACTACGTGAAACTCATTGACTTCGGCCTTTCCGACGCAGATTCCTGGTCGATCCTCAAGGGGCCGGCAGGAACAGAAAGCTATGCCGCTCCGGAACTCCTCGCAGGAGACCCGGTGGACAACCGGACCGACATTTGGTCTCTGGGCAAGGTGATCTCCCTGCTGCTTCCCGCAGAGAGAAAGATCGCCCGTAAATGTATGATGGAGAACCCAGTGGAAAGGTTCCAGAATGTCGATGAGATCAAGTCGTCCCTTGAACGCAAGCGGAGAATATGGCCTTTGTTCTTTGCCTGTGCCGCAGCCTTGGGAATTATCGTTGTTCTTGGCCGGTGGTTCGGCTCCGCTCATCAACCGGATGCTCACCAACTGGTCAACGAAAGAGCTGAAAAGCCCGACACGACGACAGTCATCGATGCTGAAGCTATCGACGAGCTGTTCCGGCAAGCCACGGAGATGATTGACGACGCTGGTTCTCAATAGACTTTGATATCCTTAATTCCCGCCGTACGACCGGCAACATATTCAGGAAGGATCTCTCCACCGCGCTTTATCCCGGAGATGTACAGAGGATGTCCTTTTACGAATTCAATGACGGAGAACTTGTCACCGTCCCGAAGTTTCGATGTTCCACAATCAACGACTGTAAAATCCTGCCCCGAGTCGTGCCTCAACCGGACTTCCCGATCCGGCAACCAACTGATAACCAGTTCCTGACCAGGTTTTAACGAAGCGCTGAAGACAGTCTCCACCGAAAGGAAATCCGATGATTCCTGAAGCTCAAGACACAGATCCCTGAATCCGGACCTGCCGACAAACTTCGACAGAATGTCAAGTGTCGCCATCCGGGGTTTGGGTTTCAGGGACATATATCCGTACAGCCTTTTAAGAGTCGAGGTCGAGACAATCTGGCCTGTTTGTTCCTCAATCTTGGCGGAAAGGGACTCGAAGTCTTTGGATGTGGCCACCGCGCCACCAAATGCCTGGGCCACCTTTTCAAGAAGGAATTCTATCTCCGGAGTATTATTATTCATTGCCATATACTATCTTGACGGTTTCTTCTTTTCTGATATTCCCGATCACTTGCCCCTTGGCTAACTTTATGGCTGTAAGGTTCTTACAGTTCAGACAATCCACATTATTGATTTTCGGGCACCTGGTGAAGTCCAATTCCTTGACTAAAGTCCCGGCGCAGCGGAAACTCTCCAGTTTGGCGTTGAACAGGGTTATCGTTTCGATCGGATTGGAGTCGCAATCGAACTCCGTAAGCTCATCAAGGCCGCTGACATCTATAGTTTTAAGTTTGTTGTAAGAGACCTGGAGAAGAGTCATGTGATGGAACCCCTTGACATCAAGCTCCGTAACCTCATTATAGTCAATACACAGATAATCCAGGTCGGGGCATTCGGCCAGCTTAAGGGTCTTGATATTATTGTAGATGAGATGAATATGCTGGAGTTTGGGGTTGCCGGAGAGATCCAGTTCAGTAAGTTTCCCCAAATTCTTGTCATTATCCCAATCTCTGATTCCCTGGGCATGGAGATAGGTGAGGTTGGGGAAATATTGAATGCCATCCATGGTCGTGACATTCTCCGTTGAAAACTCTATTTTGGTGACCGACGCGGCCTCGTCCTGATCCAAAACTCCGTCTTTATTTGAATCATAATTCCAGAGGATCCACGCCCGGAAGGTCGTGTCGGGAATTTCCACCTGGCCTTCAGGTTGCTGAGGCTCTGGCGGGGTTTGAGGTTGAGGGTCGGTCTGGACCGGCTGCTGGGGCTCCGACGGGGTCTGGGGCTGGGAAGGCTGCTGCGACTGGGAAGGCCAGGGATCAGGCAGGTCTCGGGTACAGGCCACAACCGCACCACAAAGCGATGCGATGGCGACCAACAACGTCAGTCGCCTACAAAACCGTACAGACTCATCCGAAACGATCATAACAAGGTCATTCTCCACAAAATTAGGAATATTTATCAGAATATGCTCCCCCAGTCCCCCACCGCCTCACAAATGACCCGGATATGACCTTAATCACATCAAAAAGGGTTATCCGCAGAAACAAACCGTTAATCCTGGGAATCTATTGCAAAAAAAGCTGGAGATGGCTTTTACTATCTCCTCGCTAATCTTACGATTATCTGAACCAATCTTATATGCAATCGTTACCGATGAAGCGTCCTTTTCGCAATCGGGAAGTTCACTTTTGCGAATAATGGGATTAGTTGGAGGACAATCAACGGAGGTTTGAAATAGGCATCCATAGTGCTTAACCTCAATGTTCGCCTTCTGTGTATCAGAAAGCAGCAAGCAGAGGTTCTCGTCTTTGAATGGTTGTTGGTAATCCTTGTCCTTAAGACGGCCTACATACGATAATGTGACCCACCTGTCTTTGTTTTGATTTATCCAGACATAGATCTGATTACCGTCCGTCCAGCCTATAAGCGTATTCAATGCAATAATT
>CACZZZ010000024.1 GCA_902785825.1 uncultured Bacteroidia bacterium
AACAGAAGAGCCATGGCCGACAAGAAGGCGGCCATCAAGGTCTTGGTGATTGTTGTTCTCATGAGTATGGTTTTAAGTGAATATGAATAGTCTTTCTATGGCGCTAAAATAATGAATCCGTTCGTAATAACAAAAAAAACTTCCGGTTTTTGCCGGAAGTTTTATAATGAGGTTGACTCTAGACTACTGGAGAGTGCCGTTCTCGGCCGCCTCGATCATCTTCTGGTTGGCGGTGATGTAGATCTCGACACGGCGGTTCTGAGCCCTTCCTTCCTTGGTGCTGTTGTCAGCGACAGGCATGGAATAAGACTTGCCCTCAGTGGTCATGCGGGAAGCGGCGATACCGCAGTTCTTCAGGTAGTTGGCGACGCTCTGGGCCCTCTCGTTGGAAAGCCTCTCGTTGACAGCGTCTGAACCAGTGTTGTCCGTGTGACCGTAGATTGTGATGTCAGTGTCCTGCATGTCAGACATCTTGCTGGCGAAGTTGCTGAGCTCGTTCTTGGAAGCCTGCTTGAGGTCGGACTTGTTGGTGTCGAAGAGAATACCGCTGTTGAAGGTGACCTTGATGGCCTCGAGTCCATTGGCGTCCTCGACAGTCTCGATCTGGGCGTTCTCAAGGGCGGCGAGTTCCTCGGCCTTCTTGTCCATCTTCTTTCCGATGACAGCTCCGGCTCCGGCACCGACGGCTGTTCCGATGGCGGCGCCGATGGCGGCACCCTTGCCATCCTTACCGATGATAGCACCAAGTCCGGCACCGATAGCGGCACCAGCGCCTGATCCGATCAAAGTACCCTTACCGGTCTTGGACATGTTGGAGCAGCCAGAGAAGATGATGGCTACGCACATGAATGACAAAACATACTTTTTCATAATGCTGATAATTAAATAGTTGTTAAAGTTCTCTCTCAAAAAAGGCCAGGCCCGAAGGCCTGGCCTCGCTAAACGCGAATATAAAAATAAATTATTATTTCGCAATAACGCGGGCCATCTCAAGCACCTTGTTTGAGTAACCCCACTCGTTGTCGTACCAGGCGCAAACCTTGACGAAGGTAGGATCGAGCTGGATACCGGCCTTGACGTCGAAGATAGAGGTACGAGGATCGTTGCGGAAGTCGGTGGAGACAACAGCCTCGTCGGTGTAGCCCAGGATGCCCTTAAGCTCGCCCTCGGAAGCGGCCTTCATAGCGGCGCAGATCTCGTCGTAAGTGGCGGGAGTGTTGAGCTCGCAGGTCAGGTCAACGAAGGAAACATCAGAAGTGGGGACGCGGAGAGACATTCCGGTGAGCTTGCCATTGAGCTCAGGTAGAACCTTACCGACAGCCTTGGCGGCACCGGTGGAGGAAGGAATGATGTTCTCGAGGATACCGCGGCCGCCTCTCCAATCCTTCTTGGAAGGACCGTCAACGGTCTTCTGGGTAGCTGTGGCGGCGTGGACGGTGGTCATGAGACCCCTCTTGATACCGAACTTGTCATTGAGAACCTTGGAGATAGGGGCAAGGCAGTTGGTGGTGCATGAAGCGTTGGAGATGATGTCCTGTCCAGCGTAGGTCGTGTGGTTCACACCATAGACGAACATAGGAGTGGCGTCCTTTGAAGGAGCGGACATGATAACCTTCTTGGCTCCGGCCTGGATGTGTTTGCGAGCGGTCTCGTCTGTGAGGAAGAAACCGGTGGACTCGACGACGACCTCAGCGCCGACCTCATTCCACTTCAGGTTGGCGGGATCCATCTCGGCGGTGACACGGATGCTCTTTCCGTTGACGATGAGATTGCCACCCTCGACCTTGATGTCGCCCTGGAACTGGCCATGGACAGAATCATACTTGAGCATGTAAGCGAGATACTCGGGATCGAGAAGGTCATTGATACCCACAACCTCGATGTCGCTGGCGAAATTCTCGACAGCAGCGCGGAAAACCATACGGCCGATGCGGCCGAATCCGTTAATACCTAATTTGATCATTGTTTAAAAAATTATAAGTGTTTAAAACTATCTTCTTAAAGCGGTAATATCTTACTGCAAAAGTGATGCAAAAATACAAAATAAAATGGGGAATTCAGTATATTTGTAAACTAAAAACGATTGATATGCCTTCGGATTTAAACATATTGATAACAAATGACGACGGATACAGCTCCAAGGGTATCCAGGAGCTTGTTTCCATCATGCGCCAATTTGGCAGGATCACTGTCGTGGCGCCAAGGGCTTTCCAATCCGGGATGTCAGTCGCTGTCTCTCTCGGGAACCGCCCGTGCGGATACAGGGACTTGGGCGTAAAGGACGGAGTCTCATGGTCATGGCTTGACGCCACGCCGGCTAGCTGTGTCAAGTTCGCCCTCGACAAGATATTCCCTGACAGGAAATGCGATGTGGTGATATGTGGGATCAACCATGGATCCAACGCATCCGTCGCGACCAATTATTCCGGGACTATGGGCGCCGCTGAGGAAGCCGCTATCAACGGGATTCCAGCGATCGGGGTCTCGCTCTGCGAATTCGGGGAGGACGCTGATTTCTCTTCGGTTAAAAAATATTTCCCGGCACTTTTCGCCAAACTCATGGATAATTGGCCTTCCCGCCGGGGATTGTCATATAACGTGAATTTCCCGCCCGTGGATATTCCCGTAAAGGGTGTCAAATCCTGCCATCAGGGCTACGGTTATTGGGTCGAGGAATTCGAGACATGGACCGGAGCGGTACCTCCTGAGGTGAACGAGAGGGTTGATGCATTGTATGTCATGCGTGGCAGGTTCGTGGACGGCAGTCCCGGCGAGGACATTTCCGCCGACCACCATGCCCTTGATGAAGGGTACATAACGGTGACTCCGCAGACGATTGACAGAACCGACCACGAGGAGGAATGCCGTCTTGTGGATATCCTGAACGAGGACTTCTGATGGCCAGATGGTACCTCATAGCCGGCGAGGCGTCGGGCGACCTTCACGGGTCCAACTTGATGCGAGGTCTCTTCGCGGCGGACCCAGGGGCGGATATCCGCTTCTGGGGCGGAGACATGATGGCTTCTGTCTCTGATGGTCTTGTAAAGGATTACCGCGAGGGGGCTGTGATCGGCTTCAGCCAGGTACTTCTTCATCCTGGCAAGTTCGCTCGCAGGCTCGAGGAATGCAAGAAGGACATTCTCGCGTGGAAACCGGACGCGGTGGTCCTGATCGACTACCCGGGCTTTAATTTTCGGATAGCCGAATTCGCCCACAAGGCCGGCTTCAAGGTTTTCTATTACATCGCTCCGAAAGTCTGGGCCTCGAGGGAGAACCGCGTGAAGAAACTTAAGGCGTATGTCGATAAGTTGTTCATAGTGTTCCCTTTCGAGATCCCGTATTTCACCTCGAAGGGAGTGGATTTCGTGTATAAGGGCAATCCGCTCGTGGATGCGGTGGATAATTCTTCCGACGTGACGGAAGGGTTGCCGGACAAGCCGATGATAGCGCTGCTGCCCGGCTCGAGGACAGGGGAGATCAGCTCCATGATGCCGGTTTACATGGAACTGGCGGATAAGCTTCATTCTATTCCGGAATATTCAGACTATCAGTTTGTTATAGCGGGGGCTCCTTCGCGTTCGGAGGAAGACTACTCCGGGTTCATCGGCAAAAGGGAGCATGTGCGTGTGGTGTTCGGAAACAGTTATGGTGTCATGCGCCATTCCAAGGCGGCGGTGGTCAACTCAGGAACCGCGTCGTTGGAGTGCGCCCTCCTCGGGACTCCTCAGGTTGTGGCGTATAGGACTTCTGCCCTGAATTACATTGTCGCCAGAATGATTATCAAGGTACGGTATATCAGCCTTGGCAACTTGATTCTGGACAGGATGTGTTTCCGGGAGCTTCTTCAGGATTATTTCACGGCAGACAACCTGCTTCATGAGGTGAGACGTCTGATCGAAGATCCTCTTTACAGGGAAGCGATGCTTGCCGGCTATGATGAGATCCGCGAATCTCTCGGCGGCGGAGGCGCCTCGGAAGCGGTCGCTAAAGCCATGGTTGAAGAATTGGGAAATAATTGAATATGAAAAGAATAGTATTTCTGTTCCTGCTTTTGGCGGCGATGCCTTATTCTTTCGCCATCACCCAGGAAGTTTACGTCGAAGGCGGTAACCATCATGTCCAAGGCATAGCCTATGACCCTGACGCCTCCAAGATGTATTTCTCGTTCACTGACCAGTTCATTGTCACGGACATGGAAGGCAATCTCCTGGGCTCTGTGCGTCACATCCAAGGCCACCTCGGGGCCATGGTCTTCGACAGGGAAAGCCGCCGTGTCTATGCCTCCCTTGAGTGCAAGGATGATGTGATAGGCAAGGGCCTGTCAGATTTCGCCAAAGGGCGCTCGATGTTTTATATCGCCATCATTGATGTGGATAAGGTGACGTCCGTGGACATGGATTCGGAGGATAACGAGGCTTTCAAGATTGTCTGCGTCAGGGAAGCCACGAAGGATTACCATACCCGCTTCTACGGATGCTCCGGTATAGACGGGGTGGCGATAGCTCCGAAGATTGGCAAGAGGGGAGGAAAAAACTATCTTTATGTGGCTTACGGGATCTATGGCGACAAGGAAAGGTCTGACAATGACAGTCAGGTGCTCCTTCGGTACAACCTCAAAGATCTTGACAAATACGCCGGCAAGGTCAGGTTCGGTGACTTCTATTCGGAAGGTCCAAAGAAACCCCTCGCCAAATATTTCGTTTACACTGGAAACACCAACTGGGGTGTCCAGAACATGGCTTATGACCCCGGTTCGGGCAAGATGTTCTTATTCGTTTACAAAGGCTCAAAAGAGCAGTTCACCAATTATGACGCCTTTTCCTTCGACCTGTCCAAGAGGCCTGTGAAAAGGGGACTTATAGGGGTTGAATATGACACCTCGAGGCATCCTGTGATTGGTTCATGGGAGAATCAAGTCTCAGGAATATTCTTCAAATATGGCTCCACCGGAGTGTCCCCGCTTGGTGACGGACTCTTTTATTTCTCGGAAAACGGGCGCTCAAAAACTACTGGAAAGCAGTATTGCCGCGTGAGATTGTACCGCTGGGACGGGGAGGGTTTTGTTCCTGCCGGGCGCTAGCCTATTCTGTCGCCATCACGCTGAGATCAACTGTACCAGGGACTCCTTTCACCACTGCCCTGTCTGTGAATTGCCACCAGATCCAATCCTCGTGACTGGGCCGTGGTTTCCCGTAATGGGCCACCCAGATCGGGTAATTCCCATATATCTCTTTTGAGAGATGGTCCTTTATGAAGGATGAGCTGGCATAGACCACTGGCTTTTTCCCGTAGTGTCGCTCAACTGTCTGGAGCCATTTGAGGGCTCTTTGGTTTAGAAGATCGTCCGAACACCCCAGGTGGATAGTCTCTATGTCCAAGACAGGAGGCAAGTCCTTGATCCTCAAGTCTCCAACGGTGGAGATGAAATTCCTGGCCTGGACTTCCCCGTCTTTCGAGCTACGGAAAAAGTGGTACGCTCCTCTTCGAAGGGATGCCTTGCCGGCTTCCCGCCAGTTGTCTTTGAAATCAGGATCCCTGAAAGAGGCTCCTTCAGTAGCTTTGACGAGTGCGAAACTCACGGGCTTTATCTCTTTCGCTGAATATGGATCCCTTACGGTCCTACCCTTGTTGTCGATCATGACATAGAGGGAGTCCCAGACTATTTTGCCGCCATTGTTGTGCGAGATGTCAATTCCATATCTCCATGTACCGGAAGGTACCTTAGCCCCTCTTTCGACGTTTCTGCCCCCGTCCCACCTGTGGAAGATGAGGAATATGACCAGAAGAAGCCCGGCAGCGACGCCAATAGCTGCCCATGGGCTCATTTTGAGGGTCTTCGGTTTCCCTTTCTTTTTTCTCATATTATTTCGAATATCCTCTCCAAAATTAGTTATTTTTTGTTAGATTTGCGTTTAGCGCTATTCGCTGAACAATAATTATATTCATAGATATGGAATTGAAAGGATCAAAGACCGAGGAAAACCTGCGTACCGCTTTTGCGGGTGAGAGCCAGGCCCACACAAAGTATTTGTATTACGCTTCCAGAGCGAAGAAGGACGGATATGTCCAGATAAGCAAAATCTTCGAGGAGACCGCCAAGAATGAGAAGGAGCACGCCAAGATTTGGTTCAAGTTCCTCCACGGAGGTGCCGTGCCTTCCACTGAGGTCAATCTCGCTGATGCCGCCGATGGTGAGAACTACGAATGGACGGACATGTACGACGGGTTCGCCAAGACAGCGAGGGAGGAAGGTTTCGACGAGATCGCTGATCTCTTCCAGAAAGTCGGGGCGATCGAGAAAGTCCATGAGGAGCGTTACCGCAAGCTTCTCGGAAAGGTCAAGGAGGCGGTGGTGTTCACCCGTGACGAGGACGCTATCTGGGAGTGTTCTAATTGCGGCCACATCGTGATCGGGAAGAAAGCTCCCGAGGTGTGCCCTGTTTGCAACCATCCCCAGAGCTATTTCCAGGTGAAGGCTGAGAATTATTAATCCTTTAATACATATTATTTATGAAGACTAACGTCATTATCGCCGCCATAGCGGCCGTTATGATTCCCTCCGCGGTTTTCGCCCAGCAGCCCAGGCCCCAACTGCCTCAGGCTGACTATCAGTTCACCGTGATCAAAGAGAACCCTATCACGTCGATCAAGAACCAGGCTAGCTCCAGCACCTGCTGGTGCTTCTCCACCCTGGCATACCTTGAGTCCGAGATCATCAGGATCAAGGGCATTAAGGATCAGGCTTCCTATCCCGATCTCTCCGAGATGTTCGTTGTCTCCCAGTCCTATAAGGACAGGGCGGACAAATATATCCGTCTTGACGGTGACCTTCGCTTCGGACCTGGCTCAGAGGCTGATGATGTCCTCCATGTGATTGAGGACTATGGTATTGTCCCTCAGTCCGTGATGCCTGGCAAGCAGGAGCTTCCGAGCCATGGTGAGATCGACGCCGTGACAAAGGCTTATGTCGAGACAATCAACAAGAGGTCAGCCCGCGGGGTCTCCAAGACCTGGAAGGCCGGCTTCGACGCCTTGGTGGACACCTTCTTCGGAACCGCCCCTGAGACCTTCGAGGTCAACGGCAAGACCTACACTCCCGCCTCTTACAGGGATGAGCTCGGTATTGTCCCTTCTGACTATGTGACCCTCACCTCCTTCACTCACCATCCTTTCTACAAGCCTTTCGTCCTTGAGATCGGTGACAACTGGAGGGGAGATCCTTCTTACAACGTTCCTCTTGACGAGTTCATGAGTGTCCTCAAGGGCGCTGTCGAGAAGGGTTACACCGTAGCGTGGGGCTCTGATGTCAGCGAGGTCGGTTTCACCAGGAATGGTATCGGTGTCCTCGTCGATACGAAGGCTATCGCCACCACCGGCAGTGACCAGGCCCGTTGGGTCGGCGCTGATCCCGCCCAGGCTCAGAAAGCTTCCGTTGAGATCCCCAAGGAGATAGTTCCCACTCAGGAGATGCGTCAGGAGTGGTTCGACAACAAGACCACCACTGACGACCACGGAATGCAGATCTACGGCATGGCCAAGGACCAGAACGGTACTCTCTATTACATGGTCAAGAACTCATGGGGTGAGAGCGGTAAGTACAAGGGCATCTGGTATGTTTCCGAGAACTTCGTCGCCGGCAAGTCCATGGACATCATGGTCCACAAGTCCGCCCTGCCCAAGGATCTTAAGAAGAAACTTGGCATCAACTAAATGAATATCAGGAAGCACATTCCGGACTCAATCACCTCCATGAACCTCCTCTGCGGGGTCGTGGGGGTGATTCTGACTTTAGGTGGCCGTCCGGACCAAGGTTTTGTCTGCATGCTCCTTGGAGCCGTTTTCGATTTTTTCGACGGTTTCGCCGCAAGGATGCTCAAGGCTTCTTCTGGGATTGGGAAGGAGCTTGACTCTCTCGCTGACATGGTGAGTTTCGGTGTCCTTCCCTCAGTGATGCTTTTTGTCGTCGGAGGGACTGACATATTGATCCTGAAGTATTTCCCTATCATTCTCGCGGCTTTCTCGGCCTTGAGACTGGCAAAGTTCAACCTGGACGAGAGGCAGCACGCGAGTTTCCTGGGACTTCCCACTCCGGCCGCCGCAATGGTCTGCGGCTCTCTGGCCTGCCTTGTTCATAAAACTCCTGGCAGCATGTTGGCGTCATGGTGCGAAGGCCCTGTTTTCATTCCGCTTCTCGCTCTTGTGTTAAGTCTGCTGCTTGTCAGCGAGATCCCGATGTTCTCAATGAAGTTCGGGGGAGGGAACAAAGCCTCAAAGGTCGAGAATGTGAAGCGGGTCGCTTTCCTGGTCATCGCTCTGGCCGCTGTGATTCTCACCGTCTGCCTCCATCTCCACTGGTCGTTCGCGGTCCTGCTGGCTTTCACGGGATATATTCTTGACAATCTCGCCTTCGTTCCCCTCAGTCGTTCCACCTCTCCATGTCATTCTGAGAGCGGCACCTGTCATTCTGAGCGAAGCGAAGAATCTAAATGACCGAAGTGAAAACCATCCTTTACGTCCATGGCATGGGTGGTGGCGGTGACAGCCGGATCCCTTCCATTTTGAAAGATCTGCTCGGCCCTGGCTATTCCGTTGTGATCAGGACTTATGATTTCGATCCGGAAGTGGCTGCGGGTCAATTGTCCTCATGGGCCTCTGAGGTGAGTCCCGACCTTGTGATAGGGGAGAGCATGGGGGCGATCCACGCCATAGCCCTGAAAGGTTATCCTCACTTGTTCGTTTCCCCATCCCTTAACGCTCCTTTGTTTTTCCGTGTCATCGCCGCCTTGGCTTGGCTGCCTGGAGTGACGAGGTTTTTCGACTGGTACTATCACCCTAAAGATGGGGATCGCCAGCCTCTCCATTTCGCCAGAAAGACCCTTCTCAAATGGCCCGCCGTCCGGAAAACCGCTCTGAAGAATACTCCTTTGAACGGGAGCGAAGACTATTTTCACGCTTTCTTTGGCACCCGCGACCACTTCCGCCGCAGCGGCGTGGTCATGATCAGGACATGGCGGAAGTATTTCGGAGAGGGTTCCTGGACAATGTATGAAGGGACCCATTTCATGGAAGAGGAATATATCCGGTCACTGCTGGTGCCGAAGATTCTTTCATTGTTGGATTGATTTTATTAAATTCGCGGATAATCAATCCATTATTGCCTTGAGACTCAAGTATCCGTTGTTTTTCTTTGCCGCGCTGGCGTTGCTTTCCTCATGCGTCAAGCGTGTGGAGGCTGGATATGACTCGATCCCTCTTGTTGATGAGCTGGTCTCCGGTTCATTTTCTGAGCTTCACCGGTTGGCCGAGCAGACAGGGAAACCTTCAGGGACGATTGTCCTTATCGGAGAGCCGCTCCAATGCCTTTCCATGAGTGAGAAGATGATCGGAAGTGACGAGTTCGACAATGTTGACGCCAGGCTTGTCCAGGACGGCCTTCCGGATTTCTCGGGCGAGACCATCGTGTCTCTTCTGGATTTCACTAATCCTCCGTTCGACTCCCTTTCGGTTTCAGGAAAGGACTCCCTGGCTTTGCGTGAGATCGCTGTCCGCGGCGCTCTGGCCGCTTTGGATTCTGCCTTGGGCTGCAAGATGCTGGTGATATGCTCTCCCGCCCTCGCACCCAAAGGAGGTGATGATGTGATAGATTTTTATGGGCAGATCGGGTGCGACGTTCCCGTGATCTTCTCTGCTGACACCTCTTACTCTTTCACCAAAGCTTGTTACAAGGCGCTCAGGGAAAGGAATTTGTTCACTCATGACATAGCCTATCCCGTGGCGAGGCTTATGATGATTATAGGAGAGGAGAGCTCACGCCACCCCTTGTTGTTCGATGATAATCAGGTTCCCGCGTCTTTCGCGGACACAGTAGGCGTCTTCGCGCCGAACACATACGTCTCGCATGTACAAAATAAGTATATCTCCGGAAGAAATAGATAAACTGGAGCTCGTGAGCTTCCCTGGCAAGATCAAGGTCATTGACAGTGTTGGACTGGAGTTCCTTAGCGCTGTCCGTTACCTGAAAAGACAAAAAATCATTGGGTTTGACACGGAATCGCGTCCCTCCTTCTCTCCGGACCAGCCTCACTATGGAGTCTCTTTATTGCAACTCTCCGGGGCCGAGAAAGCATTCTTGTTCAGGATAAAGTTGATGGGTGGAATCCCAAAGCCTTTGCGCGCGGTCCTATCCAATGAGAATATCATAAAAGTCGGTGCTGCTGTCAATGATGATGTCCGTGGCCTGGAAAAGCACCATGACTTCCCGCCTCGAGGCTTCGTGGATCTCCAGAAGATAGTCTGGGAATATGGGATCAAGGACAAGGCCGTAAAGAAAATGGCCGCCATCATTCTCGGAATAAAGATATCCAAGACCCAGCAGCTTTCCAACTGGGAGGCGGAGACTCTGTCTGACGCCCAGAAGGCTTACGCCGCAACTGACGCGTGGGTTTGCAGGGAGATGTACCTTAAATTGAAAGCCTCCCGGAAGCATCCTCTGACTCCGGAGCAGATGCTGCCTAATCCTCCAAAGAATCAAGCTAAGAATGACAAAGATCATACTCAAGAAAGGCAGGGATGAGTCCCTTCGAAGGTTTCACCCTTGGGTTTTCTCGGGGGCTGTGGCCCAGATCGTGGGGCAGCCTTCTGAGGGTGATGTGGTAGGTGTTTTCGCCCACGACGGATCGTTTTTGGCGTATGGCCACTACCAGATAGGCTCGATCGCCGTCCGGATTCTCAGTTTCGCCGGGGAGGATGTCCTCGGCCCTGATTTCTGGGTGAATATGATCAGTAAGGCGTTGAAGGTACGCCAGGCTACCGGACTTGCTAATGGGTTGGAAACGAATTGTTTCCGTCTTGTGCACGGGGAAGGGGACGGTCTTCCCGGTCTTATTATCGACTGGTACGACGGAGTCTGTGTCATGCAGGCTCACTCAGTCGGTATGTTCAGGTCGAAAGGGGCTATCTGCGAGGCTTTGAAGTCGGTTTTCGGTGAGCGTTTGAAAGCGGTATATGACAAGAGTTCAGGAACCGCGCCTTTCAAGGCAGGTCTGGATCTCGTTGATGGGTATTTGTACAAAGCCGAAGGATTCTCTGATGACGAGCAAGTTGTTCTGGAGAACGGGAATAAGTTTTTCGTGAATTGGACAGAGGGTCAGAAGACAGGCTTTTTCCTCGACCAGAGGGAGAACAGGGCTCTTGTGGGCCGATATTCCTCCGGCCGCAATGTCTTGAACCTCTTCTGCTACACGGGAGGGTTCTCAGTCTACGCGCTTCGTGGAGGAGCCTTGCGGGTGGATTCCGTGGACAGTTCCAAAAAGGCCGTGGAGATGGTCTCAAGGAATATGTCACTTAATGGCTATGGATCTGATCTTCACGAGGACATTTGCGCGGACGCTATAGATTTCCTTCGTCAAGTCCCCGAGGACAAATATGACCTTATGATTGTGGATCCTCCGGCATTCGCCAAGCACAGAGGAGCTTTGAACAATGCCCTGAGAGCTTATCAGAGGCTGAATGCGGCCGCCATTTCCAAGGTGGCTCCAGGTGGATTAGTGTTCACTTTCAGTTGCTCTCAAGTCGTTGATAAAGAGGCTTTTGCCCTGGCTGTTTTCTCGGCTGCCGCCCAGACCGGCCGTTCGGTGCGCATCCTTGACAGGCTCAATCAGCCCTCAGACCATTCGGTCAATATCTATCATCCCGAAGGGGAGTACCTAAAAGGACTTCTTTTGTACGTGGAATAAGAAATCTTTTGGATTTGCAGGGAAAACTTCTTATATTTGCAGTCCAACTGGTGCTTTGGCCGAGCGGTTAGGCACAGGTCTGCAAAACCTGGGACAGCGGTTCGATTCCGCTAGGCACCTCAAAAAGAGAGACACGGCGACCGCCGTGTCTCTCTTTTTGGGTGCCACGGCACCATTATTCATTGAGGGGCGTTCCCCTCAAACTCCCTGAACTCGCCTTCGGCTCGGAAAAGGTTATAGCTTGACCGAAATTGTGGCTCCAGATGTGAATATGTAGGTCTTGGAAGTTCCGTTGAGGTGGTTTGTGAGTCGTAGCTCAAGTTTGTCTCCAGCCGTACGGCTAACTTCCAGGTCAAAATCTCCTCCGAAAGCACGGATGTGCCTCAGGGCCATCTGGTTCCATCCATCAGCAAGTCGGGGAGTGACGGTGAATGAACGGAATCCTGTCGGGCGTATTCCGAACATTCCCTCTGTGATTACCCGGCAGTAAAGACCGCTCTCAGCGGAAAGATGTCTTTGCGATCCCTCCGGCCAGGCCTCGATCGGATAGGGGACATGGTCTCCCAGCAACCTCCGTCCTGAATAATAATGGAGGAAATCACCTGCGGTCTTTGTGTCTCCGGCAATGTACATTCCCCTCAGCGAATAAAGTGTAGATCGGTCCCAGAAAGTCTCGCTGCCTTGCTGGGTCAGGAGTCCGTCCTTTGTCATCAGCTTGTCTGAAGTCAACGCAGCGATCGTACCTTCCGCCCTGTCAAGTAGACCGACGATCAAAGGCATGCATATCCAGGAGCGCAGCACGTCGTTGCCGTCGTAGTAGCGATAGGTGTGGAATCCCTGTACCTCAGCCCCGAAATAATTCTCAATGGCCTTGGCCAGCTTATCCGCCCTGGAATTATATAGCTTTGACACAGAGGACTTGAGACCAAGCTCTTTGGCAAGAAATGCGGCGGAACGTAGCCCGTCGTAATAAAGAGTAGAGGTGCAGAGGTTGGCGTCTCCTGCGGGGAAACGTCCCTCAAGCTCATCAGAATCCGAGAGCACGACCCCATCAGAGTTTAGTTTCCTGTGGCAATATTCAAGACACCACTCTATCAGTGGCCAGAGCTTCTCCGCTTCCGCCCGGTCACCCTTTTCCAGAGCGTATCGGGAGGCTCCGTGCGCTATCATCGCGGCGTCACCCCTGTCTCCGGCCCCGTCCCAGATGTCGATGCCTTCGGCAATGATCGAACTCGGGATCGGCTTATATTCAGGATTCATGAAGCGGGCGAAGTGCATGTAGGAATTAAGCGCCGAGTTGTCTCCTTTCCAGTAACCCAGGAAAGGGAAGAAAGGATTGACGTACTCCGCCTGGTCGTTAGCCCAGATGGCCGCGTAGTAAGATTCTCCGCCAGGGCCGTGCATGTAGCCTCCGGCGGTTTTGAATATGCTCTCGGACGCCCTTATCTTAGCGAAACGGAACTCCCTGTCAATCACGTCGTCAGGCGTGTCCAGGACGAGGTTCCCGTCCACCTCGGCGAGGTAGGCTTTACGGGCGGCGAGTTCTTCCTCCAAGTCCGGCTGGATCTTATCTTCTCCGACCCTGTACGCCTGGAAACACGCCCCGAATCGCAAAGATTCGCCTGGCCCGAGTTTGAAAGTCCCGTCCCCGATAATATCGCCTCGAATTATGTACGAACCGGTCACCCCTTTCTCCGCTGGAGTGGTGAAAACCTGCGAGAAGTCTGGTATGTAAACGGTGATGCCTTTGTCGGTAATATTCTCAATCTCATATATTTCCCCCATCAGAGGCTTGTCGGTTGAGGGGAATATCTTACGGTTCAGCCTTACAGAGGGGGTCGGAGTGACTCCTGGTCGTGTCCTGCTGGCGACGAAGGTTCCTGAAACATCCATGTAGCCGTCAATGCTCACACGTTCAACGGTTTCCGAGGTTAGGGAATATCCATTGACACTGATCAGCGACGGGATGTCAACCCCCATCCTGTGCATAAGACTGGCGTGGGTGTTGTTCGGAACTGTCCTTAACATTGGAAACACGAGGGAACGCTCACTGTGGAAAGAGCGGTCGGCCCCGACTCCCCATCGCAGCACGAAGGCCATCTGTTCCCCACTCATCTCGATATGGTCCTCATAAGGAAGATTGCCCTCGGAAGGGGTCAGGACAATACCGTTGCCTGAAGGGGATAGTGTCCAAAGGGCCAGTGACTGAAGAAGGGTTGCGAGCAAAAGTCTCATGGGTTGTGAATTATGTGATTGATTCTAACAAATTTAATAAAAATGTGGTGTTTTTTGATTAAATTTGAAAAATAGATTCTTCGCTTCGCTCAGAATGACACTTAAACAGTCGATGACACGAAAACAGTGAATGGCACGAAAACAAATAACTGGAAAACAAATAACTGATTATATGAGAAAAATAGCCATTATTCTCGCCGCTTTGGCGGTTGTTTTACCGGGCAGGGCCCAGAAAAAAGCTAAGATGGAACCTTGGCAGGATCCTAATGTCTTTGAGGAGAACAGGATGCCAATGAGGGCCACATTCACGACAGATCAACAGGAGTCTCTGTCATTGAATGGAATATGGAAGTTCAACTGGAACGAGACCATAGAAGGCCGTACAAAAGGGTTCGAGGCCGTCGGGTACGATGATTCTTCCTGGAAGACGATGCCTGTCCCCGGGATGTGGGAACTCAACGGATTCGGTGATCCGCTGTATGTCAATGTCGGATATGCCTGGAGAGGTCATTACGAGAATAACCCTCCTTACCCTCCCACAGAGCGCAACTATGTGGGTCAATACCGTCGTACCTTCGAGGTTGATCCTTCATGGATCGGTAAGCAAATCTGCCTCTGCATAGGCTCTGCCACATCCAATGTCCGTGTCTGGGTCAACGGTCAGATGGTCGGCTACAGCGAGGACAGCAAACTTGAGGCTCGTTTCGATATCACCAAATATGTCAAGGCTGGCAAGAACGAGATCGCGTTGGAGATTTTCCGCTGGTGCGACGGCACTTACCTCGAGGACCAGGACTTCTGGCGCTTCTCGGGAATCGCCAGGGGAGTGTATGCCTATACCCGTGAGAAAGAGCGTATTGAGGATGTCAATATCGCCGCCGGGATGGACGGGAACTTTACGATCAAGTCTGAGGTGACCAAGGGCATATCCAAATTGGAATACCAAATCCTTGACAAGAATGGCAAATGTGTCGCTTCTGGAGAAACGGCTCCCAAGAAGCTTAAGGCGGTTGCCAACGGCTCCGTGTCTTCCCCTGCTCTCTGGAGCGCTGAGACTCCTAATCTTTACACTCTGAAAGTCAACGCCTTCTCGAAAGCTGGACTGGTGGAGAGCACCTCGATCGATTTCGGATTCAGGACTGTTGAGATTAAGAACGCGCAGTTGCTGGTCAACGGTAAGCCGATCCTTATCAAAGGAGTTGATCGCCATGAGCTCAACGAGAACAAGGGATATGTCCTTTCAGAGGCTGACATGCTCCGGGATATCCGGGTCATGAAAGAGTTGAACATCAACGCTGTGCGTACAAGCCACTATCCCAACGACCCTCTCTGGTACTCCCTGTGTGACAAGTTCGGCCTCTATGTCGTTGACGAAGGCAATATCGAGTCTCATGGTATGGGCTACGGTGAGGCCACTCTCGCCAAGAGGGAGGATTTCAAGGCCGCCCATCTGGTCAGGGATCGCAGGATGGTCCTCAGGGACATCAACCATCCTTCCGTGATTGTCTGGAGCCTTGGCAACGAGGCTGGAAACGGCCCGAACTTCATGGCCAGTTACGACTGGATCAAGGCCTATGACCCCACCAGACCGGTGCAGTACGAGAGGGCTGACGATGATTACAACACCGACATCATCTGCCCGATGTACCGTTCACCGGAGTGGTGTGTCAAGTACTGCGAGAGCAATCCCGCCAAGCCTCTGATCCAGTGTGAGTATGCCCACGCCATGGGTAACTCCATGGGTAATTTCAAAGAGTATTGGGACATCATCCGCAAGTATCCCAACTTCCAGGGCGGTTTCATCTGGGACTTCGAGGACCAGGCGATTATCTGGCCTTCCAAGGTTCCCGGCAATGACCATATCTTCGCCTTCGGCGGGGACTTCAATGGATATGACGCCTCCGACGGCTCTTTCAACTGCAACGGAGTGATCGCCGCGGACAGGTCTTATCATCCTCATTCTTACGAGGTTCGCTATCAGTATAGGAATATACTTTCAACCTTGGCTTCCCCTGTCATCCTGAGTGAAGCGAAGGATCTCAAAATCAAGGTTCTCAACGAGAACTTCTTCAAAGACCTCTCACAGTACAGGCTCCTTTGGACTGCCGCTGTTGAGGGAGAACCTGTCGCGACAGGTGTGGTTGAGAACATAAAAGCCGCTCCCGGGCAGACTGCCACCGTTTCTGTCGGGCTCCCCTCGATAAAAGCTCCCGGAAAGGATGTATTCCTTAACTTGTCTTATGTCCTCAAAGAGAAGGATGGCCTTCTGCCCGCCGGTTATGAGGTGGCTTATGACCAACTAACCCTTCAGGAGGGGAGCTGTGTCGCCTTCAAGCCTGGATCAGCCGCCGTGCCCGGCGTGTCTGTGAAGGCTGACAAGGATGGATACGCTTTCACCGGTGAGTTTTCATTTGCCGGTGTCGGTTCCGACCGCGCCGCGGAGTGGAAAGCGGCGTTTGATCCTAAGACCGGCTTCCTGACCAGCTATAAAGTCAATGGCAAGGAGATGCTTTCAGAGCCTTTGACTCCTGAGTTCTCAAGGGCTCTGGTCGAGAATGACATGGGAGCCAGGCTTCACAATCACATGGGCCTCTGGCGCTACCTTAAGCTCACTCTGGATAAGATGGATGTCTCCAAATCAGGCGATGGGTGGCTGGTAAATGCCGCCTACAAGCCTGTCAAGGACACTGTGGCGATCAGGCTCACCTACCTTATCCGTCCTGACGGGTCGATCGAAGGCCATGAGATAATGGAAGATACCCCTGGCCTTGAGTCTATGCCGGACCTGTTCCGTTTCGGAATGAAGATGACTATGCCTGGAAGGTTCTCTACCATAGACTTTTACGGAAAAGGCCCTTGGGAGAATTACTCTGACAGGAACTCTTCCGCCATGGTTGGTCGCTACACCCAGAGCGTCAATGACCAGTACCATTATGGTTATGTCCGTACCCAGGAGTCCGGAACCCACACCGGTATGAGGTGGTTCAGGGTTGTGGATTCCAATGGTGACGGTTTTGAGATCTCGGCTCCGAAGACTTTCTCCGCGTCAGCCCTGCCGTTCCCGATCAATGTGCTGGACTGCATGGAGAATGGCACGCCCTATCGCGAGAACAAGACCAACACACAGGTAGGAGAGCCTCGTCACTCGCTGGATCTCAAGGCTTTGGCTCATGAGAACGACAGGGAGAACGGACAGACTTATGTCAATTTCGACCTAGTGCAGATGGGAGTTGGTGGAATCAACTCATGGGGTACATGGCCGCTGGAGCAGTATCGCATCCACGCCGCTCCCCGCGACTTCCACTTCGTCCTCCGTCCCGTCATGAACTAATCCTGAATGTACAAAAATAAACCCCTATCATTCGAGTGATAGGGGCTTATTTTTAGTGGTTGTTATTAGTAGCGGTTGAGGGGCCGGCCGGCGGTCATGTAGTGGACCTTCTGGCGGACACTGGCGAGGACGGCCTCGTATTCAGCCTTGCCTTCCTCCGTGACTCCATTGACCACATCAGCGTACTTTGCCACAGCATTTAGCACTGTGTCAATGAGTTCCACAATGTCCACCATGTCCTTCTCCACGAAGCCGCGGGAAGTGATGGCCGGTGTGCCGATTCTGACACCTGAAGTCTTGAACGGGCTGCGGGAATCGAACGGTACCATGTTCTTGTTCAGCGTGATCTCCGCTTTCTCAAGCTCCTTCTCGGCCATACGACCTGTAACCTCAGGGAACTTTGTACGCAGGTCGATTAACATGAGGTGGTTGTCCGTGCCTCCTGATACGACTTTATATCCCTTGGTGACGAACTCCTCGGCCATCTTCTTCGCGTTGGCCATGACCTGCTTCTGGTACTCCACGAACTCAGGCTGCAT
Source organism: uncultured Bacteroidia bacterium (assembly GCA_902785825.1). Lineage (GTDB taxonomy): Bacteria > Bacteroidota > Bacteroidia > Bacteroidales > UBA932 > Cryptobacteroides. Next base: position 17,841 of record CACZZZ010000024.1, read on the forward strand.
CGCCTCGTAGAAAGCCACAGCCTTGGCGGCGATGACGTGCTCCAGAGGGCCACCCTGGACACCGGGGAAAACGCTTGAGTTCAGGATCGCGCTCATCTTCTTGATCTCACCCTTTGGAGTCGTGAGGCCCCAAGGATTGTCGAAGTCCTTGCCCATCAGGATAATACCGCCACGTGGACCGCGGAGGGTCTTGTGGGTGGTGGAGGTGACGATATGGGCATATTCGACAGGATTCTTCAACAGTCCGGCGGCGATAAGTCCGGCGGTGTGCGCCATGTCGATCCAAAGGAGGGCACCAACCTTGTCCGCTATGGCGCGCATTCTCTCATAGTCCCACTCGCGGGAATATGCTGAGGCTCCTCCGATGATGAGCTTCGGCTTGCACTCGAGGGCGATCTGTTCCATCTTGTCGTAATCGACCATCCCGGTCTCCTCGTTAAGACCGTAAGCCACGGCGTGATAAAGGATTCCGGAAGCGTTGACAGGTGAGCCATGGGTCAGATGACCTCCCTGGGAGAGGTCGAGTCCCATGAATGTGTCGCCAGGTTTGAGGCAGGCCATGATCACCGCCATGTTTGCCTGGGCGCCTGAGTGAGGCTGGACATTGGCATACTCAGCGTTATAGATCTTTTTTAGACGCTCAATGGCCAGATTCTCGATTTGGTCAACTACCTGGCATCCGCCGTAGTACCTTTTTCCAGGGTATCCCTCCGCATATTTGTTGGTGCAGATGGAGCCCATGGCCTCGAGGACATAGTCGCTCACGTAATTCTCCGACGCAATCAGTTCAAGACCGGAAGATTGCCTTTCCTTCTCATTTCTAATCAGATCGAAAATCTGAAGATCCTGTTTCATATAAAATGTTTTAGATTTGTTCTTGTGGTTTGTCGGGAAGCAAATATACGATTAAAATCCCATTTTCGCTATATTCGCGGGGTGATATTCGTCGAATAAAATGAGGGATAGGAAACTTTTGGGTATCGAGCTTGGCCGGATGACGCCGGAAGAGTACAAAGAGGCTCCCGGGAGCGGTATTGTTGTCGTCCTGGACAATGTCAGGAGCGCTCATAATGTCGGTTCGGCTTTCCGCACATGTGATTCCTTCAAGGCGGACAAGCTATGGCTCTGCGGGATCTGCGCGACTCCACCTTCCGCCGAGATCCGGAAAACAGCGCTCGGAGCTGAGGAAAGTGTGCCCTGGGAGTATTCCCGGGACACGATGGATGTCGTCCGGAAACTAAAGGAAGAGGGCTACACCGTCATCGGTGTGGAGCAGACGGCGCATTCTGTCAGTCTGGAGAAGTTCATGCCCGGGGGCGGGAAGTACGCTCTGATATTCGGAAACGAGGTGGACGGGGTCAGCCAGGAAGTTGTGGACGCTTCTGACATGTCACTTGAGATTCCCCAATTCGGAACCAAGCATTCTTTGAATGTCTCCGTGGCGGTCGGGGTGGTCTTGTGGCATCTCACTTTAGACAGGCTCAACTCTCAAGCCACAGCAGGAAATCATCTCCCCGGGAACGGCTTACGGTGAGATCTGGGTCAGCCCCAAGAACTTTCGCGGGTTTGGCTTTAGTGGAGATCCGAAGCCTGCCTCCCAGGAGTTTCGTGACACTCTCAACAGTGTCTTTCGCCACGACGCAACTTCTTGATATCTTGAAGAAACGCTCAGGGTCAAGACAATTCATAATGGTATCCAAAGTCGAATCGACAATATAGACGGATCCATCGTGTGTCACCACATGGTTGTTCTTGTCTTCGGAGAAGAAATAGGCGATGTCTCCGGTCTTGACCGGCACGATCATGTCGTTGATGTGGACCAGGAAGCGTTCTTTGTATTCTTTCCCGTGCCTGGTCTTGTCCAGGGCGGCAAGAATCCTCTCAACGTCCTTTCCTTCCAGTCCGGAGGTATGCCGGCAGCGCTCCACGGCCCTTTCAAGAGCCGCATGGTCTATCGGTTTGAGAAGATAGTCGACACTTCCGGCCTCGAAAGCCTTGACGGCGTAGTTGTCGTAGGCGGTGGTCATAACGACGTTAACCTTCACTTCTACCTGACAGAATATCTCAAAGCACTCTCCATCAGATAGTTCCACATCCATGAATATTGTGTCGACAGCCTCCGGATGGGCCTTGAGCCATGCGACCGAGTCGCTGACGGAACCGAGTTCGGCGACAACCTCGATGTCGGGGAAATTGTTCTCCAGCAGCTTCTCAAGGCTCCTGCGGGCCATTATCTCGTCTTCTATAATCAATACTCTCATAGTAGAGGTAGTTTGACAGTGTAGTTATCTCCATCGGCGGATACTTCTATCCCGCGGTCGGAACGAGCTTTGTATTGCTCCCTGATGTAATTGAGACCGAGCCCGCTGGATTGTGAAGGGGTCAACCTGGGGATAATATTGTTCGTGACTGTAAGTGTCTCGCCGTCAGAGGTGATTGTCACCAGCAGGGGCTTGTCGGGACTGACAGCGTTGTGCTTAGTGGCATTTTCCACCAAAAGCTGGACTGAGCATGGTATGACGGATTTCCTCAAATCATCTTCCGGGATGGACACTTCCACGCTTAATCCCTCTTGGAAACGAACCTTAAGAAGATCGCTGTACATCTCGACGTATGTCATCTCATCCCTGAGGGACACAGTACTCTCGTTCTCGTTTTTCAGCATGTACCGGTATATTCCGGCCAGTTTGTGGATATAGGTGCTCGCTTCCTTGTCCTTGCCGTCAAGCACTAGGGCGTCGAGAATGTTCAGGGAGTTGAACAGGAAGTGAGGATTGACCTGTTGCTTGAGGTTGAGGTACTGGAACTTCGCGAGATCCGCCCTGTTCTTTTCCTTTTCGGCCTCTCTTCGTGCGGAGCGGGCATATTCGATCATGTAGATGACCGAGTAGATCAGGATTGCGGACATGATAGCCACCGACCCGAGGAGAAATTCCCCGCTGAATATCGTCGATCTGAACAATCTGATAAAGAACCTCAGCGCGAGCACTATGGCGATGGCTATCACGAGCCATGTTATCTCCATCGGGGTCGCTTTGTGATCGGAACTGGAACGGGATGAGTATTGCTTGAGAAAGAAAATGAGAGCCCATCCGATTGTCTCGGTCGTGATGAAAGTTGCGATGGCGGGGGACAGCAACGGGTGGCTTATGAATATGTTCACGAAAGCGGCGATGCCTTTCCCCATGAGGTAACCGACAATATTGGCTATGATTATGACGACCGCGCTGAACTCCACGCTTTGGCGATGCCGTAGGCATAGTAGGACTATCATGAAAATGGTGAGAGAGGTGAGTACCAGGTCGTCACCAATTCCACCAATGCGGCAAAGGACAGCTCCGGCGACGTGCAGGAGCGCGAAGCCGTGGATGATTGCGGAAGAATATTTGTTCCTTTCTGCCGTCATTCTCTTTTGATTCTACGCAATTTAAGAAAAATCCCCGAAATTCATCCATAAATCCTTTCAACTCATCCGTTTTTTCAGACAATTCGTCCTATTAATATATTAATTGTAAGCCTGAAAGATTAATTTTGAGCGATTATTAACACAAAACATCCAATAGCTAATGTCTAATAACAAGCGAGAATTGTCTTTCTGGGATATGTGGAACCTGAGTTTCGGGTTCTTCGGCGTGCAGATAGCGTACGCCCTACAGAGCGCTAATATCAGCCGTATTTTCGCGACCCTTGGAGCTGACCCGCATCAGCTGAGTTTCTTCTGGATCCTGCCTCCGTTGATGGGAATGATCGTCCAGCCCCTGATCGGTAAGTATTCTTTTAGATTTGCACCGTGATTCCAATATGGAGGTTGCGGTGTACTTTTTATATTTGCTTTTGATGTGAGAAGGATGGTGCGGATGAACTACTTTTTG
>CACZZZ010000025.1 GCA_902785825.1 uncultured Bacteroidia bacterium
ATGAAAAGAGCCAACCTACACCAGTAATAAAGTTAAACCAGAGTCAACTTTTTTCAGGGAAAGGCTCCAATCGGAGTCAACCAAAATCAGGAAAGTACAATGTGTCCGGGTTTGAGGGACATGTAGGGCATATAGGGTGTTGAAGTGCGCTATGTGTCCGGGTTTGAGGGACAAATGGCGCAGAATGGTTAGAATGAGCAGGGTGGACAATCGGGGAAAGAAGTATAGGAAGTGCCTGAAAGGCATTGAGAGATGGTCGAAATATTGTATATTTGAAAACTTAAACATTTAAATTTATGGAAGACTTTAATATCGAATCTGTCCAAGCTCAGGACTCGCCACTTGAATTCTGGCTTGTATCCACCGACCACACTACTGACCGGATCTGGTTTAAAGATGACCAGGACTTCAAGGTAGGCATGAATTACATTGCTATAATCGCTATTCTTTCAGGAATTAATGTGCTGGCGTTTATACTGATGTCTAATCATATCCACCTTGTTCTTCAATGTTCGCATGAAGAGGCAGAGTGGTTCATCGATGAGTTCAAAAGGAGATATTCCGAATACTTGACCAAGCGGTATGGGAAGAAGGAGTACCTTCGGGGGATAGATGATGACGTTCGCCCACTGCACTTGAGTGGAGAGTCTGTTGAGAAAGGCATAGCCTATGTTCTCATGAATTGTGTTGCGGCGAATATATGCCTTTCCGCGACAGACTACCCCTGGGGAAGCGCCGGAGCTTATTTCAGAGTGACGGAAACTCGAGGGATCAAGGTTGGAGATATCTCGGCCCGCAAACGCTATAAGATTCTTCATAGCAGAGAGGAACTACCTGAGGATGTGATGATTGGGGAGGAAGGTTATATTATTCCCCAATCTTTTGTGCCAATCAAATTTGTTGAATCGATATTCAGGACTCCTAAACGCTTGAATTACTTTTTGTTAAACTCGTCTAAGGCAAAAAGGATGAGGGAATTACAAGGTTCAGGAATGCTGATGTTTCGGGATCAGACTATCTCAGCTTCCCTGCCAGACATGTGCAGGACGCTATTCCAGAAAGAGGCGCTATCGTCATTGACGGGTGAAGAAATGGAGAGGCTTATTTCTGAAGTGAAATATCGGTTCAATGCGGATGTTCCCCAAATCGCGAGAATCCTTGGATTAGGGTACACGGAGGTTGTGAATATCCTTGAAAAATTTTGATAAGTGCCAGTGTCATAATGTATTGCGCCATGTGTCCGGGGCCGAGGGACATGTGGGGCATATACGCCGTTGAAGTGCGCTATGTGTCCGGTGCTGAGGGACATGTGGGGCATATACGGTGTTGAAGTGCGCTATGTGTCCGGGGCTGAGGGACATGTGGGGCATATAGGGCGTTGAAGTGCGCCATGTGTCCGGTGCTGAGGGACAGGAAGGGCATTTAGGGCTTAGAAGTGCGCTATGTGTCCAGGTTTGAGGGACATGTGGGGCATATAGGGCGTAGAAGCGCGCCATGTGTCCGGGGCCGAGGGACATGTGGGGCATATACGGCATCGAAACGCTCCATGTGTCCGGGGCTGAGGAACATGTGGGACGGCGGGGAAGATGTTGGGTGGAGGCTGTGTGGAGATTCGGCGGGATTGTTGCGGGATTGTTGTGGGATTGTTGCGGGATTGTTGTAACAATTCGGAAAAGTATTCGTTTATTTAGTGGAGCCGGCCGGAGATTAGGGTTTTGGTTGGTGAGATTGGCCAGGTGGGTGATTAGTGTGAAAATGACCAGGGAAGAGTCCATAGAGTTTTATAAGACGTATTCACGGAAGTTGTTCAATGTCAGCTTCCGGATAGTCGGGGACAGTGCCTTGGCGGAGGAGATCATGCAGGACACGGTCTTGAAGTTCTTCCGGTTTGTTGAAGAGGGGGAGATGGCTGATCGGGGCGGCGGAGATTCTTCGCTGGCGCTCAGAATGACAGGAGGGCCGCTCAGAATGACAAAGGAGCCGCTCAGAATGACAGATGTGGCGGGCCGGAAGGCTATCGAGGCGTGGCTGGTGAGGACGTGTGTGAGGGGTTCGATCGATGCTTTGAGGCGGCTCAAGAGGGAGCGGGAGTTTCTGGGGGAGTATGAGACGTGGCAGGGAAGTGCGGCTGAGGTGGGGCAAGAAAGCTCGAGCGGAGAGAGCGGGCGGATCACTGTGGAGGAGGTGAAGAAAGCCATGGACGCTCTGCCGTCTCCATACAGATTAATCCTGACGCTGGTCTTGATAGATGGGCTGGATTATGAGGAGATAAGCGAGATTACAGGGGAGAAGGAAGGGGCTTTGAGGACACGGTTCTCAAGGGCAAGAAAAATGCTGGCGGAGAGGCTGAGAGAGGGGCGGTAAGGCTGTTAAATTGATTATGGAAATGAATATGAATAATTTAGAGGAATACATTAGGTTAAACCGGGAAGCGTTTGATGAGCAGGAAGTTCCGGAAGGGAATCTTATGCGCTTCGAGGAGCGGCTGGCGGGCCAGGTGGCGGGCCGGAAAAGGCCTTCCAAATGGCTTCGTTTCGCTCCTGTGGCAACGGGGATCACAGCGGTGGCGGCGGCGGTCGCCGCGGTTGTGATATTCATAAACCGACCGGGTGAGCGTCATAAGGATTGGTTCGCCGGAGTGGGGAATGACCAGCTCGAGATCTGCCAGGCATATTACGGAAAAATGGCGGAATACTATGAGACAATCCTGAATGGGGATTTCGATGGCACGAGGCAGTTCGACCTCGAGGCGATTGCTGGGGAAGGGATCCCGTTGGTGGACCAGCTGCCTGACGAAATTGACCCGGAGACGAGGGCGGCGGTGCTGAAAGAATATTACGGAGCCCTCCTCGACGGAATGGAAAGATTGAATAAAATATATTAATAAAGTATTGAATATGAAAAGATTAATTATCGTTCTGGCGGCACTGGCCATGGGGCTCGCCGCTTATGCCGGGGATTTTTCCGGCAATTCTGAGAATCCCGGAATCGCTTACACGACAAAGGAGTACAACCATAAGAATTTCACGGGAATCAGCGTCAGCAGTATCGTGAGTGTAGAGTTGAAAAAGTCGGACACGTGGGGCGTGAGTGTGAATTTACCTGAGGAACTTGTTGAATATCTGGTAGTTGGAGTCAAGGGTAATAACCTTGTCATCGGTTTTAAGACTATCCCGATGAAAGTGCAGAAGCATCTGAGAGACTGGAAAGTCACCGCTAATATCTCTATGCCTATCCTGACAAACTTGGAAATGTCTGGGGCGACTAAGTTCTCCACTTCAGACGCGTTTGACATCGGCGAGCGGACTTTCACGATGGAACTCTCCGGAGCGGCCAAGGCTACGGGAATAAATATCACCGCAAGGGGATTGAAAGTAGAGATGGGAGGTGCCTCGGGCGCTGATGTCACCGGTCTGTTTGATGACGTCAACATCGGAATGGGCGGAGCTTCCAAATGCGATTTCAATATCTCCGCCATCAAGCTGAAACAAGAGCTGTCAGGCGCTGCCAAGGCTTATCACACCGGTGATTTTAATTATGTAACTCTCGGAGCGTCAGGCGCTGGAGTGTTCTCAATTAAAGGAATGGTCAATAAGATGAATATCGATGCGTCGGGGGCTGTCAAGGTGGAGACTTATGATGCTGAGATCTCTGACGCTACCGTCAGTTTCTCCGGAGCTGCCTATGGCGAGCTCAATGTGCTCAAGACTTTGGCTGTCGAATTGAGCGGCGGGGCGAGTGTCCGTTACAAGGATAATGATGGTCTCGATTTGGACATCATCTCCATGGGAAGGGGAGCGTCGCTGAAGCGGGTCGCCAAGTAGCCCGGGGCCGCCACTGGCCACCGGCCGTACTCAGCCGCAGCGAAGCGAGAATGGACGCGGCCGGGGCCAGGTGGCGTTCCAGAGATTCTTCGCTGCGCTCAGAATGACAATAGGTGCTCAGGGATCGGGCTAGGCGGTCTGGAGCATGGCGCGGCAGAGGGTGTCGGAGCCGGAGCGGGCGAGGAAGAAAAAGCTGGAGTCGCAGATCTTCTTGAAATCAACAGAGAAGTCCTGCCGCTCCATCGCTTTTTCCCGGAAGTCCATATCGATCCTGAGCTGAAGACCCATCGCCGACTCCACATCTGGCATGGCATCCTTGAATTTGTTGATAAAACGACGGGCCAGACGGGAAGGATTCTCGGCTATTTCGATTTTTTGAGCCGCGCTGGGGAAAATCCACTCGACTTTGCATCTTCCGATCTCATGTCCCTCGCTATCAGTTAATGAAACATTCCTGTTTAATAGTGTAACAATATTGTTAAGCCCCGATTCGACCATAATATTGATCGATTCGTCGGCTTTAGGGCGCTCGTCGATCTCAAAAGAGCACCTGGAGAGAAGGCACATCCAATAACCCTCTTCAATCATCGTCCTGTGGGCCGCGTTGAGTATGTACCCACACAAGGAGGCAACTGTAATCCTACCGTCTGAAGCGACGGAATCCGGTCCGATCGAATACTCAAAAGTTCTCATGCCATTCGTCTTTTAAAGTTTCTAAGTTCTTGTCAAGTCTTGTGACCAAAACAAAAATATAAAACTTGCTCCTTGTGACGAAAAAGGTGTGGTGTCATAGCATAATTATGTGATAAAACGCTTGTTTGGCGGAAATTTTCCACTATTTTTGTGACGAAAATGACGTGTTTTTGTTTTCGTCACTATGTGTATTGTTATTAAATCCATGCTATGGACACTATACTTCGAATGTCGAAAGGATACGGGAACCAGGTCAAATATGCCCTGATACTCCCGGCGTTCTTTTTCTTCTTCATATTCGTTTATCATCCCTTCTCTTTTAGGGAATATTTTGACATTGGAGGAAAGAGCTGGACCTTCCATCTGTTGATGCTGAGCTCAATCATGCTCGGGGTCCTCGCCATCACTCGTCTTATCTTCAGCGTCTTGTATAAATATATTCCTTTCCGCTGGTGGCATTATGTTATCTGGTGCCTTGGAGAGGTCTTGGTGACCTCGTTCTTTTTCGCGCTCTATATCACGTTATTCTATATGAAAAGTGGCGGGATGCCGTATTTCAGCGCCCTGCCGTACGCTTTCAATCTGGTTCTGATGACGTTGGTATACCCCTATATCATCGCAATAACCGTGAGGGTCATTATCAATAAGAACGCTGATCTGGAGAATGTCGTGAAGGAGCCGGAGGACACTCTCCTGAAGTTCTATGACGAGCACAAGAGGCTTAAACTGACGATTGACCCTGCGGCCGTCATGTTTATCGCCGCAGACGAGAACTACATCAAAATCAATTATTTGGAGAACGACCGGGTCCGGGTTTACCAGCTGCGGAACTCGATGAAGAGTTTTGAGGCGGACGCCGCGAAGCATGGTTTCGTGCGCTGCCACAGGTCATATTACGTCAACCCCCGGCACGTCAAGTTGCTGAGCCGGGGGAAAGACGGGATTATTTATACTGAGTTCATCCGGGAGGGCGTCGGCCGCATCCCTGTCAGCAAGCAATATTACCAGAAGCTGGCCGACATGCTTTAGTACTCGAAGCCGAAGTACTCGCCCTTGCGGTCTGTGGGGACGCCGGACTTCATCCATGCGGGCATCGGGGCGCCCTTCAGGTAGTGGTCGAAGAACTGCTGGAGCCTGCGGGACAGGTCCTTGCAGTTGCGCCTCTCCACGAGGTTGTGGGCCTCGTCATTATATTCAAGCATCCAGACGGGCTTTCCGAGGCGACGCAGGTCGGAGAAATATTCGATTCCCTGGTACCACGGCACGGCGCCGTCGTTGTCGTTGTGCATGATCAGGAGCGGGGTCTGGACCTTGTCTGCGTGGAAGATCGGGGAGTTCTCGATGTAGAGCTCGAGGCCGCCCTCGTCCCAGAGGGTCTTGCCGATGCGGCTCTGGCCGTTCTCATATTGCCCGGCCCTCGTCATGCCTGATTCCCAACGGATTCCGCCATAAGCGGAGGTCATGTTGCTCACCGGCGCGCCAGCTCCGGCGGCCGCGAACATGTTCGTCCTGGTCACGAGCCACGCGGTCTGGTAACCGCCCCAGCTCTGGCCCTGGATCGCCATCTTGGATTTGTCGGCGAATGAATATTTCTCACAAAGGGCCTCGGCGCCGGAGCAGATGCAGTTGTAGGCGCTCTCGCCAGGGTGACCGTCCTTATAGACGATGTCCGGTACGAATACGATGTAACCTCTTGAGGTGTAGAAGCTTAAGTTGACCGTCGAGCGGCTCGGGGCCGGCGCCCAGAAGTTGTAGAGCTGGTCGGAATATTTCTCGTAGAAATAGATCATGACCGGAAGCTTCTCGCCGGGCTTGATGTCGTCGGGGATGAACACGAGACCCTTGAGGGGAGTACCGTCGTAGGCCTTCCACTCGAAGAGGTTGGCCTCGCCCCAGCGGTAGTCCTTCATCTGGGGATTGATCGAGGTGACCTTGTCGCTTGAAGCGAAGAAATCAGGAGTCGTGTAGAGGTCGAACGGGTTGCGGAAGTTACCCTTCAGGTAAGCAATCATACCGTCCGGAGACATACGAGGGTTCTGGAAGGTGAAAGTGTCGGTGAACCACTTCAAGGTCTTGGCCGGTTTGGCCAGGTTGAGACGGCCATAGCCATTCTTCTTGTCGTCCTCATTCTGGACGCTGAGGAAGAGATCCTCCTTTGGATTCCATGAGAGTCCGACACCAGAGCGGCGCTCATTATCGGTGCGGGTGTCCCTCCTTAAGTCGATGACCCTGAAACGGTTGTGGGCCTCACGGCCTTTACCTCCGGTGAGGTTCTCGGCCTTGGAGCCGTCGGGGGCGAACTTCCAGACGTCGTAGCGGTCGATGATCAGAACAGCCTGGTCTCCCTCGATCCATTTGGGCATCCCCTCGTAAGGGCCGGGGTAGGCGGTCGGATGGTCGTCATCCTCAGTGTGGAATGCGACTCCGGTCTGCGCGGTGAGGTTGGCCTTCGTTCCGGTGGCGATGTCGCAAGTGTACCAGTTCTTGTCGGAAGGGTCGAACCAGATCAGGTATTTTCCATCAGGTGAGACGTCGAACCTGCTGGCGTTGAAGTTCTTGGCAATGGTCTTGCGGCTTCCGTCATTCAGGTTCACGAGCTCATAGTCACTGAAACTGCCGTCGGTCCACACAGACTCCCTCACGTAGTTGGAGTTGTCGCGGGAGATGGCGAGGCCGGTCTTGCCGCCGGCGATCGGGCGCACGCTGTCGAAGAACGAGGTGGTGAGAGGGATGATCGTGGCGCCCTTGCTGTTATCCTGGGCGCCACTGCTGTCATCCTGAGCGCCAGCGAAGGATCCAAGGTTCACCACCGCCGCATAGGTCTTCCTGAGCGTCCCGTCGAGACGCTTCTTCTGCTGCGGCGGAGTGTAAGGAGCATCCCAGTTCCAGATGTCCACACGGGCGGTCTCGAAGTCCACGATGGTCGTGTCTTTCGGCGGACGGATCGGGGCGATACCGGTCATAATCCTTTGACCGTCAGGGGTGAAGTAGAGGTCGCTGTTCTCGGTGAGGGTCCAGTTGGGGGTGCCTTTGGCCGTGGTCCCCTGGGGGATCAGCTCGGCGACCGTCCATTTTTGCATGGTCGTGCCCGCTGCGGGCTGATTTCCTGCACGGGAGGCCAGCAGCAGCGCGCACCTCTTGCTGCCGGTCTTGTTGGAGTCGGTTGTGGAGGTGAAGGCGAGCTGGGCGGAGGCGTCGTCGAAGGCCGGGTGGAAATAATCCTTGGCCCCGCTGCAAAGGGTGTCGAGGACAAGAGCGGCGGTGTTGTATGACGCCAGGATCATCGCCGTGGCGCTGAGGCTGTCCTTCTTGTCCTTTTTGCTGGTCAGGGCGAGGAGGGAACCGTCGCCGTTGAATGAATATTTGTCAATATTCTTAAGGGTATCGGCCTGCCATGTGCCGGGAGTCAAGAGGATGAGGCCGGACTTCGGCGTTTTAGGAGCGGGACGGCTTTTGGCATCTTTGGCTTTGGCATCTTTGGCTTTGGCGCCGGCGTTTTTGGCGGCTTCTGACCAGCTGGACTTATAGGCGATAAAAGGCATTCCGAACCTTCCTGCTGAATATGATTCCACGGAAGGGAACTTTTTGATTTCCATGCTTATAAGATCTATCACCGCAAGAGTGTCTTTAGACATCTCGTCCCTCTTTTTCTTGGCGATGCGCTCCTTCCGGGTCTTGGCGAATTCGGGTTTGATCCGGCACACCAACCACTTGCCGTCAGGAGATAGGGTCGGCTGGTAGCCTCTGGGAATTGCCAGCTCTTTGTTCGTGGCTTTGCCGGTTTTGGATGACTTTCCTGCTTTTTTGCCGGCATATTTCCGGACAAACAGGGTCCCGTCACCCTCCTGGGGGTTGACCGACCAGATCATGGCTGATCCGTCGTCGCTGAGAGTCACCCCTGACACGCTCTGCCAGGAGTCATAAACATCATGATCCAGAGGTTTCTTCTGGGCTCGCGCCTGATGCCCAGGGACACACAGGGCAATAACTGCGACACATAGGGCCGCAAATCTTACGTTTCTCATGTAGCTTATACTAGTTTACTATTTCTTCAGGCGTGAATTTAGCTATTTCCGCGGAATTAAACAAAAGCTCGAAGATCTCCGCCTGCATCTCCTTCGGCTCCGCTCAGTGATCGGGAGGGGACAGATGGCGCGGGGGAGCGGGGAAGCGGGGTTAGCCGTACCTCTTGAAGATTCTTCGCTGCGCTCAGAATGACAGTAGATGGCCGATCAGGTCGTGGCAGTAGATGGCCGATCAGGTCGGCCATGACGGGAAGGGAAAAAGGGGTGGAAAAAGGGTGAAAATGGTGTCGAATTGATGATGTTTATAAAAATATGAGAGGGGGGATACTTATTTAATATTTTTTTATGCTAAAAAAAACGTAAATTCGCAAAATTTAACGGTTTCGGAAAACGCTCTTGGATTGGAGTGCGCCGCGATCAGGAATTGAAAGGCTGACAACCGTTTTCCACCCTTGCCCGAAGCGAGGGGATACAGATTATGGCTGAAAAGGAAGCGAATAAAGTCAACTGGTACCCGGTGAGAGTCCTCTACGGGCGGGCGGAGGCCATCAGGAAAGTGGCCGATGACGCCGGAGTGGAGTTCTTCTACCCTAAGCGGTTGGTCCAGAAGGAGACTCCGGATGGCAAGAAGTTTGTCGAGGAGCCACTGGTCCGCTCACTGATATTCCTGAAAGCGACACGCGGGGAGTTTCTCGCGGTCAAGGCTCTCGTCAACTCATCCCTGATTCCGTATTACGACCGTCAGGCGATGACTCCGCTGATTGTCCCCGATAAGCAGATGGAGCTTTTCATGGAGGTGTGCCGGATGAAGGACAGCGGGCTGGAGTACCTCGGGGATGACGATCCGAAGTACCATCAGGGCGACCGGGTGCGGGTGATTGACGGAATATTCAAGGGCTTTGAGGGGCATATCAAGAGGATCCGGCATGACCGGAAGCTGATCGTGACGATAGAGGGGGTGGCGGCGTTCGCGACGGGGTACATTCCGCCGTCGATGTTGGAGAAGGTGGAGTAGATTCTTCGCCGCGCTCAGAATGACAAATGGTAAAAAGAATGACAAAAAGAATAAACAAATAATAAACCAAAAGAAAATAAATAATTAAGAATATAAACTATTAAAAATGAAGAAGTTACTACTAATTTCAGCCGCTGTGACAGCGCTGATGGCGTCGTGTTCGACACCGAAGAACATCACGTATTTCCAGGACACGGAGCAAGCCGATGGCGCGGAGATCGTGCAGAGGACTGAGATCCGTCTCCAGCCCGGGGACCAGGTCTCGGTCATCGTCAACACCCAGAGCCCCAAGCTCACGGAGCTCTTCAACCTCCCGTATGTGACCCACAGGTTAGGCCAGAACGCGGACATCACTGTCACCGGGACCACTGTTTCCAGCGGACAGATGTCCGGCTACACCGTCGATTCTGACGGGAACATCGACTTCCCGGTGCTCGGGAAGCTCCATGCCGCCGGCTTGACGAAAGCGGAGCTCTCCACTCTCGTGAAGAAAGAGCTCAAGGACCAGGGCCAGGCAAATGACGCTGTCGTGACTGTCGAGTTCATGAACCTGTCGTACAAGGTGATAGGCGAGGTCAACCGCCCCGGAAGATACGCGATCTCCAAGGACGGGATGACAGTCCTCGACGCGATCGCCGCCGCCGGGGACCTCAGCATACAGGGTAACAGGGAGAACATAAAGCTCCTGCGTAACGAGGACGGCATCCAGAAGACTTATGAGCTGGATCTCCTCTCGACCAGGAGCCTGATCTATTCTCCCGCCTACTACCTCCGTCAGGACGACGTTATCTATGTCGAGCCCAACGACTTCCGTAAGCGTCAGACCAATGTCAACGGCAACAACGTCCGTTCCGCTTCCTTCTGGTTGAGCCTCGGTTCTTTTGTGACTTCCACCATCCTTGTCGTCCAAAGGATAAGCAAATATATCTAACAGAATTTGAATATGGAGACAAACGAAAATATCAACAACACCACCACTCCCCAGCAGGAGGAGTTCGACATCTGGGAATTCCTTCGCAGGTGCCTCTCGAAGTGGTACTGGTTCCTCATTTCGCTGATCCTCTGCCTCCTGGCCGGCGCTTTCATAGTGCTGACCACGGTACCGGTGTACCACTCTTCGGCTGAGGTCCAGATCAAGTCCGACTCCCGCGGCCGCTCGATCGACTCCTCCAACGAGATCGGAGAGCTCGGAATGTTCATGACCAAGACCAACGTCTATAACGAGCTCCGCGCCTTCAAGTCGCCGGACATCATGAGCGAGGTCGTCGAGAGACTCAAACTTTTCATGAACTATAAGGTAGAGGGACGGCGTTACGACTACACCCTTTACGGCACTTCGCTGCCTCTGGAGGCCTCCCTTCTGGATGCCGACGACAATGTCAAGGCTTCATTCAGGGTGTCTTGCCCCAAAGACAGTTCGGTTGTCCTTGCGGATTTCACTCTTATGGGAAACAAGGTCGAAGCGGAGGCCGTAAAAGGCTTTTTCGGGGATACTCTTTCCACGCCCCTTGGTGCGGTCGTTATCAGCAAAACGAGCCATTTTCCCGCAAAAGGATATGATCGCGAGATTATCGTGAGCAAATCCTCAAAACGTGGGGCTACAAGCGCTTATGTCAATAAACTGCAGGTGGCGCAGAGCGACAAGATGGCGGATGTGATCACACTAGGGATCGACGATGTCTCCACACAGAGGGCTCAGGACATCATCAGCAACCTGATCGCCGTCTATAACGTCAAGTGGGTCCAGGACAAGAACCTCCTCGCGAGGGCGACTTCCGAGTTCATCAACGACCGCTTGAAGGTGATCGAGGGCGAACTGGCTGGAGTGGATTCCGACATCTCCGCATTCAAGTCGGCGAATATGATTCCCGACGTGGGCGCCGCCGCCGACATGTACATGCAACAGAATGCTGCCATTAACCAGCAGATGCAGGACCTCAACAACCAGCTCTACATGGCCCGTTATGTCAAGAACTACCTGGCTAACGAGGGCAGCAATAACCAGCCCTTGCCGGCCAATATGGGCATAACCAACTCCGCTGTCGAGGCCCGTATCAACGAATATAACAAGCAGCTCATTGAGAGGAATAACCTCGTGGACAACTCCGGTGTCAACAACGTGCTTGTCAAGGACATGGACAAAGAACTCGCCTCGATGAGGGCGGCCATATCCCAGACCATGGATAACGAGATCCTCACTCTCAACACTCGCTACAGCGGCCTCCAGGGGCAGTCCAGGGCAACCTCTGCCAAGATCGCGGCCAACCCGAAGCAGGCCACCCAGCTCCTGAGCGTCGAGAGGCAGCAGAGCGTCAAGCAGAGCCTTTATCTTTATCTTCTACAGAAACGTGAAGAGAACGAGCTTTCCCAAGCTTTCACGGCCTATAACACCCGTATAATCAAGCATCCTATCATCGGCGGCCCGGTGGCCCCGAAGACTTTGCAGATCATGCTGGTCGCGCTTCTTCTCGGCCTTTTGATCCCGTTCGCCATCATGTACCTCATGATGACCGCCGACACCAAGATCCACTCCAAGAAGGACCTGAAGGCGTTGTCGCTGCCTTACCTCGGTGAGATTCCTCTTGCCTCAAAGAAGAAGAATCTCCTTGGCAAGATAAAGAGAAAAGCCCTTGACACAACTGCAGTAGTCGTGGAGCATGGCAACAGGAACGCCGTCAACGAGGCCTTCAGGGTCATGAGGACGAATCTGGAGTTCATGACAAAGGATCCTTCGGCGAATGTGCTGGCCACAACCTCCTTCAACCCGGGTTCAGGAAAGTCGTTCGTCTCGATGAATATGGCTATCTGTCTGGCCATCAAGGACAAGAAGGTGCTTGTGATCGACGGTGACCTCCGCCATGGCTCCCTGTCCGAGTTCACCACGAATCCCGAGAAGGGACTCAGCGACTACCTTGCCGGCAAGGAGACCGACGTGCGGAAACTGATCCTCCAGTCGCCGAACTATCCGACCTTGCAGGTGCTTCCGGTCGGAACCATACCTCCTAACCCTGCCGAGCTGATCGCCGACCCGAGGTTCGGGAAACTCGTCGCCGAGCTCAAGACCCAGTATGACTATGTCATAATCGACTGCCCTCCGATCAACATCGTGACCGATGCGAAGATCATCAACGAGTACGTGGACAGGACCATCTTCATCGTCAGGGCCGGCCTTCTCGAGAAGGAGCTTGTGCCTGAGCTCGAGGCTATGTACAAGAGAGGCGAGTACAAGAACCTGTGCTACGCTCTCAACGGAACCTCTTCTGGCAGTGGTTATTACGGCCGGTATGGCCACTACGGCCATTATGGTTACTACGGCGGAAAGAAGGCCGCTAAAGCGTGAGAAGTATGAAGATAGCTGTAGCGGGAACAGGATATGTCGGGATGTCGATAGCGACGCTGCTTTCCCAGAGGAATGAGGTCGTGGCGGTGGATGTCATCCCTGAGAAGGTCGAAAAGATCAATGGGAGGATATCCCCGATCCAGGATGAATATATCGAGAAATATCTGAGTGAAAAGGAGTTGAGTCTTAGGGCGACGCTCGACGGGAAGGAAGCGTATTCGGACGCCGACTTCGTCGTAATAGCGACTCCTACCAACTATGATCCCAAGAAGAATTTCTTCGACGTGTCGCATGTCGATGAGGTGATCGAGCTGGTGCTGGAGGTCAATCCGGAGGCGGTGATGGTCGTGAAATCGACAGTGCCGGTGGGGTACACACGTTCGGCGAGGGAAAGGTTTTCATACCGGGAACGGCTCGCTGACGCGACTTTCAGGGTCGTGACTCCGAAGATCATTTTCGCTCCGGAGTTCCTCCGGGAGAGCAAGGCTCTGTACGATAACCTTTATCCGAGCCGCATTATTGTAGGGTATGACGAAGACTGTCATTCTGAGCGAAGCGAAGAATCTCTTTCGGTGGCGGCAAGAACCTTCGCCGGGCTGATCAAGGACGCGTCCTTGAAGCCGGACGTCCCCGTCCTTTTCATGGGCAGCACTGAGGCGGAGGCGGTAAAGCTGTTCGCCAACACATATCTGGCGCTGAGGGTCTCCTACTTCAACGAGCTGGACACCTATGCCGAGATGAAAGGCCTTGACACCAAGGCAATTATCGAGGGTGTATGCCTCGATCCGCGAATCGGCTCCCATTACAACAACCCCTCCTTCGGTTACGGTGGCTACTGCCTTCCGAAGGACACTAAGCAGCTTCTCGCGAACTTCAACGATGTTCCCGAAAACCTGATCAAGGCGATCGTGGACTCCAACCGCACCAGGAAGGATTATATCGCCGACCAGGTTCTTGAGAAGGCCGGATATTACTCATCCAATGGCGCCTTTGACCAGGCCAAGGAGAGGGAAGTGACCGTCGGAGTGTACCGCCTCACGATGAAGTCGAACTCTGACAACTTCCGCCAGAGCGCCATCCAGGGCATTATGAAACGCATCAAGGCCAAGGGCGCCAAGGTGATTATCTTCGAGCCTGCCCTTGAGGACGGCACCACCTTCTTCGGAAGCAAAGTCATTAACGACCTGGCGGAGTTTAAGCGCTTGTCCGACAGCATCATAGCCAACCGCTACGATCCTGCGCTGTATGACGTCCAGGCCAAGGTCTACACACGAGATATTTTCAAGAGAGATTAAGAGTATTTTGGATTTTCGTGATTATTGCTTACCTTTGTAAAAAGGAAGCAAATCCGGAATCTGCGGAGTTAAATTGGACTCTTAGCGTCGGTGAGCTTCTTTTTCTTTTTATACAGCGTTGTCGTAGCTAGTTCCGAATGTCCATTCCGGATTTCTTCAATTAGGGAATAGGTATAATCGTTGATGTCTTTAGTGTAGAATAATCCAGGATTCCCGTTCTTACACTGAATTGATGTGCGAGTATCATAGTTTAGAACTATTTCACGAATCAGTAAAAAGTCTGAAAGTGTAACAGGTTCTTGTCCTCTTAGACGTTCTCGATTTCCCGAGTGTCTATGCATAATGTGATGAACCGCAAAATTGTCTAGGACGTGTGAGTAGCCCAAATACTCCGGTAGAGAGGAGGGGGCTAGTTGGATCTTTATCAGGTGATTGTCTATGATGCTCCTGGCTGCGGCTATGAATTCATCAAGACTACCTGAGTAGTATGTAAAAAAGTTTTTCATAATTCTCCGCAATTTGGGAAAAAGAAAGTTTAGCAGCAAGTGTTTGTGAGAATTATGCGGAATGTTAATAACGTGTTGATTTTCAGTTAGTTCCAGAAGTAATGAATAACGTTAATGTCCACGTAACTGTGTGACTGATAGACGTTTACAAACTTGTTTGTTGGTTATTTGGAGTTATCGATTGTTTTGTTATATGTTTACACTTATTAATTTGCCATATGCGATTGACGCACTGGAGCCGGTTATCAGCGCCAGGACACTGGAATTCCACCATGGAAAGCACCTTCAAGGTTATGTCGACAACCTCAACAAACTCATCGTCGGCACCGAGTTCGAGCCCCTTTGTCATTCTGAGCGCAGCGAAGAATCTGTAGTTTGTCATTCTGAGCGCAGCGAAGAATCTATTCTAGCAGAGATTGTCGCCAAGGCACCCGCCGGCCCCATCTTTAACAACGCCGGCCAGATCCTGAACCACAACCTTTATTTCACCCAATTCAGATCCTTCGTCGCTGACGCTCCTCAGGATGACACCACCTGTCATTCTGAGCGTAGCGAAGAATCTGGTATTTGTCATTCTGAGCGAAGCGAAGAATCTCCACTGCTGAAACAAATCACCACCCAATGGGGCACCCTCACTGCCTTCCAAAAAGAGTTCGAAACCAAAGGAGCGACCATCTTCGGATCCGGCTGGGTATGGCTCCAAGCAGACGCTAAAGGCGAGCTCTCAATCGCCCAATACGCCGGAGCGGACAACCCCGTTGCCCATGGCCTCAAGCCCATCCTGACCTTCGACGTCTGGGAGCATGCCTACTACCTTGACTACCAGAACCGCCGCCCTGCCCATCTCTCCGCCCTATGGAACATCGTGGACTGGAAGGTGCTGGAGAGAAGGTATCAATAGTTTTATCCGGTATATTTTAACGCTAATAGCTTGTTTTATTTGTTATTTCTAAATATATCGTTTATTTTTGCCGTTAATTATTAACGCTTCATCAATGTTATTGCGATTTGTCATAAAAAACTTTTACTCATTTAAGGAGCAGTCTGAATTCAATTTGTTCCCAAGTAGTAAAGCAACATATAACACGCACCATATAAACTCATGTGGTCATGCTGAAGTACTTAGATTCAGTTCTATATATGGTGCGAACGGAGCAGGAAAAAGTAATTTGATCAAGGCCCTGATTGACCTTCAAGGAATTGTGGCTCAAGGTCACATAAGTGGTTTAATATTGAACACTTATAAATTTCAGTTGGCTAAAGAGAAATTAGACGAGCCAGTCTCACTTGCGATAGAGTTTTATTCTCACAATACAATATATTACTATTCAATAGATTTGGACACTGATCAAGTTATAAATGAGGCGTTGTATATCTCAGAAAAGAATAAAGATCGTCTTGTATTTGAGAGGCATGGGAATGGATCGCAGTCCATTTCTTTTGGAAAAGGTTTTTTTAAAGACAAAAAGGATGCTTTATTCTCTAGTGTCTTGGAGGAAAGATTACTTAATAAAGATGCTCTGCTTCTTAGTTTCATGGCAGTGAAGTACCCGGAAGAGAATCTTGACATCAAACAAGCCTACGACTGGATTCTCAATGGACTTTTTATTATTCGTTCAGATTCGATGAAAAATCTGACGATTCCTCATGCTCTTGATACAAATCCAGAGATGATGAATCTTCTTATGAGTTTACTGCCTGGGATGAAAACCGGTATTTCAAGCATGGCTGTCGTTCCTACTGTCGTGAATGACGACATGATAGATCCACGCTTGGCTAATAGTATCAAAAGTACTCCCGGAAGGGCTTGGACTTTTCCGAGTAGAACAGATTCAAGAATCAATGATACGATTGTCTATGAGAATGAAAGGCTTATCCGAAAGGAATTACAACCTTATCATCGGTTGGATGATGGAACCGAAATTAAGATGCCAATATCTTTCGAGTCTGATGGGACAATTCGTCTCATAGAATATGTTCCCGTGATTTATCTTATTTTGAATCAAGAATGTACAGTTATCATTGACGAGATTGAGCGCAGTCTTCATCCTATTTTAGTAAAGGGAATTATCTCTAAGCTTTCCGAAAGTAAGACAGCCAAAGGTCAGATTGTTTTCACAACTCACGAGTCATGCCTGCTGGATAAAGAAATACTTCGTCCAGACGAGATATGGTTCGCACAAAAAGATGAGGACCAAGCCACCCAACTATATCCTCTAAGCGATTTTAATATCCATAAGACAGCCAATATTGAGAACGGTTATCTGAATGGCCGGTATGGCGGTATACCGTTTTTGTCAAACCTTAAGGATCTTCACTGGTGATATGATAACCCGAATTAAAAACTACGAAAAACAGACTCCAACTCGGGATGCCCGTAAAATCTACATCATCTGCGAGGGAAAGAGCACGGAGCCGGATTATTTTGCATTCTTTCAAGGCTTGTCCTCTAATCTTGAGATAGTTATCATCCCGCCAGAAGAAGGAAGTGATCCTTTAAAACTGATGGACTTGGTTAACAGAAAGTTTTTTGATGCGGATGGCAAGTACTCAATTGATTATCAGGCTCACGACACATTGTGGTTCGTTGTGGACACCGACACTTGGGAAGTTGAAGGGAAGATATCCAGGCTTCGTGAGTTTTGTTCGAATCTGAATTCAGAAGATGGTGAGGTTTGGAAAAAGTATAGTGAGGTCAAGCCATATTCCGTTTGTAATGTAACGCAGAGTAATCCTAGTTTCGAGATCTGGTTGTATTATCATCTCTTCACTACCAAACCTAATAAGAGTGATGTGGAGTCGTATTCTTCTTTTAAGGAGTATGTAAACGAAGTTTTCTCCGGCGGTTTTGATTTCCAAAGGGATCAGGTCAAGTTGAAGGATGCGATAGTCAACTCAAAAGCTAATTACGATTTCACTCTAGTTGGAACACCGGAACTATTTAGTACTGAGGTTTATAAGTCGGCCGAGGAGATTCTCCCATTTGTGAGGAGGCCGTTGGAAAGGTTGGGGAATAAAATGTGAGCGTGAAATCGAGGTTATTAATAATAGAATGGAACAAAACGATTATATCAGTTTCGTTGAGAGGTTTGTGAGGGCTTGGACGGACTATGCTGAGTACATCCAGAAACTCACTGGATTGAAGCCTGAGGAATACGAGGTGTGCAAGGATGTGCTGAAAGTCTTAAAGTCCGATGCTCTGCGCCGTCTTGCTGATGAAATCATGCGAGGAGAAAAGGTTTCGAGGAAAACTATTGATGAGGCGGAGGACATAGACCGCACATTGAATAAGCTCAAGATGATACCGCTACCTGTTGATAAGGCGACTAAAAAAGTCGGAGAGTCAATCTTGAATGGCTGCGTCTCTTTCTATCGTTTCCTTATTGAGATGAAGCTCAGAGGCGAGGGAAGGTTGGTGGATTAGATTTAATCTTAAGTAATCTGTATTGTGAACAGTATAATTGAATTCCTTAAACACTGGGATATTTTAGGTTTCGTTATTGCTGGTTTCAT
Organism: uncultured Bacteroidia bacterium; assembly: GCA_902785825.1. Taxonomy (GTDB): domain Bacteria; phylum Bacteroidota; class Bacteroidia; order Bacteroidales; family UBA932; genus Cryptobacteroides. The sequence continues at coordinate 18,212 of CACZZZ010000025.1, forward strand.
TAGTGGAATTATTGCCTTGATTATTAATGGTTTAAAATCATTATTTCTAATGAAAAAGGAACGATACTGTGTTTCAAAAAGATTAGTTTCTTCGACAATTTATCAAGGATCGGAGGATGCTGGATTAAAAATAGAGGTGTCTTACAAAGGGAAGCGAGTCGAGAAGCCATTGTCGGTCATAATGATTAAGCTTAAGAATGATGGTGAAGAAGATCTTTTATTTTCTCAACGTTTTAGCCGGCCAATTTTTGTTAGTGCTATGGGTCTTGACGTAGTAGAAATGGCTGTGTTTTCGGATTTAGAGGGCATTAATCCAATAATTAGAGAAGAATCTGGTGGGAAGTTTGCTTTATCCTGGGATTTGTTGAAGCGAGATGAGTCTTTTTATCTTAAGGTATTTATTCTAGGAGAGATATCAGACATGTCCGCTATTAAGTTTGATGTCCGTGCAGATGGAATTAATAAAATAAAAACACCAGAATATAGGGTCTCTGAAACAATGAAGCCAGTCCTTTTTGCGTCAGCATTATGTGTTGTTTTTACCCTTAATTCCGCAAAGCGGATTGCTTAAAAAAATAGCAAGCCCTTGATAAAGAAACCCTTACAAGGGCTTGCGTATGTCTGTGATTTCACCTAAATTA
>CACZZZ010000026.1 GCA_902785825.1 uncultured Bacteroidia bacterium
ATGAAAAGAGCCAACCTACACCAGTAATAAAGTTAAACCAGAGTCAACTTTTTTCAGGGAAAGGCTCCAATCGGAGTCAACCAAAATCAGGAAAGTACACCTCGTCCCGTCTTGATGGACGTGAGCGACATTATCGGCCATATTTGCTCTTAGCGTCCCAGCATTTGGGACGATAGGAACATTGCCAACAAACATTAACTTTCATTATCTTTGCTATATTGATCCAGTAAGCAATTAAGGACATGAAACCTTCCCTCATTTCTGTTAGATTCATTTTAGCCACCGCGACAATCGCCGCCATATTTATCAGCGTACTCCCGCTCTCCGGGAAGGTAGACCTCCCAGAAACCGTGGCCGCCCATGGCCACGTGAATGGGGGGACCGCCGGCTTTGCCGGTGGTGGGACGAGGGCCGTTAGGCCCGAAGGTTTCGGGGAGGTCCACCTTCCCGGAGGGACAACCAGGCTGATTGATGATGTGAATGTGTTCGTGGGGACTGATGGGTTCGGGAATGTGTACCCGGGACCGCAGCTGCCATACGGCGGCATCCAGATCAGCCCCGACTGCGACGATAAGGATTACGACTGCGCCGCAGGGTACAAATATTCCAAGCCCTTTGTGCAAGGCTTCAGCCTCACGCACCTGAGCGGCACAGGCATTCCGGATCTCGGTGATTTCCTGTTCCTTCCGGGAATTGGAGAGGAAATAAAACCCTCTAAACTCGACCACAGCAAGGAAAGCGCCCATCCCGGTTATTACGGCATCACCCTCGACAGCGGAGTGAAAGCCGAGATGACCGCAGCCATGCGCTCAGGAATATTCAAGTTCACTTATCCGGAAAAAGAAGGTGCCTACGTGATGATCGACCTCGACCACACCCTGAAATGGGACTGCGAGTGGTCCACGGTCAGACTCCTGGACGAATACACCGTCATAGGCAGCAAGGTTGTAGCCGGCTGGAACCCTGGACGTTATGTCTATTTCGCAGCCCGCTTCTCACAACCGATAAAAGACCTCACTATCCTACAGAACGGCGAGCCGGTCATCTACAACACCAAACGATTCCGCAGCTCCCTGGAGGCCTGGGGTAAAAAACTCCAGGTAGTCGCGCGCTTTGAAGGTGATTCTTCACCATTCATTATCCGCAAAGAATTAGTGACGGACGGCTCCCTGAACGCAACCGGACGGTCCCTGAGTGAAGTCGAAGGGCCGTTCCAACTGGAGATAAAAGTCGCAGTGTCAGGAGTCGGTACTGACGGAGCCCAGAAAAACCTTAATGAGCTGGACGGCAAGGACTTCCGCACCGCTCAAAAAGAGGCGGAAGCGACTTGGGAGAAGGCTCTGGGAGCATATTCCCTGGACAGCGACGACAAGACGCTTAGGGAGACTTTCTACACCAGTGTCTATCGCACCATGCTCCATCCGTTCGTTTTCCAGGACACTGACGGAAGGTTCCGCGAGCATGACGGCACCATCGGAAAGGCCGAAGGTTTCACCAATGTCACGACCTTCTCATTCTGGGACACCTTCAGGGCTTTCGAACCGCTGATGAACCTTGTGAACAGGCCTCTCCAGGCCGACATCGCCAACTCGATGCTCGCCCATTTTGACAAGAGCGCCGAGCGGATGCTCCCCTACTGGTCCTTCTACGGCGGCGAGACCTGGTGCATGATCGGCTACCACTCCTGCTCGGTCCTGGCCGACATGATCCTCAAGGATGTGCCCGGATTCGACTACGAGAGAGCCTTCCAGGCGATGAAGACCACCGCCACGAACGCCCACTACGACTGTATTCCCGAATACACCTCCCTCGGTTACGTCCCCTTCGACCTTGAGAAAGAGAGCGTTTCCAAGACCCTTGAATATGCCTACGACGATTGGTGCATCGCCCAAGTCGCCAAGAAACTGGGCCACGAGGAGGACTATAAGTTCTTCTTGAACAGGTCGATGAACTACAAGAACCTCATCGACCCCGAGACTGGCTACATGCGGGGCAAGGACTCCAAAGGCGCTTGGCGTACGCCTTTCGCCCCGATCGCCTACCAGGGTCCCGGATCCGTCAACGGCTGGGGAGATATCACCGAAGGATTCACCATGCAGTACACATGGAGCGTGTTCCATGATTTCGACGGATATGTCAAGATCGCGGGAAGGGACAGGCTCAAGAAATATCTCGACGAGCTTTTCACCATCGAGCTTCCCGAGGACATCCCTGGCGCCCATGACATCTGGGGCCGCATCGGAGGTTACTGGCACGGCAATGAGCCCTGCCACCACGTGGCCTACCTTTATGATTATTTCGGAGAGCCTTGGAACTGCCAGAAATGGGTCAGATACGTCGCCAAGAACTTCTACGGCAATGAGCCAGGATCCCTCAGCGGCAACGATGACTGCGGTCAGATGAGCGCCTGGTACCTGTTTAACTGCCTGGGATTCTATCCCTTCTGCCCGGGTGCTGATTGGTATTATGTCGGCTCGCCATGCGCCCCCGGAATGAGCGTGACCCTATCGAACGGTAAGAAGATCGAGATGACCACAAAGGGCTGGAGCGAGGATGCTGTTTACATCAAGGCCGCTTACCTGGACGGCAAAAAACTTGGCTCCCCCATTATCCGGTACGACCAGATTAAGGATGGAGCCAAGCTGCATTTCGAGATGTCACGCAAACCCGTGAAGGGTGCGTTCAAGAAATGAGAATCAGCGGACGGTGACATCCGTTCCTGAAGAGTTTCTCAAGACGTTCACTAACTTCCGTTTCCCGACGGTGACTTTGCCGGTCGTGAAAGCGGGAAGGTTATAAGACTTCATCAACTTCTTGTAGTATTCCTTGGGATTCTTCTGCGGAAGCAGGAAGGGTTTCGTGGCGTTTCCATCAGGATCCACGTGTGTGAAATACGGCTTGGTGTAAAGCCCGTCATCCCTTCTGCTGCTGAAAACCAGCCACTTCCCGTCGGCACTCCAAGTATGGAAACTGTCCACATCTTCTGAATTGACACCTGCCATAGGGCGTACGGACAAGTCGGTCAGATCAACCAACCAAAGATCGGAGTCTTTATGCCAGATGGAGAAATTGCCATAGCCGTGGCGGGTAAAACAGAGAAAACGTCCGTCCGGGGATATTCTCGGGAAGGAGACGCTGTACCCTTCCGCAGGAGCGTCATACACGAGTTCCAAGTCATCTCCGAACGTCATGTCCTCAGGATTGAAAGCGACTCTGTACAACCCGTAGCGGACTTCCTTGTAGTCTTTGGGCATCTCTGGAACAGCCTTAGCGGAACAGAAATAGAGCCATTTCCCGTCAGGTGAGAACGTGGGGAAAGTCTCGAAATAGTCCTCAGACTTTGTAAGGGGCGACCAAGCTATTTGGTGGGTTTTAACATTATAGACGACCACATCTGAGGCTAGATCATAAACCTCGATACGGTTCTCGTCATGATTGTGGAAAGACTGGAAGGTCTTGTTCACACTGAACGCCACATAATCTCCTGAAGGGTGCCAATAGGGATAGACCAGGGCGCTTATAGTGGAGTCGGTCTTGGTGTTGAGTTTTTCCACCTCCCCGTTGTTGACCACCACTGTGCCTCCGAACGTCGCCCTTGCATGGAACACCATCTTAGAAGGGTCTCCGGCCCGGAAAGTGTGGCAGTTCATGCAGTTACCGCCAGTGAGGTCATTGGAGAGAATCGCCTCTTGGGTGTAGTTCTCCAGATTTCTCTGGTAGATACCCATCTCTTGCCAGCCCTGATAGCCCGGAGGGATGAGCCTATAGGAGAACCAAGGATCAATCCTGTCCCTTGAAACATTGATATTAAATGGCTTATACGAAACCCAAGAGCCGTTTTGCTTGACAATAAGAGTCATCTGGACAGAACCTTCCTTCATCCATTTACGCCAAAGGCTCTTTTTGAACACAAACAAACCTCCCTTCCTTGAACGGATGGTTTTCCCGTTAGCCGTCAGGACGCATTTCCCGGTTCCTGAATATGAGAAGTCCAGCGGAGCTATGTTTTCCGGCACGGTCACATCACGGTAGTCCGGGAATATTTCCGGCAAGGAATCAACTGTCCCTGAGACATTTACCCTCCCGCCACAGGATATAGCCAAAAGGGCTGTCACAATCAAGAATACAATTGTTCTTTGTGTTTTCATATCTCAGTGTGAACCAAATAGTACCAATATGTGCCGCGGAACTTCCTCAAAGCCGTGGCTCCAGCGACCGCCGCTTTCTTATATTCCTCAAAACGCTTCACGACATCGGGCTGAACCCCATGCTCGTAGCACCAATCAAAACCAAAAGGCACGACACCTTCCATGTTCCTGGAATATTCGCTGTAGAAAACCATTGCCTCCTGGGCGATGCGGGGAAGTTCCGGAGAATCCGGGGCACTGTAATAATCCTCGATGAAATGCTTGACGGAGTTCAAATCCTTCGTCAGCAACAGGTAACACAGCCCATATTCAAGAGTCCTTTTATCCGTGGGATTGGCGTCCAGGATCGGGAACAACTCCGTCATCGGGTTGGTGTACATGATGAAGTGATTCTCCGCCTGCAGATTACGCCTTCCGTTACCCAAAAGTGGATCCGATTCTACCGCCTGATCATTGTAAAGGAATCCGCGCTGCTCTTTTGCCCAAGCGCGATAATGAGGCGCTTTCTCAAGCAAGGAAATATACTTGTCAGCCACCTCGTAGCAGCCTCGCATGAGCTCCACCTGGGCGTTGATCTTCAGCATCGCAGGACAGAATCCATTCAGGGACGAGACTGTGTTGAAAGCCACATCCTGTGCCGCCGCGACATTACCCATAGCGAACATGATGTGCGCCTGGGCGACATCCACAGCCCTGTCTGATGTTGTCATCACTAATCCGTCAGCGCCCCTCTGGTCATATTTGAGAAGGTTCTCAGCCAGTTCGCCTTTCCAAGCGAGAGCCATGTTAAGGTAGTTGGCGGTGCGGGGCAGCCAAGGAGCTTTCCGGCAGGCTTTTATCAGGCCGTCCCAATCCTCATTGCAAGTATAGTGTTCAAAAATATAAGCGAGCCTCGGCTGTTCTTTGTCTATTTTTTTCTCGTATTTCCCGGCATGGATGAAAGCTGGAATCAAAAGGAGAACCCCGGCGGCAAAAGTAGCCCATTTGACAAGATGGGTGGCATTAACCAACCGACAAGCCATAATCACAACCGGAATGCTGATCCAACCGGCCCAATGAACCAAAGGAAGTTCGGCGTCAATGTCGTAGTAAGCCGCGGGAGTGAAGGCTTCAGACCAGGTCGGCACGCCGGAGGAGAGATAAGCGATGACTCCGCAGGCGGCCACAGCTACAAGGCTCGCCAGCGAAGGTGAGAACTCTTTTTTCCAAAGATCCCTGGCAAAAATGCAGACAGGGAATATAACCGCAGCGGAACCTGCTGTGAAATAAAGGATTACCGTCAAGGCTAAAGCTCCGAAAACTTTTCTGGTTTTGATGGCCTTATAAACCAGCAGGCAGGCTTGTACCAAAAGAATAGCCGTCAAGTAATCAAAATGGAGGCTATTGTCTGACAAAGAGGCTCCGATAATAACAGACGGGAAGACACAAAGTGGGATCAAAGCCCAGTCTTTCCACGACTGCTTGACATAGACCCAAGTCATGAAAGCCGACAATGCGAGCAATAGCAATGTCAACGTCATAGCGACAGCGGGATTCCAGAAGAACTGGACGAAGAACCGGGCGAGCAAGGTTGCCAAGCCACCCACCTTGAGCAGAGTTCCCGCTATGTAGGTTTTGTCAAAAAGGAACAACTGCTGCTGTTCCCGATATGCCAAAGCAAAAGGATTCATCCACTATTCTTTGATAAAGCCTTCAAATATACTATTATTTTACAAAAAAAACCGGCCCTTTTCGGGGGCCGGTCTTAACTAGGTCTTATCTACTATTTGTAGCCGTAATTCTGTTTGATCTCCCTGTCCTTGTTGGATTCGATGATCTGGTTAGGAATAGGAAGCACGTAGTTGAAAGGCTGGATGTTCGGACGATGACGGGTGTTGCCGAGAGCATCTGTGTAGGTCTCGCGGCGACCGGCAGTCAAATCATTCTCATATCCCCAACCATATTTGCGGGTACGCTCATAGAGGGTATTGGAAGTCGTATTGTCCTGAGTAGGATAGCACTCAGCCACATAAGTAGCCGCAGGATTGCAGGACAGACGGCTGAGGGTTATCCAGCGCTGCTCCTCTCCGAAGAGCTCGCGGACACGCTCGTCGAGGATGTAGTCGATATTGACATCGCCAGCGGAGACGGGTTTCGCGCCCGCACGGTTACGAAGGACATTGATGTCATCGGCGGCACCCTGCTTATTGCCCTGGGCCAGGCGAGCCTCAGCACGAAGCAGATAGGTCTCAGCTATACGGATCATGTACCAGTCGGTATCGTAATAGCAGTTGTCATTCTGGATGATATGCTTGTCATCGGAGAATTTCCAGAAACGAGGGGTGATATTGACCGTATCAGAAGCAGTGATCTCATAAAGTCCTGCATCAACACGAGCCTTTACAGCTTTCTTCACCTCAGACCACTTCTTTCCTGAAGGAGTATAGTAGTCACGCTGGATCATGACCTCGCTACCGCGGAAGTCGTTAGGATCGTCCCAATACGAGCCGAGGACATCACCGGCGGGACGCTGGACGAACTCGGAAGCGAGAAGGCCAAGGAAGGTGCTGGCATTATTACCCTGAGCACCAGATGCGAGTGAGTCCATTCTGGTCCTGATGTTATTGGCAAGCTTACGGCCCTGAGCCTCAGGAATGTTGGCTGCGGGGGTTCCGGATCCGACAGGATTGACTCCCGCAGGGAAGCACGTGGCATCCGCTGTAAAGGCATAGTACAGCACACCATCAGAACCGGTCTTTGTGCCGTTCTTTCCACCAACAGGAACCCAGGGAGCCCATGTGGACTCAAGTACGGGAACATGCATACGCCACCATGAATCGCCGGATGATCCATTTACCCAGTTCTCAGCCTGGCTGATATGATCGATCTGAGCCACCCAGATAGCTTCCTTATTGCCAGGATCATTGGGGTTAGAATCAGAAGCGATGGTTCCGTCAGTCTTGACAGAAGTGCGGAACAGATCCCAATAGGCTCCCTGAGGAGCGGCGAGAGAGTTGCCGTAACGGTCAGTCGCCTGGTCGGCGCGGTTACCGAAACGGGTGGTCATGAGGTGGTAGTCACCATCCTGGCCATTGATGACGCGGGAAGCGGCAGCCTCAGCCTCGGCGAAATTACCTAGAGCAAGCTGGGTCTCGGCAAGGTAGTGCGCAGCGGCGGCCTTGGTGACGGTTCCCATCATACGCGCGGTTGAAGGAAGGGTCTGCTCGGCATATTCGAAGTCCGCGGCGATAAGCTTCCAAGCTTCCTCGCGGGAGAGCATCTCGTAATCATAACGAGCCTCCTGGGTCATGTGGTCGTTATACACGACATTTCCGAACATGCCGGCTATGACACGGAAGGCATAGGCACGGAGAAACACAGCCTCGGCACGAAGTTCATCCTTCATGGTGGAGGTGGAATACTCGATCTCAGGATGCTCGTCAATCATGTCAACCACGATGTTGGCACGGTTCGAGAGCTTGTACATATACTCGCCATAGTGACGTACATAACCACTGATGGAAGTAAGTGTAGGCCAGTCGGCGAAAACACCGTCATTATCACTGGACATCGTAACACTGGTAGTGGCGAAAGTGTCCAGGCCCATGCCATTCACCATCCAGTTGTGCGATGAACCACCACGCTGGTTACCGAACACCATGTACTGGATTTCCGCATATGCCGACGCCAGGGCTATCTCGATGGACTTCTGGTTAGTGAAGAACGAACCGGTGTCGTCGTTGTAAGTCTTCTCTTCAAGGAAGGCTTCGTCTTTGCAGGAAACGGCAAGGACAAGTGCAAGAAGAATGAAGATATATTTTTTCATAACTATCACTTATTTAATTATTTAGAGAAAGTCAGGTTGACACCGAAAGTGACCGTCTTGTAGGCACCGTCGCTGCCAAAGCGGCTTGATCCGGCGCCGGCGGCGATCGTTCCTCCATTCTCAGGATCGATACCCGACCAGTTAGATATGGTCAGCAGATCGGTGGCGGCAACATAGCAACGAAGGTTGCTGATACCGGAGCGCTTGATGATCTGGGTAGGAACAGTGTAAGAGAAGACAAGGTCTTTCAGCTTAAGGAAGGAACGGCTGTTCCAGAACTGGTAGCTAAGACTGTTGTTGTAGCCGTAGCGGGGATAAGTATCAGAAGGATTCTCCTTGGTCCATGGCTTGATGCGAGCCATCTGGGCACCACCGGTCATCGTGGTTCCGAACGCGTAAGGATCGAGCCAGATGAAGTGGGTCTTGTCACCCTGTGCCCAACGGAAGTTGAAATACAGGCTGAAATTCTTCCAAGCCAGGGTGTTGGCGAAGTTCACGGTGAAGAGAGGATCGGAGGAACCAAGATACTGATAGTCGTCAGGTGTGATTTTTCCGTCGTTATTGTAATCCTCGAACTTGAGGTCACCGGGCTTGGCTTCGGGCTGAACCTTATGGGCGGTAACATCAGCCTCATCCTTGAAGATACCAAGCAACTTCAGGTCGTAGGCAGCACCAAGGGGCTTTCCAACGAGGAGTGTGTAGTTGGCCTCACGTCCGTAAGTGATAGCGTTGGCGAAATCATCGGCCTCTTTCCCATTATAGTCAGGACCGAAGAGGGAAACGAGCTTATTGCGGTTCAGGTCGAAGATAAGATTGCTCTCCCAACGGAAGGAATCCCTGCCGTTACCGTCGATATTGATTGTGTTGAGAACGACCTCGACACCCTTGTTCGTGACCTTTCCGACATTGTCATCAACATAGTTGAAACCTGACAGATAGGGGGCTGAACGGTTGACGAGCATGTTGGTGGTCTGGCCGGTGTAAACATCAACGCTACCGTTGATGCGGCTGTTCAGCATAGCGAAGTCCAAACCGATATTGGCCTTTTCGACAGTCGCCCATGTCAGCGACCTGTTAGGCAGGTTGGTGAGGGTCATACCAAGGGTGCTCTCGTCACCAAGCCAAGTCATTGTGACAGCACCGGAGTTTCCGGTCGATTTTTCAATCGTTGCCTGGGTCGCCCCGGCAGCGATATTGCGTGATCCATTCTGACCCCAAGAGATGCGAAGCTTCAGGAAATCAAAGAAGCCGCCATCCTTGATGAAGTCCTCGTTAGAAAGGACCCATGCCGCAGATGCTCCGTAGAAGTTGCCCCATTTATGGCCAGCAGCGAAGGCGGAATATCCATCCCGGCGGAAGTTTCCTGTGAGGTAGTACTTGTTGGCAAAGTTGTAGTTAACGCGGGCAAGGTAACCGACGGCCTGTGTCTGGGTACGGTTACGGTATTGCTCGGTTATTGTGTTGGCGGTCTCGATGTTGTACACGCCCAGGGTGGTAGGAGTGGGCAAACCGGAGAAATACATCCCCATCGAATTACTGTTGGTGGCCTCACGCGTGTAGCCCAATGTCACATCGAAGTGATGCAGGGCGATATCCTTGTTGTAGGTGAGGATCTGGTCAATGTTCCAAGCGGCGTAATTGGAGGAAGATGTGCTACCTGTCACGTCGTCGATGTAACGGCCGGGATCATCCATGTCGGTCACGATCTCGGTGTTCACATTCATCTCCGGATTGTTGTACACATCGCCATAACCAGCGTTGCGCTGACCCTGGAAAGTCACCTTATAGCTCAGCCCGGGGATAAACGGGACATCAACCTGGGCGTAAGCCACACCGTTAAGGTTCATGCTCCTGCTCTGACGGTCCGTGTAGGCGTAGGAGTCGTTTGTTCCGGAGCCGATGAAAGGGCTGGCGGTCTTCTCATCAGGAAGGCTATTGTACCAGCTCTCGTACCCAGGCTGGCGAGCATAGACATAAGAGAGCGGAGTGTACCACATGGCATAACGGATGTTGGCGCTCTGGCCCCAACTGTGGGAGGACAGGAAATTCGCCTTGACACCGACAGTCAGCCAATCAGTGATATTGAAGTCGATCTTAGCCATGGCACCGGCCTTCTCATAGTCGTCACCCTTGCGGATACCCTGCTGACGGGTATAATCGCCAGAGACATAGTAGTTGACACGGTCTGCCCGTCCGCTGACGGAAAGGTCATATTTCTGACCGACACCCTGACGGGAAATCTCGTCGAGCCAGTTGACCCACTGTCCGTCATTCCAAGCCTCCAGCTCACGGTTCGACAGGAGGTTGTCCTGGGCGGCGGCATCAAGACTGGAATAATTCCATTCCTTATTCTTGAATTCCGCATCCTCCAAGCCTTTCTTGCTGTAGAAGCGGTTCTTCAGGAAGGTCTCCTTGTCAGAAACCATCTTCGGCATGCGGCTCCAATCAGAAAGACTGACACTACCATTGAAGTTCACAACGGGAGCGGAAGTGGTACCCTTCTTGGTCGTGATGATGATAACACCATTAGCCGCACGGGATCCGTAGATAGCCGCCGCGGAAGCGTCCTTCAACACGTCAATGCTCTCAATATCAGCTGTGTTGATCGAGTTGATCGAGCCATAGGAGAGCACTCCGTCGATGACAAGCAGAGGCTGGTTGACACTCTGCGCTGAAGCGGACATCGAACCTCCGGTAGGAATGGAGTTCTTACCACGGATGGTCATAGTCGCGGTGTTGTCACCAGCGGCGCTGGTGGTAGGAGCATAGTTCAAACCAGCGACTTTGCTGGAGAGAGCCGCGAGGGCGTTAGGGTTCGGAAGCGCGGAGATGTTGCTGTCGTTACCGTAGTTAACGCTGGCGATGGCTCCGGACACATCCTTTTTGCGGGCGGTACCGTAACCAACGACCACGACCTCATCAAGAAAAGCGGAGTCGTCTTTCAGGGTCACATTGATAGTCTTCTGAGATCCGACTGTCACTTCCTCGGTCGCGTAACCGATGCTAGAAAAGACCAGAACGGCTCCCTGCCTGAGATTATTCAGGCTCCAGTTTCCGTTATAGTCCGTCATAGTGCCGTTAGTGGTGCCCTTTACGAGGACATTCGCTCCGACAAGGGGTTCCCCGGACGAATCCGTGACCTTACCGGAAACGGCTGTCTGGGCGAATGCTTGCGCACCAATAATCAGGAGCGCTAACATTGTCGTAATGAAACGTTTACTCATAAACAGAAATATTAGAAAATGGTTATAAGAAGTATTGGTAATTATCTTATTTAGTAAAAACCGCAACCTCCCATATTGGCTTGTAGCCCCCTTAACAAGCGATTCTTGATGTATTTTATTGGATAATTATTCGAGTTTTTATAACTTTGCTATGTTGTACCCCAAGTATTGCAAAAAGGGGAATGACGCTTTTGACAGTTTTATAAGGTTTTATGTGTTAAGGCATTAATAAGAGATATACCAATTAAGATATTTAGCAATATTGAACCAAAAGCAACTAAATCCTTTTAAACTAATCACTTTTATGGGTAAACGAATCATTTCTGTTTTGCTTGCGCTTCTATTCGTAGGCGCGCAGGTGTTCGCTCAGAACGCTGTCTCCGGTAAGGTGACAGACTCATCTGGCGAGCCTCTTGTCGGGGTGAATGTCCTCGTAAAGGGCACCACTACCGGCACAATGACAGACCTGGACGGTAATTACTCACTGTCTGGCTTGAAGCAAGGGTCTGTCCTGGTCTTTTCAAGCATTGGCTTTTCCTCTCAGGAAGTCACGGTCGGATCGCAGCGGACAATAAACGTCCAGCTGAAAGACGACTCCGCGTTCCTGGATGAGGTTGTGGTCGTGGGTTATGGCACAGCCCGTAAAAAGGATGTGTCCGGCGCTATCGCGAGTGTGAATTACGCTAACGATAAAAACATTACCGCACTGCCTAACCCGAACGCTCTCGCCAGCCTTTCCAGCCGTGTCGCTGGTTTCAGCTATGCCCCTACCAGCACCGCTGGTGGAGACAACACCGCGACTATGACCATCCGTGGTAAGAACGCCATCCCTACCGGTGGACGTATCTCTTCTAGCGCGCAAAGTATCAACCAACCTTTGCTCGTCATCGACGGCGTTCTTTCTTATGGTTCGATCAACTCGATCAACACCGCTGACATTCAGAGCATAGACGTGTTGAAGGACGCTTCCGCCGCGGCTATTTACGGATCCCGTGCCGCTAACGGTGTTATTATCATCACCACAAAGCGCGGCCAGAGCGACAAGCCTACCGTCAACTTCAACGCCAGCCTCAGCATTTCTGACTGGAGCCGTATGCCTAAGATGGTTTCTGACAAGGAGACCTTCCTGAAGAACAGGTTCTACAGCCAGAAAGGTAATGATGTTGACCGTTACATGAACGCCAACTGGAGTGACTACAAAAATCTCGACGAAGCCGCTACAGACCTGTTGGGTGCCCGCGAGCAGATGGCTTGGAACGACGGACAGTGGATCAACTGGCTTGAGGAGATTTCCCGCAAGGGCGTCGGTCAGAAGTATGATGTCAGCGTTGGTGGAAAAGCCAAGAACATCAGCTACTATGTGTCCTCCGACTATACCCGCCAGCAGGGTATCCGCAAGGGTGACGACTACGAGAAGGCCGGTGCTATGGCCAAGATGGACATCAACGTGACCGATTGGCTGACTGTTGGTGCGAAGGCCAACTACCTTTGGGCTAACAGCTGGGGACAGACCGCAAAGATCCAGAACGCTTTCTGGATGAGCCCTCTCTCATACGTCTATGCCCTTCAGCCTGGCTATGAGAACTGGTACAACAGTGTGCCTGACGGCAACACCGCCAGCCCTTACTGGGGCGCCGGAACCAATGATTCCAACCTTTGGACCGAGCGCGGGTCAAAGAGCGCCAACCTCAATGGTGTCGCCTACGCCCAGATCGACGCTCCGTTCATTCCCGGACTCAGCTACAAGATCACTCTCCAGGGCCAGCGTAACGCTTCCTACTCAGACGTGTTCAACCGTCCTGAGATGAACGTCAACACCGAGAGAGTCTCAGATATGGACAACCCCGCCCAATTTAATAATAAGGTAAGCGGTACTTCCTCCATGTCAAACTATGCCGCATGGAACATCGACCAGATCCTGACCTACACCAAGGACTTCGGCCGTCATCACATGGACTTCATGCTCGGTTATACCCGTGAGCACACCAATTCCAACAGCCTCTCGGTGGGATATAGCGGTTTCGACACACCTACCACCCTGAAGCAGTACAACCTCTCTGCCGCCAACTCTTGGACTCCCGGACGTTCGCGTGTCGAGTCTTCCGCTATCGGATATCTTGCCCGCGCGAATTACAACTTCGCTAACAAGTATTACCTCACCTTCAACTTCCGTCGTGACGGTTACTCCGCCTTCGGAGCTGACCACAAGTGGGGTAACTTCTACGGAGCATCAGCCGCATGGGTTCTCTCAAACGAGGATTTCATCAAGGACAGCGGGATCTTCGATTTCTTGAAGCTGCGTCTCTCCTGGGGTCAGAACGGATCACGTTCCGTCACTCCTGGCGCCACCCAGGCAACTGTCAGCAAGAGCACGTCCAACAACGGTAACAACACCATGACATGGCTCGGCGACGGTACCACACTCGGTATGGCTCCTGACAACGTGCCTAACCCCAACCTTACTTGGGCTACCGTCGAGAAGTACAACATCGGTATTGATTTCTCGACCCTCGGAAGCCGCCTCAATGGTAGTGTCGATGCCTATGTCGGAAACACCACCAACATGCTCGTTCTCCGAAGCGCCCCCTATTTCTCTGGTTACACAGATGTTTGGGATAATGTCGGAAAAATCACGAACAAGGGTATTGAGATCACTCTCAACTCCGTGAATATCAACGGAGACGGCCGTGACACATTCCGTTGGGAAACCAACTTCGTGTTCGACTCTAACGCCAACAAACTTGTCTCCCTCTTCGGCCCTGGTCTTGACGGAAAAGAGGCTGATGATATCGCCAACGCCACATCATACGGCTTTGATTCCTACTATGCTCTCCTCGTCGGTCACCCGATCGGATCAGCCTACGATGTTAAGAAACTTGGCGTGTTCCAGAATCAAGCTGAGATCGAATCCTACACTTGGACTAATCCCAAGACCGGTGAGATAAAGCAGATCCAGCCTGTCGGAACTAATGCTGACAAGCCTGAGACAAGGCCTGGAGACTTCAAGTTCGAGGATTACAACAATGACGGTAAGATCAGCGCTGACGACCGCCAGTACATCGGATCTCCCGATCCTCTGTTCACCATCAACTTTGGTAACACATTCAGCTGGAAGAACTTCTCCCTGTACTTCAGCTTCCGTTGGGCTCAGGGTGACAAGACCCACTTCCTCTGGTTCGACCCGAACGCCTTTGGAACATCCATGACCGGCGGCGCCCAGCTTGCGGCAGTCAAGCCTTGGCAGGCTGAGGGTGACAGCGACAGGTACCCTCGCTACGGCTGGGGCAACTCCACTCTCGCGAAAGCCCTGAACTACCAGTTCTGGAACTCCCGTTCCTTCCTCAAGCTGAAGGATCTCGTATTCTCCTACAATATCGATCCTAAGGTCACCAAGGCCATCGGCCTCAACGCCACCCGCGTTTATGTCGCCGCCACTGACCTCTTCACGATCTCAAATTGGTCCGGTATAGATCCTGAGAACGCCGGTACAATCGCCGCCAACGCCGGTTCCGACCGTTATGGCAGCAATGGTGCCTACAAGACCGTCACCGTCGGTGTAAATCTTACATTCTAATTAAAACACAGAAGGAATTATGAAGATCAATAAAATACTCGCCGCACTTGCGGCCACTGTTGTTCTCTTCACCGCCTGTAATGACGATGAGTTCCTGGTGGAGAAATCCTACTCCAACGACTCCGCTGGTTTTTACCAGTCAGAGCAAGCGATGGAGATTGGCTTGGCATCCTGCTACTCTGAGGTTCAGTACCTTATGCTTGGCAACTTGCGTCAGAACCACTCTTGGATGCTTCTTGGAATCGGCCTTGACACTTTCTCCGCCAACAGTGCCACTGACCAGCTCGCTAACTGGGCAGCCATGACTCCTGAAAGCGGATATGCCCGCCATTGGCCGGATTATGTTTACAAACTCGCCAACCGAGCCAACACCGTCATCGACATGATCGATGAGAATGAGAGCATCAACTACACCACCGCCACCAAGAAGAACGAACTCCGCGCGGAGGCTGTCTTCATGCGCGCTTGGGCCTACAGGGTTCTCGCCGGCATGTATGGCGGCGTCATGTATGCTGAGCACATGACACGTGAGGCTCGCTACGACTATGAGCTTCTCACACGTGAGGAAGCTTGGGCAAAAATAGCCGAAGACTTCAAATGGGCTGAGGAGAATCTTCCCACCACTCCCAGGCTTATGGGTACAGTGACAAAGGCCGCCGCCGCTCATTATCTCGCTGAGACCTATCTTGCCCTTGGGCAGTTCAAGGAGGCCGAGGATGCCGCGACCCGCGTCATCAATGGCACTGATGGCAGCTATTCCATCATGACCACCCGCTTCGGTAACCGCGCCGACCAGGCTAAGGACCGCTACGGCAACGACCTCAACCCTTATTGGGATCTGTTCCGCTGCTCCGCCAAGACTGACGGCAGCGTCGCTACAGACTCCAACCCCAATGATCCGGGCAATAAGGAAGCTATCTGGGTCTGCCAGTATGACTTCTCCCCCAGCACCGACAACTACCCTCTTGGTGGTTCCGGAGACTCCTGGTGGAGGTGCCACGCCGCTCCCGTTGAGGGCGCTTGGGCTCCTTGGATCCCGATGGGAGGAAAGAATGGACAGCGCGTCGGCTCTGACGGCAATAAGTACTATGTGTTCACGGCTGATGCCACCTGCTATCCTGAAGGGGTGAAAGTCAAGAACGCCGGTACTCCTCCTAAAGACATCCCTGAGGCACAAGGCCGTGGCCTTGCTTACAGCCTCAGCATGAACACCGACTCTCTCGCCTGCCGCGCCAGGGGTGTCAACAATGGACACTTCGGTCTGGTCGTTCTCGCCAATGAGTATATGACCCGTAAGGCTGGCGATCCTCTTGGCAGTGTTTGGGATGACCCTAACGACTTCCGTGGATCCGAGACGATGATCCAGCGCGACTACTATACTCCTTCCGGAAAGAAGTGGTCCGAGGTCAAGAAAGAGATTCAGGCCCGTGTTGATGCCGGTCTGTACACTGTCTCAGCATCCGACACATTCAACATCACTCCTCGTTTCTGGAAATTCTCCGACGACAAACACCCGTGGTTTGACGAGCTAGGTTACAATGTGTACGACTGCGACTTCTACATGATCCGTCTCCCTGAGACTTACCTCCTCAGAGCTGAGGCTCGTCTCGCCCAGAATAATCTGGCAGGAGCCGCTGAAGACATCAACATCATCCGTAGCCGCGCGGGCGCGAAGCCTTGCTCACCCAGCGACGTTGACATCGACTACATCATGGATGAGCGCGCCAGGGAGCTCTTCGGAGAGGAGCATCGTTGGATTACGCTCAGCCGTCTGTCCTGCAACCCCAAGGCTACTTACGTGACCTCAAAGTATCCTACCCAGGATGCCACGACAAGCAACTATATGTATGAGCGTGTCCGCAAATACGGATTCGGATATGAGAACGCTCCCGGTAGCCGTGAGTCTTACACTGATGTGAACGGCAAGACCCGCCACTACAGCGCTTTCAAGCCTCACAACTACCTGTTCCCTATCCCTGCCCAGATCATCAAGTCCAACAAGGACAAGGAGATTCCTCAGAACGCGGGATATTAATATTCCTTATAGATAAAAGACCGGCTCCGGCAATGGGGCCGGTCTTTTTTTATTATTCATACTTTTTCATTATTTTTCAAGCATGAAAAAAGTGTTATTGATATTCACGACCCTTATCGCTCTTTTAGCTTCATGCTCTGATGGTGGACTAGCCCCTCTCGCGAAGAAACATCTCAACGCCAAAGTCAACGAGGAAATGTCCACATTTCTCGGCACTGTTGGTGAAACCAGGATCGAGGGATTGAAGTTAATCTATAACTGTGACAGTCTCAGCATCTTCCAAGGTTATGCGATAGGGAAAGACTCAGAAGGAAAAGAAATCAAAGAATCAATCCGCTACATTTTCGCGAAAGACACTTTCATCAGCGCCGTCAGTGGAAAACCAACTTATTATGAGGCTGTAAGAGGGGGCGATTACCTCTCGAAACAAGGAATAAAGGACTTTCAGAAGACTATGGACGAAGGCGGTTCTGGTCTATACAACAAGTACTTGGTCATGGGAGATCTTTTAAATCAATAAAAACAATAACT
Organism: uncultured Bacteroidia bacterium; assembly: GCA_902785825.1. Classification (GTDB taxonomy): domain Bacteria; phylum Bacteroidota; class Bacteroidia; order Bacteroidales; family UBA932; genus Cryptobacteroides. Next base: position 17,318 of record CACZZZ010000026.1, read on the forward strand.
TGAAAAGAATATCCGTATGCTTAGAAGACTATCCTTATTGTTCGCGGTTTTCCTTATAACAGTTTCCGCCAGCGCCCAAGAAAAGATCCATCAGGCATCCTCTTTCGGAATAAAATCCGACGGAGTCACCCTCAACACCCGCTCGATCCAGGCCGCGATCG
>CACZZZ010000027.1 GCA_902785825.1 uncultured Bacteroidia bacterium
CACAAAAATGTGACAATTTTCTGTAAATTCCAATACCTACACCCACAATATAACGCAGTACAATAATGATTTCTACAGTCCTCTGTGGCAGGTTTTACAAGATTTTCGTATCTCCTATGCTCCACAAAAATCCCTCTCAGATCAGCCTGAGGGGGATTTTTCGTATTTTGCTGCGGTTTTTGCTATCTTCGCGTCTTGTGAAACAGGTAGTGCTCATATTATCCTTCCTTCTTTCTCTCTTTTCCGGGGGAAGAACGGAGGTGGTTTGCGGCGGTTCGAGTCAAGACGTCTTGTACGCTGTGACCGAAGACCAATCGCATGAGAATACTGCCGGTTATGCCCAGAACAAGGAGCTCTGCATCACTGCGGCGCAGGGATATTCCTTCTCTGGCGACAGTAATCCTAATTCCGTCTCAATCCGTGTCACACAGTCCGGAAGACGGACCCAGTCCCAGGTACGCTCCACCTTCCGGATCATCAAGGGCGGGAAAGTCATCGACAATAATCATTCGCATCCATTCCTTGCCGAGTCTATAGCGCATCAGGCAGGAATGTATGTTCCTCAAAGATACCTGTTCTCCCTTTGCCGCCTTCGGCTTTAGTGGGTAGATTCCGCGGTTTGTCATTCTGAACGCAGTGAAGAATCTATCATACTATTAAAACCATCCAATATGACAATTATATGTCTGCTGGTCGGCTTGGGACTCATAGTCCTGGGCGCTGACTGGCTTGTTGAAGGCGCTTCCTCCACCGCCAGGAAGGCAGGTGTAAGCGAATTTGTGATCGGACTCACCATCGTGGGTTTCGGGACTTCGTGCCCGGAGCTCGTGGTAAGCCTCACGGGAGCATTGGAAGGAAATGCCGATATCGCAGTAGGCAATGTGGTAGGCTCCAATATATTCAATGTCCTGTTTATCCTGGGGCTTACGTCGTTGGTCTGTCCGGTCTCTATGACTGAAAGCAATCGTAAGAAGGATATCCCAATTACGCTCATAGTCACGCTTCTCTTCCTGGCCATTGGGCTGAACCACACACTATGGGGCATAGGGGAGACTGATTGTCTTTCCCGCTGGGAAGGAGGCCTGTTCTTGGCTATCTTTGCCGCCTATGTCGTCCATTCGTTCCTTAAAGGGCAACCGGCGGAAGAAGGTGCGGGAGAATCCAAATCCCGGAAACTCGGGCTCGCGATTCTATTGTCCATAGCTGGCCTTGCGGGCCTGATCTTCGGAGGCAATCTGTTTGTGGATTCGGCCACTGATCTTGCCCGGATGCTCGGCGTCAGCGACAAGTTCATCGCCGTCACGATCCTGGCAGGAGGCACCTCTCTGCCGGAATTGGCCACCAGCCTCGTGGCCGCTCTTAAGGGAAGGGACCAGTTGGCTCTCGGGAATATCCTGGGTTCGAACGTCTTCAACATTCTCTTGATTCTGGGCTCGTCAGCCCTCATTACCCCGCTTTCCTTGGGGTCGGTGACATATATCGACGCCCTTGTGCTCACGCTGAGTATGATTCTGTCACTCCTTTGGGCCTACACGGGCAACCGGGAGAGGATCGACCGCTGGGAAGGCATTCTGATGCTCCTTCTTTTCGGAGCCTATTACACTTATTTGTTTATTAATCAATAATATCATGGAAATCAATTTCAAGAAGGTCCACACTACAAAGGATCTCATAATATCCGCCATAGTTCTGGCCGCCGGCATCGGCCTTTATTTTGTCAAACCTGTACTCGGTGTTTTCATCGTCGTCTTGGGCGTCTTGATGCTCCTGTTGTACAAAAATGGCTTTAAACGTGAAGGGGAGGACATCCTCCTCCAGAAGAAGGCTTTCGACGTCGCCCATTCCTGTAGAGACTCTCTGAAAGGGTTTCTGGAAGGCAAGAATGTCGAGCCGGAAGTGAATACCGACTTGAGCGGTGGTGTCATCCGCGTAGAGGCTTACTATAATGCCTCGGCCGCCGTCGCTTATGTCCAGCTTTTCGATTTCTCCAATTACACCTATGAGCCAGCTACAGAGGTCGTCGAGCTTCGTGGCCCCATGGCTGAAAAGCTCATCAGCAAATTGTAATTTGGAAGCAGGAGCCGCCTTCTACTCAGGTAGGAGGTGGCTTTATGGCCGTGGCCGCACTTTAATGAGGCTTTTAATGGATAAATTGTCAGAAGTTGAGCGCCAGACCTAGGCCATTGTTCGTCGGCCCTACGGAAATGTTCGATGAATATGGCTTCGGAGCGTAGCGCCGGACATAGTCATCCATCATCCAGTCCAGTTCCCGCCGGCCTTTCCTCCAAAGCGGGATGCCACCTCCAAGGCTGCCTCCCAGGCCGGCGATACCGACCACGGTCCAGCCGGGCACGTCATCGCTTATTCCCTGGAGCGCCACCAGGGCGCTGATAGGAGCGACTACAGTACACAAAAACACTCCCCAGCTTTTGCTGGACCTGGCTTTGCGGTAACGGCTGCCGTAGAGTGAGTACCCTACGACGTAATCAAACGGGCGGAAATAGTCATAGCCGTAAATGTAGTCTTGGGTTTCGGGCTCATAAAGAGGTTGGAATCCATCTTCGCGGAAATCTCTCCTGTATAGGTTTTGAGCGAACAGGCTTCCTGAGACTGTCAGGACAGCCAGCAATAATAAAAGCCGTCTCATGATGAAAATCGTTTTATCATTAGGCGGCAATATGTGTGCCAGACGGCTCCTATTTGAACAGGAGCGGGGCGAATGTGTTCAGGTACAGCCTCCAGTTGGCCCAGGTGTGGCCGCCTTCAGATACGAAGTAAGTGTGGTCGAGGCCAGCCTCGGTGAGCTTCTTATCCATTTCCTCAGACCGTTGGAAAAGGAAATCGGAATTGCCGCAGGCCAGGAAATAGAGCTTGACACCCGCATTCTTCAAAGCAGAGACCTGCTCAGGGGTGGCGCTTCCAGCGGCCGAAAGGGGACAGATATAGTCGAACATCTCCGGGTAAAGGTTCGAGGCGGAAATGGTGTGGCCACCACCCATCGACAGTCCGGCGATGGCGCGCGACGAGGGTTTGGGAACCGCGCGGAAGTTCTTCTCAATGAAGGGGACGATCTCTGTGCAAAGACTGCGGACATAGGCGTCTCGGAACTCCTCTGAGCGCCAGTTGATCTGAGTCTCGGGAATATTAAGGGTGCGGGCGGCCTGCTGTCCGGGATTGCCGTTGGGCATGACCACAATCATCGGTTCGGCAAGTCCTTTCTCGATGAGGTTGTCGAGGATCTGGGCGGCACGTCCCATCGAGATCCAGGCCTCCTCATCTCCACCGGCTCCATGGAGGAGATAGAGAACCGGATATTTCTTCTTGGGAGAGTTCTCATAGCCGTAGGGGGTATATACGCTCAGCCTGCGGCTGTAGCCAAGTATCTTGCTGTCGTACCAAGGATGGCTGACCGTGCCGTGGGTCTTGGCCTCGCCATAGTTCTCGGTGCGCTCTCCCGGGACGATGAGCATCGGAAGATAACGCGTCCCGTCTCTTTGGACCAGCACATTCTGAGGATCATTGACCGCCACACCATCGACTACGAAATTGTAAGTGTAGATCTCCGGGGAGGGGAGAGGTATCTTCACGGACCAGACGTTACCCTCACCGCGGGTCATGTCGATGGTCCCTCCGTAAGGGTTGGGCATCCACGAGCCGCTGAGTTTGACGACTGTGGCATAATCCGCTTTCAGCCGGAAAGTGACGCTGTCTCCCTGGATCTCGGGAGAGATGACCGGTCTGGGGCCGCGCTGGAAATTTGACAATTCTTGGGCCTGGGCGCCAAACGCGATGGCGAACAGGGCGACGATAGGGAGCAACTTCTTCATATTAAGTGGATTTTTGTTCTCCACAAATATATGAATATAATTTAAAAAGCCATATTCCAAGCGGCGTTCTCGGCTCTCTGGCTGTGGGCGGCGTTCATCTTTCCGAAATTCCACTTCAGACCGAAAAGAATGTAGCGTCCCATGACGAGCGAGTAAGTGTCTTCCTGGTAGTTCGCTGTCACCGTTCTGGTCAGGTTGCGAGTCTGGTCAAGAATGTCGTTGACCTTGACGCTGAGGGTGAAAGCCTTGATGCTCTTGGAAATCTCGGCATCCCACTTCCATTCCGGAGCGCCATAACCAGCGGAATATCCTGTATATCTGATGTGTGAGAGATTGGTGTCAAGCTCAAACTCGTGCTTGGTTGTGTAGGTGACACCGGCCCCGAAAGAGGTCGTTGAGGTGTTCATGTCCGTCCTGTCGTCAAAAGAGAACTTGCTGATATTCCTGTTGTGGTCAACAGACACCCGGCCATTGAAACTGCCGTTGGAGTATCTGACGTTCAAACCGACGCCAGGATAGTAAATCCGTGTCTCGCTTTCGTAAAAACCGCTTTGTCCGCTGTAGAACCGTTCACCGTCGCTCCCGCCCCAGAAGGTGTCCATGAACGCCGAATAGTCGAACGTGTCCTTGTCAAGACCGGAGAGCGCCCCTTTCGCCTGGTAACTAGTGGAATGGGAAACAGCGCCGGTAAGACTTGTGGACAGGAACCACCGTTTTTTGGAGTCGATGGGAGTGGTGTAATAAAATGAGCCAGAAAGGGATAAGGTGTTCTTCCTTGAGTTGACGGGAATGGAGTACAGGATCCCGTCCTGGTCGTACCAGCGCGCGTATGTTATGGGATTTTGGATGATATTGCCGAAAAGATAAGCCATTACGGTTGAGAACTTTTCCCGGTTGTTGCTGTTCCAACTGAAGGAAAAGTTGGAATTCCCGTATGGCTTGAGATAGATGTTTCCAATAGTCGGACGGGCCGGATCCGTGATGTTCATGTTAGGGATCATACGGTTGTTGCCGGGACGCTGGCTGCTTCCTGAAGCATTAACGTACAGGCGGCCTGAACCGATTGTGTGTTGGAACCTCACGTCAGGGGAGAGGAACCATGACCATTCTCCCTCGCCGGTGGTACTCTCTATGTTGAAGCTTTTTGAGAACGTCTCATTGAGCTGCCCCGTGACGGATGCCCCGATCCTTATCCATGACCCTTCCTTGAATTTATATTGGGAGGCGAGCCCGTATCGCTGGTTTGCGGCGCGGTTGTGTGACTCGGAGGAATAGTATTCGTTCTTGCCGCCAGTGTCAAAAGCGTCACGGTCGCTGTCGTTCTTTGAATATGTCCAGCGCGCGCTGGCGGAAAGGGTCCACTTCTCGCCGATCGGCTCTCCGTAGTCAAGGCCACCTCCGAATGAATAGTTCTCGGTGTCATTCAGATAGTTGAGGCTCCGGAGGTCCGTACCTGATTCCATGATGACAGAGCTGTTCTCAAAGCTCTTCCCGTCCGAATTGGCGAATAATCCGTTGCCATTGAAACCCAGCACCCTGTTCTTTTTACCTCCGAGGTCGCGGAACGTCACGTCACCGTTGGCGCGCGCTTGACGAGAGAGTCCCAGAGAGTTGTTGATGCTTTGGGCGCTGTTGACCACCGCACCTTCTCTCAATGTTTCTGAAGCGGAATTATTCCTTGAGTCTTCCCTCGAGAAATTGAAACTCGGTCGAAAATGGAAGCGCACCTTCCCTTTCTGCTTCTGAAGCTCCAAGTTTGTGGAAATGGCGTTAGAGAAGCTACGGCTTGATTGTTCCGAGGTGGAATAAAGGTCGCCGTCTTCCTGGAATGTGGTTCTGGCTGAAGCTGAGCCGCCACGGGAATCCCCGTATTTGTAGTTGGCTGAAACCGTGGTCTCCACATCTTTGATCCTTGAGGTGTTGGCGTTGACCCCGATCTGGGCGGCGGAGGATATCTGGTTCGGATTTGACGTGATCCTTTCACCGTCGTCGTAAATCGCTACGAAAATAACACCATTGGAGTCGTTGATATTCATCCCGTTAGCTATGACCGTGACCTGGTCTTTCTCGGAATATGCCGAAACCAGGGCGTTGCCGCTGTACAGAAGACCCCTGTCATCCCTGAGCGGATCGCCTTCCTTGGCTGAGAACGTCGTGCCTCCCTTCACTCCGGCATTGCCGAACCATCCCTTCTCATATTCTTTCTTCAGGGCCACGTCGAGCACTTTCTCCCGGCTCCCGTCCTGCAGGCCGGTGTCCCTGGTGGATTCGGATTCCCGGTCGATAACCCTGACTTTATCCACGATGGAGGCCGGAAGATTGTTGAGGGCAGTGCTCTGGTCCCCGAAGAAGAAAGTCCTTCCACCGACCGTCAGCTTGTCGATTTCCTCCCCGTTGAACTTGACCTTACCGTCGTCAGTTATCTCCATTCCCGGCATTCGCTTCAGGAGATCTTTCAGCATGGCGTTGGTTCCGACGTGGAAAGAAGAGGCGTTGAACTCAACCGTGTCTTGCTTCACGACAATGGGGTTGCCCACGTCAGACACCACGGCCGCTTTAAGGTAATTCTCATCAACCTGGAGCTTTATCGTGCCCAAGTCGTATTGCCAGTCCCGGAAATATTTCTTTTTTATAATCGGCTTATAACCAAGCATTTCCACGTGTAGGGAGTACTCTCCGTAGGGGACATCTTCCAGTTTTGCCTTACCCTCGGCGTCCGTGAGCGTGAAATTGGTTATTGTCGTATCCTTCGCGGGAATCACGTAGAATGACGCGAACGCTATAGGCTCGTTTGTGAGAGAGTCAACTACAGAAGCGCTGACCGTAGTCAATCTTCCGGTAAGCAAATTGTCATTCATGATGAAAACTTGCGCGTTTGCCCGTAGGCAAGCCGCGGCGAGGATGATTGCGGTGATGAGGATACGTTTCATACTATAATGACGCTGGTATGGCGCCAAAGTTAACGATTACTTTTCTAACTACAAAAAATAGTTGAGAGAATATCGCGGCAAATTATTATATTCGCGGGAACAAACATTCTATTAGCTATTAGAATATAAGGATATGTATAGGCAGAAAGGAAACCCCGCTTATCTTTTCTCAATAGTTCTCGTGGCAGTCATCGGGGGACTGCTGTTCGGTTATGACACGGCTGTCATCTCAGGAGCCGAGAAAGGCCTCCAGGCTTTCTTCAAGGCAGCGCCGGACTTCAATTACACGGATGGACTCCACGGGTTCACAAGTTCCAGCGCCTTGATCGGCTGCATCATCGGAGCCTTCATCTCAGGTATCCTGGCGTCCTCACTTGGCCGCAAGAAGACGCTGTTCGTGGCCGGAGTTTTATTCCTCCTTTCCGCTCTGGGCTCATATTATCCCGAGTTCCTGTTTTTCCAGAAAGGCGTTCCGACCAAGGGGCTCTTGGTAGCGTTCAACCTCTACAGGATCCTTGGTGGAATCGGAGTGGGTCTTGCCTCCGCGCTATGCCCGATGTACATAGCAGAAGTGGCTCCGGCCTCGAAAAAAGGCAAGCTCGTCTCATGGAACCAGTTCGCCATCATATTCGGCCAATTGGTCGTGTATTTCGTCAATTACTTGATTATCAAGTCACACGCTAATGATCCCGCGGTAGTGGAATGGACCAATCAGATCGGCTGGAGGGTCATGTTCCTCTCCGAGGCCGTTCCCGCCGGACTTTTCGCCCTTCTGATTCTCGCTGTTCCGGAGACTCCGCGTTTCCTTGTCCTGAACAATCGTGACGAGGAAGCTCTTACGGTTCTATCCAACATTAATGGTGAGGAAAAAGCCAGGGAGATTCTCTCCGAGATCAAGGAAACCGCTGTCGAGAAGAAGGAGAACATCCTCACCTATGGTCTCATGGTGGTCTTTATCGGCTGCATGCTCAGCGTGTTCCAGCAGATTATCGGTATCAACGCGGTTCTGTACTTCGCCCCGAGAATCTTTGAGTCGATGGGTGTGTCCAACAACATGCTCTTCACAGTGATTATGGGTGTCATAAACATCAGCTTCACTCTCGTGGCCGTGTTCTCCGTCGAGAAAGTCGGCAGGAAGCCCCTTCTGATCGTCGGATCCCTCGGAATGGCTCTCGGAGCCTTGGGTGTGGCTCTGAGCAATGTCGTGACTCTTCCCGCGATCATCCCCGTCATCAGCATAATGCTTTACAGCGCCTGCTTCATGTTCAGCTGGGGACCTATCTGCTGGGTATATATCGCCGAACTCTTCCCGAACACCATCCGTTCCGAGGCGACTGCCATAGCGGTGGCGTTCCAGTGGATATTCAACTTCATTGTTTCCAGTACCTTCGTTCCTATGTACAACTGGAGCCATTTCTTCGCTTACGCCCTTTATGGCGTGATCTGCCTGATCGCGGCGCTGTTTGTCTGGAAACTTGTTCCCGAGACCAAGGGAAAGACTCTCGAGGACATGACGGACTTCTGGAGAAAGTTCACGGTTTAAGTTGAGGGACAGTTTGATCATATCCGCGCTGGGCAGCTTCCACAAAGTTGACCTGGAGGACATCCGCCACTTTTTCGGGGCGGATTTCCCTCGTCATGTACGGAAAAGCGAGTTCGTGCAGAGGCTGGGAGCTTTCTTGGTGCAAAGCCCGGAGAAGTGGCTCAGGAATATGCTTGAGCGGGATTTGAGATTGCTGGAAACCCTGGTCGAAGCAGGCCCGGAAGTCCCTGTGACACTTGATTATCCGGACTATCCGACAGTTCTTGAGACTGTCGGCCTGTTGGGTACGGATGTTTCCAACGAGGACTATAAGGAAATATGGATTCCCAAAGAGGTGTATGACATTGTCTCTCCCCACGTCGCGAGTGTGATAGCCGAGCGGGAAGGGGACGGGTCCTTTGAGATGGAAAGGGCGGCTTTCGGATATCTCAACCTTTATGGTGTCATGACAGTGGACGAGTTCTACGACAAGATGCTCTCCTACAGCGAATGGGCTGGTCGTTGGGATGTGGAATCATTCACCAGGCGTCTTGCCGCCAGTCCTGTGTTCAAGCTTTGCAGGATAGACATCGAAGGGGAACCTTGCGTCGCCGCTCCCGGCATATACGAACCTGCGAAAATCGTGGCGGGAAGGAAGGATTATCCCGACATGGGAGGTTTCCGCGAGTTTACCCCGGAGCAGGCTATAGAGGCCGGGACAGGGTCCCCGGAGTTCGTGTTCGGACTTGGGTCCGAGGAAGGGAAAAACCTTGTGGAAATGCTTCTGAATCTGGGATATACCGGAAAGGAGCTTATCCTCGAGGAACACGATATCTGGATGAATTCCCAGATGATCTGGGGGGATGACGCTACTGAGGAGATCTTCGGATGTGTCTCTGACCGTCAGGATGATATCGAGACTTTCGAGGATTATAACGCTTGCATGGAGATTGTCGCCGCCTATGCCAACAGCCTCCCCAAGTGGCTCTTGAGGGGATATTCATCAAATGAGGCCAATTGCTTGAAAGTCATCCTCCAGAGTGAGGATGAGCCGACCATGGATCTCATCCGCAAGAACCCTTACATGAGCCTTTACATCCCTCCGGTCCTTGCTGACGAGCCTTGTCCTTGCGGCAGCGGCCTGTCGTACCGCCTGTGTCACGGCCGTAACCTCAATTAGACCCTTCGAGAAGTTCAGGACGCAACAGTCTTGTGCGCTCCAGCGCCTGCTCATCCTGCCAGGCCCGGATTAGTTTAGGGTTTCCGCTCAGCAGTACCTCAGGAACTTTCCAGCCCTTGTAATCCGCCGGACGAGTATAGACAGGGGGAGAGAGCAGCCCATCCTGGAAACTGTCGCTCAGGGCTGATGTCTCATCGGTCAGGGCTCCCGGAATCAGTCTGACGATGGAGTCGGCAAGGAGAGCCGCGGGAATCTCGCCGCCGCTGACCACATAGTCCCCGACCGAGATCTCCCTTGTGACCAGGTGCTCCCTGATCCTTTGGTCAACTCCTTTGTAATGGCCGCAGAGGATAATGAGATTCTCCTTGAGGGACAGCTCGTTGGATATTCCTTGAGTCAGCCTTTCCCCGTCCGGGGACATGTAGATAACCTCATCGTATTCCCTCTCGGACTTGAGTTCCGCGATCATCCGGTCCACCGGTTCCACCATCATCACCATGCCGGCGTCGCCCCCGTAGGAGTAATCATCGACGTTGGCTCTCGGACCGAGGCCATATTTCCTCAGGTTGTGGACGTGAATCTCGACAATGCCTTTTTTGATGGCGCGGCCCACTATTGAGTGTCCCAGGGGGCTTTCAAGGAGTTCTGGAACAACTGTGAGAATATCTATTCGCATGGCTGAAAATCGTGTTTCGCGAAAATAACTTTTTTATTTGTATTTTTTGAGTATATTTGTAAAATGCTGAATATGGCATGAATGTGTAACTCTTAATAATTGTACTATGAGTGAAGATTTTGTTCCTGAGGTGAACAATACCCCAGATGTAGAAGAGACCAAGAGTCCCCTTAAGACGATCGTGGAAAATGTTTCCGAGCTGGCGTCGAAAGCTAGCGACATTGTCGGTGACGCTGTCGCTGAAGTGGCGGAAGAGGTTAAGGACACGTTCGAGGATGCGGTTGAGGCTGTGAAGGATGTCGCCGGGAAAGCCAAAGACAAGGTTGAGGATGTCTTGGACGGAGATGGAGATGATGAAAAGGTCGAGGAAACGGTTGATCTCGGCAGCAAGACGCTTGCTGAGCTCTCAGACATGTTCGACAGTCTCTCACAGGATGAGAACCGTATGAAGAGATACAAGGAGGCTGAGGCTATCAAGTCAGCTTTCTATAAGAGACTCTCCAAGGAGAAGGCGGAGGCCGGGCTTGGTTCCAAGGTCGATGAGCCTTCTTCCAGGGAGGATGTGATTGAGGAAGTCGCTCCGGCTCCCTCGGCAGACGAGGTAAAGGACAATCCTTTCGAGGCGATTGAGACCGCGTTCAAAGGCGTTTATGCCAACTACAAGAAGGAGCGCGCCGAGTACAATCGTCAGCAGGATGCCCAGAGGGAAGACAACTTCGTGGCTAAGCAGGCCGTGATCGAGGATCTCAAGGCCCTTGTCGAGAAACAGGAGGATGTCAGTTCCACCTTCCCCGCTTTCCGCGAGCTGCAGAACCGCTGGAGGGAGATCGGACCTGTTCCCGCGACCAAGTTCCGTGACCTTAACGACACGTACCAGTTCTATGTCGAGAAGTTCTACGACATGGTCAAGATAAACAGGGATCTCCGCGACCTCGACTTCAAGAAGAACCTTGAGGCCAAGCAGGAGTTCTGCGAGGCCGCTGAGAAGCTCGCTGAGGACGATAATGTCGTCGAGGCTTTCAGGGAACTCCAGAAACTCCACGAGCAGTGGAAAGAGTACGGTCCTGTCGCTAAGGAGTACAGGGATTCGATCTGGGATCGTTTCAAGGCCGCTACCGCTGTGATCAACAAGAAGTATCAGGCCTACTTCGAGGGTCAGAAGGAGAAGCAGCAGGAGAATCTCGAGGAAAAAACCAAGCTCTGCGAGCAGGTTGAGGCCATTGCTGAGAAAGAGGTGAAGTCCTCCGGCGAGTGGAATCAGCTTTCCTCGGAGATTGAGGAGATCCAGAAAAAATGGAGGACCATCGGGTTCGCAACCAAGAAGGAGAACCAGAAGATCTACGACCGGTTCCGCGCCGCATGCGACAAGTTCTTCGCCAGAAAGAGGGAGTATTATTCCCAGTTCAAGGACTCGATGAACGAGAACATGGAGAAGAAACTCTCTATAATCGAGCGTGTTGAGGCTTTGAAGGACAGCAAGGAGTGGAAGAAGACCACTGAGGCCATCATCGCGCTCCAGAAGGAGTGGAAAGAGATCGGAGCCGTCCCTCGTAAAAAGTCCGAGCAGCTCTGGAAGAGGTTCCGCGCCGCTTGCGACGAGTTCTTCGCCGAGCGTGACAAGAACGCCAAGCCGGAGAATGACTACTACGGCAACCTCAAGGCTAAGAAAGCCCTGATCGAGGAGATTAACGCGTACGAGTCCAAGGACGCTGCCGCTGACCAGGCAGCCGCGCAGGAATTCGCGGAGAAGTGGAGGAACATCGGATTCGTCCCCTATAAAGAGAAGGAGATCATCCAGAAGGCATATTCCGATGCCATGCAGGCCAAGTTCCCTGATTATTCTCCCAGAGCTGGCAGGGGAGCGAGCCGCGGTCCTGTCGCGTCTCGTAAGCCGGTAAGTGAGAAAGACCGTCTTGTCCAGGAATATAACAAACTCCAGCAGGACATCGTGACCTACGAGAACAACATCGGATTCTTCTCCGCATCCAAGAACTCCGAGCCTCTTATCAAGCAGATGCAGGAGCGTATCGAGACGGCGAAGCAGGAGCTCAAGGAACTCGAGGCCAAGATTATCAAGGAGAGAGAAGGAGAGGAAGAGAAGTAAGGAATGGACAAGAATTCTATAATAGGTTTAGTCCTGATGGGGCTACTCCTGTTCGGTTTTACCTTCTATCAGCAGAAACAGTATCAGAAACAAGCCGCTTATCAGGCCCAGCTGGACTCTGTCGCCGCTGTGGATCGTTTCAGGGCGGATTCCATAGCCGCTGCTGAAGCCGCCGTGCGTGACACCGCCCGGTTCCTGGGCGCTCAAAACAACCGGTCCCTGAGCGGAGTCGAAGGGAGCGGAGTCGAAGGGAACGCCGCTCCGATCTACAAGGACTCTCTTCTTGAGGCGGCTCACTCCGGTGAGGGAGAGATAGTCACATTGTCCAACGACAAGTTCGAGGTGGCTTTCACCACCAAGGGCGCCCAGCCTTATTCCGCGAGACTGAAGGATTATAATACTTATGGAGGCGAGGATCTCTACCTGTTCAAGCCTGGAGCCAGCAAGCTGGGCATCCAGATTTACGCTGGAGAGATGATAAATACCGCCGATTTCAACTTCTCCGTAGCGGAGAAGAATGACACGACCCTTGTCATGCGCCTGCCTTTCGCGGGCGGCGGTTACATCGAGCAGCGTTACTCTATCCGTGAAGGTGAATACATGGTACGGAACGCCCTGGCCTTTGTCGGGATGGAGAACGTGATTCCCAAGAACGTTTTCTCCATCGACATGGACTATATGATGACTATTCCCAGGATGGAGAAGGGCTATAAGAACGAGTCGCAGTACTCCAAACTGGATTGGTATTTCTCGGGTGAGAAGAAACCTTCTGACATCGGCAGGGCAAGGTCTGCCAGCAAGAGGGTTGACAACAAGGTGGCTTGGTTCGCTTTCCAGCAGCAGTTCTTCTCGGCCATATTCAGGGCTCCTAAGGAATATACTTCCGCTGAGTATGACATCAAGTTTTTCCCCGAGGATGACCCTGACCACAATCTCATGGATTGCCAGGCCAGGATGAGGGTTGATTTCCAGCCCGGTCAGAGTGAGACTGTCATACCCTTCGAGTATTATTTCGGGCCAAACCACTACAAGACCCTCAAGTCCTATGACCAGAAGTACGAGAGAATCATCCCGTTAGGTGGAAATGTCGTGGGCTTGTTCACCAAGTTTGTGATCATCCCCTTGTTTGACTTCCTCCACAAGTTCATCTCCAACTTCGGTATCATCATCCTCTTGATGACCATATTCATCAAGATCGTGGTTCTTCCTTTCGCTTACAAGACATACGCCTCTTCAGCCAAGATGCAGGCTATCAAGCCTGAGATAGACAAGCTGAACGCCAAATATCCCAAGCAAGAAGACGCCATGAAGAAGCAGCAGGCCCAGATGGATCTGTACAAACGAGCGGGGATAAGCCCGATGGGTGGCTGTCTCCCGATGCTCTTGCAGTTCCCGATCCTGTGGGCGATGTTCCGTTTCTTCCCGGCCTCTATCGAGCTTCGCCAGCAGCCCTTCCTTTGGGCTGATGACCTCAGCGCTTACGATTCATTCATTAACTTCGGCACGAGGATCCCTCTTCTCGGGGACCATATCTCCCTGTTCGCTTTGTTGATGGCTGTCTCGATGTTCTTCTACTCAAAGCTGACGACGGCCTCACAGCCCGGCAGTGATGATCCCCAGATGGCGTCGATGCGGTTCATGAGCGTCTGGATGATGCCGATTATGATGTACTTCATCTGCAACAGCCTGTCTTCGGGATTGAGCTATTATTACCTTCTCTCCAACCTCATCACGATGCTGGAGACATGGGTCATCAAGAAATGGTTTGTCCATCCAGAGGAGATTCAGGCTAAGCTGAAAGCCACAGAGGGCAAGAAACAGCCAAAGAGCAAGTGGCAGCAACGTCTGGAGGAAGCCCAGAGGATGCAAGCCCAGATGCAAAGGGAACAAGCCAAGAAGAATGGTAGAAGATAATCTCAAGAATATTCTAAAGGAACTGCCGCCAGAGGTTAAACTGGTGGCAGTTTCCAAATTCCACCCGGCCAGTGACATCCAAGCCGCATATAATGCCGGGCAGCGTCGCTTCGGGGAGAACCGTCCGCAAGAATTCGCCGCCAAGGTCCCGTCTTTGCCCGACGACATCGAATGGCATTTCATCGGACATCTTCAGACCAATAAGCTCAAATTCGTGCTACCGTACGCTTCATTGGTGGAATCAATTGATTCCTTGCATCTTCTGGAGGCTGTAGATAAGTGGGGAAGCGAGCATGACAAAGTAATAGATGTTCTCCTTGAGCTCCACCTTGGGGCTGAGGAGACCAAAGGCGGATTCACTGAAGAAGAGATTGAATCCATTCTTTCCCGGTCCCTGAGCGGAGCCGAAGGGAGCGGAGCCGAAGGGCCCTTCTCCCACATCCGTTTCCGCGGCCTGATGGGTATGGCGACCAACACGGATGATGTCTCTGTGGTTGAGGCGGATTTTGCCCGGATAGAGGCCTTTAAAAAAAGCCTGGAAGACCGTTATGATCTTCCAGGCTTCACTGAGCTTTCAATCGGGATGTCTCATGACTGGCCTGTCGCCATCAGGCATGGAGCCACTATCGTGCGAATCGGCACAGCCATCTTCGGCCCGAGAGTATACTGATTTAAATACCATTTCTCACTTCGAGCCTGACCGTATGCCATGTTCCATTGGGCCTTTGAACCCTGAATGTGATTATGGCCTTCTCTCCATCTTTAGCACCCGTCTGGGAGAAGGCAATCCTCGCATGGTGATTCGAATCATTAGTGTAAGTAATAAAGTGGAATTTACTGTTTGTGGTACTGACAAAGGCAATAGAAGGACTATATGTCAATTTGTTTGAAATTGAGCCTTCGATATCGTAGTCATAGAGTGTGAAGAATCTCTCACTACCATCTTTGTTGACATAGAAGAAGTATGGGGTGGCTGAAGAGTCTTCAACAAGCAGAGCATGGTTGGAGAGATCTTGCAGCGCTATACCGAATCGTGGCTCCTTCACCGTCATATTTGTGGTGGCTATTTCGACATCATTATAAGTGAAGGTCAGCTTTGCGGTCCCGTAAGCGTAGGCATAGCTTATTTTATCGGTATTACCGTAGGAGAGATTGTTTGAGATGATACTTGTGTTAGAGGATTTGATCTCGAATTTAGAAGAATTGGAGCTGCTAAGCGTGATTAATTTGCCGTCCACCTTGTCGTAATAGCTGAAACGTATAGATCTGTTAGTGTGCCCGCTTTGCCCGTTCCAGTAGTACGTCGAGGTGGCGCCCAAGGCTGATCCTCCGTATCGCACCTCGATCGCATGGATCACTTTTAACGTGATTGTCTTGATTAACACCTTTTTATAATAGAACTGAAGGGTCGCCGTTCCTTCACCTACGCCGTTAAGGTATTTGAAGTAAGCCGAATAGCCTATGAATTCAGTCGCCACATTCGGATTTGAACTCGTGACAGTATATTTGTTCGATTCCTCTAAAGTTCCCACATACACCTTTTTCCCCTCAGTTTTATTGTACAATGTGAAAGTAATGGCCTCGGAGGCATGCGTGGTTATCACATTCAGTGTGGAGGGAACCTCTTTGTCATTATAATAAATGGTGTATTCCTTGACCTTGACGTTGATCCTGCGGGTCATGCTACCATAGGTAATAGTCACCGTGGTCGAGCCACTATTCTTTCCGGTGATCTTCCATTCGTTGAAAGCGGAGATGCCTCCGGCTCCGCCGCCATACATCAGATTGACTTCCGCTATGTTGGAGTTGCCGGATTTTATCGAGGAGGGACTTAATGTGGTACGGATAGGCGCGTTGTTCACTTTGTCAAAGGGCACCAGGTTCACAGTCTCGCCAAGATCAATTGTTAGGTTATAATTCTCGGTGATCTCAGTAGAACCCATCTTCACGGTATATCTGCTGGTCACAGTAACGGCGCATGTCGCGCTCTTGCCGTTTTCAGACTTGGCAGTGATCGTGGCTGTGCCCGGGGCGACAGCTGTAATATTACCAGCGGCATCGACCGTGGCCACTGACGGCTTGGAGGAGGTCCATGTCAGCTCCGCGTTTGTCGCGTTGGCGGGAGACACCGTAGCCTTCAGCTGGGCTGTCTTGCCCTCCATGAGGGATAGTGAGCTCTTGTCGAGCTTGACACTTGAGACAGCGATGACCTTTGCCGTGGCGGTGACCTCGCAGGTGGCGGTGAAGCCGCCGTCCTCGGTGGTCACAGTGACGGTCGCCGTGCCCTCTTTCTTAGGTGTGACGACACCGTCCTGCGTCACCTTCAGGACGCTCTCGTCGGAGACGGTCCATGTCACGTTCTTGTTGGTGGCGTCCTTCGGGAGGACAGTGGCGATGAGGGTTCCGGCGTTGCCGATGTTGATCGTGCGCTCCTTGTAGTTGAGCTCGACGCCA
>CACZZZ010000028.1 GCA_902785825.1 uncultured Bacteroidia bacterium
AGCTCGATCTCAGGGGTGATGGTGCTCGCCTGGGCGATGAACACCTTGATGTAGGCGACGTTGACGATGTCCTCGCCGTGCATCAGCTTGACGCGGATGATAGGCGTACGGCCGATAGAGGCGGTTCCCTCGGTCTCGTAAACCCTCGGCTTGAAGATGTGGCCGTCAACAAGCTCGACGAAGTCGGCCTGGTCGGTCTCGGGGACGTCGGTGAGGTAATTCTGGACGACCTCGTACTCGAAGTGCAGACCGAACTCGGCCATCTGGGCGTCGCTCATCTCAAGGCACTTGTGAACCTCGTTACTCAACTTCTTCTCATACTGGTTGTTGGTGTTCCCAGTTGTAGGATCGCAGCAGTCGCTGGGTTTGAAGCAGAACTCGCCGTTGGCGTCGTAGTGGGGGATCGTGATGGTCCTGAGGTCAAGGGTCTCGTCGTAGGCGACGGCCGTGTCGCAGGTGGCGTGGGCGGCCTGCATACCGGCGTCGTCGTTCGTGTTACTCATGGTCCAGGGAGCCACATAGCTATTGGAAGCGAAGTACTCGTGGTAGCCGATGTCGAAATAATCGACAGGCTGGCCCCAATCTTCATTACGGAGACCGATAACGCCTCTGCGGTAGTGCTCCTCGAAGCTATAAGCTTTGAGTTTCGCGGCCTTGCTGGCCTCGACGACAGCGCGAGGATCGGCGATCTTCGGGGCGGTGATGTTATTCACGACGAAAGTGGCGTAGTCGGAGGTGTAAACCTTGTCTCCCTTGCTCACCTGGAGGGCGAACTGGGTCATGTGGTTGTCATCCTCGCCAACGCCGGCGGGGGTGCCCACATAGGCGACCTCGACGGAGAGGATACCGTTCTCGTAGCTCACGAACTCGGCGCTCATGGCGAAGTCAGCGGAGCTCTCGACCCTCGTGTAAACGGGAACGTCCGTGGAGACGATGCTATACTCGTAGGTCTCGTCAAGGGGAACGTCATAGTTCACGTGGTACTGGGCGATAGCGGGAACAGCCTCGCGGACAGCGTCACCAGTCTCAACAGCATACTCCAAGACGGCGGCGTTGTATTCCTCGAAAGAACGGAACGTCAATTTATTATCCTCAACCCACTTAGAGAACGCCTTACCTTTGTCCTTCTCCATAGAAAGAAGAACCGCAGGAGCCCACCTCTCGCCCTTGGAGTCGAGGGAGTCGACATCGACGGGGACATAAACATGGGAAGCGAAGCTCTTGATCTCCATGGCGTTCCTGCCGTCAACAACGGCCTGGGGAACGAAAACGAAGCTCGCGGAGCTGCCGTTCAGCTCGATCGTGAACTCCTCCTCACCAGCGGTGATAGTAAGGGTGTTGGTGTCGGCGTCGAACTCGACATTGATGAAGCCCTCAGGAAGAAGGGACTGCTCGGTGTCGGTCACGGTCTCCTTGCCGTCCTCACCAATGGTGTGGAGCATCCAGGTGCCGGTCTCGGCGTTCGGGGTGTAGTAGTCACCCTTGTCGCCCTTCGGGCCCTGAGCGCCGTCCTTTCCGTCAGCGCCCTTAGCACCGTTCTTGATCTCATAAGACTTGCCATCGGAGGTGGTGAACGTGTAGCCACCAGGCTCTCCTGTGATAGGGGTGACACTCGTGATCACAAAGCCGGCGTTGATCTTGTTCTGCAGCTCGTTGACCGTGCTCTGCAGGGTAGAGACCTGACCACTAACGTTGGTCACGTCGGTTTGCAATTTGTTGATGTCATCATCGTAGTCCGTACAGGATACGGCTACCCCTGAGAGACCCAATACCAGGGCCCCTGCAAGGAACAGATTTTTGATTTTTTTGTTCATAGTACTAAAACAAAATTGAATAATGTGTTAAATACATAATTTCTAATTGTTTGTCTGTCTTCTTGCGAATAGATATTTTAGATTAAACTTTAATTCTTGCCAACGACAGGTCACTTAAAAGCACGCATAAAAAAGCCACCAAAAGCTGACTTGTCCCTGCAAAGATAGCATGAATAATTAATTTTACAATAAAATTCAAAGCATTTTTAGCGTTTGCGGCCATTCCAAGGCCGTTTTTCACTCATAAACCTCACTTATCTAAATCCAATTTTTCAAAAACCTTGCATCAAAATGTGAAAAAAATTTTCACTTTTTTTGATGCAAGGTTATTCCTCATTAAGTATTAATGAGTTGCGAATCTACTGATTGAGGGCGTCAGCGGACTTGATGTACTTCGCAAGGTCCTCTTCTGAGACATGGTAGTTGCTCATCTCGCCGGAGAAATACTGGTCGTAGGCGCTCATGTCCACGAATCCATGACCGGAGAGATTGAAGAGGATGGTCTTGGCCTCGCCTGTCTCTTTGCACTTGAGAGCCTCGGTGATCGTCGCCGCAATCGCGTGGCAGGACTCCGGAGCAGGGATAATTCCCTCTGTCTGGGCAAATAGAACGCCAGCCTTAAAGGAGTCAAGTTGCTCGATGTCAACAGCTTCCATAAAACCGTCCTTCATCAGCTGACTCATGATAACTCCAGCTCCGTGGTAGCGGAGACCACCGGCATGGATGGTGGCGGGCTTGAAGGTATGGCCAAGGGTGTACATCGGAAGGAGCGGAGTCAGTCCGGACTCGTCTCCGAAGTCATACTCAAACTTGCCTCTCGTGAGCTTCGGGCAGGAATACGGCTCAGCGGCAATGAAACGGGTCTTCTTGCCATCCTGGATGTTGTGGCGCATGAACGGGTAGGCGATCCCGCTGAAGTTGGAGCCGCCGCCGAAGCAAGCTATCACAATGTCGGGATATTCCCCTGCCATCTCCATCTGCTTCTCGGCCTCAAGACCGATGATGGACTGGTGGAGGCAGACATGGTTCAGCACCGATCCGAGGGTGTACTTGCAGTTAGGGGTGGTCACCGCAAGCTCGATGGCCTCAGAGATCGCGCAGCCGAGGGAACCCTGGTCGTTGGGGTTGACGGTCAGGATGTCCTTGCCGGCGCGGGTTGACATAGAGGGTGAAGGAGTGATAGCGGCCCCAAAGGTCTGCATTATGCTCCTGCGATAAGGCTTCTGATTATAGCTAACCTTTACCATATACACGGCGCAGTCGATGCCAAACTTCTTAGCGGCATACGAGAGGGCTCCGCCCCATTGGCCGGCCCCGGTCTCAGTGGTGATGTTAGTGATCCCCTGCTTTTTCGCGTAGTAGGCCTGGGCCAGGGCAGAATTCAGCTTGTGACTGCCAGCCGGTGAGACACTCTCGTTCTTGAAATAGATGTGGGCGGGAGTGCCGAGAGCCTCTTCCAGCTCATACGCCCTCACAAGCGGGGTGCAGCGATAGGCGGCGTACTGCTCGCGAACCTCCTCGGGAATCGGGATCCACTCGTCCGTCTGGTTGAGTTCCTGGTCAGCGCATTCCTTGCAGAAGATTGGATAAAGGTCTTCAGGTTTGAGGGGCTGCCTGGTTCCGGGATGAAGGAACGGAAGGGGCTTGTTGGGCATGATGGCCTGGATGTTGAAAAAATGCGTGGGAATCTCTGATTCCGGGAGCAAGAACTTTTTCTGTCTCATTGCTGTTCGTTTTTAAATTGGGTTTATGATTAAATGTAACATGTATTTCAGGGCATAAAGAAAGGTGGCGCGCTGTAAGTCAGCGTGCCACCTTATATTTGACGAACCTGGTAACCACGAGCGACGACTTACAGCTTTGAACTGCAAGCGCGCCACCAGAAGTTATTGTTCGTGTTCTGTCTCATACCAAGAGCAAATATAGAAATTAAATTCTGAAATGCAATACTTATGCGATAAAATTAACCTGGATGAAGGCATTGACCGCGGTAGCGACGAAGAGGAAGATGATGAGGCAAGCGACGACCACGCCGATAACCTTAAGCCTCTTGAACCAGACCTGGTTGTTCCAGCCCACAGTCTGGAACATGCTCCAGAAGCCATGGCAGAGGTGAAACCAGATCGCGGCGAACCAAATCAGGTAGATAACGAGCATCCACCATTTGCCGAAGGTCGCGCAAAGAAGGTAATAAGGGTTATTCTCAAAATCACCGATGCCAAACATCTCAGGGAGCTGCATCTTGGCCCAGAAGTGGGAAAGATGGAAGAAAAGCAGTCCGAGGACCACGATACCCAGGACGAACATGTTCTTCGCGGCCCATGAGTCGGCGGCGGCGACGCTCTTCTCCTCGTAACGCTTGACTCCACCGCGGGCTTTAATATTCTTATAGGTAAGATAGCACCCGTAGAAAATGTGGACGACAAAGCCAAGGGCCAGGATGGGGACCATGATGTCAATGAAAGGAGTTGACATGAAGTCGCAGCCCAATTTGAAGAGTCCGTCTCCAGCCGAGAAGAGTTTGTCGTCAGCGGCGACAACACCGAATTTTCCGGTGAAGGAGTCGATCACTGAGAAAAAGTTGATCGTACCGTGGAGAATAAGAAAAATAATCAGGAAGGCTCCGCTAACTGCCTGGATGAACTTCCTGCCGATCGAATAATGGAACGCGTTTGGCATTATCGTCAATATTTGTGGTGGTAGCGGGGGTGGGGCATGATCCCACGACCTCCGGATTATGAATCCGACGCTCTAGCCAGCTGAGCTACCCCGCCGTGTGCCCATTGAGTTGAGATAGAAGGATTCGAACCCTCACTGACAGAGCCAGAATCTGTAGTGCTACCATTACACCATATCTCAATGGTCCCTTTCACTGCCCCAAGGGGCGTTTCGGGATTGCAAAAATAGGGATTTATATTGAATCCGCAAAAATTATTCGTCTTTTTTTCGTTTGATCAGCGCGAGGAGGCCAAGGACGGTCAGCAAGGCATTGATCAAGATGAGCTCGTAGGAGAACTTGTAGCCCCCGAACCAGCGCTCTGAGTTGGATTGGAGGACCAGGCATATTACCGGAGCCGCCACCGCCACAAGAGGCACCCAGCGGTCCCGGACGGGCTTCTTGCAGAATATTCCAAAAGCGAACATCCCGAGAATCGGCCCATAGGTGTAGCTGGCCAGCTTATAGACGGCGTCAATAGCGGACTTTGTGTTCAACAGATAGAAGGCCATGATCACGAGCCCCATCAGAATGGCCATGACCAAATGGACCTTTTTCCTCGTGGCGGCAAGTTTCTCCTCCCCTTCCTTGCCGGCGCCAAGGATATCGACCGTGAACGAGGTTGTCAGCGCTGTGAGAGCGGATCCGCCGGCGGAATAGGCGCAGGAGACCAACCCGATGACAAACAAGACCCCGACTGCAGCGGGCAAGTAGCCACCCGTGGCGACAGCGGGGAAAATGGAGTCTCCGCTACCTTCAATCCCCCTTTGAGCGGCAAACACATAGAGAAGAACCCCCAGACAAAGGAACATGAATATCACTGGAATTTGCAGCAAGCCGCTGGTAATGAGGTTTTTCCGTGATTCCTTGGCGTTCTTGCTCGCCAAGGTCCTCTGCATCAGGTCCTGATCCAGGCCGGTCATGGCGACGACGGTGAATATTCCCGCCAGGAACTGCTTCCAGAAATACTCGGGATGGTCGATGTCGTCGAAAAAGAAGATCCGTGAATATGAGCTGTCCCGGATCGTGGCGGCGACTCCCTTGAAGTCAAGTCCCATATCCCTGGCAATGAATACTATCGCGAGGACTATCGAGACCACCATGCAGACTGTCTTGAGCGTGTCGTTCCAGATGACGGACTTGACTCCGCCTCGGAAGGTGTACAGGAGAACTATCGCGATGGAGATAACCACGTTCAGAATGAAGGGCAGGCCAAGAGGAGCGAATACCATCAGCTGCAATGTCACACAGACAAGATACAGCCGAACGGCCGCTCCCAGGATCTTGGAGATGAAGAAGAACCATGCCCCGGTCTTGTGAGAGGCGGCTCCGAAACGGTCTTCGAGGTACTGGTAGATCGAGACCATATTCATCTTGAAGAATACTGGGGTCAGGACGTAAGCTATCAGGAGATAGCCGACAAAGAAACCTGCCACCATCTGCATGTAGCCCATGGCGGCACCGGTACCGACCATTCCCGGAACGGAAACGTATGTCACCCCGGACATCGGAGCTCCGATCATGGCTATAGCCACTATCCACCAGGGGGCCTTACGGCCTCCATTGAAAAATCCTTGGTTATCAGTTCCTTTAGAGGTGAACCAGCCTATGGCGAGCATCGCCGTGAAGTAGGCGGCGACGGTCAATATTACCGCTAATGGTGTCATTCTCAATAATGCTAAAACAATTACCGGACAGTTACCGGGACTATCATGGCGCTGGCCCAGACCTCACAGCCCTCTCCCCTGCCGACAAATCCCAGCCGCTCTGTCGTGGTGGCCTTGACGCTGACCTGGCTCTTGTCGATATTCATGACAGACGCCAAGGTCTGGCGCATGAGGTCAATGTGCGGCCTGAGCTTAGGCTCCTGCAGGGCTATCGTGATGTCAACATTGACGATCCTGTAGGTTTGATCCGCTTCGCCGGTGATCATGCCCACCACTTCTTCAAGGAGTTTTGTGCTGTCGATGCCTTTGTAACGAGGATCGCTGTCAGGGAAATGAAGGCCTATGTCGCCAAGTGCCGCCGCTCCAAGCAGAGCGTCACACAAAGCGTGGATCGCCACATCGCCGTCAGAATGAGCCACAAAACCCTTGGCTGAAGGAATATCCACTCCGCAAAGCCTCATCGGCAGGCCCTCTTTGAGGGCATGCACATCATAACCATTTCCCACCCTGGGGCAAGTCTCGATTGAAGAACACATGTCAAAATCACGTCTAGCCAGACAAAATTAACAAAACAAATCGGTATATTCGCGGGTCAGACAATAAAATGATAAGGCACACCTACAGACACGAAGGATCTTTCGGCTTCGAGGCCGGAGGCAGCATAACCAACCTTGAGGTCGTGTATCACACCTCTCCCCAGGAATATTCCAAAGACAAGAAAGTGATCTGGCTCTGCCATGCGCTGACAGCGTCCTCTGATCCTGAGGGAGAATGGTGGCCGGCTCTCGTGGGTCCAGGCAAGACAATCGACACTAACAAGTATTTCGTAATCTGCGCCAATGTGCTCGGCTCGGCATGCGGCTCTTCCGGCCCAGCCTCTTTGAACCCGGCCACCGGGAAGCCTTACTATTTTGACTTTCCTAAAGTGACCGTCCACGACACTGTAGTCGCATTTGACTTATTAAGGGAACATCTTGGAATAGAGAAGATTGACCTTATCGTCAGCACCTCGATGGGAGGATTCATGACTTTTGACTGGCTGGCCTGGAAACCTGAATTGTTTGACAAGGTGTTCTTCATCGCCACCGGAGCCAGGGTGACCCCATGGCTCACAGGATTCAACGCGGCGATGAAAATGGCGCTTTACGCCGATCCATCATTCAAGGAGAGACGCAGCCTTAAAGGCGGAATGGACGGATTGAAGGCCGCCAGGACAATCGCCCTGCTGACATACCGCTGCGAGGAAGGCTTATTCAAACAGGTCGAGGACTCGGACGACGTGATGTTCGCTGACAAGGCTGGGTCATATTACCGTCACCAGAGTTCGAAATTTATCAAGGACTGGGACGCGTACTCCTATCTGTACGTCTGCGACGAGGTGGACAGCAACAATGTAGGTCGAGGGCGCGGCGGAGTCGAGAAAGTTCTGAGGAACATCAAGGCTGAATGCGTGTTTGTGTGCATGTCTTCCGACGAGCTCTTTCCTCCCGAGGATATGAAGCCCTGGGCAGAGATGGTTCCCGGTGCGAAATACTTTCAGATTGAGACGCCCTACGGTCATGACGGTTTCCTCATCGAGACCGAAGCCATCTCCCGCATCCTCTCCCCTTACCTTCCATAGCTTAGATTCAGCTTTTCAGTTTTTCAGCCTTGTTGCCTTGCTGTCTTGCTGTCTTTCAACGGCAAGTCCGGTTCGGTTGCCGTCATTCTGAGCTTCTGCTATTGTCATTCTGAGCGTAGCGAAGAATCTACAGACCAGAAGCAGGCCGAACCGCCCAGTCAGGACAGGCATGACAGAGAAAACGGAACGCCCCCCGGTGGATAAAAAAGAAGAAGTCCCTGGCAGACAACGTCTGTCAGGGACTTCCGAAGAACGGCGGCGACCTACTCTCCCAGCTGGTGGGCCAGTACCATCGGC
>CACZZZ010000029.1 GCA_902785825.1 uncultured Bacteroidia bacterium
AAGCGAAAGTAGCAGCAGCTTACCGTAACTTCGGAAAAGTTGCTGCTACTTGCATATAACTCCGTGTCACTTACACGTACTTCGTCGGATGCTTACTCACCTCCTTCCAAGTCTTGCCGACTACGACAGGCGGGACATGGACAGGAGCCTTGCCATCAGTTTCCACTATGCTCCTGGTGGCAACCTTGCTCGGATGAGCCTTGTCCCATGTCTTGAAGGCGGAGTAGTCGTACTTCCAGCCCTCGCCTTCCGAGAGTTTCATGACCCTGGTCCAAATCAGCGAGCGGCATGGAGCGTTGAAGGTTGAGTGGTTGAAGTTGTCATTCATGACGCTTTGCTCCGTGGGCCTCCAGACTCCGGTCCAGTAGGTGTATCCACCCTGATAAACCCCTATATTCTCTGACGCGAAGGCGCTGTCACCGATAAACTGGCTCCAACGAACCTTCTTTGGATCGGAAGTGAAGTCGACATTCAGATACCACTCATAGTTGTTCTGTTCTTCCTTAGTGTAGTTGGCATCTTCGGCACTTATGGCCCCTTGATCGCGGTAAGCGTATTCATCGGCAAGTTTCGCGACACCGTGACCGCCCAACTCATGAACAATAGTGCTTGCCAGTTCTGAGACACCTCCGCTCACTGTCACATCTTTGTAAGGGACCCAGATAACGCTCGCTCCACCACCGTAAATACTCTTATCCGCAGGTCGCATCATATAAGTGGTGCCTCCTTTTCGTACACTGTTCATCAGGACCATGACAGCGACATTGTCCATTCTGGAATTATCTGTGACGGCCTTTTTAGCGTATTCAAGCACTTTGTCATTATCGCCTCCAACGGCGGAACCATACCCGAAAGCTCCTCCAAAGGCAGTTGAGCAGCCGTTGAAATACTCCTCATGCTTTGACACGGCTTTGACGAAATAGACATTGAACCGGTCCTTCATCGACTTGTAAGGCTCTACTGAGAACAGGTCTGCGGCCGCCTGCTTGGCGGCTTTCTCGAATGTGCCACCACTTACCATCTCCCTGTCGGAGAACGCGTCACCTGTGATCACAATGTCTATTCCCTTTCCTGTGGAGGCTGTCTGGTATTTGGTCACCTTCCCGTCCTGAGTATAGCTCTTTGACTCGTAATGTGTGATAGTGGTCTTGAACGCTTTCTGAAGATAGGCTATCGCATCGCCATAAGTCACCCTGAAATTATCCAGAAGGGTGGAATAGACTACAGTCTGATCTGGTCCGATGATAACTATCGAGTTTTCTGTGTCATGCGGATACAGTCCATTTCCTGTTTCGGCATAGAAAGGAGTCTCTTTGGGAGGAAGATCCTCGTACATGTATCTGCTGAAAGAATCCCATGTAGATCCGGCTTTATTGAGAGCATCCTTGAATGCCGCATCCCAGTCGTTCATGTCCGCGGAACTCGTCCCGCCGTTGTTAATAAACGAAAGGATTCCCAAACCCTTGCTTTTATTCACTTTGTATAGCGCCTCGAGTTGGATGAGACATTCGAGGGCGTCACCCGACTTGGGATTCATATGGAACAGCACGGTGTACTGGTTTTGCGAGAAAAACTCATCGATATCTAACTCTTTCCCGGAAAGAAGCTTGATCTTGGGGCTTCTGGGTGCGGGGATCTTGGAATCCCGGAGATTCTCCATCGTGAAGTTATTCCCGTAGAATATAAGTGGCCAGAGTTTCCAATAATTATCCATGTGCGATACAGTGGTTGGAATCGCGCCGGAGAGTTTGTTATTGGTGAGATTGATTTTCTTCAGGTTGATGAGGCTTCCCAACGAGGCAGGCAAAGATCCGGACAGGTCATTGGACGAAAGATACAAATCCTCGAGGCCCGTCAGCTGCCCGAGGGCGTCCGGAATCTTTCCGGTAACATTACAGTCAAAGAATCTCAGCTCCTTGATATTCTTGAGCTTGGTTATATAGGCCGGGATAGTCCATTTGTCCAAAGGGGCATGGCTTATCCCCAGACGTTCAAGTCCTTCTATGGCGAAAAGAGATTCCGGAAGCTTCCCGGAAATAGGATACCTCCATAAGTAAATGTCCTTGAGCTTCTTGAGTTGCCCAATCTCTTTCGGCATCGGATAGGTTTGGGTGTAATCGCCATCATTCCATAAATGAAAGACTTCCAGCTCCGTAAGATCGGCTATCTCCTTCGGTATCTGGCCTCTGAGATTCTCGTCAGAGATCCACAAGCTATTCACGTGCTTGCCGTCAGGTGTCATTTCGACCCCCGTCCATAAGTACAAGGGCTCGTCTGAACACCAATTCTCCTTGTGATAATCACTCCAGTTATTTCCGTTGTTGGCATTGAAGAACTTTATCAGAGCGGCTCTTTCCTTTGCCTTATAGCTTCCCTCCTTAACTGTGACCTTGCAGGTCGCGGTCTTGTCACCGACCTTGGCGGTGATTGTGGCTTCTCCTATCGCTATGCCGGTTATCGTTCCATTGTTGTCCACAGTAGCAATGTCGGTGGCATCCGAGGACCATCCAACTTTGACGTCGGGATCGTCTGTGTCAACGGTCGCTTTCAGTGTCAGAGTCCCGTCTTCCTCAATCTGTGCGGTGCTCTTATCCAGAGTTATGGAATTCACGGCGTAGCTGACCGATACCTGGCAGGTGGCATTCATTGTGCCTGCTGAGGCGGTGATCTTGGCCGTTCCCTTTCCAACAGCCGTGATCTTTCCGTTGTCAACCTTGGCGACACTCTCGTCGGAGGAAGTCCATGTCACTGTCTTGTCGTCGGCATCAGCGGGTTCGACGGTGGCGGTCAGCGTCAGGACCTCCTTGACAGTCATTGAGACCGAGGTTTTGTCAAGCTTTATGGATGACACACCCTTCGGGGTCACGGTGACCTCGCAGGTGGCAGTTTTGCCGCTCGCCGTGGCTGTGATGGTGGCAGTTCCGACCGCCACAGCGCTCACTGTGCCGTTATTCACGGTGGCGACGGAAGAGTTGGAACTGGACCAGGTCACAGTCTTGTCTGTGGCGGTCGAGGGGTTGACCGTGGCGGTTAGGTTGGCCGAGCCTCCTCTGGCGATGGAGAGT